>OY970226.1:0-1507500 GCA_963714065.1 uncultured Alphaproteobacteria bacterium | reverse complement strand
GCTCCTGCCCTGTCAGACGGTCATTGCCGCCTGAACCGCTTATAAGATTACGGCGCGCCGCCCTGCCGCTGATGATATCGTCGTGGTCCGTTCCAAGAAACTCTACCTCGTCGCCATTGTCGTACTCGCTCACGCTGTCGGAGAAAGCGGAATCCACGACATGAAATGTATGCCCCGTCGATTTCCCCGCCATTTGCACGGCGGGTACGATGGCAAGCGCAATACCAAACGCATATATGCCGTATTCGATTGCGGTCGTGCCGTTCCTTGCTTTTAGAAATTGCCGCAATGAAAAACGGCGCAGGCCAGGATTTGCGATCTTAAAAATAAATGACGATCCGTTTTTCATTCTAGACACCGCTTGTGGGAACAAGAGTAACTTCCACGATGGCAAGCACGGCATTGGCGCCGTTGCGATAGGTGTAAACCGTATTGCCGCTACCGTTGATGCTGCTTGTCACCGAACCGCCGGAAGGTGCGACGGGCGCTATCGTCAGTCCGCCCTTATAGATCGTCAACTTGGACGCGCTGCTATTGTCTGCGGTTATGGTGTGAATGTCGCCGTAGGCAATGCTTAAGGTGCCCGTATTGCCGGCCAGGAAATTGATCGTTTCAATCCCTGAAAGAGAGAAGGTCAGCCCGGCGATATTGATCGAGCCCCCCGACGTCAGATTGACTATATCGTTGCCGGCACCACCGTTGATATGGCCGCCGGAACCGGCGATCGGCGTCGTTCGCGGCACATTGATGATATCGTTGCCGCCACCGGCATTGACGGTGTCGGGACCGGAGCCGGGGTTGATGATGTCGTTGGCGTTACCTCCGGTAATCGTATCCACGCCGCTGCCGCCCGTGATGGTGCTTGGCGCATTGAGCAAACCTGTCAGCGTGCTGCCGGCGGAAGAAGGGCCGGCAAGGTTTTCAAAGCCGGAAATAACATCGCCTGTGGCATCGCCGCCCAGGGCCGTATTGGCCGCGAGATTGACGGTCACACCGGAAGAACTGCTGGCATAGCTGAGCGTGTCGACACCGTCGCCGCCGTCAAGAATATCCGCGCCCAGGCCGCCGCTCAGAGAGTCGTTGTCGAAACTGCCGTAAAGCGCATCGTTTCCGGCGCCCCCGCTTAAGGTATCGTTGCCATAACTTCCTGTCAGAAGATTGGCGCCGCCGTCGCCTGTGATGGTATCATTATATTCACCCCCCCAAACGTTTTCGATGCTGCTCAGGATCAGGCCTATTGCGCCGCCGCCATTCAATGCATTGTTGGCGAGATTGACCGTGACATCGCCGGCATTGGCGAAAGCAACGGTATCGCTCCCGTTGCCGCCAATGATCGTATCGGCGCCTCCGCCGGGATAAAGAACGTCATTCCCGTCGCCGCCATCGAGGATATTGGCACCGCTATTTCCTCCGATAACATCATTAAAAGCAGAACCGAGTATATTCTCGACGGAGACGAAGCTGTCGTTCAAACCATCGCCACCTCCGCAGGCAGGGCATGTCATGAAAGCAATAATGGGGGAGGTTGCCGAAGAATAGGATACAATATCCGTGCCGCTGCCGCCGTCGAAAGCATCGCCGCCGCCGCCGCCGGTCAGCACGTCATCGCCCGCGCCTCCATTGAGAGCATTGCTGCCGTTATCGCCGGTCAGAATATCATTGCTGGAAGAGCCGGTGAGGTTTTCAATATTTTCCAGCGTGTCGCCGGTTGCGTCACCTCCACTGAATTGGCCTGTCATCAAGTCCAGCACGACGCCCAGGGCCGAGTCAGAATAATCCGCCGTGTCGTTGTCTTCTCCGCCATCAAGAACGTCCGCACCGGCACCGCCTTTCAATACGTCCCCTCCTATACCGCCGCTTAAATTGTCATCTCCTTCACCGCCATGCATCAGGTCGTCACCGGCGCCGCCATTGAGCCGATCATTCTTTTCCTGCCCCGTCAGGATGTCATTACCGCCCATGCCGCTTATAAGATTACGGCGTGCGGCCCTGCCGGTAATAATGTCGGCATGCTCGGTTCCGAGAAACTCGACCTCGTCGCCATTGTCGAACTCTCTTACGTTGTCGGAGAAGGCGGAATCCACCACGTGAAAATCGTGTCTTACCGATTTCCCCGCCATCTGCACGGCAGGAAAAATGGCAAGCGCAATGCCCATCGTATACAAGCCGTATTCGATCGCGGTCGTACCGCCTGTCGCCCTGACGAAACGCTCCAAGATAAAGGGTAGCAGTCGACCGATCACTCAAAGATCTCCAGACAGCACCTGGACGACCACGACAACCGCTACAATGGCATTTGAACTATTCCGATAAGTATAAACCGTGGAAGGATATATGTCATAAGTAGAACTTACCGTGGTCACAACTCCACCAGCAGGGGTTACGGGGTTGAAGCCGTCGTTATCCACCTTGATAACCAGATTATTTAAATTTCCCTGGGTCTGGCCCGTCACGCTTGCCACATTAGCTGCACTGACGGTGAGGTTCGATGTCGTTTCCTGACTGAAATCGAGGATTTCAAAACCGGTGAGGCCTGTCGGAAGAGCTGTCAAATCCCATATCGTGACAATGGCCGTGTCTATGCCGCTACCGCCATTGAACGTGCCGGCTGCATCGCGCACATAGATCGTATCGTTACCATTGCCGCCATAGATCGCATCCGCACCGATCACCCCGTCAAGCGTATCATTGCCGTCGCCGCCTTGAATGATATTGGCATTCAAATCGCCGACCAGCGTGTCGTTGAGCGAGGAGCCCGTAATATTTTCAATCGAGGTATAGCTATCGCCTGCGGCATCGCCGAGATTCGAAAGAGGATGGGACAGAATTACCGCAACATAGTCGGTGGCGCCCGCGTAAGAGACCGTATCTATGCCGTTTCCGCCGTCGAATATATCGGCGCCCGCGCCGCCGTTCAGGGTATCATTGTCTTCGCCACCCATCAGCGTATCGTTGCCAAGCCCGCCGTTCAGCGTGTCGTTGCCGTAACCGCCGTAGAGGGTGTTATCGCCTGCATCTCCCGTCAGCGTGTCGCCAAGCGCCGAGCCGACAAGGTTTTCTATGCTTGTAAACGTATCGCCTGCCGCATCGCCGCCCGATGCCGTATTCGTTGCCAGATTGACCGTTACGGCGGCAGCGCTGCCGGCATAGCTTGCCGTGTCCATGGCATTGCCGCCATTAAGAACGTCCGCGCCGGCACCGCCTGTCAGCGTATCGTCGCCATCGCCTCCCAGCAATGTGTCATTGCCGCCGCCGCCGTCCATGGCATCGTTGCCGTCATTGCCTGTGAGAATATTGGCCGCAGTATTGCCGATAAGCGTATCGTCGGAATTCGAACCCTGCAGGTTTTCTATGGAGCTGTAAATATCACCTGCCGCATCGCCCGTATTGCCGGCAGGGTTGGAAAGATTGACTGTCAATCCTGCGATGGATGTCGCATAGGATGCGCTGTCCGTTCCATTGCCGCCGTCGAGAATATCCGCGCCCGCACCGCCGGTCAGCTGATCGTTGCCGTCGCCGCCATAAAGTCCGTCGGCACCATCGCCGCCCTTGATCGTATCATTACCTTCTTCGCCGTAAAGCGTGTCGTTGCCGCCAACGCCGTCGATGTAATCGTCGCCGGCCCTGCCCCAGATCGTATTGTTGTTGGCATCGCCGATCAGCGTATCGTCATGCGCAGAGCCGACCAGATTTTCGACGCTGATCAGCGTATCGCCCGCCGCATCGCCGCCGCTGAACGTGCCGCTCGAAAGATCGAGCGTGACGGCGGCAGAGGAATCCGAATAATCGGCGGCATCGATGCCGTCGCCGCCATCCAGCGTGTCCGCACCGGCACCCCCATTCAGGGAATCGTCGCCCGTGCCGCCGTGCAATAAATCGTTGCCCGCACCGCCGTGGAGAATATCGTTACCGGCCCCGCCGTCGATATTGTCGTCTTGATCGTTGCCGGTGAGAACGTCGTTGCCGCCAAATCCGCGTATGGTATAGGAATGCCCCGTCTGATTACCCGTCAACGTATCGTCGATCTCCGTGCCGTCGATCGTGTCGCCTGAAGGAGGGTCGGTATCGCCGCCGCTGCCATGATGTGAATCAAAATAGGCGCTGATCGATTCGAAGCCGCTTTTTACGTTATCGCCCACAAGATGCGCGGCCGGCAGAACGGCAAGCCCGATGCCGCATGCATACAGGCCATATTCGATCGCGGTGACACCACGAGTCGATCTGGCAAAACGGCGTAACAGGCCCATGACAGACAATGCGCGCGGCAAAGTCATTGACACCTCTTTGACGCGAATTATGAGCGAAGGAAGCTTTAAAAGGATGGGGCGAAAAGCTAAAATTTTAAATGATGGCGCAGTCCAGTATGGAAATGTATTTTCTACTTAAGGAAAATTAAAAATACGCCGCACGGCACACGAATGTATAACCAAAATTAACTTTGTTCCTTAAGCAGAGTTAAAGAAAAGCCTCGCCATAGACTGCCCATAGCATTGACTTATGCAAGGATTAACAGCACCCTAACAGGTAAGGTTAAGAATGCGTCATTAATTCGCCTGTTTTTAGATGAAGTGCTTTAACGAAGTAGGAAAAATTAAAATGAGTCAGGAACAAAAACTGCAGCGATTTCTTGAAGAGCGCGAAATCTATTTACAGGAATGCCGCGCCGAATACGGGTACGAGCCGCGCGCCAAAGCGAGAACGATACGCCTTGGCAACAAGAAGGATTTTATTTCCGTTTTCTTCTTCTGCACGCTGGCATTCACCGTATTCATGACCGTTGATTATAGATCCTGCCGGAATTTTCTTGCATCCGCCGAGCAGATGACTGTACGCGATGTTTACAAACTGGTCGTCTCCAATCTGAGGGATTAACGTCTCTTTGCCACGCAATTATCGCCATAGCGCCGCTCCGCATGGAGCGGCGATCGATTTAGGCAAAGAGCCTGCGCTCGTCTATGCCAACGGGCGCGCACTCCCCGATAAGCATCAATTCAACTGGCGCTGGCTGTTCGGCACTTTCCTCACCGGTATTGCCGGCATCACCCTGATGGGCGGCGCGCTGTTTGCGGCTGTCGACGGTGAGACCCGTTTTGCGGTTGCGCCAAGTTCCGCCCTTTCCTATGGCGACGATACGGGCTCGCTCTCGTCCGAAAAAGGCGACCGTTTCGTACCGGAAGAATCGGAGCCGGTGCGGCGCTATCTCGTGCAGATCGCAACGACGACGCGGGTCGGCGAAAAAGACATCGTACGCAGTATTCCCTTCGCGCGCGTGTTCGCGCCGCTCGCGCTTGCCCGCAGCTCGCGCACGGCGAACCTGCCGGACTTCAACCCCATGCGCGTTTTCGCGGAAGCCAGCGCGCCCCTGCACGAGACGCCGCAGGCCGTCAACGAAAACGACGGCGACATGAGCCTGCTGACGCGCAAATTCACCGATCTGGACAGACCGGTTTCGCATGATGACAGCCTGAGCGACGAGGGCATCATGAAGCTGGTGCGCCAGACCGTACTCATGACGGCCGATCCGAACACGTCGGGCACGATTTCGCTGCCAGATCCGAAGCGCGCCATGTCGGGCGAGGATATCGGCATCACGGCGGAAAACATCACCGCCATATCCAAAAGCGCCGATGAAAGCGACACGCCGCTCGGCCAGGACGAGAAAGAAATTCTGGTCAACCGCAACGACACGCTTGCGACCCTGCTGGTGAATGCGGGCGCAAGTTTGCAGGATGCGCGCGCGATCATCGAAGCGCTGTCGAAAAACTTCAAGCCCGAAGATCTGCACGAAGGCCAGCGCCTGCGCTATGCGCTTTCCCCCGCGCCGACGGAAGCGAACCCGGGCCGCAAGATTATCTTGAAAGCCTCGATCATCAGCGGCCATTCCGTTTTGGGCACGACCGCTCTCGACGAGAACGGAAACTATATGGCGATCGGCGGCACGCAAAATCTCGAGGAAAGCGCACCGCTTGCGCAGGTCGAGCCTGCGGCCGATCTTGGCACGGCGCCATCCTCCGCGCCGAGCCTTTATGTCTCTCTTTACGAAACGGCCCTGCGCTACAATATTCCGCGCGAGCTGATCGACGAACTGATCAAGGTCTATTCCTACGATTTCGACTTTCAGCGTCGCGTACGACCGGGCGACAGTTTCGAGGTCTTTTACGACGCCGAAGAAGAGCAGGATCGCGCTTTCAGCCGCGGCGATATCCTGTATGCCGCGCTCACCGTGGACGGGAATACGAAACGCTTTTACCGTTTCAAGACCGAGGACGACAGCATCATCGATTTCTACGATGCGAACGGAAACTCCGCCAAGAAATTCCTGATGCGCAAGCCGATGAACGGCGGCGTCTTCACCTCGCCCTTCGGCTTCCGCCATCATCCCATTTTGGGCTACACGCGCATGCATACGGGCGTCGACTGGTCCGCGCCGACCGGCACGCCGGTCATGGCGGCGGGTGTCGGCACGGTGGTGAAGGCGGGCTGGCAGTCGGGCTATGGCCAGCGTATCGAGGTTCAGCACGCCAACGGCTACAAGACGGCCTACAACCATCTGTCCGCTTTCGGCCGCGGCATTACGGAAGGCGCGCGCGTCTATCAGGGCCAGGTGATCGGCCATGTCGGCACCACCGGCCTTTCCACCGGCTCACACCTGCACTATGAGGTACTGGTCAACAATTCGCTCGTCGACCCCATGCGCATCAAGGTGCCGCGCGGGCGCGTGCTGGAGGGTCGCACCTATGGCGATTTCGCACGCGAGCGCGAACGTATCGAAACCATGATGCGCAAGGCGCTGGAGAGCCGCCAGCAGGTGGCAACGCAATAATTTTTCTTACTGTCCCGTATTAGTGCTGTTGATCGTCCAAATTTAAATTGATAAGCATCAACCTTGATCTCGTTTTTAAATCCGTTCATTTGATAATGATTGCACCTTTGCGTTTTCCGATCCTCAAAGAAGGCCGCCCGCATCATGCGGCTGCGTTCGCTGCGAATTTGAATGTCCTTGCTGAGGAAGATGACGAATGTCTCGGCATCGAAGACAAGATTGAGCAACATAAAAAAGATTACGGAAAAATTTTCGAGAAGCTCAAGCCGAAGCTTCTTGCTTTGGATGAATATTTTATCTGGGTTCTGGCCAATGAAATCATTATCAGTAATATTGGCAAAGAGAAATATTTGCTGGCGGTGCATAAGAGAATACTCGACACACCTTTCAAGCCTAAATCTCATACAATGAATGAGCTGGAAGAAATCGCTCAAAAATATTACGACTGGATTATCGAAAACAGGCGGCTTCATAGAATTCAAGCAGAATGCTACCGAAGAAAAATACGGCTTCCGGTTTCTCAACGCACTACCATTGAAGAGTCGTCAAAAGTACACCGCATGGCCGTGTCTGAGTTCGGCACGGCTGCACTGGAAGTCATCGTCATCGCCGGAGTGACCTATTTGCTTCTTCCGACAATTCCGGCCTGGCTTGCTTATGCCGGCGCCACCGCATTGATCGCAACCGTCATCGGCAATTCATCGCCTTCCGTTCAGGCGGCAACGCCGCTTGCCGCCAGCGAAAAAGGCAACGGCAGACCCTTGCCGCTTCTGAGATCCGACGGTGTGCCGATCCTGCTGCTGCCGGATGGCAAAATGCTGGAAGATACGGGCACCATTCTTCCTGCGCATGTGGATTACAAAAACCAAAATAATGAAAACAAGACAGAAGAAACGCTCTATCCCGTTTTCCGGCAACAGGATACGGATCGTAAAATGATCGTCGTCAGCGACGAGGATTTCAACAAAACCATCTTTACGGGCACGGGGACGGAGCAGGTCCTCAATGGCGAAACGGGCAAAATAAAGCCCGCAATACGCTTGCTGCAGCCCGGTAAAAATGGCAAAAAGGATTGAGTTTTAATATTTGTTCGGGCGTCGGCGATGTCGGTATCGGTTAGCAGTAAAGTCATTTCAGATGACGCAAAACAGCGACGATTTTCGCCAGTCGGCTTTTCTTTTGAAACAGTCTTTTTAGACGAGCAAGGCAAAAGTAAAGAAATCGGTGAAGCAGACCGATCAAGAAGGTGCAAATTCTGGAGCAATCAAGCACTAGACGCCGCAGATGATTTGGAATTTCTTGAAAGGTTGCGCCGATTCTTCGAAGAAGCTGGCGGCAAAGCTAATGCAGATTTTTTGCAGTACCTCGGTGACACCGAAAAGAGGCTTGAAAAATTGCATTTAACTATACATCAAAATTGTAAAAAAGTAGAAGACCCCAAAGAAGTAACCAAAAAAGTAGGCGACGAAGAAAAAAAGCGAGTTCGAACCAATCCTGTCGATCCGGCTCTTCCCTCACCCGCTTATATGGAACAATGGGCGCCCAGCGCTGAGGAACAGGAACAGCGCCTGCGTGAGCAGGACCGCCTGCTGCTCCATCAAAATATCGAAACGATCGGCATATATGCCGGCGGCGGCGTGCTTCTGACCGCTTTGCTTACGGCAGTGGCGATCGCCCTTCTTGCCGTAGCGCCGAGTATGGCGATTATCGCGCCTGCTCTGCGGGCTCTCTGGTATGTTCTCCGCCCGCTGATGTCTTCGCCCGCAACGGTCGCTGCCGTGGAGTTTATTATCATCGGCCTTGCCACCCTGTCGCCGGCATTCGCCCTTAAAATGGTCTATGAAGCGCTGGGCCTTATTGCTGCAGACCTGAAAAGCTAGCCAGCCTTTCTCAAATTCTGCCTCGCGACCTGCCGGCCGAACACAAGTTTATCGCCCTTTCGCGTCAGCACCAGCTGATCGCCATCTTTCACCTCGCCGCGCAGGATTTGTTCGGCAAGCGGGTCCTGCACATATTTCTGGATCACGCGCTTGAGCGGCCGTGCGCCGTAAGCGGGATCGTAGCCCTTGTCGGCAAGAAACTTGCGGGCATCCGGATCCAGCGCGAGCCCGATCTTGCGCTCCTCCAGCAGTTTTTGCAGGCGCACGAGCTGAATGTCGACGATCTGCTCCATCTGCTCGCGCTTCAGGCGATGGAAGAGGATGATCTCGTCGACGCGGTTGAGGAATTCGGGGCGGAAATGCGCACGCAGTTCGGCCATCACATCGCCGCGCACGGCTTCGGTATCCTCGCCCTCTTTCTGTGCAACCAGAAAATGCGAGCCGAGATTGGAGGTCATCACAATAAGCGTATTTCGAAAATCGACCGTGCGGCCCTGTCCGTCGGTCAGGCGGCCGTCGTCGAGCACCTGCAGCAGCACGTTGAATACATCCGCATGCGCCTTTTCGATCTCATCGAAGAGAATGACCTGATAGGGCCGCCGCCGCACCGCTTCGGTGAGCACGCCGCCTTCCTCATAGCCGACATAGCCGGGCGGCGCGCCGATCAGACGCGCGACCGCGTGCTTCTCCATGAATTCCGACATGTCCACGCGCAGGAGCGCTGCCTCGTCGTCGAACAGGAAGGCAGCCAGCGCCTTTGTCAGCTCGGTCTTGCCGACGCCGGTGGGGCCTAAAAACATGAACGAGCCGATGGGGCGGCTCGGGTCCTGCAATCCCGCGCGCGCACGCCGCACCGCCGTTGCCACCGCACGCACCGCTTCCTGCTGCCCGACCACGCGCGCGCCCAGACTTTCTTCCATCTTGAGGAGCTTTTCCTTTTCGCCCTCTAACATTCTATCGACCGGGATGCCGGTCCATTTTGAGACAATCTGCGCGATATGTTCGGGCGTGACCGCTTCTTCGAGAAAATCGGTTTTCTCCGCGCTCTCGACCGTTTTCAATTTTTTCTCGAGCTCGGGAATGACGCTGTAGGTCAGCTCGCCCGCGCGCTGGAACTCGCCGCGGCGCTGCGCGGCTAGTAACTCGTTGCGCGCTTTATCAAGCTCTTCCTTCAGGCGCTTGGCTTCGGATAATTTGTTTTTCTCGGCCTGCCAGCGCGCGGCCAAACCTGTCGCCTCTTCCTCAATCCCCGCAATCTCCTGCTCCAGCTTTTGCAGGCGATCTATTGATGCCTTGTCTTTTTCCTTCCTTAAAGCCTCGCGCTCGATCTTGAGCTGCATGAGGCGGCGGTCGAGCTCATCGAGTTTTTCCGGCTTGCTGTCGACCTGCATGCGCAGGCGCGCCGCCGCCTCGTCCACGAGGTCGATAGCCTTGTCGGGCAAAAAACGGTCGGCGATATAGCGGTGCGACAATGTCGCCGCCGCAACGATCGCCGCATCGGTGATGCGCACGCCGTGATGCTGCTCATATTTGTCCTTGATGCCGCGGAGGATAGAAATCGCGTCCTCGACCGTCGGCTCGGCGATGAAAATCGGCTGAAAGCGCCGCGCCAGCGCCGCGTCTTTTTCGACATGTTTGCGATATTCGTCGAGCGTGGTGGCGCCGATGCAATGCAATTCGCCGCGCGCCAGGGCAGGTTTCAGGAGGTTGGATGCATCCATCGCACCTTCCGCCTTGCCCGCGCCCACCAGCGTGTGCATCTCGTCGATGAACAGGATGATCTGCCCGGAGGCCGCCTGAATTTCGCTCAATACAGCTTTGAGGCGCTCCTCGAATTCGCCGCGATATTTCGCGCCTGCGATCAGCGCGCCCATATCGAGCGCAAGGAGGGTTTTGTCCTTGAGACTTTCCGGCACATCGCCATTGACGATGCGCAATGCCAAACCTTCCGCAATCGCCGTCTTGCCCACGCCCGGCTCGCCGATCAGCACGGGATTGTTTTTCGTGCGCCGCGAGAGAACCTGGATGGCGCGGCGGATTTCCTCGTCGCGGCCGATCACGGGATCGAGCTTGCCTTCGCGCGCAGTTAAAGTGAAATCGCGCGTGTATTTTTTCAAGGATTCATACTGGCTTTCGGCGGAGGCGGAATCGGCGCTACGCCCCTTGCGCAGGGCGGAAATGGCGGCATTGAGATTTTGCGGATTGATACCCGCCTGCGCCAAAATCTTTTTGGTGTCATTGTCCTCTGTCGCAAGCGCCAGCAGCAGATATTCGACGGTTACAAAACTGTCGCCCGCTTTCGTTGCTGTCTTCTCGGCGGCATCGAAGACGCGCGCCAGCTGGGGTGAAAGATAAATCTGCCCTGCGCCTGCACCTTCGACTTTCGGTAATTTTGCGAGCGCTGCGGCGGTTGCCGTACGCACCTCGCCTGCACGCCCACCAGCGCGCGCGATCAGTCCCGCCGCCAGGCCCTCCTCGTCATCGAGCAGGACTTTCAGCATATGTTCGGGGGTAAAGGTCTGATGCCCTTCACGCAGGGCAAGGGTTTGTGCCGATTGCAAAAAACCGCGCAGGCGTTCGGTGTATTTTTCCGGGTTCATATCCTAACCCTTTCTCCAATTCCCATATTGGAGATGTGGGTAGCGGCCTGCTCTCCCGCAAGGGGACAGTTAAAATTTTATGCTTCCGTGGCGGGTGGCACGGAATGATTATTGTTGTCGGCCCCTTCCGCCTTGTCCTGCTCCTCGTTGCGGCCGCGGCGGCGGGTACGCGTCAGAAAAGAGGGAAGTGCTTCGGCATCGCTACCCTGGGATTCTCCCTGCGGAGGAGCGGCCGGGTTCCGATCGCGCGGAAAGCGCTCGCGCTTGTTGTCGAAACGGCGCGGACCGCGATGATCGCCTCGCCCCTCTGCGCCCTGCTCCTCGCGCTGCGGAAAAGCGACCGCCGGCTGTTCGGTTTCTTCGGGCCGCCCATTATTATTGCCGCGACGCGAAAAACGATCATTGCGATAGTCGCCGCGATAATCCTGACGGTGGTCATGACGATGATCTTGACGGTGATCTTGGCGATGATTGCGGAATTCGGGCCGAAAGCCGCGCCCGCCATCATCCTGCTCGTCATTGCCGTCGATCTCTGCGCTGTCGGCACCCTCGGCGCCTTCACCGTCGCCCTCTTCGCCCGGCGGCGCGAACTGCGCCTGATAGGCCGCGATCATGCGGTAATAATGTTCGGCATGCTGCAGGTAATTCTCGGCGAGCACATGATCGCCGCTCGCCTGCGCATCGCGCCCGAGCTGGGCATATTTTTCGGCGATGTGCTGCGCCGTACCGCGGATCTTGACGTCGGGACCATTCGATTCGAAACCGCGGTGCATCGGATTGCCGCCGCCTTTGCCGCCGCCGCCGCGATTGTTCCGCCCCCGTATGTGACGCTTTCCTGGTCCCGGTCTCATTCTGATTCCTTATATCTCTATGCCAATGAATTTAGCCTAATCCACATTTGCAGAGGCTATTCCGCTTTCACTTTCCTGAACATCATATTTCGCCTGAAGTGAAGCGCCGCCGTCCGGTTAATCTTTCATCGATCTCAAGGACGCTGCATTGTCTTAGCCGTCCCGCATGCATTTTCCAAGGGCCTTTCAAATGTTTTTTGCCGCCGCTGTAACTCAAAAACCACAACCCGCCGATGCCCGGCAAGATCGTGCGCGACATCCCGCAGCCGGAACGGGAAATGCTCGAAAAGCTCAGCTACGGCCTTGCTTTGATCATATCCGACCTCGAGCAGGAAAAGCCCGTTTTTTTCAAGGTTGTTTGCGGCATTGGCCGCAAGGGCGCGATAGGCATCAAGTCCGTCCAAGCCGCCATCAAGCGCGAGGTGCGGATCGTACAGACGCACCTCATCCTCAAGGCCGGCAAACTCGGCCGACCTGATATAAGGCGGGTTGGCGACCATCAGATCGAACGTTCCCGAGAGAGCACCCAGCCAATCCGCGCAGACAAAACCGGCACGAGTTGCCAGATTATTTTTTACGGCATTTCTCTGTGCCGTCCTGACGGCCTCCAGGGAAAGATCGACGCCGACACCGAAAGCCTGCGGACATTCGTACAAAAGCGAAAGAAGAAGCGCGCCGCTGCCGGTGCCGAGATCGAGGATTTTCAATCTATCATTACGGCGCGGACCAAGATGCGCAAGCGCCGCCTCGATCAGCGTCTCGCTGTCCGGGCGCGGCTCGAGCACGGCTTTCGATACTTCAAGATCGACGGTCCAGAATCCGCGCCTGCCTGCAATACGCGCAACCGATTCATGTTTGAGCCGCCGCGCACGCCAGTTTTCCAGGCAATCCTGCTGCTCCTGCGTCAATTCATGCTCGCTCAAAGGGACTTGCGCGGCTTTAAGTCCCGCAAGTTCCGCCAGCAGCAGGCGCGCATCGAGCTCGGGCGTCTTTAGCCCCGCATCGAAAAAAACCCGGGCAAGCTGGCGATAGATATCCTTCAGCCTCATCAAACGCCTACGGCCGTAAGAAGCGTTGCCTGATGTTCGGAAAGCAGCGCATCGATGATCTCGTCCAGTGCCTCGCCCGCCATCACCTTGTCGAGCTTGTACAAAGTCAGTTCGATGCGGTGATCGGTGACGCGCCCTTGCGGAAAATTATAGGTGCGAATTCGCTCCGAGCGGTCGCCGGTGCCGATCTGCCCCTTGCGCGAGCTCGCGCGTTCCTGCTCGCGCTTTTGATATTCGAGATCGTAAAGCCGCGCGCGCAGGATCTTCAACGCCTTCGCCTTGTTCTTGTGCTGCGACTTCTCATCCTGCTGCTGCACGGTGACGCCGGTCGGAATATGCACGATGCGAACAGCACTGTCGGTCGTGTTCACCGACTGCCCGCCGGGCCCACTTGAACGAAAAACATCGATGCGCAGATCTTTCTCGTCGATCTTGATGTCGACATCTTCCACTTCCGGCAGCACGGCCACCGTTGCCGCCGAAGTATGAATGCGCCCCTGCGTTTCCGTATCGGGCACGCGCTGCACGCGATGCACGCCGGATTCGAATTTCAGCCGCGCGAACACGCCCCGCCCGGCAATCGAGGCGATGATTTCCTTGAAGCCGCCCTTGGTTCCCTCCGAAATGGAAACGATCTCGACTTTCCAGCCATGCAGGGCGGCATAGCGCTGATACATATCGAAGAGATCGCCGGCAAAAAGCGCCGCCTCGTCGCCGCCGGTGCCGGCGCGCAGCTCGACAATGGCGCTTTTTTCGTCCACCGCGTCTTTCGGCAGCAGCAGGACGCGCAGCTCTTTTTCCAGTGTCTCGATTTTCCCGGCGAGCTCCCGCCGCTCCGTATCGGCCAGTTCCTGCATGGCGGGATCTGGGTCGGAGGCAAGATTCAAAAGATCGGCAAGTTCCTTGCGCGCCTCCAGCAGCACCTGCGCTTTTTTCGCGGTCGGCTCCAGCTCGGCATATTCGCGCGACAGGGCAACGAAAGCCGAAGATTCCGTGGTCACGGACAGCTTATCGCCGATATCCTTGAGGCGGTTTACAAAACTTTCGAGTTTTTCGTCGGCAATCATTTTAATTCAACACAATCGAATGTTTATTGGCAAAATCATGCAGGGCTTCGCGAATGGTTTGCTCTTGCCCCTCTTTGACAAGAAGCGAGTTGAGAAACCCTTCCGCCTCGTTTAGGTCGAGATTGAGCAGCATAGCCTTGACGGGACCCATCGCCGATGGCGCCAGAGAGATGCGGCGATAGCCCGCGCTCAGCACGGCCAGAGATTCGAGCGGCTTGCTGGCAAGCTCGCCGCACAAAGTGAGCGGCACATTGCCCATATGCGCTACATCGGCAATCCTTTTCAGCACGCGCAGCATCGGGGCCGACAGCGTATCGTAGCGTTGCGCAAGCCGCCAGCTAGTACGGTCGGCCGCAAAAAGAAACTGCGCGAGGTCGTTAGTGCCCACTGACAGAAAATCGACATGTTTGACGAGCTCCTCGAGCTGCCAGAGAATGGCCGGCACCTCGATCATCGCGCCGATCATCACCTGCTCCGGGATTTTATGGCCATGCTTCTTGAGGAAGGAACGCTCTCCCTCGACGATGGCGCGAGCCGCCCTGATTTCGCTGATCTCCGTGATCATGGGGAAAAGAATGTGCAGCGGCCGCTCCTCGGCCGCAAGCAAGAGCGCGCGGATCTGCGTCTTCATCAGGCCGGGCCTATCGAGGGTCAGGCGGATGGCACGCCAGCCGAGCGCCGGGTTTTCTTCCATCTCGGTACGCATATAGGGAAGGATCTTGTCGCCCCCCACATCCAGCGACCGGAAAATGACGGGCTTGCCGTCGGCGACATCGAGCACCTGCCGGTATAATTCGCGCTGCTCCTCGACCCTTGGAAATCTCGCCGCGACCATGAACTGCAGCTCGGTGCGAAAGAGGCCGATGCCGTCGGCATTGGTTTCGCGCAAATAGGGCAGGTCGACCAGAAGTCCCGCATTCAGGAACAGGCCGATCGGCGTATTGTCCTTGGTGACGGAGGGGATGTCGCGCAATTTACGGTAATGCGCGAGGCGGCGGGCGCGATAGCGCACTTTTTCGGCATAGGCCTTCTCGACATTGGCCGGAGGCCGCAAATGCACCTGGCCGGAGGCGCCGTCGACGATAATGGCGTCGTTCTGCTCGGCGAGCGTGACGATATTCTCGGCCTGCCCGACGCAGGCGATACCGAGCGCGCGCGCGACGATGCTGACATGGCTTGTCGGCGATCCTTCTTCGAGTACGAGCCCGCGCAGTTTCGAACGGTCGTAATCGAGCAGTTCGGCAGGCCCCATATTACGCGCAACGATAATCGCATCCTTCGGCAGGATGGCATGCATGCCTTCTTCGCCGACAAGCTGGCGCATCAGGCGGTTGGCGAGATCGTCGAGATCGTGCAGGCGCTCGCGGATATAGGGATCTTCGGCGCGCAGCATGCGCGCACGCATGTCGGACTGCACTTTTTCGACTGCCGCTTCCGCCGTGAGGCCCGCTTCCACCGCCTCGCGCAACCGGCCGGTCCAGCGCCGATCATTAGCGAACATGCGATAGGCTTCCATGATGTCGCGATGCTCGCCGCGCTCCAGATCCTCGTGCTGCAGCAGCGTATCGATATTCATCTGCAAGCCGGTGAGCGCCTTGTTGAGCCGCTCGAGCTCGGCGCCGATATCCTCGGCGACGAGGCCGCCGATCGCCACACGCGGCACATGCAGCACGACATGGCCAAGTCCGATGGCATCACACAGGCCGAGCCCGTTGATATGCACCGGCCGGTTGGTGGCGAGCATGAGGCCGGGACGCGCGAGATTTTGCAACCCGCCTGCGGCAATCGTTTCGGCAAGGACGAGCGCGATGGCCTCCAGCGCCTCGGCTTCCTCGGCCGTATAGATACGGTGCGCGCGGTTCTGGATGACGAGCACGCCGAGCACGTCGCCCGCGCGCAGGACCGGCACGCCAAGGAAAGCGTTGTAAACATCCTCGTTCAGTTCGGGAAAATAGAGAAAGGCCGGGTGTTCGCGCGCATGCGTGAGATTTAAGGGCTCCGCTTTCTGCGCCACCGTACCGACAAGACCCGCGCCCAGGCGCATCTGCACACCATGCACCGATTTCGGGTTCAGGCCTTCGGTCGCATAAAGCTCGAGCTGGCCGTCGGAGCGCAGGAGATAGATCGAGCAGACTTCGGCGACCATATTGGCCGCGATCATGACCGTGATCTTGTCGAGGCGCGCCTGCGCGCTCGCCGGTTCGGCCATCACCTCCCGAAGCCGGCGCAGCAGAAGGCGGGGGCCGCCATGCGCGCTGCGGATCATTGTCTCACGTCCCTTTTGCCAAAATGAAAATAAGAAAGATTACGGCCGGTCGAGACCATATAACGAGTGCAGGGTCGTAACCGCAAGCTCGGCCTGCGCTTTCGCGATCAGAATCGAGATCTTGATCTCGGAGGTGGAAATGGCCTGAATATTGATGTTTTTTTCTCCCAAAATCCGGAACATATTGGACGCCACGCCCGCATGCGTGCGCATGCCGACGCCGACGCAGGACACCTTGGCAATGCCGGTATCGCCATGCAGCTCGCGATAGGAAAGGCGGGATCTGTTTTTCTCGAGCAGGGCGAGCGTGCGCTCCAGATCTGCCGCGGACACGGTAAAGGTGAGGTCGATGGTCCGCCCATCGCCTGAGACGTTCTGCACGATCATGTCGACATTGATCGCAGCCTCCGCCAGAGGCGTAAACACATCGCCGGCAATGCCCGCCCGGTCATGAAGCCCGAGCAGGGTGATCTTGGCCTCGTTGCCGGCACAGGCAATACCGCTGACGACCTGATTTTCCATGATTTGATCCTCATCGCACACAAGCGTTCCCTCGATATCAGTCTTGTCGGGTGCTTCAAAGGTGGAACGCACCAGAACCGGCATGCTGTGGCGCATGGCAAGCTCGACCGAGCGCACATGCAGAACCTTGGCGCCCAAAGACGCCATTTCCAACATTTCCTCGTAAGCGACATGGGAGAGCCGCTTTGCCCGCGGCACCAAGTTCGGATCGGCCGTATAGATGCCGTCGACATCGGTGTAGATATCACAACGCTCCGCCCCGATTGCGGCGGCAATGGCGACCGCCGAGGTATCGGAACCGCCGCGCCCCAGCGTGGTGATGCTGTTATCGGGCGCGACACCCTGAAACCCGGCAATCACGGGGATTTCACCTGCCTCCATGAGGGAGAGGAGTTTTTCGCCTTCAACCTTGCGAATGGCGGCGCTGCCATGTGCGGCATCGGTGAGAACCGGCACCTGCCAGCCCTGTAGTGCGCGCGCTTTCAACCCCATGTCCTGCAAAACGATGGCCATCAGCCCCGCCGTCACCTGCTCGCCCGAGGACACGACGGCGTCATATTCGCGCAGATCGTAACCGGCCGCCGCCTCGCGCACATAGCCGACAAGCTGGCTTGTGACGCCTGCCATGGCGGACACCACGACGGCTGGGCGGCGCCCCTGTGCGGCTTCGCGGGCAACATGGCGCGCCGCCTTGCGGATATGCTCGACATCCGCAACCGAGGTGCCGCCGAATTTGAGAACCAGACCTTCCATGGGCCTCAAGCATTACCAGCTTTGGGCGGCAGCTCAATTTGAATTCGAGGAATGAAACCTATTCCCCTGCCGCTGCCCGCCACGGAAACAGCCAGATCTCGGTCAGCGCACGGCCGCGGGCACGCAGATAGCAGCGCAGATCGGCCAGCGTATTTTCCTTTGGCCTGATATCGAAAACGGCGCGGAAGCCCTCGATGGCGGGATGCGGTTCGGCATGGCGGCTTAAGATCTCGCCGCTCGATGTCGTGACCATGACTTCCACCAGATTTTGCGCCTTGAGGTAATAACTCAGGTCCCCGCCGGAAAAATCGATCATGAAACGGCGGATATTTTTCTCGTCTTCGGCGACTTCCGGCGGGTTCAGTTTTTTCTGATAGGTGGCGACCACCCGCCCGCCGGGATGGCTTTCGTCGCCGCCGACCACATTCACGGCATGCAGGCGGTAGCTGAATGTCTTGCTTTCCCCGGCTTTCAGGCTTTGCTTCGGCACCCAATAGGCGAGAATATTTTCGTTCAATTCATCCGGTGTCGGGATTTCGACAAGCTCGACCATGCCCTCGCCCCAGTCGCCGAGCGGCTCCATCCAATAGCTCGGCCGGTTTTGCGAGAAGGTGTTGAGATCCTGGTAATGATCGAAGCCGCGGTCGCGCTGCATCAGACCAAATCCACGCACATTGTTATCGACGAAATCGGAAACCGCCAGCGCTTCCGGGTTACGCAGCGGCCGCCACAACCATTCATCGGCGCCGTTATGAATGAGCAGGCCGTCCGAATTATGTACTTCCGGGCGATAGTCGATGGTGCTGCGGTTCTGGCTCTCTCCATAAAAGAACATCGAGGCCATGGGGGCGAGACCCAGTTTCTTCACATCCTTGCGCGCGAATAGAGTGGCGGAAACATCCACAACTGTTTCCGCCCCCGGCGTGATCTTGAAATGATAGGCGCCGGTGACGGAGGGGCTGTCGAGCAGTGCGTGCAGCGTGATGGCGGTTGCATCCGAACGCGGCGCTTCAACCCAGATCTCGCGGAAGGCGGGAAACTCCTCGCCGGAGGGTAGTGCCGTATCAATGGATAATCCGCGCGCATGCAATCCGTAGGATTGCCCACGAGAGAGCACGCGGAAATTGCTGGCGCCCAGGAACGAAATCAGCTCGTCGAAAATATCGGGCGTGTTCAGCGGGTAATGGATGCGCGCGCCCGCATAGCCGGTCTCGGGAGGCAGCCGCTCGATCCCGCTCCCGCCGAAAGTGAACAGTTCGGGCGAATAGGGCACGTTTGCCGCAATACCATTGGCGACGAAATTCACGTTCACGCTACGATTGTAAAGATAGCCGAGGTGATAAAGCTGCGCGCGAAAGCTCGATCCGCTCTCGGTGAAGAAGGCGCGCTCGGGATTGAATTTGATCTCGCTGTAAGCCTTGTAATCGAGCTTGCGCAGGGCTTCTGGCGTGGCATTGCGCGCGCCGTCATAAGGCTTTTTGGCAAGCGCCCGCGCCAGATCGTCTACCGTGGCAGATGAAAACTGCACGGGTGCTGCATGCGCGCGAACTGCCGCCATGGCGGCAAGGCCGGAGCAGGCCGCGAGCACGGCGCGGCGGGTGGGGTGAGGTTTGGGGATGTTCATTGCAAACCATTCATGTCATTGCCGGACTTGATACCACAAGTCGGATGTATCCGACTTGTGGCATTAAACTCACGGAATTTGAGCCTTGTTCAAATTCCTATGCAATCCATCATTTTTGAAAGAAGATGGATGCGCGGGTCAAGCCCGCGCATGACGATATGAGCCATCTTGCTGCACTGCAATATGTTTTCTTGCAACTAATGGTGGTTTAAGATTGACTCTCCCGCCACCCAAAGGCATGGGGCTAGCATAGCTTTATCGATAAGGAGATGGGCGATGATAAATGTAAATGCAGACTTTAAATTTAGCAGCATACAAAAAGACGATAATAAAGAAGAAACGTCTTTTTATGAATTCCAAACATACTTGCGCAAACAAGTACTACCAAACTTTGACTTCAGCGAAGATGGAATTATCAGCGGTGGAGAGTTACGCCAATATAATGAGTTTGTTGTCAAGTTAGGTGGTCTTACAAGCGATAAGCCTATCAATTTTTATATAGGGGATAAAGGAGATGGTTTTGACCCCTATATTGATCTCGCCTGGGCATCTGCTGGGGGCACTTTTTACCATCAGGATGTAGAGGGCGGCCCCGGAGGTCGCAGCCCAGATAAAATTACAAAAGATGCAGCAAGGAAGCATGGCTGGATCAAAGTTGATTGATAAATACCGGGCTCATCTAAAATTTAAAAACCGGGCCACGCGCTCGGTTTTTTATTCCGTATTTGGTCCGGCGCCATAATTTAACGGCTTGAAAGGTTGAGATTTCAGCATGCGTATTTCCTTCCCAGGCTCGATTGATGTGCTCGCTGTCGCGCAGCAAGGCCATGAGCGCCCCTCTTTTCTCGAGACAATAGCAGGCTTAAAGACAAGAGCCGCCGGAACCTCCGCTCCCGAAAAAATTCACCGATTCGACGACATCGACACCAACAAAGACAACGTGATCGGTTATTGGAGCGAATTTGTTCCCTATATAAGGAAGCAGCTGGAACAATATGCACGCAATGACCGCTATATCAGCAACACGCCGGAAGACGACTTTAACGAACTGGAAAAATTCCAGGAAGAGTCCGGCCTGCCTTTCGAACTCAAGGCAGGTTTCCAATTCGGGCCCTCCCGCCTATTCTTTTTCCATAGACGACAACACAGGCTCGCTTTTAAATTATTATACCTATGCCTGGCGCGAAGCGGGAGGAGACGTCGGGCCTGATGCGCGGTCTTATGAAGATTTTATCGGCTTGCAAACCGTAAAAGGCAGGCTGGCCTCCTCCGTCGACAGGAACGGAGATGGTGCAATCGGCTATCGCACCGAGTTCATTCCTTTCATAAAAGAGATCCTGAAAAACTATGCCGGCGATGATGACTACATCAGCAATGGTCAGGGGCGCACTTTATTGGGACGCAAAGAAAATCCTCGTAACGAGCTGCAGGAGTTCATCGATCGATCCGGCTTGTCATTCGATCAAAAAGCCGTTGCCAATTGGACTAGGTGGGGAAAAACGGGCTATTCTTTTTCCCTGGATGAGCGCACGCCCTTTTCTTATTATGAATTCGCCTGGAAATCTTTCGGCGGACAATTGAGCCTGAAAGAAGAATACCAGCTTCATCGCCGCACAGCGCTGGCAATGCCCGGCACCTGGATCAAGGCCTGAGGCTGGCTTTTTTATTCTCATAAAACCGGAGCTGAAGCCTGCTTTTCATTTAGCAGGAATAAAACGTCAGCTCACACTTCTTCACATTCCGGTGTCTCCTCTGCGCAACAGTACGCGAAAATTTTATGAGCTGAGCAAGCCGCAAGATCTCTTTCGTCATCCCCGCGAAGGCGGGGATCTCAAGGTAAGTAGATGCCCGCCTGCGCGGGCATGACGATAATACTCAGATTTCATCGCATCATTTGCGAATGACAGGCTGGATCGCCACGCCGACTTCGTCGGCTCGCGATGACACTTTTTTCGCGCGCAACAGCCGCGCGCGCCTTTACCAGTTGTAAACGAAAAAATACAAAACCCTCTTGCGCGAATTGACAAACACACTTATTTTAGGCTCACCCAATTTCGCACGTGCCTGTGGTCTCGTGCTGGTCGGTGGGCATGCGGGCAAGAGACCGCACAGCCGCCCGGAGCTAAGGGGAAGATGTGGACGTCTTCCTCCGGTCTTTAAAAGGATCGCGCCCCGTACATACGACTGGCAGCCGGAATAGACCGGTGAACTGCATTCTCCATGCAGGACGAGACTTGAAGCAACGACGTAGCGGGTTTTCTAAGCCTTAGCCGGTTTCCAGATCCGGTGACCCCTTAGAGAGCTTGTACTTCATTGCCAGACGTGCGGTTGCGAACCAATCCCAACCAATCCAAGGCAGCACTTAAAGGGCCGCTGATCGCTTGCGCGGTTTCGGCCCGGGTTTTCAGACTTGCAAGGCCGCCGGGCGTCCAAAGCCCGCCGCTTTAAAAGCCGGAGGACCATGGGTTTAACTTTGGTTTTGGGAGTTCGCTTCATGACCGACCGCATTCGTGACTATCTTCGCGCACAGCCTTCGCACACCGGCCCGCTGCTGGTGCTCGACCTTGAGCAGGTACGCGAGAACTATAATTCTTTCGCCAAGGCGCTGCCCGACACGCGTGTGTTCTACGCCGTGAAGGCCAATCCCGCGCCCGAAGTGTTGCAGCTTCTGGCCGATCTCGGCTCCTGCTTCGATGCGGCTTCCGTTGCCGAGATCGAAATGGTGCTGGCGACAGGCGCAACCGCCGATCGCATCAGCTTCGGCAATACCATCAAGAAGGAAGCCGATATCGCGCGCGCCTATGCGCTTGGCATTCGCCTTTTTGCCGTGGATTGCGAGGCGGAAGTCGAGAAAATCGCCCGCGCGGCACCAGGTTCCAAAGTCTTCTGCCGCATCCTTTGCGATTGCGTCGGCGCGGAATGGCCGTTGTCGCGCAAATTCGGCTGCGCGCCCGAAATGGCGCCCGACGTGCTCGAGCACGCACACAGAAAAGGCCTCACCGCGCATGGCATTTCCTTCCATGTCGGCTCGCAGCAGCGCGATGTCGCAAGCTGGGACCGCGCGCTGGCAACGGCCGCAAGCGTCTTCCGCACCTGCGCAGAACGGGGCATCAGCCTGTCCATGGTCAATCTCGGCGGCGGTTTCCCGACCAAATATCTGAAGAAAGTACCCGCCGTGAAAGCTTACGGCCAGGCGATCTTCAGCGCGCTTCGCAAGCATTTCGGCAACCAGATCCCGGAAACAATCATCGAGCCGGGCCGCGGCATGGTCGGCAATGCGGGCATCATCCAGGCCGAGGTCGTGCTGATCTCGAAGAAGAGCAAGGCCGAGAACGAGCAGCGCTGGGTCTATCTCGACATCGGCAAATTCGGCGGCCTCGCCGAAACCATGGACGAGAGCATCCGCTATCCCATCAAGACGAAGCGCGACAACGGGAAAAAAGCGCCTTGCGTGCTGGCAGGCCCGACCTGCGACTCGGTGGATGTGATGTACGAAAAAGCGCCTTACGACCTGCCCGTCAGCCTGGAGATTGGAGACAAGCTCCTCATTGAGGGCACCGGCGCCTACACCACCACCTATTCGGCCGTAGCTTTCAACGGTTTCGAGCCGCTCAAACAGGTTGTGATCTGACATGGAAAACAACCTGTTCCATCCTCCCTCACTGAGAGAGGAAACGATGTATCGCATCATGCCCGAACATGCGGGCGATGCGCTGAAGATCGAAGCCTTGCTGGAGCGCACCTTCGGCAAAGCGCGCCACCGCAAGACCGTACAGAAAATGCGCAAGGGCTATCTGCCGGCCGCTGGCCTTGCCTTCGTGATGCTGAACGATTTCGAAGATGTAATCGGCACAATCCGCCTTTGGGAAATCGATGCCGGCGGTGCACCCGCCCTGCTGCTCGGCCCGGTGGCCGTTGCGCCCGAATATCGAAAACAGGGGCTTGGCGATGCGCTGATCCGCCATGCGCTTTTGCGTGCGGAAGCGCTTGGCCATAAGGCCGTGCTGCTGGTAGGCGATGAACCCTATTACGGACGCTTCGGTTTTGCCCGGACGCTCGCGCAAAATCTGCAACTGCCGGGCCCGGTCGATCTCGCCCGTTTTTTGGGGCTTGAGCTGCAACCCGGCGCGCTGATGAATGCGCACGGCATGGTCGGCATGAGCGGCCAGCTTGCGCCGAAAAACCTGCCGAAAAGAAAAGCGGCTTAAAGCCGCTTTTTATTTCGATGCTTTTTTGCCGGTAAGATTTTTCTTGCGCAAATAGGGGAGATATTCCCAAAAATCGAGCTTATCGCCTTTCCACATGCCTGGAGGCGGTTCATAAATATCGCCTAATTCTTTAACAATAGCAGCAACTTCTTCTTTTTTTAAAAAAGTAATTGTATTTCTTTTCAACCACCAATCGGTTAGCCCCCCTATTGAAACCTCATAGTCCGTTGAACAAGTATCATTAATAAGACGCACTAAATTTTCTTCAATTATAAATAAGGGTTGTAGCGTCACATGGCCAATCAAGCTGCTGTCGTTTTGAATAAAAGAATGGGAAGCTGCCGCATTTATCGAGCTAATTCTCATGTAAGACCTCCGCTTGAAATATTATTTTTGGGATGTAGCATGGGATTCCAAGTAAGTACAAGCAACTCAATTGCGTTTTTCTATTAGGCTTTTACATATCGGCATTTAGGATCAACTTGCATATTCACACTTTTTCCCTCACAAGAAACGCAAATAACCGCGTTTTGAAAGGATTTTCCAATGACCAAGCACCCCGTCTACCACGAGATCAAAGGCCCGGTGATCATGATCGGCTTCGGCTCGATCGGCAAAGGCACGCTGCCGCTCATCGAGCGCCATTTCAAATTCGACAAGTCAAAATTCTATGTCATCGACCCGAAAGATCATGACCGCAAACTGGTGGACGAGCGCGGTTATAAATTCATCAAGGAAGCGATCACGAAAGAGAATTATAAAACCATTCTTGGGCCCCTGATCAAACAAGGTCCGGGGCAGGCCTTCATCGTCAATCTATCAGTCGACACATCCTCCATCGAGCTGATGGATTACGCCCAGGCAAACGATACCTTCTACATCGACACCGTGGTCGAACCATGGCCGGGCACTTATTTCAATAAAAACCTCACGCCGGAGCAGCGCACCAATTACGCGATGCGCGAAGGCGTGCTGCGTCTAGCCGAGAAGAACAAGGGCAAGACAACGGCCGTTTCCTGCTGCGGCGCCAACCCCGGCATGGTGTCGTGGTTCGTGAAAAAGGCCCTCGTCGATATCGCCAAGGACACCGGCCTGAAATTCGAGGAGCCGACCACGCGCGAAGGCTGGGGCAGACTGATGCAGAGCGTCGGCGTGAAGGGCATTCACATCGCCGAACGCGACACACAGCAGGGTTTCCAGCCGAAACCGATTGACGTGTTCGTCAACACCTGGTCGGTTGAAGGCTTTCTCTCGGAAGGCATGCAGCCGGCCGAGCTGGGCTTCGGCACGCATGAAAAATGGATGCCGGACAACGGCCGCCGCCACAGCACGGGCTGCGACGCTGCCATTTATCTCCTGCAGCCCGGCGCGAACACGCGCGTGCGCAGCTGGTGCCCCACGCCGGGCCCGCAATACGGCTTCCTCGTCACGCATAACGAGTCGATCTCGATTGCCGATTATTTCACGCTGAAGGATTCCTCCGGCAAAGCGACTTATCGTCCTACCTCGCATTACGCCTATCACCCCTGCAACGGCGCGGTGCTCTCGCTGCATGAACTGTTCGGCCGCGCGGGCAAGATGCAGGACGAGCATCACATCCTTGGCGTCGACGAGATCGCCGAAGGCGGTATCGATGAGCTGGGCGTGCTGCTCTACGGCCATAAGAAAAACGCCTATTGGTACGGCTCGCAGCTCTCCAATGATGAAACAAAACAGCTCGCGCCTTACCAGAACGCAACCGGCCTGCAGGTGACGTCGGCTGTGCTCGCGGGCATGGTGTGGGCGCTCGACAATCCGAAGGCAGGTGTGGTCGAGGCCGACGAGATGGATTTTAAACGTTGCCTCGAGGTACAGCTTCCCTACTTAGGTCCCGTCAAAGGCTATTACACCGACTGGACGCCGCTGCAAGATCGCGAGGACAGCTTCTTCCCCGAAGAGCTCGACACATCAGACCCCTGGCAGTTCCGCAATATCCTCGTGCGCACAGGGCTGACCACAGCGCGCGCCGACAAAGCACAAACCAACGCCAATGCGAACGCGCCAAAAAAGGCGGCGGGTTAACATTTCACCGTCATTGCGAGGAGGCGCTTCAGCGCCGACGTGGCAATCCAGATTATAAAGCTTTACTGGATCGCCACGCGAGCTTACGCTCGCTCGCGATGACGATTTCCATAATGTCTGCTAAGTTGACTCTTCATCAACCTCTCACCTAAAACTCACCCATGCTCCTCTTCCTCATCGCGCTGGGTGCTTTTCTTGCCACCATGACCGGCGGGCTGGTTGCGCTGCGCTTGAGAGACAAGCTGCACCTGATCCTCGGCTTTTCCGCTGGCGCGGTGATGGGCGTTGCCTTCTTCGAGCTGCTGCCGGAAGCGATCAAGCTCGGTTCGCAATATCACACGTCCGGAACATTAATGCTTTATGCCGCCGCAGGCTTTGCGGCCTATCTGCTGCTCGACCGCATCCTGCCGTTTCACGGAAATGCGCCCGGTATCGAATGTGCGCATGGTCATATGCATGCGCCGCTCCATCGTGCCTCGCTGGGAGCCGCCAGCCTGTCGGCGCACAGCTTCCTTGATGGTATTGCCATCGGCGTCGCTTTCAATATTTCCCATGAGATCGGCCTTGTAATGGCACTCGCTGTTCTGACGCATGATTTTTCCGATGGCATGAACACCATGAACATGGTGTTGAAAAACGGCGGCGAGCGGCAAACGGCACTACGCTGGCTGCTGATCGACGCGGCCTCCCCCGCACTTGGCATTGCCTCGACCTTATTGTTCAAAATCCCCGCGCCACAGTTCGGCTTGCTGCTCTCCTGCTTCGCAGGGCTGTTCCTTTATATCGGTGCAAGCGATTTGATCCCCGAAAGCTATCACTCGCACCCGAAAGCGCTGACCACGATCACAACCCTGCTGGGCATGGGCGTGATTTATATTGCGGTTCTGGCGGCTGGTTAGAGCTTATTTGCCCGGGTGATATTGATAGAGCCAGGTTTCGGAAAGCACATCCGCGCCCTGTTTCAGATAGCAGCGCAGCTCCACAGGCTCCGCGCCCGTCGCATCTAGATCGAACTGCACACGCCAGTGGCCCGGCACATCGTCCGGCACCGCTTCGACGATGCGGAATGGCTCGATCGTTCCACGTGAAGCACTGACGGCCAGTTCCGGCCTGATGCCCGGGGCCAAATTCACCAGGCCCCCGCCTAAAAATTCGACGACGAATTTGCGCGTAGGCTTGGCGCGATCCTGCCCCGGCTGCCCCCCCTCGCCGATACGGGTTGCGACCACGCGCGCGATCTTTGGCAGCGAAGGGTTGTCCGCCTGCCAGAAAGTTTTATAGCTAAATGAAAATTTCGCACCGCGTTTGGCAGGCTCAGCCGGCACCCACATGGCAATGACATTATCCATCGTCTCGTTATCGGTCGGGATTTCGACAAGCTGCACGGCACCCTTGCCCCAATTGCCTTCCGTCTGCACATAAAGCGAGGGACGGCGGTCGTAAAACACGCCGTCGAGATAATGGTCGAAATTGCGGTCGCGCTGCATCAGGCCGAAACCGCGCGGGTTCTCATCGTTAAAGGAAGACGTGAGAATGCGCGGCGGATCGTTCAGCGGCCGCCAGATCAGCTCACCTGCACCGTTCCAGATTTGCAGCCCGTCCGAATCATGCACCTCCGGCCGCCATTCGGGCTTTGCCGGATGCAACATTTCGGAATACCAGTACATGGTAGTGAGCGGCGTGATGCCAAGCTGATCGACATCCTTGCGCAGATGCAGATGCGCTTCCACCTCGATTACCACGCCGCGCGTGCGCGACAGGGTGAATTTATAGGCTCCCGCGATAGAAGGACTATCGAGCAGTGCATAAACCACATCGCCAGCTTCCGGATCCTGCGGCGTCTCGATCCAGAATTCGCGGAAATCGGGAAATTCCTCCAGCTTGCCCGGGACGCTGACATTCAGGGCAACGCCGCGCGCCGAAATGCCATATTGGCCAAGATCGCCGATGGCGCGGAAATAGGAGGCGCCAAGAAATACTGCCCAGTCCTGCGTACGCCAGTCGTCGCGCGATTGCTTTTCCTGAAAGCGGAAACCGGCGAAACCTGCCTCGCGCGGCAATTTATGCGCCGGGCTGTCGGCAGGCATGTCGAAATAATCGGCCGAATAAAGCACTTCGCGCGCCTTGCCGCCTGCGACCACATGAATGCCGACGCGTTTTGGGAAATAGCTGCCGAGATGAAAGAAGGTAACAGGATGCGCATCCTTGTCATCCTTGAACAGGGCTGCCTCATCCCTGAACTTGATCTTGCCATGCACATCGTAGTTGATTGCCTTCACCACATCGGGCATGGGCGTGAGCGGGCTGATATACACTTCAGACGCCATTTTCGTAGCCCGCCCTTTCAGAGCCTCGAAGGAAAAAGCGTGCGGCGTGCCGAAATTCAATTCGATATTCTGCGCCTGCGCGCGCTCAAGCACGCTGCCTGCAATATATAAAGAAGGCGCGCCCAGAAAGCTTTTCAGGAAATGACGGCGGGAAAAATCCATATGCTGTTATGACAAATGCTTGGGGTCAGGTGAAGCAGGTTTTTACGCCCTGGTTAATGGCTGCGGTTCCAGTTTCTTGTCCTCCAGCGCATGGCAGGCGGCAAGCGCCGGCGGATAATGCAGCAAAAGCGCGGGCCGCTCGATCGAGCAGCGTTCATAGGCATAGGCGCAACGCGGATGATAGGGGCAGCCGGGCGGCAGGTTGACGGGATTGGCGATTTCCCCTTTCACGGCATCGGCAGCGCGCGAGCGGCCGCTAAGATCCGGAACCGCCTGCAGCAACATGCGCGTATAGGGGTGCTGCGGGCGGGCGAAAATCTCCTGCGCGGGCGAAACCTCGACAAGCCGGCCGAGATAAAGCACGCCCACCCGGCTTGCCATATGCCGCACCACGGCAAGATTATGAGAGATGAACAGGTAAGTGAGATTGAGCCTATCCTGCAGGTCGCGCATCAGGTTGAGGATCTGCGCCTGCACCGACACGTCGAGCGCAGAGGTCGGCTCGTCGCAGACGATGAATTCGGGATTCGACCCCAGCGCGCGGGCAATCGCGATGCGCTGGCGCTGGCCGCCGGAAAATTCGTGCGGATATTTCGCGCCATCCTGCGGATCGAGGCCGACGAGCTGCAGCAATTCGTCGACGCGGGCGCGCACTTCGTGTTTCGAATCGGCAAGGCCGAAGGCGATAATCGGCTCGGCAATGATCTTGTCCACCCGCCAGCGCGGATTGAGGCTGGCATAGGGATCCTGAAAGATCATGGTAAAGCGGCGGCGCAGGCTGGCGCTGACATGCCCGATATGTTCGGCCGCAATCGGCGCACCATCGAAAGTCACCTTGCCTGCGCTCGGCTGGATAAGGCCGACGATCATGCGCGCAATGGTCGATTTGCCCGAGCCGGATTCGCCGACCAGCGCGAAAGTTTCGCCCTTCCTGATCGAAAAACTCACATCGGTGACGGCTTTCAGCATTTTACGGCGCTCGCCCTGTATAATGCGCTCGAGCAGAGGCTTCGAAATATCGAAGGTTCGCGAGAGATTTTGCACATCGATGAAACTGTTCGGGTTCATGACACTGCCGCCTTGTCGTAAAGCCAGCATGCGGCCAGGCTGCTGTCTGCTTCCAGCAGATCCGGCCGGTCCTTGAAGCAGCGCTCGAAAGCGCGGTTGCAGCGCGGATTGAACGGACAACCTTGTGGAATTTTATTGAGGCGCGGCATGCTGCCCGGAATTTGCACAAGACGCGTGCCGTGCCCCTCCAGGCTCGGAATGGCGCCCATCAGGCCGATCGTATAAGGATGTTTGGGAGCATGAATGACATCGCGCACGGTGCCGATTTCGGCAATGCGCCCCGCATACATCACCGCCACGCGGTCTGCCGTTTCCGCGATCACGCCCATGTCGTGCGTAATCAGAATGACGGACGTGCCATGCTCGCGGCACAACCGTTTAAGCAGATCGATGATCTGCGCCTGCACCGACACATCGAGCGCAGTCGTCGGCTCGTCCGCAATGATCAGATCCGGCCCGGCCGCAAGCGCGAGCGCGATGACGACACGCTGGCGCATGCCGCCGGAAAATTCGTGCGGATAGCTGTCGAGGCGTTCCTTGGCGGCCGGAATGCCGACATCGTTCAAAAGATCGAGGGCGCGTTCGCGCGCCGCTTTATCATTCAGCGGCATATGTGCCTGAATAGTTTCAACCAGTTGCCGGCTGATAGTATAAAGCGGGTTCAGCGATGTCAGCGGATCCTGGAAGATCATGCCGATTTTCCTGCCGCGCACCTTGCGCATGGCATCGGGAGGGAGATTGTCTATACGCTCTCCGTTCAACCGGATCTCGCCGCCGGCAATTTTTCCCGGCGGCTCGAGCAGGCCGATGACGGCAGCGCCCGTGATGGATTTGCCGGCGCCGCTTTCGCCGACAACGCCCAGAACCTCGCCGCGCGCGACATCGAAGGAAACATCGTTCACCGCCGTCAATATGCCGCGGCGCGTATGAAATTCCACGCGCAGATTTTTCACTGAAAGCACGGGCTGCATCATCTCAGCCTCGGATTCAGGGCATCGCGCAGCCAGTCGCCGAGCAGGTTGACGGAAAGCGCCAGCATGACGAGCGCCATTGCCGGGAAAAACAAGATCCACCATTCGCCCGAAAACAGAAATTGCTGGCCGACGCGAATGAGCGTGCCCAATGATGGCTGCGTCGGCGGCACGCCGACGCCGAGGAAGGATAAAGTTGCCTCTTCCAGAATAGCCAGCGCAAGATTGATGGTTGCAAGCACCAGCACGGGCCCAAGCACATTGGGCAGAACATGGCGCTTGAGGATCAAAGCGGGTGTGATGCCGATAATGCGCGCCGCCTGCACATAATCCTTCTGCTTTTCCACCATGGTGGCGCCGCGCACGGTGCGCGCGAACTGCGCCCAGTTGGCAAGGCCGATGGCGACGATCAGCACCCAGATCGCCATTTCGTTATGATATTGCGGCGGGATCAGCCCGCGCGCGACACCGAACACCAAAAGCGCGATCAGGATGGCGGGAAAGGTAAGCTGGATATCGGTGACACGCATGATGAACGCATCCGTCTTGCCGCCCACATAACCAGACACCAAGCCGAGCGTGACGCCAAGACCAAGCGCAAATACGGTCGCCAGAAGACCGACGAAAATCGAAATCCGTCCGCCGTAAAAAATCGCCGAAAAAATATCCCGTCCCAGACTGTCGGTGCCGAAGAGATGATAGGTGCCGCTGAACGGCGCTATCGAAAAAGGCGGAACGAAACCGTCCATCAGATTTAGGCTTGCCGGATTGAATGGATCGTAAGGAGCGATCCAGGGCGCGAGCATGCAGGCAAGAATTATCGTAACAGCCACAAGCGCCGCCAGCATGATGAGCGGCGCATGGCGGAAGGAATGGGCGATATCGCTGTCCCACACCCGCCTGTACCAGGGCGGAATTGCCGTATTTCTGACAGAGCCCGCCGTCATTTTCTTGCCCCGAGACGGGCAACGCGCAAGCGCGGATCGACCGTGAAGTAGAGGACATCGACAATCAGATTGATCACGACGAAGACGAGCGCGATGAACAGCAGATAGGCTGCCATCACCGGAATATCGACATATTGCACCGAGTTGATGAACAGCGAGCCGACGCCCGGCCATTGGAAAACCGTCTCGGTGACGATGGAGAAGGCAATCACCGAGCCGAGTTGCAGGCCCGTGATCGTAATCACCGGCACGAGCGTGTTTTTCAACGCATGCCCGAAATGAATGGCGCGGTCCGACAGGCCGCGGGCACGCGCGAATTTTATATAATCGGCGCGCAATACTTCCAGCATTTCCGCGCGCACGAGCCGCATGATCAGGGTGAGCTGGTACAGCGCCAGCGTGATTGCAGGCAGCACGAGGGATTTAAGACCGGATTCGGTCAAAAATCCGGTGCGCCAGCCGCCGATCACGACGGTTTGTCCGCGCCCAAAGCTCGGCAGCCATTGCAGTTCGACGGCGAAAATATAAATCAGACCGATGCCGATAAGAAAAGTGGGTAATGAGACGCCGATCAGGGACAGCGTCATGATCATATGCGCCAGCGCACCGTTGCGGCGCAGCGCAGTATAAACGCCCAATCCCAAACCGCCGATCAGCGCAATCATTGCCGACGTAAAAGCAAGCTCGATGGTGGCCGGCAGCCTCTCGAAGATCAGTTGCGACACGGGCTGCGCAAGCCGGTACGAAATGCCGAATTCGCCTTGCACCGCATTTTTTATGAAACGGCCGAACTGGATGATGAACGGATCGTTCAAGCCCAGACGTTCGCGCGCTTCCTGCCGGTCGGCGAAGGATGCCTCCTGCCCGAGCATGATCGATACGGGATCGCCCACGAAGCGGAACAGCGAAAAGGAAATAAAGGCTACCGCCAGCATGACGATAACGGACTGAAGCAGACGGCGGATAATGAATGCGAACATTGCCCTACTAAAACCGGAAAGGCTAAAAAAGCGGGGTCACCGCTTTTTTATCTTATTGCGTATCGGTGAATCGTACAGTCGTCATGCTGGGCTGGTTTTCGGGATGCACGTCGAGCACAATGCCCTGTTTCATCGCGTAAGCCAGCATCTGGTTGTGTACGGTGATGAAGATTTGCTCATCCTGCACTTTCTTCCAGATATCCGCGATCATCTGGTTGCGCTTGGCGAGATCGACCTCGGTGTGTAGCGCCACGATTTGTTTGTCGAGCTCGGGGTTGGAATAATGCCCGCCATTATTGCCGCCGAGCGCTTCTTCCTCGTCGCTGGGCTGTCCGCCGACATCTTCGGGACGCGAGTGAACGAGGAAGTCGAAAATATAGCCTGAATCGAAAGGCGGCACGCCCCAGCCCAGCATATAGAAATCGATATCGCCGCGCTGAACCAGCGGGAAAAGCTGCGTGCGCGATTGCGAAACGAGCGTGGCCTTGATGCCGATGCGGCCGAGCATGCCGACATAGGCCTGGCAAATGGCCTCGTCGTTGATGTAGCGGTCGTTCGTGCAATTCAGGTTGACGGAGAAACCGTCGGGATAGCCTGCATCCGCCAGCAGTTTCTTGGCCTGCTCGATATCGGGCGGGCCATAGGCGTTCAGTTCCTTCGTCCAGCCGTTCACGAAAGTCGGCACGTTGACATTGGTCGGGACCGATTGTCCGCGCATGACGACACGCTGGATGGCATCGCGATCCATGACAAGATTCATGGCCCTGCGCACGCGCACATCGGCGAGCGGATTCTTGCCTTTGATATTCGATGTGCGCAGTTCTTTCGAATGCACATCATATGTGAAATAGATCGTGCGGTTTTCAGGCCCCGTGACAAGCTTGATGCCGGACGTCTGTTTTAGACGTTCGATATCCTGCACCGGCACGTCCTGCACCAGATCCACCTCGCCGGAGAGAAGCGCCGCAATGCGTGTCGCGTCCGATTTGATGGGGGTATAAATGATTTCCGTCACTTCCGGCTTCTGCTCGTCCCAGTGATCGGGATTTAGTTTAAGGATCGTGCGCACGTCCGGCTCGCGCGAGACGATGATATAGGGGCCGGTGCCGTTCGCATTCCGCACCGCATAATTGTCTTCCTTGTTTTTATAGTCCTGCGGCTTGACGACATTATGCTCCTCCGCCCACTTCTTGCTCATGATGAAAGTGTTCGTCAGGTTGTTGACATAGAGCGGCGTGGGGCCGCGCATTTTCACCTGCACGGTCAGATCGTCGACCTTGCGCACGCTTTCGACCGCAGAATGCAAAGCCTTGTAATCCGAAGTCGGCATGCGGATGCGATCCAGCGAGAAAACCACATCGTCCGCCGTGAACGGCGTGCCATCGTGGAATTTCACATTCGGGCGAAGCTTGAATTCCCATACGGAAGGATCGCTGGGGAGGATTTGCCAGGACAAGGCCAGTTGAGGCACCAGTTTTCCGTTAGTGTCGCGGTCGACCAGCGTTTCGTAAACATGATGCAGGAAGGTGTTCGTAAATCCTTCATACAGGCCGTCCGGGTCCAGCGTCGCCGCATCGGAAGTGCGTGCCCAGCGAAGTGTGCGTGCCTCGGCGGGCAAAATGGAAAAAACAGCGACAACGAAAATGACAAATAAATTAAAACGCCTGAACATTCCTATTCTCCTCAGGGCGGGACGCTACAATCCTTTTTTGGACGTGTCACGCGGAATTAGGCAGGCCTGCCTGCGGTTAAGGAGTTTGCCTTGAAGTTTCAGGTGGCGTTCTTGTCGTCCCGGCTATGGGGCGGCTGGACAATGGCAACAGGGTCGGAGCCGGGGAAAGTGTCTTTCAAAGCCTGATTCAGCGCCTCGTCGAGGTGTTTTTTTTGCTCGATATCGTCCGGGCTTTCCGTATTCCGCCAATTCCGGAGCAGTTTATAAAGGCCGTATATGCCCGCTCCGAAAGCAAGAAGTACCGAATATTGTTTTGCACGATAGCTCATGGACACCTCAAGGGTTCTTTCTGATATAGGCTCTGTCTGCTTTATTTGAAGGGCAAAAATGTATAAAAGCTACCCGGAAGGCAGCTTTTATAATTCCTGTTATTTATATTTAGCACCCTCTGCCGTGCCCGCGACCATTCCAGTTTCTGCGCCCGTAAAAGTCTGAAAGCTGGCCTCTCCCAACCCGGCAATCCTGCCGAGCTTGACCACAAGGTTCGCTCTCCTTGATGCAATTTTCCTCAGGCGGCAGCGCCTGCGAAAAACAAGGCACAAGCCCGGTCGGCTGAACGCGTGGCGGGTTGTAATGTTTATTATTGTAGGCCTGCACGACCAGGCCGCCATCCGGCGGACCGCAGAGCAGATTGGGGCGCACGACATTGCCCCAGTTCCGGTTATTAAACAGATACTGATTGTTAAATCTGGCCATCTCTTGCAACGAGACGAGGCTTAAAGAACCGTGCGTGCCATAGTTGTTGACGTAATAATTCATTTCTTATCTCCTTGATTTATAACTACAAGCAAAACTGACCCCCTTTATATATTATATTTTTATATAAAATAAGAACAACTTTGCTATAAATAATATAGACGAAATTTATACTTTGATTAAAATCACGTTCTCGTGAAAGAGAAAAAAATTTATTTAAAAATTTAGCTATTTACGGCGCGCCGATAGCCTCAACTTGTTTTTGCAAGGCAATCATGCTGACATCGGTACTCGCCCCCGGACAACCTATGACCATTCAGCGCCTCAGCCTTGCCGTTCTTCTTTTTTTATTTGGCTCATGCGGCCGGGCATCTGCGCTCGACCATGTCAGCTTCGGCACCAACTGGGCGGCGCAGGCGGAACATGGGGGATTTTACCAGGCGCTGGCGGACGGCACTTATGCCCGCTACGGGCTCGACGTCGCGATCCGCCAGGGCGGGCCGCAGGCGAATTTGCGTTTGCTCTTCGCTGCCGGCAAGCTTGATTTTTACATGGGCGGCAGCGAGTTCGAACCGCTGAGCGCCGTACAAAATGGTATCCCCACGCTGATCGTCGCGGCAATTTTCCAAAAAGATCCGCAGGTCTTGATGGTGCATCCCGGCCAGGGAGCCGAGACATTCGAGGACCTCAAAAAATTCACGCTGCTGATGAGCAAGATCGTGCAGAGCACGGTTTTTCGCTGGATGCAGGCGGAATATAATTTCGACGACGAAAAACTGCGACCTTATAATTTCAATTCCGCCCCCTTCTGTGCCGACCCGCATGCCGCGCAGCAGGGCTATGTCACGGCCGAGCCTTACGCCATCGAGAAGAGCTGCGGCTTCAAGCCCAAGATCTTTCTTATCGCCGATGCCGGTTACGACGGCTATTCGACCCTGATCGAAACGCAGCGCGCCCTTGTCGAGAAAAATCCCGATCTCGTGCAGCGTTTCGTCGATGCCAGCATTATCGGCTGGGCGCATTATCTCTATGGCGACAATGCGGCCGCCAATGCCCTGATCAAGCGCGACAACCCCAATATGACCGATCAGCAGATCGCCTACTCCATCGCCAAGATGAAGGAATACGGCATTGTCGATTCCGGCGACACCAAAAAACTCGGCATCGGCGCGATGACGGATGCACGGCATGCGGCTTTCTTTACGCAGATGGTCAAGGCCGGGCTTCTTCCCGCCGATCTCGATTATAAAAAAAGCTATACGCTACGCTTCGTCAACAAGGGCACGGGGCTGAAAAACAGCGGCAGCAATTAAAGACCATGAGCAAAAACGCGCCTCTGCTTGAGATCAAGGATCTCTCGAAAACCTATCCTTCCGGCATCACGGCGCTCGAGAATACGAATTTTTCCTTGCGGCGGGGCGAATTCTTCTCGCTGCTCGGGCCCTCGGGCTGCGGCAAGTCGACCCTGCTACGGCTGATTGCCGGCCTGGATCAGCCAACGCATGGCTCCATCGCCTGGAGCGGCACAGCTTCGGCCCGGCACGAGATCAGCTATGTCTTTCAGGAACCGACCTTGCTGCCATGGGCCAATATATTCGACAATGTCTATCTGCCTTTTCGCCTGCGTCATATCCCGCGCGACGAGGTGAAAGAAAAAATCGATGCCATGCTCGAGCGCGTCGGACTTGGCGATTTTACCGGCGCTATGCCGCGCGACTTATCGGCCGGTATGAAAATGCGGGTATCGATTGCGCGCGCGCTCGTCACCTCGCCGCAGCTTCTTCTTATGGACGAGCCTTTCGCGGCGCTCGACGAGATTTCGCGCTTCCGGCTTAACGACGATCTGCTGGAATTGTGGCGGCTTAGCAAAACGACGATCGTTTTCGTGACGCATAGCGTATTCGAAAGCGTTTACCTGTCGCAGCGCATCGGCATCATGACGCCGCACCCCGGGTGCATCGGTCATCTTGTCGACGTACCCGTTTTCAAGAATACCGGCCAGAAGCTTCGCACCTGCGCCGAATACAACGCGATATGCAGCCAGGTTTCGCAGAAATTCGAAAGTACGGCCGCATGAAGCTGCAATCCGTTTTCATTCCGCCATTCGTTTTCGCCCTTGCTCTTGGCGGCTGGGAAATCCTTGTCCGTGCCAACGAGATCCCGCCCTACATCCTGCCCGCGCCCAGCCTGATTGCGCAAACTCTGGTGAACGACTGGCCGCAGCTTGCGCCCGCCCTGATCGTGACGCTCGGCATTACACTCTCGGCGCTTTTGCTTGCGGCATTGCTCGGCGTCGGCATCGCCATTCTTTTTGCCAGCATGAAATGGGTGGAGCGCAGCTTCATGCCTTTTGCGATTTTCCTGCAGGTCACGCCGATCGTCGCCATCGCGCCGCTGATCCTGATCTATATGCCGGACACGGCAAGCGCGATGCTGCTGATTGCGTGGATGGTGGCGTTTTTCCCCATTCTCTCGAACACGGTCTTCGGCCTCAACTCCACCGACCGCAATCTGCGCGATCTGTTCAGGCTCTATGGCGCAGGCCGCTTTCGAACCTTGTTCCTGCTGCAACTGCCGTTTGCACAGCCGAATTTTCTGGCCGGCCTAAAGATTGCAAGCGGACTTGCCCTGATCGGCGCCATCGTCGCCGAATTCGTGTCGGGCTCGCTCGGCCATGGTGCCGGGCTTGCATTCATGCTTATGGAGGCAAGCTATCGCCTCAACATGCCGCGCGTATTCGCAGCCCTGGCGCTCATCGCGCTGACGGGCTTTATTCTTTACTTGTTGATCTCGGCGCTAGCCTGGCTTTTGCTGCGAAAATGGCATGAGAGTGCATTATAATTGCGCATAATCTTTTCCGACAAATACGAGGGGCTTTTCGGGATCAAGTGCTATCTTAGCCGCTCCAAAATCGAAACATAATTGGCGACCGCAGCACCCCCCATATTGAAAAGGCCGGCGATCTGCGCATCCTCCACCTGAAAACCGCCTGCTTCGCCGCGCAACTGCATGGCGCAGAGAGCATGCATGGAGACGCCGGTTGCGCCGATGGGATGGCCCTTGGCTTTCAGGCCTCCCGACGGATTGACGGGCAGGCGCCCGGTTTTCAAGGTCCAGCCCTCGAGAACGGCGCGCGCGCCCTGCCCTTTCGGCGTCAGCCCCATCGCCTCATATTCGATCAGCTCGGCAACGGTGAAACAGTCATGCGTCTCGACCAGATCGAGATCGTCGAGCGAGAGACCCGCGGCCTTCAGCGCGCGCGACCATGCCATAGAGCATCCTTCGAAAGAAATGATGTCGCGCTTCGACATGGGCAGGTAATCCTGCGCATGCGCAAGCCCGCGAAAGGCAACCGTCGCCTTGCCGAGGCGCAGTGCCGTTTCCATATCGGTCAGCACGATCGCGGCCGCGCCATCGGAAACAAGCGAGCAGTCGGTGCGCTTCAAGGGTCCCGCGACGAAGGGGTTTTTTTCGGATTCGGCACGGCAGAAATCGAAGCCCAGATCCTTGCGCATCTGCGCATAGGGATTGTGAACGCCGTTCGCATGGTTTTTTGCGGCAATCGCGGCAAGCGCATCCGACTGATCGCCATAAGCCTGGAAATATAATCCCGCGATCTTGCCGAATAATCCTGCAAAACCTGCGGACGTTGCGCCGTCCTCGGGCAGATAGGAGGCCTTAAGCAGGTTCGCGCCGATTTCGGCGTTCGAGCATTTCGTCATCTGCTCGACGCCGACGACAAGAACAATGCGGCTGTCGCGCGCCCGGATACTTTTGAGCCCCGTATGTACGGCGGCAGAGCCGGTGGCGCAGGCATTCTCGACGCGCGTGGCCGGCTTGAAGCGAAAAGCGGGATCGGCCTGCAGCACGAGCGCTGCCGTAAAATCCTGCGGACTGAAACCGGCGTTGAAATGGCCGAGCACAATCTCGTCGACATCGGCAGCCTCGATGCCGGCATCGAGCAGGGCCGCATTCGTAACCTTGACGATCAGGCTCTCGACGGTTTCGTTCTCGAGCTTGCCGAAAGGCGTATGTGCTAAACCCACGATGCAGGCGGTCATGGCGCTTCCCCTGTAAAGGCTTTATCATGATTTCATGAAAGGACAGATAAAATGAGACAAAAAGTGGAAGGCATCGACGGGGTTTTCCTGCGCGCCAAAGATCCGGCAGGCCTGATGCGCTGGTACGAGAAGCACTTAGGAGTTACGGAAGAATGGCCGCACGGTCACAGCTTTCCTTGGAATGCGCCTAAAGGCATGACCGTGTGGTCGCTGTTCGCGCACGACACGGACTATTTCGGCGACAAGACGCAGGCCGCGATGATCAACTATCGCGTGCGCGATCTCGACGCCATGCTGTCGCAACTCGAAAATGAAGGTGTCGCGATTATTGAAAAGCGAGAAGATTCCGACTACGGCCGTTTCGCCTGGATCGTCGATCCCGAAGGAAACCGCATCGAGCTCTGGCAGCCTCCGGAATAATCAAAATCGTAGGATGGGTTGAGCATCAGCGAAACCCATCATTAAAACGAAACATCGCGATGGGTTTCACTTCGTTCAACCCATCCTACAGGCCGCATGTCGATTTTAAGCGCACATTTTCAAATCTGTTCTCGGCAATCTCGGTGCATAGCCCGTGCCACTCGCATCCCGCACAGGCAGTGCGGATGCGGTTTTGCGCAAAGGCTTCGCGCAGTTTCGCAAGTTGTGTGACCGTCAGTGTGAAAGATTTGCCGCACGGGAACCCAAGACCCTCTTTTTCAATTTGCGCCAATGCCTGCGCATCGCGCAATGAAACGCTTTGCTCAAGGCAATGCGCATCGCTTTTTTCGGCAAGCAGGCAGGCACAGATATCATCCGGGCCGTCGACAAGCTCGATGGTTTCGCCTTGCGCTATGCGCGCCACGATCGCATCGAAATTGGCGATGAAGGCTTCGCTATAACCCTCGCCGCGATAGGTCAGCATGCATAGAAGATGATGGCTGCGCAGGCGGATCGTCATGCGGCCGGTTTATTTCCGCTTCAGGCTCAGCTGCACGATGGCCACGGCCAGAACGGACTTAACGACGGAGCCGAGGAGAAATGGCGTCAGCCCGCCTGCGATTGCCCCGTTCAGCCCGACAAAAGTCGCAAGCCAGAGAACGCCGCCAAGAAAGACGATGGCGTGGCTGACGATCATGATGCCGAACAAAGCCTGGATGTTTTGCGCAAAGCCGCGCTCAATAGACCAGCCGACAAAAGCTGCGGCAAAGGGAAACGCCGCAAGATAGCCGCCCGTCGGGCCGATCAGATGCAAGGCCCCGCCCGCACCGCCGGAAAAGACGGGAAGGCCGAGCGCGCCTTCGAACAGATAGGTACACACGGTCGCGAAAGCGAGATTTGTTCCATAAAACGCGCCGATCAGCAGCAGCGCCAGGGTCTGCATGGTCATCGGCACCGGCACCATCGGCACTTCGATGCGCGCGCTTGCGGCAAGCAGGAGCGAGCCGAAAAGGATCAGCGCCGCATTGCGGATGAGCGGCGCCTTTTGCGCCCAGCCCGCCAGTAAAGCCGTATCTTGTGCCTGTGCCATGATGGCGCTCCGTTTTGTCTGAAATATGTTTAGGTGCTGTCCGCCGAAATGCAAGGATTTACTTAAGCCTTTTCAAGGCCGCGCCTTTTTGGGCCTGCTTCTCGCTGATTTGCGCCAGCATGATCGCGCCTGCGACCGGCTGGTCGAGCGGCGGCGACAGGAGTGCGCGCATTTCCGCGAGCAGCCAGGGCTCGAGCGCCTTTGCGATACCGCCGACCATGGACAGGCGCGGCGCGCCTTTCTCGTGCAGGATGCGAATGAAGATTTCGGCCTGCGCCGCCGCATCGCGCATCAGCTGCACGGCGATCAGGTCGTCGCGGGCCGCATGCTCGATCACGAGAGGCGCGAAAGCCCCATAATCTGTGGCGCTTGCTACATCCATCCAGTCGACGGCATTGAAGGGATTGTCGGAAAACCGCCTGAGGATCTCCGCCAGAAGCGGGGTTTTTTCGACCCGTCCGTCGGCGGCGCGCAGGGCAAAGCGAATGGCGTTGAGGCCAAGTTCGGCGCCGCTTGCCTCGTCCGACAGCGGGAACCCGTAGCCGCCGAAACGAAAAACCTCGCCCTTCACAATGGCAAGGCCGATGCTGCCCGTGCCGGTGACGACGACGCCGCCGTCCGCGCCGTTATGCGCACCAAGACAGGCGATATAGGCGTCGCCCTCGAAAATGACGCTGGCGAAAGGATGCGGCCATGCCTCGAGATAGGAACGCACGCCCTTGCGCCCGATACCGGCAAGGCCGATGCCGGCATGGATCTTTTTCAAATCGTCTTTGCTTAAGCCCGCCTCGGCCAGCGCTCCTTCGCAGGCGGCCATGACGGACAACAGCGCGTTATGCGCACCGAGCCTTGTCGTGCCGGGACCGGAGAGGCCATTGCCGATCACGCGCCCGTCCGACGTCGCAAGCCGCGCGCGGCAGGACGTGCCGCCGCCATCGACTCCCATGTAAAACGTTTCAGCCATTGGCTTTATTTATAAGCAGATTGAAGCCGCGTCGAGGGGTATGAGACCCCAAAAGATTACATCGCTGACAAGCGATGCTTTATTTCCGATTTTTCTCGCTTTGAAGCCACTTTTTAAGCTCTTTGGTAATGGGTTCAGCGGCTTTAAAAAGCTCGGCTTGCAAAGCAGAGTCCGGGGTGGGTCTTGGATCCAGATCATCCCAAAGATCAAGCGTTGCGTCATGGCTGACAAGGGCAAGCTTGCCGAGAAGCTCTAGATAATCGTCTACACGAACCACTAAATTTTCCTCGGTCACCGGATTTTCATAACTATAGGCTGCCGCCCAGTTGCTGATTTGCAGAGAGGTCAACCAGCCGACAGTCTCTTTCCCTCGAACAATGTTCTTAAAAAAATTATTGATCTTGCTACTTAACTCAGCGCTAATCATACCAAACTCTTGAAACGCGGCCCTTTCTTCGGCAAGCGCCTGCCGGAAATCTTCGCCCCAGGAAAGTGTTTCTTGGGATTTTTCCTGCGCGGCACGATGCGCGTTCTCGATGGCGTTAAGTTTTATTTCGGCCCTGTAATGTCGCAACTTCGCTTTCGCATAGTCCAAGACTTCGGCTGCATATTTATTACGAAAGGCATCAAGCGTGCGGGGAATATCGAGCATGCCGCCGGGATAGTTTATTATCCGGCCGCCAAAGTTCTTTTTGAAATAGTCTTCGATGCCGATAATCTTTTCCTGATTTTGCAAATCGTACAGGAATGCGTCCGCCAATATATTAGTTGGCGCTAGATAAGCGGCAGGCAAATTGAAAATTTTCTGGGCCATAATCTGAACTTTCAAAAATATTCTAATAGTATTTCTTAAAAAGACTTCCGGCTGAAAGCTTTATACTGTAAGCATCAAAATCTCAAGCGGTTTCAATAGAAGCAGATTTGATAATTATCCCACCACTTGCCATTCAATACGTCGTGTTCTTTAAAGGCCCTGCATGACCACCGAAGATATCAGCCCGCGCTATCTCGATTTCGACCTTTGGGAGAATGACGAAGCCCTTAAAGCGCTCTATGAGGGCCAGCTTGCGGCCGTTGCCGCCGTCGGCCCTGCCCTGCCCGCCATAGCCCGGGCCGTCGAACAAATGGTGCCGCGCCTGCGCAAGGGCGGGCGGCTTGTCTATACGGGTGCGGGCACATCGGGCCGTATCGGCGTGCAGGATGGGGCCGAGCTTCCCCCCACTTTCAGCTGGCCGCTCAGCCAGCTTGTTTTTGCAATCGCGGGCGGCGAGAGCGCCATTCTTTATTCCATAGAAAACGCTGAGGATTCGAGCGAAGGCGGCGTTGAGCGCATGAAGGAAATTAATGTGGCCGAAAACGATGTGGTGATCGGTATTGCTGCGAGCGGCAAAACGCCCTTCACCGTTGCCGCTATAAAAACGGCGCGCGAGCGTGGCGCGCTCACGATCGGCATTTCCAATAACGCGGAGTCGCAACTTTTGGCTGCTTCTGAGCATCCCATCCTTGTCGATACCGGCGAGGAAGTGATCGCGGGCTCGACGCGCATGAAGGCCGGAACGGCGCAGAAAGTAGTGCTTAACCTCCTTTCCACGCTCGCCATGTCGCGGCTCGGCAAGGTGTATCGCGGGCTGATGGTGCATATGCGCGCAAGCAACGCCAAATTGCGCCGCCGCAGCATTCACATGGTGACGATGATCACCGGCTGCGACGAGGAAGCGGCGGAGGCGGCAGTCACGACGGCGGACGGCGACGTCAAGCTTGCGGCATTGATGGCCTGCGGCCTCGATCTGCAAGGCGCGAAAAAACTCCTTGAACGCCATGACGGCAATTTACGCTTCGCCATGGCCGAGATCGCACCGCAGATAAATACACAACCCTTGAAATACGCACAGGATTAGGAGCTCATTTATGTCGTCGTCGCTGATGGCCGATGAAATCGCACAAATTCCAGGCGCCGCCGCGCGGCTGTTGAGCGACGGCATGCCCGATATCCGCGCTTTGGCCAATGATCTCAAGGAACGCACCTTCACTTATGTCGTGATCTGCGGGCGCGGCAGCTCCGGCCATGCGGGCACCTATCTGCGCTACCTGATCGAAACCAAGCTAGGTTACGGCGTTTCTTTCAGCGCGCCCTCCGTCATCACCGGCTACGAGACGGCGCCGAAAATGCGCGATGCGCTGTTTATCGTCATTTCCCAATCGGGCCGCAGCCCGGACCTAATCGCGGCAACGAAGGCTGCACGCGAAGCCGGCGCCTTCACGCTTGCCATCGTCAACGATGCGGAGTCGCCCGCCGCCAAAGCCGCGCATCGCGTTCTCTATATTCATGCCGGTCTGGAGCAGGCCGTGGCCGCAACCAAAACCGTGGTCAATTCCATGCTGACAGGCGCCCTGCTGATTGCACAGACGGCAGGCGACGAAGTATTGCGCGCCGCCCTAAACCGCGTACCGGAGCGGCTTGCACAAGCGCGCGCGCTCAACTGGTCGGACTGGGGCGCTTCCCTGCAAAACGCCACTGCCGCTTTCGTGAGCGGGCGCGGACACAGCCTTGGCTCCGCTCGCGAAATCGCGCTGAAACTGGCCGAAACCCTGCGCCTGCCCACGCTTGCCTATAGTGCTGCCGAATTACTGCATGGCCCGCGCGCTGCCGTGGGCAAGACGACGCCGGTGCTCATTTTGCGGCAGAACGACCAACTCGCAAAAAGCATCGACGATCTCGCCCATAATCTGCAGAGCGCGCAGCTTCCCGTGCATATGTGCGGTGGCGCGGGCACACTGCCCTGGCTCGGCGACGATCATGCGGCCTGCGACCCCTTGCTCATGCTGGTGCCCGCCTATGCCGAAATCGAGCGTGAAGCGCGCCGCCGCGGCCTCGATCCCGACAAGCCCGTGGGCTTGAAGAAGGTAACGGAAACGCTGTGACGGATTTTTCCATTCATGCGCCGGCGCTGTTCGACGGCGAAAGCCTGCGCCATGATATATCGGTGCATGTGAAAAACGGCCTGATCGCGGAGGTCACGCCCGGAAAAGCCCCCAACGCCATAGAATTGAAACCGGGGACGCTACTGGCACCCGGCTTCATCGACACGCAGGTGAACGGCGGTGGCGGCGTTCTGCTGAATGACAACCCCTCGCCAGCGGCGATTGCCACGATCGCTGCTGCGCATCGCCGCTTTGGCGTCACTTCCTTCCTGCCGACCCTGATCAGCGATACGCGCGAAAAAATGAAACTGGCGATTGCCGCCGTCGATGCAGCGATTGCACAAGGACAACATTCCGTTCTCGGCATCCATCTCGAAGGCCCTTTCCTGAACCCGGCACGCAAGGGCGTTCACCCCGAATCCCATCTTATCAAGCCCGAAGAAAGCGATATCGAGCTTCTTTCTTCCCTCAAGAACGGCGCTACCCTTGTCACGCTGGCACCGGAGATGGCACCGCCCGGTTTTATTTCCAAACTGAAACAGCGCGGCGTCATCGTTGCCGCCGGACACACCGATGCGAGTTGCGAGCAGATCGATACGGCATTGCAGCAAGGCGTTACGGGCTTTACGCATTTGTATAATGCGATGTCGCAGCTAAATTCGCGCGCACCTGGCGCGGTCGGCGCCTGCCTTGCCGATAACAATAGCTTCGCTGGTATTATTGCCGACGGGCATCATGTTGCGCCGGCAGCACTGCGCGTTGCCTTGAAAGCAAAATCGGCGGCTAAGCTTTTCCTCGTGTCCGATGCCATGAGCGCGCTTGGAGCCGATATGACGGAATTTTCACTATTCGGTAGAAAAGTGCTCGTGCAAAAGGGCAAGCTCGTCACCGAAGATGGCACGCTGGCTGGCGCGCAGCTCGATATGGCAAGCGCTGTACGCTACATGAACGGCAAGGCCGGAGCTACAATTGAGGAAGCGCTGAGCATGGCCACGAGCACGCCTGCGGAATTTTTGGGACTTGCGCACAAGATCGGCCGCATCAAACCCGGCTTGCGCGCCGACTTCGTGGCGCTTGATGAAAAAAATCAGGTGCGGCAAACTTGGCTCATGGGCCAAGTTTGCGTTTAACTATCTTCGCGGATTACGATTTTTTCAAAGTCTTTACAGATCCCACCCTGTTACCTATGCTGCCATTCCTAATATTATAAGGATATTTCAATGAACGGCATCTTAGCATCAACAAACCTGCTGAAATTGGCGACGAAAAACGACCCCGCACAAAATACATTTGATGCGGCCTTGAATTCGGCGCCTTCAGACGCGGACGAGCAAATCAATTTCCTAAAATTCCTTGGCACAAGAAACGCGCCGAAAAACGAAATATTCGGCAATATGTGTTTTAAGCCGCGCACTGAATCTCATAGAATGGCGGATGCAGACTACAGTAATGACGATGACGATATAGCCTTTACCGAATATTTTACGCGACTTAGAAACGATAACGGAAAATTTTCCAGCGAGCCGCAATTCTCATATCTTTACGAACGGGCAGGCTTCAAACCCCTCATGAACGCTTATTATAAGCCAGGAATGAATGTGAAAGACCTGCTAAGCTCTATAAGAGAAAGAATGTCTTCTGTCGTAGGCGAGCTTGAAAACCCGGCTATATCTGCAAATAGGAAATCTACTATTTTAAATTCCCTGCATAATATATTCGGACTGTGGAAAAGCTCCAGCAGCGAATTCAAGGCAAGCTTCGATTCTATCAATCTCAATGCTGGCATATTCGAGGATAAGGATCTCCGGACAATTTATTCGCTTTTCGGCTTAAATAAAACTCTGTTAAACCGGCTCGACATGCTTGATGGCAAGCCAGACGAGTGGGCGCGGATTGATTACAAACAAGATTAACTGCTTTCGGCAATTGTGAACTCATAGAATTATTGTTATCGCATAAGTCGTGGACACTCTCTTCATCGGCCAAACCTATATCGACATCGTTATCGTTGCCGACAGTATTCCGACCGGCGACGAGAAGGCGGTGGCGAAAGATTATGCCGTCTCTTTCGGCGGCAATGCGGTGACGGCAGGCTTCTGCTGCGCAAAGCTCGGCATCAAGCCCGACATTCTCACCTCTCTGGCCGACGACTGGCTGGGGCGTATGTTCCTCGACATGGCGGCGCGCTACGATATTTCCGTGCACGGGCGCAAGGTGAAGCGCTCATCTTTATCTTTCGTGATCCCGCGCGATGGAAAACGTGCCATCCTGCGCGCGCGCGATGCGACCTATCTTCACCCTTATCCTGCGTTAAATCTTCGCGGCTGCCGCGTCCTGCATCTCGACGGACACCAGCCAGACGCCGCCCTGCATTATGCGAAAATATGCCGCGAAGCGAAAATTCTTACCTCGCTCGACGGCGGTGGTTTGCGCGAGAATACCAACGAACTTTTGCAATTCATCGATGTCGCCATCGTTTCCGAGCGCCTGTGCGAGCAGATGAATTTACCCACGGACGCCATGCTCGATTATCTCAAGGGCAAGGGCTGCAAGATCGGCGGCGTGACGCTTGGCGAGCGCGGTCTTGTCTGGTTCGATGAAAAAGAAGCAAGGCGGCACACGCCAGCGCTCTGCATACCTGCGAAAGAGGTGATCGATACCAATGGCGCAGGCGATGTGTTCCACGGCGCCTATGTCTATTCCTATCTCGCGAACCCGGCAAAAAGCTGGGAGGAGCATTTCAGATTTGCCGGTGCCGCCTCCGCCTATAAAGTCCGGCATCTTGGGAACGAAGCAGGCCTGCCAAATCTTGCCGATATTGCGGCAACGGAAAAAGCCTATAGCGTCAAAACGAACTGACCAGCATCATAAATGCCATCGCCGCCATGACGATATCCTCGAACAGGGTGACGGTGCTGAGCGGCACGCTTAAGATCGTTCCCATGCAGGGACAATTTATATCCAGCCCGCGCCGCAGCGCCTGCACCACGCCGGCTGCGCCAAATCCGAAAAGCGCAATGGTCAGAAGATAGACAAGAGCCGGGACAATGAAAGACAGATAGCCCAGCCCCAGCATAAGCTCAATCAGCGGATAAGCGTACGCATAGGCGCGGTTTTGTTTGGCCAGCAGATCGTACATCTGAAATCCGTCGGCGAAGGCGAAAGGATGAAACAGTTTCAGCATGGCGAAACTGCACAGAAAAAATCCCATGAAATAATGCATGACGCCCGCCGTGCCGGAAAAACTTAAAGCACAGCCCGCGCAGGACGAGATCAGAATTAGAACAACGAGCGGCCAATAATCGGCAAGCTGCCGGCCTCGATTCTCCTCGCGTTTGTGAAAGCTGGGATTTTGCATGTTCTCCTTATAAACTTTTCGTGCGCCCAAGAAAAGCCTGCTCAGACCGCAAGCCTGATTTCGCGCAAGGCGCCGGATATATAGGCATCCTGCAAATGGCAGGGCTGGCGGCCCTTGATTTCGAGAATTTTCCTCTTTCCCGTTTCGGCACCGACAATGGTGCCCATCATGTTCACCACGCTGCCAAACCCGGACCGGCCGGCGCGGGAGAGAATATTATGCACGCCAGGCCTGTCCTCGGCGCAAAAGAACCTGATGAAATTTTCATATGAGAGTTGGACGCTTCCCGCTTCGAAAACCAGCCGCGCCATTTCGTCGAGCACAATACGGTTACGGCCGATATCCCATGTCCACAAGCCAAGCTGCGTTTCTTCAGCCAGTTCGCGCAGAAGATCCGAAGCCCTCGTGCCGCGCTTCCTCGCGGCGGCCGCGACGTCCTTCTTAAATATGGAGATTTCATCGAGAACGAAATCGGCTATGTCGTGGAGATTGGACATGTCTTCTTCTGTCCAGGTGCGCGGCTTGCTGTCGACGACACAAAGCGCGCCAAGCACGCAGTCCTTGTTCAGCTTCAGCGGTACACCGAGATAGGCGATGGCACCATATTCCTTGACGGCGGGATTATCGCGCAAAAGCTCGTGCTCCCTGGCATCTGTCACGGCCATGGCTTGCTTGCTGTCGATGACATGGCGGCAGAAAGAATGCGACAACGGCGTCTGCCGTGTTGTCACCAAAGGCTCCGCCAATCCCTGCTGACTTTTGATGAACTGCCGCTCGCTGTCGACCAGCGTGATCAGCGCGATTGGCGAAGAGGTCAGCTTTGACGCCAGTTTGGTGAGCCGGTCGTAACGCTCTTCCGGCAAGGCGTCGAGAAGACCGCTGCTTCTCACGGCTTCGATACGCCGCACATCTTCGACATGCGGCCCATTGGAATTGGCTGCTTCCATTTTATGACGCCCCCGCAGCCAATTTAGAGGCAGGACCTTACAAGACTCTAAAATCGCGTTTAAGTAAAACTACGGAGGCTTTAGGCCGCCAGCGCTTTTTCGGCGGGCAGATAATCATAGCCGAGATTGTGCGCAACCGCCTCGTACGTAATTTTACCGTTCCATACGTTAAGGCCGCTGCGCAAATGGCGATCCTCTTGCAGCGCACGTTTCCAGCCCTTGTTGGCGATCGCAATGGAAAAGCGCAGCGTCGCATTGTTCAGCGCATAGGTGGAGGTGCGTGCAACGCCGCCCGGCATGTTCGCCACGCAATAATGTACGATGCCATCGACCGTATAGGTCGGTTCGGCATGCGTCGTCGGTTTCGAGGTTTCGAAACAGCCGCCCTGGTCGATGGCGACATCGACCAGCACCGCGCCTTTTTTCATGGTGCCGAGCATGGCGCGCGTGACGAGCTTCGGCGCCGCAGCTCCCGGCACCAGCACTGCACCGATGACAAGATCGGCACGCGAAACGAGTTCTTCGATCGCCGCCTTCGTGGAATAGAGCACGCGTGCACCGGCGGCAAATTCGCTTTCCAGCCGCTCGAGCACGGCGGGGTTACGGTCGAGAATGGTAACGGAGGCATGCATGCCGACCGCCATCTGCGCCGCGTTATAGCCGACGACGCCGCCGCCGATAATAACGACACGCCCCGACGCAACCCCTGGCACGCCGCCCAGGAGAACGCCGCGCCCGCCATGCGCCTTTTCCAGCGCCGTCGCGCCCGCCTGTATCGACATGCGGCCTGCGACCTGGCTCATGGGTTTGAGCAGCGGCAGCCCGCCCTGATCGTCCGTCACCGTTTCATAGGCGATGCAGACGGCGCCGGAAGCGACAAGATCTTTCGTCTGCTCCGGATCGGGCGCGAGATGAAGATAGGTGAAAAGAATTTGCCCCGGGCGCAGCATTTTGCGCTCAGCTGTCTGCGGCTCCTTCACTTTCACGATCATGTCGGCGCGTTTGAATATTTCCGCAGCCGTGCCGACAACTTCGGCGCCTGCCGCTATATATTGCTGATCGTCGGCATCTATGCCGGAACCGGCCTTGGTCTCGACGATGACCTTGTGGCCATTGGCGATCACTTCGGCCACGCTTTCCGGCGTCAGGCCGACGCGATATTCATGGTTCTTGATTTCCTTTGGAACGCCGAGGAGCATGAAATTTCTCTTGAAATGCCGATAATCCCGGCAGGTTTATACAAAACGCGGCGCAATTCAACCGGGAATAGGATCTATATACATCTAGCGCAGTTCGAAACCGAGCCTGTGCAACGCCTCGCGCAGGCGGTCGCGGCCATGCAGCGCCCCCGCATCTTTCAGGCGGGCACTGACGCGCTCCGACCAGTCGGCGACTTTCATCCCCTGCCCTGCCTGAAAATCGCGGTGTACTTTATTATAGGCCGCTACCTGCTCTCCTTCCTGCTCAATATTATAACGCTCGAAATGGAGAACTGCGGATTGCGGCAGGCGGGGACGCACGGAAGCCGGCTTGGCCGGGTCCGAATGGCCGATGCACATGCCGAAGAGTGCGAAAACCTGCGGCGGCAGGTTAAGTTCTTGCGCGACCTTTTCGGGATGGTCGCGTAACGCGCCAATGTAACATATGCCAAGGCCGAGCGACTGTGCGGCGATGGCTGCGTTCTGCGCTGCCAATGCCGCATCCACAACTGCCAGGAGAAAAGCTTCGAGATAATCGGCGCCATCGAGAGAATTCGATGCAATGCGTTTTGTCCGCGACAGATCGGCACACCAGGCAAGAAAAAGCGGCGTTTTCTCAACATAATCTTGATTGTCCGCAAGCACGGCCAGCCGCGCCTTTCGGTCAGGGTCACGCACGGCAACCACGCTGAAAGCCTGCAGGTTCGACGATGTGGCCGCCGATTGTGCACCCGCAATGATTTGCATCAACTGATCGTCGGTAACCGGCGCATTCGTAAAGGCACGCACCGAGCGGTGCGACAGAACGGTTTTCAGAACCTCGTTCAACGCCTCCTTGCTTTCGGGCGCATTGGCACGATAACGGGCAAAGAAGGGGTTCGATTGCGCTGACTGATTTTGCGACATGGATTTTCCATGCCATATTTTTCCTCATTCGCAAAAGGCCCTCGCATTGTTTTGGCCTTTCACTTCATTTAAAAGAGCGCATGCGCACGATTATCGAACCCTTTCGCATCAAGGTGATTGAGCCCCTGGGGCTCACGACACCTGCACAACGGAGGAAAAAGCTTAAAGCCGCGCATTACAATATTTTCCTGCTCGATGCAGCCGACATCGCCATCGACCTTCTCACCGACAGCGGCACGGGCGCGATGTCGTCTGCGCAATGGGCGGCGCTGATGGAAGGCGACGAGAGCTATGCCGGAAGCCGCTCGTGGCACCGCTTCAACGATACGGTGAAGGAGATCGCGGGGCTCAAACATATTTTTCCCGTGCATCAGGGCCGGGCGGCGGAACGGATTTTATGCGCAACGAGGTTGAAGCCCGGCGATATCGTGCCGGGCAACGGACATTTCGACACGACGCGCGCCAATATCGAATATGCCGGCGCGCAGGCTATGGACCTGCCCAGCTCCAAAAGCCGCAATCTTTATTCGGATGAAGCTTTTAAAGGCGATATGGATGTTGAGCGGCTTGAGCGGCTTATCCGGAACAAGGGCGCAAAAGCCATTCCCTTTGCCATGATCACGGTGACGAACAATACGGGCGGTGGACAGCCCGTATCGATGAAGAATATTGCCGCCGTCAAACGCGTGCTCGGCAAATATAAAATTCCGCTGGTGATCGACAGTTGCCGCTTTGCCGAGAACGCCTATTTCATCAAGCGCTTCGAAAAAGGTTATGCGAATAGGTCGCTTCTGAGCATCGCACAGGAAATGTTTTCCTATGCCGATTGCGCAACCATGAGCGCCAAAAAAGACGGCCTTGCCAATATCGGCGGTTTTCTTGCCTGCAACAACGATAAATGGGCAGAGGATTTTCGCAATCTTCTCATTCTTACCGAAGGTTTTCCGACTTACGGCGGGCTTGCCGGGCGCGATCTTGAAGCAATTGCCGTGGGCTTGAAAGAAGCCCTCGATTTCGACTATCAGCATTACCGTCATGCGACGGTTTCTTATTTTTCCAAACATCTGATCGCGCTCGGCCTGCCGATCGTGCGCCCGCCCGGCGGACATGCGATCTTCATCGATGCCGTGAAATTTTGCCCGCATCTGAAACCGTCGCAATTTCCCGGCATCGGCCTGATCAATGCGCTGTATGTGGAAGGCGGCATTCGCGCCGTCGAGCTCGGCAGCGTGATGTTCGGGCGATATGACGCAAGGACGAAAAAAGAAAGCCCCGCCGGTAATGAGCTCGTGCGCCTTGCCTTTCCGCGCCGCGTCTATACACAAAGCCATTTCGATTACGCCATCGAAACGCTGGCCGGGATTTTCAAGAACCGCAAAAATATTCCTGCCTACAGAATCGTAAAACAGGCGCCCTTCCTGCGTCACTTCACTGCACATTTTTCGCCCGCATGAAAACGAAAAACAATTCCGGGACGACGTGGTTGCGATCAGGAACGGGCTTTCAAGCGCTCGCCTTGCTGCTGTTGTTCATTTTGGGATTGCGCATTCTCGGTCTCTTTCTGGCCAACACCGAGCTTTATTTCGACGAGGCACAATATTGGGCATGGTCGCGCGAACTGGCCTTCGGCTATTTCACGAAGCCGCCGCTGCTTGCCTGGATTATTGCGGCATTCACAAATGTCTGCGGCGATAACGAGGCTTGCGTGCGCCTTGCCTCGCCCGTGCTCAATACCGCAACGGCACTGCCTATTTATGCGCTCGCTCTTCGCCTTTACGACAAGCGTGTCGCCTTCTGGGCCGCGCTTGTTTATGCAACATTGCCCGGTATCTCGTTTTCCAGCACGGTCATTTCGACCGACGTGCCGTTGCTGCTGTGCTGGAGCGGCGCACTTTTGGCCCTATATCATCATATCGAGAAACCGCGTCTGCTTCCGGCGCTGGCTCTGGGCTTATGTCTCGGGCTCGGGCTGAACGCGAAATATGCGATGATTTATTTCCTGCCCTGCGCCGCGATTTATTTCATCGCCGCGCCGCAAGCGCGACACGCATTGCGCGCGGCTTCCACATGGCTCGCACTGTTGCTGGCCGCACTTCTTATCTTCCCCAATATTTTATGGAATGTGAAATACGGTTTTCCAACCGTGCATCATGTCGCCGAAAATGCCGGTTGGCAGGGCGGCCTTCACCCGTTGAAAGCGCTGGAATTCATCGGGTGTCAGTTCGGCGTGCTGGGGCCGCTTCTGTTCGCAAGCTATCTGTTCGCTGCCATAGATCGTGTGAAATCAGAAAAACCCTCTGCCGACAATTTTTTGCTTTCCTTTTCCCTGCCCGTGCTTTTATTGCTGACAGGCCAGGCACTAATGGCGCGCGCGCTTGCCAACTGGGCGGCCGTAGCATTTCCGGCGGCAACGATCCTTGCAACGGCACTATTGCTGCGCAAACAGAAATTATTTTCCGTATCGCTGCTGCTGCATTTTTCGATTATGATCGTTCTGCTCCTTGGTGGAATTTTTGCCCCGAACCTGCGCCTGCCTTCGGGCGAGGCGATCTACAAACGCGTGCTCGGCTGGAACGAGGTTGCAAAAACGGTGGAAGCTGTTGCACGCAAGGAACGGCTTTCCGTCATTGCCATCGAGGGACGGCCGATGACGGCCGAGATGCTCTATTATCTGCGCGACAAGGGTTTCGACATTCGTGGCGCCATGGCAAGAAATGCCGCACCGGCCAATCATTTCGAGCTGACGCGCCCCTGGCATTTCGGCGATACGAACGCCACCCTGCTGCTAAGCGTGAATCCTCCGGCAAACTTCGGCATTCCGAAAGAGGCGGCAAGACATCTGACGATGCTGCCGCCCCGGGTTTTCGTATCGCGCGAACCTTATGGCATCTATGCCGTAACCAAGAACGGTTCAGCGCCAGAATAGAGCGAGCAGCAGGATGATCGGCAGCGGAACGCCGATCAGCCACAGGATCAAACCTTTTCCGAAATCCATCGCCGTCTCCTTAAACCGTTAGCGCTGAGCGATCGCGAATGCGCCCGCCCCAGGTCGCGGCACAGCTTGCAAAGAAAGCGCCCGCGAGCAGCGACGCCGCAAGCCATAAGGAGACACGCACGGCAATCTTGCGCGCGGCTTCTTTATCGCCTGCACTTGCCTCTTCCGCTGGCGCAGTCGTGCCGGATGTTTCCGGAGCCGATGTCATCGCCCTGCTGGTGTCGGCGGTATCGGAGCGCATAAGGCCAGGCGTCATGTTATTGGCAATGCCTGTTACGGCACCGCCGGCAACGGCCGTGGCGGACAAGGCAATCATTAAAGCACCTATAAAGGTCGCAAGCGCCCATGACAGGAAGCCGTGCGCGGTATCGCGAAAATAAACTTCATCGGTATGAATGCCGACCCAGCGCGTGCGCAAGCGGCCCGCCATATAACCGCCGAAAGTGGAGGCCAGCGCCGCCGTTACAACAGTGACAACACCCGTCGCGACATGAAAGTTTGTGAAGTTAGCAGACGAGTTATAAGGCGATATGACGCCGAAGCCGATAGCCGACGCGACAGTCACGATAACAAGCGTGATTGCCCAGGCCGTGAATGCGCCGGCGAAAATCGCCGCCCACGATATGCTCGAAATGGAAGATTCATAGGCACGATGTGTATCTGCATAATCGGTCATCTTCGCTCTCCTTAAAACTTCGCGATGATGACCCATAAAAAATCTCACCGTTAAATAGCGCTATCAATCAGGACAATTGCCGGTAAGAAAACGGTAAAAGCACACGAAAAAAATTTCAAAAAATAATTTTCTTCGGAATCTTGCTTCCTTCGTTTCGCATTAGTTCATCTCATAATTGAATCTTTACGGTGAAAACGTTTTGTTGCCACCCAACAACCAAAGGGAGCGCATCATGGGACTTTTCAGCAAAGACATCAAAACAATGGACGACCTGTTCAATCACACATTGCAGGATATTTATTATGCCGAGCAGCAAATTCTCAAGGCGCTGCCCGAACTGATCAAGAAAGCGACCAATCGCGAGCTCGCCACAGCTTTCAAAAATCATCTTGCCGAAACCGAAAAACAGGTGGAGCGCCTCGATCGGGCCTTCGAGCTTCTCGGCCAGAAACCGAAAGGCGCGACCTGCCCCGCCATCGACGGCATCATCAAGGAAACCAATGAAATCGTCGCCGATGTCGCCGACAAAGCCGTGCTCGATGCGGCCCTGATCGCGGCGGCGCAAGCGGTCGAACATTACGAAATCACACGCTACGGCACGCTGATCAGTTGGGCGGAGCAACTCGGCCGCGACGATGTGGCGAAATTGCTTGCCGTCACTCTCAATGAAGAAAAGGCGGCAGATAAAAAGCTTTCGGCGATCGGCGAAGGAAGGGTCAATCTCAAGGCGGCAAGTTAATTTCTAAAATTAATTTCCCAAGCTGATTTCCAGCACAATCGGGAAAAATTATCCGGCGCATCTCGGATGCGGCGAATAATGAGCATTAGGTAAAATTCCTTATCGCTTCTTTATAAGAAAATTGCGGAAATTATCCGCATTGCAGGTAACGCTTTTTTGGGGATCGGGGGAGGCCTCATGAACAGGCCCATATATCCGGAAATATTGCGTCCGGAAATATATTTCCGGCTCAAAAGGATTTCTTCTCATGGTTCGTAGATCGGCCACAAAGGCGGCAGTCACGCCTGCATCGCAGGATTCCGGCCCTCCGCCCGGACTGGATCCGTCCAGCATTATCGATGAATTGACCATCCGGATTCCGCCGATTGCCGATTTCGGCCTCGGCAACGAAATGCTTTTCCTGCTGCATGCCTTGACTGCATTGCGCAAGGGACAAAAAGGCGTCCGTCTGCCCGCCGACTGGACCGGGATTGGCGGAAAAGTAGCCGACGCCTTCAACGAAGTCGTCGAGATGAACGAGCGGCTTGCGAGCGAGCTCAGCCGCCTTAGCCAGGCCGTCGGCAAGGAAGGCAAGCTGGGACAGCGGCTCTCCGACAGCAATGTCGATGGTTTCTGGCTGTCTTCGGTCGAATCCGTCAACAATCTGATCGACGATCTCGTGCACCCGACCTCGGAAACCGCGCGTGTGATCGGCGCCGTGGCACAGGGCGACCTGTCGCAAACCATGGCGCTCGAAATCGAGGATCGGCCGCTGCGCGGCGAATTCCTGCATACCGCGAAAACCATCAATACCATGGTGGCGCAGCTTGGTTCGTTTGCAGCCGAAGTGACGCGCGTGGCGCGCGAGGTCGGCACCGAAGGCAAGCTCGGCGGGCAGGCACGCGTGAAAGGCGTTGCCGGGACGTGGAAAGACCTCACCGACAGCGTGAACATGATGGCCGGCAACCTGACCTCTCAGGTGCGCAATATTGCCGAAGTGGCAACCGCGGTGGCAGGCGGCGACCTTTCCAAGAAAGTGACCGTCGACGTCAAGGGCGAAATCCTCGAGCTCAAGAACACCGTCAACAGCATGGTGGATCAGCTCAATTCGTTTGCCGCCGAAGTGACGCGCGTGGCGCGCGAGGTCGGCACCGAAGGCAAGCTCGGCGGCCAGGCGAAAGTGGAAGGCGTGTCCGGCACCTGGAAAGACCTCACCGACTCTGTGAATTCCATGGCCGGCAATCTGACGTCTCAGGTGCGCAATATCGCCGACGTGACGACCGCGGTGGCGAACGGCGACCTGTCGCGCAAGATCACCGTCGACGTGAAAGGCGAAATTCTGGAATTGAAGAACACCATCAATACCATGGTGGATCAGCTTAATTCGTTTGCCGCCGAAGTGACGCGTGTGTCGCGCGAGGTCGGCACCGAAGGGAAACTCGGCGGCCAGGCCGAGGTAAAAGGCGTGGCAGGCACATGGAAGGACCTCACCGATTCCGTGAATTTCATGGCCTCGAATCTCACGGCGCAAGTGCGCAATATCGCCGACGTGACGACCGCGGTCGCCAATGGCGATCTTTCCAAGAAGATCACCGTCGACGTGAAAGGCGAAATTCTTGAGCTGAAGAACACCGTCAACACCATGGTGGACCAGCTCGGCTCGTTTGCGTCCGAAGTGACGCGCGTGGCGCGCGAGGTCGGCACCGAAGGAAAACTCGGCGGCCAGGCCGACGTGCCGGGTGTCGGCGGCACATGGAAGAACCTGACCGACAGCGTGAATTCTATGGCGGGCAACCTCACCGGCCAGGTGCGCAATATCGCCGACGTGACGAAAGCGGTGGCAGCAGGAGATCTTTCCAAGAAGATCACCGTCGACGTGAAAGGCGAAATCCTTGAGCTGAAAAACACCGTCAACACCATGGTTGACCAGTTGCGCTCTTTTGCTTCCGAAGTGACGCGCGTGGCGCGCGAAGTCGGCACCGAAGGCAAGCTCGGCGGCCAGGCCAAAGTGGCCGACGTGGCCGGCACGTGGAAGGATTTGACTGACAGCGTGAATATGATGGCCGGCAATCTCACCGGCCAGGTGCGCAATATTGCCGAAGTGGCAACCGCCATCGCCAAGGGCGATCTGTCGCGCAAGATCGCCGTCGACGTGAAAGGCGAAATTCTCGAGCTGAAAAACACCATCAATACCATGGTCGACCAGCTCTCCTCCTTCGCTTCCGAAGTGACGCGCGTGGCGCGCGAAGTCGGCACCGAAGGAAAGCTCGGCGGCCAGGCGAATGTGGAAGGCGTTGCCGGTACGTGGAAAGACCTCACCGACAGCGTGAATTTCATGGCCTCGAACCTGACAGGCCAGGTGCGCAATATCGCCGACGTGACGAAGGCGGTGGCGGCGGGCGAGCTGAAGCGCAAGATCACCGTCGACGTGGCAGGCGAAATCCTCGAGCTGAAAGACACCATCAACACCATGGTGGACCAGCTCAATTCATTTGCATCGGAAGTGACGCGCGTGGCGCGCGAAGTGGGCACCGAAGGCAAGCTCGGCGGCCAGGCGAATGTGGAAGGCGTATCGGGCACGTGGAAAGACCTGACCGACTCTGTGAATTCCATGGCCTCGAACCTCACCGGCCAAGTGCGCAATATTGCCGACGTGACGAAGGCGGTGGCGGCGGGCGATCTCTCCAAAAAAATCACCGTCGACGTCAAGGGCGAAATCCTCGAGCTGAAAAATACCGTCAATACCATGGTGGACCAGCTCAATTCGTTTGCAGCCGAAGTGACTCGCGTGGCGCGCGAAGTCGGCACCGAGGGCAAGCTCGGCGGGCAGGCGCGCGTGGAAGGCGTTGCCGGCACATGGAAAGACCTGACCGACTCTGTGAACTTCATGGCCTCGAACCTCACCTCCCAGGTGCGCGGCATCGCCAAAGTCGTGACGTCGGTCGCAAACGGCGAACTGAAGCGCAAATTGACCGTGGAAGCGAAAGGCGAGATCGCCGAACTTGCCGACACGATCAACAACATGATCGACACGCTTGCGACCTTTGCCGAGCAGGTGACAACGGTTGCGCGCGAAGTCGGCGTCGAAGGCCAGCTCGGCGGCCAGGCGAAAGTGCCGGGCGCTTCGGGCACGTGGAAAGGTTTGACCGAAAACGTCAACCAGCTCGCAGCCAACCTCACCACGCAGGTACGCGCGATCGCTGAAGTGGCAACCGCCGTGACCAAAGGCGACCTCACGCGCTCCATCACCGTCGACGCGCAGGGCGAGGTTGCCGTTCTGAAAGACAACATCAACGAGATGATCCGCAATCTGCGCGACACGACGCAGAAAAATACCGAACAGGACTGGCTGAAGACCAACCTCGCCAAATTCTCGCGCATGCTGCAAGGCCAGCGCGACCTCACCAATGTCGGCCGCATGGTGTTGTCCGAACTGTGCCCGGTGGTTGCCGCGCAACAGGCGGAATTTTACGTGCTCGACGGGAAAGAAGAGCAGCCGCAGCTGACGCTGCTTGCCAGCTTCGCCTCCGAAGGTGAGGCCGAATTCGGAAAGCAGATCAGTCTTGGTCAGGGCTCGGTCGGCCAATGCGCGCTCGAGAAAAAGAAAATCGTCCTCGAAAACCTGCCGGACGGTTATATACGCATCTCGTCCGGCCTCGGCACGTCCCCGGCGCGCAGCGTGCTTGTGCTGCCGCTGATTTTCGAGGGCCAGGTGAAAGGCGTGCTGGAACTGGCATCCTTCGGCGGCTTCAACCCCACGCACCAGGCGCTTCTCGATCAGCTCACCGAATCCATCGGCATCGTGCTGAATACGATCGAAGCAAATATGCGCACGGAAGACCTACTCACGCAGTCGCAATCTCTTGCGCAACAGCTGCAGACACGGCAGGAGCAGCTGCAGCTCACCAATGCCGAGCTCGAAGAGAAAGCACATCTGCTCGCGCAGCAGAACCAGGAGGTCGAACGCAAGAACCAGGAAGTGGAGCAGGCACGCCAGGAACTCGAGGACAAGGCAAAGCAGTTGGCGCTCACTTCAAAATACAAATCCGAATTCCTCGCCAATATGTCGCACGAGTTACGCACACCGTTGAACAGCCTGCTTATTCTCTCCGATCAGCTCAACAAAAACGCCGAAGGCAATCTCACGCCGAAACAGACCGAGCACGCCAAAACCATTCACAGCTCCGGCAAAGACCTGCTGATGCTGATCAACGACATTCTCGATCTGTCCAAGATCGAATCCGGCACCGTGGTGGTCGAAGGTTCCGAGCTTCGCCTCGAAGATCTGCACGGCTATGTTTCGCGCACTTTCAAGCACGTAGCGGAAGCGAAAAATGTCGACTTTATCATCGAATTCGATCCCGATCTGCCGAAATCCATGTTCACCGATGCAAAACGCCTGCAGCAGATCATCAAGAACCTGCTGGCCAACGCCTTCAAGTTCACGCATCATGGACATGTGACTTTCACGGTCTCACCGGTCCAGTCCGGCTGGGCATCGGACCGCGAAAGCCTAAACAGTTCGTCTGATGTTCTGGCGTTCTCGGTTTCGGATACAGGCATAGGCATCGCGTCCGACAAGCAGATGATTATTTTCGAAGCCTTCCAGCAGGCCGACGGATCGACAAGCCGCAAATATGGCGGCACGGGGCTTGGGCTTGCGATCTCGCGCGAACTGTCGCGCCTTTTGGGCGGCGAAATCCGTCTTTCTTCGACGCCCGGCCATGGCAGCACATTCACATTATATCTGCCGGTTACTTACGACCCGTTGCGTACGCGCAAGATTGCAGGCGCCGAAGCAACCCCGCTGCTGCTGCCTGCCGCTACCTTGCCGAATCCGGCTCTTATAAAATCGGAACCGGCAGAGCCCGAGATCAGCACACTTGTCAATGAGGTTGGCGACGACCGCGCCTTCATCCAGCCCGACGACATGACGGTTCTGATTGTCGAGAACGATCTTAATTTCGCACGCTTTATGCTCGACAAGGCCCGCGACCGGGGATGCAAGGGCCTTGTCACCTCGCTTGGCGCCGTGGCTTTGGCACTGACGCATGATTACAAGCCCGATCTTGTTTTGCTCGATATCAACCTTCTCGACATGCAGGGTTGGCGCGTGCTTGAGCGGCTGAAGAACGACGATACCACGCGCCATATCCCTGTCTGCATCATATCGACGGAAGATTCGCGCGACCGCGCCCTGGAATCGGCAGCGATGGCCTTTATCGCAAAGCCGTTGGAGAGCGGCGACGTGCTGGATGCCCTGCTCGACAAATTTATCGAATTCACAGATCGCAAGAAGAAAACCATTCTGTTGATCGAAGCGGATGTTGCCCGGCGCGAAGTCATTATGCAGGCAATCGGCGACGAGGAAGTGGAAATTGTCGCCACCAAAACCCGCAAGGCAGCCATAAAAGAGATACACAAGAAGCGTCCGGTCGACTGCATAATCGCCAGCCCGCAGCAAATCGATGTCGTGCAGGAATTAACCTCGGCAGATGACGATGGCGGGTCAGCCGTGCTCACGCGCATGCCTGTCATCATTTACGGCGACGGCGATATCGGCGAAACCAGACGGCAATCTTTGAAGGCGCGAGGCCTTGCCGGCTATGCCCACACACCCGAGCGGTTGCTCGATTTCGTCAGCGCTTTCCTGCACCGCGACATCGCCAAATTACCAGACGCGCAACGCAAAAAACTGCTCGACCTTCATCAATCGGACAAGCTGCTGGCTGGCAAGCGCGTTCTTATCGTTGACGATGACATGCGCAATATTTTCGCGCTCTCGAGCGTACTCGAAGAACATCACATGATTATTTCGTCCGCGGATAACGGCCGCGATGCGATCAACATTCTCCAGCAGGAAAAAGATATCGATATCGTACTGATGGACATCATGATGCCGGAAATGGATGGCATGGAAACCATGCGCGAGATTCGCAAGATTCCGCATCTAAAAAACCTGCCGATCGTCGCCGTGACGGCCAAAGCCATGAAAGGCGATCGTGAAAAATGCATCGAGGCGGGCGCGTGGGATTACCTGTCGAAGCCTGTCAATACAGAACAGATGATCACCGTGCTGCGCGCATGGCTGCATCGTTCAAAGGATTCCGGTGAACAGCGGCACAGCTAACGCGCTCTCCGGAGACCCGTCTCAGAACCTGCAGGCGCCGGAAGAGCAGCGCGTCAATATTCTTATTGTCGACGATCTGCCCGAGAAGCTGATGGTCTATGAGGCCATCCTCCAGGAACTCGGGCAAAATCTGATCATGGTGCGTTCGGGCGAAGAAGCCTTGAAACTTGTTCTTGCCCAGGAATTCGCCGCTATTCTGCTCGACGTCAACATGCCGGGCATGGATGGGTTCGAAACGGCGGCACTTATTCGCCAGCGCAAGCGCTCATCGCATACGCCGATCATTTTCCTCACCGCCTTCACAGACGAAATGCGCATGGCGCAGGGATATGCCTCCGGCGCCGTCGACTATCTGCCGACGCCCGTCGTACCGGAGGTGCTGCGCGCCAAGGTGCGCGTCTTCATCGAGCTTTCGCAAATGCGCAGACAGGCTGCCTCGCAGGCAGAGGAACGTGCAAGGCGCGCCGCGGCGGAAGAAGCCGCGCGGCGTTCCGAATTCATGGCAAAGGCCAGCGAAATGCTGACTTGCGCACCGAACGAACAGGCCGTTCTGCAAACGCTGGCACGACTTCCCGTTCCCTATCTGGCGGATGCCTGCATGGTTTGGATACCGCCGTCGGAGACCCGCCCCGCACAGCAGGAATGGTGCTGGATCGATTTAGAAAATGGCACTCGTTCGACCTCTTTACCCGAATCCGATTTGCTAGAAAATTTCTGCAGCACGATCAATGAAGTTTCGAAAACCGGATGTCCTGTATTTTTCAGGAATTTCGATTTATCGAAATTTCCTTTCCTCGATGGTCCGGAAGCATTGAAAGAAACAAGATCTGTCGTGCTTTTGCCTATAGCCAGGCAGAACCATTCGCGCGGCGTGCTGTTCCTCGTTCGCAAAAAGACCGGCCTGTTCATGCATGACAGCGATACGATGCAAGCGACGGAATTGGCGGCGCGCGCGGCCGTCTGCCTCGAGAAAGTGATGCTCCTCGAACGCATTCAGGAAGCCGACCAGCGGAAAAACGAATTTATTGCCATGCTTGCGCATGAACTGCGCAATCCGCTCGCGCCTATTCGCAATGCGCTTTACATCATGAAGCTTGATGACAACCCCGCCTTGCAACAGAGCGCCCGCGATACGATCGAGCGCCAGCTCGATCATATGATCCATCTGGTCGATGATCTCATGGATGTCTCGCGCATCACCAAAGGGAAAATCGAATTACGCAAGGGAGAAATCCAACTCGAAAAAGCTCTCAATCATGCGATTGAGACGGCAAGCTCGCTGATCAGGCAACATAATCATACGTTGAAAACGGCGTTGCCCGATCATCAAATCTGGCTGGATGCCGATTATGGCCGCATCGCGCAGATTTTTTCCAATCTGCTAAATAACGCCGCCAAATATACGGACGATGGCGGCATGATCGAGCTCGAAGCGAAGGAAAACAAAGATTCTGTGATCATTACCGTACGTGATAACGGCATCGGCATTCCGGCTGCTATGCGCACCCGCATTTTCGACATTTTTTCGCAAGTCGACAGCACCCTGGAGCGCCGCCAGGGCGGGCTTGGCATCGGCCTCACGCTTGTGAAGAACCTGGTCGAAATGCATGGCGGCAGGATCGACGTGCGCAGCGAAGGCAGGGGTAGCGAATTTATCGTCACGCTACCGACGATACCTGCCCCGAAAGATATAACTTATCCTTCCGAAACGCTGCAAAAACTGCAAACCTCTTCCATACCCGTCCTTGTTGTCGACGATAATGTGGATTCGGCAAAAACCCTGGGCTGGATGATCGAGTTTGCGGGCCACGACTATCGCCTTGCGCATGACGGAGCAAGTGCCATTGAAATTGCCAAGACTTATCGGCCGAAGGTCGTCTTGCTCGATATCGGCCTGCCCAATATGAGCGGATACGAGGTCTGCAAAACCATGCGCGAGCAACCCGGGCTCGAACATACGATTTTCATCGCCCAGACCGGCTGGGGCCAGGCCGAACATCGCCGCCGCTCCAAGGAAGCCGGGTTCGATCACCATTTCGTCAAGCCGGTGAATATCGAAGCGCTGAAGGAAGTGATCAATTCAATTGCGCAATGAGCGGGATTTATCTTCCGCTCCCAAATGGAGGCTTTCATGCTACACATCGCTTTTTTATTGCCGCTTCCCCTATTCTTTACGCTCTGTGAAACTGGGGGCGGGCACAGAGTTCCCGCTATTTTAATCCAAGGCTGAAAAAGAATCCGTGGAACCAGATTATTCAAAAGCACAAGCCTATCTGGCGGCCATCATTGCCTCTTCGGACGATGCGATCATCAGCAAGGATCTGAACGGCATGATTACGTCGTGGAACGGTTCGGCCGAGCGCATTTTCGGATATACAAGCGAGGAAGCGGTCGGCCGTCATATCACCATGATCATTCCCTTCGAGCGCCAAAGCGAAGAAAGCACGATATTGGGCAATCTGAAGCAGGGAAAACGTATCGACCATTTCGAAACCGTACGGCGCAACAAAGATGGCACGCTGATTCCGATCTCGCTGACCGTATCTCCTATCCGCGACGAATCCGGAAAAATCGTCGGCGCTTCGAAAGTGGCGCGCGATATCAGCGAGCGCCGCAGAATAGAAATCGCGCTTCAGGAAATGAGCCATAAGAAGGAAGAATTTCTTGCCAATATCAGCCACGAGCTGCGCACGCCGATGAATGCCGTGATCGGCCTTGCGCATTTGCTTCAACTGTCGAAAACACTTTCCGAAAAAGACAGGAAATTCGTCGATACGCTAAAACTGAGCGCCGATAATTTGCTGGACCTGATCAACAATCTTCTCGATTTTTCCAGGATCGAGGCCGGGTCGATCGAGATCGAGAATGTCGAATTCAGCCTGGCGGAGCAGATCGAGAAGGCAATCGGCGTTGCAAGCGTCAAGGCGCGCGAGAAAGCGCTCGATCTTCGTATCGGTTTCAGCCCGGCACTCAACCACTATTATATGGGAGATCCGCTGCGTATTCATCAAATTCTGATGAATCTCCTCTCCAATGCCGTCAAATTTACGGAACAGGGTGTGGTTGAAATTATCGTCGACGGCACGGAAGGATCGGCGCTCGATACGACATCGGTCAAGATCCGCATAAGCGATACCGGCATCGGCATGTCCAAAGAGACGCTGGAAGTTATTTTCGACAAGTTTACGCAAGCGGATGCATCCATCACGCGGCGTTATGGCGGGTCCGGCCTGGGCCTCGCCATCACAAAAGCATTGGTACAAAAAATGGGTGGAGAAATTGCTGTCAAAAGCCAATTGGGCGTCGGTACAATCTTTATCGTAACCTTGCCGCTCAGGAACACGGGGCGTCTGCTGCCCGCAGGAATGCGTACATTCACTAAAGAACACGCGCCATCCAAACAGAACAAAAACGTTCTCTTGGCGGAAGATCATGAAGCCAATATTCTGGTTACGACAGAAATGCTCAATACATTCGGCTACAATTACGACACGGCCCGCAACGGCATGGAGGCCTTGAAAAAATTCTCGCACGGCAATTACGATGTCGTGCTCATGGATATCCAGATGCAGGGCATGGACGGGATCGAAACTTCTCGCCGCATCCGCAAGCTGGAAGCGGAAGAAGGATTGGTGCCGACGCCTATCATCGCCATGACCGCGCATGTCAAGGAACAGGACAAGGAAAAATGCCTGAATGCAGGCATGAACGATTTTATCCCCAAACCGTTCGACCCCACCGATCTGTCGCAAAAAATCGAACGCTGCATGGCCCAAAAAAACGAGGCAAAAACCATTCGATCATGACGCGGCTAAGTCCGCCTCTTCGATCGGCGGAAGTGCCGCTTCGATCTCAACCCGGCGCGATTCCAGAAATGGCGGCAGCTTGAGCGCCTGCCCAAGATTGTTCGCGGATTCGTCTATCGAAAACCCCGGCCGATCGGTTGCGATCTCGAAGAGCACCCCGCCCGGTTCATGGAAATAGATCGAGCGGAAATAATTCCGGTCGAGCTGCTTCGTCGTCGCGATACGGTGATGCTCGCGCAGTTTTTTCGACATCTCCGCCTGCTGCGCATCATCTGCCGCGCGAAAAGCGATATGATGCACGGAGCCGCGCCCCATGAGACCGGGAAGAAAGCCTTCCGTTTCGCGTATCGTCAAGACATTACCGGGCTGCGCTTGGTCTGCCGCATAACGCACGAAATAGCCCTCGCGCCCAATCTCCCTGAAACCGAACACATCGCTCAGGATCGCCCCCGTGGGTGCAGCTTTTGCAAGCATCAAAGTCGCGCCATGAAAGCCACGAAGCGCATGTTCGGCAGGAACGGCGCCTTCGCCCCATGCAGCTTCCAATGAAAGATCGACAATACCGACAAGGGTTAAATTCATGCCGTCCGGATCGGTAAACGAAAGCACGGTTTCACCAAACCGCTTTTCGGGTGCTTTGTGCGGCACGCCTTTTTCAACAAGGCGATGTGTCCAGTAACCGATCGATTCGGCAGGGATTCGAAAAGCGATTTCCTCGGCAAAACCATCGCCGTTACGCCCAGGCGCCGCATGCTCCCAAGGAAAAAAGGTGAGAATGGTGCCGGGATTTCCTAGCTCGTCGCCATAATACAGGTGATAAGTTCCAGGATCGTCGAAATTGACGGTTTTTTTCACAAGACGCATGCCGAGCGTGTGCTTATAGAAACCTGCATTCCTATAAGCATTCCCGGAAATGGCTGTGACGTGATGAATACCTGACATGTTAAAACGTCGAATGGAGATATCGCCGAGAGATATAACACATAAATGAATATTCGGCACAATATTCTATTCGAAATAAATGCATGTGTGACGGCAGCCCCGCTTTGGGATTCGTAAAATCTCTATAATTGGAAGCGATATTCCCTTCTTTCCTTCAGGTTGAAATAATTAAGGAAAATATTCTTTGCACTGACAATTCGCTATTTTATCCCCATGTCCTGCGGCTGCGGTAAGTTCATAAAAACCGAAGGAGTTTTTATGACGAATACGACCCGCTTGCAGCTTCCTTTGCTCGCAGCCAATCAGGCACAGAAACATGTAACGCATAATGAAGCATTAGTACGGCTTGATGATCTTGTGCAGGCATCCATTATCAGCCGCGCTTCAGGTACACCGCCCGGCAGCCCTGTTGAAGAAGACCGCTATATTGTTGGTGCTAGCGCTACAGGATTGTGGAGCGGGCAAGAAAACAAGCTAGCGATTTTCCGCAATGGCACCTGGTCATTCGCCACACCATGGACCGGGTTTACAGTTTTTGACGAAAATGAAGCCATGCTGCTTTACTATGATGGCGGCGACTATCAAACACTCGACCCCAGCGGTGTCACAGAGCTGCAGAATCTAACCTTGCTCGGGCTTGGTACGACGGCAGATGCAACCAATCCGCTTGCGGCGAAAATCAACAAGGCATTGTTTGCAGCAAAGACAGCTGCAGAAGGCGGCGATGGGAATTTGCGCTATGCGTTGAGCAAGGAAGCAAGCTCGAACAATCTTTCTTTCCTGTTTCAGAACAATTATTCCGGCCGTGCTGAAATCGGCCTTACCGGCGATGACGATTTTCACTTCAAAACATCGCCTGATGGTTCAACTTGGATTGATGCGCTGAAACTTAACAAAACGACGGGCACTGTGACGCTGGCCGTGGACCTACCAATAACGGAAGGCGGCACAGGGGCAAGCACGGCATCTGCTGCACGTACCAATCTTGGCCTTGTCATCGGCACGGATGTGCAGGCCTATGATGCGGAGCTTGCAGCTCTAGCCGGGTTGACAAGCACTGCCGACAAAGTTCCCTATTTCACTGGTTCAGGCACGGCATCGACCACCACGCTTTCATCTGTTGCCCGCACGCTGATCAATCAGACCACGCAATCCCTCATGCGAGGCACGGGCTTAGGTTCAACCACTGTCGGGGATGCGTTATTTATCGCGGCCTCTGCTGCCGCCGGGCGCTCGACTCTGGGTGCACTTGGACAGATCAAGGTTGGCTCTATTACCCGGGACCTGACGACCGCCAGCGGAACTGTAGATTATACGGGGATTGGATTTGACCCGCGCATTGTTATTCTCATTGGCGCTTTAAGCGTTGGCACAAGTTCGGCAGCAAGTTGGGGTGTTATTGATGCATCAAACAGCAAATGTATTTTTCAGGACAATAGCAGCGGCGCAGGCAATGTATCTTATCATGGATCGGATGCTGTTGTTGCTTTCCCAAGCGCGAGTGCATTGCAAGAAGGCGTCGGCTCGCTCATTACGGATGGCTTTAGGCTTGCCTGGACAAAGACTGGCTCCCCAACCGGAACCTTTGGTGTAATCTATATAGCGCTGGGAAATTAGGTGCGATGCTGGCAGAGCTTTTCGATCGCATAATTCGCAATAGCCAGAGACGAGGTTAAGCCGGGCGACTCTATTCCAAAAAGGTTGATCAGATTTTCAATGCCGTGCTCTTGGTGACCTTGGATGATAAAATCGCTCGAGATTTTGCCGTTTATCTCCATTTTGGGACGGATGCCTGCATAACCCGCACTTAACATATTGTCTTCGAGTTGCGGCCAATAGGTACGGATCGCATCATAGAAAGACGGAGCTCGTGAAGGGTCTACATGATAGTCAACCTTGTCGATCCATTCGACATCGGGCCCAAAGCGCGCCTGCCCGCCAAGATCAAGCGTCAGATGAATGCCAAGGCCTCCCGGCTCGGGAACAGGATAAATCAACCGTGTAAAGGGCACTCTTTTGGTGTGCGTAAAATAATTCCCTTTGGCGAGGCGCAGTTCCGGTATCCATTCATCCGGAAATCTATCAATCGATTCTGCAAGCCTTGTCGCCTGCAATCCTGCCGCATTAATGAGATGTTTGCATAGAATTGTTGTAGCATCCGTACCGCCAGTATGTACGGCAAAGCCTCCGCGCACTGTCTCGACTTTTTCAACCTCAGTGCGAAACGCGCATTGCACGCCATAATTTTCGGCTTCACCCTGCAAAGCCAGCATATAGGCATGCACATCTATAATACCACTTGAGGGGGAATGGATGGCCGCAATACAATTCAGCTCCGGCTCCAGGGTTTTCACTTCACCTGCATTCAGCAGACGTAAATCAGCAACGCCATTCTTAAGCCCATTATTTAAAATTTTCTGCAAGATGACGTATTGGTTTTCATTTGTAGCAACGATCAGCTTGCCAATTTTTTTATACTCGATACCTTTCACATCACAGAAAGCGTAAAGCATGTCGCGTCCGGAAGTGCAGAGTTGCGCCTTCAACGACCGCTGAGGATAATACATCCCAGCATGAATAACTCCGGAATTACGGCTGCTGGTCTCAACGCCTATACTGCCATGCCGTTCCAGAAGCAGAACTTCGCAACCCTTCATTGCCAGCCCGCGCGCAAGGCTAAGGCCAATCACTCCTGCGCCGATAATTACATAATCGATTGTATCAGTCATTATTTTAATTAGCACACAAGCGCACGAATTTTTGCCTGAGAAATAGGTACGCGGAAAACGGTTTGAAGCGCAGATAGATAAAAAGAAGTAAGGCCCAGCGCCCCGCTCTTCCGGTCATTGCCGTCAGGTGAAGAAGAGATGAAGGCAATTCCCATTGTTTCAATTTTTGTTGAACAGATGGATCTGAAAGATCCTCCTGCATAATCAGGAGCCTTGCCCCATTGAAGCGCATGCGCTGGGCCAAACGATTTGCGTAGCCTTTATCAAACAGGCCATCTGGCTCATTTTGTATAATTATTTGCATCTTTTCTATGAGCGATTCGAGCCGCGCTGGTTCTTTTGAATGTGTACTGGAATAATTGGTACCAAAATTGCGCCATACGCCAAGCTGGCTTGGAATGAAGCAAAAACCGTGGCGCGCCGCAAGTTGGCGCATCACGATGCCATCGCTTAATGGCCCTAATGTTTCGTTAAACCCGCCGATTTCCCGCAAGGCACTTGCACGAAAAACCGCCACGGCGCCAAGAAAGTGATTGTCGGAGTGGCGCAAAAACCGCCGATAATCTTCCGCACTTACATAACCCTGCCTAAAGAGCGGATAAATGAAAGGTCGCTCGCCCGTGATATTGTCTTTATCATCACGAATCTGGACACAGGCAGAGACAAAAGCCGCATGCGGGTAACGTGCAAGCACAGAGACACTCTGCTGCAAGAAGCCTGGAAATACCAGATCGTCTGCAGCAGAAAAAGCAATCAGATCTGTTTCACACCGCGCTAAACCATCATTGAGGTTCGCAACAACGCCGATATTTTTCTCGCGCGCAATAAGCTCGATGCAAGGGTGCGCCCCGGCAAATTCATGCAAAATATCCAAACTGTTATCTGTCGAAGCATCATCGAAAATTAGAAGCTTCTCGGCAGGCGATGTCTGTTTCAGTAAGGCAGTCACAGAAAAGCGCAAAAACCGAGCATGATTAAAATTCGGCATTACAAAAGTAACAGATGGCCGTTGCGGATTATAATCAAGGGACATAATCAAGACTATCTATTCCAGCCGGCAGCCAACGACAAACTTTCGTGCTTTTCTACTATGATATAATATATATCATGTCTCATAGACCATAGAATTCTTGTTCAAAATCTTATCGCGTATGATAAAGTCACATAATATGGTGTAAAAGCCGGTCTTGAGCGTTTAAGGAATACCAAAATTATGATTGTCGTTACCGGCTGCGCAGGGTTTATTGGCAGTACATTAGTTGATCGGTTGCTGGCTTTAGGCCACCACGTCGTCGGCATCGATAATTTTTCAACTGGCCAGAAAGAATTTCTTGCCGATGCGCTAGAAAATAAAAATTTCTCGCTTATTGAAGGCGATTTATTGAATGACGATATCATCCCCTGGTTTAAGGAGAGTAAGCAAGTTTACCATCTGGCGGCCAACGCTGATGTGAGATTTGGCAGCAGCTATCCGCGCCGAGATCTCGAGCAAAATACGATCGTCACGCATAACGTGCTGGAAGCTATGCGAGCGAACGGCATTAAAAGGTTGGCTTTTTCCTCGACAGGATCCGTTTATGGCGAAGCGAAAGTTTTTCCAACGCCTGAAGATACCCCTTTTCCTCTACAGACTTCACTCTACGGCGCCTCAAAACTTGCAGGTGAAGGACTGGTCACTGCTTATGCGGAGAGCTTTGGTATTACGGCCTGCATTTTCCGCTTTGTTTCTATTCTCGGAGAACGTTATACGCACGGTCATGTTCTGGATTTTTATAATCAACTATGTGCAGACCCGCATAATTTGAAAGTGCTTGGCGATGGCAAGCAGAAAAAATCCTATCTCTATGTCGGGGATTGTATAGATGCCATGCTGCTGGCAATGAAGAAAATAAAAACCGGCGTGCAGATTTTCAACCTTGGCACGAATGAATATTGTGAAGTGAACCAGTCTATCGAATGGATGTGCGAGACGCTGAATCTGCACCCCCATCTTCATTATTCAGGGGGTTCGCGCGGCTGGATCGGCGATAATCCGTTCATTTTTCTAGACATCAAGAAAATCGAGGCACTCGGCTGGGCACCGAAGTTTACGATCCGCGAAAGCATCGTTAAAACGGTCAATTATCTGCGCGCCAATAAATGGGTCTTGGAAGTACGGAAGTCGGCATGAGAGCCAGCGCACAGGAGTCATGATTTTATGATCATCGCACGCAGCCCGTTGCGCATTACCTTTGGTGGCGGAGGCACCGACCTGCCTTCTTATTATCGCGAGCATGACGGTTTTCTTATCTCGGCCGCCATCGACAAATATGTATATGTAACGGTAAATCGCCCGTTCAAACCTGGTATTTTTCTTAAATATTCTGAAATCGAACATGTCGATGATGTGCATGATATCCAGCATCCTATCATTCGCGAAGCCATTCTCATTCTCGGGCAACACCCTCAAATTGAGATTACCACGCTTGCAGATATTCCAGCGGGCACGGGCCTTGGGTCGTCCGGCAGCTTTACCACCGCATTGTTGAAGGCGCTCTACGCTTATAATATGCGGGCACAACAACCAAGCGAGCTTGCCGAGCTTGCTTGCCACCTTGAGATTGATAGGTTGAAACAACCTATCGGCAAGCAGGATCAATATATCGCGGCCTATGGCGGCATTACCAGTTTCAAATTCAATAAAGATGATAGCGTATCAGTTGCACCCGTACCTCTCTCGCAGGACGCATTTTTCGATCTGGAAGATAATCTGTTATTATTTTTTACCGGCTATACGCGTTCGGCCAGCGAGATTCTGCAAGATCAGAATAAAAAAACATTCGAGAATAACGAGGAGATGCTGAGCAATCTGCACTTTGTCAAAGATATTGGCGAGCGTAGCCATCAAGCTCTTTTAAACGGGGAAACCGCCGAGTTCGGCGCGCTGATGCACGAGCACTGGGAACATAAGAAACGCCGTTCGAATAATATGAGTAACGCGCGTATCAACGAGCTTTATGCACTGGCACTCGATAACGGTGCGCTTGGCGGCAAGCTGGTGGGTGCGGGAGGTGGTGGTTTTTTAATGTTCTATGCACAGGACCGCAACAAGCTGCGTCATGCGATGGCGAAAGCAAAACTCGAAGAAGTACGTTTCCGCTTCGATTTCGAGGGAACGAAAATTATTTTATCGTAATTCTGATGCGCTATCTGAACTCGAAATTTCCCAAATAAATATCAGGAAAGTCCTTATGGTTCGGCCGATCAAGCGCCGTCGGGAATACTCTGTTCTCGAATTCCGTGAATGCACACATGGATCGGTTTAAATATGTTACTTCCAGAGCCGTCGGGAACGAGATATTTCCCAGAACCGCCAGTCTGCCGTAATTATTGCCATGGACATGGATCGGCTGGAATTGCTGATTGATTTGCTCCAGGGCACTTAAGCATCTCAGAAACCACGCCTCATCCACCATTTCCTGAAGATCATGAAACTCTGCAACGATTTGCGAATAGCCGGACAGGTCATTTGCGTCGCAGGATGCAAAAACATCCCATTCATAGCCTTCAATGTCGATCTTGAGTATATTGCCTGCATCTGGAGACAAAAACCGGGACAACGATTTTAAATCTTCCTCACCGGCTCCCGGAGATGTGCAAATCTTGGATTTATGAAATTCAAAATTTTTATGAAGCACCGGCGGGCCAGGCACCGAGAAGTCGAACTGAACAATTCTCAAACCTGCATTGGCTAGCTCAATATCCCAGGATACTTCATCTGCGATCCCCAAAGATATAGCGGTTTTGGCTTGATACACGCTATCGTGCATTACATAGCCGCCGTCCTCGTCCCTCCCTACTCTTACGAATTTTCCTGAAGCGGGGCAGCGCGGTTTGAGCAACCGGCCGATTTGTTTCACCCTGTTCTGCAACTCCTGATTTTGCCGGAAATAAAGTTTGGTATGCTCCCCGACGCTTGGAGCGATGCCTTTGGCAATAATATGCTCGAAGTCTTTTATCTTCGATTTTAAAAACTCGACGCTGATGGCTGCACCGGTATCCGGTTTAGCCTTTTCCTGCGGCAGCTCTTTTTTGAAAAATGTGGGCATTTGTCTCTCCAAAATACTGATCCATCACAAGCTTGATATGCGCATAATCATCATCCACCCAATGCCAGTGCTGATGCTTAGTGCAATAGGCTGGTGTCTGCGAATATTTATACCCCTGCCGTTCAATGAATTCCACAGTGCAGTGTGGTACGCCTGGGGCGACGAATTTGAATGTTGAAAAACTGATATTCCTGTTCAAAGACGCCATCGTCGCAGGGCCGTTATTCACGAAGAAATTGAAATCACATGACTCATAGAGTGCATAACGCAGATCAACATCGAAACATCCCGCCCAGAATATATTCTGATGGGGAACAGCCAAGCCTACTTCTTTACCGAATTGGTCCGTGTCAGGAACGATGATGGGGGTAATGCCTCTGCTAATAAGATCATCGATGACTTTCTGCCATTCTGAAAGATTTGAATTTCTTTGCGGGTCGAATTCATAATAACGCAGGGAAAGGGTGCAATAAGGGCCATCTGAAAGCGCGCGCAAATATTGTTGCGTATAACGTTTTGCCTGCGTTGAAGCATTAAATCCTTGCACCGATTTATGATTTTCATTCACGTAAGCATAAAAGTCCGCGTGGTGGGGATACTCCTGATATAGTGCCGCTTCTTTGTCTGAATCCAACTCCGGCGCGCTTGGGACAATGCGAAAACTGTCGAGCGGGAATAGGGATGCGATTTGCCCGCAAATGTGATTAATCCGGAAAGACCTGCCGAAACCGTCGACAGCCTTGTCGGACGCAGCGCTAACACCTGCAATATTGCCTACATCCTGCGGCAGGATAAGATTGACATGCAGTTCCTTAAAGAAAGACAGCCTTTTCTTGATCAGCGCACATTCAAGAAAAAAGGCGAAGTCATATGAAATCGGGTATCTCGACAGATCATAATTAGCGACAAGCGTTTTCTGGTTTAACTTTTTTTTTGCTTCGAAAATGTTCGAAAACTTTTTATGCAGTACTTGGCATCTCTGCTTGAGAGTGTATTGTGTAAGGGTTCTTTTTTGCCCGGCAAGTGCGATCTTTTTTGCTTCTTCTGGGTGTTGTTTGTAATAATTGATCTTGGTTATAAGATCTTCCACGCCCCTGAAACCCACATATTCTTCGCCATAAACAAAGAACTCATTCATTTTTTCAATTCTGTCGGAAAACAGCAGAGATCCGACCCCGGTTACTTCGAAGCAGCGGATATTCCCATAATCGCGCTCTTCATCACGGTGAATGTTGATATTGAAAAGATAGGAAGAGAGTAATTGTAGATATTCATCATATCCAAGAACGCCGGGTTTTACGCGGCCTGGATATTTTTTCTTCAAAGAAGGCTTGTCGACAAAATAAGACGCCATCGGATGCGCCTGGGGCAATAAGGCAATAACGTTAACGTCAATTATATTCGCAGTTCGGACTAAACAAAGCCCACGAATGACCCTTTGACGATGCGGGAAATACCGATAGCCCAGCATGATCGCAGCTTTAATGAAAAGGTTGGGCAAGAGCAGTTGCATGGCTCTTAAAATCGAACCAACCATGCCGTGGGTCTTCAATACGGATCTTCTTTGAAAGCCGAAAATGGTTAAATCCGTCTTATCCAGCAATCGATCCAGAATTTCATAGCGCCTTATATGGTCAGGGGCGAGATAGCCTGTATCTCCGACGAAAAGCGGCGTTCCCAATATCGGATTCGCATTGCCTGATGAAGAATCAAAGAATTTTTCATCAAAAGAAGCGCCCAGCACTTCGCTTTGAATTCCACTCTCCAAAAAATAGTCCTTATAAGCGTCATTAGACGCGAACAGAAAATCCAGATCGCCAAAATATTCATAAACGCCAATATTATACGGAACTTCGTCACCCCAAAACCCTACCCATTTGCACGAATGCTTGCAGACAGATCTCAGATAGCTCCGCTCCTTATTGTCCAGCCGGTACATGACGCCGGCCATGAGAAAAATGATATCCGGCTTGAAGTGTTCAATTTGCTTGGCCAGAAGTGCTGTTGACGGCGCATGAGAAGAGAAAGCGGAAAGAGCGCCATTTTCATAGGCCCATAACCCCTGCAGAAAATGATCGTCAAAAGATGTTTCGAACACTTCATGCCCGAGCGCTTCCATTTCGCTTTTCCAGCCGCCGGGCAACAGAATATTTGTTTCGCGTAACAGGCAGATTGCTTCTTCAAATGTGCGCGGTTTCTTATATTGTTGATAGATTTGCTGCGTGTGAATTGGTGTTGGGCAAACACGTAGAATTCTCATGAGATTTTCTCTGGACGCTAATAAAACCGTGGCTGCAGGGGATGTAATACAAAATAACGGCAAAATCCAAGAGGCAAAACACTCTTATTTCGCTAAACAGCCTAATATCTCTTTCTTTTTGACAGGAACGGCTTTTCAATGGTGTGGAAGGTCAGCGTAGAAAAACCAACCAATATCGTTAGGTAAATAAATAAAAACACAACCCAGGTTATCCATCCGCCCGGCTTCAATAAAAGACCGAGATATTTATTCATGCCAAAGACAAAATCGTGCACGAATAGCGAGAACATATAGGCTGAATATGATACCATTCCAATATGAGCGAATATTTTGCCAATCATAGAGGGGTTCCTCGGCCGTAACGAGCGGCTTAAAACAATTGGCATAACAATAAGCGCGAATATAAAAGAACAAAGCTCAGGAAATATCAGGAAGAAGGCCGTCATTTTTCTTCCCTCGGCCTGCTGCCAGCCGCCATGGCTGTCAATAAAATGCAGCATCGCAATGAACAAGGCGATACCCGTCCAAAACAACCACGGCGCATAGGGTAGGATTTTTTGTTTCCATGAAGATTCTGCTTCCACAAACCGGCGCAGCAGCATGCCGGACAGGAAAATGGTGGCCGCGCCAAAAATCGACCCATAAGTCAACTCCCATGCCATTTTTGCAGGAATGCCGCAGACAATCAACTTAAAGGCCAACAGGGTACCGTAGATCAGGATAATTTGCCTGAAATTATTCAGATAAGAAAGCAGCATGGGAAAGAGCAGATAGCAGAAGAATTCCAGCTGGATCGACCAGGCAATCCCGAAAGCGGTGAGCGGCGGAATATCCTGCAAATTAAGCAGCAGCAAGGAATAAAAATTAGCGCCGCTTATTTTATTCGACCATTTTATTATAAAAATGCAAGCGATCCAGACAGGAAAAATCCTCAAGACCCGGTTGATGTAAAATTGCTTCACGTTCAGCTTGTAGTCCTCGCCCGTTTTGTTGATCGCCAATGAATAGCCCGAAACAAAAAGAAAAAGCGGGACCCCGATCCAGCCTGTTTTAACTATGCTCAATATTACGCGCTCGATCAGGTTGGGATCCTGAATGCCGTCCGACCAGGTCGTGACTGAAGAATGCACAATAGCGACCAGCAAGAATGCGGCAGCACGCACCATATCGATTTCAGGAAAATATTTATGCGACGAGTTTTCCATCTTTATATTCCTCGATTTTAACGATGCTGCCTTTTTCTAAGAAAATAATCCTGTTGCAGGTGTTGCGCAGCAAGTTGATGTCGTGAGAAGCCAGAAACAATATTTTCGACGCATCAATGAAACGCTTCATTCGCACTTGCGCTTTGGGGGCAAAGTTCACATCGCCCGCGGAAAGCCATTCATCCAGTAAAATAATGTCGGATGGCCTATAGGTGGCTATAGCGAAGGTCAAACGCATCGACATGCCGCTGGAATAAGTGGAAATCGGCATATAGATAAACTCGCCAAGCTCGGAAAATTCGACCACATCATTGATCATGTCTTCCGTTTGCGTTTTATTCAGCTGAAGAAATTTTGCTCTCAGGCGAATATTGTCGATCCCTGAGGCCGCATCGTCGATGCCAAGGCTGATGCTAAGCATCGAAGAAACATTGCCCTGTATGACACGCTTGCCGCTATCCGGCGCGTAAATCTTAGCAAGCAACCTTAGAAGCGTTGTTTTCCCTGAACCATTGTGGCCATAAAATCCTATGCGGTCGCCGATAACGGCAGTCAGGTTGATATTGTTCAGCGCCTGCACATAATAATGCTTTTCTGCGCCCTTGATGATGCCGCCAGTAAGGAGCCCCATGGATTTCAGACGCAGGGAGCGGCTGCCATAGCTGTAAACAGGATAATTCAGATATACGTTTTCCAGATGCACATAAGCCATGAGACCACCTATCGCACGATCAGGCCCATAGCGCGACCCTATGCCTATATTTGCCTAGCAGAAAAACAGAAATAGGCGCGGAAACCAGCAGCATCAGCACTAAGGACAAAAGGGAATAATAAGGAATTTCATTGGCAATCAGCGGCGTTCTCAATGCATCAACGAACGAAAAAAACGGATTGAAAAAAAGCAAATGATAGCGATCGCCAAGAACATGCGCATCCCAAAGTACAGGGGTTAAGAAAAACATCACTGTCAAAATGCTGGCGATGATTTGCTCAATGTCACGATAACGCGTACTAATGAGCGCTACAACAATTCCAGAGAAAAAGAGATTGGCGACGGCGAGCGCATAGCTAACGAGAAATCCCAACGAGTAAATGCCGAAATGCTTTGAAAATATCAGGATTGCCAGCACAACAATAATGATATTGTGCAGCATGACGATGATATTTCTGAAAACAATCTTGAAGATATATAACGAAACAGGGAACCCATACGAAAGAATCATACCCTGCGACTCATGAAGACCTTTTGCGTTTTCCGTGATATTGCTTGTCAGATAATTCCAGAAGACGAATCCGCAGGCGATATAGAGATAATATTCGCCAACCTCCTTGTTGAAAAGCTTGGCATAAAGCGGGCCCATGGCAGTCAAGAGCACTAATGTGCTGAGCGTTATCCATAGCGGTCCCAGCCTGGTTCGCTTGTAGCGTGAGCGAACCTCGAATAACGCAAGATTCCACCAGATATGGCGCAGGGCCCAGGCTTCGCTTAAATCGGCGATACCTTCACGAAAAGTGTTCAGAAATTTACTGCTCACAATATATGGCCTGGGAAGCGAGGATTGGATGGTTTGTCAGAATCTTTTGCCGAATTGTTATACCAAAAGGCATGACCACTTTGCAAAAGTCCGGGATTTGTGCAGGTGGAATAATTTTTTTTCCAAAAAATTCTTTCCCCTGTTTAAGCGGGTCGTCATCGACATAGAAAGAAATTTTATCTTTATGAATACCTGTAAGCCACGCGCCGGCAATAGTGGTGCCGTAAACGCCGAATTCGCTTTCGTTCTGCTCGTCGATATTTTCCAGTAGCCGGGTCAGATATTGCACATGCGTATCGAGCGTGCGGACGCAATCCTCGGGTATGGCGGGAGTATCAGGCGCGTCGTTTTTCTGCGACGAGCCTGAAATAGCCGTCAGCTCCTTGTTGATGGGCGCACTAACAACAAAATCCTCCCGATAGCTCCTCAAGCAATAGGCGAGAGTTTTTTTGGAAAAATGCGCCGCGTGATCGGCGATTGCGATGTCGAAAGGCGAGGCCTCGACATCAGGCATTTGCAACAAGATCTTTGTGCTAGTTTTGCTTACGTTTTTAATTTCGTCGAAAAAACTTCGATAATCGAAAATATGCTCAAAACAGTGGATGGATGTAACGACATCGAACCCCTGCCCTGCATCAAAAGTCGCATCTATGTATAGTTTTTTGAAATTGGCTATGCGCTGCAGATAATGAAGATTTTTATCGTCGATCTCCCTGCCATATAAGGCAGATTTTGGAAATTGCTTTCCGAAAGCTTGCAGGAAGCCGCCGGTTCCGCAGCCTATATCGATGATAGAACCCGAAAAATCCTTCGGCAATTGCGGAGATAAAATACTTACAAGCCGCTCCGCCCGCGTTACGCCGCCTTCACCAAAAAGCACCTGATCGCTGCCGCCGGTTAAAGAATACATTTTATAATTGCGGTAAATGTCCTGAATTTCTGCTTGCCACGCTTTATCCGTAATTTTTTAAATCAGGCCGCATTGCAAGCAAACACACAACCTGCCTCCGGCAGGAAAAGGTGCGTGATCCGAAGTAACGCGTGGCAATGCAGTAAAGGATTTATTCTCGTATAACTCGTTTGAGCGGCAGGAAAGGCATGCATGATTGAGAGGTTGAGGCATAAAGCTTTACGAGGCTAGCTTTTGAAAATATTTATGAATGATATCGCGTGAGGCTGGCGGGGCATAACCAATCGTTTCCCGCGCATGCATACAATCCAGAATGTCCTGTTCAAAAAAGTAGGCATTTTCTGTCCTCGCACTTCTTTCTACGATAAGGCGTCGATTCAGCTTGAAATACGCGCATAAAGCTATGGCCAGATCAAGATAAGACAGGCGATCATGCGCGGAAAAATTATAGCGACCTGTATGGCAGCCCTGAATTAGTCGTAAAACTTGCTCCGAAATAGTGGCTGCATCAATCGGTGCAATGTATTGATCATTGAAAGCAAAAATTCTTTCGTACCGAGAGAGATTTTGTTTCCATTCTCCCACAATTCCGGCACTTTCGATAACTTTTGCTGGGCGAATAATAAGACATTTCTCATGATCGCTGCTCAGAAGCGCTTCCTCCGCCTTGCGCTTGTGCAGCGCATAAACAGGCGCAGCATCTTTAAAATCATATAGAGCGATTGGGGAGCTGAAATAAACAAAAGCCTGATTAGATGAGAGACTAGTTATAATCTTCTGCGGCAGATCCACATTCAGAAGAAGAGATTTCTCCGGGAGGCGCTCACAATCCTCGAACTTTGTTACACCTGCACAATAGATGATGATATCAGATTTCGTGATATAGGGCCGGAGCGAGAGCCAATCGTAGTTTACGGTGGCAAGAGGAGCAGCGCTCCTTGTCGTCAGGCCGACACACCCGGAAAAGCAGGCCGAGAACGTATCGAATAACGCACTCCCGATGATGCCGCCGGCCCCTATGATAAGGATATTCATTGCTTGCCTATAGCATAGTTCATTTTGAGCAAATTGATAATTCGGCCGCCAGAACTCATAAAGCGATTATTTGAAATAGCTTGTTTTAAGGCATTTGTTGACAAGCATGTCATATGGCTATACTCAACAAACCCGGTTAAATATTCGGCTTGGGATTTAGTACGATGCCTTTAATTAAACCTTCCGAAGAATTAGGCGATCTGCCGCCAAACCGCGTACCCGCTAATGAATCCCGCCCTCATTGCGAAGATTTTTTTGCAGCCGCCGAATTAGTATGCAAACAAATTAACAAGCAAAAAATAGAAGAACTTGCCAGAGCATTGGTAAAAGTAAAAAAAAATAACGGCAGACTATTTATACTGGGTGTAGGCGGCAGCGCCGGAAACGCCGGGCATGCCGTGAATGATTTCAGAAAATTATGCGGTATCGAAGCCTACGCACCCACCGATAACGTATCGGAACTGACGGCCCGCGCCAATGATGAAGGCTGGTCGAGTATTTTCAGCGGCTGGCTTAAGGTAAGCCGCTTTAACGATCAAGATGCGCTGTTGATTTTTTCGGTCGGGGGCGGCAATGCGGAAAAAAATATCAGCACCAATATTATTGAAGCCATAAAACTTGCGAAAGATGTCGGGGCAAAAGTCTTTGGCATTGTCGGGCGCGACGACGGTTATACTGCCCGGCATGCGAACACAGCAATTTGCATTCCCATTGTCAATGGACAATGGATAACGCCGGTTTCAGAGGCATTTCAGGCCGTAGTGTGGCATTGTCTGGTCTCGCATCCGCAACTGCAGATCAACCAGACAAAATGGTAATACCCGATACATTCAATCCCAATGGAGGAAAGTAACATGAGCAGGATTAAGAATCTCAAGGTGAAAATTTTCGCCGATGGCGCCGATTATGACACAATGCTGGCTCTGCATAAGGATCCGCTCATCACAGGTTTTACTACCAATCCCAGCCTGATGCGTAGCGCCGGCGTTGAAGATTATGAAGGTTTTGCGCGCGAGCTTTTATCCAACATCAAAGACAAATCCGTTTCGTTTGAGGTCTTCGCCGACGACATCGATCAGATGATCGCGCAGGCAAAAACAATCAGCTCCTGGGGGAACAATGTTTTCGTGAAGCTGCCCGTTACCAATACCAAAGGTGAATTTGTAGGCCGCGCGATTGAAGAATTATCTAATAAAGGCGTAAAGCTGAATATTACCGCAATCACAACAGCAAAGCAGGTAGCTGAGGTTTTAGCCGTATTGAATCCGAGTGTGCCTGCCATTATTTCCGTGTTCGCAGGCCGCATTGCCGATACCGGCATTGATCCAAAGCCCCTCATGAAGAAATGCAAGACGCTTGCCAAATCCCATCCCAAGGCGGAAATTTTATGGGCCAGCACCCGCGAGCTGCTCAATGTGTTCGAGGCCGAAAAATGCGGAAGCGATATTATCACCGTCACCAGCGGAATTATTGACAAATTCAAGCTCGTAGACAAGGATTTGGACGAGTATTCGCTCGAAACCGTGCAAATGTTCTATAAGGACGCTGTGAAATCCGGCTACACGCTGGATACAGGATCCGAAAAAATCATCAAAGCGGCATAATTGCCCATCGGCAGGCTGTATGCTGTTTACACGGATCGAGGAGCCGTGCATTTATGAAATTCAGGAAAGTCTTTGTTACAGGCGGCGCGGGATATTGCGGCTCGCTTCTGGTTCCTCGCCTGCTCGACAAAGGCTATCAGGTAACAGTATTTGATACCCTGTTTTTCGGACACAGCCATCTGCCCAAATTGGCTCCCGGTCTGCGCCTGATCAAAGGAGATATCCGCGATACGGCCACTCTTACCACCGCGATGGCCGGGCACGATGCCGTGATCAATCTTGCCTGCATTTCCAACGATGCCAGCTTTGAGCTGGATGAAAGCCTCTCAACAAGCATCAATATGGATGCTTTTGAGCCGATGGTAGTTGCCGCGAAGAAGGCCGGCATAAAACGGTTCATTTATGCATCATCAAGTTCCGTCTACGGAGTTTCCGACAAGCCGAACGTTACGGAAGATCACCCGCTGGTGCCCCTTACCCTTTATAATAAATATAAAGGCGTATGCGAGCCGCTGCTGCAAAAACATACGGATGATAGATTTTGCGGCGTTATTTTCAGGCCCGCAACTGTGTGCGGCTATGCGCCGCGTCTGCGTCTTGATCTGTCGGTTAATATTCTCACGCATCATGCCGTAATAAAAAACAAAATCACCGTATTCGGCGGCAATCAACTGCGCCCCAACCTGCATGTGAAGGATTATTGCGCCGCGGTGGAACTACTGCTGGATGCGCCTGAAGATAAAATTCAAAATCAGATCTTCAATGTGGGGACGCAAAATCTCAGCATCGCCGAAATTGCGCAGATCGTCAAAAAAACTGTAGAGCAGCGTTTTCCTGAAAGACCGCCAGTTGCCATCACGACCGAACCGAGCAACGACAACCGCTCCTATCATATCAATTCCGACAAAATCCTACGCGTGCTTGGCTTCAAGCCGCAGCACTCTATCGAAGAGGCAATTGCCGATTTGATAGAAGCGTTTCAGAGCGGAAAAATTCCAGACAGCCTTGAAGACGATAATTATTACAATATCAAGACGATCAAAAAGCTGATGGCCGCTCAAAAACTCATGGCCGCATGAAACCGCTTGCTGTCGTTACCGGGGGGGCAGGCTTTATCGGCTCCCACATGGTTGACCTGCTGATTGAGAGCGGCTATCGCGTTCATATCATCGATAATTTTGCGGGCGGTCACGAAGCCAATATCGCACATCACGCGAAAAACCCTGATGTGTCCTTATACAAAGCTGACATCCGGCAATTAGATAAAGACAGCGTATATTTTCAATCTGCAATTTACGTTTTTCATTTCGCCGGCGTTGGCGACATCGTTCCCTCCATCGAAAATCCCGCCTACTACATGGATGTGAATGTTCAGGGAACGGTGCGGGTACTTGAATGCGCCCGCTCGGCCGGGGTGAAAAAGTTTATCTACGCGGCTTCCTCCTCTTGCTATGGACTAGCTGTCACGCCGACGGATGAAAAACATCCTATCGATCCAAAATATCCTTACGCCTTATCGAAATATCTGGGCGAGCAGGCTACCCTTCATTGGGCAAAAGTTTATGGCTTGCCGGTCGATACCGTATGCATTTTCAATGCTTATGGCCCACGCGTGCGCACAACGGGTGCCTATGGCGCTGTTTTCGGCGTTTTCTTGAAGCAAAAACTCGCAGGCAAGCCTTTTACAATTGTTGGCGACGGCACGCAGCAGCGAGATTTTCTCTACGTCACAGATGCAGCGAAAGCCTTCCTCGCAGTGGCTGAACTCCCCACAAGCGGTGAGCGCTATAATCTTGGTGCGGGTAATCCGCGAGCAGTTAACGAGCTAGCTTCCCTCTTGGGAGGCCCTTCACAGTTTATTCCCAAACGCCCCGGCGAACCGGATTGCACCTGGGCCGATATCACTAAAATTGCGAAAGCCACCGGCTGGAAGCCGGAAATTCCCTTCAGCGAAGGCGTAAAACGCATGCTAGAGCGCATAGATGACTGGAAAGATGCGCCTCTATGGGATGAAAAATCCATTCATCGCGCCACCAAATTGTGGTTCGATACGCTATCGGAAAACAAACAGATGAAATGCGGATGACCATGGATAACGCGCTGTTTGAAAAATACGGTCATAAAATTAAAAAAGTGGAGGAGCTTGTTGCCGCTATCGGTCATTCACTGCCACGCAAGCAAAAAGTCATTATGTGCCATGGGGTATTCGATATCGTCCACCCCGGCCATATCCGGCATTTGATTTATGCAAAAGGCAAAGCCGATATTCTCGTTGTCAGCATTACTGCAGACCGGCATATCGCCAAGGATGTGTACCGGCCGCACGTTCCGCAGGATCTGCGCGCCGTAAATCTGGCTGCGTTCGAGTTTGTCGATTACGTTATTATCGACAAAAACGACGCACCGCTAGAAAATTTGAAAATTATCAAACCGGATTTTTACGCCAAAGGTTTCGAATATCATGCCGATGGCTATCCGCCCAAAACACAGGCCGAGATCGACCTGCTGCAGAGTTACGGCGGCGAAATTATCTTCACGCCGGGCGACATTGTTTATTCCTCCTCAAAGCTGATCTCATCCTATGAGCCGAAGCTCAGCATGGAAAAGCTTCAGGTCTTATTGAATTATAAAAATCTTTCCATCGATACGCTAAAAAAAACCGTATCGAATTTGAGCGGAAAAACATTGCATATTGTCGGCGATACGATCGTAGACAGTTTTACGCGCTGCAAGATGATCGGCAGTCAGGGCAAAACTCCCACCATTTCGGCTCTTTTCCAGGAAAAACAGGATTTTACCGGAGGCGCCGCCATCGTTGCCAAGCATTGCAAGGCGGCCGGAGCGAAGGTGCATTTCAGCACGCTCCTTGGTGATGACGGGCTGAAGGATTTTGTGTTAGATGATCTGAAACATTTCGATATTCACGTGCGCCCGCACATCGACAAGAAACGCCCCACAGTCAACAAAAACGCGATCGTGGTAGACGATTACCGGCTGCTGAAGGTCGATACGCTGGACAACGCATCGATCAATGACGATGTTTTGGATGATTTCACCGATGCGATTCAATCCGTGCCAAGCGATGCGGTGATTTTTTCCGATTTCCGGCATGGAATTTTTAATAAAAATACCATTCCCGCCCTATGCAAAGCTATTCCAACAGGCATGTTCAAAGTGGCGGACAGCCAGGTTGCCAGCCGCTGGGGCAATATTACGGAATTCCAGGGTTTTGATCTTATCACGCCCAATGAAAAGGAAGCCCGGTTTTCATTGGCCGACCAGGATTCGGGCATACGCCCGCTCGCGGCTAATCTTTACGATAAAGCACGTTGTAAATTCTTGATTTTAAAACTCGGTGAAAGAGGCGTGTTAACCTGTTTGAATGACGATCATGAATCGCTCGACAGCTTCTTTGCGCTTGATAGTTTTGTCGATGATCTCAAGGATCCCGTGGGTGCCGGGGATGCGCTGCTTGCCTATGCAACGCTAACAATGCTGCATACAAGCTGTGAAATGCAGTCCACAATCATCGGCACGATCGCTGCAAGTTGCGAGTGCGAAAGAGACGGAAACATTCCCATCTATCCGGATGATGTGCTGGAAAAGCTGGAAAACTTGCAGAAAGCGCTTTAACGGAGAAAGCGCGATGAGAGTCATCGTCATTGGCCTAGGCACACAAGGAAAAAAGCGCAAGCTTTTTGCAGGAAACGATTTTGTGGGCTCCGTAGATAGCTCAATTCAGGAAGCTGATTTTTCCTCTATCAGCGATGTGCCCTTGAATGACTATGACGCAGCGCTTTGCTGTACGCCGGACAGCGCAAAATACGACATTTTGCACTATTTACTAAAGAACCAAAAACATGTGCTGGTGGAAAAACCGCTTTGGGTTGAACAAATAAATAAATTGAATGAGCTGGAAGCATTGGCACGCCAAAATAATGTCGTCTGTTATACTGCTTATAATCATCGTTTTGAGCCGCATTTCATGCAGATGAAGCAAGTGATCGCCTCCGGCCAGCTCGGCAAGATTTATACATGCCGCATGTTTTACGGCAACGGTACGGCGCGAATTGTCAGGGAGTCGCCTTGGCGCGATCGGGGATCTGGTGTTGTCGGCGATCTCGGATCGCATCTGATCGATACCTGCCGCTATTGGTTTGAAGATGCGCCGTTTGATTTCAAACTAGCGTATTGCCGAAATTTCGAGAACAAGGCGCCCGATCATGCCATTATAACTTCCACCGGCAGTGATTTGTTTATCGAGCTTGAGATGACCATGCTGATGTGGAAAAATCACTTTACTTGCGACATTCTCGCGGAAAATGGCAGCGCTCATATTGAATCGCTATGCAAATGGGGGCCTGCGAAATTCAGCCTTCGGAAGAGAGTGCTGCCGAGCGGAAAGCCAATCGAAGAATCCGTGATTCTCGAACAATCGGATCCAACCTGGCAGGCCGAATATAAGCACTTTTTGGAATTATGCCGCAACCAAGCAAAGACGGATCTCTCGCAAGACCGCTATATTCAGAATACGCTTCAAGCTATCACCACATAGTTTTCCATGGGCATTAGTCTGAAACTTGCGCATTTGCTAATTGAAGCCATCCGCGATTCAAGGGCGGCCGGCAGTATCTTGACGCTCGGCGTACAAGACTGCTTTTTCACCACAGACGACCTAAAATCTTTATTAGAATCCTATTCTATCGATATGCCGCAACATGTCGAGCTTTCGCAGAAAACCGATTTAAGATCGGCCGGGTATATTTCACCGAAGATATTTTTTGCAGCAATGGGTTTTGAAGAATATTGTACACTAGATGCATCCGACTACGAAGGATGTGATTTTATTTTCGATTTAAATGACGCAACGGCTCCTTCGGAGCTGCACAACCGCTTCAATTTTATCTTCGATGGAGGAACGCTGGAGCATATATTCCATATTCCCAATGCATTGAACAATCTGGGGCAGATGCTAAAGCATGGCGGTGCCATTTATCATATTTCGCCCAGCAGTAATTATATCGACCACGGCTTTTATACTTTCTCTCCTACCTTTTTTTTGGACTACTATTCAGAAAATAACTGGGATCTTGTGGAACTTTTCCTCATGAGCGCGCATCGCGACAACCTCTATGGAGGAAAATATCTCATCTATGATTACGATCCAGAACGGTTGATCGAATTATCGATGGGCGGGCTGGATGACCAAATGTATCATACTATTTGTGTGGCGAGAAAAAATCAGAACAGCACCACAGATAAAATTCCGCAACAAGGAAAATATAAAAAACACAATTGGCTCAAAAAAGATCAACCTCAAATGCTTGAAGAAAAATATCGGCTTATCGTGAAACGTGAAATATAATGCCGAAATTAAAACCCGGTAATGCCGTAGGTGCTATAGTTTTGAATGCGGATAAACAGGTCTTACTGCAACTGCGCGACGACAAACCGGATATTTTTTTCCCGAATTGCTGGGGCTTGTTCGGTGGCGGCGTCGAGAAAAATGAAGCACCCGAAGCAGCCTTGATAAGGGAAATGCAGGAAGAGCTTGGTATTGATGTGCCGAGCACCGCTATACAGTTCTTCACCGAATTTACCTTTGACTTCACCTGCTGGGATTATGCCACTGTCTACCGAAAATTTTACACTATTGACGCCAGCTCCTATACAATAACGGATTTTACGCTTGGCGAAGGGCGTGAACTTCGTTATTTCGATTTAGATCAAGTGAAAACGCTCCAAACGGTACCGTATGATGCGTTTGCGCTATGGATGTATTCTTTAAAGACAAGAGAGTAATGTGAGCAGCCTGAATATTGCAGTTTGCGGAATGAGCCATCTGGGGCTGGTGTATTCTACGGCCTTCGCATCTTATGGCGTGCGTACTCTCTGCTGCGATACGGACAGCATTCTAATTAAAAAGTTGCAGCGCGGTAAAATCGATATCGATGAACCAAATTTACGTGAAACCATCGCTTGCAATGGAGCGCATCAACACTTCAGCGTAAATTTCTCAGACATCAAAGATTGCGATATTGTATATATTGCCAAGGACATCGCCACCGATGACCAGGGCAATAGCGATCTCACCCCCGTTTATGACCTTATAGAGCAAGTGAAGCTGCATCTTAATCCTGGCGCGGTTTTGGTCATTTTGTGCCAGGTTTCACCCGGATTTACGCGGGCGCTCAGCCGCGATTTAAAAAATCCAATTTACTATCAGGTTGAAACGCTGGTGTTCGGCCTCGCCATGGAGCGTGCGCTAAAGCCGGAGCGCTATATTATCGGCTCCACCGATCCCGCCAAACCGCTTGATGCGCGCTTGCAAAAACTGCTTGGCCTGTTCAACTGCCCGATTATTCCTATGCGTTATGAAAGCGCAGAGCTTTCCAAAATCGCCATCAATCTTTTCCTAATCTCTTCCGTTAGCACCTCCAACTTTCTTGCGGAAATATGCGAAAATATCGGTGCGGATTGGTCGGAGATCAAACCATCGCTGCATCTCGACAAACGCATCGGCCCTCATGCCTATCTTGCGCCCGGGCTCGGCATTTCGGGGGGAAATCTGGAGCGGGATATGAGGTCAATCATCAAGTTTGGCGCGCAATGCCGCACTGATACACAGCTTGTTTCTTTCTGGATCGAGCAGTCGAAGCGCAGAAAACAATGGGCGATTGAACGGCTGAAAAGCTCCTGCCCTGTTTTGGATAGTTTGCAGATTGCAATATGGGGCCTAGCTTATAAAGAGAATACAAATTCAATCAAAAATTCGCCAGCCATAGAAACCATCAAGGCGCTTCCCATGTGCGATATCCGTGCGCATGATCCAGCCGTTCAGCCGCAGCAAATCTCGTTCGCCAATCTGGAAATCTGCGCCGACCCCATGGAGGCGCTGAAGGACGCAGATGCCCTACTCATCATGACACCGTGGCCTGATTATAAAAATCGAGATCTTTCCGGCATTTTAAAACGCATGAAAGGCAAAATCGTCGTTGATCCATATGGATTAATTAAATCGTCCAAAGAAAGCGACCATCCTTTCACCCTGCACGTGATGGGAAAAGAAACTGATCGGCCTGGGAGCAAATCGTGCTGAACATAATGCAGAAAACTCCCGAAAATCCAAAACGAGTGGTGATTATCGGCGGCAAGGGCTTCGTTGGCGGGACGCTGGTAAAGTTTCTTGCCGAAAAAGATGTCGCGACTAAAACGGTTACAAGAGCAGATACTGATCTGTGTTGCGCTGCTTCTGTTGATTACCTCGCACGCACCATTAATGATGGCGATGTCGTGGTCAATGCCGCTGCCATCGCACCCTGCAAGGATCTGGATCAGCTTGTTGCCAATATTGCCATCATCAAGCATATCCAGGCAGGGTTGGAAGGAAAAAAACTCACTCACCTGATCAATGTCAGCTCTGATGCAGTCTTTGGCGATATGGAAAATCCCATTACTGAGCGTTCGCCGCTGGCACCTGGAAGCATTCATGGCGTGATGCATTTGATGAGGGAAATCACTATTAATTTACGTACGGATATCCCCGTCACACATATACGGCCTACACTGATTTATGGCAGCGACGATCCGCATAATGGGTATGGCCCAAACCGCTTTGCACGGCAGGCGCTTGCAGGTGAAATTATTCCTTTGTTCGGCAAAGGCGAGGAGCGCCGGGATCATATTTTCATCGGCGATCTGGCGGAGATTTTATGGCGGGTGATTACCTATCGTGCGACGGGCGATATAAATGCCGCAACGGGCGAAACGCATAGCTTCCACGATCTGGCGGAACTGGCCATCGCGCAGACAAGATCCCCGTCCAGGATTACCTGTCTGCCACGTAGCGGGCCGATGCCGCATAAGGGGTATCGCCCATTCGATGTTAGCAGTATTCGCTGCGCCTTTCCCGATTTCCGCTTCACGCCCATCGAGGATGGGATAAGGCAGCTTGTTGAAGGGCTGCGGAGCAAAACACAGTGCTAAGAGAAATCAATTTATTATCGTCTCTTCCAAAACCGAAGCGGAATATCCAAAAACGTCTGGAGGCCAAGGACCCAGAAATCATTAAAATCGCGCGGCAATATGGCGAAATGTATTGGGACGGCCCGCGCGAATATGGGTATGGTGGTTATAAATATGACGGCAGATGGAAATCTGTTGCGCGCGATATTATCCAGCATTTTGAGCTGGAAGAAGGCGCAAAAATTCTCGACATCGGCTGCGGCAAAGGCTTCCTGCTCTATGATCTGATGATGGAAGGCAAGAATTTCGATGTCTCCGGACTAGATATTTCCGCTTACGCCATCGAACATAGCCTGCCTGAAATCAAGGACAGGCTGATGCTTGGCGATGCCGCAGGAAAACTACCTTTCGAAGACAAATCCTTCGATCTGGTTCTCTCGCTCAACACGCTGCATAATTTGGAGCGCCCTGCGCTGGCCAAAGCCTTGCAGGAAATCGAGCGCGTTTCACGCGGCAACAGTTATATCGTGGTCGATAGCTATTATACGCCGGCACAAAAGGAAATTTTCGAGAGCTGGGTGCTTACAGCCAAATATTACGGCTATCCGCAAGAATGGCTTACATTATTTAATGAGGCTGGATATAAAGGCTGCTATAGCTGGACCATCATCGAATAAGGCGGAAATAATGGGTAAGAAATATTGTGTTTTGGGCGGCGGCGGCAGCTTTGGCATTCATACCGCAAAATATTTGCTCGATCATGCGTCTCCGGAAAAGGTGATCGGCATCGGCAGGAATCCCTTAAGAGAGCCCTGCTTCTCGCTGAATATTCAGGATTACGATAAATTCCAGTATCATACTCGGCATATCAATTACGAAATGGATCTGCTGCTGGAAATTCTCGACAAGGAACAGCCGGAGATCATCGTCAATTACGCTGCGCAGGGCGAAGGTGCGGTTTCGTGGAAAAATTCCTGGCGCTTCTTCGAAACCAATTCGATGGCGCTGGCTAAACTGGCCGAAGAATTGCAAAAACGCGATTGGTTGAAGCAGTTCATCCAGATCGGCACCTCGGAGATGTATGGTGCCGTGACTAATCCTTCAAAAGAAGAAGACCCGATCCAACCTTCCAGCCCCTATGCAGCATCGAAAGTGGCGTTCGATATGCATCTGGTGTCGATTTATCGCTTCCTGAAATTTCCAATGAATATCATTCGGCCTTCAAACGCCTATTGCCCCGGCCAACTGCTGCACCGCATTATCCCTAAAACCATCTGGTGCGCGCTATCGAATACGAAGCTTCCCTTGCATGGCGGCGGCAGGGCCGAAAAATCCTATATTCACGCGCGCGATCTGGCGCGTGCTATTTATCTTATTTCCGAAGGCGACACGCTGGGTGAGATCTATAATGTCGGGCCTAAAGACCCCACCGCCATAGTCGATGTCGTACGCATGACCTGCAAGGCCATGGATATATCGTTCGACAAGCTTGTCGAAATCACTGGCGACAGGCTCGGCCAAGATGCACGCTATTGGCTGGATTCCTCAAAGATAGAAAAGAAATTCGGCTGGAAGCCGGAAATCGGCTGGAATGAAGGCCTAAAAGAAATGGCCGCATGGGGTCATACTTACAAAGATCAGATCTTAAGCCATTCAACTGAATATGTGATGCGAGGCTGAGGTGAGCGAGAATTCCGTACAGCGCTGCAATCGCTACAGAAAGAAAATTCTGGAACTGTCGCGGAAAGTAACCGCACTGCATGTCGCGCCCGCTTTTTCCTGCATCGAAATCGTCGATGTGATTTATAACAATTTTATTTTCAAAAAAACATCTGCTGCCGAACGCGATGTCTTCATCATGTCAAAGGGGCATGGATGCCTCATTCAATATATCATCTTGCATGAAAAAGGCTTGCTGTCGGACGCCGACATCGAAAACTATTGCAAGCCGGAAGGCCGGCTTGGTGCGCATCCCGATTATGGCACGCCAGGCATTGAAGCCAGCACCGGCTCGCTGGGGCATGGCCTTGGCATTGCCGTGGGGCGCGCCATGGGCAAAAAGCTTCTGAACGACAGCGGCAGAATATTCTGCGTCGTTTCAGATGGCGAATTGCAGGAAGGCTCCACCTGGGAAGCCATCATGATGGCCGCCAATAAGGGCCTGAAAAACCTGACTGTTTGCGTCGATAACAATGATTTCAGCGGGCTGGAGCGCATGAGCGAGGCGCATACGGCTTTTTATCCACTCACCGATAAATTTCGCGCCTTCGGCTGGGATACCTATGAAATCGACGGGCATGATGCTCTGGCTATTCATCAAGCGATCATGCTGAACACAAACGCGCCAAAGGCGATTATCTGCAAAACGGTGAAAGGCAAAGGCGTATCTTATATGGAGCACGAGCCGATCTGGCATTATCGCTCGCCGAACGACAAAGAATATGAGATCGCCATGCAGGAACTAGCCAGCAATGCGTAATAAATTCGCCGATGTTTTTTTTGAAGAGGCACAGACAAACGACAAGTTGGTGCTAGTGGTTGCCGATATTTCTCCTGCCGGATCGGTAGCTAAGTTCAGGGAAGCCTACCCGGATCGCTTCATTAACACAGGCGTTGCCGAACAGATCATGATCGGCATGAGCGCAGGCCTTGCGCAGGAAGGCATGCGGCCTGTGGCCTATACGATTGCCACCTTCACGCTCTATCGCCCTTTCGAATTCGTGCGCGACGATATCTGTTATCAAAACCTGCCGGTGACAATGGTAGGTGTAGGCGGTGGCGTGAATTATTCCACGCTGGGTGCTACACATCACGCGCAGGAAGATATTTCGATTGCGACATCCATTCCAAACCTATCCGTTATTGCGCCGGCCGATCCTCTGGAGGTGGAAGCCGTCACGCGCTGGTGCCTGCGGGAAGCAGGCTCTCCAATTTATTTGCGCCTCGGCAAAGCCGGAGAGCCAGACTTAACCGCTCAGGCAGAAGAAGCATGGGCATATGGAAAAATCCGCCTGATCAAGAAAGGCCAAAAAACGGCCTTTCTTACCTATGGCGGCATCGCCAAACTTGCTTGCCAGCTTGCTGCGGAAAAAAATGCTTCCGTTTACAGCGTGTCGACGATCAAGCCGCTGGATACGGAACGCCTACGATATGTTTTCAACCATTACGACAATGTCGTGATCATTGAAGAAACGTCGGGAACGGGCAATCTGGGAAATCAAGTGAAGCGGCTCGCTTACGATAATGGCGCCCGCACAACCATTCGCCATTTTCATTTAAAGGACGAATTTATCCACTGCTACGGCTCACATGACGACATACTGAATGCGCACGATCTGTCGCTTGAGAAAATCCGTGCGGCCCTATGAACATCTTGGCATGACGCATTCTCTACCCGTTTTCCTGCTTGCGGGAGGAGCTGGCACACGCATCGCCTCGATGTATGCAGGCACTCCCAAATGCCTGATTGATATTCATGGAAAGCCCTTCCTTAGCTATGTGCTGGAGAATATAAAACGTTTCGGATTTAACCGCGTGGTTATTCTGGCAGGTCATTTATCGCAGCCAATTATCGATTATGCCGGCGATGGCGCATCCTTTGGTCTGAACATACAATATTCCCTGGATGGCGCGCAGTTGCTGGGCACCGGCGGCGCCATCAGAAAGGCGCTGCCCTTTGCCGAAGACGATTTCGTTGTTTCCTACGCGGATAGCTATCTGGACTATGACTGGAGCCCGATCGTCGATCATTATTTCCGCAGCGGTTCACAAAGCCTTGTCAGCATTTACAAGAATGACGACGCGACGGACAAAAGCAATATTATTTTCAAAGACGGCAAGATCGTAAGTTATTGCAAGAAAAATCAAACACCGGATCACAACTATATCGATTGGGGCGTTTCTGTTTTTTCAAAAAAAACATTCACTCAATGTCCGGAAAACTCGTGGGACCTGTCGAATTATCTTCTCGACCGCATTGCACAAAATGCCCTGGACGGATTCGCTGTCCCGCAAAAATATTTCGAAATCGGTACTCCGCATGCATTGGAAGCATTCAGGCGTCATATGAAAGATCGACCGGGTAAATAAGCCATGGGTATCTTAAGAGTATTGCTTGCTGCATGCGTTATTGCCTTGCACGCGGGCGATACATTGCTTGGTCAATACGCCTTCTTGGCCGTGTGCACATTTTTTTGCATCTCAGGTTTTTATATGGCGATGATCCTGAACGAAAAATATACAACACATCAGACCAATCGAGCATTTTACGGCAGCCGGCTTCTTCGCATCTATCCTATTTACTTCATGGCTGTCTTTGCCGAATTTGCCATTTTAGGCAGCGTTGATAACGGCATAAGGTTTTTTATCGGCCGCCTGAGTACGATACCCACTTGGGCAGGAAGCCTTTATATATTTTCGAACCTGACTTTGTTCGGATTGGATGTTGGCCATTGGTTATGCATTCGCTCCTTAAGCACCGGACAGTGCATCGATGCAGGATATTATTCCATCAATGTTGCAGCATGGTCTTTGTCCGTCGAGTTGATGTTCTATATTTTGGCTCCGTTCATCGTCCGAAAATTATGGCGTATTTTCGCTTTTACGCTATTGGGCGGCGCATACCTTATACTGATTGGAAGCATGAAAAGCGGCGCTGTGACCTTGGGCTCTATGGAGTTATTAAAATTCGGACTAGGGTATACAACATTCCCCGCCGCAATATTATATTTTGGCATGGGAGCGCTCAGCTACCATCTCCTTTATAAGGAATTGAAAATCCCGCTAGCCGCGATAACGGTGTTATTATTGTTTCTCTTGAGTTTTACACCCGCCATTCTCTACGTTCCCGGATGGCTATTAATAGTGGTCTTCCTTGGCATGCCTGGCCTCTTTTCGCTCACGAAAAACCTCACTTGGGATCGCTTCATCGGCGAGTTATCCTACCCTGCCTATCTTTTTCATCTTCCTGTCATCCATGCGCTTGATCTCTTTTATGTAAAAGTGAAGGCGAGCCTTCCTTCCCTGTTAACAGGGCACGCTTATTCCGGCATGGGACGTTTTATCTTCATGGCAGTTTTAACGCTCATGGCAGCTACAGCCTTTCTGATTTTTATTGAGCAGCCTTTGGAAAAATGGAGGCAGCGGCTGTCTATTCGATGGATTAATAACTCCAAGGGCTTGCCTCAATGACTAAAGCTATATTCCTCGATCGCGACGGCGTGATCAATAAATCCATTATCAAGCATGGCAAACCTTATGCGCCGACAAGGCTGGAAGAGTTCGTGCTTGACGCAAATCTCGGCGAACTGGCACGATTGCGGAACCTGGGCTATAAACTTATTATCGTCACCAATCAGCCGGATGTTGGAAACGGATTGGTCACGCCCACATTTGTAGAAAGCCTGCATGCACAGATTAATATGATCTTCCCTTTCGATGAAATTCTTGCTTGCTACCACCGCTCGCAAGACAATTGCGATTGCCGCAAACCAAAACCCGGCCTGCTGCTGCAGGCTCGTGACAAGTTTAGCATCGATATGACGCACTCTTACATGGCAGGTGATCGCTGGCGGGATATTTTGGCCGGGCAAGCGGCGGGCTGCGGCACTGTCTTTCTGGATCATGGCTATAAGGAAGATGCGCCTGCCTTCCAGCCCGATTTTACTTGCAGTTCATTGATTGAAGCGATTGAGTGGATCGAATTCAGAACTGTACAAAGCCAGGAAAAGACCCTAATTCAGTCTTGATCGCACACACAGAATTTATTCGCCATGGGAATAAGCTCACATATTTTTCGCAGCCTGCTGAAAGAGCACCGTCAGCGCCCCCTGCGAGGCCGGGGTCTGCTGATAGGGCGCCAGTCCATCTTTTTCACGCGTGAAGGCATGCTGGGGATTGCTGCGTCAGAAGGCATTACGCTGAAAGATGTCGCCCTTTCAAAGGATACGGAAACCAGGGCCGGTGGAGAGATTACCGATTATGAACTCTTTGCCAGTTTTTGCGATCTCAAGATGGACGCGCTGGATGTAACGGCTTACGAAAACGCCAATATCGTACACGATATGCACGAGCCTGTGCCGTCCAAGCTGCACGGGCAATATGATTTCATCTATAACGGCTCATGCATGGATAATTTGTTCAATCCGGCAGAATTTCTGAAGAATTGTTCGCGCATGCTGAAACCCGGCGGCAGGTTTTTGAGCATCGAACATGGCTCCGCTTTCCCCGGTGGCTATCTATTATATTCACCCGATTTTTTCCTGGATTTCTTCGCCATCAATAATTATGCCGATGCGCTGGTATTCGTATGCGATTTCTTAGGGAGTTGCAGTCCGCATCACATCCAGTCGCCATGGATGTTGTGGAACTGGAATCCTTTGCGATTTGGCAAAGCTATCGAACATTCCACGCATTTAAGCATGTCGAACCGACTTATTTTATGCATTACGGAAAAAGGTGAAAATTCCACCGACGACCGCATTCCCATTCAGGGCCAATATCGCAGCAGCGAAGGCCTGAATGAGCCGATCTACGAGCAGGCCTGCAGAAGATTTCTGGAAAGCCCCCGTATTCATGGCTACAGAAGCCGACAGCCGGTGGATTGGGCAAAATCGCAAGCTATATCGAATCTGGAATTCGTTGGCGTGCTATAGCTATGAACGGCCTTTCTCGTTCTTATTCCTTATTATTGAAACTGCGCGAGCGCTTTCGCGATTTGCGAATTTTTGCGACAAAAGTACCGGATAACCATGCAAATCAGGACAACCATAGCACCCTGCGCTTGAGCCATGGCTATTCCGGCTGCTTTATTTGCAAATGTCGCTGGTGCAATAACGGCCAGCCCTAACTGCGGACGGAGGGATACAGACTGTAGCTATAGCGCTTTGATATAGAAAGCTAATCGCCAGTTCGAATTTCCCGCATGCCTCTACTTGTGCTCCAAGAATTGCGACTGAAAAGAGGATTTGAGCCTTCGGTTGCCGCTGAGCTTCTCGCACGCCCTATCATGAATTTCCATGACCTTCGGCGTCAGAGTGTTATTGCAAATCAGCCATCTCGTAGAACGGCCGGATTTCGATCTCGCTCGGCCCGGGCATGGGATTGGGGCAGCGCTTCACCCAGGCGATCGCCTCATCCATGTCCTTGACTTCCCATATCCAGAAGCCGGCGACCAGCTCGCGGGGTTGGGCGAAAGGCCCGTCGATGATCGTACGATTAGGACCATCGAACGCAATCCGCTTGCCCTGCGAGGAGGGCTGCAAGCCGTCGGCTTCGCGCAGGATGCCGGCCTTGCGCAACTCGTCATTAAATCTGCCCATCGCCTCCATCATCTCCATCGCCTCGGGCGTAGGGAGAAAACCCTTTTCGCTGTCTTCGGTCGCCTTCACGAGCACCATCACACGCATCAATTGTCTCCTTGTTTGAGCCGGCCTCATGGCGACGGAGAAGTTGGCGGAGACGGAGGGATTCGAACCCTCGAGACCCTTTTAGGGGCCTGCTCATTTAGCAAACGAGTGCCTTCAGCCTCTCGGCCACGTCTCCGTGCCGGCCATGCCGGCGACCAAGGCGTACAGGCCTTTGACTGGGCGATCAAGATCCTATCGGGATTAGGGGCGCTTTTGGCGTGGCCAATATATTATAACCAATATTATAGCCTATTCATTCGCACTGCAGATTTAAGCGAGACTTCCGGCAAGCATCAGCAATGATACGCCATAAAAGATGAAATTGATGGCAATCAGCAGGCCTAGGTAAACCACGCTTAAAACCGGCAGGCCGCTCCACATGAATATGGACAGGACCAGCGTGGCGAGGCCGGAAGCCAGCATCCATCCCCAGTTGCGTGCCGGGCGGAATTCGAAGGCCAGCAGAATTTCCAGAATACCTTCCGCACTGAGAAAGGCCGCAACCACTATGGCCAGGGCAAGTGCCGCGAAAAGCGGCATCCACAACATCCATCCGCCGGTGGCAATCGATAGCAAAGCGGAAAAGAATGCCCACCAATGCGAGCGGGATTGAAAACTGGCAATGAACTGCAAAACACCCGTCACCAGCAAAGCCGCGCCTATGATAAGTGTCGCGGAAAGGACTGTGGCAGCCGGCAATATCGCAGCCAGAAGACCGGCAACAAGAAATGCAACACCTTGGAAAATATACCAGCCGCGATGTTCGCGTATATGTTGCTCGATCCGGGCTCTAATGGCCTGCATATCTGCAAGGCTCATCGTTTCATGTCGAAGCGCGAATGCCATTACACCCTCCTTGATTAAGGCTCCCGGCGCAACCTGCATAGTTTAATTAATTAATCGGAATTCGTCAGTTGAGGGTGCTCAGTTTCACTTCCGGAGCATTCTCGAGATCTTTCTTCGTCGTATTGACCACGGCCTTGATCGAGCCGTCGGTCAGCTTGGTCAGAGCAATCGATTCCGGTGCAATAGCAACGCTACGCTCGCCGACGCCGAGAAAACCGCCAACACCGAGCACAATGGCCTGAACGGTCTTGCCCTTATCGACCAGAACGTCTTCGACCTTGCCGATGTTTTCATTATTTGCATTGACGACCCTTGTGCCGATCAGAGTTGTGATACGCAAATCTGCGGGCTGGATTTTATAAAACGCAGCCGGTGTTGCGCTTGGCATGCCCGATGTTTGGGCAAAAGCGAGGCCGGTAAGAACCACGCTTGCGCAGGCCGTAATGATAAATTTCCTCATGGCAGTTCTCCTTTGATGAACGAATGGAAGGTCGCATTCCTGCAAACTGGAGCATACCGAAACATCATGCGCATTAATTTGCACCTGCTATTTTTTTAATAAAAATAAAATTCGCATAAGGGCCTGCCTTCGCAGGAGTGAAGCGCGACGGCGAAACCGGAGAATCGATCCGGCGGATTAATTCAAGCGTTGAACGCCTGAGCGCAAGCGAGGCCTCCCTAAAATTCGCGCAACAAAAAAGCGCCCAACGGCGCTTTTTTGGCACTTATTTTGGTTGCGGGGGCCAGATTTGAACTGACGACCTTCAGGTTATGAGCCTGACGAGCTACCGGGCTGCTCCACCCCGCGATAACCATATAAATCCGGACAAATGCCCGGTAGCGCCTTTTGTTTTGCGTGAAGCTGACGCTTCACAAACGCGGGCTGCTCCACCCCGCGATAACCATAAACTCCCATTAATTGCTACACATCGGCTGCTTCCGCCTTCGCCCAGGCTTCGGCGGACAAGCCACCCCGCGATAACTTTTAAAAAAGAAGCGGCGCGAAAAGCTCGCGCCTTGAAGCCTATGTAGCAATCAGATCTGCTTTTGAGAAGGGCCAAAAAGAATTTTTATTTCGAGCTTGCGCTGTTTTAGCCTGTAAAAGCGGCCAGATCGGGTGCCAGCCCTTCCGCAAGCGCGGCCCAGCCCGCACCTTCCTTTGTGCGGTAAAGCCTGACCTTCGGATACCATGGGCTATCGGCCCTGTCCTGGAACCAGTACCAGAAACGGGCAAGCCCATAAGGCAGCATCACAAAAACGGGCTTGCCCAATGCACCCGCCAGATGCGCCGTGGTGTTGCTCACCGTGACGACCGCATCGCAAGCCTTGATCAGGGCCGCAAGCCCGTCGATATCGTTTTTGTTGTCGATGTCGTCCAGATGCTCGATGCGGATGCCGTGCTCTTTTTCGAAAGCCGCACGCTCCTCAGCCGTGTCGCCATATTGCAGATCGACGAAGCGGCAGGATTGCAGGCGCAAAAAGGGCAGCAGATCATTCAGGCTTGCACTTTTCTCGCGCTCGTATTTCTGGTTCTTGCTGCGCCAGGAAATGCCGATCAGCTTCTTGCCGTCCTGCGGAAATCTGGCACGCAAGCTTGCTGCACGCTCTTCGTCGGCTTTCAGATAGCCCTCTTCGTTGCACGGGAAGGAACCAAAATCGAGCCTGAGATATGTGCCGAGATTGCCGATCGCATCCTGCGCGTCGATTTGTCCGTTATACAATCTCTTCTTCATCGGAATCAGTTTCAGGAACGGGAAAGAGCGCGCAAACAGCGGAATCAGCCGTTGCTCGACCTCGAGCACGACATCCCTGGCGCGCATCTGCAGGTCGGCAAGCATGCTTGCATAAAGAATATTGTCGCCGATGCCCTGCTCGCCCCAGATGAAAAGCGTGCCGTCGACATTTTTTCCATCCCATTGCGGCTGGCTGTACGCGCGTCTGGTCGCGCCGGCATTGATGTCGAGCCGTTTCTGATAATCCCGCCAGCCTTTAGCGAACTGTCCCGCCGTCAGATGCACGACGCCGCGATTGGCGACCAGGTCGGCCGATTGCGGATTGAGCGCAATCGCCTTCTCCAGATGTTGCAATGCCTCGTCATAATGCCCGAGGATTTGCAAGGCCCCGGCGAGATTTTTATGAATGACATCGGTATCGAGCCCCAGCTCCAGGGCCTTTTTGTAGCTATCGGCGGCTTCCTGCGCGCGGCCGAGGGCAAGCTTGGTATGCGCGTGCACGGCACGGACGGTCGCATCTTGCGGTGCGATGGTAATGCCGCGCTCCGCCAGCTTTAAAGCCTCCTCGTAACGCTCGAGCGAAATCAGGGCTGCGCATTGTTCATTGATGCAGTCGAGATTATCCGGCGCGATATTCAGCAGGATCCCGTAAACGATGGTCGCTTCCTGCTTGCAAAAGCGGCCAGAAAATTCATGCCCAAGCTTGCCGAGCGTCGGCACCAGGGCACGCAGCTTGTCGGGCGGCCCGGTATGATGCTCGATGGCCGTGGCCAGCAATTCGAGCGCTTCGTAAAATTCGCTTTTCTGCATGTGCACGAGGGCAAGGAAATGCTGCGCCTCGAACAGATGCGGGCTTTGCTTTAGAATCTCGCGATAGATAGTCTCGGCCTCCGGCAGGCGGCCCTTGCGATGCAGGCTCAAACCTTCCTCGAGCTTTTCGCCGAGCGTTTTCACGGCAGGCTTCTTGAAATTCGACAGGCTCATGCTTGTATCTCAGGAATAGGTTGTGCTGACATCGAAATGGTAAAGCAGGTTCGGATAGCGCGCCGCAACCGGCGCGATCATATTCGTCCACCATTCTTCCGGTTGTACGGTACAATGCGCATTTTCCCCGTTCGGCAATGTCTTGCCGGCCGGATAGCTCGCGATATTGGCGAACACGAATTTATCCGCGGCCGCGAACATTTCCTCCAGGATCCAGGGAAGGTCCTGCTCCGGGCAATGCTCCAGCACATCCGTGCAGATCACGCCGCCGAACTTCCCTTCCGGAAAAGTGTCGAATGCGGGCACCGCCGGATCATAGCAGACAACATTCTGCACGCCGAGATAGGAGGCGATGTCTTTTGCCCGCTCGCCATTGCGCAGCGCGAAATCCTTCATCCGGTACTGCAATCCCTTGCCGGAGCCGTAATCGAGCAAGGTGCGCGCACCGCTTTGCCGCACCATCTCCCTGATCAGCGGCAGATGCGGCAGCAGGCTGATGCCGGAATACATTTCCTCTGCCGCAATGTTTTGCGCGGGCACGCCCTCGGCATGCATTTGCCTATACAAAGCCAACAGCTCGGTATAACGCGGGCTTGGATGGTGCCGCGAGAAAATTTGTTCCTGCTTTTTGGATGCCGTAGAGGCTACGTTCATCGGGTGCCTGTTTTGTCGACAGGTTTTTTTGCGGTTGCGGACACATCGCGCAGGCGCGTCGCACGGTCCGCCTCGAACAGCTTGCGCTCATTGCGCCACTCGTCTCCATAATCGACATGCTGCCAGTTTTCGAACCAGGGACCGCCGCGCGTGAAATGAACCGCTTTCGGAAACCCGCCCTGCGGCTTTTTGCTCCAGCCTTCCAGCCAGTTCCATTCCTCCGGCAATTCGCCGATCTCCTCGTCCTTCGCCCATTGCATGCGATGCAGATAGGCGCCGCTTTCGCGGTTGATCACGTCCGGCGTCAGCGTGCGCGTCGAAGGATGTTCGCAGTTGAACAGCATGCAGGACGACCAGTTCTTGCGTGGATAGGAGGTCTGCACGGCGCCGTCCATCTTGGTCTTTTCCTTCGGCGTATAGTCGTGATGCACGCAGCAGAGGGCTTTCGAGGTGTCGCGCGTATAATTCAGCAGCGGGGCGATATCGCCGAGCCAGAGGAAATCGCAGTCGCAGAACAGCGCCCAGCCCTTGTAGCCCGCCATAAAGGGGACAAAGAAACGAGAATAGGTGAATTCGGTGGACGCCAGCGGGTCCTTTTCGCGCGCATAGGCGCCTTGCGCAATCAGCTCGTCGACCTTGATCGGCACGACATCGACAGGGATGGAAGCCCGCCTTCTCAGCGAAAACTCGGCAACTTCATAGGCTTCCGGTTCGCGGCTGTCCCAGCCGATGAAGATGCGAAAAGGTTGTGTCATGGGAAAATCCTTTGCATGGGAAAACGATGCCTTTTATGGTTAACAAGAACATACTAATGAAGTGTTGCCGCATGCATATGTGGAAAGCAGGATAATCATGCCCCATGACATGCCCCTTATCGCCACCATCGTTTTTGGCCTGGGGCTTGCCTTTCTTCTCGGCACGGCCGCGCACCGCCTGCGCCTGCCGCCGCTTGTCGGCTATCTTCTGGCCGGCGTGCTGGTCGGCCCTCACACGCCCGGTTTTGTTGCCGACAGCGCGCTTGCCCCCGAGCTGGCCGAGATCGGCGTGATCTTGCTGATGTTCGGCGTCGGCCTGCATTTCTCGCTGAAAGACCTGCTGGCGGTACGCGCGATTGCCATTCCCGGCGCGCTGGCACAGATCGCGTTCGCAACCCTTCTCGGCCTCGGCTTTGCCTTGCTGATAGGATGGACGATCGCCGCCGGGCTTGTTTTCGGGCTTGCGCTTTCGGTTGCCAGCACGGTCGTGCTGCTGCGCGCGCTGCAGGAGCGGCGTATTCTCGATACCGAACGCGGCCGTATCGCGGCGGGCTGGCTGATCGTTGAGGATCTTGCCATGATCCTTATCCTCGTGCTGCTGCCGGCACTCGCCGATGCCGCGCACGGCACCGCCACCGCCTATCTCCACGATCCGCTCGCCGCCTGGCTTAACCTCAAACTGCCGGGCGTGCTGGCACTGACGCTGCTGAAGGTGGCAGCCTTCGTTGCCGTCATGCTGATTGTCGGGCGGCGCTTCATTCCCTGGGTGCTGCACGAGATCGCGCATACCGGCTCGCGCGAGTTGTTTCGCCTTGCCGTATTGGTGATCGCGCTCGGTACCGCTTACGGGGCGGCGAAACTGTTCGGCGTCTCGCTGGCGCTCGGCGCTTTTTTCGCGGGCATGATTTTGAGCGAATCCACGCTGAGCCAGCGCGCCGCCCAGGAATCCCTGCCCTTGCGCGACGCCTTCGCGGTGCTCTTCTTTATTTCCGTCGGCATGCTGTTCAACCCCTATAGCATCATCGACGATCCGCTTCCCGTTCTGGCGACGCTGTTCATTATCGTGATCGGCAAATCGATTGCGGCCTTTTTGATCGTACGCGCTTTCGGCCATCCCACCGGCACGGCGCTGACCATTTCGGCAAGCCTCGCCCAGATCGGCGAATTTTCCTTTATCCTTGCGGCGCTCGGCGTGCAGCTTGGCCTGCTGCCGGAACAGGGGCGGGATCTGATTCTCGCAGGCGCGCTGCTGTCCATCATGCTCAACCCCCTCATATTCGCGCTTGCTGAAAGAATACAGGCGCGCCTTACACATGATGTACACACACCAAAACCCGCAATGCCCGAAAAAAGAACGGTCCACACCACGCTTTCCGGCCATACGGTTCTTGTCGGTTACGGACGTGTCGGCAGCCTGGTCGGCGCGGCGCTGCAATTCGCCAAACTGCCGTTTCGCGTGATCGAGGATTCCGACGAAACGGTGAAAACCCTGCACACAGAGGGCATCGAGGTCACATCGGGCAATGCGGTACGGCCGCAGATTTTGCAGACGGTCAACCTGCGCCAGGCCCGCCGTCTCGTTGTCGCCATTCCGGATGCGTTCGAGGCCGGGCAGGTCATCGAGCAGGTGCGCGCCGCCAATTCGTCCATCGAAATCATCGTGCGCGCGCATTCCGATGCCGAAGTCGACCACTTGCGCCGCCTTGGTGCCGATATCGTCATCATGGGCGAGCGCGAGATTGCCCGCACCATTATTGAGCACATCATCAAAAAATAGCCGGGGAACAAAATGCTTTCTGAATTTCTGACAGGTCCAGCACTCATAGCTTTTGCGCAAGTCGTGATGATCGATCTCGTCCTGGCTGGCGACAATGCCATCGTGATCGGCCTTGCCGCGGCAGGCTTGAACCCTAAGCAGCGCACCCGCGCCATCGTGATCGGTATCGCCGCCGCAACCGTGATGCGCATCGGCTTTGCCGCCGTCACGACCCAGCTTCTGGCGATTGTCGGCCTGCTGCTCGCGGGCGGCATTCTGCTGCTATGGGTCTGCTGGAAAATGGGGCGGGAGCTGCAGGCGCAGCAAATGGAGTCCGCACAGGGCGCCTCCACCATTCCGCAAAAAACGCTGCTGCAGGCGACGATGCAAATCGTCGTTGCGGATGTGTCGATGTCTCTCGACAATGTGCTGGCCGTTGCGGGTGCCGCGCGCGAACATCCGGCCGTACTGGTCGCGGGACTCGCTCTGTCGGTGGCGCTGATGGCTTTTGCCGCGAATTTCATCGCCAAGTTGCTCGGCCGCCATCGCTGGATTGCCTATCTCGGCCTTGGCATTATTCTTTATGTGTCTCTTGATATGATCTATCGCGGCATACCGGAAGTCTGGCCGGACCTTTTATGAGGAGCGCCGGTACCAGACGAGCAGCCGCCCGTTTTCTGCAAGCTTTTTAGAAGCAACAATGCGTGCTCTTTCTTCAAGCGCTGCAAGAAACGCACTTTCTTCATAATCGGGGAAAATATCCTTGCGATGCGCGAGCAATCGCTGCACCATGGGGTCATTCTTCTGCGGGAATTCGATAATCCCCTCCGGCGCAAGCGACAGCAACCAGTCGAGCGCCATGTGCAGAGGAATGTTTCGTCCGATTACGATATGATGGATCAGGGCAAGCGCGATCAGCGCATTTGCGGGACTTCGCTCGGAAAGCCCCTGCCGTTCACGCTGCGCCCAGCCTTGCGAGGGGCTTGGATTGGCGGCATCGAGATGCAGCGGCAGGAAAGGCTGCGCCGTTTTATCGAATCTCTCATAAGCATAATCGAGCGCGGCATGATCGTAATCGAAGCCGACGACATATTTCGCGCCCGCCTCGAGCGCCGCTTCGGAATAATCGCCCGTGTTGCAGCCGATATCGAAAACAAGATCCGGCTTTAACGTCGCGACCATCTGCCGCACGAAGGCGCGCTTGACCTGCGCCTCTTCCCCGCTATAGCTGTTTGCGCCCGCATAATCGGCCCATACCGTTTCGTTCTGCGGCGGGCACATACGCGCAATATAATTGCGAAGACCGCTCAGCAAGCCGATAAAGGATTGGCGCGGGAGCCTGCCGCTCCGCACGCGGCCCGGCATTTGTTCCTGCCCGATCGCACGCCGTTGCAGCAGCCCTTGCGCAACCACATGCGTCATGACCGTCCACGAAAATTTCCTGCGTAAGGGGAGAAGCGGCAGCAGCGCTTCCGGCGCAATCCCTTCAAGGCTGCCCCTGAACCATTCGTTCGGCGACAGCCCGAATATGCTCCAGAAAAGCAGCGGGTTGAGAAATTGCATGCAGAACTGGCGATGCCCGGCCCACAGCTCGCCATCGCGATAGGGATGCAGCGAAAGATGATCGATGAATATGGGCTGCGTTCCCTGAAATTGAACATTATATGCCGTGGCGTCGGAGAGCGTGAAGTTTTGCTCCAGCGCCTGCAAGTGAAGGTCGAGATGCAATAGCGCGGCCCGGCGATGCGAAGAAAAACTCCATTCATAAGGATAGGAGATGAACGGAATGCGCGGATGCCGCAGGACATGCACCGCCGCCCCCGCATGTGCGCCCAACTGTTCAAGCGGTACATCTTGCGCAGGCAGAAGCAGGTTTTGTTTTATGAGATTTTCATAAAGACCGACAGCACGCGCAGCCTGATAGGCCGGTGCATTGGCGGGTAAGACAGCGCGCAAGACATGATCTTCGTTGATAAAAACGCGGCCGCCCGGATCCCTAAACGATCCCGGGTCGGGACGTAATGATGTCATCTCGGCGGAGTCCGCTCATTTTGCTTTGAACCGAGCCAGGCTTTCAACCGGTAAATATAACTGCGGCCGATCACCATTGCGCCCGCAACGGCGCCGATAATGCTTTGAAGAATAATGCTGCCCGTTCCCGGATCGAGATAGGCATGCGCAGGCCTGGAAAGCGCAACGACGATAAAAACGGCGACAATTATATTGTAGGAAATCCGGAACATGAGAACCCTCTGCACAAGCGCCATAGGCTATCCAAGCGGAGTTAATGAGCGGTTATGGTGAAAATCCGCTGCCTTACGGGCTTAACAAAATCTTAAACCCCAGCCGGGCACAGTGCATCGTGCCTGCTGATCCAGACCGTTTCCTGCCCTTTAAGCAAGCCTTGCCCGCGACCATAACGGGCATGCTGGTCCTGACCGCATCTCTCGTCAATTATTTAAAATACAACAACTACCCGCTGCTTACGCCCGAGGTCGGACTTATTGCCGCCATGCTGGCGCTTGTTGCGATCGTTATTGGACTGCTTTATGCAGGTGCCGGAAATTTTGGACGGCCGCTGCTCGAAGTCATCCTGATCTATATCGCCTTCGATCTGAATTTCGATGGCCCGATCGTGTATGTGGGTGCGCTGGCCACGGCCATACTGCTGCGGCAGATGGCTATACCGATGCTCGGGATCATTGCATTCACCGTTCTTGTCAGCTTGCTGCTGGGGCTCGGGTTCGACCGCCTTCCCGATCAGAGCCTGCAAACGGCACCACCTTCGCAAGCGCCGGCTCTCGTTCATATCATTCTCGACGAGCATATCGGCCTTGAGGGCTTGCAGGACAACGAACTCGGCGCTGCGGATTTGCGCAAGGATTTGAAAAAATTTTATACGCAACACGGCTTTCGGCTTTTCGGCGGCGCTTACAGCGAATATGTTCATACCGCCAATTCCATTCCTCAAATTCTCAATTTCGGCATCGAACAATCCTGGCAGCCGGAGCAGACGCGCGGCGTGGTTGTAACCAGCAATGCCTATTTCGACCGCCTGCGCTCGCTCGGCTATCATATAAATGTCTATCAGACTGATATTCTGGATTTCTGCTCGGCGCAGACGATTGCCTCATGCACGAAATATAAAGCAAACGATCTTGGGCCGGTCGCGGCAAGCTCTCTTTCCATCGGCGACAAGATAAGTCTTATTTCATTCAGCTTCCTGTCTCTTTCCGAAAGCATCACAACCGCGAGCAAGCTGTATGATTTCGCCGCCTGGAAAGCCATCCGGCGCGGCATCGCGCTTCCGCTGGTCAGCCTGGACCGCTACCGCCGCAGCAGCCCGGTCGTTGCACTCGCTGCATTCGATAAGCTGATTTCCGACCTGCGGCAGGCAAAACCCGGCGAGGCCTATTTCGCCCATCTTCTGCTGCCGCATTATCCTTACGCGACGCAGGGCGATTGCAGCCTCAAGCCTGCAGCCGGCTGGCAATCCTTCCATTCGCTGGATGGGATAAGCAAAATCAGGCAAACCTATCTCGAGCAGGTCAGATGCGCGAGCGCCAAGATCGGGCTTGCGCTCGATGCCCTTGCCGCTTCCCCCGCGCAGGATCGCAACATCGTCATCGTGCATGGCGATCACGGATCGCGCATTGTCAAGAACGAGCTCCTTGCGGAAACGCAGGAGCACATCACCGACAGCGATATGATTGCGGGCTATTCCACCCTGTTCGCCGTGCGCGCGAACGGCATTGCCGCAGGCTATGATATGCGCCGCGTTCCAGCGGCAAAGCTGTTGACGGCTCTGGCGCAATCGCAATTCCGCTCGGTGAAAATCGACCTGGAACCCGGTTTCGTGCCGAGCGTCGTGCTGGCAAGCGGAAACTGGCGGCCCGTGAGCCGCCGCGCTTTGCCGGCTTCCTGGGCAAAACCTTGATCTGATGCCCTCACGCTTTCGGTGTGCGGCGAGACAATGTCAACCGGAAGAAAATCTGGAGCGGGCGAAGGGATGAGGCTTGGCGCGCTTTAGCGCGCGAGCATGTCCGGCGGACATGCGAGAAAGCCGAACGCAACGTAGAACGGCCTGCCGTTCTACGAACCAGAATGCCAACATCGCTATGCGATGTTAGATGCCGCAAGCGAAGGGCCGGGGATCCTAACTGACCAGTCCGCCTTCGCTCTGCGAGCTACGGCGGACATTCGTTTTTCTAAACTTGCTTCGCGCGTTAAGAAAAACTGAATGGAGCGGGCGAAGGGATTCGAACCCTCGACCCCGACCTTGGCAAGGTCGTGCTCTACCCCTGAGCTACACCCGCTCGCTGCGCTTACGTGTGCAGCTCAGATTTTCATCTGCCTCCTCGGGATAAACCCTCGGAGGTGCTACCCCCGCTCACTAGCATCCCGTCTATGCCGCACTTTGGAGGCAATGACAAGCCTGATCCGCCCAACAGTTTAGGCACGAGCAGGAGGTACTAGCATCTTGCATTCTCCCACGCCTAAGCCCATGTTCTCCACGAGCATTTTCAATTTTTTCGGGACAAGTTCATGGCGCAGCAGGCCGCATCGTCTTTGATCAAGGACACCAGCACGCAAGGTTTTGCGACCGATGTGCTGGATGCATCCAAAGCCCAGCCTGTGCTTGTCGATTTCTGGGCGCCCTGGTGCGGCCCCTGCCGCCAGCTGACGCCGGCGCTCGAAAAACTTGTCAATGCGGCTGGCGGCAAGGTCAAGCTCGTCAAAATGAATATCGACGAGCACCCTGTCATTCCCGGCCAGCTTGGCGTGCAATCAATTCCCACCGTGATCGCGTTCAAGGACGGACGGCCGGTCGACGCCTTCATGGGCGCGCTGCCGGAAAGCCAGTTGAAACAATTTATCGATGCGCTTGGCGCCGGCGCCACACCGGGCGCACCCGATATCGAAGCGATCTTAAGTGCCGCCGAGGAATCGCTGACCGCCAATGATGCCGTCGGCGCGTTACAGGCTTTCGCGGCCGCGCTTTCCTTTGATCCGCAAAATACGCGCGCACTTGCGGGCATGGCGCAGGCCTATCTTGCCTCGAACGAAATCGAGCAGGCAAAAGCAATTCTCTCGCAAGTGCCGGCAAATAAGGAAAACGATCCGACCGTCATGCGCGCAACCTCCGCCATCGCGCTGGCCGAGAAAGCGGGCAATGTCGGCGAGCTTGCCGATTTGCAAAAGAAAGTGGCTGCCGCGCCGAAAAATTTTCAGGCGCGTTTCGATCTCGCGCTCGGTCTCTCTACCAAAGGCCAGCGCCAGCAGGCGGTGGACGAGCTGATCGAGCTCATGCGCCTAAAGCGCGACTGGAACGAGGACGGGGCAAGGAAACAGCTGCTGCAATTCTTCGACGCCTGGGGCTTCGACGACGAGGCTTCCGTCTATGGCCGCAAGAAGCTCGCAAGCCTGCTGTTCGCGTGATTTCCGATGGCGCTGAATTCACCCTATAAAGCCATCGAGGAATTGCCGCACAGCATCCCCCTGTTCCCGCTCGCGAATGCACTGCTGCTGCCGCGCGTGGAACTGCCGCTGAATATTTTCGAGCCACGCTATCTTGCGCTGGTCGATATGGCGCTGCGTTCGCACCGGCTGATCGGCATGGTCCAGCCCGCGCTGGATGGCATCTCCGACGATGCGAACCCGCCGCTTGCGGAGATCGGCTGTCTTGGGCGCATCACCGGCTTTCAGGAGACGGGCGAGCAGCGCTATTACGTCACACTCACCGGCATCATTCGCTACCGCATCGAGAAGGAGCTTGCCGTCAACACGCTCTTTCGCCAGGCAGACGTCGGCTATGAGGCCTATGCCGCCGACCTGCGCCAGGGTTTCGGCGAGGAGGAAGTCAACCGCCTGAAATTGCTAGAGACTTTTCAGCGCTATCTCGACGCGCACGAAATGGAAGCGGACTGGCGCTCGGTCAACGAGGCACCGAACGAGCCGCTCGTGAACGCGCTCTCGATGATGGCGCCTTACGGCCCGCGCGAAAAACAGGCTTTGCTGGAAGCAAAAACCCTTTATGATCGCGCCGAAATGTTGATCGCGATGACGGAATTGTCGCTGGACCGGGAAACGGCTGGCGTAGGAGAGAGGCTGAATTGATGAACACCGAAACTTCGCACCATCGCACCGCGCAGGAAGTCGACCCGCGCCTGCTCGAAATCCTCGTCTGCCCGCTCACCAAGCAGACGCTGGAATATGACCGCGAAAAGCAGGAGCTGGTTTCGCGCGAGGCAAAACTCGCCTATCCCATCCGCGACGGCATTCCCATCATGCTGCCGGAAGAGGCACGGAAGATTTAACGTTACCGTATCCCCGCGCAGGCGGGGATCTAAATTATAGGATTAATATTGAAAGATAAGAACTTAGATGAACAAATAAATTCTGTTTTAGACTCTATTATGAAGTCATATAGCGATTATGTAATTGCCAAACGAATGTTTGATGCTTCAATGCGATCAGAAGAAGAAAATAAACCTCTAAATAAAACCATTTTTGCGAATGCAATAATTGTAGCTCAAAATGCTTTGCTCCACAGAGCTGCGCTAGGGCTGACGAAAATTTATGAAAATCAATATAAAGATCGTTTAACCTTGGATAGGCTCTTTAATTTGATCTCAAAAAAGAAAATTGGTGGAATTCAAAAATTGAAGAAAATGAAATCACAAATCGTCAAGCGCGCCGAATATATGGAATTAGAAAAAATTCGCGATGGACGAATAGTTCATATCTTACCTGAAGATAAACAAGCTAATATGCTTATTAATCAGGCATTAGATGCATTATGGACGCCAACTCAAGGTTTAATTGATACAATAAGAGAAATATTGGATTTAGAAAAAGTACCTGCCAAAGATCATGCTCGTTGGAATAAGGCAGCTTGTTGCTTTTGGGATTGTGTATTTATAGAAGGTAAGAAATACGCAAAACCGAATAAATAATTTATATGCTCCGGCTAAGATCCCCGCCTTCGCGGGGATGACGTTGCTAAGCTATCTCATCAGCCGCGGCACATCGCCCAGAGTTCCCGCGGCATTGGCGATAAAAAAATCCTTCAGCGGCGCGGCGCGGTCGACCAAGGATAGGCCCAGGCTGCGCAAGCCGCGCAGCAGGATGGAATTATTCGAAAAAAGCGCGTTCAGCCCGTCGGTGGCCACCGCCATGCCCAGCGTGTCGAAGCGCCGCCAGTGCTGATAGCGCGACAATGTCTCGACATCGCCGATATCGAGCCCAAGCGAGCGCGCATCGACGATTACCTCGCTCAAGGCCGCGACATCGCGAAAACCCAAATTCAGCCCCTGCCCCGCAATGGGATGGATGATGTGCGCGGCATCGCCGACAAGCGCCAGACGCCCGGCGATAAACCGCCGCGCCAGCTTGACGGAAAGGGAATGCGTCTGCACCGCTCCCGCCAGCAAAAGTTTGCCGAAACAATAGCCAAAGCGCTCCGCCAGCGCCGCCACGAACTCTTTCTCGGGCAAAACAGAAAATCGCGCTGCATCCTTTTTGCTCTCGACCCACACGATGGAAGAACGATGTCGTCCCTGTTCGTCGTCGGGCAAAGGCAAACTTGCAAAAGGTCCTGCCGGCAGGAAATGCTCGATCGCCTCGCCATGATGCGGGTCCTCATGCGCGACCGTCGTCACGATCGCTGCCTGATCGTAATCGCGGCCGATCATTTGCGCTTTCACTTCCTCGCGCAGTTTCGAGCGCGCGCCGTCGCAGGCCGCGACAAGCCGCGTGCGAATGGTCGTGCCATTATCGAGATGCAGCGTACGGAGATACGCATCTGCATCGCTGGCTTGCACGCCGGCATCGACCAGCTCGATGCCGGATGCCGAAAACTTAAGCATCAGAGAGGCAAGCAAATGCCTGTTCTCGACCATATGCGCAAACGGCTCTCCCTCGCCTGCGAAATTCAGCAGGGACGGCCGCACGCCGTCATGCAACGCGCTGTCCGTGATGCGCATGGAATGAATAGCTTGCGTATATTTTTCTTCCGGCCAGGCATCGAGCTTGCGCAACAACCGCCTGGCACCCGCGGCGATGGCGGAGGCGCGCACATCTTGCTGACCCTTTTGTTGCCCTTTGCGCTTTTTGTCGATCACGATAAGGGAGAGGCGATTGCGGCTCTCCTGCTTCAGCGCCAGCGCCAGGGTGAGCCCCGCAAACCCGCCGCCGACAATGGCGATATCGTATACAGCCTGCTCTTGACGCATGCCGTGCCCTTGTGTTCCCTGTTCCACCATGTCTTCCGCCGTCGATGACCTGCTACAGATACTCGATTTAGAGCCGCTTGAACATAATTTGTTTCGCGGGCTAAGCCCTCAGGTCGGCTGGCAGCGCGTGTTCGGCGGGCAGGTGATCGGCCAGGCGTTGGTTGCCGCCACGCGCACCGCGCCACCCGAGCGCACCGCGCATTCATTGCATTGCTATTTCATGCTGGCGGGCGATCCGAAAGTGCCGATCATCTATCAGGTGGAACGGCTGCGCGACGGCAAAAGCTTTTCGACGCGCCGTGTCACGGCCATTCAGCACGGGCGCGCGATCTTCGCGCTCTCGGCATCCTTCCAAATATCCGAGGAAGGTCTCCCCCATCACATTTCGATGCCGGACAATGTGCCGCCGCCCGAGGAACTGCCTTCCGAACCCGAGCTGAAAGAGAAATTCATCCATCTGCTTCCGGAAAATGTACGCCGCTACTGGGAGCGCGCGCGCCCGATCGAGATGCGCTTCGTCGATCTCACGCGCTATATCTCGCGGCAGAAACTGGAGCCGAAACAATATATCTGGATCAAGGCGACGGAAAAACTGCCCCAAGATCACGCCGTGCACCAGTCGGTTCTCGCCTACGCCTCCGATATGACGCTTCTCGATTCCACTTTGCTCGCACATGGGCGCACGATCTTCGACAAGGATTTGCAGATTGCCTCGCTCGATCACGCGCTGTGGTTTCATCGTCCCTTCCGCGCCGACGACTGGCTTCTCTATGCGCAGGACAGCCCTTCGGCTTCCGGTGCGCGCGGATTTGCGCGCGGCTCGATTTTCACCAAAGAAGGCGTGCTGATCGCCTCGGTGGCGCAGGAAGGCCTGATCAGGCAGCGCAAACCGTAAGCTTAGCGATTGATTAACAAATCTTAATTTCAGATTTTTACTTTTCGATCCCCGGTTTCCGACTCCTTAACCGCAACGCGCTAGCTTAAAACCCAAGTTAGGCCGGGTTTTGAGGGTTGCATGCGTTTGTCACTGGCACGCCAAATGTTCGATGACGATATGGTTAACGGGGCGCGCGGCATATTTGCGCGGCGCGGCGGCGAACTGGGCGGCCTGATGCTTTTCCTGCTCGCGGGATTTGGCTTCATGGCCCTTGCCACCTGGCATGCCGACGATGCGAGCCTGATTTATGCCAACGGGCTTGCTCCCAAAAACGCTCTCGGCTTCATGGGATCGAGCTTTGCCGACCTCGCAATCCAGATGATCGGCCTTGCCGCCATCGCTTTACTGCTGCCTCTTGTCTCCTGGGGCTTTCGGCTAACCACGCGCCGCGGGCTGGAAGACGAAAAAATCAGGCTTGCCGCCTGGCTGCTTGCGCCCATTCTTCTGGCCGGCGCCTGCTCCGCCCTGCCGCATTTTGAATCATGGCCGCTGCCGACGGGCCTAGGCGGTGCCGCCGGCGATGCGGTGCTCTCATTAGCAAGCCTGCCGCTTCAGGCCGTTCTGGCGGGCGGCATTAATTTCGCCACGGGCATGACGCTGGCGGCCTTAGGATTTTTTGCGCTCACCTATGCCTCAGCCGCTTTCAGTGAACCTGTCGAGCGCGACGACATGGACGACGAAGCCATGGCCTCCGGCGTAGCCTTATTCGGCCTGATCGCTCATCTGTTCTATGCCTTGCGCGGCTTTGTCATGCGCAGGCGGCATGCGCTGGAAGCCGAGGCGGAAAACGACATTCATATGCGGCACGAGCCACGCTTTCGCGATGACGATGACGAGGAATTCGAGACGCGATCAGACACACGGCATATGGCCCGCACCGATTTTTCACAAGGACGAATTGCACCTGCCGTGCGGCAGTTACGCCGCGGCAAGCGCGAGGTTGCAGAGCAGCAAACCTCCTGGCTGAACGAGGGCGATTACGAACTGCCGCCGCTCTCCCTGCTGATGCAGCCCAAACGCAACCTGATCTCGATGCCCGACGAAGAATCGCTCGAGCAGAATGTGAAAATGCTGGAAAGCGTGCTCGACGATTTCGGCGTCAAGGGCGAGATCATTCATGTCCGCCCCGGGCCCGTCGTCACCCTCTACGAATTGCAGCCCGCGCCGGGCATCAAGTCCTCGCGCGTCATCGGCCTTGCCGACGATATCGCCCGCTCGATGAGCGCGATCTCGGCGCGTGTCGCCGTGGTGCCGGGGCGCAATGTCATCGGCATCGAGTTGCCGAACGCGCGACGCGAAATGGTCTACTTGCGCGAGCTTCTGGCTTCGAAAGATTTCGAGGATATGAAAGGGCGCCTGCCGCTCTGCCTCGGCAAAACCATCGGCGGCGAACCGGTGATCACCGACCTTGCGAAAATGCCGCATTTATTGATCGCGGGCACCACAGGCTCCGGCAAATCGGTTGCGATCAATACGATGATCCTCTCGCTGCTTTACCGGCTCGATCCCAGCCAGTGCAAGCTGATCATGATCGACCCGAAAATGCTGGAGCTTTCCGTCTATGACGGCATTCCGCATCTGCTCTCGCCCGTCGTCACCGATCCGAAGAAAGCCGTCGTCGCCCTGAAATGGACGGTGCGCGAGATGGAAGAGCGTTACCGCAAGATGTCGAAGCTCGGCGTGCGCAATATCGACGGCTTCAACATGCGCGTCGAACAGGCGATCGAAAACGGCGAGACGCTGACGCGCACCGTGCAGACCGGCTTCGACAAGGAAACCGGCGAGCCTGTATTCGAGCACGAGGAAATGACGCTGGCACCCATGCCCTATATCGTCGTCATCGTCGACGAAATGGCGGATTTAATGCTGGTTGCCGGCAAGGATATCGAGGGCGCGGTGCAAAGGATTGCGCAGATGGCGCGCGCGGCCGGCATTCACATCATCATGGCGACGCAGCGTCCCTCGGTGGATGTCATCACCGGCACGATCAAGGCAAATTTCCCGACCCGCGTCTCGTTCCAGGTCACATCGAAAATCGACAGCCGCACAATCCTGGGCGAGCAGGGTGCGGAGCAGCTGCTGGGCCAAGGCGACATGCTTTACATGGCGGGCGGCGGGCGGATCTCGCGCGTGCACGGCCCCTTCGTGTCGGACGAGGAAGTACAGAAGGTTGTCGCCCATCTCAAGGCGCAGGGGATACCTTCCTATCTCGAAGCCGTCACGGCCGATGATGAAGAGGAAATCGACCAGGGCGGCGTGTTCGACAAAAGCGCCTTCGGCGAATCCGATACGCCGGATCTCTACCAGCAGGCGGTGCAGATTGTATTGCGCGACAAGAAGGCCTCGACCTCATATGTGCAGCGCCGTTTGCAGATCGGCTATAACCGCGCAGCCTCGATCATGGAACGCATGGAAGAAGAAGGCGTCGTCTCGCCCGCCAATCATGCCGGCAAGCGCGAAATCCTGCTTGAGGCCGGAGAATGAGCAGGTCAGCTGAGTAAAAATGGGGTCTTTTTTACTCACTATCCGCCACTCGTCGCTCACTGCTCTCTCATATTTCGTCTTGCCTTTGCCTTAATGCTCGGGCAAAAATCGGCTGCTGTCTGGTGGAAGATTTCTTGACCCGTTTACGACTTTCGAGCGTTCTGATCGCATTTTCCGCGTCCGTTGCGCTGGCGGCCGCGCCGCTGCAAAAACCCGCGCCCGTAAAACAGCCACCGCCTTCTGCCGTAAAACCTGCGGTAAAAGCGGCAGCTCCGGCAAAAACACCTGTTACAAAAACAACGGCTACAAAAGCAACTGCCACGCCTTTGCAGCTAACCCCGCAAGCGGTGCCGCAAACCAAGGCCGCGCCGAACGCAACGCCGCCGCCCGTTCTCGGCCTGCCGCAAACGCCGCTGCCTGCCGCGCCGCAACGGGGCCTGCTCCATCGGCCGGATCCTTTCACGCCCGCACAGCGCGCAACCTTGGCCAAGATCAATCAGGTCTATAATGCCATCCGCGAGATGAGCGGCACTTTCACGCAGGTGGAAAGCGACGGCTCCGCCAGCATGGGCAAATTCTTTATCTCCAAGCCCGGCCGCGTGCGTTTCATGTACGATCCGCCTTCCGCAATCGATATCGTCTCCGACGGCACCCAGCTCGCCGTGCGCGACAAGAAGCTCGGCACACAGGATATCTACCAGCTCTGGCAAACGCCGCTGCGCTATCTGCTGAAAGAAAAAATCGACCTGATCGAGGATGCGCGCATTATTTCCATTCTGCAGGACACGAATATCGTCACCGTTTCGATCGAGGAAGACGGCGCGCTGACGCAGGGGCGCCTGATGCTTTATTTCTCCGCTACCGACTATTCGCTGCAGCAATGGACGATCACCGACGGCCAGGGCATGGAAACGAGCGTGACGGTCGCAAAAATCCAGGTCAATAAACCTAACGACGCGCGGCTGTTTCTCCTATGAGCAAGAAAAATAAAACGATTTCGCAGCTGAGTGTGGCAACCTGGAACATCAATTCCGTGCGCCTTCGCGCGGGCCTTGTGGAAAAATACCTGAAGGAAGCAGCACCCGATATTCTCTGTCTGCAGGAAATCAAATGCCGCGACGAGCAGTTCCCGGCCGCCGCTTTCGCCAAGATCGGCTATGAGCATCAGGCGGTTTACGGTTTCAAGGGCTATCACGGCGTTGCCATTCTCTCGAAATTGCCGTTCCGCGCGACCGAGCGTTTCGATATCGCGGGCCAGGCGGAAGGGCGCTGCATTGTCGCGCATCTTGCCGGGAAGAAATTCGACGATATTGCCATCGCCTCGGTCTACCTGCCTGCCGGAGGGGATATCCCGGATCCGAAAGCCAATTCCAAATTCAAATGCAAGCTCGATTTCCTCGATGATCTCGCGCATTGGGGGCGCAAGTTCACCAGGCGTTTTCCGCGCGCCGTCGTGGTCGGTGATCTGAATGTCGCCCCGTGCGAGCACGATGTCTGGTCGCATAAACAAATGTTAGGCGTCGTCAGCCACACGCCGGTCGAGGTCGAAAAATTCGAGACGGCGCGGCAGGCCGGCAAATTCCACGATGTGATGCGCGCCTTCGTTCCCGAAGCCGAAAAGCTTTACACCTGGTGGAGCTATCGCGCCGCCGACTGGCGCAAGTCTGACCGGGGCAGACGATTGGACCACATCTGGGCAGCGCCCGATCTGCACGAGGCCTGGGCCTCGATGGATGTGATCAAGGATGCGCGCGGCTGGGCTCGCCCTTCCGACCATGTGCCGGTGCGGGCCGTATTCAGGATTTAAGCAAGATTTCCATGCACAGGCTGCAATTCGCGTATGCGGCCCATCATATCGCGCGTCAGCTTGTCGCGCAGGCGCATGGCGAGAACCGGTGCGCTCTCAAGAATACGGATAAAAACGGCGCGCGGAATTTTTAAAACTTCGCACCTGTCGGCCGCAACCGCCGTCATCGGCCGCGCCAGCTCGGCCATGAGCGCCAGCGGATGCAGGAGATCGCCGGCCTGCGCCGTGCGCGCATCGCCGTCGAAATTGTCGAGGCGGCAATAACCTTTGAGAATGAAATAGGCGCAATCCGATATGTCGCCTTGCGAAAAAAGCCGCTCGCCCGGCTGCAGCGGCACGATCTCGCTCGCCAGCGCCAGCACGCGCAAGGAAACGGGATCGAGATCGGAAAAAATCGGCTGCGCCGACAAATGATCGATGATGCGCTCGGGCGACAGGATATCGTTCATTGCATTATTTCAGGGGATGAGGCGGTAGCCGCCCTCGTCGGTGACGACAATCTGCGCATGCGCCGGATCTTTTTCGATCTTCTGGCGCAGACGGTAGATATGTGTCTCGAGCGTGTGCGTGGTGACGGCGGCATTATAGCCCCACACTTCGGTGAGCAGGATCTCGCGCCCCACCGGCTTTTCGCCGGCGCGGTAGAGATAGCGCAGAATCGCCGTTTCCTTTTCGGTGAGGCGGATCTTGCTCCCCTTGTCGTCGACCAGCACCTTGGCGGCAGGCTGGAAATTATAATGCGCGATGGAAAAGGTCGCGTCCTCGCTGTGCTCCATCTGGCGCAATTGCGCGCGGATGCGGGCGAGCAGCACCGCAAAACGAAACGGCTTCGTCACATAATCGTTGGCGCCCGAATCGAGCCCGAGGATCTGGTCCGAATCGGAGGTCTGTCCGGTCAGCATGATAACAGGGCCCTTGAACCCTTCCTTGCGCATGCGGCGGCAGGCTTCACGCCCGTCCATATCCGGCAGGTCGACATCGAGAAGGACGATATCGGTTTCAAGCGAGCGGATCTTTTGCAAGGCCTGGGAAGCGTTCTCGGCCAAGGTTACGGCAAACTCGTCATGCAGCTGGAATTGTTCATCAAGGGCGTCCCGCAGGTTTTTGTCATCGTCGACGACCAAAATCCGGTGTGTCATGCATCCCCTCCTGTACCTAACCACTTCCCAGTCATGACTTTTTTCGCTCTTATATACCAAATGGTAACACAAAAAGGCGTGAAGTCCATGAAATCTTGCAGTCGGCTGATAAGGGTCATTCCCTCCTTCCGGGACAGGCGGAAAGGGCGCCTGCTCGTGGGATATATGAGCTTTCCCTGCGCGCTCGGGCGTGAAGGCATAGGTTTGAAAAAGCGGGAGGGGGACGGCCTAACCCCCATCGGCACTTATCATTTAAGAAAATTGCATTGGCGTGCCGACCGCCTGCGTCTGCCGCCCACGCTTATTTCAAATCGCCGCATCGGAAAAACCGACTGGTGGTGCGACGATGTGAAGGATCGCGCCTATAACCGCCTTGTCACGACACGCCCCATGCCGCCCGATTCTGAAAGAAGGGTTATGGCGCAAGGATGCGCTCTACGATCTTGCCATCGAAATTGGATATAATGACAGGCCTGTGGTGCGCGGGCGCGGCAGTGGTATATTCCTGCATCTTGCGCGCGAGGATTTTTCGCCGACGCAAGGCTGCGTGGCGGTTTCCAGAGAAGCGATGCTTAAACTTTTAATGTTTATGGGACGGAAAACGAGAATAAAAATCGGCTAGCCGTTATGGCCGCGCCGCTTTTTCCAAAGCGGGAAGAATTTCTTTTTTGAGCGTTTCGCCCGTCAGCGGCCCGACATGTTTGTAAACAATGCGCCCTGTGCCATCGACTACAAATGTTTCCGGCACGCCGTAAACACCGAAATCGATGCCGGCGCGGCCGTCGGCATCGACGCCGATACGCGCGTAAGGATTGCCGAGTTTTTGCAGAAAATCGCGCGCGGCCGCAGGCTGATCCTTATAGTTGATGCCAACCAGCTGCGGCTGGCCCATTCTTTTTTCCAAAAGCGTTTTCGCCGAGATGTCATTTAGAACCGCGTGCTCCGCACGGCAGGGGATGCACCACGATGCCCAGACATTGACAATGCTTATTCTGCCATTGCGCAAATCGGCCGCACCCAAAGGTGGAGATTTCATGCCCTCCAGTGAGGGAAGATTAAATTCAGGCACCTGCTTGCCGATCAGCGCCGAGGGCAGCACCTTCGGATCGCCCATGAAAATGCGCTCGCCAAGCAGCACGGCCAGCACGAGAAAGAAAATCAGCGGCAGGCTCGAAAAGAGCGCAAATAGCCGCATTTTATTGAATTTCGTCATTCGTCGAAACTGGCAAGCCGTTTTTTGACCTGCCGCAAGTCGTAGATTGAGACGAACAAAAGCCCGAACAGGCTAAAACCCGCCACGCCATAGGCGCCATAAATATAGAAACCGTAATCAGCCATCGTAAGCCTTCTTGATCTGAAGCGCACGCAACCGGCGGCGCAGGATTTCGGTGCGCATGCGCAACAGCAAAAGTGCTGCGAATAATAAAGTGAAGGCCGCGATCATCACCCATAGCGGCCCTAACATGGAAGGATCGATGCTGGGTCCGCCCATTCTGAAGATGGAAGCACCCTGATGCAGGGTGTTCCACCACTCTACCGAGAATTTGACGATCGGAATATTGATAAAGCCCGCAATGGTGAGAATGGCGCAGGCGCGCGCGGCACGCGAAAAATCTTCCAGCGACAGCCACAGCGCGATCAGGCCCAGATACATAATAAAGAGCACGAAGACGGAGGTGAGCCGCGCATCCCACACCCACCAGGTGCCCCACATCGGCTTGCCCCATAACGATCCTGAAGCCAGACAGATGAAAGTAAAAGTTGCGCCGATGGGGGCTGCCGCCCTTGCCGCCACATCGGCAAGCGGATGACGGAAGATCAGCGTGCCTAAACTCGCAACCGTCATGAATGTGTAACAGCCGAGAGCGATCCACGCGGAAGGCACATGCACGAACATGATGCGCACGCTCGCACCCTGCTGGTAATCTTCCGGTGCAACACAGAGGGAAAGATATAGTCCATAAGCCAGCACCAGCACGGCAAATACGGAAAGCCAGGGCAGAACTTTGCCGCTGACGCTCATGAAGCGCTGCGGATTGGCGAAGGTGTAAAGCTTCCCGGTATTCATAATTATAATCCGTCATCCCCGCGAAAGCGGGGATCTAGATATAATGTCATTCTGAGGCGAAGCCGAAGAATCTCGAGAGATCCTTCGCTTCGCTCAGGATGACATTTTGTATTCTTTCGAAATGAATAAATCATGAGCGCGATGCCTTCAATGCGCCCGCTATGGCAAAAGGGGAGAAGGCAACGGCAAGCAGGCTTAAGCCCGCCAAAACCGGAAATGTGCCGGCAGATTGCGCGCTCAAAACGCCGAAAAGCAACAAAGGGAGAGTGAGCGGCAGCACCAGCACCGGCAGCAGCAGGCCGCCGCGCCGCAGGTTCAATGTCAGCGCAGCACCCAGCGCGCCGAGAGATGTCAGCGCAGGCGTGCCGATCAGAAGGCTGCCGCCAAGCCCGCAAAGCGCATTCGTCTCAAGCCCCAGCATCAGGCCGAACAGGGGGCTCAAGATCACGAGCGGCAGCGTATGCGACAGCCAGTGCGCAACGGTTTTTGCAAAGGACAGCGCCTCGATGGCGGAGCCAGACAGCAAGAGCAGGTCGAGCGTGCCGTCCTCGTCATCCGCCTGAAACAGGCGATCGAGCGAAAGCAGGCTTGTCAAAAGCGCACCGATCCAGACCATGGCGGGCGCCACGCGCGCAAGGAATTGCGGATCGGGGCCGAGGCTCAAGGGCAACAGCAGGGTCAGGCCGAGCAGGAAGATCACGCCTGTCAGCGTGCCGCCGCCCTGCCGCATGGCCAGTTTCAGATCGCGCGCGACGAGGATGAAAAAAACCTTCATGCCGCCTTCCCCATACGCAAGGATTTCGCATTTTTAAGGTTCAGATCTTCATGCGCGGCGATAACGGCCATGCCGCCGCCGCTTAAATGATCTTCAAGAAGTTTTAAGAGCCGCGCCCGGTTTTGCTCGTCAAGCGCTACCTGCGGCTCGTCCAGCAGCCAGATTTTTTTAGGTGCCAGCAAAAGGCGCGAAAGCGCCAGGCGACGGCGCTGCCCCGCGGACAGATAGAGCGCGGGCATGTCGCGTAAATTCTGCAAATCCCAGAACGCAAGCGCCGCCTCGATCCCGCGCCCGCCTAGCATATCGCACCAGAATTGCAGGTTTTCCTCGACCGTCAGGCTGGATTTCACGCCATCCTGCGTGCCGATGAAATGAAAATCCCGGCATAAAACCGCATCCGCAGGCAGAAGCCCTGCCAGAAGTCTCAGCAGGCTCGTTTTTCCCGAACCGTTCGAGCCGCTTAAAGATAGCGCCTGCCCGGCTTTCAGCTCGATTGCGAGATCGGAAAACACCAGGCGCTCGCCACGAATGCAGGAGAGACCGGAAAATTTTAGCGAACTGTTTTCCATATCGCAATCTTCATCACAATCTTGGCGCACTTTTTTCGTAAATCCTCTTTTGAAGGAAGTAAAAATCAGATAGACCATTACCCCATGAGCAAGCTTTTTGATACTCCGGCGCTCGATAGTTTCAACTGTAAGAAAACGCTCCGCTTCAACGGCAAGACTTATACCTATTATAGCCTGCCCGAAGCCGAGAAAAACGGTTTGACCGGCATCTCTAAACTACCTTTTTCCATGAAGGTGTTGCTCGAAAACCTGCTGCGGCACGAAGACGGCCGCTCCGTCACCAAAGACCATATTCTGGCGCTGGCCGACTGGGTGAACCATCGCGGCAAGACGGAAAAGGAGATCGGGTTTCGCCCGGCCCGCGTCCTGATGCAGGATTTCACCGGCGTTCCCGCCGTGGTCGATCTAGCTGCAATGCGCGACGGCATGGGCAAGCTGAATGCGGACCCGGCCAAGGTCAACCCGCTCGTTCCGGTCGATCTCATTATAGATCATTCCGTGGTGGTCGATTATTTCGGCAACCCGCAGGCTTTTTCGCGCAATGTCGAGCGCGAATATGAACAAAACTTTGAACGCTACAACTTCCTCAAATGGGGACAGGCCGCTTTCGACAATTTCCGCGTGGTGCCGCCCGGCACCGGCATCTGCCATCAGGTCAACCTCGAATATCTCGGGCGCACCGCCTGGGTGAAGGACGTCAAATACAAATCGGACAGCGGCCGCACGCGCGAGGCAACGCTGATCTATCCCGACACGCTCGTCGGTACTGACAGCCACACCACCATGATCAACGGCCTGTCCGTGCTCGGCTGGGGGGTGGGCGGCATCGAGGCGGAAGCCGCCATGCTCGGCCAGCCTTATTCCATGCTGATCCCGGAAGTGATCGGCTTCAAGCTGACCGGCAAAATGCGCCCGGGCATTACGGCAACCGACCTTGTGCTTACCATTACGCAAATGCTGCGGCAGAAGGGCGTGGTCGGCAAATTCGTCGAATTCTACGGCAAGGGCCTTGGCAATCTCTCGCTGGCAGACCGCGCCACCATCGCCAATATGGCGCCGGAATATGGCGCAACCTGCGGCTTTTTCCCGACCGATGCGGAAACGCTACGCTATCTCCTTTTCACCGGTCGCCCCGAGGAACATGTGGCGCTTGTCGAAAAATACGCAAAGCAGCAGGGTCTCTTCCGCAAGCCCTCCGCGCCCGAAGCTTTGTTCACCGATACGCTGGAGCTGAACCTGCGCAAGGTGCAACCCTCGCTCGCCGGGCCCAAACGCCCCGAAGGACGGCAGGATCTGTGGCAGGTGAAGCGCAATTTTAAGGCAGCGCTGGAAAGCGATTACCTGAAAAAACCGTCGCAGATGAAAAAACGCGCCGCCGTTGCCGGCCACAATTTCGATCTCGGCCACGGCGATGTGGTGATCGCCGCGATCACCTCCTGCACCAATACCTCGAACCCCAGCGTGCTGATGGCGGCAGGATTGCTTGCCCGCAACGCACGCGCAAAAGGCCTTTCCACAAAACCCTGGGTAAAAACATCATTAGCCCCCGGCAGCCAGGTGGTGAGCGAATATCTGCAACGCGCGGGGCTGCAGAAAGATCTCGACGCGCTCGGCTTCAACCTTGTCGGCTTCGGCTGCACCACTTGTATCGGCAATTCGGGCCCGCTGGCGCCGGAAATATCGGCAGCGATCAACGATAACGGCATCGTTGCGGCTTCTGTCCTGTCGGGCAACCGCAATTTCGAAGGCCGCGTTTCCCCGGACGTGCAGGCGAACTATCTGGCGAGCCCGCCGCTGGTCGTTGCCTATGCGCTCGCGGGCACCGTGCGCCTCGATCTCACGCGCGAACCTTTGGGAACCGCCAAGGACGGCGCGCCCGTCTATCTGAAAGACATCTGGCCGAGCAATGACGACATTCGGGATTTCGTCGATAAAAACATCACGCGCGATATGTTCGTTTCCAAATATGCCGACGTGTTCAAGGGCGACGACCGCTGGCAGGCCATCAATGTGAGCGGCGGCAAAACCTATGCCTGGGACAGGGATTCGACCTATGTGCAGAACCCGCCCTATTTCGAGGGCATGGCCAGTAAACCGGAAGCCGTGCAGGATATCGTCGGCGCGCGCGTGCTTGCCTTGCTCGGCGACAAGATCACGACCGACCACATCTCGCCCGCAGGTTCCATTCGCGCAGCTTCGCCTGCCGGGCAATATCTGCTCTCGCACAATGTGAAAGCGGAAGATTTCAACCAGTACGGCACGCGTAGAGGCAACCACGAAGTGATGATGCGCGGCACCTTTGCCAATATCCGCATCAAGAACCATATGGTGCGCGACGAAAACGGCGGCGTTATCGAAGGCGGCCTTACCGTGCATCACCCCTCGAACGAACGCATGTTCATCTATGATGCGGCGATGCGCTATAAGGAAGAAAAAGTGCCGCTTGTCGTCTTTGCTGGCGCGGAATATGGCAACGGCTCCTCGCGCGACTGGGCGGCAAAAGGACCGAAGCTTTTGGGCGTGCGCGCCGTAGTCGCACAAAGTTTCGAGCGCATCCACCGCTCCAATCTGATCGGCATGGGTGTGGTGCCCTTCGTCTTCGACGGCGGCCTGAGTTGGGCGGCTTTAGGTTTGAGAGGCGACGAGCAGGTGACCATCAAGGGGCTTTCCGCGCTCTTCCCGCGTCAGAAAACGGATGCCGAAATTACTTATGCGGACGGGCGCAAGCAGATGATCTCGCTGATCTGCCGCATCGATACGCTGGATGAGCTGGATTATTTCAGGAACGGCGGCATCCTGCAATATGTGCTGCGCAATCTGGCGGCTTGAAGAATTACTTGTTCCTTGTAGGCATAAATTGCAATACGAGCCTGGCGTCTTTCGCAACCAGACTTGTATCAGCCGTGTCGTCACCTTCCCAATAAAATTTGGCTGCCTTTTTTGCGACAGCTACGAAATGAGCCCGCGTAGCTTGCCGTTTTTCATTGGAATCCAAAGAACCGAAGCCGGTAAGTTCTGAAATTAATGATCCCAGATTATCTGTCGTCTGTGTAATGCTAAATTCGACGATTCCTATATTTTCTTTTTTTTCATTTGTTTCCGGAAGCTTCTGTAATGCCGAGAGGCTGGCATAATAGAGGGCGAGCCCAACAACAAGATGCCCTGCTTTATCCAGTTTTTCAGCATTCGAAATTTGATCGAAGGTAAGGCCTGGCGGAGTTGCGTCCTTTTCTTTTTGAAAAGCATCATAAAAGACATCCGCTTGTGAATTTCGCGCATATCCTGGGAGCTTTTCCGCAAGAGCTATTCTATTTGCCATAAATATTTCTCCTAAAAAATTCTTTTAGATAGTTTACAATACTTACAACTATCATAATTTTTTGCATTGGCAAATCATTATGGCGTTCCGTAGTGTCCGGTTATTGTTTCTCGGGCAATTGCTTCAGTGCTTCCAGGTCGAGCTTGTTAAAGATAATGCGCGCGTCTCTTGTCTGTTCGGCGGCCATGAGGTTTTTCCGGTTTTCGACAGCCTGCTCATTCTGATCGCGCACCATAATTACGGTTTCCAAAGTGTCGCAATATTTGCAAGAAGTCGCAGAAGCAGCCCTTTGTCCGGCCTCGCGCGCGGCATCCCGAAAATAGGAAACCAGCGCCTTCTGCTGCGCAAGATCATCGAAACAGTGGCTTTTTGCATTGAAGGCGGCAATTGCCGCGGTAATTTTTTCGTTGATAGCGGTTTCGGATAGAGTAGGCTTGTTCTGCACGTAAAGCTGATAATCGGAAGTGGCAATTGTCTCCAAAACATCTAGCAAACTATCTCTTAGCCTGCTCTTGTCTTCGATCTTGATGACCTGTTGACCCATTTTAATGGTTGCGAGTTTGCCCGAAGCCGATTGAGGGGAAAAGCCGGATTGAAAGCTGTTACGTTTTGATATTGGCGCAAGTAATTCCATAAAATTTACTCCAACTTTTATGCATTTACAGTAAATATGGAAGACATCAAAGCAGCGGCTCAAGTTGATGTCAATTAATAAAATCGCGTAACTGTCAAAACCGTGTTATAGTCATCGTGGATTGTTTGCAAAACCGGCTCGATCACGCGGGATTGACTGGCTTTTTGCATAAAATGTGATTTGGATAGCGCCATGATGAAGGGCATTGTTTTTACAGCAGGAATAATGGTTTTCGCCTCCTGCTCATCTGCCGCCCAGGCCGAGCAGCCGCGCGCCGTTTATGAGCTGTTCACGAGCCAGGGCTGCTCCTCCTGCCCGCCCGCCGACAAGCTGCTGACAACTTACGCGCATGACGACAAGAACGTCATCGCGCTCACCTATCCCGTCACCATCTGGGATTATCTGGGCTGGCGCGACACGCTGGCGCGGCCCGAGAATACGCAACGCCAGCGAAGCTATGCCGCCATCCGCGGCGACGCCAAGCTTTATACGCCGCAAGTCGTCGTCAATGGTTTCTTCCATGCCGTCGGCAGCGACAAGGACGATATCGAGAAAAAATGCGAACTCTCGAAAGAAGGCAGCGCCATGCGCGTGCCGATTTCCGTTTCGCCCGCAAACGGCACGGTCGATGTGACGATTGCCGGCTGGCCGGGGCGTAACGAGCCGCCGCGCGCGCGCGTCTATCTCGTCTCTTATGCGAAAGAGCGCAGCGTGCCCATCAAGGGCGGCGAGAACGCGGGCAAGACCACGACCTATTCGAACGTCGTCGAATCCATTCACGAGGTCGGCTATTGGGACGGAACAAAGCTCGACCTGAGACTGTTCTGGCAACCCGCCGCCAGCCAGAGCGGCGCCGTGCTGCTGCAAAGCGTCACGCAGCAGGGGCCAGGCGTCATCTATGGCGCCGCCGCGATGCCGTAGAAGCTTTATTACGCCAAACCACCCGCCTTCGCCTTAAAGGCTCCGGCGTGGTTATCCGCCACTCATTTTATTTCAGCACAAGCGCCGCAAGTTGGAGGCGGATAAAAAAAAGCCACCTGGAAAAACCAAGTGGCTTTAAAGGACGGCCGGTTATCTTTAAGCGTTGCGGCACGCTGGAGGGGGCATGAAGTGCCGCGAACTAAAAAACCGGACATCAGGCAACGCTCGCTTATCACTTAAGCATGCGGCGCAGGCGAGGCTCAATTACGGCAAAATTGTGAAATTTTCTTCAGTAAATAACGCCGATGAAATGTGTTATTTTTTGGCGATCTTGATAGCGCCATCATATGCAGCCAGAGCTACATCCAGATCCTTGCCGCTATTCTTGTAGGCATCGTAAAATGCATAGACGGCGTCTCTCGTCGGGCCGTGGCCGCCGGAAAAGCCGCGGCTTTCGTACCAGTCATAATCGTTTTTCATTTCGGCAAAGGCCCGATCGGCGGTCCACCCATTATGCACGATACGATAGATCGCCATCATTTCGCCGGTGCGATGCCGCCCGCCTTGGCAGTGGACGTAGAATGGGCCGAGATCTGGAGCGGCAACGGTCGCCAGAAATACTCTGATATCAGAGGCGCTCGGTTGTTTGGTGCTCGACAGCGGAATATTGACATACTCCATGCCATTAGCGCGCGCCGCTTTCTCTTCGTTCTTATCATAATCTCGAAAATCGATAATGACATGAACGCCAGCTTTCTTGAGAGCCGCGATATCACTACTGCTTGGCGCCGCACCTCTCGCGATTTGATCATTGACGACACCGAAGTTTTGTACATGGATATTTTTGGCAGCGTCCCTATTTATGACTAACGGACTTAAAGGCGGCAGTGGCGGCGGTTTATAATCTGCGCCATAATTGGCAACCACGGCTGTTGAATATGCTACCTCCCTCAACGCAGATGCGCTGAAGCTTCGTGTATTGGTACTAGACCCGGCAGGCGCTTGCGGCGCTTCCCCGGCCGCAAGCATCGACGATGTATCCGGATCGGCAAGCTCGGGCACATAGGCGACCATCGCGACAGGCTTTTGCTTTATTTCCGGGAGCGCGACCGGAGCCGGTTTAACTTTAGAAGACACGGACGACACATCTGCGGTTGTGGACCCTTCCCCAATCGCAGTATCGCCGCGCACGGCGGCAAGCGCTTCTTGGCTGACATCGCCGGTGAACAGCCCTTCGAATTCCCACAGGCCTAGATTTTTCGAGCGGCCCATGCCGCCATTTTTAACCGCGGCGGCTTCGACCAGTTCATTCTTGTTGAAGATGCCGTCTTCAAGATATTTATTCAGATCGCGGATTGTACTAAGATCGAGCCCGAACGCTGCCGCATTTTTTCTCAAGAGATCGGCGCTGATCTCGCCTTTGTCTCCATCCCCGCCCATCGCCTTGAAGAGGAGGCCAAGCTCCCTGGAAAAGGAAATGATATCGAAATTGCGATCGCCCTGCTTATAATTGCCTTGTGGGCCTTTGTACGAACTCGCAAGCATAGAAAACAAAGTTTTGACTGAGCTGTCGGTCATAATATCTAGCGCTTAAAATTTCAAAAAATCTTACAGACAGGATACGGCATTCCGCACGCAAGGCAATTCAATGCTGGATTCAGCATGAATGTTTACGGCCTGGCGCAATAAAAAACCCCGCTTGCGCGGGGCTTTTCTTTTTAAGATTTACGCTTCTTAACGCCGGTCGCCCAAGAGCGTCAGCAGGAAGGTGAACATGTTGATGAAATCGAGATAGAGCGTGAGCGCACCGAGAATGGAGAGTTTGGCGGCAACTTCCGCGCCCATCGCTTCATGATAGCTCTCTTTCAGGCGCTGCGTATCCCAGGCGGTGAGGCCTGCAAACACCAGCACGCCGATCACGCAGAGCGCGAACTGGAAGGCCGAGGACTGCACGAAATAGTTGACGATGACCGCCAGCAGCAGGCCCCACAGGCCCATGATCAGAAACGAGCCGACAGGCGAAAGATCCCGCTTCGTGGTGTAGCCGTAAAGCGACAGCGCACCGAAAGCGGTGGCGGAGATGAAAAATATCTGCGCGACCGAGCTCAGTGTGAACACGAGGAAGACCGAACCCATCGAGAGACCCATCACCGCAGCGAAAGCCCAGAACACGAGTTGCATCGTGCTTACGCTCATGCGGTTGATGCCGAAATTCAGCACCAGCACGAAAGCAAACGGCGAGAACATGATCAGATATCTCAGCGGGCTGACGAAGAGAACGCGGCCGATTTCGGTCAGCGCCACGCCATTCGGCAGCATGGCGGCGGCCGTCGACGGATCTGTTGCGATGGAAGCGGCATAGACGAGATAGGCGAAGAGGCCAGTAAGCGAGACACCGCCCGCCATGTAGTTGTAGATGCCGAGCATATAGGAGCGCAGGCCCGCATCGATCGACATGTCGGTGGTGCGGGTACCGGTAAAGGGTGAATTGGCCATGGAAATCCTCTGGTTGCGTTGTCTCAATATATAGTTTTATGGGGCTTCGTTACAAGGGTCCATCCAACCAAGTTAAGCCTAATTCAAAGGCTGGGTTTGCCTTTTTGGAGGCTTCATGGTAATTTAGATTTATTAAGGATTTTAAAATGGTTATTTCATCAGTTGACAACGATCTACGTACTTTAAGCGGAAATCAGCCCGTTTTTTTTGAGCCGCAAGGCGCCACACTCGATCCCAATAAACTAATCTTGGACAGCTTTATGGATGCGGTGAAACGGGGTTTGATATTCGAAAACGGTAAAAAAATAAAATTGAACATATCAAACTATTCCAAATTAATGGCATATGTCGATACGAGGCTGGGTAAATTGGATCAATCCATTATTGTTCTTGAAGATCTTAGCGGATCTGAATTCCTATTTCACTGGGATCCAAAACTCGCTGGGTTTTCAGCGAGCGGCGGCACTTCTGAACAGTATTCAGCAGAATATCAACTTGCTATGCAACAGGTTTACAACCTATGCGATCAGCAAAAATTCGATGATAAAGTGTACAATTATGAACAAGGCGAATATCTTGGGAGTAGCGACCTTACTGGTAAGGTCTACAACGGGAAGGGTCTATCCCACAAAGAAGCGGTAAAAAAAGTGCGCGCCGAACTTGCCGCTGCGCAAGAGACTGTCTTCCGACTTAATGATTTCATCAAAGTTGAAACAAGACCTTTGAGATAATAGAAATTTCTTCCAGGGCGGCCTCTGTACAGGCTTCAAGCCTCCCTCTAAAACCCCTTCATGCACTACCGTCCCCTCGGCCGCACCGGCGTGAACGTTTCCGCGCTGTGCCTCGGCACCATGACCTTCGGCGAGCAGAACACCGAGGCCGACGGTCATGCGCAGCTCGATTATGCGCTCGCCAAAGGCATCAACTTCATCGACACGGCCGAGCTTTATTCGATTCCTCCCAAGGCAGAAACGCAAGGCAGCACGGAAACCATTATCGGCACCTGGCTGAAAGCGCGCGGCGGGCGCGACAAGATCGTCATCGCCTCCAAGGTCGTTGGCCGCTCGAACATGACATGGTTCCGCGACGACGGTTCGACCACGAATTTGTCGCGCGCGCAGATTTTCGAGGCGGTCGACAAAAGCCTGAAACGCCTGCAGACCGATTATATCGATCTCTACCAGTTGCACTGGCCGGACCGTTCCATCCAGTGGGGCGCAAACCCCGTGATCTATCAGCACCAGGGCGAATCCGGCCCCGATTATATGAAAAACCTGAAAGAGGAAGAAGCTTCCTTGCGCGAAACCTTCGACGCGCTCGAAGAGCTGGTGAAGCGCGGCAAGATCCGCTTCATCGGCCTCTCCAATGAGAGTGCCTGGGGAACCATGGCCTGCCTGCAGCTCTCGCACGGCAAAGATCATATCCGTGCGCAATCCATCCAGAACGCCTATAATTTCGTCAACCGCACCTATGAGACGGCGCTTGCCGAGGTCAGTATGCGCGAGCAGGTGGGGCTTCTCGCCTATTCGCCGCTGGCGCAGGGCTTTCTCAGCGGAAAATACATGAACGGCGCCAAGCCCAAAGGCGCGCGGCGCACTTTGTTCGGCCGCATGCAGCGCTACGAGACGCCAAGCGCGGATGCGGCGATTGCCGCCTATGTCGATCTCGCAAAACAGCGCGGGCTCGACCCCGCGCAACTGGCGCTGCAATTCGTCACTACGCGAGTTTTCGTGACCTCAAACATCATCGGCGCGACAACCATGGAACAGCTCAAAACCGATATCGATTCCGTAAATCTCCCCTGGAGCCCCGACCTCGAAGAAGCGGTGAACGCCATCCACCTGCGTCACACGAATCCTTGCCCCTGAGACGTTTTCGGGGCAGTTTACGAAAATGTCCGACAGCACCAAACTCCAGCTCGCGCCCTATCTGTTCGTGCTGGTCTGGTCGACCTCCTGGCTCGTCGTCAAATTCATCTCTCCCTATGCCGATCCGCTGACCTTTCTGGCGCTGCGTTTCGAATTCGCGGCCCTTGCAGCCGTGCTGATGGCCTATGCGGCCTCAAGCATGCAGCCGGCAAGCCTGAACCAGCTTGCGCATATGCTGCTCTCCGGCATTCTCATGCATGCGGTTTATACGGGCGGCATGTGGTGGGCGATTGCGCATGGCCTGCCGCTCGGCATATCGGCGACGATTGCCGCAACCCAGCCGCTGGTATGCGCGCTTTTGGGGCCTCTGTTCAATGAGCGGGTCAACGAGCGGCAATGGCTCGGCGTGAGCATCGGTTTTGCCGGCGTGATCGCCGTGATCGGCTCCAAACTGTTTACGGGTCTGCCCGGCGAAAGCCTGATCCAGCCTTTGCTGCTGACATTCCTTGCCATTGCCTCCATCACGCTCGGCACGTTTCACCAGAAATATTTCATTCGCGATGCCGACCTGCGCACGCTTGTCGCCTATCAATATATCGGCGCGCTTTTGTTCATGTTCCCGCTCGCCTGGATTTTCGAGCCCATGTATTTCGAACTGAGCGCACTGACGACGCTGGCGCTCGCTTGGTCGGTGCTCGGCCTCTCCATCTTCGCTATGCTGCTCTATCTGTTCATGACGCGGCACGGCGCGGTCACAAAAGTGGCCTCGTTGATCTATCTGATCCCGCCGCTTGTAGCCTTACAGGCCTATGTGTTTTTCGGTGAAGGATTAAGCTTTCTGCAGGTGACAGGCATAGCGCTGACCGGCTTTGGCGTTTATCTTGTCACCCGCAACCCGCGCTTAGGCATTGCCATCCAGGAAGGTTGATCAGGAAGGCTGATGCAGACATTCGTGCAGATTTTAAGCTTTGCCGCCGTGGCGGCGGTGGTCGTGGTTCTCACTATGGGTCTATGGAACATGCTGAAAGGCGGCAGCCCCAACCGTTCGCAAACCCTGATGCGCCTGCGCGTGCTGTTGCAATTCATCGCCCTTGTCGTGCTCATGACCCTGCTCTGGGCGTCGTCGCGCTGATGGTTGTCCTGAACAAAATCTATACACGCACCGGCGACGACGGCAGCACAGGCCTGGGCTCGGGTGAGCGCGTGCAAAAATTTGACCTGCGCGTGGAGGCTTTCGGCACGGTGGATGAAACCAACGCGGCTATCGGCCTCGCCCGCCTTCACAGCAAGGACGATCCTGAGATCGATGTCATGCTCGCGCGCGCCCAGAACGACCTGTTCGATCTCGGCGCCGATCTGTGCACGCTCAAGGCAAAGCAGGGGAAAGAAGCGCTTCGCATCATCGAGGCACAGGTTACGCGCCTGGAATCTGAAATCGACCAGCTAAATGCCGATCTTCAGCCGCTGCGCTCTTTCGTGCTGCCGGGCGGCACGGCATTGTCTGCGCATCTGCATCTTGCCCGCACCATCGCACGCCGGGCGGAGCGGCTGATGGTGGAGTTGAAAACCAGAGAGGATGTGAACGAAGCGGCGCTGAAATATATCAACCGCCTGTCCGATTTTCTTTTCGTGGCGGCGCGTTACGCAAATGACGGTGGCAGGAACGACGTTCTCTGGGTGCCAGGAAAAAACCGTTAGCACAAAAACCGTTAGTGGCAATTTGTTAAAGGGCCTGTGCTAACCATCTTGCATCACAGGTCCCACTTAAGCCATAGTCCCGCCCGGAAGGGTTTGGTTCATGAAAATCCTTGTCTGCGTCAAACGCGTCGTCGATTTCAACGTCAAGATCCGCGTCAAGCCCGACGGTTCCGGCGTCGACCTTGCCAATATCAAAATGTCGATGAACCCGTTCGACGAAATCGCGGTCGAGGAAGCCATCCGCCTGAAGGAAAAGGGCGTGGCAACGGCTGAGATCGTGGTCTTGAGCATCGGCCCGGACAAGGCGCAGGAAACGCTGCGCACCGCGCTTGCCATGGGAGCGGATCGCGCCATCCTAATAAAAACCGACGAAACCGTCGAGCCGCTTGCCGTAGCAAAACTGATCAGGGCCGCAATCGCCGAAGAAAAGCCGGATCTTGTCATCATGGGCAAACAGGCGATCGACGACGACTGCAACCAGACCGGCCAGATGCTTGCAGCCCTTTTGAACTGGCCGCAGGGCACATTCGCCTCCAAAATCGAAATTGCCGACGGCCATGCACAGGTGACGCGCGAGGTCGACGGGGGCTTGCAGACCGTGAAGCTGAAGCTTCCGGCCGTCATCACCACGGACCTGCGCCTCAACGAGCCGCGCTATGCCTCGCTGCCGAACATCATGAAGGCGAAATCGAAATCGCTGAACGTTAAAACGCCTGCCGATTACGGCGTCGATATCGCACCGCGCCTGACAGTGATCAAGACAGTTGAACCGCGCGCGCGCAAGAGCGGCGGTAAGGTTGCCAGCGTACAGGAACTTGTGACGAAACTGAAAACAGAAGCGGGCGTACTATGAGCATCCTCGTTCTCGCCGAGCATGAAGACGGAAAGCTGAAGGACGCAACGGCAAAGACGCTTACCGCAGCCCAGGCGATAGGCGGAGAGATCCATATCCTCGTTGCGGGCGAGAACTGCAAAAACGTTGCCGAGGAAGCTGCCAAACTTTCGGGCGTTACAAAAGTTCTGCTCGCCGAACATGCGGGCCTGAAACACCAGCTGGCTGAGCCCGTGGCGGCATTGTTGCATCAATTGTCGGGATCTTATGCGGCCTTGCTGACGCCTGCCACGACCACCGGCAAAAATGTCATGCCGCGCGTGGCAGCCCTGCTCGACGTCATGCAGATTTCCGACATCTCGGCGGTAGTCGCTCCCGATATTTTCGAACGGCCGATCTATGCGGGCAATGCCATTCAGACGGTAAAAAGCCTTGACCCCAAGAAAGTCATCACCGTGCGCACCACATGTTTTAAAGCCGCTGAAAGTGGCGGCAGTGCGCCTGTCGAAAATGTTCCGGTCAGTCTCGACAACGCGCTCTCTTCTTTCGTCGGGCAAGACGCGGCCAAATCCGATCGGCCAGAGCTGTCCTCGGCGCGCGTCATCATCTCCGGCGGGCGGGCGCTGGGCTCCGCCGAAAAATTCAAGGAACTGCTCGAACCTCTTGCAGATGCGCTGAACGCTGCGCTTGGCGCCTCGCGCGCCGCGGTGGATGCCGGCTATGCGCCGAACGATTGCCAGGTCGGCCAGACCGGCAAGGTGGTGGCGCCCGATCTTTATATCGCCATCGGCATATCGGGCGCGATCCAGCATCTCGCGGGGATGAAGGACAGCAAGGTGATCGTCGCCATCAACAAGGATGGCGATGCGCCGATCTTCCAGATCGCCGATTACGGCCTCGTCGGCGACCTGTTTGCCCTTGTTCCCGAACTGAAAAACGAAATCGAAAAGGCGCGCGCGGCATGACGAAAGAAATCAAGACTGTCGGTGTTGTCGGCGCAGGGCAGATGGGCAGCGGCATTGCCCATGTCTGCGCGCTGGCAGGCTATAAGGTCCTGCTCAACGATGTGGGCTCTGATCGCATCGAGGCGGGTATCAAAACCATCGAGAGCAATCTGAGCAGGCAGATCGCCAAGGGTGTCGTGACGGAAGAGCAGCGCAAAAGCGCGCTGGCCGCCATTTCGCCCGCACCCTCGCTGGACGGGCTGAAGAACGCCGATCTTATCATCGAATCGGCAATCGAGAACGAAGGGATCAAGAAAAAAATCTTCACCGAGCTCGGCGGTATTGTGGGCGAGGGCACCATTCTTGCCTCCAACACCTCGTCGATCTCGATCACGCGACTTGCTGCCGCCGCCGGAAAGCCCGGCCGCTTTATCGGCATCCACTTCATGAACCCGGTGCCGATCATGCCGCTTGTCGAGCTGATCAAGGGCATCGCCACGGAAAGCGGCACTTTCGAGGCGGCAAAAATTTTCTGCAAGAAGCTGAACAAGACGATCATCGTTGCCGAGGATTATCCGGCCTTTATCGTCAACCGCGTGCTCATGCCGATGATCAACGAGGCGATCTATGCGCTTTACGAAGGCGTGGGCACGGTCGAGGATATCGACCAGGCGATGAAGCTTGGCGCCGGCCATCCGATGGGGCCGCTGCAGCTTGCCGATTTCATCGGCCTCGATACCTGTCTTTCCATCATGCAGGTGCTGCACGAAGGCCTGGCCGACAGCAAATACCGCCCCTGCCCGCTGCTCGTGAAATATGTCGAGGCCGGCTGGCTGGGGCGCAAATCGCGGCGCGGCTTTTACGATTATTCCGGCGAAAAACCGGTGCCCACCAGGTAACCATCTAATATTACAGTATAATCTGATCTTACCGGGCATTAACGCTGGCCTGCTAGACTGAAGCCTATGGCAAGCCCGGTCTGAAAGCATGAGTCTCGTTCGCACCAGCAACGCATGGACACAGGCGCAGAATTTTCACGCGCGCCAGAAATATTATAACACCAGGGCCCTCAGCAATACAGCGGCACTTTCGGATGAGCTGGGCGGCACCCTGACCGCGCAAACCGAAAACCAGACGACCGTCATGACGCAGATTGCACTGGCGCGCATCCAGCAGGAAACCGCCGCCAAGCAAGCGAAAGCGAAAAAACAGGCGGACGCTTTGACGGTCCCCACAACTTCTTATGAAAAGATCATGAAAAAATACGATTCCGCGCACCGCGCCGTCACCCAGAACTTTGGCGGCATGGACATTAATTACAGCAACAAATTATTGACCCTTTCCGACGGCACGGTGATCGATCTGGAAACCGGGCGGAAAAAAATCACTGTCTCCGCGCGTAAACTCTATCTTTCGAACGGGCAGGCGCTCGATCTTACGACCGGCAAGCTGATCAACGCATCTGTCTAGGCTCGGTCCTGGCGCCATCGATCAGTTTCAGCGCATCCTCGCTGGCCCAATCGGCAGGACCGGCAAGCACGCCGAGTATACGGCCACCGCGATCGATCAGAAGACTTGTCGGCAAACCCTCCACCAGGCCCGCCTTGCGCAGGGTTTGGAATGCGGCACCCTGCCTATCGTGAAAAAATACAAGTGAACGGATTTTTTTCTCCTTGAAAAAACCTTTCGGCTTTTGGTCGCCGTCACTGTCGAGAGAAAGCGTCAGAACGGTGAAATCCGCGCCGCCGCGCTTTTTTTGTAAGATATCGAGTTGCGGCATTTCCCTGGCGCAAGGCACGCACCAGCTTGCCCACAGGTTCAACAGGATTATTTTGCCCTGAAACTCGCGCAGGCTGTGCGGCTTTCCCTGCACATCGTGCAGGGAAAGCTCGGGCAGGGGTTTGACCTCATCGGCCGATCTGAAAGCGGCAACCTCGCCTTGCGCGAAAATATCCAGATTTCGCGCGCTCCCGGGAGCCTTGCCGGAATGAGGCACCTTGTTCTGAAACATCATGACCCCGCCGGAAGCCAGGCTCAGTAAAATGGCGAGCAGATAAAGCTTATGGGTTTGCCGGGCTGCGGATTTGGACGCTCGCAAGATCATGCTCTTCCAGCTACCCTCCCCCTTGCCTTGGTGCAATGGGTAAGAGTAAAGCTTAAAGCATGAAAAAGCCTGCAATAGTTCTGGCCATACTGGCTTTAGGTTTGCTGACCGCGTGCGGGCGGAAGGCGCCGCTCGATACCCCCGTCTCCATCGACCAGGCAACGCCCGGCACGGCGGCTGCGGAAGAGGCGAGAAATCCGCCGCTCGGCCCGGACGGAAAACCCGTCAAGCCGCGCACGCAGGCGGGCCCGAAACCGGCCGCGCATTCCTTCCCGCTTGATCCGCTTTTGCAATAATCCATGTCTTGCTTTCACTACAGGGACGGCCATCTTCATGCCGAAGACGTGCCCTTGCGCGAGCTGGCGCAAAAAATCGGCACGCCGCTCTATGTCTACTCAGGCGCCGCAATCACGCAAAACATAAGACATTTCCGCACAGCCTTCGGCGAAAAAAAGATCGGCCTCTTTTACGCCGTCAAGGCAAACGGCAATCTTGCCGTTCTGAAAACCGTGGCGCGCGAGAATGCCGGCGCCGATGTCGTCTCGGAAGGCGAAATCCGCAAATGTCTCGCCGCGGGAATTCCGGCAGCCAGGATCATCTATTCCGGCGTCGGCAAAACCGACGGGGAGCTTGGCTTTGCGGTGGATGCCGGGCTCTACCAGATCAATGTCGAGACCGAGGACGAGCTGTCGCGCCTCTCTGCCATCGCTCACGGCAAAGGTCGAAAGGTCGATATCGCGCTCCGTATCAACCCGGCCATAGGTGCGGGCGGCCATGCCAAGATCAGTACCGGCGGCATGGACAATAAATTCGGCATTTCCGCCGACGATGCGGCGCGGCTTTATAAAAAAGCCTGTGATCTGCCGGGCCTAAACCCTCTCGGCCTTGCCGTGCATATCGGCAGCCAGGTGATGGAGCTTGAGCCTTTGCGCGAGGCCTATCTGCGCCTACGGCAACTTGCCGAAATCCTACGCGTGCAACATCTCCCTTTGTCGCGGCTCGATTGCGGCGGCGGCCTCGGCATCGTTTACGACACATCGCTGCCTGCGCAAAAAACCGCCGGGCAGGTCGAGGCCTATGCGCGCATGGTTCTTGAGGTCATGCACGGTTTCGATGTCGAGCTTGGTTTCGAGCCCGGCCGCCTGATTGCGGCCGATGCAGGCGTGCTTTTGACCAAAGTCGTCACGCTCAACGAGCGTCCGCAAAAAAAATTCCTGATTGTCGATGCGGGCATGAACGATCTGCTGCGCCCGGCCCTTTATGACGCACGTCACGACATATGGCCGCTCATCGAATCGAACAAAACGGATATCAAGATAAATTACGATGTCGTGGGCCCGGTCTGCGAAAGCTCGGACAGTTTCGGCGATAATTTTTACTTAGCCCAACAAAAACCCGGCGCCCTTCTATGCCTGATGCTGGCCGGCGCCTATGGCAGCTCGATGGCCTCGACCTATAACCAGCGCCCGCTCGTGCCCGAAGTAATGGTGCATGACGCAAAATGGGCGCTGGTGCGGGAGCGGCAAAGTTACGAAACCATGATCGGCACCGATAAATTGCCGCCCTGGCTTGCGGATTAGGCGGTAAAAAAACCCGCTCCTTTCATCGCCAAGCAATTCATGGCCAAGCAATCAATTTATGATATCTTAACGGCGTGCAGGACAAACCCACTTCCCCTCTCGATGCTGCGCAGAAGGCGCGGCTGAAATCTCTGGTCTTCACCGGACGCATTATTTTATTCTGGGAACGGGCGTTGCCTTTTCTGCTGAGACCCGCCGGTTTCATATCCCTGTTCCTGATCATGGCCTGGTTCGGCGCATTCGAAACCCTGCCCGGCCCCCTCACGCTGATCATTCTCCTGCTTTTGCTGGGCCTTGGCCTCTTCAGCCTTATTCCTCTTGCCCGGCAGCGCTATCCCGAAAGAAAGGAAGCGATCGCACGGCTCGACCGGCAAGAGCCGCATCGCGTGATTGCCACTTTAAGCGACAGGCTCGGCCTTGCCGGCTCGGCAACGGCGTATGACCTGTGGCAGATGCATCAGGCAAAACTGCTGAACAGGCTGAAAACCATCCGCCTGTTCCGTCCGCATCCCGATGTGGCGCGCGCCGACAAATACGGCCTGCGTTTTCTGGCGATCTTGTGTCTGGCCTTAGGCGCGATCATCGCGGGACCGGCACGGCTTTCGAAACTCAATGGCGCGCTCGAAGGCATTGCCGCCAATGTCGCGCCGCCGCGCCTCGATGCCTGGATCACGCCGCCTTCCTATACAGGCCGCGCACCGGTTCTGCTCGATCTCGACAAAAAGAAGGGCGCGTTTTCGCTGAACGTACCGCAGGGCAGCCTGTTTACATTGCGCACGGCTACGGGCCAGGGCATCGAGCTGAAAATCGGCGGCCGCTCGGTTGCGGCGGCCGACAACGCGGACGGCACGAAGCTCATCAGGTTTGAGCAGAAACTCGATGCAAGCGGCGGATTTTACATTCTGCATTATGGCCGCGTGCTTGGCGAAGGCAGCATCATCGTGGAACCCGATCTCGCGCCGCGCGTGACACTGACTGCCCCCGTGCAGGTCATGCTCGGCAAATCCATTCGCCTGCGCGTCAAAGTACAGGACGATTACGGCGTCAAGGCCGCCGAAGCGCGCTGCACCCTGCTCGACGACCAACTCACGCCCGATCTGCGCCTCAATAAAGACAAGCCGGCACAGCCCTTGATCGATCCGCCGCGCTTTCCGCTTGCGCTCGGCATCAATCACCCGCGTGAGGCGCAGACCAGCACGATCAAGGATCTCAGCGATCATCCCTTTGCGGGCCTGCCCATGCATCTCACCGTGATCGCGCGCGACGATGCCGGCAATGAGGGAATAGCCGAAACCGAGCGGTTCATTTTGCCGAGCCGTCCTTTTTCGAAACCGGCAGCGCAAGTATTGATCGCCCTGCGGCAGATGCTGGCGCGCGACAAGCGCCAGCGCGATGCGGTGAGCTCTGCGCTCGACCTGATCATCGCCGAGCCCGAAACCCATCTGCCCAAACCCCGCGACTATTTGCAGGTGAGCGCGATCCGGGCCGGGCTTGCCATCGCGCGCGACGATGAAAATTTACGTGCCGTACTGGTCCGCATGTGGGATGCAGCTAATAGCATCGAGAATGGCGATCTGTCGGAAGCCGAGCGTGCGCTCGCCGAAGCGCAGGCCGCGCTCGAGCGTGCCATCGAAAACGGGGCCGGACCGGAAGAAATTTCGAAACTCATGCAAAACCTTCGCCAGGCCATGGCGGAATATCTGCGCCAGATGCAGAACCGGGCGGCGCAAAACGCTCCGAATGGCAGAATTCCGCCGAACATGAAAGTGCTGACCGAGGCCGATCTCGAGCAGATGATGAAACGCATCGAGCAGCTTTCGCGCTCAGGCGCCAAGGATGCGGCGCGCCAGCAGCTCCAGAACCTGCGCGATCTTCTGAATGCGCTGCGCAACAGCGATCCTTCCGCATCGAACCAGGCCTCCGCCATGCAGCGCCAGCTCGATGATATCGCAGGCCTCATGCGCGAGCAGCAAAAACTGATGGACAAGACTTTCCAGGAACGCAATCGCAGCCGCCAGCAGACACAGCCCGGCGCGAATCCGCAAAAACCGCAAGCCCCCGGCGATTCGCCCGGCCTGCGCGAGCTCGAACAAAAGCAGGGCGAGTTGCGCGGCAAGCTGAAAGACCTGAAGGACAAACTCCCGCAGAACGGCGAAGGCACGAACAAGGCCATGGACGATGCCGGCAATGCGATGGGCGAGGCCGAAGGCTTCCTCGAGCAGAATGCGCCGGGCAGTGCGCTGCCCGAGCAGGGCCGCGCGCTCGAAAACATGCGCAAGGGCGCGCAGGCTTTAATGCGTGAAATGGGCGCGGGCAGCGGCAAGGGTTACGGCTTCAACGATGGCGAAAACAGCAACGATCTGAACGCGCCCACAGGTCATAATCCCTTCAGCGTCGGCGACGACACAGGCGAAGGCGAGCGCCTGCCACAGACGGCCGACCGTAAGACAATTCAGGATATTCTCGATGAAGTCCGCCGCCGCCTCTCGGATCCGCAACGCCCGAAAATCGAGCGCGATTATCTGGAGCGGCTGTTGCGGCCGTTTTGATGAGCCCATCATGCTTAAAGTCGTCATGCCCGCACTTGGTGCGGGCATCCACGAGTTAAAATCTCAAGTCGTAGATGGCCGGAACAAGTCCGGCCATGACGATTTGTTTTGATACCATCGAATGTAGTTTAAAATATCACTCACTGCGTTGCGCCGAACGTCACATTGCCCATGAACGGCTGGTTGTCGGGCGTAACATCGATATTGATGCCCTGCTTCATCGCATAAGTGAGCACCTGATTGTGGAGCGGAATAAAGATCTGGTCCTCTCGCACCTGCGCCCAGATTTTTGCGATCATCGCGTTGCGTTTTGCGACATCGATCTCGGCCGGCAGCGCCTCGATCATCCGATCGACCTCCGGGTTCGAATATTGCGCGCCGTTGGTGGTACCGAGCGCCTCTTCTTCATGATTGCCGCCGCTTGGGCGCGAATGCACGAGATAGTCGAAGATATAGCCTGAATCATAGGGCGGTACGCCCCAGCCCAGCATGAAGAAATCGACCTGCGCCTTCTCGATCATCGGAAACAGCAGGGTGCGCGATTGCAGCACGGGCCTTGCCGTAATACCGATCTGCCCCAGCATGCCGACATAGGCCTGGCAGATCGCCTCGTCGTTGATGAAACGGTCATTGGTGCAATTCAGGTTCACCGAAAAGCCGTGCTCATACCCTGCTTCGACAAGCAATTTTTTCGCACCCGCGATATCGGGCTTGCCATAGGCACTAAGCTCTTTCGTCCAGCCGTTGACGAAAGGCGGCGCGATGAGATGCGAGGGCATGCTCTGCCCGCGCATCACGACCTGGTGAATGGCATCGCGATCGAGCGCGAGATCGAAGGCGCGGCGCACGCGCACATCCTTGAACGGGTTTTTGCCTTTGACGTCGGACGAGCGCAGCTCGTCCGAGCCCATGTCGAAGCTGAAAAACACGGCGCGGTTTTCCGTGCCGCTGCTGACCCTGATGCCCGGTGTTTTTTTCAGGCGCTCGACATCCTGCGCCGGCACATCCTGCACGAAATCGACCTCGCCGGAGATCAATGCCGCAATCCGCGTCGCGTCCGATTTGATCGGCGTATAGACGATTTCCGTGACGGCGGGCTTCTGGCCCGCCCAATGCGCGGGATAAAGCTTTAAAGCCGTGCGCACCTCGGGCTCGCGCGACACGATCGTATAAGGCCCGGTGCCGTTCTCATTATGCGCGGCATACGTGTCTTCCTTGTTGAGAAAATCCTGCGGCTTTGTCGCGTTGTGCACTTCCGCCCATTTTTTGCTCATGATGAAGGTGTTGGTGAGATTGTTGATCCAGAGCGGCGCCGGCGCCGTCATCTTCACGCGTATGGTGAGATCACCGGCCTTCTCGACCATAGCTACGGCGCGGTGAAGGCCGTTGAAGGCCGAGGTTTCCATCCGCGCGCGGTTAAGTGAAAACACCACGTCGTCGGCATTCATCTCCGTGCCATCGTGGAATTTGACATGCGGGCGCAGCCTGATCTCCCAGACGGCCGCATCTTCCGGCAGCATGCGCCAGGAGAGCGCAAGGCGCGGGATCAGCTTGCCCTCCTTGTCGCGCCAGAGCAGGGTTTCGTAGACATGATGCAAGAGCGCCATCGTCGGCCCTTCGTTGCGGGCATGCGGATCGAGCGTCAGCGCATCCGACACGCGCGCCCAGCGCAGGCTGTGCCCTTCCTCTGCCAGAACGGCCGAAGCCGATATGAGAAATGCAAACAGGGCGGCAAACAGAAAACGGGGCAGAGCACGCATGATGACCTCCGATGTCTAAGACTAGGCTTTTATGAGGTCCCTGTTCAATCGAAAACCGCGGATTTTGCGGCGGTTCTTAAGCCGACAGCGCCTCTTTCACCTTGTCGCGGATCTGCGGCAGGGTGAAGGGTTTTGCGACCACATCATAGATCAGGGCCTCAAGATTGGCGGCACGCTCGCGCTGGTCGGCATAGCCGGTCATCAGCAGGATTTTCAGTTTCGGATAATCGCGCGCCGTAGCCAGCGCCAGCGCGATGCCGTCCATCACCGGCATTTTGATGTCGGCGAGAAGCAGGTCGAAACTGCCGCTTTCCGCCTGCAGAACGGCGAGCCCCTCGGCGCCGTCCTTCGCGCACACGACATAGTGTCCATCCATATCGAGCGCCCGCTTGACGAAAGCGCTGACCTGATCGTCGTCCTCGGCAACAAGAATGCGGGCCATGATCAGGCATTCCCTTGCGGAACGAGATGCGCGATGAAGGGCAGTTCGCGGAAAGAATGGCCAAGATCCATGCCATAGCCGACGACGAAGTGATCGGGACAGGCAAACCCCACGCAATCGGCCTCGATCGGCACGGCGCGCTTGCCCTTTTTGTCGAGCAGGCAGCACAGCAGGACGCGGCTTGCGCCGCGCGCCATCAGAAGATCGCGGGCAAAGGCGATGGTGCGGCCGGTCTCGAGAATATCGTCGAGCAGAACGACATCGCGCCCTTCGACCGAGCCGTCGATATCCTTGCTGATCTTCACCTGCCCGGACGACTGATTGCCGCGATAGCTGTCGAGGATCATGAATTCGACTTCGGGCCTGAGGCCGACATGATGCACGGCGCGCAGCAGGTCGGCTGCGAAGATAAAACTGCTTTTCAGAATGGGGATGAAGAGCGGATCGCGCAGGTCTTTTTTGCCGAGTTCGGCGGCAAGCTCCCCGACCCGCCGCGCGATGTCGGCCTCCGAAAAAAGCGTGTGCAGGCGTTGCCTGTCGTTATCCTGAACCTTCATTGCCGAATTTTGATCTAGGGCCTGCCGGAATTTTGCGGATCGATAAAATGAACCAGCACATCTTTCGCATCTTCCGGCGGATTGGCAAGCATTGTTTTAAAGCCGGTTTCGCCGCGATAATCGAGCGCGCCCGCCTCCGGCCGCACAATGGCTGTCTCGATCTCGGTACCGGTCGGGCTGCGCAATGTCACGCGCACGGGCGGCACCGGCACCGGTCCGCGGCTGATATTGCTGATTTTTCCTTCCACGACCAGTACGGCTTCGCCGTTCTGGATTTCCCGGCTCGATGTCAGGCCGGCAAATTCCAGCCCCCGGACATTCACGCTGTAACCGAAAGCCCTGTAAAGCGAGGCAAGATCCGGCACGCTTCTGACGGCCGTTTCGCGGAAAAGCAGGCCCATGCCCAAAGTCAAAGCCAGCATGCCCAGTATGGCCAGACCCGGATCGATCAAAAAACGCGAGCGGCCGGACTGCCCCTGCTTTTGTGACTTTGTGGGCTTGTAAGAGGTCGCCTTGCGCACATGCTCGACAATCGCCTGCGAACTGATTTCGCCCTGGGCAGGGGCGGTGGCTGCCTTGATCAGGCCCCGCGCCTGGCCGGAAGCGTTTGCAAACCATGTACTCTTGCAGGACGAGCAGCGTACGCTGCGCCCCGCTTTGCCAAGCGCCCCATCCCGGATCAGATGGGCCTTACCGCATTGTGGACATAAAAGACGCATGCGAATCACTGGCAAATTGAGCGTTCCACATTATCCGCCAAACTGTTAAAGCTCTGAGAATGAAAGGCGAAAATTCGTGATTCGCTTCGAAAACATCGGCGTGCGCTACGGCATCGGCCCGGAAATCCTGAGCGATGTCAGCTTCGCCCTGCCGAAGCATTCTTTTCATTTTCTCACCGGCCCTTCCGGCGCCGGCAAGACAACCTTGATGCGGCTGATGTTTCTCAGCCTCAAGCCCACGCGCGGCTTCGTCACCATTTTCGGGCGGGATGCGGGCAAGATCAAAAGCGCCGAACGCGCGGCTGTACGCCAGCGCATCGGCATCGTGTTCCAGGATTTCCGCCTGCTCGATCACCTCACCATCTACGAGAATGTGGCGCTCCCCCTGCGCGTGGCCGGCGACGACGAGACGCGTTATCGCGCCGATGTCATCGAACTTCTGCAATGGGTGGGCTTGGGCGAGCGCCTGCATGCCCTGCCGCCCATTCTCTCCGGCGGGGAAAAACAGCGCGCCGCCATCGCGCGCGCCGTTATCACCAAGCCGGCTCTGCTGCTGGCGGACGAGCCGACGGGGAATGTCGACCCCGATCTTGCCTTCCGGCTGCTTTATCTTTTCCTCGAGCTCAACCGGCTCGGCACCGCCGTGGTGCTTGCAACCCACGATCATCACCTGATCGAGGAAGCCCCGCATGCGGGGCGGATCGTATTGAGCGACAGCCATGTCACGGTGCTGGAATCATGAATTTTTCCGGCAAATTCGCGATCGGGCTGCCGTTCAAAAAACGCAGAAAAAAGCAAAAGAATTTCGCTGCCGAACCGCTGCCGCAGCGCCGCATGGCGTCCATCGTGCCACCGCGCTCCATCGCGGGCCGCGCGCTCGTCGTCGTGCTCGGCATCATGTGCTTTCTGGCCTGCCTCGCCGTGGCTGCGGTCGCGCTTGTCGTCGAAAGCGCTTCCGACTGGCAGCGCGGCATTGCGCGCGAGGCCACCATTCAGGTGCGCCCGCTCGAGGGTATTGCAACCGACGTTGAGGTGAAAAAAGCCCTGGCCCTCGCCAGAGCCACGCCCGGCATCGTTTCGGTGCGCGCCCTGTCGAAGCGCGAGAACGAGCGGCTGCTCGAGCCCTGGCTCGGCCCCGATCTCGGCATCGAGACGCTGCCAATACCGCAGCTGATCCTGCTGGAACTCGACCAGCAGAAAACGCCCGACATGACGGGGCTCGCCTCGGAGCTGAAGGCGAAAGTGAAAGGCGCCAGTCTCGACGATCATCGCCTGTGGCGCGAGCGCCTGTCGCTGATGACGGGCAGCGTGGTTGCCATCGGCATGCTGATCCTCGCTCTCGTTTTCATCGCTGCCACCCTTTCCGTGATCTTTTCCACGCGCGCCGCCATGGCGGCCAATCGCGATATTGTCGAGGTTCTCGATCTTGTCGGTGCGGGAGACCGCTTTATCGCAAGCTCCTTCCAGCGGCGTTTCCTGCAGCTCGGCCTTGAAGGCGGACTTGTCGGCGGCACCGCCGCCCTCATCGCCTTTCCGCTGACGACCTTCCTGATCCGCCTCTTTTTCGGCGCGCCGGGCGAAGCGCAGCTCGATATTTTCATCGGCGGCGAAGGGCTCACTTTTTCGGCCATTGCCGCGATTGCCGCAACCGTGCTCGCCATCGCCCTCTTGGCCGCCATCACATCCCGCATCACGGTCGGGCGCTATCTGAGGGAGCATATGTGAAACAACGCGCCTTCAGACGCAGCGTCCTGGCCTTCGTCCTGCTTATGGCGGGCGCATTCGTCGCCGGCTTTTTCAGCTTCGTGCGCAGCATCGACATCGCGTCTCCGGCTATTACGGATGCAGCCGACGGCATTGTGGCGCTCACAGGCGGTTCAAGCCGTATCAGCGATGCCGTGGAGCTGCTGGCCGCCGGTCGCGGGCGGCGCCTGCTCGTCACCGGCCTCAACCCTTCCACATCCCGCCACGATCTTGCGCGCACTATGGGCAGGAAAAGCTATCTCGTCGAATGCTGCATCGACCTAGATTACGAGGCGATCAACACGATCGGCAACGCCAAGGAGGCGGCGATATGGGCACGGAAAAATAATTTCATGCGCCTGATCGTCGTCACGTCGAACTATCACATGCCGCGCACCTTGCTGGAAATGCGGCGCGTTTTCCCGCAGGGCAAATTCATTCCGCATGCGGTCGAAAGCCCGAGCGTCGAAATCAGGGACTGGTGGACGCATGGCCCCACCCTGCGCCTGCTGCTTGGCGAATATGTCAAATATCTCGTAGCCGTCATGCGCCGCCTGCTGACGAACGGTTTGTGAACATGCGCGCGCTCCGTGCCGTGATTTTCAATATCCTGTTCTATCTCTGGACCATCGCGTCATTGCTGATGATCATGCCGCTTTTGTTTTTCTCGCGGCACATTGTCCGCCATGGCCTGAAAACCATGATGGCGGGCATGCTGCTTTTGCAAAGAACCTTCGGCCTTAAGGTCGAATTCCGCGGGCTGCACAATATCCCGCAGGGAGGATGCCTGGTTGCGGCCAAGCATCAGTCGATGTGGGAAACTTTCATGCTCGGGCCGCTATTTCCCGACCCGGCCTTCGTTTACAAACGCGAGCTCGAAAAAATTCCGCTGCTCGGGTTTATTTTACGCAAATTCGACATGGTGCCGGTCGATCGTGCGAAAGGTGCGGCCGCACTGCGCACCATGGTCGCAGAGGCCGCAGAAAAAATCCGGCAGGGACGCGAGCTGATTATTTTTCCCGAAGGCACGCGTAAAGTCCCGGGCACAGCGGGCGAATATAAAAGCGGCGTAGCACTTCTCTATGAAAAGGCGCAGGCGCCGGTCGTGCCGGTTGCGCTCAACTCTGGCGTGTACTGGTCGAATTATGCCTGGCGCGGGAAACAGGGCACGCTCATTGTCGATATCCTGTCGCCCATTCCGCCCAACCTCCCGCGCGACGAATTCATGAAAACATTGCAGATGCGGCTTGAAACCGCCAGCAATGCCTTGCTAAAAAATTAAGGCTTTATTTGATAAACCCTTGATTTAAGCCGATACCGAAATCGACGAGACGACATTGAATACCGAAAAGAAAAATCCCCCGGCGCGACGCCGCATCCTGACGGCCATTGCCATCCTGCTTTTTGTCTTGGCTGCGGCGGGCTGGAGCTATGGCTGGATGCGCGCCCGCGATCTCACGGAAAGCCGGTTCAATGCCTGGCTTGCCAATGAGGCAAAAGCCGGGCGGGCGCATGAATGCAATAACCGGCAAAGCGGCGGCTATCCTTTCCGTGTCGAGATCCGTTGCGACGCGCCGCTCTTCCGGCTCGGCAATGCCGATGACGACAGTTTTCTAAGCCTTTCGTCTTTCAGGCTTATCGTCCCGGCCTATGCGCCAAATCATGTGATTGCGGAACTCGCCGGCCCGGCCACGCTAACACAGCACGGGAAAAGCCTGACGAACCTGTCTTCCGGAACGATACGCATCATTCTGCGGCACGATTGGCATAGCGTGCAGGATATCTCGTTAAATGGAGACGATGTCGCTTTTGATCTGCCGACGCCGGGCGGTTCGGCATTTGCGCATCGCGCCGAATTGCAGATGCGCCCTCTCGTTTCACAAGACGCGCAAATGCCGGATCTGGGAAATTTCCAGATCGCTTTCAAGGCGCAACAGGCGCGCATACCGGGCGCAAGCCCGGATCAGACCATGGATATCGAACTCTCCGGTACTCTGTATAACTGGCCCAGCCTGCGCGAAGCAGCGCCTGCGATGTTCGAGAACTGGCGGCAGCATGACGGCAAGATCGAAATGAAAGATTTTCGCATCCGCCGCAATGGCGGCCAGCTTTTCGCAAATGGCGAGCTTCGCCTCAACGACACGCATCGCCTTGACGGCCGCTTCACCGCAACTTTCGTCAACAGCCCGGCTTTGCTTCGTGGCCTGCTGATGCAGGGCCAGAACGATGCGGGCGCGCTTTTTGCGCCTTTGCTTTTGATGCTCGGCAAGCCGGTCGAATTCGAAAACCAGCGCGCGACCTCGCTGCAGCTGAAAATCGAGAATGGCGTGCTGACGCTTGGCGCTGCCGTGCTCGCCGAATTCCCGCCGCTCTATTAGTCTTTGGAAGTTCCGCCCGTTGCCTGCCTGCCGAAATCGGGCGCTTTCGTTTCCTGGCCTGCATCGATGATCGCCTTGCGAATAACACGCGTGCGCGCGAAATGCGCATGCAGCGCTTCTCCGTCGCCGCACGCGATCGCATCGCGCAGGGAGGCCAGATCCCCCGAGAAGCGCTCGAGCATGCTAAGCACCGCCTGCCTGTTATGCAGGAAAATATCGCGCCACATCACGGGATCGGAGGCGGCGATACGCGTGAAATCGCGAAAACCGCCGGCCGAATATTTGATCACTTCCTTTTCCGTCACCTGCTCGAACTCGTCCGCAGTGCCGACGATATTATAGGCGATCAGGTGCGGAATATGGCTGGTGATGGCAAGCACGCTGTCGTGGTGAGCTGCGTTCATGCATTCCACCTGCGCGCCGAGCGTTTCCCAGAATGTTTTCACGTATGAGAGCGCATCCTGCGGCACATGCTGTTCCGGCGTGAGAATACACCAGCGGCTTTGGAAAAGTTCGGCAAACCCCGCATCCGGGCCCGAAAACTCCGTCCCTGCGACAGGATGCGCCGGGACGACGGCAATAGTCTTGGGAAGAAAATTCCGGAACATCTCGATGGCCGAAGCTTTTACCGAACCCGTATCGCTGACGACGGCGCCAGGCTTTAAAGACCCGGCGATCTTTTCAAGAATATCGCCATAAGCGCCGAGCGGCACGCACAGAATGACGAGATCGGCTTTCCGCACGGCGTCTGGCGCGCACTCCGCAACATGATCGGCAATGCCAAGCGCCTGCACGCGTGCGCGCACATTTTTATCCGAATCGAAAATCGCGATGCGCGATGCCGCATTGAATTTGCGCGCCGCGCGGGCGATCGAGGAACCGATCAGCCCCGCGCCGATCAGGGCAAGATGGGGAGCAAACATGTTCAGGCCGCCATCTCGCTTTGCATGAAATCGCGCAGATATCTTGCCACGGCCCTGTTTTCCTCTTCGGTACCGATGGTGAGGCGCAGGGCGTTGTGAAGGCCGTAAGGATCGAGGCGGCGCAGGATATAGCCGCGGCTCATCAGATAAGCATCGGCCGCATGCGCGTGATCCGGCTTGTCGGCCGGAAATTGCAGGAACAGGAAATTTGTCTGCGACGGCGTCACCTTCAATCCCGTCGCCGCCAGCTCGCGCCTCAGCCAATCGCGCCAGTGCAGCGTATGCTTGACCGTCCGCTCGATATGCGCCTGATCGCGCAGCGCCGCAACGGCTGCGGCGATGGCGGGCGTCGAGACATTGAAAATGCCGCGCACGCGATTCATGGCGTTAATGACATCGTGCCCCCCATAGGCCCAGCCCAGACGCAAACCGGCAAGACCGTAGACTTTCGAAAATGTGCGCGTGAGCAAAACATTCTCCGCATGTCTTGCAAGCTCGACGCCGCAAGGATTCTCAGTCGCAACATATTCGGCATAGGCCTCGTCCAGAACGAGCAGGCAGGTAGGCGGCAGCGCCTTGTGCAGGCGGCATATCTCGGCCACCGGAAGATAGGTACCGGTGGGATTGTTCGGATTGGCAAGGAAAACGACCTTGGTGCGTGCCGATATGCAGCTTAAAATCGCATCCACATCGGCACAGAAATTTTTCTCTTTGGCGACAATTGCGGTTGCACCCGATGCCTTGACATCGATGGCATACATATTGAAGCCGAATTCGGTGTAGACGGCCTCGTCCCCTTTTTGCAGGAAGACGCGCGTGACCAGGATCAAAAGATCCTCCACACCCGCGCCGCAGATGATCCGCTCCGCTTCGATCTCGTATTTTTTTGCCAGCGCCTCGCGCACCGCACCCGCACCCGCATTCGGATACACGCCGAGGCCGGGCTCGGCATTTCTGTAGGCAGCCAGCGCTTTTTCGCTCGGCCCGAAGGGAGATTCGTTCGAAGAGAGTTTGTGCGCCTTGATGTCGCCCGCAACCGTGGCGCGGCCGGGCAAATAGGGATCGACCTGTAAAATGCAATCGCGCGGTTGCGGCGTGGAGCGGGTCATAACCTTGGGCTGTTTGAGGAATTAGCCTTAGAAGACTCTGCTCTTGAGCGCAAGCCTCGGTATGTCGGAGACCAGAGCCGGCTTGAGGCGGGCGCTGCGTTTTTGCGCGCGCACCGGCAGGAGCGAGTAAACCTGCTTGGTCGCCTCCACGATGTGAACGCCGGCAAAGGGCATGGACAGCGATGTGCCGATCCGCTCCCATAACGGGGCGGAGCGCGTGATCCAGCCGCGATTCGAGGGCGGCATGTAAAGCGCTTCCAGCCAGTGCAGCGGGCTGAAGAAGGATTCGCGCAAGAGATGCGTCAGCTGCGAGCGCGAATAGGGATGGCCCTGGCCGAACGGCGTATGTTCCGCATGCGACCACCAGCCGCGCCGGTTCGGCACGACGAGCAGCAGGCGCCCCCCGGGCCCTAAAATCCGCCAGACTTCCTGCAGCAGGTCGGCCGGATGCTGCGAGGCTTCCAGCAGATGCACGCACAAGACGCGGTCGATGGAAGCGGAAGGCAGCGGCAGGTCATAGGGGTCGACCAGCGCGGTCGAGGACGGTTCGGAGGGTTTCGGCCAATGCACCACGCCCTGCTCGGCCGGCATCATGGCAAGCGTGCGCATCGCCTCGTCGCGAAAGGCTTTCAGATAGGGCGTGGCATAACCCAGCCCCAGAATACTTTCACCGCTGACATGGTGCCAGCGGCCGCGCAGGCGCGCATTCAGGATCCGCCGCGCCGCCTGGCCGAGCGGCGTGGTATAAAAATCGCGCAGGTCGACGACATCGAGCGGCATGACGCAAGCTTGCGACGCAATGAACGGGCCTTCAAGCGATTTCTTCGATAAATCAGGCTTGCCTTGCGGGCGCAAAAAACGCGATAACGGGGAATGTTAAAAAACGTCGGCTTTTTACTTGCCCTGTTACTTGTCCTGGTCCTTTTCTGCGCCATCCCCCGCGCCTTTGCGCAGGGCGTGCAGGCGCCTGTGGAGCTTGGAAAATTCGAGGGATTTACGGCCTATGCGCAGGAGAGAAAAACGGGCCGCGCCTGTTATATCGTGGCACAGCCTGCGAAGACGGCGCCGGCCAGCGTTCGCCGCGATCCCGTCTATCTGTTCATTACCCATCGCCCGAAGGAAAAGATCCGCAACGAAATCAGCCTGAGCATGGGCTATCCGCTCAAACCCGACGCACCGGCATCGCTCGAAATCGTTCCTGGCGGCATATTCCCGCTTGCCGCGCAGAATGAGGGCGCATGGCTTGCCGAGGCCGCCAACCAAACTCTTGCCGTCGATGCCATGCGCAAGGCGCGCGAAGTCGTGGTGAAGGGTACATCGAAACGCGGCACCGCCACGACCGATACCTATGCACTCAAAGGTCTTGCGCAAGCGCTGGCCCGCATCGATCAGGAATGTAAATAGCATGCCGGAAGACACGCAGATGAAAAATCTTGCCGGTCTGGATCGCGCCGGGATCGCACAGGCGCTACGGGAGATCGGCGTCGAGGAACGCGCGCTGAACATGCGCACGACGCAGCTCTGGCACTGGATCTACCATCGCGGCGCCACCGATTTCTCGCAGATGAAAAATATCGCGAAGGATCTGCGCGAGACACTGGCCAGGACCTATACGCTATCGCGGCCGCAAGTAACGACGCAACAGGTTTCTGTCGACGGCACGCGCAAATGGCTGATTGCGCTTCCCGCCGACAATGCCGCGCAGCAAAGCCATCATGTCGAATGTGTTTATATTCCGGAGGCGGGCCGCGGCACGCTGTGCGTCTCCTCGCAGGTCGGCTGCACGCTCAACTGCACGTTCTGCCATACCGGCACGCAGCGCCTTGTGCGCAATCTGCAAGCTTCCGAAATCGTCGCGCAGCTTCTGATCGCGCGCGATGCGCTGGCAGACTGGCCGCAAGTTTCGGTGGACGAGACCCGCGCCGTCACCAATATCGTTTTCATGGGCATGGGCGAGCCGCTTTACAATCTCGATGCCGTGCAGAAGGCGATTGCGACCATGGCGGACGGCGATGGGCTTTCCATTTCGCGCCGCAAGATCACGGTGTCGACGGCGGGCGTCGTGCCGCAGATCGAACCGCTCGGCAGCCAGACGAATGCCATGCTCGCCATCTCGCTGCATGCCACGAATAACGAACTGCGCGACAGGCTCGTGCCCCTGAACAAAAAATATCCGCTCGAAGATCTGCTGTCCGCCTGCCGCGGCTACCCGGGCCTGAGCAATGCGCGGCGGATTACCTTCGAATATGTGATGCTGAAAGACGTCAACGACAGCGATCATGAGGCGCGCGCGCTGGTGCGCCTTTTGAAAAATATCCCCGCCAAGATCAATCTCATCCCATTCAACCCCTGGCCGGGTACGGCGTTCGAATGCTCGCCTTGGGAGCGAATCGAAAGTTTCTCCGGGATCGTCTTCGATGCGGGCTATGCCTCCCCGGTGCGCACGCCGCGCGGGCGCGATATTCTCGCCGCCTGCGGACAGTTGAAATCGGCAACCGAGAAGCTCGGCTTCCGCGCCCGCACGCTGAACGCATAAAGCCCTTTTCCGATACGTATTTTCCCGGCTTTTTTCAGCAAAACCCCCTGCCGTTCTCGTAATACTATTCATCTAGTCTTAACCATAAAATATAAACCTATTTTAACTATCATTACTTTGTTTTAATTAACTAATACTCTTTGCCGAACAGTAACCTTAATCCAAATTTAAGTTGTTTGGTAAATACTCGGCCTATTAGCAGGACTTCGCATGCGCCCGAACAAGTTCGTACCGGGCTTCATGCGCGGATCGGCAGTTGCGCACCAAAAGAATTTTGGGGGTCGAGTAGTTATGAGGTTGTTCAGAAGCGTCCTGCTCGGGAGTGGCACACTCCTTTTCGCAACCCCCGTTTTTGCCGCCGATGTGGACAAGATCGTCGCAGCCCCCGCTTTGCGTGAGGCCGCTGCTGCTCCTGCCATTGCACGAGAGCCTTTTGAGCCAACCCCGCCGCCGCCCGACTGTTCGAAAAAGAAGGGCTATTACGTCGTTGCCGGCACGAATACCTGCCTGAAAATCATCGGGCTGATCCGCGCGCAGGCCTATCTTCACGACGGCACGATCGCGGGCGACCACTGGACATCGGATGAAATTGGCGCGATCGCCGGTCACGGCACCACCAACGACCCGCTGACCATGGGCGCGAATGCACGCCTGGGCGTCGATACGCTAACCGATACGCCTTACGGTGCCCTGCGCGGAAATATTACGCTTTCGGCGGGAGGTTATGCGGAGGGAGATACCGGTGTCGCGATGCGTTATGCCTTCATTACCTTGAGCACGATTAAAGATGGCAGCGGACGTATGATTACCGCCGGTCATACCGACAGCTTTTTCACAGGCGACGGCGCGCTTGGCGGCCTCGGCGGCGCCATTGGCGATTTCGGCGGCGGACGCCGCGCCATTCTCGGTTATTCGACGCCTTTGACCAAACAGCTTACGGCCTCGATCTCTCTCGAAGACCATGATGCCGCAGACGGCGCAAAAGATAATGAGCCGCCTCTTCTTTCGACATCTCCCGTTCTCAATAACGGCACCACTTTGCCCGACCTTGTTGGCAACTTGGTCGGCGAATTCGACTGGGGCCTGCTGTTCGTGGCCGGTGCGCTCGGCCATTACCGCGTCATCACCAATAACACTGCCGCCGAAAAATACGATTTCATGGGCTGGGCGTTTGGTGGCGGCGGCAATGTCAAGCTCGACATGCTGGGCAAGGGCGACAAGATTCAGGCCAAGATCGGCTATACCGATGGCGCCGGAAACTATCTCGGCTCTGCCGACGATCTCGCCCTGATCGATACGGTTGCACCGGACACAGGCCCTTTGCTGACATCCGGCTGGGCGATGCAGGGCAGCTTCATGCATAACTGGAACCCGACTCTAAGCTCTGTGGTCTATACCGGCCTTATCAGCGCCGACCGCCATCCGAGCGGCGATGCGTCGGTCATCGAACTCACCTATGGCAAGGTCGACAGCGCCTGGAATGCGGGCGCCAACCTGTTGTGGAAACCCTCCGAAGGCTTCGCCGTCGGCGGCGAGGTTTTCTACGGCAGCGTCACCAAGCAAAATTCCACCGGCACCGGCGAGGAAACGAATGGCTCCCTCGGCAGCGTGTTCCGCGTCGAGCGCTCTTTCTGAGATCAACAAGTTACCTCGAAAAATCCCGGCGCGCAGACCGCCGGGATTTTTTTATTTGGAATGTCATTCTGAGCGCAGCGAAGAATCTATAACGTCATCCCCGCGAATGCGGGGATCTAGATGTTTGCGTCAGGTGAAGCTGACGGATTTAGATTCCCGCTTTCGCGGGAATGAGCGGATAATACTTATTGCTCCTCGCAATGACGGGAGTTTTTTAGATCAATTCTAATCTTTATCCGCATCCTTGCATTTAGAATTATTCTCAGCGCATAAAATTTCATCCCCGGCATTTTCTGAGGAACGCTCGATGGAAACTATTTATAATGCCCTGTCGGTTGCCGCGCAGTCCGGCACCATTTTGCTGCGCGAAGGGTTGGAGGCGCTGCTGATCATTGCAGCACTCGCCGCCTTCCTCACCCGGATGAATGCAAGAGAATATATCAAGACGCTTTATGCCGGCGCGGGTGCTGGCATCGTTGCAAGCCTGATCGCGGCCGCTATTTTCGTCGCCTATTTCGACGGCATGCATAACGACCACATTGAGGCCGTCGTCATGATTATTGCAGCCAGCCTGATGCTATATGTCAGCGGCTGGCTGTTCCTGCGCCAGAACCCGCGCGCGTGGAAAGCCGGGCTCGAGCGCTCGGCCGGGCGCGCGCTGGCCGCGCAAACGAGCCTGCCGATCGCGCTCATTTCCTTCCTCGCAGTTTTCCGGGAAGGTGCGGAAACCATCCTGTTTCTGCATGCGCTTGCCATGACCGGTTCCGGCTGGAGCCCGGCGCTGCTTTCCGGCCTTGCCGTTGCGACAATCCTGCTCGCCGTGCTGTTTGTTGCCATGCAATGGCTTGCCGTACGCCTGCCGCTGCGCCCGCTCTTCGTCGCGACTTCGGCTTTCCTGTTCGTGATGGGGCTGAAATTCGTCGGCGGCGCCATTCAGGAATTGCAGGAACAGGCGCTCGTTTCCTATAACGGCCTGCCGATGCCAGACCTGCTGGTACAGCTCGGCATCAACCCGACATGGGAAGCGCTGCTGTCGCAGGCCGTGATCGCGCTGGCTGCGATTGCCGGCACCCTGGCGCTTTATTATACGCGCCCGACCCTGCCGCAACCCGCCGAATAAACGCTGCACAGTAAAGGCCTATCAACGGTTTTCACAGGTGCGGGATAGACAAAGCCTGCCGAAAAAAGCATTCTCCCGGCATGAGCCGTATTTACCTGATCCTGGCGGGCATTTTCGTCGTGGCCGGCCTGATTGCCTCCCTATTCGCGCCGACGCAGAATATGGGCGCGCATGAAGCCTTCTATGCGCATCTTCTGCTGATCGCACCGCCGCTTTTTGTCGGCACGGTGATTTCGGCATTAGCCCTGATCATCGCGAGATTAGATCGCCTGCTTGAAACCCGCGCCGCTCCCCGTGCCGAGCATGCCGCAGCGCCCGCACCGCAAGAAGACGAGGATGCGGATTTCAATTCGCTATTTGCCGAAAAATTGCGCGCCGATACTAAAACGCCTGAGAGCAGCAAGGCTGAGCCTGAATTGCCACTGATGCGCGCGGAACCGGCGCCGGAGCCGAACAATACCGCATCAATTCCCCGCGGGCGCGCGCCGACCATTGGCGAATATCAGAGCACGGGCGGCAGCCAAGAACAGCGGGAACAATCGCCGCGCCTTGCCCGCGAGGGCACATTCGCGGGCCGCAATTACAGAATGTATGAAGACGGCTCGCTCGAAATCGATACCGATCAATCGACCATACGTTTCGATTCACTGGAAGAATTTCGCAGCTTCGTCAGCACGGCTGCAAAAAATTAAAAGCTAGTAGCGATTGTAATGACGCTTGCCCGACCAGCCGTCGAAATCAAGCGAAAGACCGCTGCGCTTGTAAGGCACAAGCCAAGGGTCGCGGCCCCAATCGGTAAAGCGGCCGGTGTTCAAGCCATAAGTGACGGGCAGGAAGCGCGCATCGGTTTCCGGCACGACGCCGCGATATTCATAGGGAGAAGCCAGCGGTCCGGCCGTCAGGTAACGGGGCGCGATCGATACGGTGTTTCGCGATGTTTTGGCTTCGGCGGGAAATACGGTAAACCCGCTGGCAACACATGATATAGCCAATATAGCCAAGCTCAAATTGCGCATAACGTCCTCCGCCTAAAATTGCGTTTACCATAGCCGAGATTCGTTAACAGAATAAGGCTAAACCGAAAACCGTATGTTTTCACTAGGCAAACTCGTGCTTATTGTAAATAACCGATCAAGCTGAAGGATCAATTCATGTCTTATAACATCGCCGTTGTCGGTGCCACGGGCAATGTCGGGCGCGAAATGCTGGATATTCTGGCCGAGCGGGCGTTTCCGGTCGGGACCGTCAGCGCGCTTGCCTCGCGCAAAAGCCAGGGCGTGGAGGTTTCCTTCGGTGACAAGACGCTGAAAGTGAAAGCCATCGAGCATTTCGATTTTGCCCAGACAGATATCTGCCTGATGTCGGCAGGCTCCGATGTGTCGAAGGAATGGGCGCCGAAGATTGCGGCACAAGGCTGCGTAGTGATCGATAATTCTTCCCACTGGCGCATGGACCCCGACGTGCCGCTGGTCGTGCCCGAGGTGAATGCCGATGCGGTCATGGGCTGGCGCAAAAAAGGTATTATCGCTAACCCCAATTGCTCGACGATCCAACTCGTCGCCGTTCTGAAGCCGCTACATGATGCGGCGCGGATAAAGCGCGTGGTGGTTGCGACCTACCAGTCGGTGTCCGGCGCCGGCAAAGAGGCCATGGACGAGCTGTTCAACCAGACGCGCGCGATCTTTGTCGGCGACCCGATCGTATCCGAGCAATTTACGAAGCAGATCGCCTTCAACCTGATCCCGCATATCGACGACTTCATGGAAGACGGCACGACGCGCGAAGAATGGAAGATGATGGCCGAGACGAAAAAGATCCTCGATCCGAAAATCAAGCTTACTGCCACATGCGTGCGCGTGCCGGTTTTCGTCGGCCATTCTGAAGCCGTGAATATCGAGTTCGAGCAGGCGATCACGGCGAAAGAGGCGCAAAAAATCCTGCGCGGCAGTCCCGGCGTACTGGTGGTCGACAAGCACGAGGATGGCGGCTATGTCGCACCGCTCGAGGCGGTGGGCGAGGACGCGACCTTCGTCTCGCGCATCCGCGAAGACGGCACAGTGGAGCACGGCCTCTCGATGTGGATCGTCGCCGACAATCTGCGCAAGGGTGCGGCGCTAAACGCGGTGCAGATTGCAGAAGCGCTGGTGAAAAGAAAGGCGCTGGATAAAAGGGCGGCGTGAAGTCGACTAGTAGGTAATCGTCATTGTTGTGCCGTTGGCAAACTGAATTGTTTCGATCCAGCAGTTGCTGAGCTGCGGCTGCATAATGTAGATATGACCTCCGGGATAATTCACAATGCGCTGTGTGCCATTCCAGCCCAGGTTGAGCCAGCCCAGGCTGATATTGGCTGCAGTTATCGCCGGATTTGTGAACACGATTTTATCGCTGCCGCCGCCGAAGTCTTCATTGATATTATCATCTCCTTCGTTGGCCAGACCATCATAAACATAGGTATCGTTACCGGCACCGCCGCTTAAAGAATCGCTGCCCCCGCCGCCTCTCAGCGTGTCGTCGCCATCTTTACCCCAAAGAGAATTCCCGCCTGTATCTCCGGTGAGCACATCATTATAGTTTGAGCCAGTAACACCTTCGATGCCAGAGAGCGTATCGCCTTGGGCGTAGCCCCCGGAAACAGAGCCGGTTGTCAGATTCACGGTTACCGCCGAAGTACTGTTATAATAGCTTACTGCGTCTGTGCCATTGCCACCAACTAACGTGTCGTTACCAGGGCCTGCTATGGCAGTATCGTTACCATCGCCACCGTTGAATGTGTTGTTGCCGCCGCCCAAGAATGATGCAGTATCGCCGCTGGCGCCGCCGTTGAACGTGTTGTTCCCGCCTTGGGTGTCATTGAAGGTACACTGAGACGTGCCGCAAGTAACGGTATCGTTATAAGCGCTACCATAGATAGTGTAAATGTTCGTGAGCGTATCGCCTTGCGCATCGCCGCCTGTGTTAACGCCTGTAGCAAGATTGATGGTTACGCCTGCAGAACTTCCCTGATAACTGGCAACATCGAACGCGGGTTCGCCAGGACTGTTCTGTCCACCATCGATCTGATCGGCGCCGGCACCGCCCTCCAGGATATCAAACCCGGCACCTCCAACAAGCACGTCGTTTCCGGCGCCGCCATACAATCTGTCATGGGTGTAGCTCCCCGTGAGCGTATCGTTGAAAGCGGAGCCGACCAGCGCTTCAAAAATGTCCGAAATTCCGTCCCCTTCAGCGTCACCACCCGAGGCAGTAGATGTACTCATATTCACATTCACGCCTGCGGGGCTCGAAGCATAACTCAGCGTATCGAAGCCCGAGCCGCCCAAGAATGAATCTCCGCCACCTTTGCCTTCCAGAATATCATCGCCCGAATCTCCCCAGAGGAGGTTTGCTGCGGAATTGCCTGTTAAGATATCATTATAGGCAGAGCCAAAAACATTTTCGACGCCGGAAATATTATCACCTTCGGCATCGCCGCCAGTCGCAGTGCCCGTTGTCAAATTAACCGTGACAGCAGCGGAAGAGCCATACTGTAGAGAATCGATTCCACTGCCGCCGATAATGGTGTCGGCTCCCGCATAGCCGTAAAAAGAATCGTCTCCGGCACCGCCATCCATAATATCGTCTCCGGTGCCATCATACAGGCTATCGTTCCCTTCGCCGCCATAAAGAGAATCGTTTCCATCATCTCCATACAAATAGTCGTTTCCAAGTTCGCCATGGAGTGAATTATCATTGCTGTTTCCATTAATAAAATCGGCTATGATGCTTCCGGTAACATTATCAATATTAGCAAGCGTATAAGTATAGGGATTAGAAAAATCTCCTTCTTCTGTATATGTTATATACTGTCCATATCCTGACGACAGGCTGAAATAAGTGAGGGGTGGGAATGCAGAACTCGGTGACGATATGTCTGGCAATTGCGACAGATCGAGCGTATTCGTGCCGCTGCCACCGTCGAGCGTTTTATTGCCGGTACCGTTGATAGATAAAATGTCGTCGCCTGTACCGCCGTTCAGGCTGTCGGTGCCGTCGCCGGAAATAAGCGTATCGTTACCGTCCAGACCGTTGATCGTGTCGTCGCCGCCCTTACCGTCGAGAATATTGGCTCCAGAATCTCCCGTTAAAGTGTCATTATAGGCCGAGCCGGTTAGATTCTCGATTCCTGCCAGCGTATCGCCCGCAGCATCGCCGCCGCTGAATGTGCCGGCCATAAGATCGAGCGATACGCCCGAGCCCGAATCCTTATAGCTTGCTGTATCGTTACCATCGCCACCTTCGAGCTTATCTTCTCCTGCACCACCTTGCATGGTGTCGTTGCCGATGCCTCCACTAAAAGTGTCGTCGCCGGCACCTCCATCCATCCAGTCATCTCCCCCTCCGCCATCAAGCCGGTCATTCTTATCCTGCCCGGTCAGCGTATCGTTGCCCCCGGACCCCCTAATATAATTTTTACGGCCGAGCCTGCCACTGATTACGTCGTCATGCTCGGTACCAAGAAATTGCACTTCATCGCCGTCATCATATTCGCCAACCGCCTGCGTGATAGCGGAATCGACCAGCCGAAATTTGTCTCTTGTTGCTTGGCCGGCCAGTCTGCACCGCGGGCATGATCGCCAGCCCGATTCCCATGGCATACAGCCCATATTCTATCGCCGTTGCAGCACGGGTCGATCCTGCAAAACCACTAAGCAGCTTTATGAAAAATTTAATCGGCACAAACGTCCTTCGTCTTGGCCGATGATTATCAAGGCACAACATTTGCGATAAATGTTCAATAAATCTAAATTTTTACAGGTTCGCACACAAAATACCGAAACATCCTTTTATGACTACAATGCGGTTAACCAATTCCGTGACGCTTGCCTGCTGAACGATTGCAAAACTATAATCTTTGATTAAAATGAAAAATTGAACATATAATTTATTAAATTTGAGAAATGGCGATATGCAAATCGATAATGAATTCAGCGCCCGCGTTATGAGTTTTGCCATCTGCGCGAGCGGTGCCTGCGATAAGCTGGATTTACAGTTTCAAGCAAGAATTGAAGATAATCTGAAGACCTGCGCAGATAGTGAAAACGCCACACCCTGCCCTTCCAAGGACGAGCGAAAAAAATATGAAAAGCAGCAGGACCAAGCCCGCAAACATGTAAGCGATTTTCTGAAAACGCGTGGGGACCAGAATGATATATTCACAGCCCGGGAATTCTTCGGCCTTCTACAAGCCGATCATACTGATGCCGAGAATGAACCGCATGGCAAATGCGAGCCAGATATCGCTACACTCAAATCGCAGATGAAGACGCTGCTCGTTCATGGCAGGGGCGACACATGGGTCATAAAACTTGATCACGGGCGGCTGATCATCAACCAGGACCTGCCACTCCTGATTGCGGCACTGGAAAAGAAAAAACAGCCTTAAATCTATTTGGCTTGTGAGTAGCGGGTCGGTTTCACTGCTGCTATTTGACATCACATCCGATTACGGCCAATAAAGTTTGAAGCTTTCGGGTTTTCTAATGCCTGCCTCAAACCGCCCGCTCTCGCCGCATCTGTCGATTTATCGCTTCACCTGGCTGATGGCTTCCTCCATCGCCCACCGCATCACAGGAGCGGCGCTATATCTCTGCATGCTGCTTTTGCTTGCCTGGCTGATTGCCATGAACCAGGGGCCCGAGGCTTACCGGCTCTTTTACGATTGCGCGCAAAGCTGGGTTGGCAAATTTCTTCTGCTCGGCGGCACATTCGCGCTGATGCAGCATGCGCTCGGCGGCATCCGCCACCTGATCTGGGATACGGGGCGGGGCTTAAGCGTGCCCGTGGCGCGCAGACTTGCCATCGCAAGCTTCATTGGCGCAGCAATTCTTACCCTGCTGATCTGGCATTGCGCTGGGGCCTTCGCATGAGCGGCCACGGCACCAAACATTTCTGGCAAGAGCGCCTAACCGCGCTTGCGGCCATCCCGCTCACCGCCGCTTTCGTTTTTTTGACGGTTAAATTTATCGGCGCCTCTTACGACCAGGCGCGGCTGTTGCTGCTCGACCCGCTCAATGCCGGGGCGCTGGCACTGTTCCTGCTTGTCTCCGCTTGGCACATGAAGCTCGGCATGCAGGTGATTATCGAGGACTATGTCCACGACGAGGGCCCGAAATTTTTCCTGCTGATCGCCAATATATTTTTCTGCGCGCTGCTGGCTTTCGCTTCCCTGTTCGTTCTGCTGCGCCTGAATCTGGGACTGTAAATGGCGAAGACTTACGAATTCGTCGATCATAGTTTCGATGTCGTCGTCGTCGGCGCAGGTGGAGCCGGATTGCGCGCGCTGACCGGCTGCGCACAGGCGGGGCTGAAAACGGCTTGCATCACGAAAGTTTTTCCGACCCGCTCGCACACGGTTGCGGCGCAAGGCGGTATTTCGGCAGCACTCGGCAATATGGGCGAGGACGACTGGCGCTGGCATATGTACGATACCGTCAAGGGTTCGGACTGGCTCGGCGACCAGGATGCGATCGAATATCTCTGCCGCAATGCGGCGGCTGCCGTCTACGAGCTCGAGCACTGGGGCGTGCCATTCTCGCGCACGGAAGAGGGCAAAATCTACCAGCGCCCCTTCGGCGGCATGACGACGCATTTTGGCAAGGGCATCGCACAACGCACTTGCGCTGCGGCCGACCGCACGGGGCATGCCATTCTGCACACTCTATATGGCCAGAGCCTGCGGCATGCGGCGGAATTTTTCATCGAATATTTCACGCTCGACCTGATCATGGACGAGGACGGCGTTTGCCGCGGCGTGATCGCGCTATGTCTGGACGACGGCACGCTGCACCGTTTTCGCGCGCAGAAAACCATTCTGGCGACGGGCGGCTATGGCCGCGCCTATTTTTCCGCAACCTCCGCGCACACCTGCACCGGCGACGGCAATGCGATGGCGTTGCGCGCGGGCCTCCCGCTGCAGGACATGGAATTCGTGCAATTTCACCCCACCGGCATTTACGGCGCGGGCTGCCTGATCACCGAAGGCGCGCGCGGCGAAGGCGGCTATCTCACCAATTCGGCGGGCGAGCGTTTCATGGAACGCTATGCACCATCCGCGAAAGATCTTGCCTCCCGCGATGTCGTCTCGCGCGCCATGACCATCGAGATCCGCGAGGGGCGCGGCGTCGGCAAGAATAAGGATCATATCTATCTTCATCTCGACCATCTCGACCCGAAAATCCTGCATGAGCGTCTGCCCGGCATTTCTGAATCTGCCAAGATTTTCGCCGGTGTCGACGTGACGCGGCAGCCCATTCCCGTTCTGCCGACGGTTCACTACAATATGGGCGGCATTCCTGCAAATTATCACGGCGAGGTCGTCACCAAGAAAGGCAGCGATGCCGAAAGCATCGTGCCGGGCCTGATGGCGCTCGGCGAAGCGGCTTGCGTCTCCGTGCATGGCGCCAACCGGCTTGGCTCGAATTCGCTGATCGATCTTGTCGTGTTCGGGCGCGCGGCGGCGCTTCGCTGTGCCGACACGCTGAAAGCGGGCGCCGCCCAGCCTGAATTCTCCAAAAGTGCCGGCGAGGAGACATTGCAGCGTTTCGACAAGACCCGAAACGCCAATGGCTCAACGCCCACAGCCGAGCTGCGCCTTGCCATGCAAAAAACCATGCAGGAAGATTGCGCCGTGTTCCGTAACAAAGAAACCCTGCAACAGGGCTTTGAGCGCATGCGCAAGATCTGGCAGGGGCTGTCCGACCTGAAAACCACCGACCGCTCGCTGATCTGGAATACCGATCTCATTGAGACGCTGGAGCTGATCAACCTCGTGTCGCAGGCGGTCGTTACCGTCGAATCCGCTCTCAACCGGCAGGAAAGCCGCGGCGCGCATGCGCGCGGGGATTATCCCGAACGCGACGACAAGACCTGGATGAAGCACACGCTCGCCTGGGCCGACGATAAAACGCATAAAGTGCACATCGATTACCGGCCGGTACACACGTACACGCTATCGAATGAGGTGGAGTATATTCCGCCGAAAGCGCGGGTGTACTGACAGTTTTTCTTTTTTGCTAGGAGGAGCGCATATGAATATGGCAATCGGCTGCGGCAACCGCAAAATCCCTTCCTTCACCAATGCTCCGTTTCCTTTGCAAGCAACTGCTCACATAGAAAAACAAATAGAGAAACAGGCAGAAAAGACTAAGCCGAATTTCGAGGAATTTCTCGCCGCAAATAATCAGGCCATCGAAGAACTCGTCAAACAGAAATCGAGTACGCCTGAAAATCCTGAAGCCGCAATCATATTGTATGAGCACGACAAGAAGCTGATTTTTGTTGTGATCGTCAATAAAAACAACCTTTGTCCGATGTCGGCGCATGTCGTTGACGAAGACAGCAAGTTAGGCAAGGAATTGACGCCACAAGAAATGGCCTGTGCCGGTAACCCTTGTCCTCAGATCAACCCGACATCTTATTTCTGGGAAAACCTGTTCCAAAATGGAAAGATTTTAGGGCTGTCTCGCTACCCGCGCCTACCCAAAAATTAGGCAATATCGGCAGGCATCTCCATTTGAAACCTGTCCAAAACTTGCTTTTGCGGGGCCAAACGCCCAGATTAAGGCCATGATGACCCCAGACTTCGGCACCTATACCCTGCCGCCCACCCTGCGCCCCGTTGTCGGGCTTGCGCAGAAAACATTCCTCAAGCGCGGGTTTTTCCGCCATAAGCTCGGAAAAATCCTGAACGTGCTGCATCGCCTGCCGGTGGATGCGGAATTCTGCGGCATCAAGTTCCGGCTTTACCCGCAAGACAGCAATATCGATCTCGGTATGCTGCTGAACCCGGTCTATAATCTGCGGGAAATCGAATTCTTGCGCCATAATACCCCGGCAGACGGCATATTCGTCGATATTGGCGCCAATATCGGCCTGTATTCGATCCTCATGGCCAAGCCGCATGGGCCGGCCGGACATGTGCTTGCCATCGAGCCCAATCCCAAAATCCTGCCGCGCCTGCATGAAAATATCGCCCTGGCAAAAGCGCAGACGATTACGGTGATTGAGACCGCCGTCGGCGCGCAGGACGGCGAGATTGCTTTTCATTCGATGGCCAAAAGCCTCGGCGGCAGCAGGATTATCGAGGGTGGCGAGCTGTGCGTTCGCGTAAAACCATTGGCGACAATTCTTGCCGGGCTTGCCATTGAGAAGATCGATACGCTGAAAATCGATATCGAAGGGTATGAAGACAAGGCCCTGCTGCCGTTTTTTTCTGGCGCACCGAAAAGCCTGTGGCCGCGCACCATCGTCATCGAGCAGACGCGCGGCAAGAGATGGGGGACAAGCGTTCTCGATTATTTAACCGCCATTGGTTATGAACGTGTCGGCGCCACGCGCTCCAACGCCTTGTTGCGCCTGAAAGGTTGACCCCCATGGTTGCGCTGACCTTGCCGAAAAATTCCAGAATTACGGCAGGCAAGACGTGGCCGAAACCGAAGGGTGCAGCCAGATTGCGCGAATTTCGCATCTACCGCTTCGATCCCGAAACCGGCGTGAACCCGCGCGTCGATACCTATTTCATCGATCCCGACGATTGCGGGCCGATGGTGCTGGACGCGATCATCTATATCAAGAACAAGATCGACCCGACGCTCACTTTCCGTCGCTCGTGCCGCGAAGGCATTTGCGGCTCCTGCTCGATGAATGTCGACGGCGCCAACACGCTTGCCTGCACGAAAAGCATGGACGAGATCGAAGGCGTCATCAAAATCTATCCGCTGCCGCATATGAAAGTGGTGAAGGACCTCGTGCCCGATCTCACGCTGTTCTATGCGCAATATGCCTCCATTCAGCCGTCGCTGAAAAGCGCGTCGCCGACGCCCGAAAAAGAACGGCTGCAATCGCCAAACGATCGCGAAAAGCTCGACGGACTTTACGAATGTATTTTATGCGCCTGCTGCTCCACCTCGTGCCCGTCCTATTGGTGGAATGCCGAGCGTTATCTGGGGCCGGCAACCCTTCTTCAATCCTATCGCTGGATTTCGGATTCGCGCGACGAGGCGATGGACGAGCGGCTCGATGCGCTTGAAGACCCGTTCAAGCTTTACCGCTGCCACACGATTATGAACTGCGCGCAGGTGTGCCCGAAAGGTCTGAACCCCGCCAAGGCCATCGCCGAAATCAAGAAGAAGATGGTGGAGCGGGAGGCGTAAACCGGCTGTATTGTCATACTGAGCGAAGTGAAGAATCTTATTTTCGTCATTGCCGGGCTTGACACTATAAGTCGGATATATCCGACTTATGGTATTAAACTTTAAGGAACTTGGCTTCGCCAAGTTCCTACGCAATCCCTCTTTTAAAATTTATGATGGATACGCGGGTCAAGCCCGCGTATGACAAATGAAGAGATCCTTTGCGGAGTTTATACTCGGACATGCCGGAGGCATGATCCGGGTGCTCAGGATGACACGGATGCAACGGTCCTTTCAACTCCATGGTTACGCCATAAATGAGCGCGCAGCGCGAATGACAAATTAAATGAAGCCAGTACTTAAATATGAACTTCACGGCTACGCGATCGCCAGCGACGACGACATCATCGCCGATCTGCGCGATGAAATTCCGGATGCGCTGAAATATCCGGCCGACCAGAAATATTTTCAGGAAGAACTAAACAAGGCGCAGCTTGTCGTGATGGGTAGCATCGCGCATCGCATGTTTCCGAACATGTCCTCGCGCTCGCGCCTCGTACTGACATCGAAGTCAGACGGGCTAATGCTGGAAGAAAACGTTTATTTTCTCAACCCTGAAAAGCTTACCTTAAAGGAAGCATTGCAAAAAATCCTGCCGCATGGCGGCCGCGTTGCCGTGCCGGGCGGCGCGCATGTGATTGAGGCTTGCTGGGTACTCGGCTTTGCCTGTTTTCACCTGACGCGTGTGAAAGGCCTGCGCCTTATTGAGGGCAAAAAGCTTTTTCGCGATTGCACGGATCATCGCAGCGCCGACGATATATTGCGCGCGCATGGTTTGATTTTGAAAGAAGAGCGCTCTCTCGGCGCGCCGCTGACGCTTTGTCTTTATGAGTAAAACCGCTTACGCCGTTTTTATGGAAATACTGGGATTGGGGATATTGGAAGCGGCGGTCTGTTCTTCGCGCGGCGCGGCGCGGCGCTCCAAGTTGAGAGTAAAGAGGCCTTTTTGCGATGTCGGCTGCGCGCCGAGCGATGCAATCAGATGCACCATGGCCTCGTTCGTCGGGTTGACATCGAATAAAAGCGAACGAATTCCCAAAGGCCGGCTGACGGTCATGGCTTCTTCGAGAAGCCTGCGGCCGATCCCGTGCCCGCGATAGAGCGGCTCGACCATCACGGCAGCCGTCGCGGTCTGTCCGCTCTGGCTTGGAATCAGTTCCACGCTGGCGCGCAAATCGCCGTCGAGGCGCGTGCCGAGCACGATGGTTTCGGAAATGGCAAGGCGCAGCGCATGCGCCTGCAATGAGGCGTCGTCAGCCCCACCCTTGAAGCGTTCCTTGCGCCCGGCCGCGTCGAGACGCGTCAAGTGCTTGAAATAATCTGCAAATTCAGCAGGGTGAAGTTTGTAAACGGATCCGGCCACAGCTCAAATTCTCTTTATACGAGTCAACCTCGCCAAACTGGCATAAGCTCTCTGCCAATTCGTAAACAAATATCGCAGGGCCCCGAATTCTTTGATGCTAGTTAACCTGAAGGCGTCAAAGATGACCAAATTAGCGACAAGTTGAAGGTTTTGGCCGATAAGGCTAGCTAGTATTAGTCATTGCCGGACTTGATACCACAAGTCGGATGTATCCGATTTGTGATGTCAAGCCCGCGCATGACGACGGAAGGGAAGGAATTATGCGTCAGATCGGCCATTTTATCGGCGGCAAGCGGATTGCGGGGCAGTCGAATCGTTTTGGCGATATATTCGATCCCAATACCGGCGAGGTACAGGCCAAGGTCGCACTGGCAAGCAAGGCGGAGGTCGAGGCCGCCATCGGTAATGCGCAAGCAGCACAAGGCGCCTGGGCTGCCCAGAACCCGCAAAAACGCGCCCGCGTGCTGATGAAATTCCTCGAACTTCTGAACAAGGAAATCCCCGCACTGGCCAGGCTTCTGTCTTCCGAACACGGCAAGACGATTGCCGATGCCACAGGCGACATCCAGCGCGGGCTCGAAGTGGTGGAATTTGCCTGCGGCATTCCGCATCTGCTCAAGGGCGAGTTTTCCGAAAGTGCCGGGCCGGGGATCGACATGTATTCGCTGCGCCAGCCGCTCGGCGTGGTTGCCGGCATCACGCCGTTCAATTTTCCGGCCATGATCCCGATGTGGAAATTCGCACCCGCCATCGCCTGCGGCAATGCCTTTATCCTGAAACCTTCCGAGCGCGACCCTTCCGTGCCGCTGCGGCTTGCCGAGCTGATGCTGGAGGCAGGCCTGCCGCCCGGCATCCTGAATGTCGTCAACGGCGACAAGGAAGCCGTCGATACGATTTTGAACGACCCGCGCGTGATGGCGGTGGGTTTTGTCGGCTCAAGTCCGATTGCGCAATATATCTACGAGACCTGCGCGCAGCGGGGCAAACGCGCGCAATGTTTCGGCGGCGCCAAAAACCACATGATCATCATGCCGGATGCCGATATGGAGCAGACGGTGGATGCGCTGGTCGGCGCTGGTTACGGCTCGGCCGGCGAGCGCTGCATGGCGATTTCAGTTGCCGTGCCGGTCGGCAAGGCCACGGCCGACAATCTCGTCAAAAAACTTATTCCGCGCGTGGAGGGCCTAAAAGTCGGCATCTCGACAGACCCGCAGGCCGATTATGGGCCGCTCGTCACCCGCGCGCATCTGGAAAAAGTGCGCGCCTATGTCGATGCCGGCGTTACCGAGGGCGCCAAACTCGTCGTCGACGGGCGCGGCTTCAAGCTGCAGGGATATGAGAACGGCAATTTCATGGGCGGCTGCCTGTTCGACCACGTCAAGCCGCATATGAAAATCTACAAGGAAGAAATTTTCGGTCCCGTGCTTTGCATCGCCCGCGCGGAAACCTACGAAGAAGCGCTGGCGCTGGCGAGCTCGCACGAATATGGCAACGGGGTTGCGATCTACACGCGCGACGGCGATACGGCGCGCGATTTCGTATCAAACGTCAATACCGGCATGGTCGGCGTGAATGTGCCGATCCCCGTGCCACTCGCCTATCACACCTTTGGCGGCTGGAAGCGCTCCGGTTTCGGCGACCTCAACCAGCATGGGCCGGATTCCATACGCTTCTATACGAAAACCAAAACCGTCACCTCGCGCTGGCCGTCCGGCGTAAAAGAAGGCGCCAGCTTCGTTATTCCGACGATGGGTTGAATGAAACGCAGCCTCATCCTTGCCGTCATTTTATTTGCAAGCGCCGCACATGCGCAGGAAAAACCGTTCGGCCTCAAACCGGAAAACCTGGCCGGCGACTGGACGATCTCGAGCCCGGCCATGAGCGGCGATTGCCAGCTGACGCTTGAAGTGTCGAAAAGCCCTTATGGTTATCCCGCCTATGTTTACGGCTGCACCGCCGAGGACCTGCAGCGCGTGACGGGCTGGCGGTTGCGCAGCACATCCATTCTCCTAACCGACGACAAAAGCGCGCCGGTTATTCTTCTAAAAATCAAGAACCGGGACCGCTTCGAGGGCCGCATGCCTTCCGGGTCCGATATTGTGCTCTCGCGCTGATGCCCCTTCTGAAAGCATATAACCAGGCTATCGCCTCCGGGAAACTTCAGAACGACGCGGCGCAGCACGATGTCGCCGAACGCCTGAACAGGCTGCTTGCCACATTCCTGAAAAAAGAACGGCGCAGCCTGCTCCGGACTTTTTTCGGGCCTGCCGTTCCCGCGCCGCGCGGACTTTATATCTGGGGGCCGGTCGGCCGCGGCAAGACCATGCTGATGGATATGTTTTTCGAATCCCTGCTGATCAGGAGAAAGCGGCGTGCGCATTTTCATGCTTTCATGCGCGACGTGCATGCGCGGATTTTCAAGGAACGCGGGAAAGGCACGGACAACCCGCTGCTCAAGGTTGCAAACGAGCTTGCAGCCGAATCGCGCCTCTTGTGCTTCGACGAAATGGTAGTGACGGACGTGGCGGATGCCATGATTTTAAGCCGCCTGTTCACGCAGATTTTTGCGCGCGGCACCGTCGTTGTCGCCACATCCAACATGCCGCCCGACGATCTTTACAAAGGCGGGCTGAACCATTCCCATTTCGATCCTTTTATCGCACTTCTCAAAGAGAAAATGGATATCGTGCGGCTCGATGCCAAAAAGGATTTCCGCCTGGAAAAACTGGAAAAGAGCGGCGTATATTTTACGGGTGAGGATGCCAAGCAGAAATTCGACGCCGCATGGAGAAGCTGCGTACAGGGGCAGCGCGAATATGGCATGTATCTGAACTTCAAGGGGCGGAGCCTGCGCGTGCCGCGCACCGTTTCCGGCGCCTGCCGTTTTACATTCGCCGATCTATGCGAAGCGCCGCTTGGCGCCGAAGACTATCTCGAACTTGCCGCCGATTTTCATACGATTTTTATCGAAGCCATTCCCTGTTTTTACTTGAAGCAGCGCAATGCAATACGCCGTTTCATCAACCTGATCGATATCCTCTACGATAACGGCGTGAAACTGATCGCCTCGGCCGAAGCCGAGCCGCTCGCGCTGATGGAAGACATGGACGGGCATGAAGCGGAAGCCTATCCGCGCACGGCCTCGCGGCTGATGGAGATGCGCTCAACCGCTTATCTCACGCGCCAGCACCTTCGCGAGCATCTTCCTTAGGCTTAAGACCATTATGCAAATCGCGCACGGCCTTCTCGGCCTCGGCGGCCATTTCCTTGCGGTCCCGATCCGGTGCAAGGGCATAAGCCTCGCCGAATTGCACCTCGACCTCGATGGCACCGAGTTTAAGAATATCGAGAAAATGCGGCACGAGATCCATGTCGCCATACCAGGCGGCATAGGGTTGAAAGCCGCGTCCCATCGGTAGGCCGTGCAGGCCGCGATAGCGGATGGAGACGGGCTGGATGAAAAGCCGGTCGAACATGGCCTGCTGCACGGCGCCGAGCAGCGAGGAGCGGAATTTCAGAATATGATTGCCGTCGCCCGTCGTGCCTTCGGGAAAAATCACCATGATTTCGCCGGCATTCAAACGCTCGACGATCTCATGGGTAGCGCCTTGCGTGGCGGCGCGCCTGCCGCGATCGATAAAGACGGAGCGCTGCAACCGCGCCAAGGTCCCGAAAACCGGCCAGCGCCCCACATCCGCCTTGGACACGAAACTCAAAGGCAGCAAGCTGCCGAGCACGGGAATATCGAGCCAGGATACATGATTGGAGCAGATCAGCAGCGGCCGCATATCGGCCGCCTGCCCCACCTGCCTGACCCTCACACCGATCATCGGCAATCCATAACGATGAAACAGAACGGGAATGAGCAGTTGCGTTTTCAGGTTGAGTTTCACCGACAGCCACTGGAAGGGCGCAAGCAACAACCCCCAGAGAACAAGACAGGCAAGACTGAGAACGGGCCTGATCATGACTTAATCCAGATCGCGCGCCATGAGGACGGCATCGCCGCCATTCGAAGCCCTGTAATAATGCGCGCGCCGCCCCGTCTCGGCAAAGCCGAGCTTTTCATAAAGCCTGATCGCCGCCCGATTGGCGCTTTCGACTTCGAGATGGCAGCGCAAGGTCCCCTGCGCAAGCCCCTGGCTGAAACCATACATCATCAGCCGCTCGCCGATGCCTAAGCCCTGCCATTTCGGATACACGGCAACCGTCAGCACTTCCGCCTCGTCGGCCGCAAAACGCATCAGAAGAAAACCAAGCAAGGTCTCGCCGATTTTCAGGCCATAGGCATAATTGCCGGGTTGCGCCATATGCGTTTCGAAATCCTGCGCGGTCCACGGGTGAGGAAAGCAGCGCGCATGCAGGTTTGAGAGCGCATGCGCGTCAGACATGCGCAGCTTGACGACGAAGCTGCGATTCAGGCGGCGGCGTCTTAAGAATTTCATGCACGCCTCAAGAGCGTTTTCGTTTGCGGGATCGCGTCAGGCGCGCGCACATAAAGCGGCAACGGCTCGAGCGGAAGAAGATTTGCGCATAATTTCGCTTTTTCGAGATCGAGTTTTTCGATCACCTGCGTATCCTTGACGCTTTTGGCAAAAGCGGGCGGATAGGCGACGATCTGCGCGGCTTTCTTCGCGTATGTCTCGATATCGTTCATTTTCAGAAGCCAGGGTTGCGCTTGCGGCATGAGACTGGCTGTAAAATACTGGGCATAGGCCTCGCCCTTATGCGCATCGATCAGCGCCAAGACAGGCTCGCTTTTCTTCTTAGCCATCGCGGCAAGCACGTGCAGACAGCCGACGCCTTTAACAGGAATATCGAGCGCCAGCCGCAAGGCGCGTGCCGCCGCAAGGCCGGTGCGGATGCCGGTAAAAACGCCGGGACCCAGCGTGACCACAATTTCAGAAATATTTTTCCAGTCGAGCCGCGCCTCTTGCAGAATGTCCTGCAAGAGCGGCAAAAGAATTTCGGCCTGCCGGTCTCCCGTACGGGAAAGTTGCGCAAGGCATTGCTCATTGTCGAACAGCGCGGCCTGCGCGCAGTGAAGCGAAGTGTCGATGATGAGGGTTGTCATTTATAATCCTATATCCGGCCTTCGCTTGCGCTCAGGCGTTCGTCGCTTAAATCGCTCCACTGGAGCGATTTATCGCGCTAACGCGCAACCGCTCCTCACCCACCCACATCATAGGCCGCGAGCGCTGCCGCGTTGACGATTTCCGAATCGCGCGCGCTCAGATGCACGATCTGCACCGGCTTCGAGAGGCCGACAAGAATGGGCCCGATGACGGTGGCGCTACCCAGCGTCTGCAGCAATTTGGTCGAAATCGACGAGGCGTGGAAGGTCGGCATGATCAGCACATTGGCAGGCCCTGTCAGGCGGCAGAAGGGATAGTTCGCGCTCATCAGGTCCCGATCCAGCGCGACATCGGCGCCCATCTCGCCGTCGAATTCGAAATCGGCACGGCGCTGCTCCAGAATCTGCACGGCTTCCTGAATGGTTTTCGAACGCTCGGCCGGCGGATGGCCGAAAGACGAAAAGGCAAGCAGCGCCACGCGCGGCTCATAACCTAAACGCCGGGCCGTGCCCGCCGCTTCCGTTGCGATATCGGCAAGTTCCTGCGCGTTCGGCATTTCCGTCATCATTGTGTCGGCGACCAGCACGGTGCGCCCGCGCGCCAGCACCAGTGATGCGCCGATCAGGCGGTGGCCGGGCTTGGCATCGATCACGCGCAGCACTTCCTGAAGCGCGATGGAGGTCTTGCGCGTAACCCCCGTGACCATCGCATCGGCATCGTCGAGCGCCAGCATACTTGCCGCGAAAGCGTTGCGGTCGTTGTTCACGAGACGCTGGCAATCGCGAAACAGGAAACCCTCGCGCTGCAGCCGCGCGTAAAGAAATTGCGCATACATGTAATTTTTCTCGGACAGCCGCGCATTGATAACCTCGATGCCGTCCTTCAGCTCGATGCCGACGGCCTCGGCCACGGCCTGAATGCGCTCCTCGCGCCCGACCAGAATGGCGGTGCCGAGCCCGTTCGCCACATAGCTTTGCGCGGCGCGGATGACTTGCTCCTCCTCGCCTTCGGCGAACACGACGCGGCGTTGGTGGCGGCGCACATGCTCAAAGATACGCTGGAAGGTGGACGCGATAGGATCGCGCCGCGAGGCAAGCTCCAGCGTATAGCGCTGCATGTCGGGAATGGCTTTGCGTGCAACGCCGCTGTCCATGGCCGCTTTCGCAACGGCCGGGGGAATGGCCGAAATCAGGCGCGGATCGAACGGCACGGGAATGATATATTGCGGGCCGAAACGCGGGCGGAAGCCTTCATAGGCCGCCGCTACCTCGTCCGGCACATCCTCGCGCGCGAGCTGGGCCAGCGCTTCCGCCGCCGCGATCTTCATCGCCTCGTTGATCTGGGTTGCGCGCACATCGAGCGCGCCGCGGAAAATATAGGGAAAGCCCAGAACATTATTCACCTGGTTGGGATAGTCGGAGCGGCCCGTAGCGACGATTGCGTCATTGCGCACCAGCGCCACTTCCTCGGGCGTGATTTCGGGATCGGGATTGGCCATGGCGAAAATGATCGGATTTTTTGCCATGCCGGCAACCATCTTCGCATTCAGCGCATCCTTTACAGAGAGGCCAAGGAAAACATCGGCGCCTTTCAGGGCCTGCTCCAGCGTGCGCAATTGCGTTTTCACGGCATGCGCGGATTTCCACTGGTTCATACCCTCTTTTCGGCCCTGATAGACGACGCCTTTCGTGTCGCACAGGATGATATTGTCATGCGGCACGCCCATCGCCTTGAGCAGTTCGATACAGGCGATGCCGGCAGCTCCCGCCCCGTTCGCAACGATCTTCATGCTCTTGAAATCGCGCCCGGTGAGCAGGGCCGCATTCGTCAACCCCGCGGCCGAAATAATCGCCGTGCCGTGCTGGTCGTCGTGGAACACGGGAATGTCCATGATCTCGCGCAACCGCTGCTCGATGATGAAACAGTCCGGCGCCCTGATGTCCTCGAGATTGATACCGCCGAAAGACGGCCCCAAAAAGCGCACGCAGTTAACGAACTCGTCCACATCCTCGGTCCCGACCTCGAGATCGATGGAATCGATATCGGCAAAGCGCTTGAACAGCACGGCCTTGCCTTCCATCACCGGCTTTGAGGCGAGCGCGCCGAGATTGCCGAGCCCCAAAATTGCCGTGCCGTTCGAAATCACCGCCACCATATTGCCGCGCGCCGTATAGTCGAAGGCGCGCGCCGGGTCGTTGGCGATCGCCCGCACCGGAACGGCGACCCCTGGCGAATAGGCCAGCGACAGATCGCGCTGCGTCGCCATGGGCTTTGTGGGCACCACCTCGAGCTTGCCGGGACGGCCCTGCGCATGGAACTGGAGCGCTTCCTGATCGGTGATGACGGGGCGCAGATTTGCGGGTTTTGGCGGCTTGCTCATGAATGGCGTGTTTTCCTGAAATAAAATTGCAAGCGAGCATATCGGGGACGGAAGGCCCAAACAAGCTGTGCAAAAGCAGAATTTCTTTGCTAAGAGACGCCATGCCCCAAGCTCTAGCCCCCGCTTTGTTCGAAGGCCTCATGGAACCCGCCAACGACGCGCCGACACCGGCCATGGCGCAATATATCGAGATCAAGAACGCAAACCCCGATTGCCTGCTTTTCTACCGCATGGGCGATTTTTATGAGCTGTTCTTCGACGATGCGGTTGCCGCTTCCCGCGCGCTGGGGCTGACGCTCACCAAACGCGGCAAGCACAAGGGCGAAGACATTCCCATGGCCGGTGTACCCGTGCATGCTGCCGACGATTATCTGCAAAAACTGATAAGCTTAGGTCATCGCGTTGCGGTATGCGAGCAGCTCGAAGATCCGCTCGAAGCCAAGAAGCGCGGCGCCAAGGCGGTGGTGAAACGCGATGTCGTGCGCCTCGTTACCCCCGGCACGATCACGGAAGAAAAACTTCTCGACCGCTCGGAAGCGAATTATCTGCTGGCTATCTGCCGCACGGGAGAAGCGGAAACTTACGGCCTTGCCTGGATCGATATTTCGACCGGCGATTTCCATCTTTCGGAAACCACATCCGACATGCTGGAAAGCGATGTGGTGCGTATTTCGCCGAAAGAAATTCTTCTTACCGATACGCTCTATGACGATAAAGCCATACGCGCCTCATTGGGAACGAAAACCGCGCTGACGCCGCTCCCTTCCGTTTTCGGCGACAGTGCCGCAGCCGAGCGGCGCATCAAGGAATTTTTCAAAGTGCAGACACTTGACAGCTTCGGGCGTTTTTCGCGCGCCGAGCTTTCGGCTGCGGGCCTTGTGTTGTCCTATGTCGAGCGCACGCAGCGCGGCGCAAGGCCGGCCCTGTCGCCGCCTGCACGCGAGGCGCGCACGCGCTTCATGGAGATCGACCCTTCCGCGCGCCTCAACCTCGAGCTCAGCCGCACGCTTGCGGGCGAAAAGAAAGGCTCGCTGCTTGCTTTGCTCGATACCACCTGCACGGCTGCGGGCAGCAGGCTGCTCAACACCCAGCTTTGCGCGCCGCTGACCGATATCGAGCGGATCAACCAGCGGCTCGACGCGATCGGTATTTTTGTCGAAAATGCATCGCTGCGCGAGCGCTTACGCGATATTCTGCGGCGGATACCCGACATGCCGCGCGCGCTTTCGCGCCTGAGCCTCAATCGCGCCGGGCCGCGCGATCTGGGACAGGTTCTGGCAGGTTTGAGCGGCATGGAAGCCCTGAAATGTCTTTTCGAAACCGCGCCCGAAATGGACACGATCGTCCTTATCGAAGAAGCGCTTTTGGAACTGAACCGGCCTGCGCCCGCACTGCACGATCTTTTAAGCAGCGCTTTGAGCGACGAGCTGCCCGTCTTCAAGCGCGACGGCAATTTCATAGCATCTGGCTATTCGGCTGAACTGGATCAGCAGCGCGACTATCGCGACAGCGCGCAAAAACTGATCCTCGATCTGCAACAGCGCTATATCGAGCAGACCGGCATCAAGACGCTGAAGGTCAAGCACAACAACATCCTCGGCTATTTCATCGAAGTTGGTGTGCAATATGCCGAACGCATGCGCAGCGGTTCGCTCACTCAGATTTTTTTCCATCGCCAGACCTTGGCGAACCAGGCGCGCTTTTCCACCAACGAGCTGAACGAAATCCAGGGCCGCATTTTCGGCGCGGCGGATCAGGCGCAGGCGCTTGAGGAAAAAATCTTCGATGAACTGCGCGATAAAATTCTTGCGCAAGAAATAGTTCTCAAGGCCGCGTCGAGCGCAATTGCAGCACTCGATGTGGTGTCGGCGCTTGCCGAACTCGCGGCGTGCCATGGCTGGACACGCCCCGTTGTCGACAATTCATTGGCTTTTTCCATTAAAGGCGGGCGGCATCTTGTCGTCGAGGCCGCACTTTTGGCGCACAAGCAGCCGGCTTTCATCGCCAATGATTGCGATCTGAGCGCGCAGGACGGGGAAGACGCCGGCGCCATCTGGCTGCTCACCGGCCCGAATATGGCGGGCAAATCGACTTACTTAAGACAGAATGCGCTGATCGCCATTCTCGCGCAGATGGGATCTTTCGTCCCGGCGCGGTCTGCGCATATCGGCGTCATCGACAAGCTTTACAGCCGCGTGGGTGCTGCCGACGATCTGGCGCGCGGACGCTCGACCTTCATGGTCGAAATGATCGAGACGGCGGCAATCCTTAATCAGGCGACCGCGCGCTCATTAGTCATCCTCGATGAAATCGGCCGTGGCACCGCCACTTTCGACGGCCTTTCCATCGCCTGGGCATCAATCGAACATCTGCACGATATCAATCAATGCCGCGCGCTGTTCGCCACGCATTTTCACGAACTGACCGCGCTGACGGCACGCTTGGCCCGCCTGCACACCATGACGATGCTGGTGAAGGAATGGCAGGGCGATGTCGTTTTCCTGCATGAAGTGGGAGCCGGCGTCGCGGACGGTTCTTACGGCATTCAGGTGGCAAAACTCGCAGGCCTTCCGGCTGCCGTGATCGCCCGCGCCCGCGATGTGCTGGACCAGCTGGAGGCAAGCGATCGCGCCCCGAAAATGGCAAAACTCGCGCAGGACCTGCCATTGTTCACGCGTGAGCCGCGAGCGGAAAAGAAAAACCCGGCGCTTTCGCTTCTTGAAGAGCTGAACCCCGATGCGCTGTCGCCGAAAGAAGCGCTGGAAACGCTTTATAAACTGAAGCAGGCAAGTAATGAAATTTGATTCAAAAATTTCCCTCCCCCAGAAAGGGGGAGGGTTGATATCGCCTTGGCAAGAACTTTTTTCAAGAAAGGACTGTAATATGACCCCCCATCTAACTTCCCCCCTTTCAGGGGGGAAGAATTAGAGATGAGCCTCGTCAAAAACGTATTGAATGTCGGCATTGCCACCGCCGCAAGCCGCGTCATGGGCTTCGTGCGCGATGTGCTCGTTGCCTCCACATTGGGTGCAGGCCCTGTGGCCGATGCTTTCGTCGTCGCCTTCCGCCTGCCCAATCTTTTCCGCCGCCTGTTTGCGGAAGGCGCGTTCAACGCGGCGTTCGTGCCGCTTTATGCGAAGAAGCTCGACCAGGATGGCGCACAAGCAGCCAAAGCCTTCGCCGAGGATATCCTCGGCGTCATGTTCTGGTCGCTGGCCGTTTTCTCCGGCCTCATGATGATGGCCATGCCGCTCCTCGTCGATATTCTGGCGCCGGGCTTTACCACAGACCCTGAAAAATTTTCGCTGACCGTCGTCTATACCCGCATCTGCTTTCCTTATCTTTTGTGCATGTCGGTGCTGGCCATTTTGGGCGGCGTGCTCAACAGCAATGCGAAATTCGGTTTTGCCGCCTGGGCACCGCTACTTCTCAACGCGATCCTGAGCGCATCGCTCGTGACAGCCGGCATGCTTGGCCTTGCGGGCACGAAGGAAGCGGGGATTTTTCTGTGCTGGGCCGTTTTCATCGCCGGTTTTGCGCAGGTGGGCCTGCTGGCCTATATTTTAAAGCGTCATCATCTCGCCCTGCGCATCAAATGGCCGCGCCTGACGCCCGGCGTGAAACGCCTGCTCACGCTCGGTATTCCCGGCGTGGTCGCAGGCGGCATCACGCAGATCAATCTCGTGATCGGCACGATGATCGCCTCATCCATGCCAGCCGCCGTCGCCTGGCTTTATTATGCAGACCGCATCTACCAGTTCCCGCTCGGCATGGTGGGCGTTGCGATCGGCGTTGTGCTGCTGCCCGAGCTTTCGAAACAGATGAAACTGGGCGACAGCCACGTTCTTGCCACGCAAAACCGCGCGCTCGAATTTTCCATGCTGCTGACATTGCCCGCGGCCGTGGCACTAGCCTGCGTGCCGCACAGCATTATTGCAGGCCTGTTCGAGCGTGGCGCCTTCGGCCCCTCAGACACCGCCGTCGTCGGCAGCGTGCTTGCCGCCTTCGCCTTCGGCCTGCCCGCCTTCGTGCTGACGAAAGTGCTTTCGCCCGCTTTCTTTGCGCGCGAGGACACGAAACGGCCGATGCTGGTGGCGCTCATTAGCTCGACCACGAATGTGATTTTTTCGCTTCTTTTGTTCAAACCGCTCGGCCCCGCCGGGATTGCGCTTGCCACCGTGATCGCAGGCTGGGTGGATGCGCTTTTGCTGCTGCTCCTCCTCTGGCGGCAGCGCAGCTTTCAGGCAGACGCGCAGCTCGCACGCCGCCTTGCCGCCATCTGCACAGCCAGCCTGCTGATGGGCGCGGCCCTTGTTTTTGGCGATATGTATGCCAGCCCCTATATGGGGCAAGCGCATGGCCTGTTTACGAAATTCCTGGCCCTCTCGATCCTGTGCGGCGGCGGTTTTATAATCTATGTGGGCGGCGTTTATGCGCTTGGCGGCCTTGACAAAGCGGCGATTGCCAATTTTCTGAAAGCGCGGCGCTTGCGTAAAGGGGAAGCGCCGCCTTCGCTCGAGATCTGAAACCATAACAATCATGACACAAACATCGCGCGTTCTTTCCGGCATCCAGCCCACAGGCCATGTGCATCTTGGCAATTATCTGGGGGCGATCGTGAACTGGGTGAAGCTGCAGGAGCAGCACGAATGCCTCTATTGCATCGTCGACCTGCACGCGATCACGATATGGCAGGACCCGAAAGCGCTGGAAGACAGCGTGCGGCAGACGGCTGCCATCGTGCTCGCCTGCGGCATCGATCCCAAAAAGCATATTCTGTTCAACCAGAGCCGCGTCTCGGCGCATGCCGAACTGGCCTGGATCCTCAACTGCACGGCGCGGCTCGGCTGGCTCAACCGCATGACGCAGTTCAAGGAAAAAGCAGGCAAGGACCGCGAGAATGCAAGCATCGGCCTTTACGCCTATCCCGTGCTGATGGCAGCCGATATTCTCGCCTATCGCGCGACGCATGTGCCGGTGGGCGAGGACCAGAAGCAGCATCTCGAACTTGCGCGCGATATCGCGCAAAAATTCAACAACGACTATGCCGCGCGCCTTGCCGAGCTGCAGCTGCCCGAGCAGTTCTTCCCGCTGCCCGAGCCCCTGATCACCGGGCCGGTGCCACGCGTGATGAGCTTGCGCGACGGTACAAAAAAAATGTCGAAGTCCGATCTGTCCGACTATTCGCGCATCAACCTCACCGACGATGCGGACACCATCGCGCAAAAAATACGCAAGGCCCGCACAGATCCGGATGCGCTGCCGTCCGAGGAAGCCGGACTGAGCGGCCGCCCGGAGGCGGACAACCTGGTCGGTATTTTCGCAGCCCTTGCGGGGCGCGCCAAAGCCGATGTGTTGCGCGAATTCGGCGGCGGCCAGTTTTCGACTTTTAAATCGGCACTTGAAGAACTTACAATTGCCAAGCTCGCGCCAATTACCGAAAAAATGAACGCGCTGCTGGCCGACAAGGCGGCAATCGACAAGGCGCTTTATGAGGGCGCCGCACGCGCGGAAGCCCTCGCCGCACCGATTCTGGCCCAGACAAAGAGAATTGTCGGGCTTCTGACCTCTTGATCTTGCGCAACCGCATCGCCATTATCTTCCTATGTTCATCGAAACCGAAGCCACCCCGAACCCGGCGACCCTGAAATTCTTGCCCGGCAAGCCCGTGCTTGAAAATGACACGCGCGAATTTCGCAGCAAGGAAGAGGCAGGCATTTCTCCGCTCGCGCACGAGCTCTTCGAGATTGAAGGCGTGCGCGGCGTCTATTTCGGCGCGGATTTCATCAGCGTCACCAAGGCGCAGGATCAGGAATGGCCGCATCTGAAGCCTGCAATTTTGGGCGCAATCATGAGCCATTATCTCTCGAACCGGCCGCTTCTGGAAGAAAACACGGCACCTGCGGACACGGGCGAAGAATTCTTCGACGAAAAGGATGCCGATACGGTCTCAACCATCAAGGAACTTCTTGAGACACGCGTGCGGCCTGCGGTGGCGGGCGACGGCGGCGACATTACGTTCAAGGGCTATCGCGACGGCATCGTCTATCTGCATATGCGCGGCGCCTGCGCGGGTTGCCCTTCCTCCACCGTCACCTTGCAGCACGGTATCGAAAACCTGCTGCGGCATTTTTTGCCGGACGTGCAGGGCGTGGAAGCGATCTGAATTACATTCTGACGCGAATGGATATTCTGTCTTCGCCCAGATAATTCGTGACAATATCTTCCGGCTGACCGTCTTGCGTAATGTCGGCCTTGAAATAATTACTTTTTCCGTTCACATCCCAACTCCTGGCAAGCTGGCTATATAGTGTTTTCAACGCCTTCTCGCTTTCGGATTGCCTGGCAAGCTCGGCAAAGAAAACCGCACCCAAATGGTCTGCTCCATTCTCGTTATAAATGGTGGGAGCGAATTTGATCTCATCCTTTGCATGATCGAACTGACCATTCACCGCAAAATCCGCCGATAAACGAACGCAATTTGGAAAGTTTTCATCGGCCTTCAGGCCATATTTGACCATCAGTGTCGCTTCATCGACCTTGCCCCCGGAGCCAAGCTCGGCGGAATAAGAAATGTGAACGATCTTTCCCTTATATACCTGTAATTCTGCCGTGAAAGTATCTGGGCTGCCGTCGCCGTCGATATCGAGCAGTTTTGTCGACAGATAGTTTGTTGAAACAGAATGATCGATCATCATATATCCCATTGCCTATTGACCCAATAATAGCGCAAACACCAAGGCACACAATCGCAACTTGATTAAAATGCTAGACTTTGGCCGGCTGGATTTTCCAGTCGGATGTGATGAATTTCTTATACTCTTCGACCGTGAATCTCGCTGCGAAGTCGTAGCCGTGCTCGACTTCGTCGATCCTGATATCGTTTGCAGTTATGGGCGCAACTTCGTCGGTTCCCGCATTTTGAGCTTTGATTTTTTCCTTAAAAATAACGTAGGCATAAAACTGATGGATCGTATCCGCAGCGCTTGACCCGCTACCTCGCGGCCTGATGGTCCCGCGCAAGCTCGTTACTTCATCCGGGGTAAAATTGCCATCGACTGTGATATTCTGAAACCCGCCGTATTTCAGATAGGTTTCGAACGCCTTGATATGTTCCGGCTGAAATTCGTTTATATATTTCTTGAGCAAATTACTGTATTCGCCTTCCAGCAAATTATTCACATTAGGATAAGGCCCGGCACGTTTTGTGATTGCCGCATCCAAAGCGCGCGAGAAATATAACGAGTTGACCTCTTTTTCTTTACCTACTTCATGCTCCAGAGCTTCCACCGAAAGCGTGAACGGCGTTTGCGAAAAATGCTGCGTGAGTTCTCATGTGACTACCTTCAAAATTTTAGAGTTATGTATTTTTATTCACTTACGCGGGCACTCTTGGTTTCAGTTTTATATATTGATCGAAATCGGCGACCGTATATTTCCACTCGATAGGTATTCCTGCCATCTGAGCGCCAGGCTTCTCACTTGGCATCTCCATCCCCGGGTTATAAATTTCGATCTCTTCTCCTGTGTTTTCTTTGTGTATGCGGCTTTTTATATAAAGTTCATTGAAGAGATGCAGCCTGTCGGGAATGGGGAAGCCCGGTTTAGCGAATAGCCGTGCTTCCTCGATGGAAATTTCTTTATTATTTTTGACGACGCTGTTCGGTGTATTTATATCTTGCTCTCTATTCTGGCCTCTGATCTGGCTCCTGAAGTTTTTTGGCTTTTTAGTTTCTGCTGCCAGTAAATCCAGCTCAAGCTTCCGTAAGCACTTCTCAATCCAATCTACATAGTCATCACGGTACTCGTTGAGCATGTCGGCCAAAGCTTGCATGGACTGGTCATTGTTGCCAATGGGTTGTCCATCCAGCCGGTTTTTAATGTTGGTTTTTAATGCCAAAGCAAAAAGATCCAGATCGATACTATCGCTACCCTGACACTTCTTGCCTAGCGTGCAAAAATCGCTTTTTGTAATGGGTTCGACTGGCATCCTGTCCCCCTAAATATCCATTTCAATATGCCCCATTCCAGCGGAGGACGGGCCGCGCGTCAAGTCTCTTTGTTATGTCCGAAACGGCCCGTTTCGTTTCCGAAATAATCGATATATTTGTCGGAAATCTTGGATACCGGCAGGATCATCAGCACATCGATGGTGCCGAACTGATGGTCGATCACGGCCCCTTCCCCGGCCATGGCGCCGAGGCGCATATAACCCTTGATCAGGGGCGGCAGGCGAAGAAGCGTTTTGCCCACATCGATGCCCACCTTCGGGCGGCGGTTCATGTCCACATAACGGGCGGGCAAGGCGCGCGCGTGCCATTTTTCGTCTGCCGAATGAAAATGATGGAGATAGGAAAGCGCCTCCGCATGTTTCTCGGGGTCCGTCCCCTCAAACGAGGCGCAGCCGACCAGCGCGCCGATATTGTGTTTTTGCACATAGGTCCAGATACCGTGCCAGAGAAGCTCCACCGTGCGCTTGGTGCGATAGGGCTTGAGCACGCAGGACCGGCCCAGTTCCAGAAACTGCAAATTGCCATGGCGTTGGACCAGAGGCAGGATATCGTATTCGTCCTCGCTGTAAAAACCGCGGTTTTTTTCGGCGACGTCCTGGCGCAGCAGGCGATAAGTGCCGATCACGCGCGGCTTCTTGCGCGACAGCGGGTTTTTCTTTTCCGCATTGTTGTCGATGACGAGAACATGATCGCAAAACGGATCGAGCCGGTCCGCGTCGCGCCGCAGCATTTTCGCCTTGGCGGTCGGCTTTGCGGCCTGCTCCTTGTAAAAAACCTTGTAGCGCAAGGCCTGACATTTGCGGATTTCGGCGGCATTGCGCGCAAGGCGCACTTCCAGTCCCCCTAAGCGGCCCAGCACTTCGGGCGCCGCATATTTTTTTCCGCGCAGCCATGCGGTTGCCGCGCGCAATTTTTCGCGACCAGAACCGATGGCTTTTCTTGCTTTCTGCGGTGCTGCGAGCTTGCGGGAATGACGCATGAAAAAATCTTTGCCTTCAGGCCGCAAGCGCACGGCGATCGTGCAGCAGCCGGTAGGATAAAGCCTCGGCCAGATAAGGTCTTGTCACTTTTTCTTCTCCCGCAAGATCGGAAAGCGTGCGCGATACGCGCATGACGCGCGTGAGCCCGCGCGCCGAAAGGCGTATTTTTTCCGCCGCCTCATGAAGCAGTTTATTGGCATCCGCATCCATGCCGCAGGCCTCCTCGATCACGCTTTGGGGAGCATGCGCGTTCAAGGATACATTTTTAAGACCGAAAGCGCGATAGCGCTCAGCTTGCAGCCTTCGCGCGTTTTGCACGCGGCCTGCCACTTCGGCCGAGCCTTCGCGCGGTGCCGGCAGCAGCATGTCGTTGGCGCTGACGGCGGGCACGTCGATGAACAGATCCATACGGTCGAGGAACGGGCCGGAAATACGGCTCTGATACTCGCTGTCGCAATTCTTGCCGCGCCGGCAGGCATAGCCCGGCTCATTGAAATGCCCGCACCGGCAGGGATTTATGGCGGCGATCAGCTGGAATTTTGCCGGATAGCCAACGCGATAATTCGCGCGCGTAATAATGACTTCCCCGGTTTCGAGCGGCTGGCGCAACGCATCGAGCGCATTGGGTTGGAATTCCGGCAATTCGTCCAGAAATAAAACACCGTGATGCGCGAGCGAAATCTCGCCCGGTTTTGCGCGTAACCCACCGCCCACCAATGAGGGCATGGAAGCCGAATGATGCGGGCTCCGAAACGGCCGCGCGGAAGACAGGGCGCCGTCCGGCAGTTCGCCCGCGATGGAAGCGATCATGGAAATTTCGAGAAGTTCTTGCGGAGACAGCGGCGGCAGCAGCGAGGGCAGGCGCATGGCCAGCATCGATTTGCCCGCACCGGGCGGGCCGACCATCAGCATATTATGCCCGCCTGCCGCCGCGATCTCGAGCGCGCGGCGCGCCGTTTCCTGCCCCTTCACATCGCGCAGATCGGGCTGCGAAACATTGTTTTGCTGAATGGCGGGCTTCGGCTTCGAGAGCACTTGCGTGCCCTGAAAATGATTGACGAGCGCGATCAAATTCGGTGCTGCCAGAATATCGATCTCTTCGCCCGCCCAGGCGGCTTCCGAACCGCAGGCCTGCGGGCAGATCAGGTTCTTGTCATGCGCGTTTGCGCTCACCGCCGTCGGCAGCACGCCCGCAACCGGCGTGATCGAGCCGTCCAGCGCCAGCTCGCCGAGCACGACATGATTGTTGACCGCATCTTCGGGAATGGCGCCCATTGCCGCCATCAACCCGAGCGCGATGGGAAGATCGTAATGGCTGCCCTCTTTCGGCAGATCTGCGGGGGCTAGATTGACGGTGATGCGCTTGGCCGGCAAGGAGAGGCCGGAAGCATAAAGCGCCGAGCGTACGCGTTCGCGGCTTTCGGCAACCGCTTTATCGGCAAGGCCGACAATGCTGAACGCGACAATACCGGGCGTGATGTGCACCTGCACATCGACAAGTTTGGCTTCCATGCCGATGAAAGCAACCGTCGTGACGCGCGCGACCATTTAAAATGCCCTCTGAACATGCGCACAATAACATGGACGGCTAAGAAAGCCAGAACGCATGAAGGTTTATTTCATTGCTGCGATAAGACCTTGCGCATCTTTAAGTATCTCGCGGCTTACAAAATCGAGGAATTTTGGTTTATCGTTTTCACCGAGCCGCCCGTCATTAACTCCCAAAGGGTCGGAATCCTTAATCAGCTTTATGGCCTTTGCATCGTTCGGACCATCTATGAAATAATAATTTGATTTATCGACCATCATACAGGCCGCAGCAGTTGCCACAAATATGAAGTATCCAACGGCCTTTTCGATGTCTTCTTCCGGAAGTTTGACGCTTTTCAATTTATCTCTGATCGCGTCTATAAGAACAGAGCTGCTGTCGAACAGCGCATCCGTAATTGCCCGAGAGCCTGTATATTTTATCGCGTTCGTGGCTTCATCATAAATTTTATTTTCCGTATGTTCTTTTGTAAATTCGATATTGGAAAAGAGCCGTCTTCTTATTGCTAGATCGCTTAAAAGCCGATTCTTGACCTCTTGCGTGAACGACCCGCTCGGCCACAGGACCTTATCCTGCAGCAAGTTCTCAAAATAGGGATTGCTGGTGCTTAATCCTGATGGTTGAAAATCTAAATTTGAAAAATCTATACTCATAATAACTCCTTATAACATTACGGCAGTCGTTGGTCATCATATCTTTTCTTCTCAACCGCATCCCAGATCATGCCCGCCACGTTGGGTCCGCCTAAGCGCGCAACCGCGCGCAGGCCGGTCGGCGATGTCACGTTGATTTCGGTGAGATGATCGTCGATGACATCGAGGCCCGCAAACAGCAGTCCCATTTTGCGCAGATGCGGGCCGACTGTCTCGCAGATTTCGCGTTCGCGCTTTGTCAGCTCGGAAAGTTCGGCCACGCCGCCACGCACCATATTGGCGCGGATATCGTCTTTTGCGGGTACGCGATTGAGCGCGGCCGCGAATTCGCCATCGACCATGATAATGCGCTTATCGCCTTTTTTCACATCGGGCAGGAATTTCTGCGTAACCCACGGCTCACGGAACGTGGTTGCGAACATGTCAAAGAGAGAGCCGAAATTCTTGTCCTCGCGCGCGACATGGAAGACGGCAGCGCCGCCATTGCCGTAAAGCGGCTTCATCACCACCTCGCCATGCGCGCGCCTGAACGCCTCGATATCCTCTTTCGATCGCGTGATCAGCGTCTCCGGCATGAAGCGCGAGAACTGCAGCACGAAGATTTTTTCCGGCGCCTCGCGCACCGCTTTCGGATTATTCGTGACAAAAACTTTCGGCTGCAACGTCTCCAGCAGATGCGTGCTGGTGATATAGGCGAGATCGAAAGGCGGGTCCTGCCGTAACAGAACAACATCAAAGGCGGAAAGATCGGTGCGCGCAGGCGCGCCAAGTTGTGCAGCGCTGCCTTCCACGTCCTGCACCTTGATACTTCGGACATTCGCAAACAGTTTTCCGTTCTCGAGCGCCAGAGTATCCGGCGTATAATAATGCAGCACATGCCCGCGCGCCTGCGCTTCCAGCATCAGGGCGAAAGTCGAATCCCCCGCGATACGAATGTTTTCGATGGGATCCATTTGCACGGCGACATTAAGCGTCATGAAAAAACCTCAGGCTGAAAAAGCGTTCTTGATGTGACAGGGAAACCGGCGCGGCGCACTGACCACGACGTCGCAGCGCGTTGCGCAGTCTGCATATTGCGGATGGCGCGCAAGCCACCAGTGGAAAGCATCCATAATCCGTTGCTGCTGATGCGCGCCCACCGCATGCAGGCCCGCCTCAAGTGCTGCGCGCCTTTTCACTTCCACCAGCACCAGCGTACGGCCGCGCCGCACGATCAGGTCAATCTCGCCGCGCGGCGTTTTTACCCTTTGCGCTAGCGGCCAGTAGCCTTTTGCCAGAAAAAGAAACAGCGCCGAAGTTTCGGCAAAACGGCCGTCGCGCTCGGCTTTCATGCGGGAAAGCACGCGGTTCATAATTTCTCCTTCATGCGGAGAGCCTGCGCGTAAACCTCGCGCCGCGGCGTTTTACTTTGCAATGCGACCTGGGCTACCGCTTCTTTCAGCGAATATTTTTTCAAGGCGCTCGCAAGAAGCGGCTCGATATCCTGCCTTGTTTCCTTTTCCGTGCATGGTCCCACGACAAGCACGATCTCGCCCTTGACGTTTTCTGCGCCAAATTGCGCCGCAAGTCCGGCAAGCGTGCCGCGCACGATTGTTTCATGCAGCTTGGTCAGCTCGCGGCAGAGAGCCGCCTGCCGCTCCCCCAAAATCTCCGCCATGTCGGCGAGCGAAGAGGCAAGGCGCGGCGCGGTCTCAAAAAACACCAGCGTGCCGGGAATGGATTGCATGTCTGTCAGCGCTTTGCGCCGCGCAGAAGATTTCGGCGGCAGAAAGCCCTTGAAATGAAACTGTTCGCTCTCAACCCCGCAACTCGCAAGCGCCGCCAGAAGCGCCGACGCGCCGGGATAGGCGGTCACCCGAAAGCCCGCGGCCAGCGTATCTGCAACGAGGCGCGCGCCTGGGTCCGACAGAAGCGGCGTGCCGGCATCGGAAATCAGCGCGATGGCCTCTCCGCTTTCGATCAGATCGAGCAGTTTTTTTCCCTGCAGGCGCGCATTATGTTCATGATAGCTCAGGAGCGGCTTGCGAATGCCGTAGCGCTGCAAAAGTTTCACGCTCACGCGCGTATCCTCGCAGGCGATGCGATTAGCGCCCGCCAGCGCCTTCAGCGCGCGCAAGGTAATATCCTCGAGATTGCCGATGGGTGTCGCCAGCACATGCAATCCGGGATAGAGCGCGCTCACCTGCACGGTCTGGCCGAACAGGATGAAACTGTTTGTGCCCTGCTCCGGCAAAGATTTTGCGGCCGCGTCCTTCATTAAGCCTTTTTCGCATGGCGCAATCCATGCTATCAACTGCTAAATGCAAAGCTGGAGGCTTAACTTGTCCAACTTCATTTCCAATATCTCCCTGTCGCACCGCAATGCATGGCTGGCCTTGGCCATATTTCTGGCCGGCTGCTCGAATTTCGGCGGCTTTGGCGCGCCCATGCCATCCGAACGGGCGGCACTTCCTCCCGGCGAAGCGATCGGCGGAGGGGCCAACAAGATTGCCTTGATCCTGCCGCTTTCGGGTTCGGGCAATGCAGGTGCGGCCGCGCAAAGCATGCGGCTTGCGGCCGAACTGGCACTTGCCGAAGCACAGGCGCAGGATACGCAAATTCTGCTCAAGGACGATCTCGGCACGCCACAGGGCGCGCAGGCGGCAACGCAAGGCGCCATCACGGAAGGCGCGCAGATTATCTTAGGTCCCCTGTTCGCCTCTTCGGTCAGCACGGCGGGGCAGACCGCGCGCACGGCCGGCATTCCCGTCATCGCCTTCTCGTCGGACGAGAATGTGGCAAGCCCCGGCGTTTATCTCTTAAGCTTCCTGCCCTCTGCCGATGTCGGCCGCATTGTCGAATTCGCATCCTTGAAAGGCCGCCGCTCTTATGCGGCGCTGCTGCCGGGCGATGCCTATGGAACCGTGGCGGAGGCGGAATTCCGCACCGCCGTGACACGCGTGGGCGGCAGATTAACCGGCATCGAGCGTTATGCGTTGAACAAGGAAGATGTGCAGGCCGCCGTCAACCGTCTCGCCCCCGCGCTGCGCCAGGCCGATGCCCTGTTCATTCCCGACGGGCCGGACGGCGTCGGCCTCGTGCTGGACGCGCTGAAAACGGCGAATATTCCAACCGCTAATTTGAAACTTCTCGGCACCGGGCGCTGGGACGATGCGCGCTTGCATCGTAACCCATTGGCAAAAGGCGGCTGGTATGCCGCGCCCGACAGCGCGGGCTTTGCCGCTTTCGCCGGCCGCTATCGCTCCAAATATGGGTCCGACCCGGCGCGACAGGCCTCGTTGTCTTACGATGCAACGCTGCTGGCGGCAGCGCTGATTAAGCAGATGCCGCCGGGCCAGCGTTTCTCGCAGGCGACGTTAACAAACACCGGCGGCTTTTCGGGCGTGGACGGCATTTTCCGCTTTCTGCCGAACGGTATCAACCAGCGCGGCATTGCCGTGCTCGAGATCGGCGGCGGCACCGTGCGCGCCATCAGCCCTGCACCAAAAACTTTTGGGGCGGGGACTTAGATCTTTTCTTAAGCCTTGCTGGGTTTGTCGACATCGACCTGCTCAAGAAGCAGTGTCTCTCTGGCCTTCAAAGTTTTCAACTCCTGCTCGGTCTCTTCCTTTGTTAAAAGCGGCACCAGTTTTAAACCTTGTGGCTTTCTTTCGGTTTCATTGATTTTAGTTATAGCGTCATTGATTTCTTTTAGATTCCGGTTCTCAAGAACTTCAATTCGCTTTTGCAGCATCGCCAGCTTGCCTGCGGCGGCGCCCATTCCTACCACGTCAGTGCATTCGCGAATTCTTCTGTCTTCCGGCGTGTAAAGAAAATAGGTCGTGCGCTCTTCTCCTGCTCGAGTGCGATATTCCGCAACAATAATAGCTCGTCCGAAATCCGGCCCCTCAATTTTGTTTCTGTAAACTTTAAGATCAGAGATAGTAACTTTCCCTGTCCCGCTTTCGGTTATAATCGGCCCTCGCTCAGCGGCGGCCAAAAAAACAAGCCCGACTTCAGCCGCACTTGCTGGCAAATGCGGCTTGTCCGCGACTGGTGGCCGAATATTCGGGGTTTGCTTCCGCTGAAAAAAAGAGCCAAACGCTCTTTCCCTGTCTGCCGTATAATTTAACGAAGAAGACTGATCAATTTTAAACATAGGATTTTTCCTTATAGGCTAATGTAAATCTTGTGCCCCGATCAATCAATTACTTTGTAAGCGACTCATCACCTATAATAAAAATTTGTCTAAAATGTGAAATAATACAATCGCAACATCAAGGATCTATGGGGCCTTGCGCACCCGTGTCGTCTTCGATGATGCCTTCGTCGATAAAATATCTCCGGAACAGGTCGTAAAAACGATAGCCTTTGCTTTCTTCTTCATCGGATGCCGCAGGCGAGCCTCTGTTCCAGAAAAACCCCGGTGTCGCAACGATGGATGTATTCAACACATCATAGGGTTTCGCGTATACATTCACACCGTCTCTTTCCCTATTATAAAATTTCAGTCCGGTTTCGGCTAACAGCCTATCCTGCTGCCCTTTATTCAATCGGCCTTTTGTGCCGTAGATGTCGAGCAACGCTTTCAGTTCAGAATTATTCGGCACTGCATAAGTTTTTTTACGGCGCTTTTTGCCCGATGTTTTCGCAACAACCGGCGCCCGCGCCGATTTGTCTACCGATTTAATATCGAGAAAATTATTTGCGCCCGCGACCCGGGCAAACAGTTTCCATTTTTCGTATTCCTGCTCGGTGACCTTGATCTGCCCGATCTCGTAACGCTGATTTACTTCATAGACCTGCGCGACATTCATGCCTACATAGGCCTTGAAAGGATTTCCGAACTCTTCCTCGCTTAATATCCTGGACAATTGCACGGCTGAAAAGGCTTGCGCCATTTCAGATCCTTCCCTAACCGCGGTCCATTCAAAATGGGGCTTCAGTTTTTCCTTAATCATATCCAATGATACCCACCAGGTCGGGCCGTAGGATTCGTCATATTTATCCATCATCTCGTCCAGATATTTACCGGACAAACGCGGATTACCGTCCATCAGGAATTTTTTTAAATCCGCCCATTCATTCCAGCTGCTGATGTGCCCGTCCTGGTTTGTATCGAACCTGTCCAGGGTAGCGAGCAGCTTTTGCTTATTTCCGTCGATGGCGGCTTCCCAATATTTTTTATAAGCCTCGCCAAATGGCGAAAGGGGCTCGCGTCCTGAACATTTCTCGTCGCTACTCGCAACGCAGTAGAGAGGGCCTACTTCCTCCGGGTCCAGCACGCCGTTACGATTCCGGTCCAGCTCATAGAAACTGTACTGGTCTTTAATGCCATTGCGATCAATCTGCATCAGCCGCCTGTACTCGGTGCGAGCCCTGATAATCAATATCAAATGTAAAGCGGGCTAGGGGCCGATAACAAATTAAATTTTATCTATATGGCGAGATCTGCAACCAGAGCGTCTAGCAGCAGCCAGCCTTCGTGCGTGGCGCGAATGCGGCCATTGCCGAGGCGCTCGATAAAGTTCTGCTCTTCCAGCAGGTTGACGCGACGCTGATTGAGGGGCCGCCCGGCAATCAGCGCATAGCGGCGCGGATCGATGCCTTCCGACAGGCGCAGGCCCATCAGCAGCATTTCGTCGCCCTGCTCCTCTGAATCGAGCCATTCCATGTCGATCCCAGCATGCCCCTCGGCCTCGACCCGCTTCAGCCAGGTCTCGGGATGTTTTTCGGAAACGAGGGCAACGCGCTTGCCCTGCACATTAAATCTCGCATGCGCGCCCGGGCCAACACCCGCATAATCGCCATAGCGCCAGTAGACGAGATTGTGCCGGCATTCATGGCCCGGCCTTGCGTGATTGGAGATTTCGTAAGCGGGAAGCCCGGCTTTTGCCGTCAGGTCCAGCGTCACTTCGTAGAACGCGCGCGCGAGCTCCGGATCGGGGATTTCGAGCACGCCTTTCAGATAAAGCTGCTCGAAGCGCGTGTCCGGCTCGATGGTGAGCTGATAGAGCGAGAGATGGTCAGGCGAAAGTTTGAGCGCCTCGCGCAATTCGTCGCGCCACTCTTTCAATGTCTGCCCCTCGCGCGCGTAAATCAGATCAAAGGAGACGCGGTCGAAATGCCTGCGCGCGATAGCAAGCGCGTCGAGCGCTTCCTGCGCGCTATGCAGCCGCCCGAGTTTTTTCAGATCATGATCGCGCAAAGATTGAATGCCCAATGACAGGCGGTTCACGCCAGCCTGGCGATAGGCGGCAAAATTTTTCGCCTCCACGCTGGTCGGGTTCGCTTCCATGGTGATCTCAATATTGGGGCTGAGCTGCCATTGCGCTGAAATCGCTTCCAGCGCCGCCTCGATCACGCGCGGCTCCATTAATGAGGGCGTGCCGCCGCCGAAGAAAATGCTGCCGACTTTCTTGCCCTTGGCAAGTTGCGCCTGATGGGCAAGCTCGCGCGCAAAGGCCTTGGCATAGCGCATCTGGTCCGGCTTCTGGTGGCGCACATGGCTGTTGAAATCGCAATAGGGGCATTTCGCCATGCAAAACGGCCAATGCACATAGACGCCAAAACCCGGATCGGAATTTTCCGCCACAGCCCCTGCCGCCAATGTCGTACCGAATTGGTCAAAATCCATGTTCATACGACAAAGGCATATCCGGCATGATTTTAAAAAGCCAGCAAACAGGTTTCAGCAAAAGCCTGAAAGGCGCGGGCGCGATGCGAGAGCGCCTGTTTCTCCACCCCCTCCATTTCGGCGAAGGTCCGGCTTTGCCCATCCGGAACGAAAATGGGATCGTAGCCGAAGCCTTTATCGCCGCGCGGCGGAAAGGTCAGCCTGCCATCGACACGGCCTTCGAAAATCTCTTCCGCCCCGTCGGGGCATGCCAATGCCAGCACGCAAGCGAAATGCGCGCGCCTGTCCTGCGCATTGCTGCTTTTCAATTCATGCTCGATACGCACCATGGCCGATAAAAAATCTTTTTTCTCTCCCGCCCAACGCGCCGAATGAATTCCAGGCGCACCGTTCAGCGCTTCCACGCACAGGCCGGAATCGTCGGCCAGCGCCGGCAGGTTTGAAGCCAACATACAGGCACGTGCCTTGATCAAGGCATTTTCGGCAAAACTCGTGCCCGTTTCCTCGGGCTCCGGCAATTGCAGCTCATGCGCGGACAGGGCGACAATGCCGCAAGGTGCAAGCAGCGCGCGCAGCTCATTAAGCTTTCCCCGGTTATGCGTGGCGAAAACGATTTTATCGCCGCTCTTCAGCCGCGCACGCATGTCAGCCTGCAACCGCCTGCTTCTGTTTTTCGATCAACACAGCACAGCCTTGCCGCGCAAGTTGCAGCATCTGCGCGAACTCTGCTTCCGTGAACGGCTTCTTCTCGGCCGTGCCCTGGATCTCGACAATGCCGCCGTCCCCCGTGAGCACGAAATTGGCGTCCGTATCGGCGGTGGAATCTTCCTCGTAATCGAGATCGAGCAGCGTGCGGCCATTGGTCAGCCCGCAGGAAATGGCCGCGACATGATCCTTCACCGGCATGGCAGCCAGCATGCGCCGCTCCACCATCCAGCGGCAGCAGGCATGAAGTGCCACCCACGCACCTGTGATGGAGGCGGTGCGCGTGCCGCCATCGGCCTGCAAGACGTCGCAATCGATCAGGATCTGTTTTTCGCCCAAGATCTGCAGATTGGTGATCGTGCGGAGCGAGCGGCCGATCAGGCGCTGGATCTCGAGCGTGCGGCCGGACTGTTTGCCCTGGCTTGCCTCGCGCCTCGTCCGCTCATGGGTGGCGCGCGGCAGCATGCCGTATTCGGCGGAAATCCAGCCCTGCCCCTTGCCCTTCAGCCATTGCGGCACCTTCTCCTCGACCGAGGCCGTCACCAGCACATGCGTATCGCCGAATTTGGCAAGGCACGAGCCTTCCGCATATTTGACGGGATTGAGCTCAAGGGTAACGGCGCGCGGATCCGTATCCTTGCGTTGAGTTGAACGCATAAAATTCCTCCAGACCGCCGGATGTACCGCGCGAAAGGCCTGGCGTCAAAGGCCAAACGTTGTTGTCATCCCCGGCGAGCCCTGCGAAGCAGGGCGAGGGAAGGGGATCTACATTATACTTGATACTTGGATTCCCTTCCCCTCGCTCAACTTCGTTTCGCTCGGCCGGGAATGACAATTACGGCCTCTTCAGGCTATATCAGAGGCATGACGCCTCTTACCCCGCAAGGCCTTGAGCAGCTGAACGCCCGCTCCCGCGATATTTTTCGATCATTGGTCGAAAACTATCTTGCGAGCGGCGAGCCGGTGGGCTCGCGCAATCTCTCAAAGCTCGGCACTATCTCGCTTTCGCCGGCCTCGATCAGGAATGTGATGGCCGAGCTGGAACAGGCGGGGCTGATCTATGCGCCGCACACCTCGGCCGGGCGCCTGCCCACCGAGGCGGGCTTGCGGCTCTTTGTCGACGCCATTCTGGAAATCGGGGATCTCAGCTTTGATGAGCGCGCCCGCATCGATGCCGAACTGCGCGCCTCCGACAGCAAGAAACCCATCGAGACCGTGCTGAACGAGGCATCGTCGCTTCTCTCCGGTCTGTCAAAGGGTGCCGGCATCGTGCTGAGCGGCAAACGCGATGCGAAACTTAAACATATCGAATTCGTCTCGCTCGACCTGACGCGTGCGCTAGTCGTGCTGGTGACGGAAGACGGCGCAGTTGAAAACCGCATCGTCGAGCTGCCGGCCGGCCTGCCACCCTCGGCCCTGATCGATGCGGGCAATTTCCTCAATCACATCGTGCGCGGACAAAACCTTGTAGATGCGCGCAAGAAGATCGAGCAGAGCCTGAGCGGGCACAAGGCCGAGCTCGATGCGCTGACGGCAAGGCTTGTCGAACAGGGGCTTGCTTCCTTAAGCGAGGCGCCGGACGGCGGCGAAAAGCTGCTGATCGTGCACGGGCACGCCAATCTGCTGCAAAATATTTCGGCCATGGAAGACCTCGAGCGCGTGCGGCTTTTATTCGAGGACCTGGAGCGCGAAAAGGATATCGTCCAGCTTCTCAACGCCGCCGAGCTCGCCGAGGGCGTGCGCATCTTCATCGGCTCGGAGAACAAGCTGTTTTCGCTGTCCGGGTCTTCGGTGATCGCCGCCCCCTTCCGCAACGAAGAGCAGAAAATCATTGGCGTATTGGGCATTATCGGCCCCACAAGGCTGAATTACGGGCGGATCGTGCCGATGGTCGATTATACGGCGAAACTCGTCAGCCGGCTGATCGCCTCAAACGGTTTATCGCCAAATCCATCTTGATTTTATCTCGATCAGGGCCGATATGCCTATCATGCAGAAACCGCATGAAAAAGAAATAGCCGGCGAGAGCCAAACCAGTGAGGCCCCGCAGGCAGCAGTGCAGCCCAAGCCTTATGTCGACGCCTCGTTGATGCAGGATAGCGATGCGGGCAAGCAGGAACAGGAGCTTGTCGATACGAAAGACAAGCTGTTGCGCGCGATGGCCGAGCTCGAAAACCAGCGCCGCCGCACTGAGCGCGACCTGAAAGACGCCTCATCCTACGCGGTTGCCAAATTCGCAGGCGACATGCTCGGCATTGCCGACAATCTGCGCCGCGCGCTCGAGAGCGCCACGCCGGAAACGAAAGCCGACAAGCTTGCGGCCGCCGTGCTGGAAGGCGTCGAGATTACCGAGCGCGCCCTGCTGCAAACGCTGGAGCGTTACGGCGTCAAGCCGATTGCGGCGCTCGGGGCCAAATTCGACCCCAATTTGCATCAGGCCATGTATGAAGCCGAAAGCGCGGAGACGGCGCCAGGCACCGTCGTTCATGAAGTGCAGAAGGGCTACACCATTCATGACCGTACGCTTCGCCCCTCGATGGTCGGGGTTGCGAAGGCGAAAGCGGCCTCTTCGACAGACTAATGTCATCCCCGGCGAGGCGCGAATGTAATGAGCGCCGAGGGAAGGGGATCCAATATTGTTTTTTGGATTCCCTTCCCCTCGCCTGTCTTCGACAGGCTCGGCCGGGAATGACATAGAGGTAAAATTGCTTCCATGCTCAACCCACATTTGCTCGAATACGCAGCCATCGGCTTCTTTGCCATCACCGGCGCCCTGCGTGCAGCCGACAAGGATATGGATATTTTCGGGTTCATCCTGCTCGGGACCGTCACCGGCATCGGCGGCGGCACCCTGCGCGATATTCTGCTGAACGACGTACCGATCTTCTGGGTGAAAGACCCCATTTTCATTGCTGTCTGTGCGGGCGCTTCCGCCTTGGTCTTTTTCATACGGAGCATGCCGGCACCGCATCTGAAACTGATCTTATGGTTGGACGCGGCGGGCCTTGCCGTTTTTTCGGTGCGCGGCGCGCAGAAAGCGTTCGAGCTTGGCGCGGGCCCGCTGATTGCGATTGTCATGGGCGTGATCTCGGCGACGTTCGGCGGCATCATCCGCGACATTCTGGCAGGCGAAAGACCGCTGATTTTATACCGCGAGATTTACGTGACGGCGGCCTTTCTCGGCACGCTGGTTTATGTGGCGGGCTTGCTGACATTGCCGCCATTTCTGGCGGCAGCGCTTGGCATGATGGTGGCTTTCATCGTGCGCATTTTCGCGATCGAATTTCATTGGTCGCTGCCAACTTACAAGGCAAAAAACCGGGACGCCTGATTGCTGGTAACAACGGGCCTACATTTTCAGACTGTAGTTATCCGCGCGCTGCAGCCACTGGCAAAAATCTTTTTCTTTATCGTCGATTTTGCTGCGCGGACTATGGAGTGTGATTTCCACATCATGCACATATTGTGACGGCAAGTTGAGCTTGTACTCCTTCAGGGAAGGGTTGCGCGTTGCCCTGAAAGCATTCTCGATTTTCTGGATATATTCGATAGCCGCGTCTTCGATGATTTTGGTATTAGTGTCATAAGCTGCAGCTTCTTCGGAACCCGGATCTCCGCCCTTCTGCACATAATGCTGGTTCGCAATAGCTTCAATAAAAGCGCGCTGTTCTATGAAATCCAGATCGCCGTCCGAATTTATGTCCCAGTGCTTCAGGCTATTCAAATCATTATTCGAAAGAGTTGTTTTATTATTTTTGTTGGCACAGATCTTCAACAATAATCTTATGCCATGGTCTGCGCTTATCGCGCCGCGAAGGCTATCGATTTTAATTTTTCCAAAATCAAAACTTTGCATTTTATGCCCAAATCTAATGTCTTAAAATAATCTCCGATTTTACCAGAAAAATAACATCGGACAAATGTAAAATATAGTCTGAGTTAACGGCAAAAAACCTTATGCCGCTTGTACTTTTCCTTGCACTTTGCGCGGCACCAGACGTTCCGAAGACAGCGCTTCCTTGACGCCGCTCTCGCCCGCCTCGTGATATTCGGCATCCTCGTTCACGTTCCAAACATCGTAGCGGCGCTCGCCCGCCAGAATATTTTTCGCAGTCAGCATGCCCGTCATCATCGCATGATCCTGGTTGTTGTATTTGTGCATGCCGTTGCGGCCGACCATATGCAGCGTCGGATAAGTATTCTCCAGATCGCGCCGGATCGCGTCCACATTGGCGCGGTAATGCTCGTCGTAAACGGGATAGGCCTTGGCCTGCCGCACCACGCAGGCATCCACCACATCCCGCTCGTTAATGAGACCGATCTTGGCGCTTTCGCGCTTGGCGAGCCCGATCAGCTCTTCGTCCTTCGCGCTCCATAAGCCGTCATTCTCGAAGCAGAAATATTCGAGGCCGAGGCAGCTCATGCCTTCCGGCACCATCTCGGGCGACCAGGAGCGGAAATTCTGCACGCGGCCGACCTTGACGGAGGGATCGTGAATATAAATCCAGTTGTCGGGAAAAAGATCCGGCTTCTTCACCATCAGCGCGACGGTGAGGAAATCGCGATATTTTAGGGCGCGCGCATGCATAAGCGAAATCGGCTTCGGCGCAAGGCTGTCGGCCAGTTTCGCAAGCGGCATAGAGCTGACCACATGCAAAGCCGTGTAACGCTCAACGGCGCCGCCCGCGCTCATGACTTCGATGTTCCAGATTTTCTTGCCGGCATCGTAGGAGAGGGCACGCAGGTCGCGCCCCATCAAGAGCCGCGCGCCCTGGCGCTTGGCCTTGCGCGCCGCCTCGTCCCACATCATGCCGGGACCCCGTCTAGGATATTGAAAACTTTCGATCAGCGTTTTTACGACCTGCCCGTCTTTTTTCCGGGGCTTGAAGTTGAGCGAGCGCGTCAGCGCGTTGACGATGGCGGTGAAAAGATCGAGCCCCTTGATGCGCTGCGCCGCCCAGTCGGCCGAAATCTCGTCGCAGGACATGCCCCAGACTTTTTCCGTATAGGTCTTGAAGAAAATACCGAACAGTTTTTCGCCGAACTGGTTGCGCACCCAGTCGTGAAAGCTTTTTGGCTCGCGAATGGGAAACAGCCGGGCATGGGCATAGGACAAAACGCATAAAGCGCTTTTGAAAATGCCGAGATTGTTCAGCGCCTCAAAGGCCTTCAGCGGATAGGAATAGAACTTGCCCGCATAGAAGATGCGCGACAGGCGCGGGCGGGTGATGAAATCGTCGGGCAGGATTTCATGCCACAGGTCGACCACTTCCTTCGACTGGGAAAAAAAGCGGTGGCCGCCGATATCGAACAAATAGTCGCCGTGCCGAACCGTGCGCGAAATGCCGCCGACATAGTCGGGGTCTTTTTCGATGATCAGGACGGAGGGGTTTTCCTTGGTGATGCAATAGGCTGCGGTGAGACCTGCAGGACCTGCCCCAATAATAAAGACATCTGCGTCGACGCTCACGTTAACCCTGCTCTTGAAGACCGGTTGATTAGCTCGAACGTGGCAGAACTTTCTTAACAGGGGATTGATTTTGGTAAACAAATGCTTGCGAAAGCAGCGGTTTATTAGGCAATTTGATTGTCATCCCCGGCGAGGCGCGAATGTAATGAGCGCCGAGGGAAGGGGATCTACAAGGTCTATGGATTCCCTTCCCCCCGCTGTCGTCAGCGACAGCTCGGCCGGGAATGACAACACAGCGGCTGGCTTTTTTGCAAAAACTTATCCGCCCCGCCCTTGCCTCCGCAAAAACCGCTTCCTATATGGGGTGAAAGACAATCGGGCTCTCAAGAAAAGGTGGAGACTATGGGTAAAGTTATCGGCATCGACCTCGGCACCACGAATTCGTGCGTGGCCGTCATGGAAGGCTCTAGCGCCAAGGTTATAGAGAATGCGGAAGGGGCACGCACCACACCTTCCGTCGTCGCCTTTACGGAAGACGGGCAGATCCTGGTCGGCCAGGCGGCCAAGCGCCAGGCCATCACCAATCCGGAAAACACGGTTTTTGCCATCAAGCGCCTGATCGGCCGCAAATTCGACGATCCCATCACCCAAAAGGACGTCAAGCTCGTCCCCTACAAGATCGCTAAGGGCCCGAACGGCGATGCCTGGGTGGAAGTGCGTGGAAAACAATATTCGCCCTCGCAGATTTCGGCTTTCATTTTGCAGAAGATGAAGGAAACGGCGGAAGCCTATCTCGGCCAAAAAGTCACGCAGGCCGTCATCACCGTTCCTGCCTATTTCAACGACGCCCAGCGCCAGGCGACGAAAGACGCCGGCAAGATCGCGGGCCTTGAAGTTCTGCGCATCATCAACGAGCCGACGGCGGCAGCCCTTGCTTACGGCCTCGACAAGAAAAAATCCGGCACCATTTCGGTTTACGATCTCGGCGGCGGCACCTTCGACGTGTCCATCTTAGAGATCGGCGACGGCGTGTTCGAGGTGAAATCGACGAATGGCGACACCTTCCTCGGCGGCGAGGATTTCGACATGCGCCTCGTCGAATATCTTGCCGACGAATTCAAGAAGGAGCAGGGCATCGACCTCAGGAAGGACAAGCTTGCGCTCCAGCGTCTGAAGGAAGCGGCGGAAAAGGCGAAGATCGAGCTCTCAAGCGCCACGCAAACCGAAATCAACCTTCCTTATATTACCGCCGACGCTTCGGGGCCGAAACATCTGGCGCTGAAACTGACGCGTGCCAAATTCGAGGCGCTGGTCGACGATTTCATCCAGAAAACCATCGGCCCCTGCAAGGCGGCGATGAAGGACGCCAATCTGTCGGCAGCCGAAATCAACGAGGTCATCCTCGTGGGCGGCATGACGCGCATGCCGAAAATTCAGGAAGTGGTGAAAAACTTCTTCGGCAAGGAGCCGCACAAGGGCGTCAACCCGGACGAGGTGGTGGCCATTGGCGCCGCCATTCAGGCCGGCGTGCTGCAGGGCGATGTGAAAGACGTGCTGCTGCTCGACGTGACGCCGCTCTCATTGGGTATCGAGACGCTCGGCGGCGTGTTCACGCGCCTGATCGAGCGCAACACCACCATTCCGACCAAGAAGGGCCAGGTCTTCTCCACCGCCGAGGACAGCCAATCAGCTGTGACCATCCGCGTCTTCCAGGGCGAGCGCGAAATGGCGGCAGACAACAAGATGCTCGGCCAGTTCGACCTGATCGGCATACCTCCCGCGCCGCGCGGGGTTCCTCAAATTGAAGTAACCTTCGACATCGACGCCAACGGCATCGTCAATGTGTCGGCGAAAGACAAAGGCACCGGCAAGGAGCAGCAGATCCGCATCCAGGCCTCCGGCGGCCTCTCGGATGCCGACATCCAGCGCATGGTCAAGGATGCCGAGGCGCATGCCGAGGAAGATAAAAAACGGCGCGAGCTGGTGGAAGCACGCAACCAGGCCGAATCGCTGATCAATTCGACCGAAAAATCGCTGGCCGAGCACGGTGCGAAACTGGATGCCGGAACGAGAAGCGCCATTGATGCGGCACTTTCCGATCTCAAGACGGTCAAGGACAATAACGATGTTGCCGCCATACGCGAAAAAACCAATGCGCTGGCGCAGGCTGTAATGAAGCTCGGCGAAATCATCTACAAGGCGCAAAACCCCGCCAATGACGGCGGTACCGCTGCCGGTCAGGATGAGCAGGATGAGCAGAAAGACGACAATGTCGTCGACGCGCAATTCGAGGAAGTGGACGACGACGACCAGAAGAGTGCTTAATTAGTGTCATTCTGAGCGGAGCGGAAAATTATAAAGTCTGTCATGCCCGCGCAGGCGGGCATCTTATAGAATGAGACCCCCGCCTTCGCGGGGGTGACGAAGTGTTTACTTTGCTCAGGATGACAATTTTTTGCTTGGTGCCATGATATTGAAAGGGAATGCATTGTGACCAAGCGCTGCTACTACGAAACGCTCGAATGTACGCGCGGGGCGGACGATGCGCAGCTCAAATCGTCCTTCCGCAAGCTGGCGCTGAAATTCCATCCCGACAAGAACGGCGGCGCGCCGGAAGCCGAACTCCGCTTCAAGGAAATCAACGAGGCCTATCAGGTTCTCTCCGATGCCGACAAGCGCGCGGCCTATGACCGCTACGGCCACGCCGCTTTCGAGCATGGGCGCAGCTCCGGCTTCGGCGCCGATTTCGCATCAAGCATGTCTGATATTTTCGAGGAATTCTTCGGCGACCTCATGGGCCGCGGGCCGCGCAATGCGGCAAGCCGCGGCGCCGATTTGCGCTATAATCTCGACATCACCTTGGAGGACGCCTGCAGCGGCAAAACCGCCGACATCCGCGTGCCGGTCGCATCAAGCTGCGAAACCTGCGCAGGCTCGGGCGCTTCCCCCGGCACGTCGCCCGTGTCCTGTGCCACCTGTGGCGGCCGCGGACGCGTGCGCGCGCAACAGGGATATTTTACGATGGAACATACATGCCCGGGCTGCCATGGCGCGGGCATTGTCATTGAAGACCCCTGCCGCTCCTGCCATGGACAAGGGCGGGTGATGCGCGAGCGCAAGCTTTCGGCGCAAATTCCGGCAGGCGTGGAAGACGGCACGCGCATCAGGCTTGCCAATGAAGGCGAGGCCGGGTTGCGCGGCGGCCCGCCCGGCGATCTCTATATTTTCCTGTCCATAAAGCCGCATAAATTTTTCCAGCGCCAAGGCGCGGATCTCTATTGCCGCGTGCCGGTCGCCTTCACGAAAGCGGCGCTCGGCAGCACGCTCGAAATTCCCACCATCGACAACGATCGCGCCGAGATCAAAATCCCCGAAGGCGCGCAGAGCGGCGAGCAAGTTCGCGTCAAGGGCAAGGGCATGCCTATCCTGCGCTCATCCAAGCGCGGCGATCTTTACGTGCAGGTGATGGTGGAAACGCCGCGCAACCTGACGAAAAAGCAGCGTGAGATGCTGGAAGAATTCGCAAAGACCGAAAAGGAAGCAACGCATCCGGAATCCTCCGGCTTTTTTGCAAAGATGAAGGAATTTTTTGAAAATTAGCCTTTCGGCGGCAGGCCTCTCCTCAATTATCGCATAAAACCTATTCCCCAGCGGCACAGACAATGTTAATTCCCTATCCGACATGAACGGAAAGAAAAGCTCGCTCCGCCTTCTCGACGACCAGTTGCGCTTTTTGCTCACCTGGATCGGCAACCCTCTCAAGACCGGGGCGGTCGCGCCTTCCGGAAAGGTGCTGGCAAAAGCTATGGCAGCCGAGGTCGACCCCTCAGTCCCTGGCCCCATTGTCGAGCTCGGGCCCGGCACCGGGCCTGTCACCGATGCGCTGATCGAGCGCGGGATCGAAGCGTCGCGCATCATCGCGCTCGAATATAATTCCGAATTCGCCGAACTTTTGCAGGAACGCTATCCGGGCATCCAGGTCGTCCGCGGCGATGCTTATGACCTGCCGGGCACTGTCGGCATATTAATGAAAGAAAAAGCCTGTGCCGTGATCTCGAGCCTGCCGCTTATCAGCGAAGCGGCAGAAAAACGCATTGCTCTCTTGCACGCCGCCTTCGACATCATGCAGGACGGCGCGCCTTTCGTTCAATTTTCTTACGCGCCTGTGTCGCCGATCCCGCGCGACGGCCTGGCCATAACTTCCAGCGTCTCCGACTGGATTTTAATGAATGTTCCGCCCGCGCGCGTCTGGACCTACCGAAAGGCTGTCTCATGACGAAAATTCTTGTCTTTGCCGGCAGCATCCGCGCCGGCTCCTATAACGAGAAACTCGCAGCGCTTGTTGCGAAAACGCTTGAAGCGCGCGCTATCGACGTCACGCATCTCTCCCTGAAAGATTATGAAATGCCGTTTTATAACGGCGACCTTGAGAGCAAGGGCGGCGTGCCCGATAACGCAAAGAAACTGGCGAAGCTGTTCGACGCGCAGCAGGGCATCTTTATCGCAAGCCCGGAATATAACGCATCCTTCACGCCGCTTCTGAAAAACACCATCGACTGGATCAGCCGCGTGAAGGACGATACAAAACCTTTCAGCAAAATATTCGCGCTCGGCGGCGCCTCGCCAGGCAGTTTCGGCGGCTATCGCAGCCTCATCCAGTTGCGGCAATGTCTGGAGCTTGGCCTCGGCGCGCTTGTCATACCCGAGATGGTCAGCATCAGGAGCGCGCAGGACGCCTTCGACGAAAAGGACGGCCTGAAAGACGAAGTCTTGAACAAGCAGCTCGATAAATGTTTAAGTGCATTTCTTGCACGCACGGATGCAAAATGAACGACAAGAGCCGCTTGATTGTCGCGCTCGATGTTCCATCGATCGAAGACGCACGCACGCTGGTAAAAAAAATCGGCGATGCGGCAAGCTTCTATAAAATCGGGCTCGAGCTTCTTTATAACGGCGGCATCGACCTTGCGCATGAGCTGATCGGGCAGGGATGCGAGATCTTCATCGATGCCAAGCTGCACGATATTCCAAACACGGTGGAGCGCGCGGCAAGGCAGATCTCGCAGATCGGCGCCTCTCTTCTCACCGTGCACGCCTATCCGCAGACCATGCAGGCAGCATGCGCGGGCCGCGATGACGGCAAGCTGAAAATTATCGGCGTCACCATCCTCACCTCCATGAATGAAGACGATGCGAAGGCCGCAGGTTACGACAAGCCGATTGCCGATCTCGTAAAATTGCGCGCCGAAGCAGCCAAGGCAGCCGGCATCGACGGCATTGTCTGCTCGCCGAAAGAAGCACAATTGGCACGGCAAATTCTGGGGCCAAGCGCCCTTGTGGTGACGCCCGGCATTCGCATGAGCGACGACGCGGCGGGCGATCAAAGCCGCGTTGAGACACCTTCAAGCGCGATCAGGAGCGGCGCCAGCCATATCGTCGTCGGCCGCCCCGTCACGCGCGCGGAAGATCCGCGGCATATGGCGCAATTGATTGTTGCCGATATGATGCAGGGAAGGGCTGCATGAAAATCGCAATCGCAGGTGCAAACGGCCGCATGGGACAAGTTCTCATGCGTCTGGTTGCGGAAAATCCGCGTCCGTTTTCGCTTGCAGGCGCAATCGGCAGCAAGATGTCATCTTCAGAGCTCAGGAAAATTCTGCATCGCGCCGATGCTCTGGTCGATTTTAGCATCCCGGTCGCATCCGCTGCCTATGCCCTGCTCGCAGCCGAGCTGAAATTTGCTCACATTATCGGCACCACGGGGTTCTCAAACGCGCAGGAAAAGCAAATTCTGCAAGCGGCGAAACGCACGGCCATCGTCAAATCCGGCAATATGAGCCTTGGCGTCAATCTCCTAAGCGCGCTGGTGAAACAGGCGGCCGCAAAACTTGGGGCCGAATTCGATATCGAAATTGTTGAGATGCATCACCGCAACAAGACCGACGCACCTTCCGGCACCGCTTTGCTTCTGGGCAAGGCTGCCGCTGAAGGGCGGAAACAGAAATTTTTGCCGCTGATCGACCGCAAAGGAAAGCACAAGGGAATACGCAAGAACGGCATCGGCTTTGCCTCCATACGCTGCGGCAGCGTGGTCGGCGAGCACGAGGTGATCTTCGCGGGGCAGTCCGAACGCATCAAGCTTTCTCATTCTGCCGAAGACCGCAGCCTGTTCGCGCGCGGCGCGCTGAAAGCGGCCCTCTGGGCAAAAAACAAAAAACCCGGCCTCTACTCCATGAGCGATGTGCTCGACCTCGGCAAACGATAAGGGAAAATCCATGACAAATTTAAAGAAAAAACTGGCGGCCTTGGGCTTGGGCGGCTGGGTGGTGCTCGCGGGCATGGCGCTTTTCGCGCTTTTCGTTGCGTTTGTCGTCGTGCCGATGATTTCCGAGAATACCGGCATTGCCGACGAAACCGTCTCTTTCGCCGGCGCCGCGCTCTGTTTCGTTATCGTCATCGCCTGTCTTGCGGGAGTAAAATTCATGAATAAAAAGGATAAAAACAGGAATGGCTGAAAAGAACGGCGTTCTTGTTCTCTGCCGTCACGGGCAGAGCGAATGGAATTTGAAAAATCTCTTCACCGGCTGGCGCGATTCGCCGCTGACCAAAAAAGGTATCGAGGAAGCATGCGGGGCGGGGCGAAAATTGCAGGCGCTCGGCCTTCGTTTCGATGTTTCTTTCACCTCCGCTCTGTCGCGCGCGCAAAAAACCAATGAGTTGATCCTGCGCGAGCTCGGCCAGCCTGAACTTCAAGTCATTAAAGACAAGGCGCTGAACGAGCGCGATTACGGCGATCTGTCCGGTCTGGACAAGGCGGAAGCAGCAAAGAAATTTGGGCCGGAGCAAATCCACATCTGGCGGCGTAGTTTCGATGTGCCGCCGCCCGGCGGCGAAAGCCTGAAAGATACGGCAGCGCGCGTGCTCCCCTATTATGAAGAGCATATCGAGCCTCTCGTTAAACAGGGCAAAAAAATCTTAGTCACCGCGCACGGCAATTCATTGCGCGCGCTGGTGATGCAGCTCGAGCAGTTGTCGCCGGAAGAAATCCTCAAACGCGAACTGGCAACCGGCGTGCCGCTGATTTACGAGATCGACCGAACCGGCAAGGTTGTGAACAAGCAGGAACTTGCGGCGTGAGCGGCATTCTTATATGTCCCATCGAGTCAGAACATTTGCCTGCCCTTTTGGAAATCGCCAACCACATCATTCGCCATACGGTTGCCATGTGGCGTGAAGAAGAACTTGATCTTGCTTTTTTTCAGACCTGGCTGGATAAAAAGAAGCGAACCGACATGCCTGCCTTTGTCGCGCTTATCGGTAAAGAAGCCGTGGGGTACACGAGTTTGCGCCCTCATGCGGACTATCATGCAACCAGCGAGCATAATGTGCATGTACATCATGATCATCGAGGAAAAGGTCTCGGCACGGCGCTTCTTGAGACTTTAATACGTGAAACGCGTGCCCGGAAATTTCATACCATGCTGGGCGAAACGGACCCTGACAATACGGCATCCCTAAAACTGCACGAAAAGCTTGGCTTTCAGCAGATAGGAATTTTGCGCGAGGTGGGAAAGAAACATGGCCGTTATCTCGACAATGTCATTATGCAAAAACTTCTGGACTGAAGATGACCTATCTCATCCGCGAAGCGCAAATCGGCGACCTGCCCGGCATTCTGGAAATTCATAACGATATTCTGCTCAACACAAATGCGATCTGGGAAGAAAACCCGGCCGATCTTGCCAAGCGTCACGCCTGGATGGCCGAGCGCCATGCCCAGAATTTTCCAATTCTCGTTGCCGAAAAAGATGGCATCATCGCGGGCTTTGCCAGCTATGGCCGTTTCCGCACGAATTGCGGTTACGACAAGACCGTCGAACACACCGTGCATGTGCGCGGCAATTTCCGTGGGCACGGCATCGGCACATCCTTGATCGAGACGTTGATCGAGGCGGCGCGCGCGCAAGGCAAGCACGCCATGATCGGCGGCATCGACGCGGCCAATGAAGGCTCGATCCGCCTGCACGAACGTTTCGGCTTTCGGGAATCCGGGCGCATGAAACAGGTGGGCTTCAAATTCGGCAAATGGCTCGATCTTGTTTTTATGCAGAAGATATTGGGCGAATAACCCCAATATGTCATTCCCGGCCGAGCCGCGAAACGCGGCGAGGGGAAGGGAATCCAGAAATTCTATAGATCCCCTTCCCTCGCTTTGCTGCGCAAAGCTCGCCGGGGATGACAATTACAATTGTCCAAGCAGCTTTCCCCGCTCCCAGCCCAAAATCGCTTTCTTGCGCGTCAGCCCCCAATGATAACCGCACAGGCTGCCGCTTTTGCCGAGCACGCGATGGCAGGGAACGACAAATGAAATCGGATTGCGGCCGACGGCAGAACCCACTGCGCGCACGGCTTTCGGATTTTCGATGGCGCGCGCAATATCGGAATAGGTCGTGGCCGCGCCCACGGGGATTTTCAGCAATTTTTCCCACACCTTGATTTCGAAATCGCTGCCGATCATGTGCAGGCGCAAAGGCTGCACTGATGCATTCCGGAAAATAGCCTGCGCATAAAATGCTACCGCCTGGCTGTCTTCTTTATAACGCGCTTTAGGCAGGCGCGAGGCCATATCCTCGAAAACGCTCTCCTCATTGCCCTCATCCGCAAAGGCAAGCCCGCTCAAACCGCGCTCGGTTGCCATCACCAGCGCCTTGCCGAATGGGGAAGCCTGCCAGCCATATTTTATATGCAATCCCTCGCCGCGCGCCTTGAATTCGCCGGGCGTCACCGCCTCATAGGTCACGAACAAATCGTGCAGCCGCCCGGGGCTGGAAAGGCCGCTCTCATAGGTGGCATCGAGCACATTGGAAGCGGTCAATAGCATGGACTTGGCATGATCGAGCGTGAGCGCCTGCAAGAATTCCTTCGGACTGATGCCGGCCCAGCGCGTGAACAGTTTCTGGAAATGCGCTGCTGAGAACCCCATCTCCGCCGCCACGTCATCCAATGACGGCTGCTCGCGCCAGTTTTGCGACAGATAATCGAGCGCACGGCGCACCAGCGCGTAATCGTCCGGCTGGTCGACGCTTTCCATGATTTTGGCTGCGGTTTTCATATGGTCAATCTAGCAATAAGCCGCGCGCCTGCCCACCCGTTTCTTGTGATTGTCATCCCCGGCGAGCCGCGTCAGCGGCGAGGGAAGGGGATCTAAAGATTTTATGGATTTCCCTTCCCCTCGCCGATCATAACTGATCGGCTCGGCCGGGAATGACATAAAATGTCTTGCTTGCGTCACATTATTTCAACTGGCATAGGCAAGGCATGCCTGCCCCGAAGAAGAAAGCCAAGGCCTGCGCGCGCCTCACACCTCATGCGATCGAGGAGATGTTCCGCCGTTTTCGGAAAGCCGCAAACGCGCCGACAACCGAGCTGGAATATAAAAACCCTTACACGCTGCTTGTCGCCGTGGTGCTTTCGGCGCAATCGACAGATGCGGGCGTGAACAAGGCCACGCGCCCGCTGTTCAAAATCGTCGATACGCCGGAGAAAATGCTGAAACTCGGCGAGGAAAAATTGCGCACGGCCATCAGCACCATAGGCCTTTACCGCAACAAGGCGAAGAATGTGATTGCGCTGTCGCAAAAACTGATCGAGGAATTCGACAGCAAGGTGCCCGATCAGCGTGAAGCGCTTGAATCTCTTCCCGGCGTCGGGCGCAAAACCGCCAATGTCATTTTGAACACCATCTTCCATCAGCCGGCCATGGCGGTGGATACGCATGTCTTTCGCGTCGCCAATCGCACTGGGCTCTCAAACGGCAGAAATCCGCTCGAAGTCGAAAACGATCTGGTCGAGGCAATTCCGGAGCCCTATCTCGTCAACGCGCATCACTGGCTGATCCTGCACGGGCGCTATGTGTGCACGGCGCGTAAACCAAAATGCCCGGAATGTATCATTCGCGATATTTGCCTTTACGAGAATAAAACTTTACCAACCAATACATAAATCGTCATGGCCGGACTCGGTCCGGCCATCCACGACTTCATCAACTTAATTCGTGGATTGCCACAGGAACTTGAGCAAAGCTCAAGTTCCGTATTTTTTGAATGCAGCAAGTCGGCTACATCCGACTTGCTGTGCTAAACCCGGGCATGACGGCAAAGGAGATAATATATGACTAAAACCGAATTCGACGTTCTCTGCATCGGCAATGCGATTGTCGACATGCTTGCGCATGTGGAGGAAAATTTCCTGACGGAAAACCGCCTCGTCAAAAGCACGATGACGCTGATCGACGAGGCCCGCGCCGAGGAACTTTATAAATCCATGGGGCCGATCATTGAGATTTCCGGCGGTTCCGGCGCCAATACGGCTGCGGGCCTTGCATCCTTCGGTGCGAAAACAGCCTTCATCGGCAAGGTGAAAGACGATGCTTTGGGAAAAAGTTTCCGCCACGACATCACTGCCGCCGGCGTGCATTTTGCTACAACCCCAACACAAGACGGCCCCGCTACCGCGCGCTCGATGATCCTGGTGACGCCGGACGGCGAGCGCACCATGAATACATATCTTGGCGCCTGTCAGAATCTGACTGTTGCCGATATCGATGACGCCCTCGTCAAAAACGCTAAAGTCACTTACATGGAAGGTTATTTGTGGGATCCACCTGAAGCCAAAGAAGCTTTCCGCCATGCCATGCAGGTCGCCCGCTCGCACGGGCGCGAAGCGGCGCTCACGCTTTCGGATCTTTTCTGTATCGACCGTTTTAGGCCCGAATTTCTCGAGCTGATGCGCACAGGCGCGCTCACGATCATCTTCGCCAATGAAGCCGAACTGAAAGCGCTTTACGAGACGGCGGATTTCAATACGGCGCTGGCGCAGCTCCGCAAGGATATCCCACTCGGTATCGTCACACGCTCCGAGAAAGGCTGCGTCATCGTCAAAGGCTTTGAGACTTTCGAAGCACCTGCCCGTCCGATCGAAAAACTTGTCGATACAACTGGCGCCGGCGATCTGTTCGCCGCCGGATTCCTGTTCGGCCTGACGAAAGGATTTCCCCTTTCTCGCTGTGGTGAATTGGGCTGTCTTGCAGCAAGTGAGATCATCCAGCATATCGGCGCACGGCCGCAGGTGAAATTACACCAGCTGGCGATGGAAAATGGGCTGCTAACCTAGTTTAATTGACTCGCCTCTAAATAATTCTATCATTTCATAAATTTTACTTTCCAAGGAAGATAAATGCTCATCCCCAAAATGAGACTTACAGCTCATGAATCCAGAACAAAAATCACCAATTACATAAATGCAGCCGATGTGAACGGCGACGGTGTCCTTGATAATCTCGTTGTAAGATCCACGGACAAAGAAGTTCAATTCTATTGGCAAAGCGGAATTTCGTTCAATGGAAAACCTGCCAAAGAGCAACTGCTCAGCGAAGTTACAAAAAGCGAGGAGTTTGAATTTCAAGGATCATCCGCACCCAAAGATAATAAGGATGGCCGGTCGATTGCCGATATACGCGCGCGCACTCCTGCCGATGTGTTAAAAGGTTTCAAAAATACGAGCCCTGCTAATTTTAAGATCATCGATGGCGGTAAAAATTATGAGAGTTCTATACGTGTCTATCTGTACGGCTCCATTGCCGAACAAGCGGCTGAAAAAGCCAGCATACGCCCAAACCACACACCCTCTTTAAACGAGCTCAACAAGGCTGCAAAAACAATTTTTTACCGGAATGTGAATCATTCCGGACCGCCGGAGAATCCCGGCTTTGGCAGACAGGGCATGCCGCCTTATGTTATTGTTTACGAAATAAAACCCGACAGCGTCGTTTATAAATAATTGCTGCCGTTTATAGCCGCCGCAACGCCACCTTCTCGATCCAGTGCTCATTACCCTTGCCTAAAATCAAACTCGCGCGCTGGCGGGTGGGCAGGATATTCTCGCGCAGGTTTACGGCATTGATCGTTTCCCAGATCGTTTCCGCAAGCTTGCACGCGTCCTGCTCCGGCAGCGACGCAAAGCGGTGAAAATAGGAAGCGGGATCCCTGAACGCAGTGCCGCGCAGCGTCATGAAACGCTCAAAATACCAGGCGCGGATCAGATGCTCCTCGGCATCGAGATAGACCGAGAAGTCGATAAAATCCGAAACGAAGGGAATGGCATGCCCGTCCTTCGGCGGCGCACCGACCTGAAACAGGTTCAAACCCTCGACGATCAGAATATCCGGCTGGTCGATAACCTCGGCCTCGTCCGGCACGATATCGTAAGTCATGTGCGAATAGACCGGCGCGCTGACATTGCGCTTGCCTGCCTTTATATCGGTCAAAAACCGCAGCAGCGCGGAGAGATGATAGCTTTGCGGAAAGCCTTTTTTTTCCATCAGGTCTTCGGCTTTCAAAACCGCATTCGGATAAAGAAAGCCGTCGGTGGTGATCAGGTCGACCTTGGGCGTGCTCGGCCAGCGCGCGAGAAGCGCCTGCAGCACGCGCGCAGTGGTGGATTTGCCCACCGCCACCGAACCGGCGATGCCGATAAGATAGGGAACCTTCCGCCCCTCCTTGCCAAGGAACCGGCTGGTGACGCTGAAAAGTTTTTGCGAAGCGCTAACATACATCCACAGCAGGCGCGACAGCGGCAGATAGATCTCTTCCACTTCCTTGATCGATAGCCGATCGTTCACGGAACGCAGGCGCTCGATCTCTTCCGCGCTTAACGTCATCGGCTGATCTTCGCGCAGCTTCGCCCACTCATGGCGCGAAAAAACGCGGAAAGGCGACAGGTCGCTCGGAACGCGCTGTTCCATGCTAGGCGGTATTAAAAGAGGAAAAATATTTCAGCTCGGCCTCGACACGGTTTTTGGCGACAATGCTCGCCACCTGTGTGAAGCCGCGCCTGCTTAAGCCTTCCGCCTTCAGATGCCCCGCTTCAAGCCCGACAAACAGCGCGAGCAGCAGGGCGGAACATGAGAGGGCCGTATCGTCCGCGCCAAGCGCCTGCGCCGCAAAAATCAGCAGAAGATTTGCCGCCAAAAACAGCGCCGCCCATAGCCATAGCCTGTTCAGCAGCAGCCATGGCAGAGTGAAGATAAAGGCCGCCCAGGAAAATCCGTCCCTGACCGTGCGCAGGCACTCTTGCGCCGGTTGCGAACCCGGCGCGATCTCTTTCGGCAGATGCAACGTAAAAATAGGCATATCCGCTTTTATCAGGATTTTTGGCCTGCCGCCACTTGGAAAGAAGGCTTTAAACGCTTAAGTAATCAGGATGTTACGGGGAGCTTCATGAGCGAGCAGGACTGGCACGCCACCACCATTATCAGCGTGCGCAAGGGCACCAAAGTGGTGATCGCGGGCGACGGGCAGGTCAGCCATGGCCCCACCATCATCAAGGCCAATGCCAGGAAAGTCCGCCGTCTCGCCAATGGTAGTGTGATCACTGGTTTTGCCGGCGCCACCGCCGATGCCTTCACCCTGTTCGAGCGGCTCGAGAAAAAACTGGAACAGCATCCCGGCCAGCTGTCCCGCGCCTGCGTGGAGCTGGCAAAAGACTGGCGCACCGACCGCTATCTGCGCCGCCTCGAGGCGATGATGCTGGTGGCCGATAATAAAGTCAGCCTCACCCTTACCGGCACCGGCGATGTGCTCGAGCCGGAAGGCGGCATCATGGCCATCGGCTCGGGCGGCAATTACGCGCTCGCCGCGGCGCGTGCGCTCGCCGATAGTAAATTATCTGCCGAAGATATTGCCAAGCGTGCGATGAAAATCGCTTCGGAAATTTGCGTCTACACTAACGACAACCTGATTATGGAGACACTCGATGCCGTCGAATGAAGATCTGGATAAAGCCGTTGCACAAAATATCATCAGCGCCGCGCAGGCCGACAAGCTGCGGCAACTTTCTGAACAGCCTGTCGAGGCAGATGCACCCATTGCGCCGGACGAGGAGCGCTTCCGCATCCTCGGCGGCTTCAACGATATCTTCGTCACCATCGGTCTTTTCCTGCTGATCGGCGCCATTTACGGTTTTGCGGAAAGCTATGGCTCGAACGAAAAATTCCTTGGCCTCTCCGCCGTCATCGCCTGGGGTCTGTCCGAAGTTTTCGCACGCCGCCTGAAGCTGGCCCTGCCCAGCATCGTGCTGGCGCTGATGTTCTCGATCTCCGTCTTCTCGGCCCTGTTCGCCTATGTCTATATGAATTATATGGAACCGCAGGACTGGTTCCTGCTCACCCTGTCGGACGCGAACCGCCAGCATCTGACCCTGATCAGCCTCGCCTCGGCCCTTGCGGCCGCGCTGCATCTGTGGCGGTTTCGCGTGCCCATCGACGGCGCGCTGATCGCCGTGTTCCTGATCGGCGCCCTGTTCGGCGTCATTTCCATGCTGTTCGATATTCATGCCTCGAACTCGCATCTCTATATTTTCTTCCTCTCGGGCCTTGCCGTGTTTGCAACCGCCATGCGGCTCGATATCTCCGACCGGTTGCGCACGACAAGGCGCGCCGACATCGCCTTCTGGCTGCATCTGCTGGCTGCCCCCCTGCTCATTCACCCTATTGCAGAGCTGAGCTTCGGGGATCTGGCCAATATCGGGCTGGCGCAGGCTTTCGTCATTATGGTCGCCTTTGCGGCACTGGCCCTGTTCGCGCTTATCATCGACCGCCGGGCCATTCTGGTTTCGGCGCTCATTTATGTCGGCATCGCGCTCGGCTTTCTGGTCGAGCACTCCGTATCGACGAGCTCCACCCTGCCGGTCACGCTGCTGATTCTCGCGCTGATTGTCCTCTCCTTGAGTGCGGGCTGGCATAATCTGCGCGCGCGCATCGTCAACGCCCTGCCGCGCGGCCGCCTGGTTGAGCTGATCCCGCCCGTCATATGAGCGCAAATTTTTCCCCGCGCGAGATCGTCTCCGAACTCGACCGTTTCATCGTCGGCCAGCACGACGCAAAGCGCGCGGTGGCCATTGCGCTGCGCAACCGCTGGCGGCGGCTGCAGCTCGACGATGCGCTGCGCGAGGAAGTGCAGCCGAAAAACATCCTGATGATCGGCCCGACCGGCGTCGGCAAGACGGAGATCGCAAGGCGTCTCGCCAAGCTTGCCGGTGCGCCGTTCATCAAGGTCGAGGCCACGAAATTCACAGAAGTAGGTTATGTCGGGCGCGATGTGGAGCAGATCGTGCGCGACCTGGTTGAGATCGGCATCAACCTCGTCAAGGAGAAAAAGCGCAAAGAAGTGGAGGCGCGCGCGCACCGTGCCGCCGAGGAGCGGGTGCTCAATGCGCTGGTCGGCGAGAATGCCACCGAAATCACGCGCGACTCTTTCCGTAAAAAACTGCGCAATGGCGAACTGGACGACAAGGAAATCGAGGTCGAAATCGCGGCTCATCAAAGCGGGTTTCCGATGTTCGATTTGCCCGGCGGACAGGACGTGATCGGCATGGGGCTCGGCAATGTGCAGGATGCGCTTTCCAAAATGCTCGGGCCGAAAAACCGCACACGCAAGATCAACGTAAAAGACAGCTATAAATTACTGACGGCGGAGGAAGCCGACAAGCTGCTCGATAATGATGACATCGTGCAGCAGGCGATCGATGAAGTGGAAAACAACGGCATCGTCTTCCTCGACGAGATCGACAAGATCTGCGCACGCGAGGAGCGCGCCGGTACCGATGTGTCGCGCGAGGGCGTGCAGCGCGACCTGCTGCCGCTGATCGAGGGCACCACGGTTTCGACCAAGCACGGCGCGGTGAAAACCGACCATATCCTTTTCATCTCCTCCGGCGCGTTCCATGTGGCAAAGCCTTCCGACCTTCTTCCCGAGCTGCAGGGGCGGCTGCCGATCCGCGTGGAATTAAAACCGCTCACCGAGCACGATTTCGTGCGCATCCTCACCGAAACGGAAGCGAGCCTGATCAAGCAATATGCGGCATTGATGGGCACCGAGAATGTGACGCTAACATTCGACGATGGCGCCGTTGCCGCAATCGCCCGGCTTGCGGTCGAGATCAATACCGCCGTCGAGAATATCGGCGCACGCCGCCTGCATACCGTAATGGAGCGGCTGCTGGACGAAATTTCCTATTCCGCGCCCGACCGGAGCGGCGAGGCTATTGTGATCACGGAGAAACTGGTCGAAGAGCGCCTGCGCCCACTGGTCGAGAACACCGACCTGTCGCGGTATATTCTGTAAATTTTTGCGTTTTTATATCTTCCTGAAGCAGGCGAGCCGGGTTAAGATGCGGCTCTTTGAAAAGCGCTTTCATGATCAGGATTGAAAACAGGCCCGTACTATCGCCGCCCGAAGCAGCGGGTAAGATTTTCAATATTTCACTGAGCGCCGCGCAGGATTACAACGACAAGCCGCCATCCGAAAATCAGGCTTTTTTAAAAGCCTTTCTGGAAGGCGACAGCCGGTGGCTGACCTATCACCCGCCCCTCATTCTTTCCGCATTCGAGCTGGAAGCCTTGAAAGGCACGATTCCAAGACCGCGTCTGTTAAAAAATAGTGAGACACCTCATGCGGGAATGATGGTCGCCCTTGTCGAGGGGCAGCGTTACGAAGTTCCTGCCGTCTTGCAGCCGAAGAAAAAGGCGGAATTCAAATTCCGCGGCGAATATAAAAGGCTCGTTCAGACCGGCGATAGGGATATTTACAAGACCGAAGAGCTGGCAAACGGGTTTTGCGGCTCCTACAAACAGCTTTTCGATGCGGGTTTCGAGGAACAGGCGACATTTCTCGGCGATCAGATAAGAGCAGGCATAGACGAAATCGCCGACGAAATTTCGCAACAGCCGGATGACTCGCCTGCAGAAACATATAAAAATGTCAGCTATGTCTACCATAGCCGGCTTCGCAGAAATTGGGTCCTCGAACTTGTGTTAAAGAAAATAAAAGACGGCAGGCTTGTCGAAAAGAAACTAGTCGACCCCCTAGATCTGGATTTTCGAAACAGGGGAAACGGGCTCAGCACCCTGCTTGGCTACATACTTGCTGCGGCGAGCAATCTTGAATTCAACAGCCGTGCCGTGAAAGCGGAATTTGCGAACAAGGAAAAGGTAAAAGAATGGGATTATCGCATGGAACCGGTCAAACTATCCGACGGCGACACATGGAATGCCGTCAACCCCGATGCCTTTGCGCATATAAGCTCCGAGACCTATGTGCGGATCAACGATCCCAGCCAGGACATCGTCGCCGATCAGGTCGTCGAATTCCTGAAGGCGAGAAAAATCTGCAATGATAAAAAGCTGCGTAAATTATAATTTAGGCCTCTTCTTCAACCGCACATAAAACGCGCCCTCGCCGCCATGCGCTTGCGCGGCTTTGGTAAAACCCGAAACGGCGCGCGCAAGCCCGCTTTCTTTCAGCCAGCGCGGCACGCTCTGCCGTAACACTCCACCTTCCGATTTCACGAAACGGTCGCCCTTGCCGGTGATCACCAGCACCAGCTTCAGCCCGCGCGCGGCGCAAGTGAGGATGAAAGCTTCCAGCGCATGATGCGCAGCATCGAGCCGCAAACCATGCAGATCGAGCACGTCTTCCACCGGCAGTTTGCCTGTCTTGATCTTTCTTAAGCTCACCCTGTCGAAGGCCGAGGCGGGAGGCGCCTGAGGTTTTGCCGCGATTTTCTGCTCGAGCCCGGCCGGCGCAGATTTTAACGAAGGCGCCGGCGATTTTTGCGCGGCGATACGCAGTTCATTCTCCGCTTTTTCTTTCGCAATACGCTTGACGGTTTTTTTGACATCTTCCCAGAGCGCTGCATCCTCGGGCTGCAACGGCGGATGCCAGACGGATTTCGATGAGGATTTCGCGCGTTTCATGGCGTGTTTTTAGGTTGCAAGGCATAAAAATTGAACTCGTCTCCCCGCCGCTGCAACTGGCCTGCAATCTCTTTCGCCTGCTCGTCGCCACCCGTGAACAAATCGGCGCGCCATTCGCCCCTGATTGCCGTGCCCGTATCTTGGGCAATGACGATGCCGCGAAAATCCCTCAGGCCGCCTTTATAAGGCAGTTTCGTATCGATATAAAAAGGCAGGCCATAGGCGTGATGGCTTGGGTCGACCGCGATGCTGCGAAAGGGTGTGAGCTGCAGCCCCTGCGCACCGATAGGCCCGCGTTCCGGGTCCAGCCTGTCGAGCCGTTTGAAAAAAACATAAGACTGGTTTTTCAGCATCACTCTATGCGCCAGCGCCGGATCGTCGTCGAACGCCTTTGCCAGCACCTGCATGCTGACCTGGCCTCGTTCAAACACGCCATATTTTGCAAGAACGTCGCGATGATCTTCCCACATCACCTTGCCGATCGACGTGTAGGGCCTGCCGTTCTTGCCGTCGTAACCGACGCGGACGGTTTCGCCTTTTCCGAAAATCCATTTCTTTTTGCTTAAAATAAGCCGGCCGGAGCCCTGCACCTGCATGGTGAAAAGATCGAAGGGCCGCATCCAGAAAAGTTCCAGATTGCGGCCGTTAAGCACCGCTTTGTCCTGAATGTCCTCGCGCGTGTAGTAAGGCACAAGCCCGTTCTGGCTGCGGCGCATGGCCGCCAATTCCTGTTGCGGCGTATCGACTAAATCGTCCGGGCGTTTTAGAACGGGCGTGGAAAACGCGGCGCTTTTTTGCTCGAGAGCTGGAAATTCCGGCTCATAATAGCCGGTGAGAAGGCCGGGCGCTGACGTAATCTTCACCGGCTCGAAATAGGTTTCGAAAAACCGGCGCGCTTGCGCTTGCGACACCGTGTCCATCTGCCTCGCCGCTTCGCAGGCTTTACGCAGCAACGCATCTTTGCCGGAAATTTTCGTGCAGGAATATTTGAAGACGTCCAGGGCTCGATCGTGTTTTTCCTCGGCCCAGTGCGGGAGATCCGTAAAACTCAAGACCTGCTCCGGCCTGTCCTGAGCATTTGCGTCCTGCATCATATCCGCCTGCCATATGATCCCCGCCACCGCCGCAAGGATGGAGACGGCTTTCGAAATCGTTTCAGGCATCTTCTGTGGCGACAAGTTTCCAGTTCGGATCGCGAGAGGAAATGGGGCGCTCGAACGTCCAGATATCGCTGACCTCGGTGACGGCCGTGGCATCGCCCTCGATCACCTCGCCCTTCGCATCGCGCGTCGCCTGCACGAGCTTGGAGACGAACAGCACGCCCACTTGCGCCAGATCGTCTTTCAGCCCGGCTTCGGCAAGCTGCGCTTTTGTGATGCCGATAAAATGAAAATCGACCGTTTCGCCTTTTTTCTCGCGCGCGGCAATCTCATGATCGAAGGAATTGAACATTTCCACCGAGAGCAGCGGGCGCAGGCTTTCGCGATCGCCGCGCGCAAAGGCGCTCACCACGATCTCATAAGCAAGCTTCGCCCCTGTCAGAAAATGCACGGGGTCGAAGGCGGGCTCGGCCGCGCTGATCGTTTTCAACGCCAGCGTCAGCGCCGAATCCTGCGCGGCTTCTTCATTATTATTATCGGAAAGAAGATTTTTACCGGCGGGCGGCAGGGCGATGGGAGCCTTGCTCTCCTCCTTGCGTTCCTCGGCTTTTTTGACGCTGCGCACCACAACCGGCCATTTCTTGTTGAGCGGAGAGCGCTCGTGTCCCGTGCGTTGGCCGAGCACGCTGCGCAGCCGGAAAAAAATAATGACCGCGGCAACGAGGAAAATTAGTGTGACGTAATCCATGATTCACCTTCCCTTAATGTAGGGCATTTTTGCGAAAGGCCAACAAAAAACTAGGCGAAATGGAGATAAATAGGCGAGATTTCGCAAACTTCATGGAATTTCAACCGGAACCGTGTTAGGCGGTGCGGCATCCGTTCGCAACGCATAAAGGACAGATCCATGGCCGAACCCAGCGCCGCAAAAACAACCACCCAGCAGGCCGGGCCGAGCCTCAACGTGCTTGCGCAATTCGTGAAGGATTTCTCTTTCGAAAATCCCAACGCGCCGGACATTCTGGCAAAACCGCCGCAGAGCCAGCCGCAGATCAACATCCAGGTGAATGTCAACGCAAGACAGTTGAGCAATACGGATTACGAAGTCGACCTGCAGCTCGAAGCCAAGGCCGGCGAAGGCAAGAATTTGCTGTTCAGCACAGACATTACCTATTCGGGAATTTTCCGCATCCAGAACATGCCCGTCGAAAGCCTGCAGCCGGTGATCATGATCGAATGCCCGCGCCTCTTGTTTCCGTTTGCGCGCCAGATTGTCGCGGATGCCACGCGCAATGGCGGCTATCCGCCGCTGATGATCGACCCGATCGATTTCGTCGCCCTGTTCCGCCAGCGCACCGAGCAGGAGGCGAAAGACACGAAAAAAGCGCCGGACCCACCGGTCATCGACGACGACTGGGCGGCAAAAACGCCGAACGTCAAGCCGAACTGATTATATCTTGTAAGCCTTCCAGAGCGCGCTTTCGCCAAGCTCCCGCACAAAAGTCTGATGGCGCAGCCTGTCTTCCTCGGCGAGATTCGATGCGAGCGGCTGCGGCCTTTGCCGTACCCGCCCCTGCTGCATGCGCGCCGCCTCGACATTTGCGAAGGCGTTGAACGACAGCGTGGCCTGCCTACCCCCGACCAGCTCGGCATAAACCTCGGCCAGGAGCTGCGCATCCAGCAGCGCGCCGTGCAGGGTACGGCTGCTATTGTCGATCTTGTAACGGACGCACAGATCGTCGAGCCGGTTCGGACCGCCCGGATGTTTGCGCCGCGCCAGCAGCAGCGTGTTGACGATGCGCGCAGGCTGCAGCGGCGATTTTTTCAGCCGCGCCAGTTCCATGTTCAAAAAGCCGACGTCGAATTCGGCATTATGCGCGATCAGCGGGTCTTCGCCGATAAATTCGAGGAAAGCGTCGGCAATATCGGCAAATAGAGGTTTGTCGGACAGGAACGCGGCCGAGAGGCCATGCACCTTGAAGGCGCCGTCCGGCATGTCGCGCTCGGGGTTGATATAGCAATGATAGCTGCGCCCGGTCGGGAAACGGTTGACGATCTCGACGCAGCCGATTTCGACGATGCGGTCGCCCGCTGCCGGGGAAAGGCCTGTCGTTTCGGTATCAAGGACTATTTCGCGCAATTTATATCTCCCAATCCTAATGAAGCATGCAGTTAATTGCTACTATTATTTATCTCCCCGCATAGAGCCTGATCATAGCATCGACCTGGCGCGCCGTTCTATCAAGAGGCTCATCGGTCAGGATCACAAAATGCGCGCGCCGCCTCTTTTCGGCATCATTCATCTGCCGGGCGAGAAGGGCTTCGAATGTCTCAAGGCTCATAGTCTTGCGGTCGAGCGCGCGCGCCTTCTGCACCTCGTAAGGCGCGCTGACCACGATGACGGCATCGCACAGTTTCTCATTGCCGGTTTCGAACAGCAGGGGAATGTCGAATAGAACGAGCCTTGCCCCGTCTTCCCGCGCTTTTGCAAGAAACGCCTCCCTGTCCCGATGGACGAGGGGGTGGACGATGGCCTCGAGTTTCTGCCAGTCCTGCTGTGAGACCAGCAGGTTTTTCAATTTTTCGCGGTCGATCCTGCCGGCATTTACGGCCTGCGGAAAAGCAGCCTGCACGGCGTCAACCGCCTCACCCTCGTAAAGACGATGCACGGCTTCGTCCGCCGCATGAACGGGGATGCCGCGGTCGCGGAAAAGCTGCGCAACGGTCGACTTGCCTGCGGCCAGGCTTCCTGTCAGGCCGAGAATAATCATGCCGCCCGCTCCAGGTCTGCCGCAACCATGTCCCGTAAATCCTTCGTCACGGTGGGCTTGATATCGAACCAGCGCGAAAAGCCGAAAGTTGCCTGATGCAACAGCATGCCCAGGCCGTCGGCAACGGCAAGGCCTGCCTTGCGCGTCTCCTGCAGGAGACGCGTTTGCAGCGGTGCATAGACGATATCGGCGACGATGGCATTGGCGGGCAGTTTTTTCACATCAAGCTCGAGCGCGGGCTGGCCCGCCATGCCGAGCGAGGTCGTATTCACAAGCAAGGATGCCTTAGGTAAAAGCATTGAAAGCCGCTCCCAGCCTTCGCTTTTTATTTTTTTCCCGAAAAGTCCTGCTATGGCCTCGGCGCGTAAGGCCGTGCGGTTGCAAATCATGACCTTTGAGGCGCCCGCCTCCATCAGCCCGTAAATCACCGCCTTCGCAGCGCCGCCCGCACCGAGCACAAGGACATTTTCGAGATGATGGCGCCAATGCGGCACCTGCTCGTCCATGGACGCAACAAAGCCTGGCGCATCCGTATTGGTGCCGCAAAGTCTGCCGTCTTCCAGCCAGAGCGTATTTACGGCCTGCAATTTTGCCGCAATCTCATCGAGCTCTACATACGCGCAGGCCGCTTCCTTGAGGGGTAAAGTGAGATTTGCGCCGGCAAGACCGAGCTGCGAAAAATCTTTCAGCACCTGCGGCAAGTCCGCCAATGAGACCTCACGGCGCAAATAGGCTCCCGAAAGACCGTTTTCTTTAAGCCAATATCCATGCACCAAGGGCGAGCGCGAATGCGCAACCGGCTGTCCGAAAATGGCGGCACTGCGAAATATCATGGGTCTCTTATAATAAGCAGCCTGTGTAAAAGCGAGGATAGCGGGCACAAGCACGGCGCCCGCCGGATAGTTTCAACGCTCTGCCATTCCCGTCCACAATCGCCGGGACTGTGGGGAAAAACCGGCACGATCCAAAGAGTCCGGCAAAAGAAAAATAATAAAACCGGTTCCATACATTGACATCGTGGATAACGAATAAACGATTGAAATAAAATATATATTACGTTTTCCTAGTTTTACCGGCCTTGCATGAAAAACGGAAATCGTTTTCTTGCTAAAACATGTCGTGAACAGGCTGTGAAGCTTTCTTTATGAGTCGAGATCACGCCCACATAAAAATAACAGTTTAATAAATTATATTTTATTGGAAGAAAGACGACCAACGAAAGGCTCTTCATGTCCTCTTTCCTGCGCTGCCTGAGCGGCGAAATACCGGATATTCCCCCCCTCTGGCTGATGCGTCAGGCTGGGCGTTATCTGCCGGAATATCGTGCTTTACGCGCACAGGCGGGCGGCTTTCTCGATCTCGTTTATAATCCCGAACTTGCCATGGAAGTGACGCTGCAGCCGATCCGGCGTTTTGATTTCGATGCGGCGATTTTATTTTCCGATATCCTTGTCATTCCGCATGCTCTGGGCAGACAACTCAGTTTCGAGCCGGGCGAAGGCCCAAGGCTCGAGCCACTTATGCAAGAAAACGAGCTTGCAAAACTCGAAAGCTCGCAAATTGAGAAAAACCTCGCCCCCATTTTCGAAACCGTGGCGCGCGTGCGGGAAAATCTGGATCGGAACAAGGCGCTGATCGGCTTTTGCGGCGCGCCCTGGACGGTTGCCACCTATATGCTCGCAGGCTGCGGTGGCGATGAACAGGAAGCGGCGAAATTATGCGCCTATACGCGCCCTGGGTTTTTACAAAAACTTATCGATATTCTGGTCGAAAGTTCGATCATCTATCTCTGCGCACAATTGAAGGCCGGCGCCGATTGCGTGCAGATTTTCGAATTCATGGGCAGGCAGCCTCGACAGTTTCGGCTTCGAGACATTCGTGATCGAACCCACGAAAAAAATCGTTAACGGCGTGCGGGCGAAATATCCCAATGCCAAGATCATCGGCTTTCCGCGTGGCGCGGGCAGCCTGCTCCGCTTTTACGCCGGCATGACAGGTGTGGATGCTGTCGGCCTCGATGGACAGCAGGATCTCAGCCTTTGCGCGGCTGAGCTGAACCTTCCCCTTCAGGGAAATCTCGACCCGTTGCGTCTGTTCGGAACAGTGGAATCAGTGGCGGAGAAGGTCTCCTGCATGAAACGCACCATGGCCGGCAAACCCTGGATCTTCAATCTCGGCCACGGCATTTCGCAGCACACGCCGATCGAAGCGGTGGAGGGGCTGGTGAGGGCGGTGAGGCAGAATTGAATTATTACGCCATTATAAAATCTATTTTCCGCTCACCCCTGCGAAAGCAGGGGTCCCGGTATTATAAAAGCTGGATTCCCGCTTGCGCGGGAATGAGCGGAATATGAGCAAACAGCTCGCGATGACAAAAAGGCATCAAAATGTATGAATTAATCAAAGCCCTCCACCTCATCGCCGTCATCTGCTGGATGGCGGGGCTGCTCTATCTGCCGCGGCTGTTCGTCTATCATTGCAATGCGAAACCGGGGGGTGAGCTAGACGAAACGCTCAAAACCATGGAGCGCCGCCTTTACCGCTTCATCATGACGCCTGCCATGCTCGTCACCTGGGGCTTCGGCCTGTGGCTGATTTCGCTCATCGGCCTGAACCATGGCTGGCTGCATGCCAAGCTTGCCCTTGTGCTGGTCCTTTCGGCATTTCATGGCTATCTGGGCGGGCGGGTGCGCGTTTTTGCACAGGGGCGCAACGACAAATCTCATAAATTCTACAGACTTATCAACGAGATACCGACGGTCCTCATGATCGGCATCGTGCTGCTCGCCGTCCTAAAGCCTTTTTAAAGCCAATTTGCGCATTTTGCTTGCGGAAAACCGGGCCTCTCATTATAAGTATGGCCATTCTCACCTCTCGGCCGCTCAAAAAATACTAAAAAACCGGCCGGCGCTGATCAGCGCATTTTCCCCTAAACCCTGCGATCACTGGAGTTCATTCGCTTATGCAGGAAATAAAATTACAGGATTTGAAGTCTAAATCACCGGTAGAACTGCTCAGCATTGCCGAAGAGCTTGCCGTGGAGAACGCCTCCACCATGCGCAAACAAGAATTAATGTTTGCCATTCTCAAGAAATATGCCGAGAAAGAGGTCGACATTGTCGGCGAAGGCGTGATCGAAGTGCTGCAGGACGGCTTCGGCTTCCTGCGCTCATCTGACGCCAACTATCTGGCCGGGCCCGACGATATCTACGTCTCGCCCTCGCAAATCCGCAAATTCTCGCTGCGCACCGGCGATACGGTCGAAGGCCATATCCGCAGCCCGAAGGACGGCGAGCGTTATTTCGCGCTTGTGCAGGTCAACCGCATCAATTTCGAAGATCCGGAAAAGATGCGCCACAAGATCAATTTCGACAATCTGACGCCGCTTTATCCGAACAAGCGCCTGAAGATGGAAACCGGCGATCCGACCCGCAAGGATATCTCCTCGCGCGTCATCGATATCGTCGCCCCCATCGGCAAGGGCCAGCGCGCGCTCATCGTTGCCCAGCCGCGCACCGGTAAAACCGTGCTGCTGCAGAATATCGCGCAGTCGATTACCACTAATCATCCCGAATGCTATCTGATCGTGCTGCTCATCGACGAGCGCCCGGAAGAGGTGACCGACATGCAGCGCTCGGTGAAGGGCGAGGTCGTATCAAGTACATTCGACGAGCCTGCCATGCGCCACGTGCAGGTTGCGGAAATGGTGATCGAGAAGGCCAAACGCCTGGTCGAGCATGGCCGCGACGTGGTCATTCTGCTCGATTCGATTACCCGCCTCGGCCGCGCCTATAACACCGTGGTGCCGTCATCCGGCAAGGTGCTGACCGGCGGTGTCGACGCAAACGCGCTGCAGCGCCCGAAGCGCTTCTTCGGGGCTGCGCGCAATATCGAAGAGGGCGGCTCGCTGACCATCATCTCGACCGCGCTGATCGATACCGGCTCGCGCATGGACGAAGTGATTTTCGAAGAATTCAAGGGCACCGGCAATTCGGAAATCGTTCTCGATAGAAAAGTCGCCGACAAACGCGTCTTCCCGTCGATCGACATCATCAAGTCCGGCACGCGCAAGGAAGAACTGCTGACGCCGCCGGACGAGCTGAAGAAGATTTACGTCCTGCGCCGGATCCTGAACCCGATGGGCCCGATGGATGCCATCGAATTCCTGATCGACAAGCTGAAGCAGACCAAGCAGAACAGCGATTTCTTCGACACGATGAATACTTGACGTACGTTCCATAAAGCGCAACGCACTTTATGGACAAGCATGTCCAGTGGACATGCGAGAGTGCGGCAAGGCCGCGAGCTTAAGCGAGTGGTCGATTCTATCTTTTGTCATTCCTAATTTCGATGGAGATCAAGATGGCAACAAATAATCAAAATGTAGACGAAATTGACCGCACTCATGCATTACTTGCCCATGAGCGGAATGCAAAACTTGGCGATCAGCTGAATGACGCGGCTATAGCATCAGCAAACCTTGCCATGAAGACAGCATTTTTAATCAATGGTGGTGCCGTTATTGCATTGCTTGGATTTATTGCTTCTCTAGTTAGAGAGCCCGCGATGCTCCCTAAGCTAATTTATATTTCAAGCACTTTAGGTTTTTTTGGTTGGGGACTTGCCTTAGCTGCTATAGGTTCTGGCACAATATATTTTACGCACTACTGCGGTGCGGTAAGCACATTAAGCCATAATAGCGCATGGGATCATCCATATGTTTTTTCAACTCCTACATCTACCAGATGGCGTCGATTGGCAATTTTTTGGCAAATTGCGAGTGTGGGTTTAGGGCTATCCTCCTGGATTTTTTTCTGCCTTGGAATGTGCAGTGTAAAGAAAGCTATTGAGCTTATATCCATAGTTTCTCCAGCTTGACCTAGTGTGTCATTGCCGGGCTTGACCCGGCAATCCATCTTCTTAATCAAAAATGATGGATACGCGGGTTAAGCCCGCGTATGATATGGGCCCATGGGCTACTGGGTCTATATCCTCGCTAGCGGCGTTGGCGGAACGCTATATGTCGGCGTCACCAATGATTTGCTACGGCGTATTTATGAACATCGTGAAGGTTTGGTACCAGGATTTACAAAAAGATACGGAATAAAAACTCTCGTTTATTATGAAGAGTATTCAGATGTACAAACGGCGCTGCAGCGCGAGAAAAATATTAAGCATTGGTCGCGCGAGTGGAAAATCGATCTCATCGCTTCCATGAATCCGGAATGGCGTGACTTGTATGATGATATTTCTCATTAAATTGTCATTGCCGGGCTTGACCCGGCAATCCATCTTTAAAAAAACGATGGATCACCGGATCACGCCGCTTAGCGGCGGTCCGGTGATGACAAAATAGTGTCAGACACCGTCTTCGCCCTCTCCTCCGGCGCCGGGCGTGCCGGTATTGCCATCCTGCGCGTGTCGGGACCGCGGGCGCTCGAAATTGCAAACACCTTGAGCGGGCTAAATCTTGAGCCGCGCGTCGCCACGTTCGCCAAACTGCACGATGGACAGGGTGAATTGCTCGACGAAGCCCTGCTGCTTTATTTCAAAGGCCCGCACAGTTTCACCGGCGAGGACGTGCTGGAAATCCACTGCCATGGCAGCCCGGCCGTGGTGAAGGCGCTGCTTGCCGAACTTGGAAAAATAGAACATTGCTGCACGGCCGAACCCGGCGAATTCACCCGCCGCGCCTTCCTTAACAACAAGATGGATCTCACCGAGATCGAAGGTCTGTCCGATCTCCTCAGCGCGGATACCGACATGCAGCGCCGTGCCGCGCTTCGCGAAACCGCCGGTTTGTCGCGTGCCCTCTTCACGCGCTGGCGCAATGAGCTCGTGCAGGCGATTGCCTATATCGAGGCGCTGATCGATTTTTCCGCCGAGGAAGACATTCCGCAAAGCGCGCTTGCCGATGCCGCGCGCCTGCTCGAAGGACTTGCGCAGGAAATACAGGCCCATCTTTCAAGCGCACGCGCCGCCGAAATCTTATCCGACGGCCTCACGGTCGTGTTGGCCGGCGCGCCGAATACGGGAAAATCCTCGCTCATGAACGCGCTGGCAAGGCGCGATATGGCCATCGTCACAGACGAGCCCGGCACGACGCGCGATCCGATCGAGGTGAAGCTCGATCTTGCCGGCTATCCGATCACGCTTGTCGATACGGCAGGTATTCGCATTGCCCAGAACAAGATCGAGATTGAGGGCATCAAGCGCGCGCATGCGAGAGCGGCGCGCGCCGATCTCGTGCTCTGGCTGCAGGCGCCCGATGTTCCGGCAAGAGCGCAGACATTTAGCGGCACAACCTGGCAGCTTCATTCGAAAGCCGATCTGAAAAAATCGAACGACGGGGATGTGCTCGCAGTTTCCGCAAAAACAGGCGAGGGTATCGAGGATCTTCTCGACAGGCTGCGCGACTTTGCGCGTGGAGTTTTCGAAGGTGACAATGAGAGCATGCTGTTCATGCGCGAGCGGCACCGGCAGCTTTTGCAGGACTGTTTTGATCGGCTTCACCCTGTCATTACCAATTTGAAAACATCGCCGCTGGAAATTTCGGCGCATGAGCTGCGCCTTGCTGCAGAACCGCTCGAGCGCATCATGGGCTTTATTGGTTCGGAAGAAATGCTGGGCGCTATTTTCGAGCGGTTTTGTATTGGAAAATAAATAACCGTCATGCTCGGGCTTGACCCGAGCATCTAGATCCTCGCGTCAAGCGCGAGGATGACGAGATCATGAAACGATCTTCCCCTCCCCGCAATTTTCGTGCATGTAACCCGCATGAATGTTGACCGGAAAGCAGATGTGATCGTCATCGGCGGCGGGCATGCGGGCTGCGAGGCGGCGGCAGCAAGCGCGCGCGTCGGCGCGAGCACGCTCCTGGTCACTCATAAGTTTGAAACCGTCGGCGTCATGTCCTGCAATCCGGCCATCGGGGGCCTCGGCAAAGGCCATCTTGTGCGCGAGATCGACGCGCTGGATGGCCTGATGGGCCGCGTGGCGGACGAAGCCGGCATTCAGTTCCGCCTGCTTAATCGCAGCAAGGGCCCGGCCGTGCGCGGCCCGCGCGCGCAAATGGACCGCAAGATCTATCGTGAAACCATGCAGCGCGAAATTCGTGTGCAAAAAAATCTCGAAGTTCTTGAAGGTGAGGCTGCGGACCTGATCGTTGAGCAGGGCCGGTGTATCGGCATCGAGATGGCCGATGGGCGGCGCATTCTGAGCAAAGCCGTGGTTCTGACCACTGGCACGTTCCTGCGTGGGCTGATCCATATCGGCGAGAAAAAAATCGAGGCCGGACGCGCGGGCGAAAAACCTTCCGTGAAACTTGCCCTGCGCCTTGCCGATCTGAAATTGAATTTGGGCCGCCTGAAAACCGGCACGCCTCCCCGCCTTGACGGCAGAACGATCGATTATGACGTGCTGGACATCCAGCATGGCGACGAACAGATAACACCTTTTTCCTTTTTAAATCAAAATCTTAATAGGAACCAGATTGTTTGCCACCTGGCCTATACGACAAAGCACACGCATAAAATTATTGAGCAAAATATCGCCCGCTCGCCACTTTATTCCGGGCAGATTGCTGGCACCGGTCCACGTTATTGCCCATCCATAGAGGACAAGATCGTCAAATTTGCCGAAAAGGACAGTCACCAGATCTTCCTGGAGCCGGAGGGCTTAAATGACCCGACCGTCTACCCGAACGGCATTTCCACCTCCCTGCCCGAGGATGTGCAGACGGAATTCGTTCGTAGCATCAAGGGGCTGGAGCAGGTTAAAATTCTCCGCCCCGGCTATGCCATCGAATACGACCATATCGATCCGCGCGAGCTTGAACCGACACTGGAATGCCAGAAAATTCCCGGCCTTTATTGCGCTGGCCAGATCAACGGCACCACAGGCTATGAAGAAGCCGGTGCACAGGGATTGGTGGCCGGGCTGAATGCGGCGCGGAAAGCCGGCAGTCTGGACGGCGCAAGTTTCAGCCGTGCGCAATCCTATATCGGCGTGATGATCGACGACCTGATCACCCGCGGCGTGAGCGAACCTTATCGCATGTTTACGTCGCGCTCGGAATATCGCCTGAGCCTGCGCGCCGACAATGCCGACCAAAGACTGACGCCGCAAGGCCTTACCCTGGGGCTTGTCGGCCAAACCCGTTCAAAAGTTTTTTCCAATAAATTTCAATCACTTGCAGATATAAAATCGCGTCTTCGGGCTTTGAAGCTTTCGCCTGCGGAGGCTGGTAAACGGGGCCTGTCCCTGAACCCTGATGGCAAGTTCCGTAGTGCTTATGAGATCTTGTCCTATCCCGCAATGGACTTTGAAAACCTCATAAATCTATGGCCGGAGCTGGATAATGTTTCGCATGAAACACGCAGCCAGATTGAGATCGAGGCCAAATATGCCGTCTATCTTGAGCGCCAGCAAGCGAGCGTCGACATCCTTGAAAAGGAAGAACGGACACTTATCCCCGCCGATATATCTTATGAGACAATAGGTGGATTATCGGCAGAGTTGAGGGATAAATTGATCAGGACGCGCCCAAGAAATCTGGCCCAGGCGGGGCGTATCGAAGGCATGACGCCTGCCGCACTGGGCCTTATTCTCATGACGATCAGGCGTCAGAATAAACATGTCTCAGCCGCCTGACGGCCCGCAAGTTCTTGAAAAAATCGGGACGGTTTCACATGAAACCGTAGAAAAACTTGTCCTCTATGCCTCTTTGCTCAAAAAATGGCAGAAGAGCCAGAATCTGGTTAGCCCTTCGAGCCTCTCGCATCTATGGGAGCGGCATATGGCCGACAGCCTGCAGCTTCTGGATCATGGCTTTCCCGGCAGTTCGTGGATCGATCTTGGCGCCGGGGCCGGCTTCCCCGGATTGGTAATCGCCATCGCCGGCCGTGCCGATAAAAATCATCATGTTCATCTGATCGAATCGAATCAGGGCAAGGCCGCTTTTTTGAATGAAGTGATTCGAGCGACAAATGCGCCCGCGACCGTTCATGCCAGGCGTGTGGAGGATTGCGGGGATATATTGGGAATGCCGAAAAAAACCATTACCGCGCGGGCCTTTGCGCCATTAAATCAGCTTTGCGCTTATATAGCGCCGTATCTGGATAGCGAATCGGTTGCGCTTTTTCCAAAAGGGCGCAATGTTGAAAGCGAGATTACAGAGGCGTTGCAGAATTGGCGGCTGGATTATGAGCGCCTGCCGAGCAAGATTGACCGGGACGGAACAATTTTGCGGATCACACATGTTGAAAGGCTGACATGACAAGGGTTCTGACAATTGCCAACCAGAAGGGCGGCGTGGGCAAAACCACAACGACCATCAATCTCGGCACCGCGCTGGCTGCGATCGGCGAGAATGTCCTGATCATCGACCTCGATCCGCAAGGTAATGCCTCCACCGGTTTAGGTATTGATAGAAAAAACCGTGTATTATCGACTCATGATATACTTATAAATACTTCGAGTATTACAGAAGCATCTGTAGAAACACTTGTTCCAAATTTATCTATAGTTCCTTCTACTTTGGATCTTCTTGGTATAGAGGTCGAGCTGGGGCCGGAAAAAGACCGCGCTTTCCGCCTGCGCAGCCAGATCGAGGCGTTGAACGGGAAGGGTGCGCCCTACGACTATATCCTGATCGACTGCCCGCCTTCGCTCAATCTGCTCACCATCAATGCCTTTGCGGCATCGGATGCCGTGCTCGTGCCGCTGCAATGCGAATTTTTCGCGCTGGAAGGTCTTTCGCAACTTTTAAGAACCGTCGAGCAGGTGCGCGACAGCTTGAACCCGCGTCTTTCCATCCACGGCATCGTGCTCACAATGTATGACGCGCGTAATAATCTTTCCACGCAGGTTGTGGCCGATGTGAAACGTACGATGGGTGAAAAAGTTTACGACACGATCATTCCGCGCAATGTGCGCGTATCGGAAGCGCCAAGTCACGGCAAGCCGGTGCTGCTTTACGATCTGAAATGTCCTGGCTCCCAGGCCTATCTGAAGCTCGCTTCCGAAATCATCGCGCGCGAGAAAGCGCTGAAGGCCGCATGAGTTGATTGTCATGCCAAGCGCCGCGAAGAATCTCCATATCGTCATCCCCGGGCTTGACCCGAGGATCCATCTTTAAAAAATGACAGATTGCCGGCAATGACGAATTAAAAGAGATCCTTCGCTTCACTCAGGATGACATCGAAATAACAGAGGAACAGTCATGGCACTTGAACCAAAGAAAGAAGAAAAACCCTCCCGCCTGGGTCGCGGCCTTGCAGCCCTGATCGGCGATATCGGCGACGAGGGCGAAGTTCTCAATGCCCGCACCGGCCAGCGCAAATTGCCGGTTGCCTTCCTGCGTTCGAACCCGCGCAACCCGCGCAAGATTTTTTCCGAAGACGGGCTTGCCGAGCTTGCGCATTCGATCAGGGAGAAGGGCATTGTGCAGCCCATCGTCGTGCGGCCGCTGCCGCAACGCGACGCCTATGAGATCATTGCGGGCGAGCGGCGCTGGCGCGCCTCGCAGCGCGCCGGTCTGCACGAGGTGCCGGTCGTCGTGCTCGACGTGTCGGAGCGCGAGGCGCTCGAACTTGCGATTATCGAAAATGTGCAGCGCACCGATCTCGATCCCATCGAGGAGGCGGGCGGCTATCAGGAATTGATCGACGAATTTTCCTATACGCAGGAGGAATTGTCCAAAGTCATCGGCAAAAGCCGCTCGCATGTCGCAAACACGCTGCGCCTGATGGGCCTGCCCGAACTGGTCAAATCGCTGTTGCGCGATGGCAAAATCACGGCGGGCCATGCGCGCGCCGTGATGACGGCGCAACATCCGGAGGCGCTTGCCGTGCGCATCGCCGCGCAAGGGCTTTCGGTGCGCGAGGCGGAATCGCTGGCGCTTTCCGAAAAAGGCAAAACCGCCGCCGCACGGCCGCGAAAGGCCAAGGCGGACAAGGATGCCGATACGAAAGCGCTCGAAAAAATGCTGACCGACAGTCTCGGCCTGCGCGTCAGCATCCGCCATCTTGGCACCGGCGGGCGGCTGGAGGTTGCCTATAAAACCTTCGAGCAGCTCGACGATGTCTGCAGGAGATTGCAGAGGCGGTAACGAGATTAAACCGTCCGCTCTCTTGCCATACCCGCCACGTCCATCAACGCGCGCTCACATAGCGTATCGGTAACGGTGGGAAGCTGGCGGGTTTTGAGAACGGCGTTGTTCAAAATCTCAAGTGCCGCCTCAATTTTCGGCAAGGGCCACAGCACGAGCTGGCGCTCGATCTTCGGCTGGCGCTTGAAGAAGATCGGCGGGCTTGCCGATTTGATCGCTTCATGCGTGGTGCGGCCATTGTCCACCTCAAAACGCAGCAATTGCAGCATCAGCATATGGCGAAGTGCGAGGGTGAGCAGCACGCTGGCATGCGTGCCATGTGCCAGATGGCGCTGCGTTTCCGCGATCACATGATCGGTCTCGCCAAGGCCAAGCTCGTCCAGAATGGCATCGAGAGCGAGTGCCGATACGTCGCCGCTCACGGCCATCACGTCTTCGGGCGTGATGGTTTCCTGCCCATAGGCGTAAAGTGCGAGCTTTTTCAGTTCCTGGCGCGTGGCGAGGCGGTCGCCGCCGAGATTGTCGAGCAGCAGGCGCTTTGCCGCATCGTCGATTGTAAGGTTTGCCGCGCGCATTTCTTCGTCGACGAGGCGCGCAAGATCGCGCACATCGTCGGCATAGCAGGGAAGGGCTGCGGCGTTTTTTGCTGCTTCGAACAGTTTGCGTAAAGCGCTTGACGGTTTCAACTCGCCCGCCTCGACGATGAGCGCGGTATCGGGCGGCGGCTCATTGAGAAGCGGCTCGATCAGGTCGTGAATTTGCTTTGCGCCTTCGATCAGCCAGATGATTTTCGTGCCGCCGAACAGGCCGATAGCATAGGCCTCGTCCATCAACAGGGCCTGGTCGTTTGCCACTGCATCGCCATCCAGCTTGGAGATCTGCGCATCCTTGCCGGAAAGTTTCGAAAGCAACGCGCAGCGCTCGTTCACAAGCCCGCTATCGGGGCCGTAAACGAGAAAGAAACGAAAATCTTTTGCCTTGCTGCGAAGCCAAGCTTCGACTTCATGGGCTTTGAGAGCGGTCATGTCCTAGCATTAGCACGAAGCGATATTTTGCGCTTCTGTTTACGCCATAACTTTTATGCTTCGGCCCGGTGCTTCATCCAGCCGTAAAGCGCGGCAACGAGAATGATGAAGCTGCCCACGCCGGCAAGCGTGGCCCATTCGAAATCGGCAGGCACGAGCGCCAGCGGCGCATCTTGCCCAAGCCCCACGATCAAACCAGCCAGCGTAACACCAAAGAGGCTTTCGCCGACGATCAGGCCGGAGGCGACAAGCACGCCGAGTTTCTCGCTGCGTTTGGGTTTCTTCGTGCGCTTGGCGAGGCGATTATACCAATAGCCGGCAAGGGCGCCGACCACGACCGGCAAGGTTGCGCCCATCGGCAGGTAGATGGCAAGGCCGACGGCCAGCGGCGGCAGGCGCAATATGTTACGCGCGCGCAGGAACTCGTCGAGCGCGATCACCGCAACGCCGATGGCGGCGCCAATCTCGATCATCTTCCAGCTAAGATTGTGGCCGATCACGCCGGTGGCGAGCGCCGAAATCAGGTTTGCTTGCGGCGCGCCCAGAGGTTTCAGCGTTTCGCTCGGCAAATGCGACTGGCCTGCAAAACCGTAAGCCTGTGCCAGAAGGTTGAGCACGGGCGGTATGATCGCCGATCCCGCAATCACGCCGACGATCAGCGCCACCTGCTGGCGCCAGGGCGTTGCGCCGACGAGCTGCCCCGTCTTCAGGTCTTGCAGATTGTCGTTGGAGACGATGGCGATGGCAAGCACGATCGCGGTCACGAACAGGGCGAACGCAACAAGCGCGTGCCGGTTATCAGGGGTTACATGGATTGTCGCGACGAAAAGAGTGGCGCATGCGACGACCGCCAATATGCCGACGCCGGAGACGGGGCTGTTCGAGGAGCCAATTAGCCCGGCCATATAGCCGCAAATTGCCGCGATCACAAAACCGGCGAGTATGACAAAGGGCAAAGTGAGGATCGTCAGGGTTGCGGCGTTATCAGCAAGCGGGCTGTTTTTGGCAAAATCGAAGCTGATCCAGCAGATCACGGCAAGGCAAAAAGCCGTCAGCGCAAAAATGACGCGGCCGGACAGGTCGGTATCGCGCGCATCATGGCTTGCTGCCTGCTTGCGCGTCCGCGACGCGGCGATTGTGGCCTGAAAGCCGTTGATCACGGGCCTCGCCAGGCGCAGCAGCGTCCATAACGCGGCAACGGCGATACAGCCCGCGCCGATAAAGCGCACATCGTTGCCCCGGATTCCCATGACAAAGGCTTCGAGCGTCTGGCCGGGCGCCATTTGGGAATGCATTGTCAGGATGGGAACGGCACCGCCCCAGGTGATGACAAGCCCGAGCAAAAAAGCCAGGCCGACAGAAATGCCGACCAGATGGCCGGCGCCGAAAAGCGCCAGCGAGAACGAAAAGTGATAGCCGGTCGATGCGGGGCCGAAACGGAAAAAGCCCAGGGCCTCGCTTGCCGCAATCTGTGCCGCGCTCAATGCCGCAAAGCCAGCGGAGGCGATCGAGCCGTAAATGACGGCCAGAAGCCCTTCGCGCGATTCTTCCGTGCCTCCCTCGCGCTCGGCCGAGCCGACCTTCAACACTTCCGCCGCCGCGACGCCTTCGGGATAGGGCAGGTCGGAATAGGTGACGAAAGCGCGGCGCAGGGGGATCGTGAAAAGCACGCCGAGCGTTCCGCCGGCAGCGCAGACCAGGAAAGAGGTCCAGAACGGAAAGCCCGCCCATGTGCCGATAATGACAAGGCCCGGCAGCACGAAGATGATCGCCGACAGGGTTCCCGCCGCCGATGCCACCGTCTGCACGATGTTGTTTTCAAGAATGGTGGCGTTGCGAAAAACGCTTAACACCGCCATGGAGATCACCGCGGCGGGGATGGACGAATTGAATGTCAGCCCCACTTTCAGGCCGAGATAGACATTGGCTGCGGTGAAGGCGAAGGTAAGGAGCGTGCCGAGGAACAGGCCGCGCAGGGTCAGCTCGGTGGCATCTTTCAGTTTTTTCTTAGCCATTTTTCAAATCTCCTGATGAAAATTATGGGCGGTTTTGGGCGAAATAGGCGGCGAGGCTGTTGCGGATTTCCTGCGCCAGCACTTTCACGGCGCGGTCCTCGGCATCGCGCTCGGCGCGGATATTGGCGAAACGCTGGATGTCCTGGTCATAGGTCGTGCGCGCAAAACTGCGCGACTGGTAAACTTTTTTGCCGCTCTGCCGGTCGGTGAGGAAATAGGTGGCGGCGACATATTGCAGGGCCGAGGTGGGGCGGCCGCTGATCTGCTCATATTGCGTGGGCGTCACGTTCTGCTGCAGCGCGATGTCGAGTTTAAAGCGTCCGTTTGCGACAGGCTGCCCGCCGCCGGTGAGCACGAAGATCAGTTCGTTACGTAAGCTTATGCCGTTGCGGCCGCCGATGGGTGCGATCTCGATTTGTGAAAGACCGGAGCCGACAGGCGCGATGCCGGGCGCCAGCGAGCCATAGAGCGGCTCGAGCGTGCAGGCGGGGAGCGCCAGCATGGCGAACGCAAGCAGCACTTTTTTCATCTCAACTCTCCACAACAAGGTTCACGATGCGCGGCAGCACCACAATCAGTTTTTTTACCGCCCGGCCTTCCAGCGCGCGCTGCACGCTTGCATCGGCCAGCACCGCTGCCTCGACCTCGTTCACGCCCATGGCCTTCGGCACGGTGATATCCGCCCTTTTACGGCCATTGATCTGAATGGGCAATGTGATGCTGTCGTCTTCCAGAAGTGCATGTTCATAAGTTGGCCAAGCGCTTTCCGCCACAAGGGTTTTTTCCCCCAACAGCGCCCAGGCTTCCTCGGCCAGATGCGGCATGATGGGGGCTATGAGCTGAAGGAAAATACGCCCGGCCTCGGATAGGGCAAAGGCGAGGTCGTCCTGTGCTCTTCCCTGGTAAGTGCTTAAAGCGGCGCCAATCTTGTTGGCGAGATCGTAAATCTGGGCGATGGCCACGTTGAAGCGCAGGCCTTCGATATTTTTCTCGACATTATACAATGTGCGGTGCGCGGCTTTACGTAAAGCGAGGGCATCTTCGGATATTGACCCCCCACCTAACCTTCCCCCTTTCAGGTAGGAGGGAATGGCGGCAATATCCCCGGCCAGGCGCCAGACGCGCTGCACGAAGCGATGCGCGCCCTCAACCCCGGCCTCGGTCCAGATCACATCGCGCTCAGGGGGACTGTCCGAGAGCATGAACCAGCGGGCGGTATCGGCGCCGTAAGTACTGATAATATCGTCCGGGTCGACGACATTCTTTTTCGATTTCGACATTTTCTCGATGGCGCCGATCTCGACCGGCGCATGAGTGCCTTTCAATTTAGCGGTGCGCATCTCGCCATCAAGGATAATGTCCACCGAAGCGGGCTCGACCCATTCGCCTGCGGCATTCTTATAGGTTTCGTGCACCACCATGCCTTGCGTGAACAGGCCTTCGAAAGGTTCATTGACCGAGGTGTAGCCGCATTTTTTCAAACAACGCGTAACAAAGCGCGCATAGAGCAGATGTAGGATCGCATGCTCGATACCGCCGATATACTGGTCGACCGGCAGCCAGGCATCGACGGTCCTGCGCGTGAGTGGTGCGCTTTTATTCAAAGGATCGGTAAAGCGCGCAAAATACCAGGAACTGTCGACGAAGGTGTCCATCGTGTCGGTCTCGCGCTGTGCCTTGCCGGAGCATTTGGGGCAGGGCACATGTTTCCACGTGGGATGGTGATCGAGCGGATTTCCCGGTTTGTCGAAGCTAATGTCGTCCGGCAATGTCACAGGCAGCTTGTCCGCAGGCTGCGCGCCGCAGCTGGAACAATGGATGATGGGAATAGGGCAGCCCCAGTAGCGCTGGCGGGAAATGCCCCAGTCGCGCAGGCGGTAATTCACTTGACGCTCGGCTGCCGCACCCAGTTTTTTTGCCGCCGCTTCGAAAGCTTGCGCAGGTGTGAGCCCGTCGAATTCGCGCGAGTTGAACATGGTGCCTTCACCGTCATAGGCTTTGCCGTCGAGCCTGAACGAGCTCGCATCGGCGCCAGGCGGCAAGACGACAGGCAAGATCGGCAATTTATATTTGGCTGCGAACTCGTAATCGCGCTGGTCGTGCGCAGGGCAGCCGAAAATCGCGCCGGTGCCGTAATCCATCAGCACGAAATTGGCGATCCAGACGGGCAGTTTCCAGCCTGCGTCGAGCGGGTGGGCAACGGTAAGCCCGGTATCGATGCCTTCCTTTTCCGCCGTTTCGATGGCTTCCAGGCTCGTGCCGCGCGAGCGGCATTTGTCGGAGAATTCCTTGATCGCCTTGTTGCGCGAGGAGAGATCGAGCGCGAGCGGGTGGTCCGGCGAGATGGCGATAAAGCTTGCGCCATATAGAGTATCGGGCCGGGTGGTGAAGACGGTAATATCGGCAAAACCCGAAGGCGCGCCGTTCAGCGCCCATCTGATTTTCAAACCTTCCGATCTGCCGATCCAGTTTTTCTGCATCAGCCGCACTTTTTCCGGCCAGCGCGGCAGATGGTCGAGGGTAGTCAGCAGGTCTTCCGAATAATCGGAAATTTTCAGGAACCATTGCGTGAGCTCTTTTTGCTCGACCGGCGCGTTTGATCGCCAGCCGCGGCCGTCGATCACCTGCTCGTTGGCAAGTACGGTGTGGTCGACCGGGTCCCAGTTCACTTTCGCGCTTTTGCGCGTCACTAATCCGTTGGCGAGGAAATCGAGGAAGAGTTTCTGCTGATGCGCGTAATAGGCGGGATCGCAGGTGGCGAATTCGCGCGACCAGTCCAATGATAGGCCCATGCTTTTGAGCTGTGCGCGCATGGTATCGATATTTTTGTAGGTCCACTCGCGCGGATGGATTTTCTTTTCCATGGCCGCGTTTTCGGCAGGCAGCCCGAACGCATCCCAGCCCATGGGGTGCAGGACCGAAAAGCCTTTCGCGCGCTTGTAGCGGGCGAGTACGTCGCCCATCGCATAATTGCGCACATGCCCCATATGGATGCGGCCCGAGGGGTAGGGGAACATTTCCAGCACGTAGAATTTTTCGCGCGGATCGTCGTTGCGCGTGTCGTAAAGTTTGCGGCGCTCCCACTCTTTCTGCCACTTGGCTTCGGTGGGTTTGGGGTTATAGCGTTCTTGCGGGGGCTTGGAAGACATGCGTTGCAGAATTTGGCTGAAACTGGTCACTAAAGCAATAATTTGTCATTGCCGGACTTGATCCGGCAATCCATCATCTTTTTAAAGATGGATGCCCGGGTCAAGCCCGGGCATGACGATTGGGGATTGTCATGCCGACAGTGACAGAAGCTCAAAGTTGTATGACACGTATTCACGCCAGGATGGATGAAGCCTGTGCGGTTGCCAAACGCCCTTCGGGTTCTGCGAAGCTTGTGGCGGTGTCGAAGACGTTTGAGGCTGAAGCCATTCGCCCGTTCTTGCAGGCGGGGCAACGGGTTTTCGGCGAAAACCGCGTGCAGGAGGCGTCAAGCAAATGGCCCGCCTTGCGCGAAGAATTTCCGCATATCGAGCTTCATTTGATAGGGCCTCTCCAGACGAATAAAGTGCGTGAGGCGCTGGCGCTGTTTGATGTGATCGAGACCGTGGACCGTGAGAAACTGGCGGCCGAACTCTCAAAAGAGATCAAACGTGCGGGTAAAGCGCCAAGGCTGCTCATACAGGTCAACACCGGCGAGGAGGCGCAGAAGGCGGGCGTTCCCCCGCGCGAGGCGGTTTCCTTCGTGCAGCGCTGCCGCGATGTTCATGGCTTAGAAATAGAGGGCCTGATGTGCATTCCACCTATCGAGGATGTGCCGGGGCCGCATTTCGCGCTGCTCAACAAGCTTGGCGCTGAGGCGGGGGTTGCACAGCTTTCCATGGGCATGTCGGCGGATTTCGAGGAAGCGATCTGGTGTGGCGCTACTTATGTGCGCGTGGGAAGCGCGTTGTTCGGGGAGCGGAAGTAAAATGTTATCCGCTCACCCCTGTGTAAGCAGGGGTCTCATAATGACCAAGGAGATTCCTGCTTGCGCAGGAATGAGCGGGTTAAACAAATAAAAATCGCAACTGATTTCTTATACCGCCAATGCCATGCTCACGACACATTTCTGCTTCTTGGAAACACCATGAAAAAGCTGATCATAGCTCTCATTTTCCTCGCCCTTGCCGCCCCCGAGGCTTTCGCGCAATCCGGCATTGCCTCGATGTATGGCCGGGGCGACGGCCTTGGCGGCCGGCGCACGGCGAGCGGGGAGCGGTTGAATCTGCATGCCTCTACGGCCGCGCATCGCCGGCTGCCGTTCGGCACGCTGGTGCAGGTCACGAATACGCGCAACGGCCGCACGGCGGTGGTGCGCATCAACGATCGCGGGCCGTTCGTTCGCGGGCGGGTGATCGATGTGACGCCGGCCGCAGCACGCCAGCTTGGCTTTTCCGGGCTTGCGCCGGTGACGCTGGCGGTCTTGAGATAGGTTTAGGCTTTTTTCGCTTCCGTAATCGTGCTCGGCACGAAACCCTCGATGGCAACAAGCGGTTTTAAAAATTTGCTCTCTTTATCGACCTGAGCCTGGACTTTCTCAGCCTGGCTTTTGAACTTGCCCGGCGCTTTTTCTGCGAACAGGGCGGTTCTGATTGCGTTCCGCTCCCAATCGGAAAGAGCGAGAAAGGCGTCTCTGGCGATAAACGGCGTGTGTCGCTGTCTGCACCGCCTAAATTTTTCCTGCGCAAAGCGGTCGAATGCGTGCTGTTCGTCTTCCGCCGTAAAGTTGGCCGGCGCGCCGTTTGCAGATGTTGCGGCTGGTGAAGCTGCAGGCTTTGCCGTGTTGGAAGAAGCTTGACCCGTTGTTGCCTGTGTGTTGGCGGGCGGTTTTGTATTCGGTGTCTGAGGCGTCTGACCGTTCGCAGGCTGCTGATTTGTGCCTGTCGCAGCTTCCCTGTGCGGCGGTGGGTCTTGTCTCGCACCCGGCCAGCGAAAAGGCTCGCAGGTGCAGACGAAGGGCTGGCCAAAGCCAGTCTGGTTAAAACCAAAAGGCTGAAAACGCTGCCCGTAAAAACCAAGATAATCCGGATTGCGAACCCAGTCTGCCACCGAAAAAGATCGGATAGTTTGGCCTAATATTCATTGCATGACCTCCTGAGGATATAATGTATATATAAAATCGGGGCCAATATAGGCCAGCTTCTGGCCGGTATCAATACTTTATTGATCAGCAGAGCCGCCGCAACTTCCCACCAGCGCCTTTGCGAATTCCGCCGCATCGAAAACTTCCAGATCCTCGATGCCTTCGCCGACGCCGATGAAATGCACGGGCAGGTTGAATTTTTCGGCCAGCGCCACCAGGATGCCGCCGCGCGCCGTGCCATCCAATTTCGTCATCACAAGGCCGCTGACATGGCAGGCCTTGCCAAACAGCTCGACCTGCGAGAGCGCGTTCTGCCCGGTTGTGGCGTCCAGCGTGAGAATGACGGAATGCGGCGCGGTTTCGTCGCGCTTCTTGATCACGCGGATGATTTTTTCGAGCTCCGCCATCAGCTCTGTTTTGTTCTGCAGCCGCCCGGCCGTGTCGATGATCAGCGCATCGGCATGCTCGGCCTGCGCTGCTTCAAGCGCCTGATAGGCGAGCCCCGCCGCATCCGCGCCCTGCTGTGCGCTGATCACTTGCGCGCCCGTGCGCGCGCCCCAGATTTTCAGTTGTTCGATGGCGGCCGCACGAAACGTGTCGCCCGCCGCCAGCACCACTTTCTTTCCTTGAGCCGTCAAGAGGGAGGCGAACTTGCCGATGCTTGTCGTCTTGCCGGTGCCGTTCACGCCGACAACAAGCACCACATGCGGTTTTTTGCTCTCATCAAGCGTGAAAGGTTGCGCGACGGGTGTGAGAATGGCTTCGATTTCCGATGCGAGCGCGGCTTTCACCTCCTGCGGCGAAATATCCTTCTCGAAACGTGTGGCCTTCAGCCGGGCCGTTACCTTTGAAGCCGTCCCGGCGCCGATATCGGTGCGGATGAGCAGATCTTCCAGCTCTTCCAATGTTTCCAAATCGAGCTTGCGCTTTGTGAACAGCGCGCCGATTTCGCCGGAGATTGTGTTCGATGTGCGCGACAGCCCGCCCTGCAGGCGTTGCAGCCAGGAAGTTTTTTGCGAGGTTTTTTGCTCTGCTGCGTCGGGGGACTTTTTTTCCTTGAAGAAAGTCATGCCAGTTCACCAAGCAGATGCCGCCCGTTTTCGCCAGCCACGCGCACGCGCGCAATGCTGCCGGGTGCCAGCGCATGCGCAAAACGAATGGGCGTGAACTGCTCGATACGCGCCTGCCCGTTATGCTCAATGAGCGCCTTGTTGGTTGTGCCGGCCTGCGCGCGCAGATGTGCCTTGAACGCCGCCTCGCCCTTTTCGCGCAGGCGTGCGGCGCGTTCCTTGATCAGGGGACGCGCCAGTTGCGGCATGCGGGCTGCGGGAGTGCCCTTGCGCGGCGAAAACGGGAAGACGTGCAGATGCGTCAGCCCGCATTCGTCGACAAGCGCCAGGGAATTTTCGAACATCTCTTCGGTTTCGGTGGGAAAACCGGCGATGATATCGGCGCCGAAAACGATATCGGGCCGCAGTTTTTTTAGATGCGCGCAGAAGCCAAGCGAATCTTTTCGCGAATGCCGCCGCTTCATGCGCTTTAAGATCATGTCGTCACCCGCCTGCAACGAGAGATGCAGATGCGGCATCAGGCGCGGCTGATTGGCGAATGCATCAATCAGTGCTTCGTCCGCTTCAATTGAATCGATGGACGACAGGCGCAGCCGCGGCAGGCCCGGCACATGTTTCAAAATGGACTGAACGAGCGTTCCCAGCTTCGGTGCGCCCGGCAGGTCGGCGCCATAGGAGGTGATGTCGACGCCGGTCAGCACCACCTCGTTAAAGCCGTTTTCATGCAGGCGCCGGACGTCCTCCACCACGGCACCCATCGGCACCGAGCGCGAATTGCCCCGCCCATATGGAATGATGCAGAAGGTGCAGCGATGGTCGCAGCCGTTCTGGATCTGCACAAAGGCGCGTGCACGGCCTTCCGCCGCATCCACCATATGTGCTGCGGTCTCGCGCAAGCTCATGATATCGCCAACATGAACCTTGGCGCGCTCATTATCTTGCCGCAGGAACTGCGCGTAAGCGGCGCGCGACAATTTCTCCCGGTTGCCGAGCACGATATCCACTTCCGGCATGGCGGCGAACATGGCGTGCTCCGTTTGCGCCGCGCAGCCGGTGACGATGATGCGTTTATGTGGTGCGCCACGTTTCAGGCGGCGGATGCTTTGCCGCCCCTGTGCCACCGCTTCCTGCGTCACCGCGCAGGTGTTGACGATGATCGTATCGTCAAGCCCGGCTTGCGTCGCCTCGCGCCGGATGACTTCCGATTCGTAGGCGTTCAGGCGGCAGCCGAAAGTGACGACTTCAACCGAGCCAGCTTTACTGTCATTCCCGGCCGAATGCCCCCGGATTAAATCCGGGGAAGTGAGGGGAAGGGAATCCAGATCCCCTTCCCTCGGCGCAAGTTCGCACTCGCGTCTCGCCGGGGATGACATTTTTATGTCAACCGGCATGCACATTCTCCTTGAAGAGGTGTGGTGGAACCGTGCCATCGCCTTCCATTTCCACCGGGCCGGTCATCAGGACATGATTGTCGCGCTCCCGCCACTCAATCATCAGATCGCCGCCGGGGAGGGTGACGGTTGCGCGCCGCTCTATCATGCGCTTGCGCATGGCGCAGACGGCGGCGGCGCACGCCCCCGTGCCGCAGGCCCTGGTGAGGCCCGAGCCGCGCTCCCAGGTTTTCACGGTGAGATGATCGCGCGCATCCACGCGCGCCAGAGAAATATTGGAGCCTTCCGGGAAGATCGGGTGGTGCTCCAGCATGAGCCCGGCCTGGCCGAGATCGACGCAATCGAGATCGTCGACGAAAAAAATCGTATGCGGCACGCGCATGTTCACCACCGCAGGCGAATGCAGCAGCGGCGCGTCGATGGGGCCGAACTGTAGTTCGATGGCGCGCGTGTCGCGAAAAGGCTCGGCGAGCGGAATGTCGTTCCAGGCGAAAAGCGGCTCGAGCATGTCGACGGTCACTTTGTCCCAGGAGCCGCCGTCGCTGGCCCGCAAGGTTCCGGCAAGCGTTGCGATAGTGACGCTGCTTTTGCCGGTTTCGTCCATCATCAGCCGGCCGATGCAGCGCGTGCCGTTGCCGCAGGCTTCCGTTTCCCCGCCATCGGCATTGTAAATGCGCATGAATATGTCGGCATCATCGGCTTTCTCCATCACGAGCAATTGCTCGCAGCCGAGGCCGGTTTTTCGCTCGCAGATGGCGCGGATGCTGACTTCATTCAGGGGCAAGGGCCCGGCGCGCGCGTCCAACACGACAAAATCGTTGCCGGCCCCGTTCATCTTGCGAAATAAAACTGGTGCGTCCTGCGTCATAGGCGCTATGTTACAGGGGCAGACGATTGAAGGCAAAACGCTTTATGATGCGCGTGCTTTTTTTTATGATGGTTCTGGTTCTGCCGATGACTGCGATGGCGGAAGGCGGGTTTGTGCAGGCAATCGAGCCTTTGGGGCGCACGCCGTCCGATCTCGCGGTCGAGCGGGTCACGCTGACGCCCCAGCCTGTCGCCGTTACACGCGTGATGGGGAAACCGGCCGAGGCGCCTGCGCTTATTCCGAAAGCGATTGCAGAGTTGCAGGAAAAAATACGCGCCTCCGGCGTCGATAACCTGCTTAAAGCCGATCCGCCGCTTGCCATGTTCGTGCAAGCCGACGAGAGCAGTTTTTCGGCGGATGTGATGATGCCGGTTACGGGTATTGACCAGGCGAAAGCAGCCGGGTTCACATTTACGCAATCGCCGGCGGGCAAGGCCTTGCGCATCGTCCATGTCGGTCCGCTCGACAGTATCGAAGACACCTATTTCGAGCTTCAGACTTTCGTTGAGGATCAGGGCTTCGACGTCGGCGATTACACGCTCGAGCGTTATATGGCCGACCCCGCCAAAACCGCGCCGAAAGACATGCGGACCGAGGTCTATGTACCGTTGAAGTAAAGGAGGACAAGGTGTCATTTCCCAGCGCAAGGGCGAAGATCGACCGGGCTGAAAAACAGGCCCAGAATTTGCAGGCCGATCTGGCGGCTTTTCTGCAAGACAGAATTTATGAGATTCGCGAGAGTTTTGATCCGCAAACCGGCATTAAAACGGCGACCTATCATATTATCCGGCCGATACCGGCGGAATGGCCGATTGTCATGGGCGAAATCGTCCATAATTTCCGCTCCGCGCTTGATCATGCGATCACGGATCTGACGGTTGCGGAAACAGGCCAAGAGTTGAACGGAACAGAATTTCCGATTTTCGAACACGAGGCCGATTATGACAAAAAAGGGCGTTACAGAATCAGGGGGATTAATGCGCAGGCGCAGGATGTTATTCGCAGATTGCAGCCTTTCGAATTCAAGAAGAACAATCCTGCGGACACGGTCTCGGTTTTAGCGCTTTTGCATCCGCTCAATATTTTGGACAAGCACCGGAGCAGCCTCAATTTGCGCTATGCGCCGATCGCCTTTGCCAGAAGCAATTTGCGCGATATTCATCCCATTGAAGAAAATGTTCCTTTTGGCGACATCGCCGATGGTTATAAACTGGCCGTCTGGCGGCCGATAGGCGATCCGCAGGTCAGGGATTGGGAATATAATATTCAGTTCAAAGTCGTTCTGGGGGCGCAAGGCCAGGCGTTGGAACCCTTGCATGGTGTTTCCATTATCGAGGTCTGCACACGTTTTGCCGCCGCGGCTCGCACGATTTTGGACAGGCTGGAACCGACGCTGAAAGCAGCCGCCTGAATAAAAATAGCCCTATTTTTGTTGACCTTTTTGCTTCAGCCCCTTAAAACAGGCCCATTCCAGCGAAAAGCCTTTGGGCTTTGAGCCACCGACCCGGCCATCAAGAGCCGGGAGGTCCACGTCCGGCAGCGCGTTGCGCCCCCGGGCGCGTTTTGTGTTTGGCTTTCGTGAAGGAAGGGAAACGATGTTCGACAATCTGTCGCAAAAGCTGACAGGCATATTGGATAGGCTTAAAGGTCGCGGTGCGCTCACCGAGGCCGATGTGGCAGAGGCCATGCGCGAAGTGCGCCGCGCCCTGCTCGAGGCCGATGTGGCGCTCGATGTGGCGCGCGATTTCGTGGAGCGTGTGCGGCAAAAGGCGGTCGGCAGCGATGTGCTGAAATCCGTGACGCCGGGGCAGATGGTCGTCAAGATCGTGCATGACGAGCTGACGCAGATGCTGGGCGCGCCCGTTTCTCTCGATCTGAACGCAAGCGCGCCGGTCGTGTTCATGCTGGTCGGCCTGCAAGGCTCCGGCAAGACGACGACGGCTGCGAAAATCGCCAAGCGCCTGTCGGAGAAATATCGCAAGAAGGTGCTGCTTGCATCATTGGATACCTACCGCCCTGCGGCGCAGGAGCAATTGAAAGTGCTGGGTGTGCAAACGGGCATCGATACGCTTCCCGTCATTGGCGGTGAAACGCCGCCCGTTATCGCAAGGCGCGCGCTGAAAGACGCAAGGCTCGGCGGCTATGACGTGCTTATCCTGGACACGGCAGGCCGCACCACGCTCGATGAAGAGATGATGAACGAGGCGTCGTCGATCAAATCGCTGACAAGTCCGCATGAAATCCTGCTCGTCGTCGACAGCCTGACCGGCCAGGACGCGGTGACTACGGCAAAGGCTTTCGATGCGCGCGTCAGTCTCACCGGCATCGTGCTGACGCGAACTGACGGCGATGCGCGCGGCGGTGCGGCGCTTTCCATGCGCGCCGTTATGGCTAAGCCGATCAAGCTGATGGGCACCGGCGAAAAGATGGAAGCGCTCGAGGAGTTTCATGCAGAGCGCGTGGCGAGCAGGATTCTCGGCATGGGCGATATCGTTTCGCTCGTGGAAAAGGCCGCTGAAAGCATCGACCGCGAAAAGGCAGAGGATCTGGCCGCGCGCCTGAAAAAAGGCGAGTTCACGCTCGACGATCTTTCCGCGCAACTGGCGCAGATGGGCAAGATGGGCGGCCTGTCCGGCATGCTCAACATGCTGCCCGGCATCGGCAAAATGAAGGACAAGATCGCAGCTTCCGGCATCGACGATAAAATGGTTAAACGGCAGACGGCGATTATTTCCTCGATGACAGGACCCGAGCGGGAAAAGCCGCACAAGCTTCTCAACTTTTCGCGCAAGAAGCGCATCGCCGCAGGTTCCGGCACCTCTTTGGAGGAGATCAACAAGCTCCTCAAAATGCATCGTGGCATGGCCGACATGATGAAGGCGATGGGGAAAAAGCGTGGCGGCATGATGGGTAATTTGGGCAGCATGTTCGGCATGAACGGCGCGCCTTCGCCCGAGGATCTTGCCGCCCTGCAACAGCAGATGCCGCAATTGCCGAAAGGGTTCACGCCGCCTGCTGGAATGACTGGAGGCATTTCCAAGCTTCCGGGTTTAAGCGGAATGAATTTTGGCGGGCTTCCCAGCCTGCCGAAGAACGACAGAAAGTAAACAACCAAAGGAGAACTGACATGTCACTGAAAATGCGTATGACGCGCGTAGGCGCAAAGAAGCGTCCCTTCTACCGTATCATCATTGCCGACAGCCGCGCCCCGCGCGATGGCCGTTGCATTGCCTATATCGGCACCTATAACCCGATGCTGCCGAAAGAGAACAAGGAGCGCGTGGTTCTCAATGTCGAAGAAGCGAAAGCCTGGCTGTCCAAGGGCGCGCAGCCGTCCGACCGCGTGCTGCGCTTTCTCGATGCGGCAGGCCTGTTGAAGCGCAAGGCCCGCAACAATCCGCAAAAAGCCATTCCGCGTAAAGAACGCGGCAAAGAGGCGGAAGAGGCAGCGGCTGCTCCCGCACCTGCTCCCGCAGCAGCGGCCCCGGTGCAGGCGGCCGAACCCGCAGCGGAAGCCGCAGCTTCCTGATGTGGCATGAAGGGTGCTTCGGATAAATGGGTGACGGTGGGCGTGGTAGGCAGCCCGCATGGTGTGAAAGGCGCGGTGCATGTAAACACCGCGCTGACGCAGCCGCTCGATCTTGGCACCTATTCGCCGCTTACTTTAAGCGATGGCCGCGTGCTCGAGATTGCCAGCGTCAAGCCGGACAAGGGGGCAAAGGTGATTGCCTCTTTCGAGGGCATCGCCACGCGCGATCAGGCGCAGGCCCTGACGCATGAGCAGTTGCGTGTGCCGCGGGGGCGGTTGCCCAAGCTCGGTGCGGAAGATTTTTATCATGCCGATCTGATCGGCTTGCAGGTGCTCAAGATCTCCGGTGAGAAACTGGGGCAGGTGGTGGCCGTGCGCAATTTCGGCGCGGGCGATGTGCTTGAAATCAAGGTCGGCAACGATACGCAGATGGTTGCGTTGACCAGGCAGTTCGTGCCGGAGATCGATCTTGAGAAACAGACGATTGTGATCGGTGATGAAGCGATATCCTAATCATGTCATCCTGAGGCGAAGCCGAAGGATCTCCCCTTCGTCATCCTCGGACTTGTTCCGAGGATCTAAGATGCTCGCAATCCGCCTTCGCGTTTTACGCTTCGGCGGACATTATGGACTAAACCCGGCGAAGCCTGGAAGGCGTAGACGGGCAAGTGCGAGCATGACGTTACTGAGATCCTTCGCGGAGTTTACACTCGGACATGCCGGAGGCATGATCCGGGTGCTCAGGATGACAAGAAAAACTTAACATGTGGCGCTGTTCCGTCATCACGCTTTATCCCGACATGTTCCCGGGCCCGCTCGGCCACAGCCTGACCGGCAAGGCGCTGGGTAAGCAATGGTCGTGTGAGACCGTCAATCTGCGGCAATTCGGTCTTGGCAAACATCAGACTGTCGACGACACGCCCGCAGGGGGCGGTCCCGGCATGGTGCTGCGGGCCGATGTGGCGGCAGCCGCCCTCGACAGCCTGCCTGCCGATGACCGCCCGCGCCTCCTGATGACGCCGCGCGGGGAGACGCTGACCCAAGGCAGGGTCCGCGCCTGGTCGCAGGGGCCGGGACTTGTGATCTTCTGCGCCCGTTTCGAGGGGATCGACGAGCGCATCGTCGGGGCGCGCAAGCTTATTCCGGTTTCGGTCGGCGATTATGTGCTCGCAGGCGGTGAAATTGCAGCCATGAGCGTGCTCGAGGCCTGCGTGCGTCTGCTTCCCGGCGTTATGGGATCCGAGGCGTCCGGCACGGAAGAAAGTTTCGAGCAGGGCCTGCTCGAATACGCCCATTATACGCGCCCGGCCGTATTCGAGGGCGAGAAGATCCCGGATGTGCTTTTGTCCGGCGATCATGGGAAAATCGCGCGCTGGCGTGCAGAGGACGCCCAAAATGCGACGCAAAACTATCGTCCAACCCTCTTAAGCAAGCCCCTCAAAGAAGGGTGACAAGGCTGAAAGTATAAGTTATAGGAAACGGAAAGAAGTTGCGGTGCGGCCTTGAGCCGTTCCCCGGAGTTGAACATGAATATTATCCAACAGCTTGAAGCTGAAGAAGAAAAGCGCCTGAAGGACAAACGCGCCGTGCCGGAGTTCGATGCCGGCGACACCTTGCAGGTCAACGTGAAGGTGACCGAAGGCGAGCGCACGCGCATTCAGGCCTATGAGGGTCTTTGCATCGCGCGCGCCGGCCGGGGCGTTAACGAGAACTTTACCGTGCGGAAGATTTCTTACGGTGAAGGCGTCGAGCGGGTGTTTCCGGTTTATTCGCCGATGATCGACAGCATCAAGGTCATCCGCCGCGGCACGGTGCGCCGCGCGAAGCTCTATTATCTGCGCCAGCTTGAAGGCAAGGCGGCGCGCATTACCGAACGCCAGGACCAGCAGGGCGGCGAGACCTCGAAAGAGGCCGAATAAATCTTTTATGATTGCGCAATAAAAAAGGGGCCATTGACGGCCCCTTTTTTCATTTCCGATTTATCCTCAGTGGCAGACGAGTTTCCGTCTCCATGTCCACATATGGTAGCGTTTGCTCCAGACATGAGCATTCATCCAATGGCAGTGATGATATTTCATGACGCCGTGATGATGGTTCCAATGGTGGTGATGACGCATGCCATGGGCAGAGGCGGGTTGCGCGGAGGCGGCGAAAACGAAGCCGAGCACCGCGAAAACCGAGAGCAAGCGTAATAGTTTTGTCACCGATAGTTTTGTCATTGAAAGTCCTTTCAAAGGGAGTTGGAGCGGCCGGAAGAGCCACCCGACAGACGTCGCGGACTATAAGCAGAAAGTGTTAAATTTTACATACAAAAAAAGGGGCACTTTCGTGCCCCTTTTGTGGGTAGCAGAGATGGGAAGACCTAGCGGCAGACGCGCACGTCTTTCCTGACATGGCGATGCAGGCGCGGGCTCCATACGCGTTGCGTCGTCCAGTAGCAGCGCGGGCCCCGCATTCTTTCATGCCGCCAGCCATCACGGTAGCCATCATTGCGATAGCCATGGCCGTAATAGCGATGATCGTAGCCCCAGCCCCACTGCGCCTTGGCAGGCGTTGCAGGCAGCGTGACGCCAAAGCCTAGCCCTAAGATTGCGGCAAGCGCGAGCGCGCGGAGTTTGGTTATTGCAGGTAAAGTCATTGTGTATTCCTTTCTAGGTTTGCCAGACGATTTCGCGAAGCCGTCAATCTATGGTCCGGCTTTTCGGCGAATATATGGCTGAAGGCAGGAGAAGGGGCGGCAGATAAGTTTTCAATGTTGCGAAGGGGTATTGCCGGTGAGTTTCATATTAAATCGGACGATTTAAGCCCTTTGCATCTTCTTGCCTGCTTTTTCCGCCTGCGTTTTGCGCTGCTTACGCAGCATCGACGATGACTTTAAAACCGCCCCAGATCATGCGTTTGCCGTCGAAGGGCATGTTGTCCTGCTTCATCATTTTTGCGATGCGCTTGTCTTTCATAACCTTTTCGTTCACGCGGTCGCGATGTGCGCGCGATTTATAGGCGATATAAGAAAATACCACCGTTTCGGAGGGCTTGCGCTTCACGGCACGCGGAAAGGAAGTCCATTTTCCCATTTTCACATCGTCGGCAACGCTTTCGCGGAATTCGACCGCGCCATGCTCGAGCCAGACCTTGGCGGCGATCTTGGCCCAACGCTTGTATTGGCTCAATTTTTTCTTCGGCACGGGAATGATGAAGCCATCGACATAGGTCATGGATAATCTCCTTGAGTTGTTTTCTGGATCATCTTATTTTCAGGCGGGGTTTAATACGGAATTAGTTGCGACGCAATTCTTTTCGTAAAATCTTGCCGACATTGCTTTTCGGCAGTTCGCTGCGAAATTCGATGAATTTCGGCACCTTATAGGATGTAAGGCGCTCCTTGCAGAAATCGCGCACCTGCTCGACGGTCAGGCTGTGCTCCCTGCGCACGATGAAGGCTTTCACCGCCTCGCCCGCTGCACCATCGGGTATGCCGATCACGGCCGATTTAACAATTTCGGGATGTCTTGCAAGGCAATCCTCGATCTCGGAGGGATAGATATTGAAACCCGAATGCAGGATCATGTCCTTCTTGCGGTCGACAAGGCTGAGATAGCCGTCCTGGTCGATGACGGCGATATCGCCGGTCAGCAGCCAGCCGTCCTTCAATGTTTTTTCGGTTTCCTGCGGCCGCTGCCAGTAGCCCATCATCACTTGCGGCCCCTTCACGGCAAGTTCGCCAGCTTCCCCTGCCGCCACTTCTTTCCCTTCATCATTCAGGCAGCGCACCTCGGTTGCGGGAATGGGAATGCCGATGCTGCCCGCTTTCATGGCACCGAAGGGATTGAAGGTCACGACCGGCGAGGTTTCGGTCAGGCCATAGCCTTCGACGATCTGAATGCCCGTCACCTCGCGCCAGCGCTGCGCTACCGCGCCCTGCAACGCCATGCCGCCCGCAATGGTTGCTTTCAGCGAGCGCGGCGGATTTTCGGTAAACCATTTGCATTGGCACAGCCCGTTGAACAGCGTGTTCACGCCGGTCAGCCAGGTGATACCGTAGCGCTTGAACGCCTCGCGCAGATTTTCGAGCGGGCGTGGATTGGGAATGAGGATGTTGCGCGCGCCGACGGAGAAAAAGCCGAGAAAATTCACGGTGAAAGCGAAGATATGATAGAGCGGCAGCACCGTCATCAGCACATCCTTGCCGCGCGAAAAATTCGGGCCGACCATTTCGAGCGTCTGCGCGACATTCATGATCAGGTTGCGGTGCGAGAGCATGGCGCCTTTCGCGATGCCGGTGGTGCCGCCGGTATATTGCAGGCAGGCAAGCTCGGAGCCATCCATGCCCGCAATATAGGTTTGAACGGAAATACCCCTTTGCAAATGCTTCTTGCCGAGTTTGAGAGCTTTCGAAAAAGCCGTTGCGGGCATCGCGCAGAACGGGATCTGCCATTTGATGAAGCGCTGCACGAAGCGGATCAGCAGGTTCAGATGCGCGGGAAAAAGTTCTGCTACAGACACCAGAATAATGTGCGGGATATGATAATCGTTGAGCGCGCGCGGCAGCTTGTCGGCGAACATGTCGACGACGATCAGCGCCTGCGGCTTGGCATCGGCGAACTGATGGCCCATTTCAATGGCCGTATAAAGCGGGTTGACGTTCACGAGCACGCAGCCCGCTTTCAAGATGCCGAAGACGGCAACCGGGAAGGCAAGCCCGTTTGGCACCTGTAGCGCCACGCGGTCGCCGGGCCGCAATTTGATCTCTTCGCGCAGATAGGCGGCAAAACTATCGGAAAGCCTGTCCACTTGCGTGAAGGTGAGATCGGCGCTCATGCCATTCGGGAGAGCTGCGGTAAAGGCGATCTGATCTCGAAATTCGCTTGCGGCAAGGCGCGGCAGTTCGCCGAGCGTTTTGTAAGGCTGCGAGCCGAGTTCGGCGCGGGTGCCTTTAGGGTAGAAAATTGTCCAGCGTCCCGTCATTTACCTCTTGCCCGATCTTTTGCCCGCGACTTTCGCATCCTGATCGAGATTACGGCCGTAAATATCGTCGAGGCGGATGATGTCGTCCTCTTCCAGATAGGCACCGACCTGCACCTCGATCAGCTCGAGCGAAATTTTGCCGGGATTTTCGAGCCGATGCACGGCGCCGATCGGGATATAGGTCGATTTGTTTTCGTGCAGGTTCATCGCGCGCTCGTCGATTGTCACCCGCGCCATGCCGCGCACCACCACCCAGTGTTCGGAACGGTGAAGATGTTTTTGCAGCGAGAGGCGCCCGCCGGGTTTTACGGTAATGCGCTTGACGCGATAGCGCTCGCTTTTGTCTTTCGTCTCATACTGGCCCCAGGGGCGATGCGTCGTCGTGTGTTCGGCGATCTCCTTGTAGCCCTCCGATTCGAGGCGGGTGACAAGCTGTTTGATATCCTGCATGCGGTCTTTCGGCGCAACCAGAACCGCATCCGGCGTCGAAATCACCATGACATTTTCAAGCCCCAGCACGGCCGTCAGCTTGCCCGAGGAGCGGACGAGGGTATTCCTGCTATCCTCGAGCACGACATTGCCGCGCACGCTGTTGCCGGCCCCGTCTTTTTCGGTCACGGCCCATAGCGCGTCCCAGGCGCCGATATCGGACCACGAAAAGCGCGCAGGCAGCACGGCGGCGGCAAGCGTTTTTTCCATGACGGCGATATCGAAGGGAAGTTTTTTTGCCCGCATGAATTGCTGCTCGTCAAGCCGCAGGAAAGGTGCGTCTTCGCTTGCGGCAGCGAGCGATTTTTGGGCGGTATCTAGAATATCGGGCGCATGCATGCCAAAGGCGTCGATCAGAATATCGGCGCGCGCGACGAACAGCCCGCTATTCCACAAATACCCGCTCGATATGAATTCGGCCGCTTTTTGTACGTCCGGTTTTTCGTGAAAGCTTGCGACACGGCGCAAGCCCACTGCGTCCGCCATATCCTCGCCGGGCTGAATGTAACCATAGGCGGTCGAGGGCGAGGCCGGCACGATGCCGAAAACGGCAATAGATCCTGTGCGCGCAGCCGTCACCGCGCGGGCAATATCGTCCGCAAAAAGCGTGAGCGGCGCGACATAGTGGTCGGAGGGCATGATCACGGCCACGGCGTCGGGATCTATTTTCGAGCAAAGCAGCGCCCCGCATGCAATGGCGGCCGCCGTATCGCGCGTGGCGGGTTCCAGAATGATGTCGGCGTCGACGCCGCATGTCTCGACGCTTTCGCGCACGAGAAAGCGCATCTCCTCATTGGTGAGGATAATAATCTTCTGCCCGGGTGCTACAGCCTGCGCGCGCTTTAGCGTGCTCTCGAACAGGCTTTCCGCGCCTAAAAGCGGCAGGAACTGCTTGGGCAGCGCCTTGCGGCTTTCGGGCCACAGCCGTGTGCCGGACCCGCCGCATAAAATCACCGGCACTATTTGCGAAAGCTTAGACATCCTGCCCCTTTGGCTTCTTCCTTAGCGGAAAAGACAGGGCTTTGTCAGCCTGCCTTTACAGGGTTTGGTTATACGCCCCCACTTCGGGAAAACCTTTAAGAATTCCGTCCAGTGCCGAAAACATGTCCTTTAAACGTGCTTTCGATATGGGGCTTTCCACCACCACGACAAGCTCCGGCTTGTTGGAGGAGGCGCGTATCAGCCCCCAGGTGCCGTCCTCCACCTGCACGCGCACGCCGTTGACGGTGATCAGATCGGTAATGGCCTGCCCGGCAACCTTCTCGTTTTTCTTGCGCTTGTCGCCCAGAATTTGAGTGATGCGTGCCACCACGTCATATTTCACTTCGTCCGCGCAATGCGGCGCCATGGTGGGCGAGCCATAGGTGACCGGCAGATCGTCATACAGCCCGGCCATGCTTTTTCCGGGGTTGCGCTCGAGCATGTCGAGCACGGCAATCGCCGTGATCATGCCGTCGTCGTAGCCGCGGCCGATAGGCGTGTTGAAAAAGAAATGGCCGGATTTCTCGAAACCGGCCAGCGCCTGCAATTCGGCGACGCGCCGTTTGATGTAGGAATGGCCGGTCTTCCAGAACTCGGTATGCGCGCCGAGCTCTTTCAAAACGGGATCGGTGACGAAAAGGCCGGTCGATTTCACGTCGGCGACGAATTTTGCATTTTTGTGCAATCTCGCAAGGTCGCGCGCCAGCATGACGCCGATCTTGTCGGCGAAAATTTCCCGTCCCTGATTGTCGACAACGCCGCAGCGGTCGCCGTCGCCGTCGAAGCCGAGCGCGAGATCGGCTTTATGTTCCTTCACGGCACGTGCCATCGCATGCAGCATTTCCATATCTTCGGGGTTGGGGTTATAGCGCGGGAAGGTATAATCGAGCTCCGCATCCAGCGGCACGACGTCGCAGCCAAGTTTTTGCAAAATTTGCGGCGCGAAAGCGCCGGCGGTGCCGTTGCCGCAAGCGGCGATCACTTTCAGTTTGCGCTTGAAGGGGCCGCGTTTCGTCAGGTCGGCGATATAGCGCGCGGCCATGTCCGGCACGTAAATATAAGCGCCGCCGCCGTTTGTTTCGAAATCGCCGCCGAGCACGATGGTTTTCAGCTCGGTCATCTCATCGGGTCCGAAAGTTACGGGCCGCTCGGCGCCCATTTTCACGCCGCTCCAGCCATTGTCGTTATGCGAGGCCGTGACCATGGCGACGGCAGGAATGTCGAGGGCAAACTGCGCGAAATAGGCCATGGGCGACAGCGAAAGCCCGATATCGTGCACCTTGATGCCGGCCGCCATCAGCCCGTTTACCAGCGCGAATTTTATGCCCTGCGAATAGGAACGGTAATCGTGGCCGGTGACGATCTGCGAAATCTTGCGGCGCTTAAGCATGGTGCCGAGGCCCAAGCCCAGCGCCTGCACGCCCATCAGGTTCAGCTCCGGCGCTTTATCGGAGCCGGGATGGCCGAACCACCAGCGCGCGTCATATTCGCGAAAGCCGGTCGGCTTGATCAGCGGCGTCATCTCGAACGCGTAGGAATTCGGGGCAAGCGTGGCTTGCGGTTTCGGATAGGCGGTCATTTCAGATTTAGGCAAGCGGGCGGCGGCGCAGGCTCGGGCGCTCCGGTTCTTTTTCGGCAGGCCAGTTGAGGGAGATGTCCTCGATCTCCCGCTCCTCGGGGAACGAGGTCTGCAATCCTTCGCGCGATGCCGAAAGAGCGGCAGCCGCCACCGCGCGGTGAAGCGCGTCCGCAATCGGAATGCCCTGCGATATGCCGGCGGCAAAAACGCCGACCAGCGCATCGTCGGCGCCGAGCGGATCGACGATATCGATGGCGGGATGCTGGATATGTTCGACATTCATGCCCATGCCGATATAGAGGTCGAGCTGCGGCGTGATGATCAGCACCGGCCCGTGCCTGCGCATGGCCATGTCGAAGGCGACGGCGCGCGCGCTGTCGGTGCGCATGGCGAAGGCGGAAGCCAGTTTCAGCGCTTCCATCTCGTTGAGGATCAGATAATCGACGCGGTCCAGCACGGCTTCCGAAATCGGCACCAGCGGCGAGAGATGCAGGATGCAGCGGCCTTCCGCCTCGAGCGTGCGGTCGATCGCCTGCATGGTCGTGCTTTCCCCGGCCTCGCCTTGCACGAGCAAAGTCGTCCAGCGGTCGAACCAGGTTTCCGGTATGTCGTCGATCAGGAGTTTTCCCGATGCGCCGCGGTTGACGATACGCTGCTGGTGGCAATCCGGGTCGATCAGGGTGACGCTTAAGCCCGTGGGGGCCGGGATGCGTTTCATGCAGGACAGGTCGAGCCGCTTTTCCCGCAAGGTCGTTTGCGCAAGCTCGCCGAAGCCGTCATGGCCTACGGCGGAGGCAAATCTTACTTTCGCGCCGGACAGATGCGCGGCCAGCGCCTGGTTGGCGCCGCGCCCGCTCGGCAGAAGGGCGAAATTGTCGACCAATATGGTTTCGGCTCCCGCCGCCAGATTGCGCGCGGTTGCGGTGATGGATACGAATGTCGAACCAAAGACAGTGAGCATGCCCTCTCCAGAACTACAGGAATCGCATCATTTTAGCAAAAAATTCTTAACCTTGTCTCTGTGACGTTCCTAAAGCTTTATTTTCGTGGTTTTGCGCGCGTGGTTGGCTTGGCCGAGGCTGGGTCTTCCGGCCATTCGTGCCGTGGATAACGCCCGCGCATCTCGCGCCGCACATCGGCCCAGGAGCCTTGCCAGAAAGCGGGCAGGTCGCGCGTCAGCTGAATGGGGCGCGAGGCGGGCGAGAGAAGCTCAAAGGCAAGCGGCACTTTTCCGTTTCCCAGAAGGGGGTGGGTTTTCAGGCCATAAAGCTGCTGCACGCGGAGCGAAACGCCGGGCCCGCCCTCTTTTTCATAATCGATGCGAAAGTCCTGATCGAGCGGGCTTTTGAAATAGGCCGGCGCCTGCAGGTCTAGCGCGCGCCGTTGCTGCTCCGTCAGCAATCCTGCAAGGGCTGCGCCGATTTGCGGCGCGATCTCGGTAAAGGATGTGACGCCGGGGATGTAAGGCAAAAGCCATTCGTCGAGTTTTTCGCGAAGCGTGGCTAGATCGATATGCGGCCAGTCGCTGGGCGCCAGCCGGTGCAGGAAGGCAAGGCGAGCCAGAAGCTGTTTTGCATGTTCCGGCCATTCCAGGCTCTCAAAGCCGAAAGTTTTCAGGGCATCGAGCAAGATGCCGGTTGCGTCCTCGCTTTCTATGTTGAGAGGTTGCTCTTTAAGGACCAGCGCGCCGAGGCGCACGATATTCCTGCCGCGCACGCGTTTTTCCAGCATATCGAATTCGAGAACGCTACTGCTCACGATATGCGATGCGAAACGCGCTTCCAGCTTCTCGCGCGTAAAGCGGGCCGCGAGCAGGATGCGCGCACGCAGTGAAGAGCCCTGTGCTTCGGCGATCACGAGACAAGGCTCGCGCGAAAGCGGTTCTACGGGATCGAGATAGGCGCCCTTGCCGTTCGCCATCAGATATTCGTTCGCTTTTCCCGCGCGCCGCAGCGCAAAGCGGTCGGGGAAGGCAAGGCTCAAGATTTCACCCGTATCGGGCGGGGTTTTCTGGCTCGATGATTTATCGCCGAGCGCGTTCAGCCATGTCTGCGCCAGGGACATGGCCTGTTGTGCGCGCGGGCTTTTATCTTTTTCAAAAGCGCTTAGTCTTTCGGCGAGATCGACGGCATTGCCGCCTAAGCCGTGTTCGGTCAGAAGGGCTGCAATACGCGCGGCCTGTGCGCCGGCCCCTTCTTTTGCGGCACAAAACAGCATATGCGCAAGGCGCGGCGGCAGCGGCATGGCTGCAAGCTTGCGGCCGGTTTGCGTGATGCGATGATCGGAATCGAGCGCATCGAGCTGGTGAAGAAGCTTGCGGGCCTCGGACAGAGCCGCCGCCGGCGGCGGATCGAGAAATTTCAGATGCTCCGGTTGTGCGATGTCCGATGCCGCGCAGTCGAGAACGAGGGGTGCCAGATCCGCCTCCAGAATTTCCGGCCGGTTGAAGGGAAGAAGTGCCCGCGTTTGTCCCTCCGCCCAGAGCCTGTAGCAGATGCCGCGCTCAAGACGTCCGGCGCGGCCGCGCCTTTGCTCGGCGGAAGCCTGCGACACGCGCACGGTTTCGAGCCGTGTCAGCCCGCTGTCCGGATCAAAGCGCGGCACGCGCGAAAAACCGCTATCGATCACGACCCGCACACCCTCGATCGTCAGCGAGGTTTCGGCGATGGCGCTTGCCAACACGATCTTGCGCTTGCCCGCGGGTGCTGGCGCAATGGCCAGATCCTGCGCGGCAAGATCGAGCGCGCCGTAAAGAGGTGCGAGGATTGTTTGCGCATCGATACGCTCGCGCAATAAAGAGGAGCTGCGTTCGATCTCGCGCGCGCCGGGCAGGAAAACGAGCAGCGAGCCCGTTTCCTCGCGCAAGGCTTTCATGACGGCTCTGACGACGGTGTCTTCCGGCTTTTCCTGAGGTGCGGGCGGCAGATAATATGTGTCGACCGGAAAGCTGCGCCCTTTGGCGGCAATCACCGGCGCCTCGTTCATCAATGCCGAAACGCGTGCGGCATCGAGGGTCGCCGACATCACAAGCAGGCGCAGATCGGGCCGCAAGGCGGCTTGCACATCGAGCGCAAGGGCGAGGCCAAGATCCGCATCCAGGCTGCGCTCGTGGAATTCGTCGAAAATAACGGCACCGACGCCGGCAAGTTCGGGGTCATTGACGATCATGCGCGTGAATATGCCTTCGGTTATGACCTCGATGCGGGTTCTGGCGCTGATCTTGGTCTCGAGCCGGACACGATAGCCGACCGTGCCGCCGATTTTCTCATCGAGCAGGCGGCTCATTTGCGCAGCCGCCGCGCGTGCGGCCACGCGCCGCGGCGTGAGGAGAAGTATCTTTCCTTGCCGGGCGAAATCCGCATCGAGCAGTGCCAGCGGCACGCGCGTCGTCTTGCCCGCGCCGGGTTCCGCCACAAGTATTGCCGAAGAGGCGCGCGCAAGCGCGGTTTTCAGGTCCGGCAACACCTCGTCGATCGGCAAGGGCGGAAAGGAAGGCGGAAATGTGGGCTGATTTTTGCTCATCTCCTTTAAGGAGGCTTGATCGGCGCCGCCTGTCAATCCTATGATTTTTAGAAAGAGGTTCAATTGCGCATTGCGGTGACGGGAGCGAACGGATTTGTGGGTATGAGCCTCGTGCGCGAGCTTGCCCGCCGCGGCCATCAGGTGCGCGCGCTGACGCGCTTTCCCGATGCGGCCTTGTCTTGCGAACCTGTCGAGACCATCGCCACGGGACCCATAGAGGCCATCGAGGACTGGCGTCCTTATCTGTCCGGGATCGAGAGCGTCATTCATCTCGCTGCGCGCGCGCATCTTAATGACAGGGAGATGCAGGACGATATTCGCATTCGCGCCATCAATACCGCGGCAACCCTGGCGCTGGCCAAAAGTGCGGCAAAGCGCAAGGTTGGCCATTTCATCTATATTTCCTCGATCGGCGCGCATGGCAATGAGACGAAAGCGGGTTTGCCTTTTCGCGCCGATTCGCCGCTCAACCCGCAAAGTATTTATGCGCGCAGCAAGGCGGACGCCGAACGCGGCTTGCGCGCCATGCAGGCGCTAAGTGCGATGCGTATGACGGTGCTGCGCCCGCCGCTGGTTTATGGGCCCGGTGCGCGCGGCAATTTTCGCAAATTGTGCAGGCTGGTCGCGAGAGCGCCGGCCTTGCCCTTTGCATCGGTCGACAACCGGCGTTCATGGATCGCGGTCGAAAACCTGACATCGGCAATCTGTGCGATTGCCGAAAAAGGAGCGCCGGATTACGGCTCTTATGTTATTTGCGACGGCGAGGATTTTTCCCTGCCCCGGCTTGTGTCGCTGATCGCGGAAGGATCGCAAAAACGCTGTCCCCTTGTGCCAGTGCCGCCGTTTTTGCTGGTGCAATTCGCCGCCTTACTGGGGAGGAGAAACCAGATGTCGAAACTCGTGGGCTCCCTTCAAGTGGACGCTTCCGATTTCCGCCGGGATTTTTCATGGGCTAGTATTATTGATGCGGGATCTGCACTCAAGGCCGCAGCGGCATCCTGTCAACATAAGGAAGCAAACCATGCCTGACTATACGCGCCGCCATATCCTCGGTCTTTTTGCGGCCTTGCCTTTTCTTGCCTCAAAAAAAAGTTTCGCGCATTCATACGCGCTGGATCGTATCCGCGTCGGCCATTGCTGGGCCTTGCCGAATGCGCCGCCTGTCAAGGAGACGAAAGGTTTTGCGCCGCTGGCCCTGATGGAGAAAACCGGTGTGCCGGTCAAACTCGAGAAAATCTCATCCCCGCTTGCCGGCAAGATCGAGCTCAGGCGCGCGCGGGAAGACGGGACATTCGAGACGCTCTCTTTTCTGGAGCTGAAACCCGGCCAGCCGGTCGCCATGCGGGAAGGCGGCTTGCATATCGCTTTCCTCGATCTCAGGCAGGATCTCAAAGCGGGCCAGCGCCTGCCGGTAGGTTTCACTTTTACCGGCCATAAACCGCTTTTGGTGGAGTTCATCGTCGAAAATGCGCCGCAGCATGGTTAACAAAGACTTGCGCGCGAGCAATTCCCGCGCCGGGTTTGCTGTTCATTAAAAGTCCGCCTGTAAAGTTCGTTCTCTGCGGGGACAAATGGGCACCTCAATCGCCTTCGATGCGCTCGGTTTTCTGATCGTCGACGACAGCGCCTATATGCGCACGATCATGCGCACGATTCTGACCAGTTTCGGCGCCCGCAAAATCTATGAGGCGGAAGACGGCGCTTCCGGTTTCGAAAAGCTTAATGCCTATGGCCCCGATATCGCCGTCATCGATTGGGAAATGCCGGTGCTGAACGGACCGGAGCTGATCAAGATGATCCGCAATCCCGATACCTGCCGCCATGCTTTCGTGCCCATCATCCTGCTGACCGGCCATACTGAGCGTCACCGCATTTTAGAGGCGCGCAAATTCGGCGTGCACGAAATTCTGCGCAAGCCCGTCAGCCCCAGAGCTATTTACCAGCGTATTGCCGCCATCGTTCTTCACCCGCGCCCCTTTATCCGCACGGCGAGCTATTTCGGGCCCGAGCCGCGCGACGAAATTCGTGCCGTTGATCAAAAACTCAGCATGACCTATGTCGACAAGCGCAAGCCGAACGCCGAAGACAAGCAGGAGCCGCAGGGCGGGGCCGCACAAACTGCAGATGCGGGTGCGGCAGCGGCCGGCGGAGCCAAGCCGGGCGAGAAGGCAAGCAAAGTGAATGTCGAGGCTTTCAGCGGCAATGCCGAGGATACGAAGAAAGCCGAAAGCGCGGCTTAAACGCTATCGGCTGCAAATTTCTTCAGGATAGAAAAATAAATCGCACCGATCAGCGCCGATAAAACCGGCAGCAGCCATTGTTGCGGCGCAAGCCTCATGATCGCTACAAAGCCCGCACAGTTGAGAAGCTGCAGCAGCAAAAACGCATGCAGGACTTTTCTATGTCCGGCAGGGGTCCATCCCGCCGCGCGCTGATACAGATGTTCGCGATGAGGCTCGAGCGGTGAGCGCTTTCTCAGCAGGCGGCGGAGAAGCGTGAAAGTCGCATCGAGCCAGAACCAGAGAGGCAAAGCCGCGGCAAGGCCCCATCCGCCTTCGGCAGCAAGCTTGATCAGGAAAAAGCCGCTCAGAAAGCCCAAGGGGATGCTGCCGACTTCGCCGAGAAAAATGCGGGCCGGCGGATAATTCCAGACGAAAAAACCAAGCGTCGCCGCGCCAAGCGTGAAAATCGGCAAGGCATTTGCCTGGTTGTCGGTAAAGATCAGGATATAAATGCCGCCGGCGAAAGCGATGACCAGGATTTGCGCTGCGGCGTAACCATCAATTCCATCCATGAAATTCGTCAGGTTGATATGCCAGAGCCAGGCGAGGCCCAATGCCGCGACGAAAAACAGAAGCGGCATCTCCGGAAAATACATGTATAGCGCCGATAAAATATCGGCCTGCCATAGGGCGGCCAGGGAAAGACCGACGGCAAGGCATTGTGTCAGCAGGCGAACGCGCCAGGTGAGCGGACGATGATCGTCGAGCCACGATATGGCAGCCAGCACGGCCAGCATGATCAGCAGCAGCGGGTTCAAGCCCATGATCGCGGCGCAGATAACGAAGCTTCCCACAATCGCAAGCCCGCCGCCGCGCGGTATCGGCATCAGGTGCGAGGAGCGCTCGACGGGAAGATCGACCTGCCCCCGTTTTGCAAGATCGTGCGCCAGCCAGAGCGTGCATAGGCAGCTCAGGCAGAAGGCCAGAAAAGGCAGCCAGAAAAGCACGGTTTGCAGATTTAGCATCGATGACTTATGAAAGATTTTTCATTCCCATGAAAGACAATCTGCACATAAAACCGCTCAAAGAGACGGCGCTAGCGCCGGAACAGGCCACGCTGCTTTATATCGCAGGCGACGGGCGTTTCTTTGCAAGCCATTTCGCACATCTGGCCAAGGCCGCGCAACAGCATGGCTATCGCGTTGCAGTCGCGGCCTGCATGTCCGGTGCGAATATCTTGTCGGATCAGGGTTTTATTCTATATCCGCAAAAATTCGAGCGGGCTGGGCGCTCCTTCTTTCATATGCTGAAAGCGCTGCCGCATCTTGCCGCAACCTTAAGAAAGACGCAGGCGGATCTGGTGCATGTGATCGGGTTGCAAAACATTCTTTTCGCGCTGCCGGCACTTTTTTTCGCGCGGACGCAAGTCGTGCTTGCGCCGACAGGCCTTGGCCAATTCTGGGTTGAAAACGGTTTCAAGGCCCTGCTTGCCCGCGCAACCATCAGATTTATCCTGCGTTGCCTTCCCCGGCGCAAATTCTCCTATCTTTTCGAGAATGACGAAGATGCGGCAGCGCTCGGCTTAAGCGATAAGACACGAAGAAGAACGGTTGGTGGTGCGGGTATCGACGAAAAAATATTTTTACCCATGCCTGCGCCGCCCGCACTTCCCGTGCGGGCTGCCGTGGTGGCGCGCATGTTGCGCCACAAGGGAATTCTGGAAACCGTGCATGCGGTTCGCCAGGTACGGCAGGCAGGTATCGATATCGTTCTCGATCTTTGGGGCGCGCCGGATCCTGCCAATCGCTCAAGCCTGACGGAAGAAGAACTGCGCGCGCTTTCTCATGACGGCGTGACGTGGCGCGGTATCAGCCATGATGTGAGGAAGGTGTGGGAGAAATCGCACATCGCGATCCTTCTTTCCACGCGCGAAGGTTTGCCGAAAGCGCTGCTCGAGGCAGCGGCCTGCGCGCGCCCTATTCTTGCAAGCGACGTGCCGGGCTGCCGTGCCCTCGTGCGCAACAGGCAGGAAGGATTGCTTGTTCCGCTGCATGACGATGAAGCAATTATTCGCGCACTGACATGTCTTGCCCGGGACGAAAACTTGCGAAAAAAATATGGCCTGGCTGCGCGCGAACGTATCCTGCAGGGGTTTACGCAAGACCGGGTTGCGAGCGATATTCTCGAATTTTATCGGGACATACTGGCGCGCGCAGCCGGCAGGCTTAACCCTAGCAGCGCAACGATCACGCCGTAAAAACCAAGCAGCCATTCGAACCAGATCGAATATTCGAACAGGCCGACGGCGAACAGGAAGCTCAAAACAATGATCGCATGATGCGCATCGCGCCCTGGCCAGGCGATACTATTCCGGCTCAAGACGGCAAGTCCGGCAAGAGCTGCGCCAATGCCCGCAAGCCCGGTATCGTACCAAAGCGTCAGCGGCAGATTGTGATTATGCGTGGCGGCTGCCAGAAAAACCGGAAGTCCGGTTTCTTTTGCCAGATTGGTTGCGCGAATGGCGTGAATGCCGTGGCCGAATATATCTCCTCTCAACAGGGCGCGCTGTTCGAAATCCCAGATCTGCAGCCGCGAGATATAAGTTGCGGGATCGGCGGCGATAAAGTTCTTGGCATGCAGCGCATCGATAATGAAGGGTATGAGAAAAGGTGTCATTACGATGATAAGCCCTGCTGCAAACAGGGCAAGCCACAGCACGCGCCCCGGATTCTTGCAGGCCATCGCCCAGATCAAAAGCGCCATGAGAAGTGCGAGCTTGCAGGACAGGCTTTCCGAGGCAAACGCCAATGCCGCTGCCAGGGCAAGCATCAACGCCGCCAGCCTGAACCGTTTCCTGGAAAAATTCTGCGAGAAAAAGAACAGCGACATTGCGCAGAGCATAATTGCTGCCTGGTTGAGATGATCAGAGTCAAGGTACCAAATTCCATAATGGGCGCCGATCGCGCAGCCAAGCTGCAGGAGCGCCGCGACGATCAACGCAAACTGCATTATGTGTAAAATGCGCGAGGCGTTTTTGTCTTCCTGCAGCCTTACATGCGGCCAGATCAGCAGGATGGAAAAGAGATAGGCGATGACCATGCAGGCCTGCCTTAGATGCAGATCCGGAAGTGCTGCCCAAAAAGACAGCAGATATAAGAACAGGGCGCAAAAAAGCAGAGCGATCAACGCGCGCGGAGACGGTAATATTTTTTTTCCATACGCATGCCAGCCGAAGGAAAATATAAAAGCTGCGGCGAGCGGGAAAAAACTCATCGCTTTCGGCGAGAGCGGCACAAACATAATGAGCGTGCCAAGAGCGATCGAGAGCGTGCGTGTCAGATGTTCGGCGCGGTCGCCGGTGAAAAATCGCTGACCGCCAAGCAGCCTCATGCCGCCTCGCGCACGGCGGCAATGATATTGTCCTGCACAGTTTTCTCGAGATAGGCATGCATGGGCAGGCTCAAAACCTCGGCCGCCATCTGGTCGGAAACCGGCAGTCCGTTACCCGCGAGCGGGTAGTGCGCATAAGGGTCCTGGCGATGCATGGGCTTGGGATAATAGATTGCCGTCGGTATGCCCAGCGCTTTCAGTTTTTCCGAGATGACATCGCGATTGCCTTTCGGGAAACGCAGCGTGTATTGCGCCCAGACCGACGTCGTCTGCGGCAATAATTGCGGCACGATCGCGAAATCCTTCAAGCCTTCATTGTAGCGCTCGGCGATTTTCTGCCGCGCCTCGATTTCAGCCGGAAAGATTTTCAGCTTTTCCAGCAGCACTGCTGCCTGAACCGTATCGAGCCGCCCGTTGATGCCGATGCGCGCATTGTCGTATTTATCGGCGCCCTGGCCGTGGATGCGGATGGAGCGCAGAAGTTCCGCAAGTTCCGTATCGTCGGTGAATATCGCGCCGCCATCGCCGTAACATCCCAAGGGTTTTGCCGGAAAGAAACTTGTCGTGGTGGCGGTACCGATGGTGCCGAGCTTGCGTTCTTTATAATTAGCGCCGAAGCTTTGCGCCGCATCGCATATCACCCATAAATTATGTTCTTCCGCAACCGGCAGCAGCGCATCGTAATCGGCGGGCTGGCCGAAAAGATCGACGGTGATCAGGCCCGCAGGATTGAGGCCGCGGTCGCGCGCGGTTTTGATGCCGGCCTTCAGACTCATGACATCCATGTTGAAGGTCTCGGGCAGGATATCGATGAACACGGGCGTTGCGCCGAGCCAGACGACGGCCTCGGCCGTTGCCGCGAAAGTAAAGCTCGGGCAGAAAACCGCATCGCCCGGCTTCACGTTTTTTGCCATCATCACCATGGCCAGCGCATCGGTGCCGTTGGCGCAGGAGATAACCTCGTTTGCCCCGCAAAAACGCGAGAGTTCTTGTTCAAGCTCGAACACTTCCGGGCCCATGATATAGCTGCCATGGCGGATAACGCGCAGGACCGCTTCTTCGATGCCAGGACCAAGCGCACGCCGTTGCGCCTGCAAATCTATAAAAGGAATCGCCATAAATTTCTCTCCAAGGGCGCTTTGTCGCGGCCCGCCCGCACGATGTAAAGCGTGCGCGGTTCACTTTGCCTTGCAAAATCTTACAGTTTTTTCTCCCAGGCTAGCGCGTGCGAGACAATGGTATCGAGATCTGCAAAACGCGGCTTGACGCTCAATGTTTTTTGAATGGCGGAAACATCGGCGACGATTTTTGCCGGGTCGCCTGCGCGGCGCGGTGCTTCCTCGATCTTGAGGGGGCGCCCGGCCACGCGTTCCACGGCATCGATTACCTCGCGCACCGAGGCGCCACGGCCATAACCGCAATTGAAAATGCCGCCGTCGCCGCCCTTGCGCAAATTGGCAAGTGCCGCAAGATGAAAGGCGGCAAGATCGCAGACATGAATATAATCGCGGATGCAGGTGCCGTCGGGTGTGTCGTAGTCGGTGCCGAAAATCTGCATGAGAGGGCGTTTTCCCAGTGCGACCTCTACCGCCACCTTGATCAGATGCGTGGCGTTCGGCATCGCCTGTCCGCAGCGACCCTGAGGGTCCGCGCCCGCGACATTGAAATAGCGCAAGATCGCGTAGCGCAATCCATGTGCCGTAGCCGTATCCTGCAGCATGCGCTCTGACATCATTTTGGAAGCGCCATAAGGAGAGATGGGTGCAAGCTCCGCCCGCTCCGTCACCGGAATTTGCCGTGGGTTGCCGTAAACGGCGGCCGTCGAGGAGAAAATGAAATTTTTGACGTTCGATCTCACGCAGGCCGCAAGCAGAGCGCGCGTTTTGGCTGTGTTGTTCAGATAATAGGAAAGCGGATCGGCAACCGATTCCGGCACGATAATGCTTGCGGCAAAATGAATGACGGAATCGATTTTGAATTTGTTCAGGATACCGGCGACAAGGCTTTCGTCGCTCACATCGCCTTCGACCAGCTCGGCGCCGTTTGGCACAAGACTGCGGCGCCCCGTGGAGAGATTGTCGAGGATAACCGCCTGCTCGCCTGTTTCCTGCAATGTTTCCTGCAAGGCCAATACGGTGTGCGAGCCGATATATCCGGCACCACCTGTGACAAGTATCGTCATGTCCCCTCTATCGCTATGAGCCTTCTTTTACGGACTGGATTCATGCCGGACAAGCGCTAGATTTTGTAATAGAAGCGATACCAGTCCATAAAGGCTTTAATCCCTTCATCGAGTGACGTTTGTGGCACGAAACCCGTCACTTCCTTTAAGAGATCGACATCGGCATAAGTGCGCACCACATCGCCGGCCTGGATCGGCTTATAGACCTTGATCGCCTTTTTTCCGGCATGTTTTTCGATCAGGGCGATAAACTGTTCGAGCTCGACAGGCTGATGGTTGCCGATATTGAGAATGCGGGCAGGCGCGATCTGGCCTGTGCTTTGGTTCATTGCAGGCGGACGCTCGATCAGCCGGACGGTTGCCTCGACGGCATCGCCGACATAGGTGAAGTCGCGCTGCATCTTGCCGTCATTATAAACTTCGATGGGCTCGCCTTTCAGGATAGCGCGCGCAAAGATAAAAAGCGCCATGTCGGGCCGTCCCCACGGGCCGTAAACGGTGAAAAAGCGCAGGCCCGTCATCGGAATGCCGAACAGATGCGCATAGGCATGCGCCATCATCTCGTTGCTGCGCTTGGTTGCCGCATAGAGAGAGACGGGGCGCTCCACATTATCCTGCTCCGAAAACGGCACTTTTATATTGCCGCCGTAAACCGAGCTGGAGGAAGCATAGAGAAGATGCGCAACCGGATGGTGGCGGCACGCCTCTATAATAGAGAAGAAGCCGTTTATGTTGGCGCCGATGTAATCGGCCGGATGAGTGAGCGAATGGCGTACGCCCGCCTGCGCCGCCATATGCAAAACGATGCGGGGCTTGAGTTCGGCAAACAGGGTTTGAATATTATCGAAATCCGCGACATCGTCGCACGTGAAGGAAAAGTTTTTATATTTTTTCAGCTCGGACAGCCGCGCTTCTTTCAAATTCACGTCGTAATAGCTGTTCAGACTGTCGAGGCCATGCACGTGCTTGCCTTCGTCAAGCAGTCTTCTGGCCAGATGAAAGCCGATAAAACCGGCGGCGCCCGTGACGAGATGCGATTCAGACATCTTCACTCCGTGACGATTTCGCCGGCCAGATCATAGGCCTGTGCCACTGTCACTTTTGCTTTGACCAGATCGCCGGTTTGCAGACCTTTTGCGGGAAGGCGGATAATGCCGTCGATCTCGGGCGCATCGGCAGTGGTGCGGCCGATGGCGTGATCATCTTCGATCGTGTCGATCAGCACGGGCATGATCCTGCCGACTTTCGCCGCGCATTTTTGCGCCGAGATGAACTGTTGCGTTTGCATGAAGCGATGCCAGCGCTCCTCTTTCACGTCTTCGGGCACGTGGCCCGGCAGCTCGCGCGAGACGGCGCCTGCGACATTCTCATATTTGAAGCAGCCGACGCGGTCGAGCTGGGCTTCATTCAGCCATTGCAGCAGGAATTCGAAATCGCTTGCAGTCTCGCTGGGAAAGCCGACGATGAAAGTAGAGCGCACCGCGAGATCGGGGCATATGTTTCGCCAGGATTGCAAGCGCTCAAGAGTTTTTTCCGCAGCGGCGGGGCGCTTCATGGCTTTCAGAACGGCAGGCGAGGCGTGTTGGAAGGGAATGTCGAGATAGGGAAGGATCTTGTGCTCCGCCATCAGCGGGAGGACTTCGTCAACATGCGGATAGGGGTAGACATAATGTAGCCGTACCCAGACGCCGAGCTCGCCCAATCCTTTCGCAAGATCGATGAATTTCGTGCGCCATTCCCGGTCGCGCCATTTCTGTGGCGCGTATTTTACATCCAAGCCATAGGCCGACGTATCCTGGCTGATCACGAGCAGTTCTTTCACGCCTGCCTTGACGAGACGTTCCGCCTCGATCAGCACATGATGAATGGGGCGCGAGACGAGATCGCCGCGCAGTTTCGGAATGATGCAGAAAGAGCAGCGATTATTGCAGCCTTCCGAAATTTTCAGGTACGCGTAATGCCGCGGCGTCAGGCGCAGGCCCTGCTCGGGCACGAGATCGAACAGTGGGTCGTGCATAGGCGGCACGGCCTCGTTCACGGCATTCACCACGCTTTCATATTGCTGCGGGCCGGTGATGGCGAGAACCTTGGGATGTTTTTCGCGGATCAGTTCCGCTTCCGCGCCGAGACAGCCCGTCACGATGACGCGTCCGTTCTCGGCAATCGCTTCGCCGATGGCGTTCAGGCTTTCCTCGCGCGCACTGTCGAGAAAACCGCAAGTATTGACGAGCACCACATCGGCGCCGTCATAGCTTGGCGAAATCCGGTAGCCCTGCGCGCGCAGCTTGGTGAGAATGCGCTCGGAATCGACCAGCGCTTTCGGGCAGCCGAGCGAGACAAGGCCGACGGTGGGGGAAGAAGGCGCGCGCGAGTTCAAGTGATCAACCCTTTCAACCCGCTTTCACGACGGCAAGCCTGGGCTTTGCGGATTTGCCCGCGAGCAGAGCCTGCAACAGGGCAAGCGCACCGGTGCGATCCTGCAATTCGATTTTTTCTTTCAGCGCCGATAGAATTTCTTCGAGATCGGCGAGAGCGGGCGCGCTTCTCAGGGCCGCGGATACGCCCTCAAAGCCGATATCGTGCAATGTTTCGTCGCGCGAGAACAGCGCCTCCTGCAATCTTTCGCCGTCGCGAATGCCGGAAAACTCGATTTCGATGTCGCGCTCGGGCTCGAGGCCCGAGAGGCGGATCATGCGCTCGGCGAGATCCAGAATGCGTACCGGTTGGCCCATGTCGAGCACATAGACGGAAGAGGCGCGCGTATTGTCGGCCTGCGCATGGCTCGCCGCCGTCAAAACGAGATCGCAGGCCTCGCGCGCTGTCATGAAATAGCGTACCATCGCCTGATGCGTCACCGTCAGCGGTCCGCCCGCTGCAATCTGCGATTTGAAAATCGGCACGACGGAGCCGCTCGACCCCAGCACATTGCCAAAGCGCACCGAAATAAAACGGCTATGCGTGTCTTTTCCCTGGTCTAGCGCTGCCGCATAAAGCTCTCCGAACCGTTTGGAGAGACCGAGCACAGAAACCGGCTCGACCGCCTTGTCGGTCGAGATCACGACGATGCCTCGCGCGCCTGCCGCAAGGGCTGCGCGGCACACATTGACCGTGCCGAAAATATTCGTGGCAAGCCCCTCGGCCCAGTCTTTCTCCACAATGGGCACATGTTTCAAAGCCGCGGCATGAAAGACGAGATCGGGCTTGAATTTTTGCAACAGGTTTTCGATGCGCGATGCATGCCGCACATCGGCCAGATGCGCCACGATCGATGTAGCGCTTTTGCGCTCTTTCAAACGCTGGACGATTTCGAAAAGCGCCGCTTCGGCATGGTCGAGCACGAGCAGCTCAGACGCACCAAGCTCGATAATACGCCGGCAAATTTCACCGCCTATGGACCCAGCACCGCCGGTGACGGCAACTTTTTTGCCCGCGACAAGCGCATGCAGACGCGCATGATCGATCCCGACGCTGTCGCGAAACAGCAGATCCTCGACATCGATATTTTCCAGCTTGAGCGTGCTTCCGTCCTGTTGTTCCTCGCCGGCCAGCGACGAGAGGCGGTTGACGGGAATGGCAAAGCGCCGCGCAACGCCCAGCATTTGCGAAATGCCCGTATCGAACAGGGCAGACGGCAGAAGAATAATGCGGCGTGGCCGCAGCTGGTTCTGCTCGAGATCGACGAGGACGCTTTCCATATCCTGCGGCCGCCCTAAAATGCGCGCGGTGCGAATGACCTGTCCCTTGTCGTGCTTGATGGGCGAGAGCAGGCCGAGCACGACGATATTTTTCACCGCGCCGCTTTCGATAGCGCGCAACAGCACGTCGGCTTCCGTTGCGGAGCCGACAAGCAGCGCTGCCGCGATATCGCCGGTTGGGCGGTTGCGCGCCCGAATGTAGCGGATATAGCGATAGAGAATGCGCGGCCCGCCAAGCGCGAACATCTGCAGCACCCAGTACAGGAAAAGCGTGATCTTTCCGAAAACCAGCGTGCCCATGAAGGCGGACGAGGCGAAGACATAATCGAAGGCGAGCAGGGTCAGCGCGAGTACCGTGCTGGCACGAAAAATATTGACGAGGTCCGGCAGCGAGGCAAAACGCCATTTCGCGCGATAAAGATGCAGGACCGAATAGACGCCCGTCGCGTAAATGACGAAAAACGGCACGATCCATTTCAGCGCTTCCGTGCGCGCAACCAGGCCCGCCATATCGAAACGCAGGAAAAAGCTGAGTAGCAGGGCGGCGACCGTCGCCAGCGCATCATGCGCCATGACGCTCAAAATCCGCCAGTTGATTGGAATATTCCTCATCCTGAGCTTCCTATAAAACGCTTTCGGCCAAAATGCCATTGATCGTAGGGGGCCGCATGCCTATTCCATTCATATGGGTTTGGGCGAAAAACAGGTTTGGGCCGCCCTGGCGGGCTTAAAAGACCCGTCGGGCATGGCTTTGGATGACAGTCCGTTGTTGTCCGGTATCGATATCAGGCAGGGGCAGGTGACCGTGGTGCTCGATGCCGGTGCCGCCAGCATCGAGGCTTTGGCGCCTCTGCGCGCGGAGATCGAAAAACGCGTACAGGCATTGGCCGGGGTCGAGCTCGCGCTGGTGATGCTGACGGCGGAGCGCTCGCCCGCGCCGCGCCCGGAAAGACTGTTGCCGCAAGTCAAGCGCGTCATCGCCGTCGCATCCGGAAAAGGCGGTGTCGGCAAATCGACGACGGCTGCCAATCTGGCGCTGTGCTTTGCTACGCGCGGCATGAGCGTCGGTTTGCTCGATGCCGATATCTACGGCCCTTCGGTGCCGCATCTGTTCGGTCTTAAAGAGCCGCCGCAAAACGAGGCGGGAAAAATTATTCCTTTGAGCGCGCACGGTATTAGCATCATATCGATCGGCCTGATGGTCGCGCGCGACATGCCGCTGATCTGGCGCGGGCCGATGATCGACAAGGTCATCACGCAATTCCTGCGCGATGTGGACTGGGGCGCGCTCGACCTGCTGGTCGTCGATACGCCGCCCGGCACCGGCGATGCGCTGATCACGCTGACAAAGCGGCTCGCGCTGGATGGCGCCGTCATTGTTTCAACGCCGCAGGATCTTGCCCTGATCGACACGCGAAAAGGAATCGAGCTTTTCAGAAAGGCCGGGGTGCCGGTTCTGGGCGTGATCGAAAATATGAGCGTATTTGTCTGTCCCGCCTGCGGCATGCGCCATGATATTTTCGCGCATGGCGGCGCGCGCGAGGAGGCACAAAATCAGGATGTAGCTTTTCTTGGAGAAATTCCTCTTCACATCAGCATCAGGGAAACGTCGGAAACGGGGACGCCCCTTGTTGGCAGCGCGCCGCACAGCGCGCAGGCGCAGGCTTATTTTGCCATCGCCGATAAAATCCTGGACAGGCTTGCGTTAAGTCTTGCGTTAAGTCCTGCCGACGCTGCCGTAGTTAAATCCTAGAGAGCGCATTTCTTCGCTCCGGTAGATATTGCGCAGATCCGCGACATAAGGCCTGCGCATCAGGCTTTTGACGCGCACAAGATCGAGTGCGCGGAACTCGTCCCATTCGGTGAGGATGACAAGCCCGTCGGCGCCGCTTACGCATTCATAAGGGTCTGGGCTAAATTCGACGCCGGGCAGAAGCGGTTTTGCCTGCTCCATGCCTTCGGGATCATAGGCAAGAATATGCGCGCCTTTTTTCATTAATACAGGGATAATGGCAAGACTCGGCGCTTCGCGCATGTCGTCGGTGTTTGGTTTGAAGGTCAGGCCCAAAATGGCAATGCGTTTATCCTGCAGATCGCCGAAGAGGCGTTCGATTTTTTCCGCCATACGAATTTTACGCGTCTCGTTGACCTCGACGGTCGTTTCGACGAGCCGCAACGGGGCTTGCGAATCCTGCGCTTTTTTCATCAGCGCGCGCGTGTCTTTCGGAAAACAGGAACCGCCGAAGCCGGGGCCGGCATGCAGGAATTTGCCGCCGATGCGCTGATCGAGGCCGATGCCGCGCGCCACTTCCTGCACATCGGCATCGACCGCTTCGCACAGATCGGCGATCTCGTTGATGAAGGTGATCTTCATGGCGAGATAGGCGTTCGCGGCATATTTGATCAGTTCGGACGTGCACCTGCTTGTGAAGAGCAGCGGCCCCTGGTTGAGGTGCAGCGGCCGGTAAATTTCGGCCATGATGCGGCGCGCGCGCTCATCCTCGCAGCCGACGACGATGCGGTCCGGCCGTTTGAAATCGTTGATGGCCGCACCCTCGCGCAGGAATTCGGGATTGGAGACGACGGCGAAATCCGCTTTCGGCGCGGCCTCGCGAATGAGGCGCTCCACCTCGTCGCCCGTTCCGACAGGCACGGTCGACTTCATCGCGACCACGGTGAAATTTTTTATATATTGCGCAATGCCGCGCGCGGCTTCGAAAACATATTGCAGGTCGGCATAGCCGTCGCCGCGGCGCGACGGCGTACCGACCGCGATGAAAATAGCTTCCGCGCCCTGCATCGCCTCTTCCAGGGATGTGGTGAAACTCAGGCGTTTTTGGGTGGCGTTGCGGGCGACGATTTCGGCAAGGCCGGGTTCAAAAATGGGGATCTTGCCGCTTTTCAGGGCGTCGATCTTGGAGGGATCCTTGTCGACGCAAACGACATCATGGCCGAAATCGGAAAAACAGGCCCCCGAAACAAGGCCCACATAACCGGCGCCAACCATGACGATACGCATCACCCGATCCTTTAAAGCTTAAGCATGTCGCGCAAAATTCAGCGCTTTTCAATGCGAAAAACTATTCCCTGAGGCGTTTTTTGCAAGCCGAGCAGATGCGCCTTCATGTTCAGGGCCAGTTCGGGGATGTCGATTGCGGCGAGCGGATCGGTGCAAAGCGCTTCCAGAACCATGCCTTGCGGCAGGTCCAGCAGCGCTTTTCGCGCCATCAGCGCCGGCAGGGGGCATTTCAAGCCCGAAAGATCGAGTGCGACTACCTTTTCAGGCGGCGCTGACATTGCTGGTGATGAATTGCAGCAGTTTCGATTTCGGTGCCGCGCCGATATGCTGGCCGATCACCTTGCCGCCCTTGAACAACAGGAGCGTGGGAATGGAGCGCACGGCATATTGCGTGGGCGCGGACGGATTTTCGTCGATATTGATCTTCACGACTTTCAGCTTGCCGGCCATATCGTTGGCGATCTCGTCGAGCGCGGGCGCGATCTGCTTGCAGGGGCCGCACCATTCCGCCCAGAAATCGACCAGCACCGGTTCCTGTGCATCCAGAACTTCCGATTTGAAATTCTCATCCGTCGCTTTTTTTGCAGCCATGGCCGACCTCGCTCTTCAAGATATAGTGTTAGGAGCCTTCCCCGAAAAGGTCAAGCAATCTTCGCGAGCGCTTCGTTCATGTTGCCGGCGCCGATGTCGTCGAGACGCGGCACGGCCGTCCAGAGCAGATGGCAATGAATGCGGCGCGTGCCTTTCAGAGATTTCAAGGCCTCGCGATAAAGCGAAAGCTGCGCAAGATAGTTTTTCGGCAAGAAGCCCGGCGCGGGTGCGCGGCCGGATTTGAAATCGATAATATGAAGCGCATCGGGTGTGATCAGCAGCCTGTCGATCTGCCCCTGTACGATGGCGCGCCTGCCATTCGGCAGAACGATATCGGCATGCAGCGGCACTTCGGCCAGGGAATTTTCCGGATCGAAGAATTTCTGCAAGTCTTGATGTGAGAGAACATTCGCAGCTTCAATAGCAAGTGCTTCCTGCTCGCTTTCCGGAAAATGCGCTGCCTGGCTTTTCAGGAAATTTTTTGCCCTTTTTAGACGTTCCTCTGCCGGAAAACGCGGCAGATGTTCAAGCAGGCGATGCAGCAGGATGCCTCTTTCGCGCGCCTGTTCGGGCGATATGCCGCCTTGTATTTCATGCTCAAAGAAATTGTCGCCAAGCGAAGGGTTGAGGATCAGCGGCGGCAGAGCGCTTTTTGGCGGTACGATCAGCCAGGCGGGCTGTTCCCGGGCAGGAGGAAATTCCGATAGTTTATTTTGCGCCGGGCGGACGGCTGTTTCGCCTGTGCGCATGATCCAGCGCGCAATATTGCCGTTCTCGCCGTGCTCTTCCGCGCACAGAGGAATAAGGGCGGTTTGCGCAAAGCCGTACCAGCAATCGTCCGGAATTTTTTCTTTTGTATTGGCGCCGCAAATCGTGAGCCGCTCTTCCGCCCGTGTCAGCGCCACATAGAGCAGCCGACGATATTCGTCTTCCTGCGCATGCAGTGCCTTTTCCTTGGGCTTTATCAGCGGGCCGATGCGATATTTTTCTCCCGGGCCCCAGACAAGGGCCGGGCCGTTTTTCGATTCCATGTCGTAGAACTCGTCGAGTTGCGCCTTACCGGGTATGTCGGCCGTATCGGCAAGGATGACCCATTTCGCCTCCAACCCCTTGGCGTTGTGCACGGTCATCACGCGCACCTCGTTTTGTCCCTGCTGCATCTCGCGTTTAATATCGGCGCGCGTCTCGCGCATGAATTTCAGAAAATTCTGCAGTGTCGGTGCTGCGTTTTTTTCGAAAGCAAGGGCGGCATTCAGGAATTCGTCCAGAACTTCGCCCGCTTCCCGCCCAAGCCGCGCATAGATTGCGCGCCGCCCGCCGTCTCTGCCTAGAACTTGCGAGAAGAATTCATAAGGCCTGCATGTTTTGGCGCGTTGCCGCCATGCCGAGAAGCATAAAAACCCTTGCTGCCAGATGTTCCTCTCATGCGCGCGCAATGCGAGGGTCTCATAAAGAGAAGCGGACCGTTCATAAGCGAGCTGGAACAGATCGTCTTCGTCAAAACCGAAAAGCGGTGATTTCAGAAGGGCCGCGAATGTCAGATCGTCTTCGGGCAGAAGCACGGCATTACCCAGCGCCAGAAGATCCATGACGGCGATATGCTCGTTGAGAACGAGCCTGTCGGCACCGGCGACAGGCAGGCCTGCCTGCTTAAGCTCGCGGATCAACGCTTCGAATAAACTATTGCGCGTGCGCACGAGAATGAGCACATCGCCCGCCTTCATAGTTGAGTTTGAGATTTCATGCGCGACCGCGGCGGCAATCTTGAGCGCAAGCCGTGCCCTCGGATTATCGCTGCCGGTTGCCAGGAAAGGATGTTCGAAACCGCTGATCCGGTTTTTCGGCGCGGCAGTTTCAAGCGGCCAGAGTTCGACGAGACCCGGCAAATGCCGTTTTGCCGCTTCGTGCGGTGGAAAATGCTCCGCGCTTGTTACGCCCTTTGCGGCTTCCGTTTGCGTGAAAACCCGGTCGACCGCATTTAAAACCGCAGGGCTCGAGCGAAAGGACAGGTTGAGGCTTACGTCTTCGAAACGGGCTTTGATATCCGCGCTAGCTTTCGCGGCGCGCCTTTTTTCCTCGTAAAATAATTGCGGGTCGGCGCCCTGAAAGGAAAAGATGGACTGCTTGTCGTCGCCCACCGCAAAAATCGTGCGCGGTATTTGCCGCGCGCTTTCGCCTGCGAAAAATTCCTGCCACAAGCCCGAGATGACCTGCCATTGCTGCGCACTCGTATCCTGCGCCTCGTCGATCAGGATATGATCGACGCCCTGATCGAGTTTATAGCGTACCCAGGCCGAAGCTTCGCCGTTGAGCAGTGCGCCGCTACGCTCGATAATATCAGAAAAATCCAGCAGGCCGCTTGCCGCCTTGGCGTTTTCGATCTCGTGCCAGGCCCGATATGCGATGCGCAGGAAAGCGCATGTATTCTGCGCAATGCCGAGAAGAATTATTTTATCATGCAGGGGAGCAAGCCGCGTAAATTCGCCGTTCAGGATTTCGGCAAAGCGCGGCGATGTTTTTTTGAATGCCGCACTCAGGAAAGCTTGCGGTTTGCGAAACGCGCCTTCCTTTGTCAGGAAAATATCCAGATAGGTTTTTGCCCTGGCGGCTTTCGGATTTTGCAAGACCTGCTTCAAACCGGCCGCGCAGGCCGCATCGCGCTTTTCGCCAGTTTGCTCTAGAGCGGCAATCATATCACCGCATGACGGAGACATGCCGCCGAGAATGTCTTCATGAATTTGTTCTTGCGTCAGAGTTTCAAGCAGGCCGAGCGACGAATATATGGAGGCCTGCAAATTCTGTCCGCTCTGAAAAAGGGCTTTCGCGCGCGGCAAACAGGCGGTAATGCTTTTTTTCAGGTCATGCGGAGAATTTTCCGGCAGAAGTTTTTTGAGGTCTTCTTTCAATGCCGCATCTTTTGACAGCAGGATATTTTTGAGGGCCGTATCGATCAGCGTCCGCTGTTCCGTTTCGTCGACTATCCTGAAATTTCCCGCAATGCCCGCCTCGAACGGGAACCGGTGCAGCAATGCATCGCAAAAGGCATGAATGGTCTTGATCTGCAGGCCGCCCGGCGTTTCGATGGCATGCGCGAAAAGCCGCCGCGCGCGATCAATATCCTTGCCGGAAACTGCATTCGACGGGCGGCCGTCAAGCGCGCTTAATGCCGTGCGCAATTCGGGCTCAGGCATGCGCACCCATTGTCCAAGATCGTTCAGGATGCGGTTTGCCATATTGGCCGCCGCCGCCTTGGTATAGGTGAGGCAGAGTATCTTGTCGGGATCGACGCCGGCAAGCAGCAGGCGCTTGACGCGCTGCGCCAGCACGAAAGTCTTGCCGGAGCCCGCATTGGCAGAAACCCAGGCCGAGCTTGCCGGATCGGAAGCGCGGCGTTGCGCAAGAAGCGTGAGGTCGTCGATTGCAAGCGGTTGGTTTAAGCTCATGGCGCGCTATCCTCGCCCGTAAGCCCCCATTCGCGCAAACGCGCGAGATGGAGATAATCGTTATAGGCGGCATAAGGCGAATCCGCGCGGCATGTATAGGCGGCGCCGGCATCGAATTTGTCGATCAGCTTTTGCACATTGGCAAGCGTGTCGCGCGCATGCGCCATCAGGTCGGCGCGCTCGACATAACGAAACTGCAAACCATCGGGATTTGCCAGGCCGATATAGATCAGCTCCGCGCTTTCTCCTTGCAGGTTTTTGAATGCACCTGCCTCGAGCATGGCAGCCTGCAGGCTGAGCTGGAGCGCGAAGGAATTGTCGATCCTATTTTTTGGCGGCAATTGTCCGCTCTTGAAATCGATGACGGCAAACCGGTCGCCCTGTTTCTCGATACGGTCCGCGCGTGCGGTGATACGAAATGCGCCTGCCCGGACTTTCAGGGGCATCGCGCCTTGTATTTCGGTTGCGATCAGGCCGGCTTTCTCGCGCCTCTCGCGCTCGAAAGCGGCAAGTTCGGGAATAAGCGCAAGGAAGCGCGGCGCCCAATAGGCGGCAACTTCCGCATTTTCCAGATAGGGCGAAAAATGCCGCCGCGCGATTTGTTCGAGCAGATCTTCGTTCGCGTCATCGCCACTATTTATGCGCTGTGCGAATTCGCTTAAAGTTGCGTGGATAAGAAGACCGCGCCTGCGCGCATCGAAGCTCTGATCGAGCGGTTCGAAAGAGCGCAGGCGCAATATATGTTCGGCGTAAATCGTATAGGGATCGCGCAGCAGCGCCTCGATCTGCGTGACAGATAGACTGCGCGGGCGGCATGCATAAGGCGGGGATGGCGAAGGCCGCGCGGCGGGTTGCGGCCTGTCGCGTGCATCGAACATGCGTGCGATATTCAATGCCCGCATGCCGCGGCCGCGGATTTTTTCGAATACGGCCTGTCCTGTAACGGCCGCAAGCCTTTGCACGAACCGCGACGGCACGGCAGGCGCGCCATTCGTTTTCAGAGAGCGCGTGAGCCACATATCGCGGCCGCCCAGCGCTTGCGAGAAATCGTGCGCGGCAAGGCCGATGCGGCGCTCGGACGACGGCAGGCCCAGGCTTTCGCGCATGCCGTGTGACAGCCATAAATCGGCCTGCCCCGCCTTCGGCCATGTGCCTTCGTTCATGCCGCCGAGCACAAGGCGGTCATGCGCGATCAGCCGCGCTTCGAGAAGGCCGTAAATGCGCAGGCGCGGCTCTTCGATGCCGGCAGGGCGAACCGGCACCTGACCCATGAATATATTGAAGAGCGCCGGGTAATCGGCACCTTTGATCGATAAAAGCCCGGGCTCCGCTTCCTGCAGGGCATTAAAAAATTCCAGCAACGCTTTTCCATCATCAGAGGTTGCGAGCGTTCTCTCTCCATTGCCGGTATCCGTTGCGGCACACTGGCAGAGAGCTTCGCGATGCGCTTCAAGCAAAAGACCGAGCGGCTGCTCTTGCGGATTTTTTAAAAGCTCGTGGAAATGCCGCAGGCTGGCATCCATGCGTGCAAACCGCTCGCGTGCCGGCCGGATTTTTGCCGTATCGATACCTCGTGCGGCCTCGGTTTGAAATTCGGAATCGAATTTTTGCAAAAGGGTGGCGGTATTTTTCTCCGTGATGAAACCGCGAAACAAAATCCGCTCTATAATGCCGTTTGCTTTTTCGGCCTCTTCCGGATCCTGCGTCAATGCGCATAAGGAGTGCCTGAGCAGGCCTAGGCAGCTTGCGCTTTCATAGGCATGCAATGCCGCATCGGAAACAAGCCGCGCGAAAATACCGGCCTGCGTGACGTTCAGCGGAATGCCGGAACTGTCGTCGACATGAAGGCCGAAGCGTTTAAGTTCGGATGCGACCTGCCTTGCGAGCGTGCGGTCCGGCGTCACCAGTGCCGCGGTTGCATGTTCCTGCTCGAGCGTTTCGCGCAGGATGCAGGCAATCGTCAGCGCTTCCTCATGTTCATGCGCAGCTTCGACCAATGATAGGCCGGCCGTTGCCGTTTCTATGGTCCCGGCCGGAAATTCATGTTGCCCCCATGCCTCGCTGGTTTCCGCCGGCCGCATGACTTCGGAAATGAAATGCGCATGTAGGCGCGCGTTTTCGTTTTCCTCTAAAGACAAGACATCTTCGCGTACAATCTTCAGCCTGCCCAGCAGTGCCGCCATGGCTGTTTGCGGGTGGCTTGCGACCTGGCCTTTGCCGATCAGGTCCCAGCTTTTTTCGTCGAGATCATGGTCGAGGCCCGGCAATACCAGCGCGCCCTGCGGGTGTTGCGCGATCTGCGCAAGAAATTCCGCCGTGACGGGGATCGAGCCGGTGGATCCTGCGGCGATGACGGGATCAGGCATTTTCATCAGCCGCTCCGCCTCAAAATGCATGAGCAGGCGGCGGCGCTGCGCCGGTTCGATCTGTCCTGCCGCCTTGAGATAGGTCGGCCAGGTTTCGCTTGCGATTTTAAGAAAACGATAAGCGCTTTCCCAATGTTGTTGCAGGTCGAGCGGCGGCAGATCCTGCAGCTTGCCGATCTCGAGATTTTCATTTGCCAGCATGTCCAGAAGCCGGGCAAGTTCGCCCGCGAGATAAAGGCTATCTGCGGGCGAAGCCGGCGTGAAAACGGGATCGCCCGCCTCTTTCATGGTTTTCGTCCATTGCAGGACCATCCTGCCCAGGATCATCTGTCGCGTCAGCGGGGCAATGGCAGGCGGTAAATCTTCCGCACCTGCGCCGATCTCTTCTTCCGCTCTAAACAGGGTTTCGTCCTCGTTCGCATCGCCCAGCGGCCGCAATTTCGGCAGCAACGGAAAACCTTTTTCGCGAAAGATGTCGGCAAGGCTGCGGCAGGCGCGGCGGGTGGGCAGGAAAACCGTGGCGCGCGCCAGAGCCAGAGGATCGTCCGCTTGCGGAAACCCGGGAACGAGCGTTCCCGACAACAGGGCATCGGCCAAGCGCTCAAGAAAAGGCGCTGTCGGCGGAATGGAAAAAACACGAGGCGTTTTTGCCGTCATGCGTCTTGCGCCAGAAAATTTTCGGACTGCACCAGGGCTTGCGGTGTGCCGATATGCATCCACACGCCATCGAGCCGCAACCCGTAAAGCCGTTTGGCTGTAATTGCCCGGTCGAACAGAAGATTGAGCGAGAAGGGCTCCTCGGGCGTGTCTTTAAACAGTTCCGGCTTGAGAACAGCAAAGCCTGCATAAGCGAAAGGCGCGGTCTCATGCGTGCCGCGGCGCGACAGTAGCCCGCTCGCATCGCAGTGAAAATCACCCCTGCCGTCATAGCCGATGCTGGTTGCTGTCGAGGCGAGCAGGAGCAGGATGTCCATGCGGTGCTCGTCCCATGCGTCAAGCATGCGCGGCACATTCGGCGCGGCATTTTCGCGCCATACCGTATCGGAATTGGCGAGCAGAAACGGTTTGTCTCCGATATGCGGCAGCATGCGTTTGGCGCCGAGGCCCGAATCCAGGATTTTGCCGCGCTCGTCGGAAAAAACGATGCGCGGTTTCTGCCGCTGCTTCAGATGGGCTTCTAGCCGGTCGGCATGGTAATGCAGGTTGACGACAACGGTTTCGACGCCGGCCTGCTCAAGCCTGCCGATGACATGGTCGATCAGCGGTATACCGCGCAGGGGCACGAGCGGTTTTGGCATGGTGTCGGTCAGCGGGCGCATGCGCGTACTCATACCGGCTGCGAGCACCATGGCACAGGCCGACAGGTTTTTGTTTTTCAGCATCCGGCCTCCTTGCGGAGAGTGATCAGGCCGCGCGTGCCGCACGCGTGCGCTTTGTCGCGGGCGCATGCACGGCGAACCATTCCTTGAGAGGATGTGTTACGGGGTGGACAAGGCAGCGGTCAAGATAATCCGATACGCGCGGGATATGCTTGAGATAGTGCGGCTTTGCGTCCTGATGCGCAAGCCGCGCAAAAACGCCCATGATTCGCGTGGCGCGCTGGGCGCCGCAAATGGCGTAAAAGGTTTTCAGGCTTTCGGCATCGAAATCCTTGTCCCTGGCAAGGCGTGCTTTCAGATAACGCGCGAGCAGGGCCTGTTCGAGATTGAGCGGCACGATCACGCGCGCATCCTGCGTCAGCGACACGAGGTCATAGGCCTCCGGGCCGCGGCGCGTATCCTGAAAATCGAGCAGGCCGATGCGCCGAAAGCCCTCTCTTTCCGCAAGCCACATGGCATTCGGCGAATGAAAATCGAACAGGGTCCAGTTATGCGGCGCCTGCTCCAGCGTATCGAACAATGTATCGAAGGCGGCGGCGAATTCATCCGCCGTTTCTTTAGGCGTCGTTGTGCCGTTCAGAACCGGCAGGAAGAATTCGAGAAACAGCCGCGCCTCCGTCTGGAAGGCTTCGCGGCTATAGGCGGGAATTTCGTGAGTGGCGCCGTTGCCGTTTTTTGCAAGCGCCGGCCAGTCGTGCAGATGCAGATGTATCAGCGTGTCGATGGCCGCCTCGTAACGCTCGGGCACCGGCACGCCGTTTTCGGCGATGAAAGCATCGCCCAGATCTTCCTGCAACAGCAGGCTTTGCTCGACATTATAATGAATGTGATCGGGCACGCTTAAATCCCGCCGCCGCAGCTCGGCGCCGATAGCCAGAATGGGCACGATCGCCGCGTTCGGTGCGAGATGCGTGACTTTCATATAATTGAGACGATGCGTGCCGACCGAGCGGTCCGGCTGTGCCTGCGCGTTGAGCAGCACAACGGTGCCGCCGCCCTGCAGGTGAAGCCGCTCGTAAGCGCGCGGGCTGGCATCGCCTTGCAGAAAGCGCCGCCTTGCACCGGCGCAGGGAGAGGTTTTCAGAAAATTGTCGATGGCGCACAGGCGCGCGAGCCTTTTGCAGATCGTTTCGTCTTCGCCGGAAAGCCGGGCGCTGCGCCTGTTTCCTTCCAGCGTCAGCGCGATATCGACACGAAAAGGCGTCAGGGAACCTGCAATTTTTTCCGGCCATTCGATCAGCAGCGCGCCATGCGTCAGCGCTTCGTTCAGGTCGAGCTCGGCAAGATCGCGTGCCGAACCAAGACGATAAAAATCGGCATGCGTCAGGGAAAAACGAAAATGCGGTCCCTCGTAAACCTGCATCAGTGTGAAGGTCGGGCTCGGCACTTCGAGCGCAGGCTGGTTCGAAAAAGCGCGGATCAGCGCGCGGATCAGCGTGGTTTTCCCCGTGCCCAGGTCGCCGGAGACGGCCAGCGTGTCGCCCGGGCGCAGAAAAAGCGCCAGCGCCTCGGCAAGCTGCGTGGTCGCCTCGGGCGACGTGATATCGAAAGTGCAACTGAACATCAATCCAACTGATTATGCGGCGGAACGGTCTTCAGATTTGCGCATATCGGCCGGAAAAACAAGTTTGACCTCGGTTCCCGAGCCCGGCACGGAAGCGATATCTATATGGCCGCCATGCAATTCGACGAAGGATTTGACGATGGAAAGGCCAAGGCCGACGCCGCGCTGCCCGCCTTTCCTGCCGCGCGTTTCGAAACGTTCGAAAATATGCGGCAGGTCCTTTTTGCCGATACCGGGCCCGCTATCCCTGACGGTAAAAATGATGTCGTTTACGCGGCGCTCGGCGCCAAAGAGAATGCTTTGGCCTTCTTCCGAGAAATTCACGGCATTCGACAGGACATTGTAAAGTGCCTGGCGTATGCGCCGCCCGTCGGCCGTGAAGGAGCCCAGATCCCGGCCAGCACGAAGATCGATCCTGACGCTTTTTTCCGACAGGCGGTCCTGCAGCGCTTCCACCGCGCCTTCCATCGCCTCGACAATGTTCACGCTGCTGACGTCGAGCTCCATGACGCCCGCATCGATGGTGGCAAGATCGAGAATATCGTTGATCAGCGCCAGCAATGTTGCCGACGAGCTGCCGATATAGCCTATATATTCGCGCTGACGTGCGTTCAGCAGCCCCACTTGCGGGTCGTCGAGAAGCTGCATGAAGCCGATGATATTGGTGAGCGGCGAGCGCAATTCGTAGGACATATGCTGGATGAAATCGTTCTTGAGGCGTGTTGCTGCCTCCAGCGCTTCGTTGCGCTCTTTCAGCACGCGCTCGACTTTCACGGAATCGGTGACGTCGACGAAGGTGACGAGCGTCGCGCCGTCGGGCAGCGGCACGCATGCCATATCGACCACGGCGCCGTCGCCCAGCTCCATCTGGCGCACCAGCGCCTTGCGCTCCTCGCCGAAAGCGATCACGCTCTGCTTCAGCTCCGCCCAGATGCGCGCGTTGTCGTAAAGCGTCATGCCCTTGGCGACGACATCGTTGATATGCGGATTGTTGGATACGAAAGTCTGCTCCAGCCGCCACATTTTCAGCAGAGCCGGGTTTGTGAGCTTGAGCCGCCCGTCCGGGCCGAACACGGCCACGGCATCCGTCAACGCATCGAGCGTTTCGCGTTGCATGCGCTCGGATGCGGCAGCCCGTGTTTTGAGATCGAGCACCTCGGTGACGTTTTCCTGTACCAGCGTGATGCCGCCCTGCGGATTGGGATGGGTGAAAACGCGGAGCGTGCGCCCATCCGGCAAATGCCACCATACCTCGCGCGGCTCGAGTGCCGTATAGCTTTCCAGATGTTGCGCCTTCCAGCTCTTGTAATCCGCCTGCTCCGGCAGTTTGCGCTGCTGGCGCAGACGGTCGAGAATGACGCCTTCGTCCGGCCGTTCCGCGAGAAAGGACGGCTCGATCTGCCACAGATTTTCCCAGGCAAGATTATGATAGGCGAGCTTTCTGTCCGCGCCGAAGATCGCAACCGCGGTCTGCAGGTGGTCGAGCGTGCGCTGGTGCGCTTCCGTCACGCGCTCGACCTCGCGATGGGTGAAGTTCTGGTCGGCGGCGTCGATCGCGCAGCCCGCTTCTCCCGTACTGCCGGCGCGCATGACGATCTGCAGATTGCGGCGCTTGCCGTTGACGACGCTTAAAATCTCGCTTTGCCACGAATCCTGCGTGTGCAGGGCTTCGGCGGCCCGCCGCCGCGTTCCCTGATCGAGCAGTTCGTAGCCCTTGGCGATCACGGTTTGCGCATCCTGCACGTCGACAAGCTGTGCATAGGCGCGGTTCACCCAGACCAGTTGCCCTGCGGCATTGCGTATCCAGAACGGCACCGGAACTTCGTCGAGAACGGAGCGCAGCATATCGAGTTCGCGCGACAGTTTCGTATTTTGCTCGGCAAGTTTGGGGCTTTCCTCAAGCAGGTCGGAAAGCGCGCGCAACCGCATCATGGCGCCGGACGCCGTGATGCGCGTGCTTGCTTCCAGGCTTTTTCCCGCGACCGTTTTTATGGCCCGGACGAAAGGCTTGCCGTCTTTCTGGAAACTGTTCAGGCAGCGGTTCAGTTCTGTTGCGCTTGCAGGCTCAAGCCATTCCGAGAAAGCCAGCAGGCGCACAATATCGGAGGGTATGTTTTTCGGCCTTGTCGAGCTGTCGCATGTCAGGTCGAGCGGCGGATGATCGAACTTCTCCCACAGCAGCACCACCTGCTCGTCGAAGCGGGTCAGCATTTCGGAGCGGGCGAGACGCTGGGTCAGCGCGCCCACGTCGTCCTGCGCCAGATCGCGTATACGCGCGAGTTTGCGGCGTGTGTTGAGGAGGGCAACCGCGCAGCAGGCGACGATCAATGCCGTGCCGGCAATGAGGGCTGCGATGATGGTGTAGGGCGAGGCCGATGGAGACAGGGGCTGTGCCAGCGCGGGGCCAGGAAAAAAGCCGAGAAAAAGGCCGAATGCAAAAGCGGCGGCCAAGCCGCAATAATTTGTGATTCGCGCGCAAGAATCTTGCACCACTTGCTTTTACCCCTCCGATGAACCGCCAGCGCCTCCGAGCCGGGGCAGAATCATCAAGATGACTGATTTGCAGCCTGTGGTGAAGGGTCAAGTATGGTTTAAGGGGCAATTCACCGAAAAATGAACATGGGCGATTCCATCGCCCATGTTCACCCTCAAGTCATTGAGGGTCGAGAAATGTCATTCTGAGGCGAAGCCGAAGAATCTCGTACTTAAGAGATCCTTCGCTGCGCTCAGGATGACATTTCAATACCGGTAATGATCCGGCTTGAACGGCCCCTGCGAAGACACGCCGATATAATCGGCCTGTTCTTTTGAGAGCTCGGTGAGCTTCACGCCGATCTTGGCCAGATGCAGGCGCGCCACTTTTTCATCTAGATGCTTCGGCAGCGTGTAGACCTTTTTCTCATATTTACCGGTGTTCTTGAACAGCTCGATCTGCGCCAGCGTCTGGTTGGTGAACGAAGCCGACATCACGAAAGAGGGATGGCCCATCGCATTGCCTAAGTTTACGAGGCGTCCTTCGGACAGAAGGATGATGCGTTTGCCGTCGGGGAATTCGATTTCGTCCACCTGCGGCTTTACATTATGCCATTTGAAGTTTTTCAGCGCCCCCACCTGAATTTCATTATCGAAATGGCCGATATTGCAGACAATGGCACGGTCTTTCATGCCGCGCATGTGCTCGATGGTCAGCACATCCTTGTTGCCGGTGGCGGTGACGAAGATGTCGGCGCGCTTGACCGCCTCTTCCGTCGTCGTCACTTCATAGCCTTCCATTGCCGCCTGCAGCGCGCAGATGGGATCGATCTCGGAGACGAGAACGCGGCAGCCGGCCTGGCGCAACGAGGCGGCGGAGCCCTTGCCGACATCGCCGAAGCCGGCAACGAAGGCCACCTTGCCCGCCATCATCACATCGGTGCCGCGGCGAATGCCATCGACGAGACTTTCACGGCAGCCATACAGATTGTCGAATTTCGATTTGGTCACAGAGTTGTTCACATTAATGGCGGGGAAGAGAAGTTTGCCTTCTTTATGCATCTGATAAAGACGATGCACGCCTGTGGTGGTTTCTTCCGAAACGCCCTTGATGTTTTTGGCTAAAGTGCTGAACCAACCTTTCGGTTTTTCACTGAGCGTTTTTTTCAGAAGCTTGAACAGCACCTCTTCTTCTTCAGATTCCGGCTTGTCGAGAAATTTGGTGTCGCCGTTTTCGGCGCGCACGCCCAGATGCACGAACAGCGTTGCATCGCCGCCATCATCGAGGATCAGGTTCGGCGCACCATTGTCGTGCCATTCGAATAATTTACGCGTATAATCCCAGTAATCCTCAAGGCTCTCGCCCTTGATCGCAAAAACGGGAATGCCCGCCGCCGCAATCGCCGCAGCCGCATGATCCTGCGTCGAATAAATATTGCAGGAGACCCAGCGGATGTCGGCGCCTAATGCTGCCAGCGTCTCGATCAGAACCGCCGTCTGGATCGTCATATGTAGCGAGCCTGCAATGCGCGCGCCCTTTAAGGGCTGTGCCTTGCCGAACTCCTCGCGCGTGGCCATCAGGCCCGGCATTTCGGTTTCGGCAATGGCGATTTCCTTGCGCCCGAATTCGGCGAGACCGATATCCTTGACCGCGTAATCCGTAAATGTACCTTCCGCACGTTTCGTTGCCATAGCCATTTTTGTCCTCATGGATGAATAAATCTTAGGCAGTCGCTAACACGCCCTCAAGGGCGCGGCAATCCTATGACATCCATTTCAGAAGCCTGATAATACCCATATCGGCGCGCCTGTTATGCGCGGAGACATCGGCCTCATTATCTTGCGCCAGTTGGGCCTTGTTGGCACGGTAATACTCGTAGGCCTTCACCATCATGCCGATATTGTCGAGGGTCGGCGCCCATGAAAGCTCTTTCTTGATCAGCCTCGTATCGAACACGAAATTGCTTGCGATCATTTTGTAATGATAGGGCCCCAAGGGCGAGAGGCCCGTATGATAGGCAAGCTTCATTAAAGATAGAGTTGGGAAAGCGGGCAGGCTTGCCACGCGCGATGTGCTGCCTACCTGCGCAATCACGCCTTCATACATCTGCCGCATGCTGGGTACATTGTCGGAGCCGATATGAAAGAGGCCGGATTGTGGGTAATGCATGGCGCTCAGGCAGGCTGCCGCCAGATCTTTTGCGTAAATGAACTGATAGCGATTATCGCCCGGCCCCACCGTCCAGATTTTTCTGCCTTCTTCCATGAATTCGAACAGGATGCTGAGGAGGCCAAGCCTGCCTGAATTGATAATCGTGGGGCAGCGCAGCACCACGCATTTTACGCTCAAAGCACTATCGAGCAGGATTTTTTCCGCCTCCCATTTCGAGCGGCCGTAAATCTCGACCGGCGCTGGCGGCGTCAACTCGTTTACGGGTGCGCCAAAATCCTGCGCCCACAGACAATTGGTGGAAGTGAAGACAAGATGCGAAACATTATATTTTTCGCAACAGGTTTTCAGGATGCGCGTGGCCGTGACATTGCTGTCCCACAAAATATCGTGGTGTGCCTTGTCATGCGCCAGAATGGCGGCGACATGAAACACCCCGTCGAATTTGTGCTTTTTGAAAATCTCTTCCACCGCATGCGCATCGCGCAAATCGGTGAGATAAGCTGCAAGCCGCGGTGCGTTATTGGCAATCGGCAGCCGGTCGAGCAGCACGCAGTCATGCCCCTGCTCGTGCAAACTATGGGCAAGAACGCCGCCGAAAAACCCCGCAGCGCCCGTGAGCAGATAAGTGGCCATGGCGCAAATTACCTCCCATGCGTGGAAGTTGGATTAACGCTGCATCCTATTCAGTTGATCCAGGCTTTGGTCGCAGCCTGTAAACTGCCGTCTTCGGTGATCTGCCGCAGCCACTGGTCGACATAATTCTTCCAGGCCTGATCGCGCGGCAGCAGATAGGCTTTTTCTGAAAAATTGAACGGCTGATCGGGCCTTGTGGCGCACAAAATATCCGGGTGAAGCTTTTGCTGATAGCGCGCCTCGATCGTGTCCGTAATCATCACATCGGTGTGCCCGGCAATAATTTCTTCGAAGATTTTTGTATTATCGGGGAAGACCGTAACCGGTGCCTGTTTGAGCTGCGCGCGGACAAATTTTTCGTTGGTGCCGCCCGGGTTGACGATGACGCGCACGCCCGGCCGGTCGATCTCTTCCAGCGTGTCGAATTTTTCCTTATCTGCGCAAAGGCTGATCGGCGACTTGCCGTCGCGCAGGACGGGGGCCGAAAAAAAGCCCTTTTTCTGCCGCTCCAATGAAATCGAAATGCCGCCCATGCCGATATCGAATTTATCGGCATCGAAATCCTTCATCAGCTCCGGCCAGCTTGTTTTGACGAACTCGACTTTTACGCCGAGGCTTGTTGCCAGATTTTTTGCGAGATCGACATCGAGCCCCGAAAATTCCTGCGTGGCCGGGTTGAGCAGGCTGAAAGGCCTGTAATCGCCGCTCATGCCGACCCGCAGCACACCCTTTTCGATAATTTGATCGAGGCGCGATATTTCACCTGCCTGAGCAGGTATAATCAGGAAACAGAAGGCTATGGCCCTTGAAAACGCCGCCATTTGCTCCCTCCCAGGATAAGACTTAAAGAAAAATTAACTCTTTCTTTTCCCTAAAAAGGCCTAATTGCAAGAGGAATGGTGGCGGATTGGTTGTGAGACGGGGGTCCTTGCGATAATATTATTCAATAGGGAACGATTTATCGAATGTTAGGCCGGTTTACCGCAGCGCTGCTTTTTATCGGCCTTTGCGGCTGCACGCCCGAAGGCTATCTGCCCAAGCACAAGACGCCCGTGCCTGCGCGCACGCTTGCGCTGATGTCGGAAAAAAATATGGATCAGGCAGCGCCCATCCTGATGCGCGTTTTCAAGGCCGAGGCGAAGCTCGAAGTCTGGAAAAAACGCGCGCCGGCTCATACGCGCTGCTTAAAATCTACGATATCTGCCGCTGGTCGGGCGATCTCGGACCCAAGGTCAAGGAGGGCGACCGCCAGGCGCCGGAGGGTTTCTATACGATCACGCCCGTGCATATGAACCCGAATTCCAGCTATTATCTTTCCTTCGATACAGGCTTTCCCAATGCCTATGACCGCGCGCAGGGCTGGTCGGGCTCGAACCTGATGGTGCATGGCGACTGCACGTCGCGCGGCTGCTATGCCATGACGAACGATGCGGTCGAGGAAATTTATGCGCTGGCGCGCGATGCTTTCGACGGCGGGCAAAAAGGTTTCCAGCTTCAGCTTTTGCCCTATCGCATGACGGCGGACAATCTTTTCAAATATCGCAAGAACCCGCATCTCGCCTTCTGGAAAAACCTGAAGGAAGGCTCCGATCATTTCGAGGTCACCTTGCAGGAGCCCATCGTCGGCGTCTGCGCTTATCGTTACGTGTTCGACCAGACGCCGTTCAACGCCGACACGCGCTTCGAGCCGACCGGCATGTGCCCGCCTGCCGCCATACCCGCCAATATTCAAAATGCACTGGCGGCCCGCACCGGCGCGGAAGCAGCCGTCATGGCAAAGCTGGGCGACAAGGAGGAAAAGCCGGAGCCTTCGATGATCTCAAGCCTGCTCTCGGGCGGGCGGGCGCCGTCGCCGGAAGAGGTTTATAATAGCCGCGACAAGATTTTGGCGGCCCTTCCCTCGTCCTCGCCCGAGGCGCTCTCGCTATTGCCGGGTGTGGAATTGGGCGCAACCATCGAGCTGCGCCGTATCGCGGGCTTCAACGATCCGCCGCCGCTGCCGGCGCGCGTCACGGGGCCGGTTGCGCCTTATTACCTACCGAAGGACGATCCCGCGCCGGTTGCCGCCAATCAGGAGGACAGGCCTGTATTACAGGGATCGTTCCCCGTTCAGGGCAATGCGGCGAAAGCAACGGCAGCCAAGGTCAGCCTGAGATCTTCCATGAACAATGTGCAGAACAATTCGCAGCTACAGCTGCGCGGCTTGCAGAACTAGCTGCGGTATTATGCTGCCTTGTAAAGGGTATTTTGGCCCGGCAGATCAATCACCTTCAAGGCTTTTACGCCGTTCTGGTCTTTCGTATAAAGTGTTCCGCTCTGGTTGAGGCCGGGGATCTTGGCGCGAACGACGACTTTCTGCTGTGCGACCGGGTCCCAGTAAATGGTTGCATAAGTTGCAGGCGAGCTTGCGTTCGCATCGGTGAAAACGGAGCCGCATTCGAGTGGTTTTAGAATGTTTCCGTTCAGCTTAATGGTTTTGTCCGGTAAAAATTCGAGCCGCCCGCCATCGGCAAGCGTTTTTGTGACCGGCGCGGCATTGGCGGAAGACGGCATGAAGAAGCTGATCATCAGCCCGGCTGCGGCTACTCCCGCGCCGAGCCCCGCTCCGCCAACCACTACCGGAATTTCAACCGGCAAGGCGCAGACAAAGACGACGGCGGCAGCCGTTGCGCCAACGCCAAGCGCGACATAGCCGAGATTTTTGTAGATTGCAGCGTCGATCTTCCTGTCGATTTCGGCGGCCTTGTTGCCGGCCCTGACGATGCCCCGGCCCGCCGTTTCGAGACCGCTTATAAATTTTCTCCAGTAGTCCGGCGCGACCTGAACAGGAATGCCCGGCTGCGGCAATGGTGTGGGTGAGGTTTGGACTTGCGGGCGTGTGTCCAGATTAACGAAGTGACGTTCTGCCACAGGCTTGTCTTTTAATATACGTTCTTGTTTACGACATTCTTCAAGTTGTAATTGCAGTGCTCGATGCCTTTCGGCGTATTCGTGATAAAGTTTGATTTTTTGTTTCCAATCACGAGGAAACTGAAATCGTTTAATCTTTCGTGCTTCTCTTCCAATAATTGCAATATAGTATTCCAGTAATTCCAGTTTAGTGTTTAAATTAGATGCGACATTGCCAAAAAACTGCCTTATCAAATCTATGATTGTTCTATTATCAAGATCGAAAGGCTGAGTGCCGTCGTTGATAGCCATAAGCAAATCAAAGAATCGGTTGTCGATTCTTAATTGTCTCATTTGCCATTCAATAGTCTTGCATCCGCCGCCTGACGGCTGGTCCAGTGTGAAAGCTAAGGAAGAAAGCCGTGGTGCCAGAGAGGTGGAAATGCCTTGAATACTCACTATTCCTCACATCAAATCGCATAAAATTATTTCCCATAGCTAAAGTGAAAAATTCTCATGAGTTAACGCTCTGCTGCAAAGCCTCAAAGGCCTGGGGACAAGTTGACGCGTTAAGCAGAGACAGTCTCGAACGGCCCATTTTTTCTGTAAAATTGTATCTGTTAAGGTTAACCTCCTGCAGTTTCATTAATTAAATAAGTCTTTATTTTTAATAAAAAGTGTGATAGGTTCTTTTCACAGTTGAGGATGCGTCGCAAGACGCTATTGGCTCCGTCTTCGGGGCACTTTTTTTGGGTAAATTGCGTGCGTCATCATAATTACGGCACAATAGTCTTACATACCCGGAATGAATTCTTGCCTCGACTTGTATCTAGACTTGCATTTAATTGGCGCCCGACCAGCCAATACAGAGCCGTTTGCCTATTCAAGAAGGAGCATTAGCCCATGCCTAGCCTGAAAAAACCCGTGCAAAAGAAGAGCCTGGTCCGACGTAAGGTGAAATCCACGCAAAAACCGGCGGCAAGACGCGCCGTTTCCGGCAGGAAACCTGCAAAGCACGCTTCTTCCATGGCAAGGCGCAAGGCGACCTCTACTGCCCGCAAGGTTTCGAATGCGAAGGCAAAGAAGCCTGTCGCCAAAAAGGTTCTCAAGAAAATTCTCAAGAAGCCGTTGAAAAAACTCGTGAAAGCCAAAATGCCTCTGAAGGTGGCGACGCAAAAGCTTAAAGCTGCTTCGCAAAAAGCGGCACTTGTTGCCAAAAGTAAGGTTGCCAAAGGCAAGATCGAAGCTGTAAAGGCGGTCCAGTCCAAACTTGCCGCTCCCAAACCCGCGCCGAAGATCGTCGGCACCATGCTGGCGCGCCCGGCAGCACCACAGCCTGTCGTGAAGACCGAGCGTTTTTCCACCACGGCGACGCCGGTGAAATCGGCCGGCAATGCCAAGATCGGCTACAAGGTCAACGAATATGTGGTTTATCCGACGCATGGCGTCGGCCAGATCGTCTCCATCGAGGAGCAGCAGATCGCAGGCTTAAAGCTCGAGCTTTTCGTCGTCTTCTTCGCCAAGGACCGTATGACGCTGCGCGTGCCGGTGGGCAAGATCGCGGCCGTCGGCATGCGCAAGATTTCCGAATCCGGGCTTGCCGCAAGGGCGCTCGAAACCCTGAAGGGCCGCCCGCGCATCAAGCGCACCATGTGGTCGCGTCGCGCACAGGAATATGAAGCGAAGATCAATTCGGGCGACCTGATCGCGGTGGCCGAAGTGGTGCGCGATCTTTACCGGGCCGACACGCAGCCCGAGCAATCCTATTCAGAACGCCAGCTGTTCGAAGCGGCGCTTGACCGTCTCGTCCACGAAATCGCCGTCGTGCACAAGGCCGACGAGGCAGATGCGCGGCAGATGATCGAAGCGGCCCTGCAAAAGAGCCCGCGCCGCTCGCGTGCAGCCGCCAGCAGTAATGACGAAAACGTCGTACCCTTCAAGAAGCCGGCCGGCAATAATGACGACGAGGCAGCCATTGAAGACAAGGCGGCATAGTTTCCTTATCCCATACGAATGCAAAAACCCGGTACGCCCGAGCGCCAGCGAATGGCGCAAATAAGTGCCGGGTTTTTTTATGTTAAAAAACGTCATTCTCTGCTTGCCCATCGATGCATACAGCGTGATCTTTAGTTTTGAGAGCGATGACAATCTTATCCGGCTTAACTCGGAATTCTTTTCCCCTCCCATCCGGTTTTGCTGCCGTACCTTTTTCCATTGCAATTGCTGATCAGGGCAGGCTTGCGCTCGAGGATTTTCTGGGCGGCAGCAGTTTTAACCTGACCGCCGATCGATGGATTGCGGACCACTTCCGTTATTGCCTGCTCTTTATCGAGAAAAAGACCTGCGTCGCAAAAAACGATCTTTTGCCTTATTTTAGCGGCGAGGCTATCAGGCGCGGCAGCTTCTCCTTTAAGGAAATCCTGAATGCGACGGAAATTCTGGCAAGAAAAATGCATGACCTGCTTGCGCGCGACGGCAGGGAAGCGATGCTGGATCGGGCGGATGAGCTGCTTTCCACCCCCTCAGGCCGTAAGCTTATCGATATAAAGCAAGTACTTCAAAGGCGCCTGAATACGGCTCAATCAAGTTACGATAATTTTATCTCCGACAAAGATTTAGGTCATCCTTATTATATCTATCAGTTGGAGGGATATCAGTGCGCCCTGACAGAGCTTTTGAGCAGGCTTGAGGAGATTGAAAAATGTGAGGCCAGCGATCAGGACAAAATTGCCGAACTTAAAAAATATACCGCGCCATTTTCGGGAAAATGGAATTCGAGTATCGATTTTAATCAAAGCTCAGCAGCCATATCTGTAATTGGGAGTTTGGAAAAAATGCAGGACTGGCTTCGGGATCATTCCAGGTCGTTGTAACGGCGCTCGAGTGTCTTATTCTCTTGTGATGATTTTCAGGCGCAAGCCTGCCTGAAGCGGCATGTTCTTGTCCATGCCGTTCAGCACCAGGAAGCGCTCCAGCGGGCGGTCGATACCCGCCATGTGCGCGCTCAAACTGTCAACCGTATCGCCGGGCCGAACCTCGATCAGCCGCACGCGATGCGGCGCGGAAATCGCCGCTTCTTCCTGCGCGATCTTGTGGAACGATTTCGCAGCATTTAAAAATTCCGCATCTTCTTTTGCATCGAATTTCCGGTTGACGAAAATAAAGCGGTAGGTCTCGCCATCCTTGCGCACGAGCACGATACGGAATGTCCAGCCGGTGGAGTGGCCGAGCGCGGTTGCCGCCTCAAGCCCGTTGATGCTGAGCGCCGAGATTTTCTCGATCTTCAAATCCTGCGCCGCGGTCGCGCGCAGAATATCTTCAAGCGAGCCGGGCGAGCTTGCGAGCTTGTCGAAACGCAGCGCCCGTTCGTCCGGTGCAATGCCCAAAACCGCCTGATGCGTATTTTCAAGACGGAAATCTTCGGGTGCCGTGAAGGCAAAGCCGAAATAGGGGTGAATGAAGTTCTGCCCGTGTACCAGTCCCATGGTCGGATCGTCGCCATAAACCAGGCCGTCGAGTTGCGCCAGATAGGTATCGCGTTCGGCTTTCCCGATGCCGCGCCCGCCCCATTGCCGCGCACTCAAGATTGCCGCCGCCACGCGTTGCGGTCCGCTCGGATGGCTTGAGAAAAAGCCGCTGCCGTCCGTGTCATTCGCTTTATTGTCTTTCAGCTTTTCGAGATTTGCGGCGCGGTCGAGATTTTCCAGAAAACGCGCAGCACCATAAGGATCGAAACCAGCGCGCGCCGCCATGGCAATGCCGATCTGGTCGGCTTTCAGTTCCTGCTTGCGGGAGAAGGAGGCCAACGAGAGCGCGCCCGACACGAGCATGGCTTGGGCTGCGCGTTTGTCGCCGGAGATGTCCATCACCACGCGGCTTGCCAACACCGCGCTTTGCGCCTGCTGCATGCGCTCCATCGTATGGCTTTCTTCCACATGCGCCATTTCATGCGCCAGAACGGAGGCGATCTCCGCCTCGTCATTGGCAAGCGCCAGCAGCCCGCGCGTGACGAAAATGTGGCCGTCGGGAAGCGCGAAGGCATTGATCGAGGCGGAGTTCAGGATAGTGACGCTATAGCGCAGGCTGGGGCGGTCGGAGGCATCGCGCAGTTTTGCTGCGATGGAAGAAAGATTGCGCTCGAAATCCGGCGATTTATAAAGACCGCCGACGGATTTCGCGACATCGGAAGGCACGCGCGGCGCCTGGTTTTCAAGGCGCGGCTCCACGGGCGGCAGCACGCTGGAGAGGATCGGCGTCGTATCCGCCTCGTTGCCGATACAGGCAGAGAGAAACCCGCAAGCGGCAATCATCGGCAAAAGAAATTTTTTCATTCCAATACTTCCAATGCCTCGGGCACTTCTAGCGACAGGCGCGGCGGCGGCCCGGCCTCGACAATGCCGCGCACGAGCACGCGCTTGCCTTTAAGTGCCGCCAGGGGATGCGCCGTTTCCAGCGCCTCGCGATTTTCTTCAACACGATCACGGCGAAATCTTGCTTATAATCGCGGCCAAAATTCAAGAAGCTTGCGTAATCCCGCGCGCCGACGCTCAGGATTTTCCCCTCGATCAGCGCAAACCGCCCGGCCATGTTGCGGATTTCCGCAGGTTTCGTTGCATCGAACCGCCCTTGCCCCGGTTGCGACCACAGGCCCGCATGCATAGCGCGCGCTTGCCGCTCGATGCTCATAAGGTCATTTGCGCAGGCGCTTTTGATGCCGATGGGCATGGCAAGCGCCAGCCCTTCCTCGACCAGCGTGCCCTGCAGCCACAGGGCGGGATCCTGCTGCACGGCGATTTCAGCAGGGATACGGCCGTAACGGTCGGCCTTGGGCGAGAGCGGCGCATAGCGCAGGCTTTTGCCTGCCGTCAGTTCCCCTACGCGTGCGATGGCGCGCGTGCTCACCTGTTCTGGAATTTCGATGCCGGCAAGCAGCAGCACATCCTTGCCGCCGATCTCGATTTCGCGGGCCGTTTTTATGGCGGTTGCATGTGTTTCGAACCCGCCCTGCGGAAAACAGGTGGGAAGCCCGGCCGCTTTTGCATGCCCAAGGCTCAGCAGGCAGCAAAAGCTTGAAGCGATCAGGAATAAAGGTTTAAAGCAAAGAGAACGTCCCCGTAGCTCAGCAGGATAGAGCAACGGTTTCCTAAACCGTAGGTCGCATGTTCGAATCATGCCGGGGACGCCAAATAAACATTTGATGATGCTGCACAAATTCGAGCATGAAAAAATCGTGCCAAAAAGTTTGACACTTTGTGACCGTTGGTTTGATAATTTAATTCTCTGAACATTATGGGCGCACGATCTTTAACAAGGGCTCAAAAGCGTAAATGGCTGCACGTCGGCCCGACGCAGGAACAATCTCGGTTAGAAGCTCTGCATCAGTTAATAAATGTGTCATTCTATGAGCTGTTGGCTTGGGAATTCCGCTTTCACTTGTAAAAGCATTGTTACGGAAAACTGGCTTATTAAATACGTAATCAAGCGCATTGATGGCCCATTGAGACGACAAAGTTTGTTGAAATACGACTTTCATTTCTTCATACAGCTCTTCTATTTTCATTGCAGTTGATAAATTTTCATTCGCTTGAGCTTCTAACGCTTGAAGAAAAAATACACACCATTCAGTCCATTTATTTTTTTCTGATACTTCTCTCATTCGATCAATGTATTCTTGTTTTTGCTGCTCTAATTGTCCGCTTATATAAAAGTGCGGCGCCGAAATAAGGTTCTTTGTCCATAACATTAGCGTTATTAGCATACGACCGACGCGACCGTTTCCATCCTTGAAAGGATGCAGAGCTTCAAACTCCAAATGACTGATTGCAATTTGTATCAATGGCTCCAAATCGTCACGATTTGCATACTCTTCAAATTTTGAAAATAAACCCTCAAAGCGGGCCATGTCAGAAGGAATAAATAAAATTCTTTTTTTATTTGGATCCACTACATAATTTTGATCGCTCTTAAATTCACCTGGCTGCTTATCTGCGCCACGTCCAAAAAAAAGCATCTTACTGTGAGCTTGTTTTATAAGACGCCCCGAGATGGGTAGACCTTCGTGAATTAATTTCTGCGCGTGGCTAAGAGCCCTCTCATACGAAAATACCTCGACTACTTCGCGACGTGAACCAGCAGAACTATCATCTGCTTCGTACATCAGAACTTCATCTAAGGTTGCAATTGTTCCTTCAATCCGGGAGGAGATAACAGCTTCTCTGCGCCGCAAAGGGGCTAACAATAGTTCGCTATTGTGCAGACCCCGCATCACAGCATCACACCGGGCGATGGCGGCTGAAGTCCTGCTTATGATTGGTGAGAGCTTTTCATAGTCAATTTCTTTTGGAGGAAATTGACCATAATGGTACCCAATAGCTTGGGAAAAATCGTAATTATTTAAAGACATTAGCCCTCTTGAGTATCATTTATGTCATTTTATGATACTCAAGTCAAGTAGCTTATCACTCGTTCTAGCCAAGCTGTCTTGCGTTTCATGAAAACGCTAAGAGCAGACACAAGATAGAACAGAAAAAGAACTTTAATGTGTAAAATGCAATCTAATTAATGGAAACGTTCGTACCGTTAGAACTACAGTTTGACAGCCAGCTAGAGATTATCTTGCTTGAAATGGAGAATTGAGTTTGATTTTTGCTGCCAATTCGTCGAGTTGGCTGACAATAAAGTCATGTCATTTGGCTCTAAATAAGGAGAACTCCGATGGGCAAAGGACAAGGTTACAAAATCGGACGCGATGACGACTTAGGTCGCTACAAGTCAGTGGAGGATGCTCAGAGCGACAAGAAAAACAGCAGCGTTGAGATCAATCCAAAGCCGGGTTATGGCGACTCTGGTCGTTATGACAAGAAAAAATAATTACATGGAAACGGGCAGCACAAAATGCTGCCCGTCCCATTTTACGCTTCTCAAAGTTTGACACTTTTATTTTTCTAAGTGTTTGTTATCATTAAGAACAGCAAGGTTTCCTAAATCGTAGGTCGCATGTTCGAATCATGCCGGGGACGCCATTATGTTGACGGCCTCACAACTTGCCGCCCGCCAACCTTGCTCACGCCGCCGGATTGATCTGGGACTATCGCCACTACGCCAACCCAAGTTGTTCGGCCGTTTATGCCACGCGGCTCTGCAGCGCGGCAGCGGCTCAACGAGCATGCGTTTGTTTCGATCATTCGGCTGACGCCTCATTTATTATTTTTATCATTCGGCTGACGCCTCATTTTTTTATCCCGTTTTACGAATTTTGTGCCTGCCAGGATTATGAACCGGCTTCAGGGCTTTTTTTTAACGGGGATTGCCCCCGTGTTCGCAGGCACGGCCAGCGGAAGGGGAATGGGGTTCATCGCCGTGCTGACCGGAAGCGGCGGCAATGGCCGGCCGGCCAATGTCACGCGCAGGGGGATCTGCTGGCGGGAGTCACCATTGTCGATCATCATGACGACGGCCTGCACGCTGAGCGGGCGCGGCGCCAGCATGGAAGCATATTTTTTTGCGGCATTTTTATCCCGCGGCTCGGCAGCATCCTCATCGCCGGGCGGGGCCAGGAAAGGAAGGACGGGCGAGGTGGTCGTCGGCGCAAAGGCCGTGATCTCGGCGCTCACCTGTTCCATGTCGTTGCGCTTGACGCCGCGCGAGCACACGAAAGTTTTCATGCTGGCCGGCGTGAAGCTCGCGGCGCGCGGCAGGTTTTGCAGGCTGGCCGCCATCTGCCCGCTGTTTCGCGAAAAAGATTTTTCGAGCAGAAGCGCTGCCCACTCCGTGCGCGCACGCGAAGAGTCGGCGCCGAGCACGACGGCGATATGGCGGCTGCCGTTGCGGGTTGCGGTTGCGACGATGTTGAAGCCCGAATCGCAGATATAGCCCGTCTTCAACCCGTCGGCGCCGTCGAGGCGGCCGAGCAGCGGATTGTGATTGGCGATGATCGCATTGCCGACCTGGATCGCGGGCGTGTTAAGGAAAGGCTGCAGGCCCGGAAAATCGTTGATCAGGGCGCGGGCAAGAAGGGCAAGATCGCGGGCAGACGTCACCTGCGCGTCATCGGGCAAACCGTTCGGATTGCGCCATACGGTATCGGTCATGCCGAGGCGCAGGCTCCATGAATTCATTTCGGCGACGAAAGCGGGCACGCTGCCTGAAACACCCTCGGCAATTGTCACCGCCATGTCGTTGGCCGATTTGACCATGATCATGTAGAGCGCCGCTTCCATGGTGACGAGCGAGCCCGGCTTGAAGCCCATTTTCGAGGGTTTCTGCTGATAGGCGGCGGCGCTCACCGTCAGCGGCGTTTCGAACTTCACACGCCCCGACTTGATCGCCTGAAAGGCGACATAGGCCGTCATCAGCTTGGTGAGGGAGGCGGGATGCCAGAGCGTGCGCGCTTCCTGCGCATGTAGCACTGCGCCCGATGCGACATCAACCACGAGTTGCGGGCGCGGCGGCTTGGGAAGTGCTATGGCCTGCACGGCCTCAAGCGCGGAATGTCTTTTTGCGGGCTTTTTGGCAGCCAGCGCCGGTGCCGCGCCGGAAAATGCGCAAAACACGGCAAAACCGGCAATAAACGATATGAATCTGCGCAAAATAAGCCCTCTCTGCTGCAAATTTCTCATGATTTGATTGATGGGTCAAACTAGGGGGCGAATGGGGCGGAAATGGGGTTGCGGCAGCCGGATGACTAACCCTTAGCGTCGCCCCGCCATAGGGGGAATTAGCGGACCGGCTTGGGAGCAGGAGATGGAACGGGATTCTGCAAATGCGGATCGAGTGTAACGCCGTTTTCGAGATCGCCAACCACCACAATTTTTTGCCTTTTGTTCACGCGAACGGTTTTGTTGTCGGATGTCTTAAGCACGATATCGCGATTATTCTGAGCGCCCGGCGTCTTGATATTATCGCTTGTAAATCCTTCATGTCTTAAGCTCAGGAATTCACCAGTAAAGCGATTAAGAACGTAAAGCTCGCCCTTGTCATCGACATAGACGCCGTATTCCTTGTCCGCGCTGGGAACAAAAGCGCCTTTCGCGTAAAAATGCCCGAAAATGCGGCCATCGGTTGCATAGAGCGTTTTGTCCTTAAAATGTTCGACAGGCTTGAACTCAATTTCGCCGATCTTGACGGGAGCTTTCGCGTCGTAGAGATTTGTGATGTTGCCGATGCCGCCTATGCCGATAAATGAAGCGGCTTCTTCGTAGACCGCTCTTGCGGCCTGTGCTGCCTTCGTAAAGTTTCCTACAATTACTTCGCCTCCGGTTTTGGCAGCAGTGGCGGCGGCCCCCAATTCTCCAATGCCGTAAAGTAATGCCAACGCACTTATTGCTTTTTGTTTTCCCTCGGGCGTGGTGAGGTCATATAGTGGCGGCGAGTATCTTCGCAGTTTCTTGTATTGCTCTATAATATTATAAATTACGCCGGGCTCCGCGGGAGGCGGTGCGGGCCGCATTTCGTAGCCGCGTGAGGATAATTGCGGAGCAGGGTTTATAGCTTGTTCAGGTTGATGCTGCGGCGCCTGCCGGGAAGGTTGAGATTTTGTTGCTAGAGTAGCCATCGAACGCGATAAAGTTCCTTGTTCGGCAGGTTTGGTAGAGTGTTGGCTAGTTTTGTGTTCAGGCCGTTCCCAAATGGTTTTTTGTTGTTTGAGTGCGTCTGATGTTTTTCCTACAGCCTGGCTCCCCCTTTTTTCTTCTTCCAAACATCGCTTAATTTCTGCACTATGTTTTGTCATTAACACATCTTGCGCTCTGGTAAGCTCAGCCCGGGTTCTATCATGGCGCCAAATAAAATCCTCGTATTGCTCCCTTAGCTCAGCTATATTTTGCGGACTGACTTCTAACCCTTCAGTATCATCAAATCCTGTCCTTACATGCTTCAACGCCATCTTAAGAGCCACGTCACGCCATTCATTAAAAGTCACGTCATGCCATGTACCCGAAATGCCTCCCGGTCTAGTTACCCATACAGTTTTTTTGAAGACTGCTGGCCAGCCTCCCTTTTCATCAAAAAACCCAAGCGCCTTAGCTAGCCCTTCAAGCAGCTCATTCATGAGCCTCTTGGTTGATGCCAATTCAGTTTCTATTTTCCTAAATTGATAGAGAAGGCTTGTGCAGTCACTTAAAGACTCCAAGCACCGCTCGATCTCAGCCTTATGCTCCTTGCAGTAATTTCCTAATTTGTTATAGGCATCGTTCTCACTCTTTAACAGCCTTCGAAATTGCCCCTCATTATCCCTGAGCCACTTTACGTCTTTCGTACTGATTTCTACGAATTCCTTACTCGTGTCTGCGAAAAAAAACTCATTAATAGCTTTTATGAACTCATCAGAAAATCCTGTCCCCCAGGCTAGTAAAATAGCCTGAATAGCTACACTGCGCTCATCGACGGTGTCTGTAGGAAGCTTGAGCTTTTCAGCCATTTGCTCATAAAGAACATCCATCTCGTTTTTGGCCTCATTGTAAGCGTTTTCCAGACGGGAAAGTTCATTTATAATTTTCTTGCAGTCGTCATCCCATCCCTCCTGCATTTCAACAGCAGAAGATGTGCCAAACGCCTTAGCAACGGCAGTGTTGCCGGTATTGTGAAAGGCACGGTTCAGAAAGGAGACTGAAGCAACGCTTGTCATTTTGTTCTCAAGGTAAATCGCTTAAAATCTGAAGGCTTAATTAAAACAAAACCGGCTTCGAGTCCAGATATGCCGGGGGTTGTAGGAGCTTCTGCCAGGGATGATGGCTAATTTCAAATTGGGAATACTGTCGGTTTTTAGAGCTGGTTTTTAAGTCTTCGGCCGCGGTTTTTCGCCTGCAACGACCGAGGCCAGAACGATCACCGTTGCGCCGGCAAAAAGCCATGGTAGCCAGGCGGGCGCGGTGACGGCAAGAAAAACGAGACCGCCTGTCGTGGCAATCACTGTCCCAGCCGCAAGAATGTCCGGCGTCAGCCAGTCCATGCGCATGCCGTCCGGTATGGCAACTGGTCGCACCAATTTATAACTCGGCAGCGGCTTTGGTGTACCGGAAGGCTGGGGAGGCGCGAGCGGAACAGGCGGCCCATAATATTCAGGTTGTCTGATACGTTCGGCATAGGGCTTGGTGACCCGCCATTCCTCCTCTTTTTTGCCGATTATTTTTTCCCTTATTCTTTCTCTTTCTTCTGGCGGAAGACATTTTTGAATGTCTGGATTGAGCAGATCGTTTGCCAGCACTGCTTGCGCGGCCCGCGCGGCAGTTTCCAGTGTTACGTATGTCTTGCAAAGTTCCCTGAGTTTAGCTTTTTGAGCCTCGCTAAATCCTGTCACGAATTCTGGAGAAATTCCTTTATGTTGATATGCGTACAGAACTGTTTCTATGAAATATTTGGCGGCCTGCAGATAGGGCTCAATAGTAGTAGATAATCCGAACAGTTCGATGAGTTCTTGAAGCTTGGCCTCAAGTAGCACGCGTTTGTTTTTGAGGTTCTTTTCCTTTTGCAGAATATCCTCGCGAATTCTTTTGCAAGGATCTTCGTCCAGCTCTTCCGCCCAAATCGCAGCAAATGTTTCGCCGCTATTGTAGGAATTGGTTGCATGACCTTGCGACGGAAGCGCCCATGAGCGAAGCGCCCTCGCCTTATCGTCATGCCTGCGCAGGCTGCTGCACTCGGTCATCACGTTTTTGGCCCCGGCTTTTCGCCGGTTACGATCGAGACCAGGACAAGCACCGTTGCGCCGATAGCACCGCCCGTTACCCAGGCGGGCGCAGTGACAGCAAGAAAGGCGGCCGCACCCATCGCAAGTATGATTGTGCCGCCTTGAATCACTTCCGGCGTCAGCCAATCTGTTCCTTGAATTCCGGGAGGCATCACGAGCGGCTGTACGAATAATTGATCATTAGACGATGGCAGAACCGGCGTTGAAAAAGAAGAATGCCTGACACGAGCATTGCCGCCGGGCTCAAGCTCGATCCAGGCGGGTCTCTTTTCGCGATCCTTGCCATCTATTTTATCTCGGATTCTTTCTTTTTCCTTGGTCGTCAGGCATTCCTGTACATTCACCTTTGACAGAAATCTATTCAGCCTATTTGCGGCCTCTACCGCATCGACCATCAGATTTAAAAGCGATTCGCAGTGTTGTTTTAGCATTTCCTCATTGAGGCCTTGCGTCACGTCTCGGGGGAACAGGCCGTATTGTCCGATGTTCAACAAATTGAGGACATACTGCTTGGCTGCCAATACGAATGTCGGCGCCAGGATGGGAATTTTAAGGAAGCGGCGTAGCTCTTGAAATTTTGCTTCTCTCAAGTTGCGTTTGGTATCCAGGTCGTCTTCGTATTCCTTGAGCCATTTTTTAATGAGCTTGCAATCGATTTTCCCCCTGAACCCATTCGGGCCGTTCACAAAAAATGTATTCTGAACCTTATGAGAAACAGGATTGAATGGGGAAAAAGATGAAACGTTTGTCATTTCTTGTTCAAACTGAAACTTTTAAATTAAGGCAAAGCCGGTTTCTGTATCCAATTTTACAATGCGCGCCTGTGCTGTACAGGCGCGGCGAAAATCGAAAATAGAGATTTATTTATTCCAGAGCCAGCCACTCAAGGTTGTAGGTGCTACATCCGCCCGCTCAGCTCGTCTTCATCAAATTCATCGGCAGGAAGAACGTCTTCCGCAGCCGCATGGCGGGATTTGCCGGTGCTCGCGGTTGCAGGTGCGTCGTTGGTGAGCGCGCTTGAGGCCTGCGCGATCCAGTCGGCATGCAGCCTGACATCCTGCGCATAGGCGTAAGAACCGCATTTCGGAATCCGCGAGGCGCCGCCCCAGCGCATCGCAACCGCGCTCGCGGGATCGTGCGCGATGGCGCCAAGCCCCAAGCCCACGATGCCGACAAGTTTCTCTTCGCTGCCCTCGGTGCGCGTTACCGGGCCGCCGCTGTCGCCCTGGCACCAGGCGGAACCGCCCGCCGCATAAAGCTTGAACGGGCCGCGCGGCGAGAGGCGCTGCATCAGGCTCGCATCCGACATGTCGATTTTATAAAGCGGCTCGAGCATGCTGCCGCGCGCATAGCCGTAAGTGGTGAGCGCGCTCTGTTTGCCGGTCGAACTATCGGCGAGAGATATGGCCTGGCCGTTCGAGGGCGCGCGCGCAAGCAGCAGCACGGCAAGGTCGACATAGCGGTCGCCATTGCCTGCATTGATGCGCGCATCCCAGCCGTTGACGGGAAGGCCCGCACTCCATTGCGGATTGACGATCCAGTTCTCGACCTCGACGCTCTCATTGCCGATACGGGCATTGACCCCCCTTGCGCCGAGCAGGCAGTGGCCCGCAGTCAGCACAAGGCGCGGGCCGATCATGGCGCCGCTGCAGTCGAGACGCCGCGCGCCGCTGATTTTCAGGAGAACGGTGAAACCCGAATTCGAGGAGGCGTGGCCGTTCCAGAGCGCCTGCGCGGAATTGGGGAAGAAGCAAAACAGGGCGGCGAGCAAGGCCCCCGCACGAACCGATACCGGAAAACGCAACATCATCTTGTACTGAATCTTGGCCACAACACGCATGAAACAACTCTTTACTATTCCGTAACTATAACAGAACGGATTATAGTCAGGCTATTAATTAATTGGTAACCTTACTATTGTCAATTTTAATAAAGTTTTAACGAATTTAACTGGGCTATCGGGAAAGAAACGCAAATCTATCAATTGTCATTGCCGGGCTTGACCCGGCAATCCATCATAAAAGAAAGATGGATGCGCGGGTCAAGCCCGCGCATGACGAAAAAGTTTTCCTCCTCGCTCCGCATATCCTTGGCTTTCATTGCGCTTTTGCTTTAGGAAGACCTGGATCGTTTCATGTCCCAGCCCCCCGCCCTTGTTTCGAGCTTCCCGACCCTGCGCCGCCTGTGGCGCCAGTGGATGGCGCCCTACCGGCGGCTGATTGCCATCAACCTTGGGCTGATCCTGCTGATGAGCATCAGCACGGCCGCCTATCCGCTCCTGATCAACTGGGCCATCGACCGTTTCGAAAAGCACATGCTCGACGAGCTGATGCTGCTGCCGCTTCTGGTGGTTGCCGTGACATTGGCGAAAGGCATCACGCTTTACAAGCATACGACGCTGACGAACCGCATCGCATCATTGGTGCTGCGCGATTTGCAGAACGCGGTATTTGCGAGACTCAACCGCGCCGACCTGCTGCAGATCGGCAAGGAAGCGCCCGCCAGTCTCGCGCAGCGTTTTTATGCGGAGATGATTTATGTGCAGACGGCGATCACGCGCCTGATCACGAGCCTTGTCGGCGACAGCCTGATGATCCTGGGCCTTGTCGGCGCCATGTTCTATATCGACTGGCAGCTTGCCTTGGCAGGCATTCTGATCCTGCCGGTTGCGATCCTGCCGGTGGCTGAAGTGGGCAAAAGGCTGCGGGCCAATGCCTTCGTTGCGCAGGGCATGATCGGTAGCATGACCTCGTTTCTCACCGAGGCAATTTCGGGTGCGCGCCTGATCCGCACCTATCAGCTCGAAGATTATATGGCGATGCGCGGGCGCGACGTGTTCGAGCGGATCCACCGGCTGCGTCTTTATGCCGCCAATCTTTTCGCGCGGGTCGAGCCCATTCTCGAAGTGCTGGGCGGCGTTTCGGTCGCCATCGTCATCGTGCTTGCCGCCTGGCGCATATCGAGCGGTACGACCAGTATCGGCCAGTTCGGCGGCTTTATCGGCGCGCTGCTGCTTGCAGCACAGCCCATGCGCAAGCTCGGCAATCTCAATGCCATCCTGCAGGAAGGGCTGGCCGCGGCGGAGCGTATTTTCGTGCTGATCGATCTAACCCCCGCCATCAAGGACAAGCCGCAGGCGCGCCCGCTCAAGGCCGAAACCGGAAAAATCGAATTCAGGAATATCGGCTTTCAATATATAAGCGGCGTGCCGGCCTTGCACGATGTCTCTTTTGTCGTGCCGGGCGGGGCGAAGGCGGCGCTGGTCGGGCGCTCGGGTGCCGGAAAATCCACGCTCTTCAATCTGATTGCACGCCTCTATGAACCGCAAAACGGCGAAATCCTGATAGACGGCCAGGATACCGGCAGCGTCACGCTTAGCTCTCTGCGCAAATCAATCGCGCTGGTCTCGCAGGATGTGACGATCTTCCAGGATACGGTGCGCAACAATATCGCGCTCGGCAAGCTCGATGCCTCCTCCTCGCAGATCGAGGATGCGGCAAGGGCCGCCGCAGCGCACGATTTCATTTCAAGATTGTCGCAGGGTTACGACACCAAGCTCGGCGAAGGCGGCACGCAGCTCTCCGGCGGCGAGCGCCAGCGCATCGCGCTTGCCCGCGCGCTGTTGCGCGATGCCCCGATCCTGCTGCTGGACGAGGCGACATCGGCGCTCGATTCCGAATCCGAACATCTCGTGCAGCAGGCGCTTGCGCAACTGACGAAAGGCCGCACCACGCTTGTCATCGCGCACAGGCTCGCAACCGTGCGCACGGCCGATCTGATTGTCGTGATGGATGCGGGTCGCATCGTCGAGTACGGCACGCATGACGAGCTGCTGAAGAAAAAAGGTGCCTATGCGCTGCTTTACGAGCGGCAGTTTCACAATGCCGGCGACGGCTTCATTCACGACGAATGAAGAAATCGACCAGCATACGCAGGAAGCCCGGCCGTTTGAATTGCGCATTCAGCTTTTGCGGATCGTAGACCTCGTCCACCCATTGCAGGAAAGTTAAGGGACGCTTTTCCGCATCCTGCAGATATTGCGCGAAAAACGCATCGAGAATGCCGGTCTTGCTGCTTTTGATATGGCCATAGCTGTAGGACAGTTCTTTTGCGGCGTCGACTACCGGAACATTTTCGCAAAGAATGAGATAAAGCGCGGCAGCCAGCCCCGAGCGGTCGGCCCCCGACTTGCAATGCAGCAAGGCCGGTTTTTCCATGTTTTTGAAAATGGTGTGAAGCTCGTGGATCTGCGTTTTGAGCGGGGCTGCGCCCGAGTAAAGCGCATGGTCGATCATTGTGAGCCTGCATCTGCCGGTATAAATTTTTTCGAGTGCGTAGGAGCCGTAACCCGTGGGCCCGCGCAGATTGACGAACGTGCGAAAGCCGCGGCGTGCAAAGCGTTTGATATGGAAAGGATTGGGCTGCGGTCCGCGCCAGACGCCATCGGCAATCCTGCCGCTGTTCCAGTAAATGGGACGTACGCAGCCATGGTCGGCAAACAACATGCTCAGCCACAGCCGCAGCCAGGCGATGAACGCGCGCAAACGGTTTATCATTCGCCTTGTCTCTTTCCGGTTAAAGGAAGCGGTATGCTACCGCAGACGGCACGTATGTAATCGAAGGGCGCGGATTTGAGGCGCGCGGCCATGATGTACTGGCCATGAATATGAAAGAAGCGCCAGCGCAGGCGGCGGTAATCTTTTTTCGCAAGAGCTTCCCGAAAATGCGCGCCATGCATCAGCGGCCAGAAAAAATCTTTGACGCTGCTTTTATATCCCTCGAATGCGCGCAGGGTAGAGGGCGGGTCCGCCTTGTTGAAGGCAAGCACATCCTTGCCGCCATAGATCAGCACCCAGGGCAGGTTCTGCTGCTGAGCCAGTTCGATGACGGCATTGCGCGTTCGCGCAGCACCCGCACCTTTCATGAGGCCCGTATGGCAGGTGGCATCGCCGACGGTCAGAAGCTTGATGCGCCGCTGGCCGTTCGAAAAAGCGCCCTTGCGGAAGGCGCCCAGGGCGGCGCGAATGGCAAGCTGGCCTGCGAAACTGTGCCCGACGATCAGGATTTCGTCGGCCTGCGAGGCCTTGCAGGTTTTTGCAATGATATCGGCAAATATATCGATCCTCTGCTCCAGTTCCGGTGTCAGATCGCGCGCGTAACGGGACGCGAAATTGAAATTGCGCAGCATGGCTCCGCACCAGTAGAGACGGCTTAGGCGCCATAGACCGTAAGTTATTGCGCTTCCGAGAAGAATTCTTGGAAGAGCGATTGCCGGATCGGATCCGGCGGCAAGCTGGAGCAGGTTATAAAGGGCAGCCAGCGCGGTAACCGCGATGAGCGTAAATAAAATGTAAGGAAACAGCCAGGCGATAGCAAATTTCCAATGCGCGCGCGCAAGCGCGATAAACGTCCCTTCGGTAAAATGGTTGAAAACCGTTCGGACAGCGCCGCTTAAGTCATCAAGCAGGGAGCGCTGATGTGCAGAGCGGACAATATCCTCCCAGTCGAGGAAATCGTAAACGACATTGATGCTGCGATCCTCCTGCCGGGCTTCGATTTCACAGCGCGCCACATGCTCATACGGCCGTACCAGCCCAGAGCATGTGCAGCTCATGCCGTAAAGCTTCGCGTAATGCTGAAGCTGCTTTTTCAGCAGATCGTAATAATAGGCCGGTCCTTGCGGAAAAAGACCCTGGATAAACAGGACATGGCGGCGCCTCACCGGCCCCTGAAAAGGATCGGTGCCGTGCGGGGCCGGGTAATGTTGATATTGAATGAAAGCCATAGTCTTCAAGAACGTCCTATCCGCAGCAAAAGCGCCTGTCGACCCGGCGATTTAAACAATTCGTTCAGCCTAGTCCTAAAACTGCCTTGTTTATGGCGTCTGGCTTAGCCCTTCGTTAATGCAGCCGCTCTAGACAAATATGTGAACCTGCTTGCAGCGGACGATTTCATCGCTCCACCTTGGGTGCAAGCTGGTCTAGACAGGCGACATTATCAAGATCTGAAGGCAGTTTTACGTGTCGGCCACATCAGTGCAAAAAATTTCCGACTTGTCGAGCAGCGAGAATGCGCAAAAGGCGCATCTTTTGTCTGCCGCCATCCAGAAATTGCTGAAACAGGTTCCCGAAGCGAAGAGCTTTGCCAATCAGATTTTCGCGCGTAGCTCCTACGAAGATCTTGCCGCCTACCGTGCCGAGGATCTTGCCCGCTTCACCGAAAACGCTTTTACGCATTTGCAAAAGCGCCAGCCGGGCGCAGCTTCCGTTCGGGTCGAGAACGATCCCGAGAACAACGTCACCGTCATCGAGATTCTGAACGACAATATGCCGTTCCTGCTCGATTCGGTCATGAATACGATCAACGAATTCGGCTGCGACATCCGCCTCGTTCTGCATCCCATTCTCAATGTGTCGCGCGACAAGAACGGCCGCCTCATCGGCTTGCATGGCGAACAGCAGCCGCCGGCCGGTACGGCCGCCCTGCGCGAAAGCTTCATCTACATTCATGTCGAGGCGTTGGACCAGGCATCCGCCGAAAAGCTAAAAACCGAGCTTGAAAAAACGCTCATAGATGTGCGCACGGTCGTTGCCGACTGGAAGACCATGCTTTCCCGCCTCGATGCGGCGATTCAGCAATTCAAGGATACGCCGCCGCCCATTCCCGTGGCGGAGCTGGCCGAAGCCATCCAGTTTCTCGAATGGCTGCGCAACAATAATTTCACTTTCCTCGGCCTGCGCGAATATAAGGCAGCGGGTGCTGGGACGAAGCTGCGCCTCGATCCCGAAAACAAGACCGGGCTTGGCCTGTTGCGCGATCCGGCGGTCGGCCTGTTGCGGCGCGGCGCCAAGCCGGTGACGATGACAGCCGAACTGCGGCATTTTCTGCGTCAATCGAATCCGCTGATCATCACCAAGGCGAACCTACGCTCGCGCGTGCACCGCCGCGTGGTGGTCGATTATGTAGGCATCAAACTGTTCAGTCCCAAAGGCACATTGACCGGTGAGCTGCGTCTCGCCGGCCTGTTCACGTCCACCGCCTATACCTATTCCGCGCGCGTCATCCCTTATCTGCGGCGCAAGGTCGAAACCGTGCTCCATCGCGCCGGTTTCGATGCCGACAGCCATTCCGGCAAGGCGCTGGTGAATATCATCGAACAATATCCGCGCGACGAGCTGTTTCAGATCGACGACGACGAGCTGCTCAAATTCGCCGAACGCCTGTTGCAGCTCGAGGAGCGCCCGCGCGTGCGCGTTCTCTCGCGCCAGGACAAGTTCGACCGTTTCGTATCGGTTCTCGTCTTCATTCCGCGCGAGCGCTATAATGCGGGCACGCGCAACAAGATCGGCGATATGCTGGCCAAGGCTTATGAAGGGCGGGTTGCGAACTGGACCTCTTCCTATCCGGAAGGACCGCTCGCGCGGCTGCATTTCATTATCGCCAAGGGCGAACGCAGCGTGCCCGAACCTTCGCCCACCAAGCTCGAGCACGATGTGGCGCAGATCGTCCGTACCTGGGAGGACGAGTTTTTAAGCGAGGTCGCGAAAGTTTTTCGCAATGGCGAGGCAAAAAATCTGCGCAGCCGCTATCACTATGCGTTTCCGCCCGCCTATCAGGATAATTATTCGCCGCAGGCGGCCGTGCACGATGTCCGCATCATCGAGCGGCTGAGTCCCCAGCACCCGCTTGCCATCGATTTCTTCCGCTTCGACGAAGCGCAGCCGCATGAATTGGGATTGAAAGTCTATCATCGCGGCTCGCCGCTTTCCCTCTCGAAGCGCGTGCCGATCCTAGAGGCGATGGGATTTAACGTGATTTCGGAAACATCGGTCGAGATCGCGCCCGGCGGCAATGAAAGCGATCTTGTCATTATGCACGATCTGCGCCTCGCCACCTGCGACGGCGTGGCCTACGATTTCGACGCCGCCGATTCGCGGCTCGAGGACGCCTTTCTCGCGATCTGGCAAGGCCATGCCGAGAACGACGGTTATAACGCGCTTGTACTGACCGCCGGGCTGCGCTGGCGCGAGGTTGCCTGCCTGCGCGCCATGTCGCGCTATTTGCGCCAGGTGCGCATTCCCTATTCGCAGGACTATATGTGGGCCACGATGACGAAGAACCCGCAATTTGCGGCCAATCTCTTCGCTTTTTATCAAATCCGTTTCGACCCTTATCTGAAGCTTTCCGACAAGGTGCGCGAAATAAAACAGGACGAGTGTACGCAGAGGATCGAAGACGCGCTGCAAAAAATAACCAGCCTCGACGAAGACCGGATCCTGCGCCGCTTCCTCAATCTCATCGCCTGCATGCTGAGAACAAATTTTTACCAGCGCGACCATGCCAATGAGCCGCGCCCGACCATTACCTTCAAGCTCGATTCGAAAAAACTGGAAGGCCTGCCCGAGCCGCGCCCCATGTTCGAGATTTATGTCTACAGCCCGCGCGTGGAAGGCATTCATTTGCGTTTCGGCAAGATCGCGCGCGGCGGCTTGCGCTGGTCGGACCGCCCGCAGGATTATCGCACCGAGGTTCTGGGGCTCGTGAAAGCGCAGCAGATCAAGAATGCCGTCATCGTGCCTGTCGGCGCCAAGGGCGGTTTTGTGCCCAAAAAACTTCCCGACGGCCCGCGCGAGGCCATCCAGGAAGAGGGCATCGCAAGCTACAAGCTTTTCGTATCCTCGCTCCTGCATGTGACCGATTCCATCAGCCCGCAAGGCGAGATTGTTCACCCGGAACATGTGCTGCGTTACGACGACGACGATCCCTATCTCGTCGTCGCCGCCGACAAGGGCACCGCCACGTTCTCGGATATCGCCAACGAAATTTCGCTGAGCATGAATCACTGGCTGGGCGATGCTTTCGCCTCCGGCGGCTCGGCCGGTTACGACCACAAGAAAATGGGCATTACGGCGCGCGGCGCCTGGGAGGCCGTGAAGCGCCATTTCCGCGAAATGGATGTCGATATCCAGAATACGCCTTTTACCGTGATTGGTGTGGGAGATATGTCGGGCGACGTGTTCGGCAACGGCATGCTGCTGTCGAAATGCACGAAACTCGTCGGCGCTTTCGATCATCGCGATATTTTCATCGATCCGGATCCGGATCTGGCGCTTTCCTGTAAAGAGCGTGCGCGCCTTTTCAAACTGCCGCGATCGAGCTGGGCCGATTACGATGCGCAATTGATATCGAAGGGCGGTGGCGTCTTCTCGCGCAGCGCCAAGACCATTCCCCTGTCGCCGCAAATGCAGGCGCTGCTCGGCATGAAGGAAAAAACCGCGCCGCCGCAGACGATTATCCAGGCCCTGTTGCGGGCGCAGGCCGATCTTCTGTGGTTCGGCGGTATCGGCACCTATGTGCGCGCCTCGATCGAGACCGACGAGCAGGTCGGCGACCGCACCAACGATGCCATACGTGTGGCCGCGAACGAATTGCGTGCCAAGGTGATCGGCGAGGGCGCCAATCTCGGCATGACGCAGCGCGGACGTATCGAAGCGGCGATGCAGGGCATCCGTCTCAATACGGATGCGACCGACAATTCGGCGGGCGTGAATACGTCCGACGTCGAGGTGAATATCAAGATCGCGCTCAACGGTCTCGTGCGCGCAAATAAACTGCCGCTGCAAAAACGCAACGAGCTTCTGCAGAAAATGACCGACGATGTGGCGCGCCTGGTTTTGTGCACGAATTATTTGCAAACCTTAAGCCTTTCCCTGAGCCAGCGGCGCGGCGCAGAAGATGCGGGTTTTGCCGAGCATCTCATGCAGCTGCTCGAGGGCGAGGGGCGGTTGAGCCGCAAGATCGAGACCTTGCCGAATGCATCGGAGTTAGACGCGCGCCAGAAAAGCGGCGGTGGGTTGACGCGCCCCGAACTTTCCGTGCTGCTCGCCTATTCCAAGCTGAGCCTGTACGATCATCTCTTGAATAGCGCACTGCCGGACGATCCCTATTTTTCGAACCGTCTTGAAAATTATTTTCCTGCGGCCTTGCGCGAAGCTTTTCCGAAAGAAATTGCGCAACATCAGTTGCGCCGCGAAATTATCGCCACGGATCTTTCCAACGATGCCTGCAATAGCGGCGGCGGCACATTGCTGTCGCGTGCGATCGACCAGACCGGGGCGCTGGCGCAGGATGTCGCCGCTGCTTTCGCGGTTACACAGGATGTTTTCGATCTTGCCTCGCTTAACCGCGATATCAATGCGCTCGACGGGAAAATCGGCGGCGAATTCCAGCTACAGCTTTATATCGACGTGCAGGATCTGCTGCACGACCGTATCGTATGGTTCCTGCGTCACGGTCATTTAAGTTCCGGGCTTGGCAATGCGGCACAGCAATTCCGCGAAAAAATAAAGCAGCTCGAATCGCAACTGCTCAAGGTGCTTCCCGAAAGCGAGCTTGTGCGCTTCAATACGCGCAAGGACATGCTTATCGAGAAAGGCGTGCCCAAGCACGTAGCCGAACGCATGGCCGGTTTGCCTGCCCTGATCGACGCAACAGATATCGTGCTTGCCGCCAATGCCACGAAGACGCCGCTTCTGGCCGCCGCCAAGGCTTTTTATGAAGCCGGTGCGCTTTTCGGTCTTGCCGAAATCTATGCCGCGGCCAAAAAACTGTTTACGAAAAACTATTTCGAGCGGCTGGCGCTGGAGCGCGCGGTTGCCGACCTGGCGGTTGCCAACCGCCGTATGGCCATCCACATTCTCGAATCCGGCGGCATGGAAGCCTGGCAGAAGCGCAAGGGCGAAAGCTGGCAACGCGCAAGGCAGACCTTGCAGATGATCGCCACCGCGCCGGACCTGACGGTGGCCAAGCTGACAGTGGCAGCCGGGCAATTATCGGATATGACGAGTTCCTGAAAATTAATGCCGAAAATGCCGCACGCCCGTCAGCACCATTGAAATTCCGGCTTCATCGGCGGCGGCAATCACTTCCGCGTCTCGCATCGAACCGCCGGGCTGGATGACCGCCGTGGCACCCGCCTCGATGATCACTTTCAGCCCGTCCGCGAACGGAAAGAACGCATCCGACGCGGCAACAGAGCCTGCCGTCAGCGCGCGTTTCTCGCCGGCGGCTTCCGCGGCGTCGGCAGATTTTAGCACGGCAATGCGCGCCGCATCGACGCGGCTCATCTGGCCGGCCCCGATGCCGACGGTCGCGCCCTGCATGGCATAAACGATGGTGTTTGACTTCACATGTTTTGCCACCTTGAAGGCAAAACGGAGATCGGCAAGTTCGCGCGTGCTCGGCTGGCGTTTCGTAACAATCTTCAGATCCATATCGTCGGCGCTGGCGCGATCGCAGTTCTGTACGAGAAAACCGCCCGCGACCGATTTTATGGCAAGGCCTTGCGCGCGCGGATCCGGAAGGCCTTTGGTCAAAAGGAGGCGAAGATTTTTTTTCGAAGCGATCAGCTCGCGCGCCTTCGTGCTCGCATCGGGTGCGATGATCACTTCCGTAAAGATCTTGATGATTTCGGAGGCGGCGTCTTCGTCGAGGCGCTGGTTCAGCGCCACGATGCCGCCGAAAGCCGAGACGGGATCGCAGCGCAAGGCTTTCCTGTACGCCTCGGCGAGCGTGGCGCCCGTGCCGACACCGCAAGGATTGGCGTGTTTGATGATCGCCACCGCCGCGGTTTGCTTGGGGTCGAACTCCGCCGCGAGCTCGAAGGCAGCATCGGTATCGTTGATGTTGTTATAGGAAAGTTCTTTGCCTTGCAGTTGCGCAGCACTTAAAACGCCGGGCCTCTGCTCCAGTGTGCGATAAAGCGCCGCATGCTGATGCGGATTTTCGCCATAACGCAGGGTTTGCGCACGCGCGCCGCCAAGCGTAAACCAGCGCGGGAACGGCTCGTCTATTTCCTGTGCAAACCAGTTTGAGATGGCCGAATCATAGGCAGCCGTGCGCGCGAAAGCTTTCGCGGCAAGACGTTTGCGGAATTCGAAACACGTCGTGCCTTGCTGCTCGTCGAGTTCGCGCAACAGGTTTTGATAATCGTCGGGGTCGACGACCACGCAGACCGATTCATGATTTTTTGCCGCAGCGCGGATCATGGCAGGGCCGCCGATATCGATATTCTCGATAATATCGGCATGGGGCGCGCCAGCCTGTTGCGTTTTCTCGAACGGGTAAAGCGAAACGACAAGCAGATCGATGGCCGGAATTTCGTGCTGGCGTAGCGCCGCCTGATGGCTCTCATTATCGCGCCTTGCCAGGAGTCCGCCGTGAATTTTCGGATGCAGGGTCTTCACGCGCCCGTCCATCATTTCCGGCATGCCTGTGATGTCGGCGACATCCCGCACGGGCAGCCCTGCCGCCATTAAGCTTGCGCGCGTGCCGCCTGTCGAGACAAGTTCTATGCCGCGCTTATGCAGGGCGGCAGCAAGCTCGTTGAGGCCGGTTTTATCGGAAACCGAAAGCAGGGCACGGCGTAGAGGAACGTTCGACATAAATCGACCTAACATGGCAGGCAAAAATTACAAAAGCAGGGACGGGTCGTCGGCGTTATCCCGGTCATCGCTGTCCGTGGCCCCCTGATAACGCGTAAAATGCCAACGGACCCGTGGGGTTTCCCGCACATTGCCGTAAATGACGATCTGTTTTGTATGGCGCGCGCCGTCGGCGCCACCAAGATAGAGGCTGTCCTCGATGCTTGCCTTGAAGCCCGGCGCATAAAATTTCCATGCGCGCCCGCTCGGCAGCAAGAGTAGTACGGCTTCGCCTTCGCGCAGCTGGCTGGCGCGCACGGCGGGATGAAGATGAAAACGCAGGATGAAAGGCGCGTCTTTGGCACCATGATGCTGTGCGGGCATGAGATCGTCGACGCCCGCAAGTTCGTTGCCATCCGTCGTCAGCGCCAGCTGGCGCTCATGGCGCACGCCGAAACTATGCGCATAACCATCCTGGCTGGCATGGATTTCGCTCTGGATGGAATTGTTTTCGGTGGCGCTGATCACACGCAAGTTTCCGGTCATGACCGGGCCCAGCAGCCGCCGCACCATTGTAGAGGAAGGGAAGGAGGCTTGCGAGCGGCTATCGACCGACAATGTCGAATGCGCAACCGTCCATCGCGCGGCCGGTTGGAAACTTGCACGCTTCGCCCAAGGCATGCCGCAATTGACGACAAGCCGGTCCGCACCGTCCGAGAATTCGAACGACAAGGCACCGGCATGCGCAGTCTGGCTGAAACGGAGCGGCGGCGGCGCGCCGGTGTCCATGAAAAGCAGCACGTCCTTGACATGCAGACGGCGATAGCCGGAAGCGGGCGCGAAAGCAGGCGGAATTCCGCGCGTGTCGTCATAAGCGAGAAGCGTTGCGACGATATCGGCGGGTGTCGGGCCCATGCCGTTGAACAGCGCGAACGCGCCGTCATTATGGCGGAAAAAACGCACCATCGGCATCATGCGGTCGATGCTCGAGATCAGTGCCTGCGGCGGCATCAGGGAGAGGGCGATATAGCTGTGGCGCAGCGGCAGCAGATCGAGCAGGATTTGCAGGATCGCGCCGGGATTGCGCGATATATGCCCGCCGTCGGCAAGAATTTGCCTTGTCAGTTCCCGCTCCAGCCAGCGTTTGGCGCGGCGCTGCAGTTTCGGGATGTTGAAGCAAAGCCCGGCTTGCGCCAGCGCAACCGCGGTCTGCAATTTCCCCATGTCGTCGCGCATGAAACGGCGCACGAAGCTCAGGTAATGCACCTGCCTTGTCAGGCTTGCGACAAATTTGCGGTAAAAGGTAAAATCGGCGTTCTCCAGCACCACGGGCGATTGCGCGAGCCAGGCCATTACGCGCCGCGCCGTGATCTCGGGATCGAAGGCAAGCTTCTGCCAGCCGCCATGCAGGTCGATCCATTCTTCCACCAGCGCGCGCGCATTGGTGCGGGCAAGTGCCGAGTCGGCGGCGCGCAGATGCCGCAGCCAGCCGAAGCCGTAAAGAGATTTCGCCCATTCCAATGAAGGCGGATGCAGCTCAAAAGGCGAGCGCCCGCCGGCCACGGCAAGCTTGCCGGAAAAGGCAAAACGCCCGGCATAGATTTCGGCGGCAACCGTGGGGTCGGCGGTGCGCAGGTCCTGCGGCGCGATGCCCAGTTTGGCCGAACGGGTGCCGCGATAGTACCAGCGGAAAAAGATCGAGGCGAGCAGGGCACGCATGAGCGCGCGACATGCCTCGAACGCCATCAGGCCGAAAAGCCGCAACGTCATGCCCTATCACCCGAACACGCAGTCTTCATATGCCTTTAAGGCGCAAATATGGGGGGCGATGTCAACCGAGGGCAAGAAATCAGGTAAACAGTCTTTAAGTGCCCGCAACGGTTTCCGGTGCTATGTCCAGACGGAAATATTCGCAGGCGGGCAAGGAATCCCTGTAATACCGGCTGACCCATATGCCATCCTGAACGAAATCGGATATCCAGTATTGGCCATCGAATATTGCAATATGCCCATGGCGGTGATGCTGACAATCCTGCACGATCATCACATCTCCGGCTTGCGGCGTATATCCTTCCGGATAGTCAGGATAATCGGGGTTATCGCCTTCCGGCCTGTAGGCTACAGAAGTAAACCCCAATTTCTTCAGATTCGGCCCGTTATCTTTGGCATCTCCATCCCGTGTAATCGGAACATAGTTGCCTGAAGCATCGAGCTTGCCAAATCCTGCCGCTTCCAGAGCGTTAAAGACATATTCCGAGCAATGTCCTATGGAGTCGCCGACAGGTTTAGGATTCCCGTCTTCGTCATATGGGGCATGCTCCCGTATAAAATTAAGCGCTTCGTCCAGTTTTTCGCGAACGGTAAGATCGGTTCTCGTTTTCCCTATATCCTTAGCTATGTCCTTGAATATGGATGTCTTCCACTGTTTGCGGCCTCTTTTTTTAATGGGCGTGGCAGGACGCGCTTTTCTTGCAGATTCGAGATCTTCCAGAAAATTTTTGCCAAAGAGTCCGTTTTTGGAAAAGCCGTTTAATGACGGCAATGATTTTTCTATACTTACCACAATACACTCGTTGAAATAACAAGCGTATTATTTGCTTATATTGATCCTACCGCAATTTATATGCAGTATTAATGCAAATAAATTGCATTTTATATCAAATGTATTTCTTTAAGTTACCAGATATTAACTATGAAAGCGCGTCAGGCCGCTTTATTCTGGCGGTTGTCAATCAGGTCTTGCACCACGGCAGGGTCGGCCAGCGTCGATGTATCGCCGAGATTGGAAAATTCGTCTTCGGCGATCTTGCGCAAAATGCGGCGCATGATTTTTCCTGAGCGCGTTTTCGGCAGGCCGGGTGCAAACTGGATAAGATCGGGGGCGGCAATAGGGCCGATTTCCTTTCTCACCCAGGCGATCAGGTCGGTGCGCAGCTCCATGCTCGGCGCCTCTCCCGCATTCAGCGTGACATAGGCGTAAATACCCTGCCCCTTGATGGGGTGCGGATAGCCGACGACGGCGGCTTCCGCCACTTTTTCATGCGCGACCAGGGCAGATTCCACTTCCGCCGTGCCGAGGCGGTGACCGGAGACGTTGATGACATCGTCGACACGCCCCGTGATCCAGTAATAGCCGTCCTCGTCGCGTTTGCAGCCGTCGCCCGTGAAATATTTTCCCGGATAGGTTTTGAAATAGGTGTCCTTGAAACGCTGATGGTCGCCATAAACCGTGCGCATTTGCCCGGGCCAGCTATCACTCAGCACGAGATTGCCTTCACTCGCGCCGTTTAAAACTTTTCCTTCCGCATCGACGATTTCCGGCCTGATGCCGAAGAAAGGTTTTGTCGCCGAGCCGGGTTTTTGCGGGATCGCGCCCGGCAACGGCGAAATCAGGATGCCGCCGGTTTCGGTCTGCCACCATGTATCGACGATGGGGCAGCGCGCTTCGCCCACCACATGATAATACCATTCCCAGGCTTCGGGGTTGATCGGCTCGCCGACCGAGCCCAGAAGCTTGAGCGATTTGCGCGAGGTTTTTTTTACGGGCGCTTCGCCAAGCGCCATCAATGCGCGAAGGGCGGTGGGCGCCGTGTAAAAAATATTCACCTTCCATTTATCGATCACCTCCCAGAAGCGGGAAGCGGAGGGATAGTTCGGCACGCCTTCGAACATCAGCGTGGTGGCGCCGTTCGCCAGCGGGCCATAGACGATATAGGAATGGCCCGTCACCCAGCCGACATCGGCCGTGCACCAGTAAATATCGCCGGGCTTGTAATCGAAGACAAGCTCGTGCGTGAGCGAGGCAAAAACCAGATAGCCGCCGCTTGTGTGCAGCACGCCCTTGGGCTTGCCGGTCGAGCCCGACGTGTAAAGGATGAACAGCGGATCTTCGGCGGTCACCTGCTCTGGCGGACAATCTGCGCTGGCCTTTTTGATTTCATCGTGCAGCCAGACATCGCGGCCGTCCTGCATGGGCACGTTTGTGTCCGTGCGGCGTATGACGAGAACTTTTTGCACGCCCGGGCATTTGGCCAGCGCCGCGTCCACATTCGCCTTGAGCGGAATTTTTTTGCCGCCCCGGATACCTTCATTGGCGGTAATCACAAGGTTCGAGCCGCAATCCTGAATACGGCCGGAAAGGCTTTCGGGTGAAAAGCCGCCAAAGACCACCGAATGGATGGCGCCGATACGCGCGCAGGCCAGCATCGCATAAGCGGCTTCCGGGATCATCGGCATATAGATGGTGATGCGGTCGCCTTTCCTGGCGCCTAGATTTTTCAGCACATTGGCAAAGCGGCAGACATGCTCGAAGAGTTCGGCATAGGTGATGACCTTGCTCTCGGCAGGATCGTCGCCTTCCCAGATGATTGCAGGTTGAGAGCCGCGCGTTTTTACATGTCTGTCCACGCAATTGGCGCAGACATTCAACGCGCCGTCTTCATACCATTTGATCGAAACATCGCCCGGGCCGAAGGATGTGTTCTTGACTCTGGTGAAGGGCTTGAGCCAGTCGAGGCGTTTTGCCTGTTCGCGCCAGAACGCTTCCGGATTGTCGAGTGAGTGCGCATAAAGCTCGTCATATGTCTTGCTGTCTATGTGCGCCCGTGCCGCCCATTCCGGCGGCACGGAATAAAGTTTTTGGTTCATAATTTATAAGTCTTAGAAAGGCAGATGGATTTTTCCTTCCGCAAACGCGCCAAGCAGGGCACCCTGCAGCAAAAGCGCCAGCAGCCAATAGCCGGAATCGATCAGGGTCAGTCGCGAATCGCGATTGGAAAAGGCGTTGTTGACGGCGAAAGGTGGTAATACGAAGCCGAGCCAGACGAAGAACGCCGAAATCAGCGCCCCGTGCACGGTTGCACCTCCCGGTGCGACATAATGCAGCAATGCGGCAAAGACATAGGCACAAACCGTGCTTCCGACAAGCGCCAGCACGAAAGGCACCCAGGCATCCGGCCGGTTGCGGCAGGCGGCCTTGTCGGCTTCGCTCAAGCCCATGGCGTCAGCCCATGGTTTCGAAAGAATGGAGTAATAGATGTAGCCCAAAACCCAGGCGGCAACGCCGGCAACGGCGACTTGCGGCAGATTGATGTTTTCGAATGTCATATGTCCCTCCTTGACTGTTGGAGATCTATAGCAATTTTAAGCGGGGCTGCGAAGCCTCAATCAAGCTAAATGCCGCCCATTCCGCAGATCATTTTCCACTCGATCGCCGTCACCGGCTGCACGGAAAGCCGCGCGCATTTGAGCAGAGCCATATTCTGCAGCTGCGGCACGGTCTTGATTTGCGCAAGCGTAACGGAGGTTTTAAGGGGTTTTTCCGCACGGACATCGACGGCGACGAATTTCTGCGTCTTGTCGGTCGGGTCGGGATAGGCGGTTTTGACGACTTCGGCAAGGCCGACAATCTCCTTGCCCTCGTTGGAATGATAGAAAAAACAGAGATCCCCCATTTGCATCGTTTGCAAATGTTTCTTGGCAAGGTGATTGCGCACGCCGGTCCATGCCGTGCCTTTTGCGCCGGCCTTTACCTGCTGCTGCCAGGACCAGGCGGAGGGTTCCGACTTGATCAGCCAATAATTCATGCATGCTCGCTTTTCAGGGGCCGGGACAGGAGACGTGCAATCGCGCTGTCGATATTCTCTCTGCCTTCGACGATGCGGGCGACCGCTTCCGTGATCGGCATATCGATCCCGATTTTTTGCGCGCACAGCCGTGCGGCATGCGCGGTTGCGATGCCTTCGATCGTGCCAAGCTTTTCTTTTGTTTCTTGAATAGCCTTACCCTCTCCCAGCGCGATGCCGAAGCGCAGATTGCGCGATTGTTCGCTGGTTGCCGTCAGCAGCAGGTCGCCGAGCCCGGACAGGCCGCCGAAAGTTTCCGGCCTTGCCTTATATGCCAGGCCGAAGCGCTGCATTTCCGCAAAACCGCGCGTAATCAAAGCCGCGCGGGCGCTTAGCCCAAGCCCACGGCCGCTGACGATGCCGGCGGCAATCGCCAGAACATTCTTGAGCGCGCCACCGATCTCGACGCCGCGCACATCGGTGCTGAAATAGGGGCGGAAATTGTCGGAAGCGAGCGTGCCGGCAATATCGGCCCCCAGTTTCTGGTCTTCGAAGGCAAGGCTGACGGCAGTGGGCAGGCCGCGCGCGACATCGAGCGCGAAACCGGGACCCGAAAGTATGCCGACCGGATTTTGCGGCAGGATTTCCTTTGCTTGATCGGATAGGAAAGCGCCGCTATCGTGATCGAAACCCTTCGCGCAGATAACGACAGGCGCCTTGTTTTCAAGGCGCAGTTCTTTCAAACAAGCAATCAGTTTTTGCGCGGGAATGACGGCAAGATAAAGCCCGCATGTTTTAAGATCTCTGGCTTGCGCTGTGGGAACAACGGTTTCAGGCAGCGTGATGCCCGGCAAATAAGTCTCGTTGCGCCGTGTTTCCTGTATGGTTTGAATATGTGCCTTGCTGCGGCCCCACAAGACAACATTGTGCCTTGCGCGTGCCGCGCACAGCGCCAGCGCCGTTCCCCAGGCGCCGGCGCCGATGATACCGATACGCTTAAAACTCATGCTTTTACTCCGGCAAAGGGGGCGGGTTCCGCCGCGGGATCGAGCGGCCAGCGCGCGCGCGCCACGATCTCGTCATTATAAACAAGGCCGCGTACAAGCCGCTCCGCGCCGGCCCAGGCGATCATCACGCCGTTGTCCGTGCAAAGCTCGGGCGGCGGAACGATCAGCGTGCCGTTTTTATCCTGTACGGTTTTTTGTAGCGCATGTGCGAGTGCGCGATTGGCGGCAACGCCGCCCGCAATAGCGACAACGGGAGATGTATCGGCATGCCGCGCGCAAAAATCATCCAGCGCGAGCCGCAGCCGGTCGGAAACCGATTCGGCAGCCGCGGCCTGAAAGGCGGCACACAGATCTGCAATATCCTGCTCCTGCAGCGGTTGCAATGTTTCCGCGAGCTGCCGCACGGCGGTCTTCAGGCCGGAGAAGGAAAAATGCGGCTCAGTCCTGCCCTTCATGGGGCGCGGCAGGGAAAACCGCGCCGCATCGCCGCGCAATGCAAGGCGTTCCACTTCCGGCCCGCCGGGAAAGCCGAGGCCAAGAAGTTTCGCAACCTTGTCGAAGGCCTCGCCCAGCGCATCGTCGATCGTGGTGGCGAGGCGGCGATAGATGCCGACATCCTCGATGCTCAAGATCTGGGTATGACCGCCCGAGACTAGCAGCATCAGGTAAGGAAATTGCACGTTATGCGTCAGGCGCGGGGTGAGCGCATGCGCCTCCAGATGATTGATCGCGAGATAGGGTTTGCCCGTCACGAGAGCCAGCGTTTTCCCCGTCATCGCGCCGACCAGCAGCCCGCCGAGCAGGCCGGGGCCTGCGGTTGCGGCAACGGCATCGATATCGTCGAGCGTAAGTTTGGCATGTTCGAGCGTCTGTGCGATCAGCCGGTCGAGCACGGCGACATGCGCGCGCGCCGCGATTTCCGGCACCACGCCGCCGAAAGGCTTATGCTCCTCGATCTGGCTGCGCACATAGGTGGCCAGAATTTTGCCTTTGCCATTGCTGGCGCGCTGCACAAGGCCGGCGGCAGTTTCGTCGCAGCTCGTCTCTAAACCCAGAACGATCATTTGAGGTCGACAATTTGCGCATTTTCGGGCTTAAAGCCAGTATAATCATGAGTGCAAAACCACAAATCACCATAGGCACGCGGGCAAGCAGGCTGGCTTTGGCCCAGGCCGCGCTGGTGCGCGCGGCGCTTATGGAGGCGCATCACCTTAAGCAAGAGCAAATCGCCGTTCATCCCATGACGACGAGCGGCGACCGCATCAAGGACCGCTCATTATTTGTCGCCGGGGGAAAAGGCCTGTTCACGAAAGAGATCGAGGAAGCGCTGCTGGCCGGCACGGTGGATGTGGCCGTGCATTCGGCCAAGGACATGCCGGCGCAAATTCCGGAAGGCTTGATGCTTGCCGCCTGCCTGCCGCGCGAGGATGTGCGCGATTGCCTGATCGGAAAATGCTTGCAGGATCTGCCGCAAGGCGCGCGGTTAGGCAGTTCTTCCCCGCGCCGTGCGGCGCTGATGAAACGCCTGCGGCCCGACCTGCGCATCGTCGATATTCGCGGCAATGTGGAGACGCGCATCGAAAAAATTACGCGCGGCGATGCCGATGCGACCTTGCTTGCCCTTGCGGGCCTGAAACGTATCGGTATGGAAAGCGCGGCAGCGGAAATCCTCGATATCGAAAAAGTGCCGCCCGCAGTGGGGCAGGGTGCCATCGTGCTCGAAATCCGTAAACATGATACGCGCATGCAAGATTTGCTCTCGGTCATCAATCACGAGCCGACTTTTATCGCGTTGAGAACGGAGCGGGCTTTTATGAACGTGCTCGACGGCTCGTGCCGCACGCCGATTGCGGGCCATGCGCTTGTGACGGACAAAATCGCCTTTTGCGGCATGATCCTGCGTCCCGACGGCTCCGAGGTTTTGGAGATCTGCCGCGAGGGCGGACTTCATGAGGCCGAGACTATCGGCCATGAAGCGGGAGCGGCGCTGAAATCCCGTGCGCCTGCCGGTTTTTTCGAAACCGGCATATGAATTATATTCTCGTCACGCGCCCGCAGCCCGATGCCGATGCAACGGCCGCCCTGCTGCGCATGCAAGGGTTCGCGCCGCTCGTCGATCCGCTTTTCATTGCCGAATTTACCGAAGCATCGCCTGGGAAACAGAATTACCAGGCCGTGCTCGCGACAAGCCGCAATGCAATCCGCGCGCTTGCGCGTTGCGGCGTCATGGCGGATTTTAAGGACATTCCCCTGTTTGCCGTGGGCGATGAGACGGAGGCGGAGGCGCGCCTTGCGGGTTTTACGAAGGTCGAGCATGCGGCCCATTCCGCCCTTTCTTTAAGTCGGCTGGTGAAAGAGAGGGCGGTGCCAATGAGAGGTCCGTTGCTTTATCTCACGGGCAGGACACGCACGGCTATTATTGAAGCCGAACTGGCTGCGGGCGGCTTCAAGTTACAACCCTGGGAAGGCTATGCCATGCAGCCTTCAAAGGTCTTCGGCCCTGATACGCTCGATGCATTAAAGCGCGAGGCCATTGCCGCCATTCTGCTGTTTTCAGGGCGTGCCAGCGCGCATTTTCTCGAACTTGGCAATGTTCTGGAGGAAAAAATTCTGCGGGTGCCGCAATATATATGCCTCTCCGAGCAGACGGCGCTGCCCTTGCGGCAGAAGGGCTTTGAGGCCCTTGTGCCTTCTTCTCCCGGCGTGCAAGCCATGATTGCATTGCTCAACCATAAAAAATGTTAGGGCCTGTCCTCAATCAGGAGGCGTATTTCGCGCGTCGCCAAAAGGCTTGCATGATAGGAAGAAAGCGCAGAGCGTATAGGACATACGGTCAAGCTTTCCGACGACGCAGGCAAGCCTTTTGGCCGTGCCCTTTAGGGTTGGCTGAAAACGGTTTTCTTCGATGATTTTCAACTCCACCAGCTGGAATGGCCTGCCGTTCCAGCCGAATATATGATTTCCAGCATCGTAAACGATGCTGGATGCACCACATCGCTGTTCGTTGAAAATCATCGCATAAACTCCGTTTTGAGCCAACGAAATGCACCTCCTGATTGAGGACAGGCCCTAGTACCGCCCGGCGAATTTTCCTATGATGGGGCGAACGAGGCGCGCATGACCGATAATCCAGAACAAAAACCGAAGACGTTGAAAAAACAATCCGCCAAAAAAACGGAAGAGAAGACGGAAACGAAATCCGTTGTGGCGCCGGCTGCAACGTCGCCGGCCTGGTCGGTCGTCGCCCTGTTTTTTCTGATCGGCGCCGGACTGGTATTCGCCGTATTTTTCGGTTTTTCGCGCACGGATCTCTTAAGCGGCAGCCGGGAGAACGATGCGCAATTGCGCGCGATGGCGGACCGCGTCGCGCAGGTCGAGGGCCAGAAAAGCCGTCTCGATGCGCTCGAGAACAGCGTCAACCGTTTCGATGCGACACGCAATGCGCTCTCGAACCTCCAGGAAAAAGAAGAAAGCGATGTGCACCGTCTCGAGGCGGCGCTGCGCGAGCTGAAACCGGAAACCGCAGCCAAGGTCAATCTCGCGCCCGTTGAAGCGCGTCTCGACAAGCTCGAGCGTAAGGTCGACAGCATATCGCAGGTGGAATTCGCCGAAAAGGAACGCCTGCTCGCGCTCGCGCTCGGCGGGCTCGCGCTGAAAAACGCTCTCGACGCAGGTGCGCCGTTTACCGCGGAATTTGCCGTGGTCAGGAACCTGCTGCATGCGGGTTCAAATTTAAGCGAGCTTGGCGAGCATGCCGATACGGGCGTTCCGGCCAATGCCGCCTTGCTGGCGCGTTTTCCGCAGGTTGCGCAGGCGGTGTTGAATATCGAAGCTTCAGACGATGTGAATTTCTGGGATCGCACGCAGAATTTTTTCCGTTCGCTGGTTAGCGTACGCAAGGTCGGCAATGTACCGGGCGAAGATGTCGAGGCCGTTCTTGCGCGCGTCGAATTTCATTTGCAGCAGAACGATAGCGTGACTGCCATGAAAGAGTTTCAAGCCTTGCCCGACTCTGCGCGCCAGGCGGTCGGCGGTTGGGGCGAAGATCTGGCGGCGCGTGCCGAAGCCGACGGCGTGCTGCGCGAGCTCCTGCTCGCCGCAGCGCAAGGCCTGCAGGCAAAATCGAAAGCGGAGTAAACGGCATTGCGCCGTCTCGTTGCGTTCCTTTTCGTCATCGCACTTTTCAGTCTTGGCCTGGCCTGGCTTGCCGAGATGCCCGGCCATCTGACGCTCACCTGGTTCGGCTATCGCATAGAGGCAAGCCTGCAGGTTTCGGTACTGGCGCTTGCCGGGTTCGTTATTGTTGCCGTGCTGCTTATTCAGCTTTTGCGCGCCATATGGCATGGGCCGGATGCGTTTCGCATGTTTCTGCGCATGCGGCGGACGAACAAGGGGCTCGAGGCCGTGGCGCGCGGGCTCGTTGCCGTCGGCGCATGGGATACGCGCCAGGCGATGCGTGCTGCGAAAACCGCGCAAACCTATCTCGGCGATACGCCGCTCACGCTGTTGCTGCGTTCGCAAACCGCACAGCTGATGGGCGACCGGGAGAAGGCCTGCGCAAGCTTTAAGGCCATGCTGCAAAATCCGCAGACGCGCCTGCTCGGCCTGCGCGGTCTTTATATCGAGGCGCAACGTGCCGGCGACGTGACGGCGGCTGCGGCCTATGCAGAAGCTGCGGCAAAAATGAAAGCCGATCTGCCATGGGCCAGCACGGCGCTTTTGATGACGCAAGCGCGCGAAAACAAGTGGGACGAGGCGCTCGAGACGATCAGGCTGCGCCAGCGCCACCGCATGATCGACAAGGCGGAAGCGCGAAGGCTGCGCGCCGTCGCGCTTACCGCCAAGGCGGAAACGCTGCTGGAGCAGCATCGCGAACAGGCGCGCTCGCTCAGCGTGGAGGCCTATCTGCTGGATGCGACGCTGGCGCCGGCAGCTGTCATGGCGGCAAAACTCTATGCCGAGATCGAGGATTTCAAGAGCGCCAGCCGGATTCTGGAAAAAGCCTGGAAGGTGTCGCCCCATCCCGCGCTCGCGCAGCTTTACGTCAATTTGCGCAAGGGCGACACGGCAAAGGATCGTCTAAAGCGTGCGCAAAACCTGTTGCGCCTGAAACCGAACGAGCCCGAGAGCCTGATTGCCTATGCAAATGCCGCAGCCGAAGCGCGCGATTTTGCGCTCGCGCGCAATGCGCTGAAACCGTTGCTCGCGCAAAAACCCACCCAGCGTGTCTGCCTCCTGATGTCGAAACTTGCCGAGGCCGAGCACGATGTCGGCATGATGCGCGAATGGTTCGAGCGTGCGATGAAGGCGCCGCGCGACGCGATGTGGATAGGCGACGGGCAGGTGATCGGTGCCTGGGCCCCGGTCGGCCCTGTCAGCTTCGAACTTGGCGCGGTGCAATGGAAAGTGCCGCAGGACGAGCCGCGCGGCCTTGTCCTTTTGCAGGAACAATTGCCGAATATCCCGTCATCTTTGCAGGATGCCCTTCGGGATACCTTGCAGGACAAGGAAAAATCCCCGCTTCCGGCGCCGAAACCGGCGCAAAAATCTTTCGTTGCCGCAGGTGCGCCGCCAGCCCCTTTTGTGCCCGACGATCCGGGGCCGCAAAAGTCGGGAAGCGACGATCTGGAGCCGGAGCGCTTGCGCTGAGGTCTCAACTCGGACTAAGACATTTCGATAGTGCCGATGTAGCTCAGGGGTAGAGCAGCGCTTTCGTAAAGCGAAGGTCGGGGGTTCAATTCCCTCCATCGGCACCATTTTTTCCGAAAATAAAAGCACGACTAGTATAAAGCCTTGTTCAACCAAAAGAACTCGGATTACTCAATTTAACGACTTATACAACAACAGCTTAAGTACCTGTAGCGAAAAAATGTAAGGTTTAAACTTTAAAAGTTTTGTGTTTGCCCCTACTTAGTTGGGCAAGAAAATTTCATAAAAGCTATATTTCATATAAGCGATCTCCTAATGCGATGATTGTGTTTTAGTTGACTCCCGTACCCACAATCGGCAACAACGCATTGACGGGTTGGCCATGGCTAGGCAGGCCCTGGGGCTCAGATCATTGTGAGGTGGTATATTGCGTCGTATTCTGATCTCGCCCGCCGTCAGGCCATTCCTGCTTATCGCATTCCTGCTTGCGATATGGGATCTTTCCATCCGTTTTTTCAACGTCCCGGCCTATCTGGTCCCCCCTCCTGGTGAAGTCGTTCATCAACTCATCATTGAGTGGAAGCTCTTGTTGCGCGAAAGCTCTAAAACAATGATCGCGATACTGGGCGGGTTTGCCCTTTCCATCCTGATCGGCATTCCGATTGCAATGACGATCGCTTATTCAAGAACAGTGGAATCCTTCGTCTACCCGCTACTGGTTTTCTCGCAAAGCATTCCGAAAGTTGCCATCGCGCCGCTTTTTGTCGTCTGGTTTGGTTTCGGTCTGATTCCGAAAGTGATCTCGGCATTCTTGCTCGGCTTTTTCCCGGTTGTCGTTTCGACTGTCATGGGCTTTAAATCGGTCGAAACGGATATGATCGACCTTGCCCGCTCCATGGGGGCAAGCCGGTTGCAAACCTTTTTTAAGATCAGCCTGCCTCAGGCGATGCCAGCCATATTCAGCGGGTTGAAAGTGTCTATCACCCTGGCCGTGGTTGGCGCCGTGGTGGGAGAGTTTGTAGGCTCTAATTCCGGTATCGGCTATGTGTTGCAGGTTGCCAACGGCAATTTCGACCTGCCGTTAATGTTTGCAGCCTTGGTGGTTCTATCCACCATAGGCGTGCTGCTTTTCCTGCTTGTTGATCTTGCAGAGCGGCTGATGATCCCTTGGCATGCCTCGCATCGTCAGATTTACTAGTGCCCCATATGTTTCAGGAGAAGATCATGAAAAAACTGTCAGGTTTGATGAAATGCATCGGCATAGCGGGATGTTTTTCCTTTCTGCTTTTTCCTGCCGCCTTGCACTCTCAAGACGCGCCGAAAGAAAAAATCGCGCTGATGCTCAACTGGTATCTCTACAGCGAGCACGCACCTTTTTTCCTCGGCAAGGAAAAAGGATTTTTTGCCGAAGAGGGAATCGACCTGGAAATTCAGGAAGGCCGCGGTTCCGCTGCAACGGCGCAGGCTGTAGCCGCGCGCTCCGTTCCTTTCGGCTATATCGATGTCGCAACCATGATCAAGGCTGCCGCCAAGGGCGCGCCGCTGAAATCGACCGGCGTGCTGTTTCAGCGCAGCCCCATTGCCGTCATAGCTTTTGCCGACAAGAATATTAAAACGCCGCAGGATATTATCGGAAAAACGATTGGCGTGACGCCGGGCGATGCGCCCTCGCAAATGTGGCCACTGTTTCTGAAGGCCAATAATATTCAGCCCGATCAGGTGAAAACCGTATCCGGCGATACGCAGACAAAGCTGAATGCCGTGATCAACGGTCAGGCGGACATGCTGATCGGCTACGTCATGGATCAGGCGATCAAGCTTCAGGATGCGACCGGCAAGCCCACACACTCTGTGCTTTTTTCGGATTCCAATGTGAACCAGATCAGCTCCGGTATTGTTGTGAGTACGGCGCTGCTGAACGAAAATCCGGATCTCGTCAAACGGTTCATGCGTGCCGCCACCCGCTCCGCCGAAGCAGCGATAAGCGATCCTGCTAGCGCAGTAGATGCCATGCTGAAGGCAAATCCGAAGTCTGGCACGCGCGACACTTTGATTTACGGGCTGCAGCAGAGCATCGCGCTCTATCATACGGACGATACTAAAGGACAGCGCCCTTTTCGCGTTACGATGCACAATGTTGAAAATACACTCGACCTGCTTGTCAATGTCGGCGGCATGGACCCGGCGACGCGCGGCAAGCCCGAAGATTATGTCACGCTGGATTACTTGCCGAATTGAGTGCCGAGTAAAACGATGACATCTCCTGTTCTGATCGAAGCTGCCAATGTCACGAAAATTTATCGGACGCAGGATGGCCCCGTCGAATCTCTAAAGCCGCTGAATTTCAGCATTCGCGCGGGTGAGTTTGTTTCAGTGGTTGGCCCCTCAGGGTGTGGGAAAAGCACGCTGCTTAAAATGGTGGCGGGCCTTTTGCCGATCAGCGGCGGCACATTGAAAATCAACGGGCAGGCAGTCAAAGGGCCGCAGAAGGATGTCGGCATCGTTTTCCAAAGCGCCGTGCTTTTAGGCTGGAGAACGATTCTCAACAATATCCTGCTGCAGGCGGAAATGCGCAAAATGCCGATGAAGTTCGCGCGCACCAAGGCACAACAGCTGATGGCGATGGCAGGTCTGGCCGGGTTCGAAAACAAATATCCTTGGCAGCTTTCAGGTGGCATGCAGCAGCGCGCCTCCATATGCAGGGCGCTTCTGCACGATCCATCTGTCCTGCTCATGGACGAGCCTTTTGGCGCGCTCGACGCGATGACGCGGGAAAAAATGAATATTGAATTACAGCGTATCTGGGCGGAAGCGAAAAAAACCGTGCTCCTGATCACCCATAGCATTCCGGAGGCGATTTTCCTTTCCGACAGGGTGATCGTCATGTCCGAGCGGCCGGGCAGCATTGCCGCCATTTACGATGTAACCTTGCCGCGCTTGCGCACGCTGGACATGATGGGTAGTCCTGAGTTCGCAAGTCTGGCAAAGACGATACGCGCTCACTTTTTCGCGCAGGGCACGCTGGATCATTAGGATATTATTATGGCGACAAAAAAATTAGGATTGATCATGCACGGCGTCACCGGGCGCATGGGTATGAACCAGCATCTCATCCGCTCCATCGTGGGTATTCGCAATCAGGGCGGGGTTCTACTCTCGAATGGTGATCGTGTTATGCCGGATCCCATTCTCATCGGCCGCAATGCGGAGAAAATCGAAGCTCTCGCCAAAGCGCATCAAATCGAGCGCTGGGGAACCGATCTGAATGCCGCACTGGCAAACAAGGATGACATTTTATTTTTCGATGCCGGCACCACACAGATGCGCCCGGCGCTGCTGGCGCAGGCGATACGTGCGGGAAAACATGTCTATTGCGAAAAACCCATCGCCACCAATCTGAACGATGCGGTCGAGGTCTGTCGTCTTGCCGAAAAATCGGGGCTCAAGCACGGTGCGGTGCAGGATAAATTATTCCTACCTGGTTTGCGCAAGCTCGATATGCTGCGGCGCTCCGGTTTCTTTGGTCGCATGCTGTCTGTGCGGATCGAATTTGGGTACTGGGTGTTCGAAGGCGATTTGCAGCCTATTCAAAGGCCTTCATGGAACTATCGCGCCGAGGATGGCGGCGGCATGATCCTCGATATGTTCTGCCATTGGCGCTATGTGCTCGACAATCTGTTCGGCGAAGTGCAATCCGTTTCCTGCCTGGGTGCCACACACGTCGAGCAGCGCTGGGACGAGCAGGGCAAGCCTTACAAGGTAACGGCGGACGATGCCGCTTATGCGTCGTTCGAGCTGAAAGGCCATAATGGCGAGCATGTGATTGCGCAGGTGAATAGCTCGTGGACGACGCGCGTGCGACGCGACGATCTTGTCACCTTCCATGTCGACGGCACGCATGGCTCGGCCGTTGCGGGGCTTACGGAATGCCGGGCGCAATCGCGTATTACAACCCCGCGCCCGGTGTGGAACCCGGATCAAAAGCAGACGCTTCCTTTCTTCGATCAATGGCAGGAGGTTCCGGATACGCAGCCTTATGACAATGGTTTTAAAATCCAGTGGGAGCATTTCATCCGGCACATTGCCGAGAACGAGACTTATCGCTGGACGCTGCCGGAGGGAGCCAAGGGCGTGCAGCTTGTCGAAGCGGCGCTGCAAAGCTGGAAAGAGCGGCGCTGGGTCGATGTTCCCTCGCTCAAGATCTGATCCATGGTGTTGCAGATCAAACTCATCGATACACAGGGCGCAATCAAGTCTTATACCTTGCGAGAGCATGCGCCTGCAAAAATCGATAGTCCCGCGCCCTTCGATCGCATCGCCTATTCGGCAGCGCATGTGGTTGCCGATCCTGCCGCAAATATAGACCCATGGCTTGCGGCCAGCCTCGACTGGGACAGCACGCTGAATTATCGCCGCCGCTTGTGGTCATTGGGGCTTGGTGTTGCCGAGGCCATGGATACCGCGCAGCGCGGCATGGGCCTCGACTGGCCGCTATCGCTGGAGCTGATCCGCCGCTCGCTCGATGCGGCGAAAGATTTTCCGAATACCCTGATCGCCTCAGGCTGCGGCACAGATCATCTCGTGCTTGAAGATGTACGCAGTGTTGATCAGGTCATCGCGGGCTATATGGAGCAGATGGAAGCGATAGAACGGCTTGGCGGCAAGCTGATCATCATGGCGAGCCGGGCGCTGGCACGCGTTGCAAAAAATGCAGATGATTACCTGCGTGTTTACGACAAGATACTCAGTCAGGCCAAACAGCCTGTGATCCTGCACTGGCTGGGCGATATGTTCGACCCGGCGTTGAAAGGCTATTGGGGTTCGCACGATCTAGATCAAGCCATGGACACCGCGTTAGCTGCGATTGCCGCGCATGCCGGCAAGATCGACGGCATCAAGATTTCTCTTCTCGACAAGGACAAGGAAATTGCCATGCGCCGTCGGCTCCCCGCAGGCGTGCGCATGTATACGGGGGATGATTTCAACTATGCCGAACTGATCGCGGGCGATGGCTTTGGCGCGATCCCCACGCATGGCAAAAGCGATGCGCTGCTCGGTATTTTCGATGCGATTGCGCCTGTGGCAGCAAATGCTTTATCGGAACTGGCGCAGGGACATATAGAAAAATTCCACGCGCTGCTTGGCCCGACGGTGCCTTTCTCTCGTCACCTCTTTTGCGCGCCCACGCGTTTTTACAAAACCGGCATTGTGTTCATGGCCTGGCTCAATGACCATCAATCGCATTTTACGATGGTTGGCGGTCAGCAGAGCGCGCGGATCTCACGCATCTGTGCGAGCTTTTCAGGCTGGCCGATGCCGCCAATCTTCTGGAGCAGCCCGATCTTGCCGTGCAGCGCATGAAGACATTGCTTGCCATGCACGGCATTGAAGGGTGATCCTTGCGCGATTTTTCAAAAGACCATTCCCTGCTGTCGATCAATACGGCGACAGTGCGCAAACAATCTGGTGTTGAAGTTCCACTGCCGGTAATCTTGGAAGCTTGCGCGCGACATGAGATCGGATGCATCTCACCGTGGCGCGATCAGGTTCAGGCCGCAGGTTTGAAAACTATTTCGCGGCACATCAAAGAGCTTGGCCTGTCGCTCTCAGGTTATTGCCGCGGCGGCATGTTCACCTATCATGACAAAGTGGGGCATGCCTTCGCTACCGAGGATAATCGGCGTGCTGTCGATGAGGCCTGCGAGCTGAACGCCGCCTGCCTTGTCCTTGTTGTTGGAGGATTGCCGGGCGCGCTAGCGGGCACACCCAAGCATAAGAATATATCTCTCTCCCATGCCCAGGTTGAAGAGGGAATAGAAGAACTTCTTGCCTATGCAAAACCACGCAATATGCCGCTGGCGATCGAGCCTTTGCATCCTATCTATGCGGCCGATCGTGCCTGCATTAATACGCTGGATCATGCGCTCGACATCTGCGACAGGTTGGACCCGCAAAAAACCAAGGCGCTGGGCGTTGCGCTCGATGTTTACCATGTGTGGTGGGACCCGAAGCTGCGAGAGCGGATCGAGCGCTGCGGCAAATCGCGCCTGCTTGCCTTCCATGTCTGCGACTGGCTGAACCCGACCAAAGATCTTCTCAATGATCGCGGCATGATGGGCGATGGCGTCATCGACATCCGTAAAATCAGAGGCTGGGTAGAGGAGGCGGGTTTTGCCGGTTTCAGCGAGGTAGAGATTTTCTCGAACGGCTGGTGGCAGCGCAGCACGGACGACATCCTGAACACTTGTATCGAGCGCCATAAAAGCGTGGTGTGATGAGCGCGGAACCTTTGCATCTCATGCAAGACATGTATGCCGCCATGATAGCTGCGGCGGATCCATTCCTCTGTGTTCCTCCGGCCTTGCCGGTACCGCCAAAGGGAAGAACAGTTGTCGTGGGAATGGGCAAGGCAGCAGCTGCAATGGCGGCAGCGGTAGAATCCGTCTGGCCATCAAGCGCACCGCTTTCTGGCGTGGTTGTTGTTCCGGAAGGCGCTGGGCTTCCCCTGCAGCACATTCGCTGCATGGAAGCTGCGCACCCAATGCCTGATGAGCGCAGCATAGACGCCGGTTCCGCTTTGCTTGAGGCCGTACAAAATCTTGGGCCAGACGATCTGGTGCTGGCCCTGATTTCGGGCGGCGGGTCGTCGCTCGCCGTCTGTCCCGCGGCGGGAATCGATCTTCAAACCAAGCAGAATATCAGCCGCGCATTAATGCAGAAGGGCGCGCCGATCTCAGCGATCAACACGGTGCGCAAGCATCTCTCGAAATTCAAGGGCGGGCATCTGGCCGCCGCTATCCCTTATGCAAAACTGGTCACACTGGTGATCTCGGATATTCCGGGCGACAACGTTGCCGATGTCGCCTCAGGCCCCACCATTGCCGATGCCAGCACCTGCAGCGCTGCTCTTGCTGTATTAAAACGCTACGATATCGCTATTAGTTCAGAGCTTGAGAAAAAATTGCTTGGCGGCGAACTTGAAACACCTAAACCTGCCACTGCAAAAAAGCATGAGGTCAAACTCATTGCCACGGCGCGTACGGGCTTGAATGCAGCGTCCAAGACTGCGGAAAAACTTGGCTGGAAAGCGCAGATCCTGTCCGATTCAATTGAAGGCGAAGCGCGCGATATAGCGCTCATGCATGCGGCCCTTGCCAAATCGGTGCGGGATCATAACGAGCCTTTTGCGGCACCCTGCGTTCTGCTCTCGGGCGGCGAGGCGACTGTTATTGTTCGTGGATCAGGAAAAGGCGGGCGCAATACCGAATTTGCCTTGGCCATTGCAAATGAGCTTCAGGGCGAGCCCGGCATCTGGGCATGTTCGGCAGGCACGGACGGAAATGACGGCAGCGCCGATGCGGCAGGCGCATGGGTGAGCCCCGCTCAATGGGATGAAGCGCTTTCTCTCGGTTTGTATGCCCGCGATTATCTAGATGCAAACGACAGCGCGAATTATTTCAGGCGCCTGAACGCTCTCATGCCCGCGAAGGTGACGCATACCAATATCAACGATTTCCGGGCGGTAGTGATTTGCTCTGCATCCGCATCAGGATGAAGAGCCGTTTTTGAGGGAAGCTTTCAAATAGTCCCCGATCTCAAGCGCTTTTCCATTTTTCTTAAATTCGATGTTCGCGTATTTATATACCTGTGCATCGTGTGTATGTGATCTCGGCTGTTTCTGCGAACCTGCCGTCTCCGTCGACATCGATATTTTCAATGACAAATGTTTTGGTTGGCGCGGTCTGTTGGGTTACTATAGCGGGATTAGATGGAATCGATGAAATAATGTCATGGCTTTAAACTCTTTCTTTAAGTAATTTCCTTCCGGCGGACTTAAGCAGATCGATAAACGTGGGCAGCCACGCCCGAGCGGAAGATCGACGTGCTGACGAGATGCAGGTCCAGAGGACTGGGCAATTCCGCGAAAAGAGGCAAGCCGGCGCCCAATACAACAGGATGGACAAGCAATCGGTACTCATCGATCAGGCCCAACCTGACCAGGCTTTGCGCGAAACTCGCGCCTCCGTGTGCGACGATATCCTTGCCAGACTGTTGCTTGAGCCGTCCGATCTCGGTCGTGAGGTCCCCGTTCACGATCTGGCTCTCAGTCCAGCTTGCTGCGTTCGATGAGGCGAGTGCTGCTGGTTTTTCGCCCGCGGTCAGATCCAGGGACGCCTGCCGCGTAAAGACGACCTTTGGAATATCGTTCATCGGCGCAGCAAGGGAATCGGTCGATGTCGGCCAATACTTCGCCATGTCGTAAAAAGTTCGGCTGCCCATTGCATGCAGCCCTGCCTGCCAAAGCGTCTCTGCGACCCAGGCCTTCCCGCCTTCGTCGCGACTGCGCATCATCCAATCGATCTCACCGTTGGGGCCAGCGACGAAACCGTCAAGCGACATGGACATTTTAAGAATCAGCCGTCTCATCCGACATTTCCCATTTGAGCGGCCCATCCGCGCACAGCCAACTGTGCGTTACCGACTATCTGCTTTTGCCAGCACTTCGCGTCATTCTCGCCGAGGGCGGCAAGGATAAGCGAAATCAATTTATACGATTATGGAATGAACGCAATTGATCGACGCCGTATCAGCAGAAACGCTGGGGTTTTATAATATGCATCTGCCGATTAAAGGAGTTGGACCCGCAGAAACTGGCGATTGGCTGCCGACAAAATAATTGCTTTTTTGATCCCGATGTGTTCGTAAAGCGAAGGTCGGGGGTTCAATTCCCTCCATTGGCGCCACTCTTACAGGTTCGAGATGGAAAAGCAGCTTGGCAAACTGGAACGTCTGGATCTCCGGCCCTTTTGGGAATCGGAAGCGCGGGGATTTACGCCATGGCTGGCGCAGGAGAAGAATTTAAAAATTCTTTGCGATGCCATCGACATGGAGCTGGAATTCGAGGCTCAGGAAAAAGAGGTCGGGCCTTTTCAGGCCGATATTCTGTGCAAGAATGTCGAGGACAATTCCTGGGTTCTCATAGAAAACCAGATCGAACGCACGGACCATAAACATCTTGGCCAGCTGTTGACTTATGCCGCAGGCCTCGAGGCCGTCACTATCGTCTGGATCGCTGCAAAATTCACCGAGGAGCATCGTGCGGCGCTCGACTGGCTGAACAAGATCACGCCTGAAAATTTCAGGTTTTTCGGCCTGGAAATCGAATTATGGAAAATCAGCGATCCTCTTAGAGAGTCTCTTCCGGCCCTGAAATTCAACGTCGTATCCAAACCGAATGCCTGGAGCCGCACGATCAGCCAGGCGGCGGAGCGGATCGGTAGCGACGGACTGACAGGCGCAAAAGAAATGCAGTACCGCTACTGGATGACATTCGTCGAATATCTTGCCGGTAAAAATTCAAAACTGAAGCCGCAGGGGCCGCAGCCGCAACACTGGCTGGTCTTTCGTATCGGCCGCGGAGGTTTTGGCATCCATGCAACCATCAATACGCGCGAAAAACGCCTGGGCGTCGAGCTTTATATTAGCGCCGATGAAGAAACCAAGGCTTATTTTCATCTCTTGAAAAGAGATAAAAGCGCTATCGAGGCAAAGATCGGCGCCACTCTGGAGTGGATGGAGCTGCCGAAAAGGACCGCCTCGCGTATTGTTTTATACAGGCAGGTCGATTTCTCGAAAGAGCCGGACTGGCCCGCCCAGCATCAATGGCTTATGGAAACGATCGAAAAATTCGATAAAACATTCCGCCCCCGCATCCAGCAGCTTGAAGCCGAGGATTGGGAGCCCGACACCGAAGCGGCTGCCTGAAAAAATATCCACATACGCATCTGGCCGAATCAGGGCTATCGCCTGCACTTAGTAGGAAGCCATGAAACGCGCTCTTCCCAAACTCAACTTCGATGTTCTGCGCCTGCGCGATTTTCGCCTGTTGCTGCCGGGGCGGGCGTTCAATTTCATGGCCCTGCAGGCGCAGGCCATCATCGTCGGCTGGCAGATTTATTCGCTCACCAAAAGCCCGTTCATGCTGGGGCTTGCCGGGCTCGTCGAAGCGTTGCCCGCGCTGCTTTGCGCGATTTTTGCCGGATATATCGTCGACCGTTCGCGGCCGCAACGCGTCTTTCTGCTCGCCGTTTCCACTTTAGGCCTTAACGCCTTCATGCTGATGATGATTGCGGGCGGTTATGTGGCGCCGCCTTTCGGCAGCGTTGTGGGCTGGTTGTTTGCCGGCGTTATATTTTCCGGCATCGCGCGTGCTTTTGCCATGCCGGCTTCCTTCTCGCTGTTTTCGGTGATTGTGCCGCGTGACCTGCTCTCTGCGGGCGCTGCATGGATCAGCAGCAGTTTCCAGTTCGGCACGGTTTGCGCGCCGGCCATCGCCGGGCTGGTTTACGAAGGCTTCGGGCCGGGCATTGCCTGGATATTGCCTGTCGCTCTCTTGAGCGCCAGCGCCTTCATGCTGTCGTCGTTGAGCCGGGAGGCGCGGGAACATCGTGTCGAACGCAAAGCGGAATCGGCGGTTGAGAGCATCAAGGCAGGCTGGAAATTTATCCTGAAGACGCCGATCGTCTTCTCGGTCATGGCGCTCGATATGTTTGCGGTACTGTTCGGCGGCGCGATTGCCATGCTGCCCGCTTATGCCGATCAGGTTTTGCACACAGGCTCGGATGGCGTCGGCCTTCTGCGCGCAGCGCCCGCGCTCGGCTCTGCCATTGTCGGCCTGTTTCTTGCCACCCGCCCGCTGCAGGTTCTGCGCGGACCCGTTATGCTTGCTGCCGTTGCCGGTTTTGGTTTGTGCATGATCGGCTTCGGTCTTAGCATCACTTTCGCCTGGGCGATGTTCTGGCTGGCCTTGAGCGGCGGTTTCGATAATGTCAGCATGGTGATGCGTTCGACCATTCTGCAGACTATGACGCCTGCAACCATGCGCGGGCGCGTTTCCGGCATCAACAGCATGTTCATTATCTCGTCGAATGAAATCGGCGCATTCGAATCGGGCGTTGCGGCGGGACTGTTCGGTCTCGTGCCGTCCGTGGTGCTGGGCGGGGCTGGCGCGCTGGGCGTCGTTGCCGCAGTTGGTTGGCTGTCGCCGCAATTGCGGCGTGCGAAGATCGAAATGAAAGAAGCCGAAGCTTAAAGTTTATCTGCGTTGCTTTCGAACAGCGGACCGCCGCGCCAGCGCGGCCAGCCATAACCGTTCACCATGACCACATCGATATCGCGCGGGTGCCGCGCAACGCCCTCTTCCAAGAGCTTTTTCGCTTCAGCGACGATGGCGGCAAGCGCGCGTTCCCGAATTTCACCTGCATCGAATGCGCGCGGCATAAGTTTTTTTCTTTCGCGTTCGCGTGCAATCAGGTTTTCGACAAAGGCGGAAGGCGTCGGTTTCCCCTGTTCATAATCGTACCAGCCGGCATTCGTTTTTCGTCCGAACCGGCCAGATTCGCACAAGAGATCAGGAATTTCGACATAGCGCTCGCGCTTAGGTTTTCGTTTGCGCAGCATCCAGGCGATATCGAGGCCGGACAGATCGGCAACCTTGAACGGGCCGAGCACAAAGCCATAAGCTTCCATTGCCGAATCGATTTCATAAGGACTGGCGCCTTCTTCGAGCATGAATTCGAGCTCGCTACGATAAGCCTGCCAGATGCGGTTGCCGATAAATCCTTCCGCTGCATTTGCCAGCACGCCGATTTTCTTCAGCGCCCTAGCGAAAGCAAAGCCTGTCGCCAATACTTGCCGGGATGTTTGCTTGCCGCGCACGATTTCAAGCAGTTTCATGACATGGGCGGGCGCGAAAAAATGCAGGCCAAGGAAATTTTCCGGGCGGCCTGAAGCTTGTGCGAGCTCGTCAACATCAAGATAGGATGTGTTCGTTGCGATCAGGCTGTCTGGTTTCAGTATCTTGCCGAGCTGCGCCAGAATATCTTTCTTTACTTGCAAATCCTCGAACACCGCTTCGATCACGAGATCGCAGGACGACACGGCCTGCATCTTTTCGGAGAAGTTCAACTTCTCTTTTCGAATAGAATGGCCGCGCTTTTCCATCTCTGCGATGATTTCATGCAGCCGTGCGTGCGCCTGGTTAAGCGAGTCGCTGTTTTTCTCTACCAGCACGGTTTCAAAACCGGCCAGTGTGCAAGCAACTGCTATGCCGCAGCCCATGGTGCCGCCGCCGACCACGCCGATTTTTTTTAATGGCAGGGCAGAGACGGTTTCCAATTCCGGGATTTTTACAGCCTCGCGTTCGGCAAAAAATTGATAACGCATGGCGCGCGACTGCGGCCCTGCCGCTAGCCGTTCGAAAATCACCCGTTCTTCACGCAAGCCTTCGTATAAAGGCAATTTTGCCGCCAGCAGAACGGCATTCATGGCTTCAATCGGCGCGATCTGTCCGCGCGCGCGGGCGAGAAGCGCTTTACGCTTTTCTTCTTCATGGCCGCAAGCAGTTACCGGCGCGGGATCAATTTTTTTCGGTTTATCGAGATGCGCCAATAGATAGGATATCGCTTCTCCGCGTAAATTATCTGCGGCAAGATGATCCACCAAGCCAAGATCCAGCGCTTCTTTTGCCGCTATACGTTTTCCTGAAGCGATCAGATCGAGCGCGGCATCGATGCCGATCAGGCGCGGCGCGCGTTGCGTTCCGCCCGCGCCGGGAATCGTGCCGATCAACACCTCCGGAAAACCGAATTGCGTATCCGCGCTTGCAATACGATAATCGCAGCCAAGCGCCAGTTCCAGCCCGCCGCCGAGCGCGGTGCCGAAAAGCGCGGCGCACCAGGTTTTTTTGCTGGCCTCGAGCGCCAGAATGATTTCAGGCAATGTCGGACTTTCGCGCAATTTGTCAAACTCGCCGATATCGGCGCCGACAGAAAAGGTTTTCCCCTTGCAAAAAAGAATAGCTGCGCGCGCAGGGCCCGCTTCGATTTTAGCAATCGCATCGTAAAGCGCGCGGCGCACGCATAAGGAAAGCGCGTTGACGGGCGGATTGTCGATAATGACAAGGGCGATTTCGCCCCGCGTTTCGGTGCGAACGATGTTCAAATGCGCTTAACTTTTCTGCCGCCGTATGGTGACGACGCGAAAGCGATTGGCGACGAATGCCGCATCCGTAATACTGGCATTGCCTGCCGGGTTTACACCGCTCACATGGTAATCGGAAAATGCCGCCGACTGGTTCACGTAAATCTGTCCCGTCAGATTGATGGAAAGTGCTGCACCCGCTTCGCTGAACGCATCCGCAGCAGAGCTTATGACATCTTCCTTCAGACAGTATAGCGAAGCCGTAATAGCGCCACGCTCATACGCGCTATCGGCCGCAAGCTTGATCGATTGCTCCGTGTTGTCTGTCGCAATCAGGAAGGCGATGGGACCGAACTGCTCTTCGCCAAATCCGGCTTTGTCTTTCGCATCCACGCTTAATAGCAGGGGCGTGGAGGTGCGCGCCTTGTCGAACCCGGCAATGCCGACAGGTTGCGGCTCGCGCAGGATTTTCCCGGATTTCTTAAGACTTTCGACACGCTTTAATGTCGCCTCGTTTTGAACGGCGCCCAAGATTGCGCCGGCGCGTTCAGGCTCGCCCAGCAATTTGTCGAGGGAGATTTTTATTGCGTCTGCCACGTCCTCAAAACTCTTCTTGCCTTCCGGTGTTTCGATGCCGCCCCGCGGAATAAAAATATTTTGTGGCGCCGTGCACATCTGTCCTGAATAGAGCGCCAGCGAGAAAGCGATGTTCGAACTCATGCCGCGCAGATTATCGGTCGAATCGACGACGATCGAATTGACGCCGGCTTCTTCCGTGTAAATCTGCTTGTCTTTGATATTGTCGCGTAACCATTTGCCGAAAGCGGGGGAGCCTGTGAAATCGACGATTTTCATGCGCGGATCCTGCGCGAGTTCTTTTGTGATGGGCGTTTGTGCTGTATCCGGTGCAAGTTGAACGATGTTGGGATCGAAGCCCGCCTCGGCCAGAACCGCGCGCGCGATTTTCACGGTGAGTGCCAGCGGCAAAATGGCGCCCGGATGCGGTTTTACGACAACAGTATTGCCGGTTGCGAGCGACGCAAAAAAAGCAGGATAGCTGTTCCATGTCGGGAAAGTGGCGCAGCCGATCACAAGCGCTATACCGCGCGGCACGACGCGGAATGTTTTTTCCAGAACGGTCGTCTGGTCCTTCCCTGTCGCTTTTTCCCATTTTACATGGGCAGGAATACGCTTCATTTCGGCATAGGCATAGGCAACCGCTTCAAGCCCGCGATCTTGCGCGTGCGGGCCGCCGGCCTGAAACGCCATCATGAACGCCTGGCCGGATGTATGCATAACCGCGTTCGCGATCAGAAAACTTTGCGCGTTCAGGCGCGCCAGAATCTCGAGCGCGACGCCCGCGCGTTCGTCTATACCGGCATGCGACCAATCTTTACCGGCGCTTGCAGACAAAGAGAGCAATTTATCGACAGGCAAGGACGGGTAGGTGATGCCAAGCGCGAATCCGTAAGGTGATTTTCTGCACCGAGTTTTTGTGTGGAGGTTTGGTCGAGTTCGAAAGGCTTGTTCAGCAATGCCTTGAAAGCAGCCTCGGCATCGGCCTTGGCGGTTTCGCCGTAAATCTTGCCGGAGGGGATTTCGGAATAGGCGCTCCAGTATGTGCGATCGAGAATGGCCTGTTCGGCTCGCGCCAAAAGCTGCGCGTGTTTTTTAAAAAACTCTTTTGCCGGTGCGGTAGACATGCGTTGTGCCGATGATGCCATGATACCCCCTTGCCGTCGTCACGGCTTTAAGGCTTATCTACGTAATTGATCGGCAGCGCGGAGGCAAGCAAATGGCTGAAGACAGCGTTCTTTACAAGGAAGACGGCGCAATTGCGACGATTACGCTGAGCCGGCCCGACAAGCTCAATTCCTTCAACGAGATGATGCATGGCCAGTTGCGTGCAGCTCTGGAGCGGGCAATTGCCAATAAAGAGATACGCGCGCTGATTTTAACCGGTTCGGGCCGCGGCTTTTGCGCCGGGCAGGATCTTGCCGACCGCACGGCCGATGCCGGGAAATTCGATCTCTCCAAAACCATCGGCGATTTTTATAATCCGCTCATTCTGCAACTTCGCACACTGCCTTTTCCCTGCATTGCCGCGGTGAATGGTGTTGCCGCGGGAGCTGGCGCGAATATCGCCTTTGCCTGCGATATTGTGCTTGCCGTACGTTCGGCAAAATTCATCCAGTCCTTTTCCAGGATCGGGCTTATTCCGGATTCGGGGGGTACCTGGGCGCTGCCGCGGCTGGCGGGGCGCGGCAAAGCCTTTGCGCTTGCCGCTCTTTCCGAAACGGTGAGCGCCGAGGAGGCCGAGCGTATCGGGCTTATATATAGAGTGTGCGACGATACCGAATTGATGCCTGCCGCACAAAAAATCGCTATGCAACTGGCGGCTGTCCCCACATCGCCTTTGGTTAAAATGCGCGCCATGCTCGATGCCGCCGAGCAAAACGATCTTGCCTCGCAATTGCAGCTCGAATGCGATGTGCAGGCAAAGCTTGGCGCAACGGCGGATTACGCGGAAGGCGTGAAAGCTTTTTTCGAAAAGCGCGTGCCGAAGTTTTTGGAACGAAGTTAATTACCGTGCGTCGTAATCGACAACGAGCTTCGCGGTTTTCGGGTGCGACTGGCAGGTGAGCGCGAAACCCGCTTCAAGCTCCCACGGCTCCAGAGAATAATTGGTATCCATTTCAACGGCGCCTTCTACGATGCGCGCACGGCATGTGCAGCACATGCCGCCCTTGCAGGAAAATGGCGCGTTTATTCCAGAACGCCGCGCCGCATCTATAATCGTTTCCTGCTGCTCCATGCTGAAAAAATGTCGCCGCCCGTCGAGGACGAGTTCGACCTGCGTGTCGCCCGTATTTGCATTTCCCGTGCCTACAATGACAGGCGCGCCATGCCTGCCTTCGCCCGGTGTAAAGATTTCGCGATGAATTTTATCTCCGGCAACGCCAAGTTTCTGCAAGCCTTCCTGCGCATCGTCAAGCAGCGTGCCGGGCCCGCACAGGAAGGCATGATCGATGATTGCGGCAGGCATATTATGCCGTAAAATCTGATCGATGCGTTCAATATCGATGCGGCCATTCAGCAATTCGATATCGCCCCGCTCGCGCGACAGGATATGGAAAATCGAGAGGCGCGCGAGATAAAGATTTTTCATCTCCTCGATTTGCTCTAAAAACATGATGTCGTTCTGGCGGCGGTTGCCGTAAATCAGAAGTGCCTGGCTTTTCGGCTCGCGCGCCAGCACCGTGCGCAAAATAGAAAGAATGGGTGTGATGCCCGCGCCTGCCGCAACAAAAAGATGATTATGCGCAGCTTTCGGATCGAGCGGTACGGTAAAGCGTCCTAAAGGCGGCAACACATCGATGATATCGCCTATTTTAATATTGTCGTTGATATAGCCAGAAACAAGGCCGCCATTTGTTTTCTTGACACCGATGCGCAGTTCAAAATCGTCGAGCCCCGAGACAATGGAATAGGCGCGACGCAGCCGCTCATTATCCACTTCGATTTCAACGGTGAGATATTGCCCATGCAGGTATTGAAACGCGTTTTTCAGCTCAGGCGGCACATCGAAGGCGATAGACACGGCATCCGCCGTCTCGCGGCGAATGTCTTTGACGGCGAGCTTGTGAAAACGTTCCTGCTCTATAGGCATTTGAAATAATCGAAAGGCTCAAGGCAGCTCTTGCAACGCCACAGCGCCTTGCAGGCGGTAGAGCCGAATTGGGAAATTTTTTCCACATCGGCTGAATTGCAGCGTGGGCATATGGGTTGCTCGCCATATTCGGGCGGCGCAATACCGAATTGTTTCAGCTTTTCTTTTCCTGCCTCCGTCATTAAATCCGTGCTCCAGGCCGGAGATAAAAGCGTTTTGATTTCGATCTTCCTGAAGCCTTCCTTGCGCAGCGCCGCTTCGATATCTTGCGCGATCACATCCATGGCCGGGCAACCGGAATAGGTAGGAATGATCGAGATTTCCACGCATCCGTTTTCGGAGCGAACGTCGCGCAAGATGCCAAGATCGTCGATGGTGAGCACAGGAATTTCCGGATCTGGCACCGCGCTTGCAATCATGCGCGCCCGTGCCTGCTCGTCGACCGAAGGCGCCATCACCACGCAGCCTCGGGATATTGCCGCGCCAGCACCTGCATTTCCGCAAGCAGGGCGGCAAGATGCTCGGTATGGCTTCCTTCGCGCCCGCCGGTTTGTGCACGCACTTGCGTAGGTCGCGCCAGATTTATTTCGCGCAGGATCGTTGCAACGGTTTTATCGAATGGTGCACGCAAGGAAGTGCGATCCGGCGCAAGTTCTTTTTTTACGAGCTCTTTCTCGGCTTTGTCGTTCGCGAACATTTCCGGCACCCATGGCCACAGCGCTTCAAACGCGGCCAGCAGGCGCCTGCGGCTTTCCGGTGTGCCATCGCCAAGACGCAGTACCCAGTCGCCTGCATGGCGTAAATGATAGGCGACTTCCTTTTCAGCCCGCATGGCGATTGCGGCCAGACGAGGTTCCTTGCAATTTTTCACTGCCTGCCAGTAATGCAGCATGAAAGCGGAAACCAGAAACAGGCGCGCCATGGTGAAAGCGAAATCGCCATTCGGTAATTCGTTGATCAGGAGATTTTTGAATTCATTCGCATCGCGATGATAAGCGAAGCTGTTCTCGCTGCGGTTCTCATTTTCAATATCGGCAGCCAGCGTATAAAGCAGGCGCGCCTGGCCGATCAGGTCGAGCCCGATATTGGCAAGTGCCAGGTCTTCTTCATGCGTCGGCGCAAAACGGCACCATTCGGATGTGCGATGTCCAAGAACGAGAGCATCGTCGGCCAATGCGAGAACGTGATCAAGCAGTGCAGCCATCACATATGCCCCACATCGTCCGGCACTTTGTAAAATGTTGGATGGCGATAGATCTTGTCGTTCGCGGGCTCGAACAACATGTCTTTTTCGGCAGGGTCGGACGCGGTAATCTGCTCAGACCGCACGACCCAGAGAGAAACACCTTCATTGCGCCGCGTATATACATCGCGCGCGTGCTGCAAGGCCATTTGCGCATCCGCCGCATGCACAGAGCCGCAATGCTGATGCGACAAGCCGTTGCGTGCGCGAATAAAGACTTCCCAGAGAGGCATAATCTTTTCGCTCATGCGGCCCTCGTTCTCTTTTCCGCATAGGCCAGCGCCGCTTCGCGTACCCAGGCACCCTCGATATGCGCTTTGCGGCGTTGTTCCATGCGTTCTTTATTGCAGGGACCATTGCCCGAAATAACGCGCTTGAATTCATCCCAGTCGATCTCGCCGAAATCCCAATGCTGTGTTTTTTCGTTGAATTTCAATTTCGTGTCCGGAAATTTCAGCCCAAGAAAATGGCCCTGCGGCACGGTGGCGTCGATGAATTTTTGCCGCAATTCGTCATTGGTAAAGCGCTTGATGCGCCAGCGCACCGCATCGTTCGAATGGATAGATTCGGAATCCGGCGGGCCGAACATCATCAATGAAGGCCACCACCAGCGATTTAAGCTGTCCTGCGCCATGTCTTTTTGCGCCTTTGTGCCGCGACACAAGGTGAGCATAATCTCGTAACCCTGCCGTTGATGAAAACTTTCTTCCTTGCAGATGCGGATCATCGCACGCGCATAAGGGCCGTACGAACAACGGCAAAGCGGAATCTGGTTCATGATCGCCGCGCCATCCACCAGCCAGCCGATGGCTCCCATATCGGCCCAGCTTGGCGTGGGATAGTTGAAGATGGAAGAATATTTTGCGCGGCCACTCAGCAATTGCTCGATCATTTCCTCGCGCGAAATGCCCAAGGTTTCGGTGGCGGCATAAAGGTAAAGCCCGTGCCCGCCTTCATCCTGTACTTTTGCGAGAAGTGCTGCTTTGCGGCGCAGAGATGGTGCGCGTGTGATCCAACTGCCTTCCGGCTGCATGCCGATAATTTCCGAATGCGCGTGCTGCGACATCTGCCTGATCAGTGTTTTGCGATAGACTTCCGGCATCCAGTCATTCGGCTCGATCTTTTCGTCGCGGTCGATACGCGCCTGGAACGCAGCCTCGCGCGGATCGTCGGATTTCGTTTTATCGTCGGTATTGAGGCCTTGCGTGTACATGTTCGGAACCTAAGCCCGTTCTCAAACCCGTTCAAGCGCCAGCGCGATGCCCTGGCCGACGCCGATGCACATTGTCACAAGCGCGCGGTTGCTTTTGTTTAAACCAAGCTCCAGCGCTGCCGTGCCCGCAAGCCGCGCGCCCGAGGCGCCAAGCGGATGGCCAAGCGCGATGGCGCCGCCATTCGGGTTCACAAGTGCTGCATCGTCGGCAAGCTTCAGCGAGCGCAAGCAGGCCAGCGCCTGTGACGCGAAAGCCTCGTTGAGTTCGATCACGTCGAAATCGGAAATTTTCAAATTCAAGCGCTCCATTAATTTCAACGAAGCCGGTGCTGGGCCGATGCCCATCACGCGGGGTGGCACGCCCGCAACCGCGCTGCCTAGCACGCGTGCGACAGGTTTCAGTTTAAGCTTTTTTACCGCGGCCCCTGAGGCGATCAGCAATGCGGCGGCGCCATCATTGATGCCGGAAGAATTTCCTGCCGTGACCGTGCCATTTTTCTTGAAAGGCGTAGGCAGTTTTTTCAAACCTTCGAGCGTGGTATCGGGCCGCATCTGCTCGTCTTTATCTATGATCAGCGTCTCGCCTTTTTTCTGTGCGACAGAAATGGAAATAATCTCCTGCTTGAACCGCCCCGCCTTTTGCGCCTTGGCGGCGCGTTGCTGAGAGCGCAGCGCGAATTTATCCTGATCCTCGCGCGAAATATCATATTCATCGGCCACGCATTCCGCCGTTTCAGGCATGGAAAGCGTGCCGTATTTTTCCTGCATCAGCGGATTGATGAAACGCCAGCCGATGGTGGTGTCATAAATTTCCTGCATGCGCGGGAACGCCGCATCCGCCTTCGGCATGGCAAACGGCGCGCGCGTCATACTCTCGACGCCGCCTGCTATCAGCACATCAGCCTCGCCGGCCTTGATCTGCCGCGCCGCAATCGCAATCGCCTCAAGCCCCGAACCGCAAAGACGGTTGATCGTCACGCCCGGCACGATGGGAGACAGGCCCGCCAGCAACGCGCTCATGCGCGCGACATTGCGGTTGTCTTCGCCTGCCTGGTTGGCGCAGCCGAAAATCACGTCGTCGATATCTTCGCGGCCTAGCTGGGAATTGCGCTGCATGAGCGCCTTGATCACATGCGCGCCGAGATCGTCCGGGCGAATGCCGGAAAGTGCGCCGCCATAGCGGCCGAAAGGCGTGCGGATATAATCGACGATATAGGCTTCCATCGTCCTGCCCTTTAAAATCCCGGTAAATGTGATACTGCGTTAGACGGAGAGACACAACGTGGCACAGGCCGGTCAAAATTCCGTTATCCGTTTCATCGAAACCGAGGCCGATCTGGCGGAGGGCGCGGCCTATCTTAGCCAGCTCTGCCCCATTCTGGCTCAATTGGCGGAAACCATTTCCCTGCCTTTGCGCCGCAGGAAAAGCGGTTTTGCCAGCCTTGTGAGCATTGTACTTGCACAACAATTATCGGTTGCCGCGGCCGATACGATCGAGAAGCGGCTTGTGGCGCGTTTAAAGAAGCTCACGCCTGACACAATTCTTAAAGCCCGCAGCACCAGCTTCCGCGCCTGCGGCGTCTCTGCCCCAAAAATCCGTACGCTGAAAGCGCTGGCTAAAGCCGTGAAAAGCAGGGAACTCGATTTCAAAAAAGTCGATACCGCGCATCCTGAACTTGCCCGCGACATGCTGACAAAAGTCTCCGGCATCGGTCCATGGACCTCGGACATCTATATCATGTTCGCGCTTGGCCATGCGGATGGTTTCGCGCCGGGCGATCTGGCACTTCAGGAAGCGGTGCGCATGGCTTACGGCTGGAAAAAACGCCCCGATCCGGACAAGCTTGAAGGCCATGCCCGCCAGTGGGCGCCCTGGCGCGGGGTTGCCGCGCGCCTTCTGTGGGCGCATTATGCGCAAGTGAAAAAGGCCAAAAAGCTTGCCGAAAAAAGGCCTGGCGTCAAAAAAGCCGCCTGATCACTGCAATTTGACTATGGCCTGGTGAGAAACTGTTAGGAACCCCAAGTTACAATATAAATGTGGAGACAGAATCTTCACAAAACGGTCATGATCATGATGCTGATGGAGCGAAGTCATGAACCGAAGGATTGAGAAAACGTGACGGCGGCCATACATCCGGATGCCTGTCCTGCCCTTGTCCTGAACGCGGACTACCGCCCCCTGTCTTATTATCCCTTGTCGTTATGGTCCTGGCAAGATGCCATCAAGGCCGTTTGTCTCGAGCGCGTCAACATCATCGCCCATTACGACCGCGTGGTGCGCAGCCCGAGCTTTGAGATGCGCCTGCCTTCGGTGCTGTCCTTGAAAACCTATGTGAAACCGAGCCGTTTTCCGGCTTTTACGCGCTTCAACGTTTTCTTGCGGGACAGATTTTCCTGCCAATATTGCGGCGACCGCTCCGAGCTGACCTTCGATCATCTCGTGCCGCGCTCGCGCGGTGGCTTGACCGAATGGGAAAATGTGGTTGCCGCCTGCTCGCCCTGCAATCTCAGGAAAGGCAGCCTGTTGCCGCATGAAGCGAAACTCTGGCCCAGGCAGGCACCGTTCCGGCCGACCGTGCACGATCTGCACAATAACGGACGGTTATTTCCGCCGAACTATCTGCACGATAGCTGGCTGGATTACCTGTATTGGGACACGGTGCTGGAGCCGTAGAGCTTGCGAGAAAAGCTTTAATTTTCCCGTTTCATGCGGCCACCACCGCCGCCGCTTACATAATAAAACCAATTTCCGTTTTGATCTGTCGTATAAATCATACAGCCAATTGCTATGTGCGGAGCCATGCCGACGGTATAACTGCCGCTCGCCATTCCATAAGCATCTAGTGAACCATCGTCTCGAATGACTTTATCGCCAATATTCCATCCTTCCAGATTGTTCTTTGTTATTTTCTTGATTGTCGGATGAGCACTCTTTAATCCATTCACCAGATAATAATCTCTCTTTTCTACGCAAAGAACGTATTGCCCATTATAATCATAAAGCCGGGCCGATTTATCAGGTAGCATTTTTTTCAAAATAGCATCAAAGCTTTTTGCTAGCTGTTCTGGATTAAAGGAATTATTGGCTTTTTTATCAGCGCATGTAACCGAGTTATTCATCATTATCTCCTTTAAAAAATTATTAAAAAATTTTATTCCGATGCCATTGGCATATCAACGAATGAAACAATTTCGAACTCGTGATATTTGCATGCGCGCAAAAACAACGTGGGGTTGTAAATGACAGTTTATATCATTTTGACGGTTTGGAGCGCCGTCTTGTCCGAAGATTTTGATCATAGCCCAAAAGCACGGCCGCGTTCAGGGCAAGAAGAAACAGCGACAACAGCGCGTTCAAATTCGCAAAAGACAGCACGCCGAACAGTTTTTGCGCCCGCTCGCACGAGACGAAGTGATAGGTATTCATCAGATAGCGTAATTCTTTCGCACTGCCGATCTCCCCGCCGGCCGCGGCGCAGCTTGCCGGCGCTGCCCATAAGCCCCATTCCACGCCGGAATGCTGGATGCCGAGAAACAGGCTTAAGGCGAGCATCGCAAGCAGCGAAATTTGCAGGCATTTCACGAGGTTCACGGGAAAGCGCCGCCGTGCGAGATAGGCAATTCCCAAAGCCAGCGGAATGCCGGCAAAATAAGGCCAGCGCTGCTGCAGGCAGAGCGGGCAGGGCGCGATCTTGAACCACAATTGCGCAAGCAGCGCCGCCAGCAGGCCCGCCGTTAGAAAAGCCGCAGTCAGACTTGCGGCAAAGCCGATGGTTTTGGATTTTATATTGGTCATACGAGATAAGGCGCCAGGAAGAAGCCTCCCACTAGGAAAAACAACAGGATGAAGGCGGCGATGACAAGATGCCGCTCCATGAAAATCCGAATCTGGTCGCCGTAAAAGCGAAGCGCGATGGCGAAGATATAGAAAAATGTGAAGCGAGAGATCAGCGCGCCCAGAAGGAACAGGCCGAAATTATATTCCAGTAGGCCCGACATGATGGTGACGAGCTTGAAAGGAATGGGCGTCAGGCCCTTCGTGACCAGGATCCAGAACCAGTAATGATTGGCCTGCGTGCGCAGCGTGGCGGCCTGATCGTGCAGCCCGTAAATTTCGATGATCCAGCTGCCGATGCTTTCCCACAGCATATAGCCGATGGCATAACCCACAATAGCGCCGAGCGCCGAGCTGATGGCGCAGACATTGGCATAATACCAGGAGCGCTTCGGGTCGGCGAGACCCATGGGGATCAGAAGCGGCAGCGGCGGAATGGGAAAGACCGAGCTTTCGGCAAAGGAAATGGCAGCCAGCACCCATACGGCCTTGGGGTGGTGGGCATGGGAAACGATCCAGTCGTACAGCCGCCGCAACATCGAATCAGAAACACCTTTTCCGGTTCTTGTAGTCGAAATTGGCGGTCTGGGGAATGGCGGCGGAAGATTATCGGGGCCAGAAACGGAAAAAGCCGGGCCTAATAGGGATGGATTTCGCTGGCGAGACCATCGCGCGGGATAAGCATTTCCTTTGGAATCTTCACTCCCCAGGATGTCGGAAGTCCTGCCTGTGCCGCCTTCGTTGGCACGGCAGCCATTGTCGCATGCGGATCGTTTGGCCGCGCCGCATTTACACGCGCAACGGGAGGCGATTTTTCAGGATGTTTGGGGCGCCGTTCTCCGGTTTTCGCTTTTTTTACCTCGAACAGAGGCGCCGGATCATCATTGACGCCCAGATGCCCGATGTCCTGGCCTGCGGCATGGATCAGCGCCTGCCGAAATGCCTCTTCAGTGTTCCGCAGCCGCGCCCGCTCCCGGCCGATATAGGTTGGGAGATTGACGGGCTGTGATGTCATGCTGGCCATAAAAGCCATCCCCATAAGTTCGATGTTCACGGGGTAGCGATTCTGGATGACACGCGCATATCAACCGCGTGACAATTTTATGAAATCATAAGGCTTTGATCTTTATTATCTTTTTTAACCGCTCTTGCGCCATGGCGCGATCACCGGCACAAGTTTTTTTATAAGTGCCCCTGTGGCGGAATTGGTAGACGCGCTCGACTCAAAATCGAGTGCCCAAAAGGCGTGCTGGTTCGACTCCGGCCAGGGGCACCATTTCGGAACAACCCGAAATTTTTCGGTTAGGTGACTTATGCGATATAAATGGCGGCACGTTGCCGTTGTTATCATCTCTTGCTCTTTCATTGGCATTGCTTTGTATAGCCTTTTCGCCAAACCGAGTCCCCCACCCTTCCTGAAACCTCCACCATATTGCTGATAGGTGATAAGGCAGTGTTGGATTCCGTTAATATCGCCATCGCTTCACCTCAAGAATTTGACGGGCTAACCAAAGCGCAAGTGCTGACGCAGCGCGAGAAGCAAATGAAACCTTACGAGGGTGTTTTAGTGAGGGATTATACCCCGTTGCAGGAGGTCTTCGGCGCGATAAAAGATGGCAAGCCATGGTGGGGGATCAGCGGACAGTTCTATTATGGGAAGTCGGATAAGAGTCCTGAAGGCCTATCGGAGGAATCGCGTTGGATCGTTAATCCTTATTTCTTGGTAACGATAGAATTTTTTGGCTACACCATATGGGGTGGCGATTTTAAATGGGATCCAAAAGTCACTCCCTCCTTGATAGAAAAGGACGTGCTGCCATTGGTGCCGCTGCCGGATAAGCTGGTCTGGTATCCGCGTCAAAAACGCGCCGAAGCACATTATCCGCTAAGCGCCTGGCTGAAGAAAATGAAACCGTTTATAGCCGTCAGTCCGCCGCTTGAGCGAAATTGGGTATCTTTCCATCCCACGAATGCGCGCGATCTGGGACTTAATTACTTTTGGGTGGATTGGAATCAATCAGATGGCATCGATAGGTCCGAAAAGTTCCAGGAGGCTACATTCATCAATCGGTATATTCATTTGGGCGGCAGCTGCGGCTATCCCGGCGCCTGCAATAATGAAAGCCCGAGTAATTCCGGTCTTGACGATTATAGATTAAGTAAGCTGCCTGCCATCATTACGATAAAACTATGGCATAATCAGCCTTTAACTACATCAGAAATAGCCGACATGGTTTTTACCATCAGCATCGATTAACTCTGCAAGACACCACTTCGGAATTGACTATAACCAAATAAAGGAGAGCAGCGATGAAAAAGAACACGATATGCCTGTGGTACAACCATGACGCGGAAGAGGCCGCACACTTTTACGCCCAGACCTTTCCCGACAGCGCAGTCGGCGCGATACATAAGGCACCATCCGACTTTCCAGGCGGCAAGGCGGGCGATGTCCTGACAGTCGAGTTCACGGTGTGCGGCGTGCCGTGCATCGGGCTCAACGGCGGAGATATATTCAAGCACAGCGAGGCGTTCTCTTTTCAGATTGCCACCGACGACCAGGCGGAGACCGACCGTTATTGGAACGCGATCGTAGGCTTCGGCGGTCAAGAGAGCCAATGCGGCTGGTGCAAGGACAAATGGGGCCTGTCGTGGCAGATCACGCCGCGCGTCCTGACCGAGGCGATGGCCAAGGGCGGCGATGTGGCAAAGCGCGCGTTTACAGCAATGATGGATATGCGAAAGATCGACGTCGCCAAAATCGAGGCGGCAGTGCGGGCTAAGGCCGCTTGAGAATATAACCCCATTTTTGGGTAGCTTCATAAAAAACCGGGAGCCGTTTGGCTCCCGGTTTCTCTCCGGCAATCAAGTTCAGCCAAGTTCAGCGATTTCTGCTGCTTGAACTGGAACGGGATCCGCTTGAGCCCGACTTGGAAGATTTGCCGGTATATTGACCTTGATTGTCTCGCTGTTGATTTGTCATTTTCTTCTCCTTTTGTTTTGCGATGACAAAGTCATCTAACGAAAGGCAAGCTATGATGTTCGCAATAAAGGAACGAGGCAGGAAAACCTGACGAGAATAAATAACGGATAAGCATAATTATCCGAATAATTTTGAAAATTAATCTTGCAGGAATAAGCAGGGAAATTATTCTTTAAAGAATAAAATTGCCGCCTGCGTTTCAGGGCAGAGAAAAAAGAGATTAAGAAATTCTTCGATCTTAAACGATAAAAACCAGTGAGGCCGCCGTCATCCCGGCACCTGCTGCCGAAAACAAAATGGCCTTACCTTCGGTAAAAGGCTTTTTGTTATACGCCAGCGAGAGAGACAGCGGTATGGTGGCTGCCGACGAGTTGCCGTAATCCTCGATGGTCGAAACCAGTTTTTCCTGGCCGATACCCAAATTCCCGCAAACGGCCAGCGAAATGCGGCGATTGGCCTGATGCGGAATGAAGTGGTCGATTTTTTCTGCGGAAAGACTTGCCTGCGCAAGCGCCTGCCCGGCCGTCACCGTCATCAATTCGATGGCGGCGCGATAGAGTTCCTTTCCGTTTTCGACATGTATCAGTGTTTCTCTGGTCGCGGTTCCTGCTGCAAAAGGTTTGCTGCTCCCGCCGGTTTTGACGCCAAGCAGGCCATAGTGATTGCCATCAGTGCGCGAAGAAAGACTCATGAGGCCTTGCTGGGGGTTTTCGGAAGGCGCCAGAATAGTTGCACCCGCGGCATCGGCAAAAAGAACGGCGCTTTCCTTTTCTTCCCAATCGATACGGCGGCTGAGAAGATTGGCCGCAATAACGAGGGCAGGTTTTTCATGCGCGCGGACAAAAGCATCCGCCATGGAAAAGGCATGAACATAACCCGCACAGGCACCGGCGAGATCGAACGCGCTCACATGAGAGAGACCGAGCCGGTGTGCGACAAGGGGCGCAGAGGGCGGCAATAATTGGTCCGGCGTCGATGTCGCGAGCACGACAAGGCCGATGTCTTTGCGTTTGAGCGGCGTGGCGGCAAGCGCTGTCTCGCCCGCTTGCGCGGCAAGATCGGCAAGCGTCATGCCGGCATCGGCATGAAATCTGTACCTGATGCCGGTCCGCCGCTCGATCCAGCCGGGCTCCAGATCAAGACGGCGCTCGATTTCCGCATTCTCGATGCAGCGAGGCGGTACGGCATGCCCGCAGGCAATAATTTTGCTCGATCTTGCCATCAGAACTGTCGTTCCACCTCTGCGATGGCATCGTAAATGCGGCCCAACTCCTCTTCGTTGATGCAATAGGGGGGCATGACATAAATGACATTGCCGAGAGGCCGCAGGAGAATACCGCGCGCAAGAAAAAATTCCCGAAGCCGCAATCCGGCTTGCGCAAGATAGCCGGCATCGGCGACATCAAGATCAAGCGCCGCGATGGTTCCGATCTGCCTTATATTGCCGAAGCGATGGCTGGCGCTAAATCGCGACAGGAAGTTTCTTTGCATGGTTTCGAGTTGTGCGATACGCGTGAACACGGGCTCGGTTTCCCATATGTCAATATTGGCAAGGGCCGCAGCGCAGGCAAGCGCGTTGGCGGTATAGGAACTCGAGTGGAAAAAGCCGCGCGCGCGGTCTTGAGACAAATGCGCCTCGAAAATCTTCCGTTTGCACAATGTGGCGGCAAGCGGCAGTGCGCCGCCGCTCAGGCCTTTCGAAAGGCACAGGATATCCGGTGTTACATTCGCCTGCTCGCAGGCAAAAAGCGTTCCCGTGCGGCCGAAGCCGGTCATGACCTCGTCGGCAATCAGCAGCGTGCCATATTTTTGTGAAATCTCCCGCAATTTCGAGAGGACAGATGGTGCATATATTTTCATGCCGCCGGCGCCGCAGATCAGCGGCTCGATCACGAGTGCTGCAACCTCGCCGCTTTGGCATAGCGCTTCGAATGCATTGCATGTGGCCTGCTCCTGCCCCGGCTGCGGGAACGGAATTGTTTCGGTGGAAAACAACAGGCTTTCGCAGGCTTCGTTGAAGACGCTGCGCGCGCTCAGCGACATGCCGCCGACCGTATCGCCATGATAGCCGTGCTGCATGACGGCGATGCGAGAGCGCGGCACGCCGCTATTGCGGAAAAATCCGAGCGCCATTTTTACGGCGACTTCAACGCAGATCGAACCACTGTCGGAAAAAAACACGTGGCTGAGGCCTGCGGGCGCAACCGCAATAAGCTTATGCGCCAGTCTTTCGGCGTAATCATGCGTGAAGCCCGCAAAAATAATCTGGTCCAGTTTCTGCGCGGCCTCGCAGACGGCGGCAACGATTTTCGGATGCCGGTGGCCGTGCGTGATCACCCACCAGGAAGAAATCGCATCGATGATTTCTTTCCCGTCATGCGTGATAAGGCGCGCACCTTCGCTGCGCGCAATATTGATCGCAGGCGGCTCCAGCGCATGCTGCGTATAGGGATGCCAGACGGGATGATTGCTCACGCCACCTTTTTAGAGGTAAATACGGCGGGATCAAACCCAGTCGCGAAGGCCGATTGCAGGGTTTTTGGCGTTAAGGGATCGAGAAAAGGCAGCCGTCCAAGATGGCGCACCCGCCCCATTTCGCAAATCGTGCGTTCGGTATCGGGATTTTCTTCGCCGTTAAAGACGACCCCCATAATATCGACATGCCGGCACCGCAAGGCCTCAAACGATAAAAGCGTATGGTTGATGGTGCCAAGCGCGGTGCGGCTCACCAGAATGACGGGCATGCCCCAGCGCGCGAAAATATCGGCGTAGACGATGTTCCTCGTCAGGGGAACGAGAACGCCGCCGGCGCCTTCAATGACAAGCGGCGAAGCTGCAGGTATAACGAGCTTTTCCGTATCGATGATCTTATTTTCCATCTCTGCCGCATAATGCGGCGAGCACGGTGCCTTGAAACGGTAAAGCTCCGGCAGAAGTCGTGTCTTTGGAAGATCGGCAAGATAGGAAACGGTTTCGCTGTCGGTTGCTTGATTAAGCCCTGCCTGGATGGGTTTCCAGTAAGCAGCGCCAAGCGCCGATGTCAGCGCCGCCGCAAAAACGGTTTTGCCGGCACCCGTATCCGTTCCCGTAATGACGAAGTGCTGCATATTAGCCGTCCATCGCCTCGGCGAGTGCGCCGAACATGTCCGCAATCTGTATGTTGTCGGCATGGAGTGTGATGGAAGCACGCAAGCGTGCTGTGCCTTCCGGCACGGTTGGCGGACGAATGGCGCGAAGATCGAAACCTTTCTCCCGCATTTCTTGTGCAAGCTGTATGGCGCGGGCATTGCTTCCGACAATAACAGGCAGAATTTGCGAACCGCTCGGTGTGCCGAAAGTTTTTGTGAAAATCCCATTTGCAAACGCAATCAGCTTTTGCAATTTTTCCCGATGCTCAGGCTCTTCCTGCGAAATCCGCAGCGCTTCGCGGACGGCAACGGCAATCAGGGGAGAAGGCGCCGTTGCATAGATGAATGGCCGCGCCCGGTTTATGAGATATTCGCGCAACAGAGGGTTGAGCGTAACGATACCGCCCGCTATGCCGAGCGCCTTGCCGCAAGTGTGAAGGCAAATAATATTTTCCCTGCTTTCCAGCTCGTTCGTCAGGCCGCGTCCTTGCGTACCATAAACACCCGTTGCATGCGCTTCATCGATGATCAGAAAAATGTCGGGGCTATCGGCAAGCCTGGCGAGGTCCGCAAGCGGCGCGCGATCGCCATCCATGCTGTAGAGGCTTTCGACAATAATCCAGACGCGTCCCCTGCCGCCCTTGGCGCGCCAATCGCGAATGATGTCCGCGAGAGATGAAACATCGTTATGCTTGGCAGGTATGGCATGGGCGCGGCCGGCACGCATGCCGTCATGCGCGCTGGCATGAACCAGTTCGTCGTAAACGATCAGGTCCGCTTTCTGCGGCAGCGTCGACAGCAACGCAAAATTGGCGAGATAGCCGCTGCCGAAGAAAAGAGCGCTTCCGGCAGAAAAGAAACGTGCGGCGTCTTCTTCCAGCGCTTCATGCTCCGGGTGATTGCCGCGCAGCAGCCGCGAGCCGCCTGCACCGACAGGAGTGCCGTTCTCAAGCGCGTTTGAGATGGCGGATTTCAAACGCGGATGTCTGCTGAAAGCGAGATAGTCGTTGGATGTAAAATCCGTGCCGCAGGCGGGCGCAAGCGTGCGCAGCCGATCCTTGCGCCGCAGGCCGCGCAGGAAATTTTCATAAGATTCGAGAGCGGCAGCCGTCATGCGCTCATTTGCATGGGCTTGACGCCAAGCTTGTGCAGAAGATCGTCGTCGCGGTCGCGGCCCGGATTTTTGGTCGTCAGAAGTTTCTCGCCGATAAAAATGGAATTGGCGCCGGCAAGCAGGCAGAGCGCCTGAAAAGCCTCGCTCATCTGCTCGCGCCCGGCCGAAAGCCGGACGACGGATTTCGGCATCGTCAGGCGTGCAACCGCGATCGTGCGTACGAATTCGATTTCGTCTATCCCGGCGGCATCGGCCAGTTTCGTGCCGTCGATGCGCACGAGCGCGTTGATCGGAACCGATTGCGGATGTTCGGGTAATGTCGACAGAACATGCAGCATGTCGATGCGGTCGGAGCGGCTTTCGCCCATGCCGATAATCCCGCCGCAGCAGGTCTTCATGCCCGCCTCGCGCACATGGTTCAGCGTTTCGATGCGATCCTCGAAGCAGCGCGTGGTCACCATCAGCTTGTAATATTCGGGGCCCGTATCGATATTGTGGTTGTAAAAATCGAGCCCGGCCTCGGCCAGCCGTTTTGCTTGCGACGGCGTCAGCATGCCGAGTGTCATGCAGGTTTCCAGCCCCTGTGCTTTGACGCCGCGCACCATCTCGCAAAGTTCGTCCATATCGCGGTCTTTCGGCGAGCGCCAAGCCGCGCCCATGCAAAAGCGCTGCGCGCCGCCCTGTTTTGCAGCCCGTGCCGCGGCAAGAACTGCTTCGACATCCATCAGGCTCGAGGCTTTCAGGCCGGTTTTTGCGTGCGCCGACTGGCTGCAATAGCCGCAATCTTCCGGGCAGCCGCCGGTCTTGATCGACAGAAGCTGCGAAAGCTGCACTTCGTCCGGCTTGAAATGCGCGCGATGAACGCTTTGCGCTGCGAAAACGAGATCGGGAAAAGGCAGGTCGAAGAGATTTGCGATCTCCTCGCGCATCCAGCGGGAATGGGGGATCAGATAGGGTTCGGCCGAAAAGGGGGCGGCAGTCATCGACAGTCAACTAACAGATTGCCAGATGCCGCGAAACCCCCAAATGCGGCGTCATATTCAATATTATTTTTGCGAGATTATTTTTTTAGGGGCGGGCTCGGCGTTTGCGCGCTTAAAACCTGCCCGTTCATGACGATAGGGCAACGCACGGTCGGAATGCTGCTGCCTTTGGTTTCCGGGCAGGGCAGGCTCGTGCGCAGGCCGCGCGCAATGACTTGCGGATCGTCGAACATTTCTTCGATCGTGTTGATCGGTCCGGCGGGCACCGACTTCTTTTCCAGTGCCGCAAGCAGCTCGTTTTTACCGAAGCGCTTCGTATGCTCGCTCAATTTAGGTGTTAGCACATCTCGATGCATCACGCGTTGCGCATTGGTGGCATAATCGGGATTTGTTTTCAGATCGGCCGCCTTCAGCACGTCGCACAGGTCGAAATATTGCCGGTCGCTGCCGGTAGCGATGACGATATGCCCGTCGCGCACGGGAAAGGCATCATAGGGCACGATATTCGGATGCGAATTGCCAAGCCTGTGCGGCGCCTTGCCGGACACAAGGTAATTCATGGCCTGGTTTGCCAAGGATGCAACCATGCAATCGAGCAAGGAGAGATCGAGATAGGCGCCTTCGCCGGTTTCGTTCCGCTTGTGCAGTGCTGCCAATATGCCGGCAACGGCGTAATGTGCCGTGAACAGATCGGCGATGGCAAAACCTGTCTTCAGCGGCGGACCATTTGCCTCTCCTGTCACGCTCATGGCGCCGGACATGGCCTGGATCATGAAGTCGTAACCGGCACGCGCGGCATAAGGGCCGTTCTGCCCGAAGCCCGTGATGGAGCAATAGATCAGGCGCGGATTTATGCTTTTTAACGACTGGTAATCGAGGCCGTATTTTTTCAAATTGCCGACCTTGAAATTCTCGATCAGAATATCGCTCTGCCTTGCCAGATCGATGATCTGCGCGCGCCCTTCCCTGTTTTGAAAATCGATGGCGCGCGAACTCTTGCCGCGATTGCAGCAATGATAATAGGCCGCCCCAAGATTTTCGCCGTTCTCTCCTTCGACGAAAGGCGGACCCCAGGCGCGCGTGTCGTCGCCGCCGTCCGGTTTTTCGATTTTGACGACTTCTGCACCGAGATCGGCCAGCAATTGCCCGGCCCATGGCCCGGCCAGTATGCGCGCAAGCTCCAATACGCGAATGCCGGAGAGAGGCTTTTGGGGAGATGTCATTTTACGCTTTTTGCATTTTTGTCATTGCGAGCGAGGTTATCGCTCGCAATGAAGGTCAATTCAAGCGACCGCCTTATATTCCACGCCTTCGTCGGTCAGCGCTTTCTGATAGCTTGGGCGCGCGCTGATGGAACGCAGCAGGTTCTGCGTCGCCGGTCCGAATTTCACTTCCGCGCCGAACAGGCCCGGTGTCCAGTTGGCGATCACGGTCAGCAGGAAATCGCCTGCGGTCGGCTGCGAGCCGGCAATATAGCCTTCCTTCTTCGCCTGTGTTTCCACCTCGTCCCAATATTTCTGGATCTGCGTCCTGTAAACGCCCTTCAGCGTTTCCTTCGTTTTGTCGTCGAGCGGCAAATAGGCCAGGCCGAAAGCCTTGCCATAGGCAGGGTGCAAGGTGGCATTGGCAAAGCTCAGCCATTCCAGCGCCTTGGCGCGCTCAAAACCGGTTGCCGGCAAAAGCGGCGATTTGTGCGTTTCCAGCAAAGTGACGATAATCGCCGCACCTTCGCGCAGGATTTTTCCGTCGGTCTCGAGGACCGGCACGGCACCGCGCGGGTTAACCTTTATGAATTCCTGCGTACGGGGTTTCTTCAGGTCGACTTTCTCGGTGGTGTAGGGAACTTTCAACTCGTTGAGGATGGCATGTACGGCGAGCGAACAGGCGCCGGAAGCATAATAAAGTTTATAGGTCATGGGAAGTATCCTTTCTGCCAGCTTGGTTAGCAGGGCAGAGGGCAAGCTAGCCGAACGGTTGGAATTTGTCATTCTTTTCTTCGTCTTGCGGCCATCTCGCGCGTTAATTTTTTCAAACTTATTCAAATGCGATTACAGTTGAATCGAATTAATTCACGGGATGTCGAGTTACTTAGTATAGACTTTGGAAAGATCTGCGAAGAATTTCGAGTCAGTGTTATGCGTTCTATTATTAAAAAATTTAAAAATTGCACAGGCGCGAACACGATGATGATTTTCGGCATCTGCCTCGTGCCGGTGCTGATCGCAAGCGGCGTTGCCGTCGATTATTCGGAGCGCAGCAAAATCCAGGCCGAAATGCAGGCGGTGGTTGATTCGGCGGCACTCGCCGCGGCGCGGGAAAAGCGGGAGATGCAGGCGCGGGGAGAGGAAGCTACCGAGGCAGATCTCAGGGAGGTTGCAGAAAGATATGTGAGCGCCAATTTTCCGACAAAATTTATTTTCGGCGGCGAGGCGGTCAGATTCGATCGCGCCAAACTTACCGTGACCATTGACGATACCGGCATGATATTGGGACCGGCGGGGCGAAAAGAGGATGTCGTCGTCGATTACAGGGATACTCAGTTGCCGACAACCATGATGAAAATCGCCGGCATCAACAACATGGAAGTGCATGTCGTGGCGCGCGCCGGCATGTCCTCTTTCATCAACAAATTGAATCTTTTCATCGTGCTCGACACTTCGCCGAGCATGAGCCTGCCGAAAGGCAACGTTCTGCCGCGGATGACGCCATGGACGGAGGATGACGAAAAAGCAAAAAGAATTCCCGGCTATCAGAGGTATGCCAATTGGAAGGGGTGCTATTTCACCTGCCATGACGATGGATCCCTCAACAGGAATTACATGATTCCCGATAATTGTAGATATGACGGCGATAACAGACCAATCGGTTTTAATTGTAATACCGGAGGCAATCCAACGGGAAGCGTGCTTCCCGACTATGAACCTAAAATGGATGTGATCAGGGCCGGGCTTGCAGACATGTTGACGAAAATAAGCACCGAAGCCGACAAGATCGATCCCGGCAATGCGGATAAAACCGTTGCCTATTTTCTAACGCGCTTTAATTACAAGGTCGAAACCGATAATGACGAATATAAGGGCCGAGTTTTTAAAGCAAAACATGAAAACGAAACCGACGTTCGCAGCATGCTTGATAGCCTCAAGGATCCTATCATGCTTGGACGTGTGCCCTTTAATCTTAGCAACGGCGCTGAAACGGTAAATGAGGGAACGAATTTGAATGTCGGTTTGGCGGAAACTGTCCGGCAAATCAAGACGTCAAACGACAGAGAAAAAAGACACAACATCGTTGTCTTCGTATCCGATGGCGTGGCGCAGAGAGATTCGGGTGCTGCCGGGCAGGACCCTGTCACTTATATACCGCCTGCTTGTAAGGATTTGCAAAAATTAGAAGATGGAGAGGGCAAGAAGATCGATGTAGAAGTCTACACCATACAAATCGAAACAAGCCTCAAATCATATCAATCGGCTTTCGATGCCACTCTCGCCACGGGAGAGGATCTGAGCGGGGGCGATTCACCGAGGATCGGTCTTCGCAATAATGATGGCGGCGAAAGAGGGCCGAGCTGGTTCCGGTGGCAAAGATTACATTTTTCTGCAATGAGGCAGCGCATAGATGCGGGCACACGTTCTTACAAATGGGGAATATGGGACATACTTAAGAAAGGGGGAACAGAGGGTGGATTTTTTACTTCAGGTTTGGAAAACCCTGACGGTTCAAGCAGGGGCCAGTCCCTTATGAAAGCATGCGCGAGCGATGCAGATCACGCCTTCAGCGGCGAGTTCGGGGACAGTATCGAGAAGGCTTTTGACAAGCTCGTTGTAAAACTTACAAACTCGCAGCCGATCCGCCTGCTTGAGAACGCTTCGGCCGAGGAAGACCAAGCGACCGAGTAGTTCGCCGGGGCCTGTTTTTTCTATTTTTCTTGCATTTCCTGCCCTTTTCCGCCATAACCGCCTCCGGCAGGCGGGCTAATAGGGACGCCTTGATCTGCTCGGCGCGGGCGTTCCCCGCGCTTTTTAGCTAGCCACGAGGCCGCAAGGCCGAACTGGCTCAACATAATGGAGAAGCAAAGTGCCCAAACTGAAGACCAAAAGCGGCGTGAAAAAACGCTTCAAGCTCACGGCCAAGCGCAAGGTGAAGCTCACCCAGGCCGGCAAGCGCCACGGCATGATCAAGCGGACGAACAAGCAGATCCGCAATCAGCGCGGCACCACCATCGCCGCCGCCGGCGATGCCGCCAAGATCATCAAATGGATGCCATATGCATAATCCCGAAAAGTTGCAGACTTTTCGGACAAGATTATGCGTCAACAAAAATGCGTGATCCCGAAAAGTCCCTCGTACTTTTTGGATAAGATCACGCATCAATTTAGAGCTTAAAGGAGAAAAAATCACATGGCCCGCGTCAAACGTGGCGTAACGTCACACGCCAAGCACAAGAAGGTCCGTAAAGCCGCAAAAGGCTTTTTCGGCCGCCGCAAGAACACGATCAGAGCCGCCAAGAACGCGGTGGAGCGTGCGCAGCAATATGCCTATAGGGGGCGCAAGCTTAAAAAACGCAATTTCCGCTCGCTGTGGATCCAGCGCATCAATGCCGCCGTCCGCGCACTCGAGCCCACGCTGACCTATTCGAAGTTCATTTCGGGTCTTGGTTTTGCGGGCGTTACGGTAGATCGTAAGATCCTTTCCGAGCTTGCGATCCATGAGCCGGCCGCGTTCAAGCTGATCGTCGAGCAGGCCAAGGCCGCGCTGCCGAAAGCGGCCTAGCTATTATGTCATCCTGAGCGTAGCGAAGGATCTCTAGCTTTGTAATGTGAGATTCTTCGGCTTCGCCTCAGAATGACATTCTGGGAGCGATTCTTATGACCGACATTTCCTCTCTCGAACAATCCCTCCTGCAGGCCATCGCCGCAGCATCCGACGATGCCGCGCTCGAGAGCGTGCGCGTTTCGGCTCTTGGCAAAAAAGGCAGTATTTCCGAACTGCTCAAAACGCTGGGTACGATGTCGCCGGAAGAGCGCAAGAGCAAAGGCCCGCTCATCAACGGGTTGAAAGACAAGGTCACGCAGGCCCTGCTTGAGAAAAAAACGGTGCTCTACAAGGCAAATCTGGATCAGCGCTTGAATACCGAGCGTGCCGATATCACCCTGCCCGTGCCATCGGCTGGGTTCGAGACCGGGCGCATTCATCCGATCACGCAGGTACTGGATGAGATTGCGGCGATTTTTCACGACATGGGTTTTTCCGTGGCCGAAGGGCCCGATATCGAAAGTGACGAGAATAATTTCACGCTGCTGAATTTTCCGGAAGGCCACCCGGCGCGCGACATGCACGATACGTTTTTCATGCCGCAACAGGCGGACGGCACGAAGCTCGTGTTGCGCACGCACACATCCCCCGTGCAGGTACGCACCATGAAGGCGCAAAAACCGCCGATCCGCATTATCATTCCGGGCCGCACTTACCGGCACGATTCGGATCAAACGCACACACCGATGTTCCATCAGGTCGAAGGACTTGTGATCGACCAGCGTGCGCATATGGGCCATCTGAAATGGTGTCTGGAAGAATTCTGCAAGGCTTTTTTCGAGGTGCCGGCCGTGAAGATGCGTTTCCGCCCGTCCTATTTTCCGTTCACCGAACCGTCGGCGGAAGTCGATATCCAGTGTGCGCGCGAAGGCGGCGAAGTACGTTTCGGTGAAGGCAATGACTGGATGGAGATTTTGGGCTGCGGCATGGTGCACCCGCATGTTCTCAAAAATTGCGATCTAGATCCGGATGTCTATCAGGGCTTTGCCTTCGGCATGGGCATCGACCGTCTTGCCATGCTCAAATACGGCATGCCGGACCTGCGCGATTTCTTCTCAGGCGACATACGCTGGATTTCGCATTATGGCTTTGCACCACTCGATATCCCAAGTCTGCTGCGGGGGTTGAGTTCATGAAATTCACCCTCTCATGGCTGAAAGAGCATCTCGATACGCGCGCGGGCGCGGATGAAATTGCCGAAATGCTGACCAAAATCGGCCTTGAGGTAGAGAATATCGACGATCCGGGCAAAAGCTTAAAAGATTTCGTTATCGCTGAGGTCATCTCTGCCGAAAAGCATCCGAATGCCGACAGGTTGCGCCTGTGCATGATCGATGTCGGTAGCGGCTTGGCCTCAAGTAGAGAAGCGGTAGGCCAAAAAAAATATATTCAGGTTGTGTGCGGTGCGCCGAATGCGCGCGCGGGCATGAAGGCCGTGTTCGCAAGGCCGGGCACCTATATTCCAGGCAAGGATTTTACGCTCGATGTCGGCAAGATCCGCGGCGTGGAAAGCCATGGCATGCTCTGCTCCGGTGCGGAACTGGAACTGTCGGAAGAATCGGACGGCATTCTCGATCTGCCCGAGAGCGCGCCTGTCGGTCAGGTTTATGCGCAATGGGCCAAGCTCGATGAGCCGGTTATCGAAATTGCGCTCACGCCGAACCGGCCCGATTGCACGGGCGTGCGCGGCATTGCGCGGGATCTGGCGGCAGCCGGTCTTGGCGATCTGAAAGAAAATAAAATCGAACCCGTCAAAGGCGATTTTCCCTGCTCAGCGCCGCTTAAGGTCGATCTGCCGGAAAATCCGCAATGGTGTCAGGCTTTCGCCCTGCGCCTTGTCAAGAATGTCAGGAACGGCGCTTCACCGGAATGGTTGCAGCAGCGGCTGAAGGCTGTCGGTCTGCGCCCCATCAACGCGTTGGTCGATATCACCAATTACATCACCTTCGATCGCGCGCGGCCGCTGCATGTGTTCGATGCCGACAAGGTGAAAGGCGCTCTCACCGTGCGTGCTGCCAAAAAGAACGAGACTCTGAAAGCGCTCGACGGCAAAACCTATACGCTCGATGAAAGCATGTGCGTCATCGCCGACGACACGGGGGCCATATCGCTTGCGGGCATCATGGGCGGCGAGGCCACGGGCTGCGATGAAAATACGAAAAATGTGCTGATCGAATGCGCCTTATGGGACCCGCTGAATATCGCGCGTACGGGCCGCAAGCTCGGTATCGTGTCGGATGCGCGCTACCGCTTCGAGCGCGGCGTCGATCCGCAAAGCGTGCTTCCCGGCCTCGATTTTGCGACAAGGCTGGCGCTTGAATTTTGCGGCGGGCAGGCATCTGAAGCGGTCAGTCACAGTAATATTCCAGACGACGAGCGTGTCATCCGTTTCCCGTCGACCGAGGTCAAGCGCCTCACCGGTACCGAGATCCTGCATCAGGAAATAAAAGTTATCCTGGAAAGCTTAGGCTTTTTCCTTTCCGGCGCGCATGACGAATGGCGTATTTCGCCGCCAAGCTGGCGTCCCGATGTCAAGACCAAGGCCGATCTCGTCGAGGAAGTCATCCGCATTGCCGGGTTCGACCGCTTGCATGCGACACCGCTGCCGCGCGCGGGCCATGTCAGCATGCCGGTACTCACATTGGCGCAAAAGCGTAAGGGGGTTGCGCAGCGCGCCCTTGCCATGCGCGGTTTTGCCGAAGCCGTGACATGGTCGTTCATCCCGCATGACAGGTCCATGCTTTTCGGAGGTGGGCATGAAGCGCTGAATGTCGTTAATCCGATTTCGGCCGACATGACGGCCATGCGCCCGAGCCTGTTGCCGGGCCTGATCGCCAGCGCAAAACAAAATATGGATCGCGGCTTTGGCGATCTTGCTTTGTTCGAGGTCGGGCAGGCGTTTTTGGGAACGAAGCCCGAGGATCAGAAAATCCACGCTTGCGGCGTGCGGACCGATCTTGCGAAAATTGCGGGCACGGGCCGTCACTGGTCGCGCAAGGAAAATCCGGTCGATGTCTACGATGTGAAGGCCGATTGCCTCGCGGTTTTGAGCGCGCTTGGTGCTTCGGAAAATGCCCAGCTCGCGCGCGAGGCGCCTTCCTGGTATCACCCCGGCCGCTCGGGCACGGTGCGTTTGGGCCCGAACATACTTGCGCATTTCGGCGAACTGCATCCCAAAATTCTCGAAGCTTACGATATGGTAAGCGCGGCCGCCGCTTTCGAAATTTTCATCGGCGCCTTGCCGGCGTCGAAAGAGAGAGCCGTGCGCACCAAGCCAAAATTGCAGTTGAGCGCGCTACAGCCTGTGCGCCGCGATTTCGCGTTCATCGTCGACGGAAAAACGGATGCAGCCGAACTGGTCAAGGCCGTGCGCGGTGCCGAAAAAACCCTGATCGCGAAGATCGGCGTGTTCGACGTGTATCAGGGTGCGGGTATTCCCGCGGACAAGAAATCGCTTGCCGTTGAGGTCACCCTGCAGCCGCAGGATAAAACGATGACGGATGCCGAAATCGAGGCGGTGTCGCAGAAAATCGTCGCGGCGGTTGCCAAGGCGACGGGCGCGAGCCTGCGCGGCTGATGGCGCAATCGTTTGAACAAAGCCTGGCCGCTATTGCAGATAGGATGGAGCATTATCTTTCCGGTCTGCTGGATAACGGGCTTTACCAGCCGCGTCTACATGAGGCGATGCGCTACGCCGCCTTGGGCGCGGGCAAACGCATGCGGCCGTTTTTGCTGATCGAATGCGCGCGTCTGCTCGACGTAAAAGACGAAATCAGTCTGCACGCGGCTGCAAGCCTTGAATGCGTGCATTGCTATTCCCTGGTGCATGACGATCTGCCGAGCATGGATAATGACAGTTTACGCCGCGGGCGGCCGACCCTTCATGTCGCCTATGACGAAGCAACGGCTATTCTTGCGGGCGACGCGCTGCTCACGCTTGCTTTCGAAATTTTGGCGAATGCCGGCAATATAGCGCCTGCCATCCGCCTGTCGCTGATCTCGGAATTGAGCATGGCATCCGGCGCGGCCGGTATGGCAGGCGGGCAGATGCTCGACCTTGCAGCGGAGGGGCGTTTCGAAAATATCCGGCCTGAATTCACCGAAGCGCAAATTCTGGATCTGCAGGCGAAAAAAACCGGCGCGCTGATCCGTTATGCCGTGCGTGCAGGCGCCTTGCTCGGTTCTGCTTCGGAGCAGCAGCTTGCGCAATTGACACGCTACGGCGAAAATCTCGGCCTGCTTTATCAATTGGCTGACGATCTTCTTGATGCCACAGGCTCGCAGGAAAAAGCAGGCAAGACGGTTGCGAAAGATGCGAAAGCCGGGAAGGCAACGCTGGTGTCATTGCTTGGTGTTGATGCAGCGCGGGCAAGGCTCAAAGCTTATGCGCAGCAGGCGGAAGAAGCGCTGGAAGGTTTCAGCAGGGCAGACAATCTGCGGGCGCTCCCCGCTTATTTGGCAGGGCGCGTATCGTAACGCTTCTCGATATAATCCTGCACCATCATCTTGAAATCGTCGGCTAGAGTCGCGCCACGCAGCGTTGCGGCTTTTTTTCCATCGATGAAAACGGGCGCAACCGGCTGCTCGCCCGTGCCGGGCAGGGAAATGCCGATATCGGCATACTTGCTTTCGCCGGGGCCGTTGACGATGCAACCCATCACCGCAATGTTGAGATTTTCGATACCGGGATAGCGCGCTTTCCATTCCGGCATGGAAGCGTAAATCCAGTTCTGGATATTGGAAGCCAGTTCCTGAAACACGGTCGAAGTCGTGCGTCCGCAACCGGGGCAGGCGGCAACAAGCGGCTGGAAGGTACGCAGGCCCATGGTCTGCAGAATTTCCTGCGCCACTTTCACTTCCAGCGTGCGGTCGCCGTTCGGCTCGGGCGTCAATGAGCAGCGAATGGTATCGCCGATACCCTGCTGCAAGAGCGGTGCGAGTGCCACGCATGACGCAACAATGCCTTTCGATCCCATGCCCGCTTCGGTAAGCCCGAGATGTAATGCATAATCGGCGCGTGCGGCAAGCTCGGCATAGATCGCAATCGTATCCTGCACCTGGCTGGTTTTGGCGGAGAGAATGATTTTTCCGCGCGGCAAGCTCAGTTCCTCCGCGCGCGCGGCGGAGAGCAGCGCGGACTGAACCACGGCTTCGCGCGTTACTTCGCGCGCCGTCAGCGGCTGTGCGCTTTTTGCATTCTCGTCCATCAATCGTGTCAGCAGCGCCTCATCCAGAGAGCCCCAGTTGACGCCGATGCGCACGGGTTTGTCATAATGAAGCGCCATATCGATGATGGCCGAGAACTGCGCATCCTTTTTATCCCTGAAGCCAACATTGCCCGGATTGATCCGGTATTTGTCGAGCGCTTCCGCACAAGCAGGATGATCCTTTAAAAGCTTGTGGCCGATGTAATGGAAGTCGCCGATCAGCGGCACGGCGATATTTCTCTTCAGCAGCGCCTCTTTTATACAAGGCACGGCGGCTGCCGCCTCGTCGCGGTCGACCGTAATGCGCACCAGTTCCGAACCGGCATGATACAGGGCTTCCACCTGTTTTGCGGTTGCTTGCGCATCGGCCGTGTCGGTATTGGTCATTGACTGCACGACAATGGGCGCACCGCCGCCCACCTGGATATTGCGGATATTTACGGGGATCGATTTTCGCCGTGCCAAAATCATGCCATGGTCATAGCCGAGAGGCGCTGCCGCCGCCAAGGGGCAGATTAAGGGCAGACAAGGGCAGGGGAGAAAAATTATGCTTCAGGGAAAGACGGCAATCGTTACGGGCTCCACCTCCGGAATCGGCCTTGGCATTGCGCGGGAGCTGGCAAAGGCGGGCGCCAATATCGTGCTGAACGGCTTGGGAGATCCGGCCGATAACGCCAAAACGGCCTCGCAAATTGCAGGCAGTTTTGGCGTGAAAGTAGAGTTTTCGCCAGCCGATATTTCGAAACCCGAGGGGGCCGCCGAATTGGTGAAACTTGCGCAGAAGCTGGGCGGGCCGGATATCCTGGTCAACAATGCAGGCATCCAGCATGTGGCGCCGGTGGAAGAATTTCCGCTTGAGACATGGGAAGCGATCATCGCGCTTAACCTGAGTGCCGCGTTTTACGCCACGCGTTTATGTATTCCGCATATGAAAATGAAGAAGTGGGGGCGCGTGATCAGCACGGCCTCCGCGCATTCGCTGGTCGCATCGCCATTCAAGAGCGCTTATGTCGCGGCAAAGCACGGCATTGCGGGGTTCACGAAATCCGTGGCGCTGGAAGTCGCAAGTTTCGGCATTACGGTGAACGCCATTTCGCCCGGCTATGTGTGGACGCCTCTGGTCGAAAAACAAATTCCCGACACGATGGCTGCGCGCAAGCTCACGCGCGAGGAGGTCATCAACGATGTATTGCTGAAAGCGCAACCGACGAAACAGTTCGTGGCGGTCGAGGAAGTAGCGGCGCTGGCGCTTTATTTATGTTCGGACATGGCAAAAAATATCACCGGTGCCAATTTGAGCATGGATGGCGGCTGGACGGCGCAGTAAGCCGAGGAAAACATGAAAGATACAGATCTTGCCGATATGCGGCGGCGCCTTAAGGCGATTTTCATCGGCTCTGCCGGCAATCTCGTCGAATGGTATGATTTTTACGCCTATGCGGCGTTTTCTCTTTATTTCGCGCCGGCCTTTTTCCCGGCCGAAGATCCGGTCGTGCAACAATTGAATGCGGCGCTTTTATTTGCCGCCGGCTTCATCGTGCGCCCCATTGGCGGCTGGCTGTTCGGGCATCTCGCCGATCATTACGGGCGGCGCAATGCGCTCATGCTTTCGGTGCTTTTGATGTGTTTCGGCTCGCTAATGATAGCGATTGCCCCCACTTATGCGCAGGCAGGCGTCATGGCGCCCGTTCTGCTCGGCTTTGCGCGCATTCTGCAAGGTTTGAGCCTTGGCGGCGAATATGGAACCAGCGCAACCTATCTAAGCGAGGTGGCGCATGAAAAACACCGCGGTTTCTATTCGAGCTTTCAATATGTCACGCTGATCGGCGGGCAACTCTGCGCCATCCTCGTTTTGCTCGTGCTGCAGAAATTCGTGCTGACGCCGGAAGAATTGCGCGCCTTCGGCTGGCGCATTCCCTTCTTTATCGGCGCGGCACTGGCGCTGGTCGCGCTGCTCATGCGCCGCAATTTGCATGAAACGGAGGCATTTGTGGGTGCGCAGAAAGTGCGGCATCGTCAGTCTTCGTTGCGGGCGCTTTTGAATTACCCGCGCGAGGTGCTGCTTGTCGTAGGCCTCACAATGGGCGGCACCGCGGCATTTTATACCTATACCACCTATATGCAGAAATTCCTGAAACTGTCTGTGAAGCTGACCGATGACCAGACCACGCTGGTAACGGCGGGTTCCCTGATCTTTGCCATGTGCCTGCAGCCGGTTTATGGCGCCATCTCCGACAAGATCGGCCGCAAATGGCTGCTGGTGGGGTTCGGTGTTGCAGGCACGCTGTTCACCATTCCCATTCTCACCAGCCTGCAGGCGGCGCAGGGACCGCTCGAAGCATTCTTACTGATCGCTACCGCCTGGCTGATCGTTTCCGGTTACACGTCGATCAATGCCGTCGTGAAGGCCGAGCTGTTCCCGACAAGCGTGCGCGCCACCGGCGTCGGCGTCCCGTTTGCGCTCACGGTTTCCATATTCGGTGGCAGCGTGGATTCGGTGGCGCTGTGGTTCAAGACCGTCGGCCACGAGCAATGGTTCTTCTATTACCTGAACGGGGTGATTGCGTTATCGCTTGTCGTCTATCTTTTGATGCGCGATACGAAACGGCATTCGGCCATGGGACGGCACAAGTAAATCAGACGATCACAATCTTCTCGTCGACTGAAGCGACATGCACGCCAATAGCGGTTTCGCGCATAATGCTTTCGCGGATTTTGGCGGCTTCCTTGTAAATATCGGTTTGCCAGGCAGCCTGCATATCTTCCTCTGAATCGAAACTGAGCATGGTAATGCCGTCGATGGGATCTTCACTATCGTCCTTGCGGCGGTCGGCAAGATGATACTGAATATAGGATTTGACCTGCGGTATTTGCCGGTACATCGGGCCATAGACCTCTTTCCATATCCGGCGAAATTCTTCCTGCGATATTTCCGGCTTCTTTCGGACCACAACGGCGATCGTAAACATGGCGCACCTTTAAAAATACTCAAATAAGCCCTATTCGATCAGGGTTTTCGCGTCCAGAAGGTTGTTTATCCTTGTGACTTTGCTATCAGTTTTCCAATGACTACCCGAACTTTCGATCAGATCCGCAATTTCTCGATCATCGCCCATATCGACCATGGCAAGTCGACGCTGGCCGACCGGCTGATCCAGTCGACAGGGGGGCTGACCGCGCGCGAGATGACCGAGCAGGTGCTCGACAATATGGATATCGAGCGCGAGCGCGGCATCACTATCAAGGCGCAGACCGTGCGCCTCAATTACACAGCGAAAGACGGCAAAACCTATATCCTTAACCTGATGGACACGCCCGGTCATGTGGATTTTGCCTATGAGGTTTCGCGCTCCTTAGCAGCCTGCGAAGGCTCGTTGCTTGTGGTCGATGCGAGCCAGGGGGTAGAGGCGCAGACGCTCGCCAATGTCTATCATGCCATCGATGCTAATCATGACATCATCACTGTACTGAACAAGATCGATCTGCCCGCCGCCGAGCCGGAACGAATTCGCGAGCAGATCGAAGAAGTGATCGGCCTCGATGCGTCGGATGCCGTACCCATCTCGGCAAAAACCGGTTTGAATATCGAAGGCGTGCTGGAAGCCATCGTCGCCAAATTGCCGCCGCCGCAGGGCGATATCGATGCGCCGCTGAAGGCATTGCTGGTCGATAGCTGGTACGATGCTTATCTGGGCGTCGTCGTGCTGGTGCGCATTATCGACGGCACGCTGAAGAAAAACATGCGTGTCAAATTAATGGGCACGAACGCATCCTATGAAGTGGATCGCGTCGGCGTGTTCACGCCGAAAATGACGAATGTCGACAGCCTGGGTCCCGGCGAAGTCGGCTTCATCACAGCAAGCATCAAGGAGGTGGCCGACACGCGCGTGGGCGACACGATCACCGATGATAAAAAGCCCACAGCGGCGGCCTTGCCCGGTTTCAAGCCCGCGCAGCCTGTCGTGTTCTGTGGGCTCTTTCCGGTCGATGCAGCCGAATTCGAAACCCTGCGCGCGGCGATGGGCAAGCTGCGCCTGAACGATGCGAGCTTTTCTTACGAAATGGAAACATCGGCCGCTTTAGGCTTTGGTTTTCGCTGTGGTTTTCTAGGCCTGCTGCATCTTGAAATCATTCAGGAGCGGCTGACACGCGAGTTCAATCTCGACTTGATCGCTACCGCGCCGTCGGTGATCTACAAGATCAAGATAACCGACGGTTCCGAGATCGAGCTGCACAATCCCGCCGACATGCCGGATGTGGTGAAGATCGAAAGCATTCATGAGCCGTGGATCAGGGCGACGATCCTAACACCCGACGATTATCTGGGCTCCGTGCTGAAACTGTGCCAGGACCGGCGCGGCGAACAGGCGGGCCTCACTTATGTCGGCAGCAGGGCAAAACTGGTTTACGATCTGCCGCTGAACGAAGTGGTGTTCGATTTTTACGATCGCTTGAAATCCGTATCGAAGGGCTATGCCTCTTTCGATTACACGATTACCGATTATCGCGAGGGCGATCTCGTCAAGCTGTCCATTCTGGTCAACGAAGAGCCGGTGGACGCGCTCTCCATGCTGGTGCACAAGACGCGCGCCGAAAGTCGTGGCCGCGTGATGTGCGAAAAGCTGAAAGACCTGATCCCGCAGCATATGTTCCAGATTCCGATTCAGGCGGCCATCGGCGGCAAGATCATCGCGCGCGAAACTATTCGTGCGCTGAGGAAAGATGTTACGGCGAAATGCTATGGCGGCGACATCACGCGTAAACGAAAATTGCTGGACAAGCAGAAAAAAGGCAAAAAGAAAATGCGCCAATTCGGCAAGGTCGATATCCCGCAGGAAGCGTTTATCGCGGCACTTAAAATGGATGATTAGGCAAGAGCCAATTCCCATTCCAGGCGGACATCAGGGTCCTGTTCTCCGGCATGCTTTGGTTTTTCTTGCCGAAGTTTTTCTCGCGACAGGTTTGAAAGTGCCCATATGGCAGCGCCACGAATAAGCGCATTGTCGTTATTCAATAAAGCGGCGACAGGCTCGGTAAGCGCTGCATCGTTCGAATTGCCAGCGGCAATCAGGCAGTTTCTCATGAAGCGCACCCAGCCCGTGCGCTTCACTGGTGTCTTGGCGAATAGCCGCCTGAATGTGGCATCGTCGAGCTCGAGCAGGTCGGCAAGCGGCATCAGGCCGATATCGCGGCGCGAAAGCAATTTCTGCTCGCGCGCGGCTTTCGCGAATTTGTTCCAGGGACAGACGGCAAGGCAGTCGTCGCAACCGAAAATCCGGTTGCCGAATTTTCGCCGCAATTCGTGCGGGATTGGTCCCTTGTGCTCGATGGTCAGATAGGAAATGCATTTGCGCGAGTCGAGCTGGTAAGGTTGCGGAAAAGCATCGGTCGGGCAGATATCGAGACAGCGCGTGCAGGAGCCGCAATGGTCCAGCGAAGGCGCGTCGGGCTCCAGTTCTGCATCTGTGAAGATTGCGCCGAGAAACAGCCATGAGCCAAATTCACGTGAAACCAGAACTGTATGTTTCCCCTGCCAGCCTAGGCCCGCGGCCGCGGAAAGCGGCTTTTCCATCACCGGTGCGGTATCGACGAAAACCTTGGCCTGCGCATTGCTCTCGCGCGCGAGCAGATGCGCCATCTCTTTCAGGCGCGGCTTGATGATGTCGTGATAATCCGCACCCTGTGCGTAGACGGAAACGAGGCCGTTCGAGCGTTCTTTCAGCTTCTCCAGTGGATTATCATCGGGCGCGTAATTCATGCCGAGCAGAATTACGGCGCGCACGTTCGGCCAAAGCAGCTCTGGGTTGGCACGCTCGCGTGCGCGGTGCGCCATCCAGGTCATGCTGCCGTGATAATGCGCAGAAAGATAGGCGTTCAGATTTTCTTCCGTGCGCGCCAGCGCATGCGGCGAGGCAACGCGAAAGAGATCAAAGCCGAGTGCGCGGGATTTTTGTTTAAGAGTTTGCTTGAGCGTCGTCATATCATCCTTCGCATTGCTCAGGATGGGAGACGATCAAAAATCCAGGTCCGCATAATGCGCAGGCGGTTCCATGCCGGGAATGCGCTCGGCAAGCAGGGGGCGAAAACCGGGGCGCGATTTCATGCGCGCATACCACACCTGCGTCTGCGGCTCTTCTTCCCATGGCACGTCGCCGAAATAATCGACTGTCGAGAGATGCGCAGCCGCCGCAAAATCGGCAAAGGTCAGCCAGTCGCCGGCCAGAAAATTGCGCCCTCCGATGAGGTGGCCGATATAGCGCAGATGATAACGGATATTGGCCTTCGCCGCGCGAATAGCGGAGACGTCCGGCGCCGCATCGGCCCCGGTGCGCGCACGTTTGACGAATTTTTCGTTGACGAGATAGGCGCTCACCTCGTCGTAAAATTTGACATTGAACCAGTTCAGAAGTCTTCGCACCTCGGCGCGCGCCACCGGGCTGCCGGGCAGCAGGCGGCGGCTGCCCAGATCGGCGCCGCGCGTCTCGTCGAGATAATCGGCAATGACATTGGCACCGCAAATGACGGCATCATGATCTTTCAGCACCGGCAGCGTGCCTGCGGGGTTGAGCTCGAGCAATTCGCGGCGGCGCTCGGAAAGGCGTTCTTCGATGAACTCGGCCTCCAGCCCATATTCGGCCAGCAGCAGGCGTATGAAGCGCGAATGGGGGTCGATGGAGGCGTAATGAAGCTGAAGCATGAACTCAACTATGCGTTATATTCTGGATTTTTTCCGCGAATTGCCCGCCCTTGCGATAAGGCCATAAATAGCCCGGCAGCACGGTTTGCAAAGGCGTGGGCGCAATACCAAGTCCCTCGAGCGTGCAGTTTTCGCTGATCGCCTGCGCGCTGACCGTATAATCCGCCTCGAACATGCGTACCTGGTCGACCGTCAGCAAGGGTTTTGGCAGAAGCTGCAGGAAGGCGGCCTTTATACGTGCCAGCCAGAAGGGCATGGGAACAAGCAGGCGCTTGCGCCGTATTTCATGCAGCATGGTTTCCATCAGCTCGCGGAATGTCTTGATCTCGGGCCCGCCGAGTTCATAGGTGATGCCGGATTTCGCCCGGCCTTCGATGCAGAGAGCAACCGCTTCCGCCACATCGTCGACGAAAACCGGCTGAAAGCGCGTCTTGCCGCCGCCGATCAGCGGCAGGAAAGGCAGATAGCGTGCCATGGCGGCGAATTTGTTGAAAAAATCGTCTTCCGGGCCGAAGAGAAGAGAAAGACGCAAAATGGTAGCCTGCGGAAAAATACGGCGCACGCGTTTTTCGCCCTGCGCATTGGCGCGTGCATAATGTGCAATGCTTTTTTCGTTGGCACCGATGGCAGAAATCTGGACAAGATTTTTGACATGGTATTCATTGCTAGCGTGCGCAATTCTTGTCTCGCCATCGATCAGCAGCGCATCGAATTTCTGCCTGCCTGTTTCAAACAGGATGCCGACACAGTTGACGACGGCGCTCGCTCCGGCAATGGCTTGGCGCACGGAAGCATCGTCGCGCACATTCGCCTGTATCGTATAAATCTGGCCGACAAGGCCGAGCGGCTTTAAATGCTCGGCGAGTTCCGGCCGGCGCACGGCAATGCGAATGCGATAGCCGCGCCGCGCCAATGCGCGCACCACATGCCGCCCGAGAAAACCCGAGCCGCCGAACACGGTGACGATCTCGTTTTTCATGGTGGGCGGAAGTTTGGGAGCATCTTGATTCATGGTATTTTCTGTAACCCGTAAAACGGCTTCTGGTCAAAGCCGGGCCGAAAATATTGACAATATGCGACTTATTTCGGCGCCAGTACCATGCTGGCCTGGCGGCCTTCCAGCCGCGGCTCGAATTCAACCTTGGCCACGTCGGCGGTATCGGCCTTGACGCGGTTGAGTAGTTTGAACCCAAGCTCTGGATGCGCCATTTCGCGCCCGCGAAAACGTAAAGTAACCTTCACCTTGTCGCCTTCCTCGAAGAAGCCGATCATCTGCCGCATCTTCACGCCATAGTCGTGCTTGTCGATGCCCGGGCGCATCTTGATTTCCTTGATCTCGACGACCTTCTGCTTGCGGCGCGTCTCGGCGGCTTTCTTCTGCGCCTGATATTTATATTTGCCGAAATCGACGATCTTGCAGACGGGCGGCACGGCATTCGGCACGATCTCGACAAGGTCGAGGCCCGCTTCCTCGGCAAGTTTCATCGCCTCGAAGGTCTGCACCGTGCCCCGGTTATTGCCGTCGGCATCGATAAGCTGCACTTCGCGGGAGCGAATGTCGTGGTTAACTCGAGGGCCTTCTTTTTCGCTTTGCTGCGGCGGACGCTGAAAAGGGCGGCGAATGATTATGTCTCCAGATGGTTATACATAAGGTGGTTATATATTATGCAGCACTTCCCGAACAGCCCGGAAAAGGCCGCCTGCCGAAGGCTTCATGCCTAAACCTGCGCGAAAGTGCAAGCCGCCGTCAAGCATCATTTGCGTTATTTTGCGATTGTTTTTCGTGCAAAAGCGAGCGGTAGAGTTCGAGCGTGCGTTCAAGACCGGCGCGTACGTCGAATTCCGCAAGCATGCGCGTGCGGGCGCGGGTGCCCATACGCTCCCTCTCCTGCTGCGGCAGGTTGAGGGCCTCGCGCATGGCAAGGCTCAGGGCAGGTGCATTCTGCGGCGGCACGAACCAGCCGGTCCGCTCCTCCGCCGCCGCGGCGGGCTGCGCCAGAATGACTTCCCCGGCAGCGCCAAGATGCGTTGCGATCACGGGCAGGCCCATGGCCGAGGCCTCGATCAGCGACAAGCTCAAATTCTCGGAATAAAGCGAGGCCGAGACGGCAAAATCGGCCAGGGCATAGGCGGCGGGCATATCGTGCGTCGGGCCGGTGATGCGGATATGGTCGCGTACATTCAGCCGCTCCATCTCCTGCTCGATCTCCTGGCGGAAGCCCTCGCGCCGCTCGTCGCCGCCGACAAACAGGCAGATGAAATTTTTAATCCCCTGCTCGCGCAGGGCTGCGGCTGCGCGAATAAGAATGGAATGGCCTTTCAGCCGCGTAAAGCGCGCAGGCATGATAAAGACCGTCACGTTATCCGGCACGCCCCAGGCCTGGCGCAAGGCATCGATGCGCTCAGGCGCGACATTGTCCAGATCGAAGCGGCGTAGATCCATACCGTTGCGGATCAGCACGCGGCGGGCGCGGTCGCGGCCGTGATGCGCATCGATATAGCCGCCGATATAGTTCGAGGAGATGATCACGCGGTCGGTGCCGGCCATGACGCTGTTGAAATAGCGCTTGAGCGGCGAATTCATGCCATAGGCGCTGTGATAGGTGGAAACCGTCGGCGTTTTCGTGTGATGCGCGGCAAGCACCGCGCTCCAGCCCGGCGCACGGTTGTGAATGTGGACGATGTCGACTTTCTCGTCCTCGATGATTTTGACAATGCGCCCGATATTGCGCAGCATATTGAGCGGGTTGTAGCCCTCGGCCGGTATCGGATGGAACTTGATCTGCTTGGCGACGATCTCGTCGACGAGCCCGCCCGGAGACCCTGCCATCAGCGAGCGCCCGCCCGCCTGCTGCAAGGCTTCCGCCGCCTGTAGCGCCACGCGCTCCGAGCCGCCGAAGCCCAAACTGGCGCAAATCTGTAAAACCGTGGGCATCGGCTTGACCTGCGGCTGAACCACGACCAGATGTTTGGAGACGATCGACACTTAGAAAGCCACTCGGAAGGATCTCGCATGTCGTTGCCATACCGGTATCTTTCCGTCAACAATGCGCGCCTTGCCATGCGAACCTCTGTGGGCCGCGGCATGCCCGCCGTGCTGTGGCTCTCCGGCTTTCGCTCGGATATCAGCGGCCTGAAAGCCTGCGCGCTGTTCGACTGGGCCGAAAAAGAGGGGCGCGCCTACCGCTGCTTCGATTATTTCGCGCATGGTGCCTCCGAAGGCGAATTCGAGGAGTTTACCCTCTCCCGCGCCATCGACGACGCCCTGCACATGATCGAGGACTGGAAGCAGGAGAAGCTCGTGCTTGCCGGCTCCTCGATGGGCGCCTGGGTTGCGCTGCGCGTGTTGCAGATCCTGGATCAGCGCGGCGAGGCGGGGCGCATCTGCGGCCTTGTGCTGGTTGCGCCCGCGCCCGATTTCACGGAAAAGCTGATGTGGGAGAAATTTCCGCCCGATATTCAAAATGAAATCATGGAAAAAGGCAGCTATCGCGTCACAAGCAAATACGCGAAGGAGCCCTATCCGATCACGCGCGCGCTGATCGAGGACGGCGCCACGCATCTGCTGCTCGGTCAGTCTTTTCACTGTCCCTGCCCGGTACGCATCCTGCACGGCACCAACGATCAGGACGTGCCGTGGCAGCATGCGGTGACGCTGATGAACGTGCTCGAGGGCAACGCCACGCTGAGCCTGATCAGGGACGGCGACCATCGCCTCTCGACGGATGAAAACCTGGCCGAACTTATACGGACGGTGAAGGGGATGGGTTAGAAGATTATTCTTCTTCCCCGAAGCGCTCCTCGATCAGCTGCTTCAGCGCGGAAAGTGCTTCGCCTGCGCGCGGGCCGGAAGCCGAGAGCCGGACGGTGCTACCCGGGCCGGCCGAGAGCAGCATCAGCCCCATGATGGAAAGCCCGCCCACCGTCTCGTCGCCGCGGCTGACATTGATCTGAACATCGGGGAAGCTTTCGGCCATCTGCACGAATTTGGCGGAAGCGCGCGCATGCAGGCCGCGCTTGTTGGTGATCATGACCTCGAGCGAGGCGGGTGCGGCAACCTGTGCGGCATCGTTCATAAGCGTGAGTATGAAGGGGAGGGGCAGGAATTGGCAAGTACGAATTGAAGCCGCGAAAAATGAAACGGGCGGCCAAGCCGCCCATTCGTCTATCACCGGGCGTTACAGCCCGCGTACAAATTACTTGCCGTAACGGTTCTGAACGTTGCGTCTGGCGTCGTCATAGCCAAGGTTGACGGCATCGTAAAACTGGCCGAAATCAACCTTCGTGCCGCCTGAACTTGTATATTTTCTATACAATTCGTTCGTAATAGCGGCAGGAACATATCCCAACGTCTTGTCGGTAAGTCCGCTATAAGCAGCAAAGCCGCCCTCATATCCTGCTTTGAAATAAGCTTGATTTCTATCTTTCTCAAATAAGCTTATCCTTTTTTTACGAAGAGCTTCTTTCTCTTCGTTCTGCATTTCTTGCAATACTCTCGCTGTCAGCCCGCCTGGATCGCACATGTCATGTGCGTAGACAATTCGATAATTTGTATGTTTTCCAATCTCGACCATATATTTTTCCTCAATTTAAGTTGCTTAAACAAAAGCTCGAAAGCCACGATAAATTATATCAAAATCAAAAAGCCTGCAAGCGGCTTGTGCGATGCGGTCCGCGCTTCTTGGCGATTATAACCTCAAGCGAGGGGGGCTAACTGCTTGCGCGTCATCTGTTATGCCCGCGATTATGCGAGGCAAAGGCAGAAATTGGCAAGGGGAATTTTGAGAGCTGGAGCCTAATATCAGGGATCAAATGTTTTTGGTTCTTTTGCGTTTTTATCGGCACTCACAGCTTTCTTTTGTGCCTCTGCAGTAAATTTTCTTCCTTCTTCTAGTTTTTTCTCAGTGCAAGCGTGCACGCTCTTTTTAAAAACATCAGCATACAAAGGTTCACCGAGGAAGGGCACAAGCTGCGCCAAACCAGAATACCAAGGCATATCTGGTTTTTCTATGCATGAACGTTGAGCGCTGAGATAAGCCTCGTCCCGCTTGTCAGCCGACACCTTGTTATCGGAGGCGGTAGGCTTTTGCGCTGACGTTTGAGCGGGTTGATTGAAAGTATAAATTCCCATTCGGGAAATAGATAATGACATCAATATATCCTTTTTTTAAAACGGCGAATTGATAAAAATGTACTGAATAATTTTGATTAAATTATGACAGCGATGCTTCGCAGCGTCAATCGCTGCTGAGGGCCTATTTCCCCACCAGCACCTGGGAGGCGACACGGATATATTTGCGGCCCGCTTCCTGCGCGCAATCGACAAGCTCGCCGATTTTCTTCTCGCCGCGCAGCTTGGCCAGTTTCACCAGCATGGGCAGGTTCATGCCGGCAATCACCTCGATCGGCCCCTCGTTCATCACCGAGATGGCAAGGTTCGAGGGCGTGCCGCCGAACATGTCGGTGAGGATGACAACGCCCTCGCCCGTATCCACATTGCGCGCGGCATTCAAAAGCGCATCGCGCATGGTTTCGATATCCTCGTCGGCCGCCATGCTCAGCGTCGCCAGCTGCTGTTGCGGGCCGACAATATGCTCAAGCGCGCTGCGAAATTCTTCCGCCAGGCGACCATGCGCGACAAGGACGAGACCAATCATTGCGTTGCTGTTCTGTGTGAGAAAGAGACCATGTCTTCTTTAAGAGACGCCTTCTATGCGCTTTTTAAATATAATTGCAAGCAACTGAGGAGGGAAGACGGCATTTTATCACAATCGCTTGATAAGACTTGCTTTTCTCGTGATGTCGAAAGCCGCCATAAGCGACAGTGGCGTTTTCGGCGGGTGAAAAAAACGGGGGATTTTCACGCCCAGAATTTCCGTCCATGCCTCTTCTTCTGCGGGCAGGCGCGGCGCATTTTGCTGAAAGTCGAGCACGGCCGCAATCTCGCCGCAGGGTTCATGTGGCATCTCGATCAGGCCGCGATGGCGCTCCTCCATCATGCCTGCAAGCGCGGGTGCGGCGCGCGCCAGCAATTTTCCCGATGCGGCCTCAACATGCACCCTGTCGTCGGCGATCAGCCGCACATGGATAGTGCCGTTTTGCCGTGCCTGCCGGATCAGCTCAAGTGTGAGATGCGATTTGCCGCAGCCGGAAGGGCCACGCAACAGCAGCGCATGCTCGCCGACCAGGAGCGCGGTCGCATGAATCGTGCTCATGGTTTCAGCGCCGGGAAGGTCAGCGTGAAGCGTGCGCCGAGAATGGCGCCGCTCTCGTCGATGCGGTTGGAGGGCGCGATGCTGCCGCCATGCGCTTCCACGATCTGCTTGGCGATGGATAGCCCCAAGCCCGAATGCGTGCCGAAATCCCGCTCGGGCCGGTCGGTGAAGAAGCGCTCGAAAATGCGCTCCACCGGTTCGGCGCGAATGCCCGGCCCGCGATCGTCGATGGTGACGATCAGTTGCCGCCCCTGCCGCTCCAGCAGCACCTGCACCTCGCTGTCAGGCTTCGAGAAGGACAGGGCGTTGTCGATCAGGTTGGCGAAAACCTGGCCGAGGCGGCTCTCATGTCCCATCAGCGCGAAAGCGCCGGGCTTGGTTTCCGATTTGACGGAAAGATGCACGGGCGGCTTTTCGCTGTTGCGCATATCCTCATAGAAGGCGACGAGCGAAAACAGAAGATCTTTCAGGTCGACGATCGCTTCGTTCTGGCGCTGCAATTCGGCATCGAGGCGGGAGGCTGCGGAAATATCGGTGATCAGCCGGTCGAGCCGCTGCACGTCCTCGCCGATAATGGCGAGCAGGCGCTTGCGGTCGTCGTCGTTCTTGACGATGGGCAGGGTCTCGACCGCGCTTTTGAGCGAGGTCAGCGGATTTTTTAGCTCATGCGCGACATCGGCGGCAAAACGCTCAATGGCCTCGATGCGCGTATAAAGCGCATGCGTCATGCTGCGCAGCGCGCCGGACAACAGCCCCACCTCATCGGAACGATGCGAAAAATCCGGGATCTGCTCGCGCTGGCGAATGCCGTGGCGCACGCGCAGCGCCGCCTCGGAAAGCCGCTTGAGAGGGCCTGCAATCGTGCGGGCCAGCAGGAGCGAAAGCAGCACCATCACAAAGGCGGCCACAAGGAAGACGCGGAAAATCCCCATGCGCTCGGCACGCAGCACCGTATCGATGTCGCCGCCGAGCGTGGACAGCAGCAGCGCGCCGACAAGCTGCCCCTGCCTTTGCACCGGCACGGCGACCGACACGATCAACTCGTCCTGATCGTCGATGCGGACGATGGATGCGGCTTTGGCAACACTTAGCGCTTGCGCGACTTCGGGATAGGCCCTGCCTTCGGTCGTCCCGTGCTCGACATAATGCGGCAGGTCCCGGCTGGAGAAATGCCGGCGCAGGAAATTCCACACCGACATGAAGAAGGCCCCGGTCTGCGCGGCTTTCCTTTTCGCCTCGATGGCCTTGTCATAGGCCGAAAGAAAACGCGTATCGAGCAGCAGCAGGCCGCTATTGTCGTAAATGCGCGCGCGCAATCGCGCATTCTGCAACAGACGGCGGATGACCGGCGCGGTCTTTGCCGGGTTTATGTAGAAATTGCGCTCGCTTTGCAGGCTGTCGTCTTCCGTATCCGCGCTATGGTCGTTTTGCGTGTCGAGCTCGATTACATCGCTTTCGACGGTTGCCGTGCCGGCGATGGCGCGTGCGAGAATTTCACCCTGCACGCGCAGGCTCTGCACGCGTGCATCGATCAGCCCGGCCTGAAACTGGTTGAGGTAGAGAATGCCGTAAAGCAGGGCGAAAAGGCCAAGCAGGTTCAGGAAGACGATGCGGCGCGTCAGCGAGCCGCCCGTCATCTGCCGCAGGCGCGGCCGCAACCGTGCCAGCGGCCTTGCGAGCGATAAACGGTGCAATAGACGTATCATACGAAGCGAAGCGGACGCCGCTTCTCACATTTCCTTAAAGCGATAGCCCACGCCATAGAGAGTGTCGATCATGTCGAACTCATCGTCGACGGCCTTGAACTTCTTGCGCAGCCGCTTGATGTGGCTGTCGATGGTGCGGTCGTCCACGTAAACCTGGTCGTCATAGGCGGCATCCATCAGCGCGTCTCTGCTTTTCACCACGCCGGGGCGGTGCGCCAGCGCCTGCAGGATCAGGAATTCGGTGACGGTGAGCGTCACCTCCTTGCCGTGCCAGGTACAGCCATGCCGTTCGGGATCCATACGCAACGCGCCGCGCTCGAGTATTTTCTGGTCGCCGTTCTTCACTTCGCGGGTGTTGTCGTTGCGCGCGATCGAGCGGCGCAGAAGGGTCTTGACGCGCTCGACCAGCAGGCGCTGCGAGAACGGTTTGCGGATGAAATCGTCGGCGCCCATTTTCAGGCCGAACAGCTCGTCGATCTCCTCGTCCTTGGAGGTAAGGAAGATGACCGGCATTTCGGATTTCTGGCGGATATGGCGTAGCAATTCCATGCCGTCCATGCGCGGCATCTTGATGTCGAGAATGGCAAGGTCCGGTACCTGGCGTTTGAAAGCGTCCAGCGCCAAAGTACCGTCGGTATAGGAGGAGACGCGGTAGCCTTCCGCCTCCAGGGCCAACGCCACGGAAGTGAGGATATTGCGGTCGTCGTCGACAAGAGCGATGGTAGGCATGCCTAATATCTAGTCCCAAGCTGGAATTTTGCAAGCAGAAACAGGGTTTTCTGAGGGTGGATAAGGGCCGATCCTTGTTTGAATTGTGTCGAAGTCCGGGGTAATTTCGGCAGATATTATAAAAGAGGAGAGATTTGATGAGCCATTTGACGGTCGAGCGCATAAAAACGCCCCGGGAGACCAATTCCGGCACAAATTTCGTCACAGTTTTGCAGACTGCCGCCGAAGCCAATACCCCGCTTCCCAAGGATTGTCTGTCGGAAGCCGTGGTCGCTTTCTACGTGGCTCAATCTGGAGGTCTGTATAAAGAGAAAGAAGACCCGGCCAGCTTGGAGCGGCGTTTTTTAGGGGCAAGAAATAAGGATGGAATATTCCACCCCGGATTGAAACGCCTTTCTGCCAGGGCGGACAGGGAAGAGCTCGCCAAGGCGGTTTTTGAGGCGTGCAAAGCTCTTTGTGGCCTCAAGCCAGCCGATCGCGACAGGTTTATCGTCGATCTGGGCGATAATGGCGCATTTTACAAAAACTACCGGGATCAATTGCTCAAGCAGGTGCCGGAATTGAAAAATCTGCTTGAAAGACCCGCGGCGGCGGGGCAGAATTAGCTTATTCTTTTATCGTAGTTGGAGGTATAAATGACCAATCTGAATATTGAAGGAAATAATGCGGGTGCATCTGCAGTAGTGTCGGGTGCTGAAACGGGTTTTTTTGGCGTGCTTGATCAAGTCAATCAGCAACAGAAAGTTAGATCCTTCAAGGACGAAATCCTGCCTGAAACTGTTTCGATCTTTTACGGGTGGCCTACAAAAACCACGAAATCGCACAAGAAGAATCGTTCTGCGATGACAGGGCCCGCCCAGCAATTAGAAACGCCAAAATTTGTCAGCAAATCAAATGCGGGGGACTTGGCTGATCTGCTTTTTAGTGCTTACAAAGATTATTCGAATAATGTGACTGAAAATTGCCCGCCTAATGATTCATGCAAGCTTGATTATCAACCGAGGGAAAAATTTCTTCTTACAGAGCAAGAATGGGAAGGCAGGAATCAGATCCCTTACCAAGAGTTCATCAATGCGATACTCAAGAAACTTGGTTATTCAGGCGGCAAGTAAAACAAATTCAATAGCTTGTTTCGACACCTGAGCAGAAAACTTTAAAATATTTACAATGACCGATTTGAAAATTGAAAATAGCGGCGCGCTGCCTGTGACGTCCCCTGTAAATTTCGATCAGGCCTTGCAGGAAGTTATTCCGAAGGAGCCAAATCCCAAAAAAGGCAAAAAGGGACTTGCCCCGTATCGGACCTTCCAGACTTATTTCATGCCGCGGGCGGTTGCCAGATTTTATCTTCAGGAATGGCTCAACAGGCGTGCCGAGGACAGCAGGTTGGAGCCGTTGACGGAAGAGCAGATCAGCGCCCAGCTCGAGCTTCTGGTAAAACATTTTGTCGAGGGAAAAAGGCCTATCTATAAAGAGGATCTGGAAACGGCCAAGGGCGAGCCCGGCCCTCTCGCCCTGGATCTGTATCAGGCCTATGAGGATTACAGAAACTATGTAGCCGAAAATTGCTATCTTTATGACAGATGCGATGTCGACTATATGCCTCCCAGCAAATTTGCCATCAACAAGCATGAATGGTCGCGCGTGGGTACGCCAGATGAAGGCACGGGCCGCGAGGTGATTTCCCTTTCTTTTCTCCACACAAATCTGCGCCTGCCTTTGCCACCCTATAGCGCACTGAAAAAAGACAATCGATATGAGAATTGAAACTGTAAATGCGCGGGTTGCGCAGGATGCGGGCTTCGAGCGCGCCTTGCAGGAAGAGCCGCTTCCTCACGATCTGGAAATTCCCCTTATAGGAAAAAAGAAAATTCCTTACCGGACTTTCGAAAATTATTACATGCTTAAAGCTATTGCAGAATATTATTTCGATTTCTCCACGCTTCCTGCGGGCAGAAAAGAAGAAGCGCTGAATAAAATGATCAGGCGCATAGCCGTGGATGGTAAGCGCATCTACAAGGATCATATCCTCACTGAGGATGAGCAGCCCGGCCCTTTGCTCGAAAAATTGCTTGTCGCTTATGAGGAATATAAAAAATACGTTCGAGACAATCCCTCGATATATACATATAGCGAGGTTGGGGATTGGAATAAGAGCTTCTTCCAGCTTGATGAATCACCAACTTGGGTGGGAGAAGGAGGCATATATGACATGCGGCCTTTTCTTCCTTATTCGGTATTCAGGAAATATCTGAAAAATTATTTGTATCTGCCCACTGCGCCAAAGCCGGTCTCGCGCTGACGCCCTATTCTTCATATTCCCTTTAACGTCATAATCTGTTATGCCTGCTGTCGGTCTGGCGTCCGGGTGAAGGGCGCCATTTGCGTAAGATGGAGCGGGAGGGGCGGTGCAGGAAACAGGCGTGTTCAACCCGGCCGCGAATGCCGCAAAATTCGGCTTCTCCGGTCTAGCCGCGCTCAGCTGGAATCTCGAAGAAGATGCGCTTTATGAAGCGGCCATTGCGCGCCATGAAGCAAAAGCGGCGGCGACAGGCGCGCTTGCCGCCTATACCGGCGCCCATACCGGCCGCAGCCCGAAAGATAAATTCATCGTCCGCGATGCGCTCACCGAAAACAGCGTGTGGTGGGACAATAACGAGGCGCTCTCCCAGCAGGCCTTCGATCAACTGCTCAAAGACATGCTCGCGCACGCGAAAGGCAAAGATCTTTTCGCACAGGATCTTTATGGCGGCGCAAACCCGGTCTACCGGCTGAATGTCCGTGTTTATACGGAGTATGCCTGGCATGCGCTGTTCATCCGCCATCTGCTTATTCGGCCGGACCGCGCAGCGCTTGCCTCCTTCATGCCGCAGATGACGATTTTAAACCTTCCCTCCTTCAGGGCCGATCCTGCGCGCCATGGTTGCCGTTCGGAAACCGTGATCGCCTGCGATTTCACGCGCAAAATCGTGCTGATCGGCGGCACGGCCTATGCAGGCGAGATGAAGAAATCCGTCTTCACCATGCTGAACTTCACGCTGCCCGTGCAGCAGGTCATGCCCATGCATTGCGCCGCCAATGTGGGCGCAAAAAATGATACCGCGCTTTTTTTCGGCCTCTCCGGCACCGGCAAGACGACGCTTTCGGCCGATGCCTCCCGCACGCTGATCGGCGACGATGAGCATGGCTGGGGGGAAGACGGCATCTTCAATTTTGAGGGCGGCTGCTATGCGAAAGCCATCCGCCTCAATCCCGTGCAGGAGCCGGAAATCTTTGCCGCCGTAAACCGGCATCCTGCGGTGCTCGAAAATGTCGTGCTCAACGAGAAAAGCCTGCCGGATTTCGACGACGGCTCGCTCACCGAAAATACGCGCGGCGCCTATCCCATTCATTTTATCCCGAATGCGTCCGCTTTGGGCCGCGCGCCGCATCCGAAAAACATCGTTATGCTGGCGGCCGATGCTTTCGGCGTCATGCCGCCGATCGCCAGGCTCACCTCCGCGCAAGCCATGTACCATTTCCTGTCCGGCTATACGGCCAAGGTGGCGGGCACCGAGCGCGGTGTTGTGGAGCCGCAGGCAACTTTCTCGACCTGTTTCGGCGCGCCTTTCATGCCGCGTCCTCCGACCGTTTACGGCGAATTGCTGCGCGAGCTGATCGCAAGGCACAAGGTCGATTGCTGGCTTGTGAACACCGGCTGGACCGGCGGCGCTTACGGGACAGGCTCGCGTATGCCGCTGAAAAATACACGCACGCTTTTGCATGCCGCTCTCGACGGGTCCTTAAGCAAGGCTACGTTCCGCGCCGATCCGGTGTTCGGCTTTGCCGTGCCCGTCGATGTGCCGCATGTGGAGCAAAAGCTTCTCAACCCGCGCGAAACCTGGGCAGACCCGCAGGCTTACGATGTGCAGGCGGCAAAACTTGCACGCATGTTCCAGGAAAACTTCCAGCGCTTCGAGAAGGATGTCGGAAAAGATATTCTGGCCGCAGCTCCCAGCCTGCGCCAGGCGGCGGAATAAAAGGCGTTTTCATGGCCAATGCGCGTATTCTTCTGATCATTGGCGGCGGCATTGCCGCCTATAAATCGCTTGAACTGATCCGCGCGCTGCGGCAGCGCGGCGACGAGGTGAACGTCATTCTCACCAAAGCGGGCGAAGCCTTCGTCACGCCCCTCTCTGTTGCAGCACTTTCCGGTGGGCAAGTGCGTACTGATCTTTTCGATGCCGCAGCCGAGCGCAAAATGGGGCATATCGAGCTTTCGCGCGCAGCCGATCTTCTGGTCGTTGCGCCCGCCACGGCAGATCTGCTGGCGAAACTTGCGCAAGGCCAGGCTTCCGATCTTGCCTCGACTGCGCTGCTCGCAACCGACAAGCGCGTTCTACTCGCGCCTGCCATGAATGTGCGCATGTGGGATCATCCGGCAACAAGGCGCAATATCGCGCAGCTGGAGGCGGACGGTCATCTCTTCATCGGTCCCAATGAGGGCGAAATGGCCTGCGGCGAGACCGGTCTTGGCCGTATGGCGGAGGTCGGGGAGATCGTGGAGGCCATCGACGCGGCGTTAAGCAAAAAGCCGGTCAAAAAATCGCTGGCGCCGCGTACGGCTGCAGCGATTGCGAACGAAAACAAAAAGCGCCGCTCCGCGCTTGCCGGCAAGCATATCATCGTCACCTCGGGGCCAACTCATGAACCCATCGATCCCGTACGCTTTATTGCCAATCGCTCAAGCGGCAAACAGGGCTTTGCCATTGCGCAGGCGGCGCTCAACGCGGGCGCCGATGTCACGCTGATTTCCGGCCCCACTTACCTAGCCCCGCCCGAAGGCGTGAATCTTGTCAATGTCGGAACCGCGCGGGAAATGAATCAGGCGGTGGAAGCGGCCCTGCCAGCCGATGTGTTCATCGGCTGCGCGGCGGTCGCCGACTGGCGGGCAGCGAATACGGCAAGCGTCAAGATCAAGAAGATCGCGGGCGCGCGCGGGCCGACGCTGGCGCTGGTCGAAAACCCTGATATTCTGGCAAGCCTTGCCAAACATAAAAAAAGGCCGCGCCTTGTCATCGGTTTTGCCGCCGAAACCGGCAATCTGGTCGAGGAAGCGCAGGAAAAGCTTAGCCGCAAGGGCTGCGACTGGATTCTTGCCAATGACGTGTCGGACGGGCAGGTTTTCGGCGCCGACGACAATGAGCTTTATTTCGTCACTTCACGAAATGTTGAACACTGGGCGCGGGCCAGCAAGGCGGAAATCGCGGAAAAATTAATATATCATATTGAAAAAACGATTTGAGGTCCCATATTCCAGCATGGATTTTTTATGTCCTAGCTGCTGAATCGGCACAGGTTGCCGTATTCCAAATGAATGGGTGAACCTTTGTTCGAAATAGCGCAAACGGCGGGAGTTGCAACGCTCGACACATTACGGCTCGACCTTCAGGTTTTGCCGCATGGCGCGGGTTTGCCGCTTCCTTCCTATCAGACGGAAGGGTCGGCGGGCATGGATCTTTATGCGGCATTGTCCGATCCCGAAGAGATTGTCTTGCCGCCCGGTGAGCGGATGCTGATTCCGACGGGCCTCATTTTGGCCATAGGGAAAGGATATGAAGGCCAGATACGCCCGCGTTCGGGGCTTGCGATAAAAAGCGGGCTAACCGTTCTGAATGCGCCGGGCACGATCGATTCCGATTATCGGGGCGAGGTGAAAATCATCCTGATCAATCACGGCAAGGAGCCGGTGTCGATCAAACGCGGCGATCGTATCGCGCAGCTTGTGCTTGCGCCCGTCACGCACATGCATCCGCATGTCGTTGCCATGGCGGGTGCGACGAAACGGGGTGGAGGCGGCTTTGGTTCAACAGGACAATGACATGTTTTTTGCAAGGCGTACCATATTGGCTCTCAGCGTGATGATGGATATCGCGCAACATGCCGGTCATCAACCCGTATCTGCAAAAGATCTGGCCGAACGGCACGGCGTTCTGCCGCGCTTTTTCGAAATCATGCTGAAAACGCTCGCGAATGCCGGCCTCATTCGTGGCCAGCGCGGGCCGAAGGGCGGCTATCAGCTTGCCCGCGAGATGAACGCCATTCTCGTAGCCGATATCGTCACCGCCATTGCCGCCGATGCCGATAAGGACGAATTGCCGCTGCCGCAAACCGCACAGGCGCGGCTTCTGCCTTATCTCGGGGAGATGGACGCCTATCTGCTGCACAAGCTTCAGGAAACCACCCTCGGCGACCTGCTCTATCGTAAGGACGGTAAAACCTTGCAGCCGCGCTCGCAAGTCGGCTAAAAGCGGCTATGGCCCACACACCTGGTCGCGGACGCATTTTTTCGTCAATCACCGAAACCATCGGTGATACGCCGCTGGTGCGGCTTGAGCGGCTGGCAAAAGCCGAAGGGTTGAACGCCACACTTCTGGCCAAGCTCGAATTCTTCAATCCCATCGCCAGCGTGAAAGATCGCATCGGCGTTGCCATGATCGAAGCGCTCGAGCACGAAGGCCGGCTTTCGAAAGACACGGTGCTGGTCGAGCCGACTTCGGGTAATACCGGCATCGCGCTTGCTTTTGCCGCAGCCGCCAAAGGCTTGCGCCTTATTCTCACAATGCCCGAGACGATGTCTGTCGAGCGGCGCAAAATGCTGTCTTTGCTTGGCGCCGAGCTTGTGCTCACCGAAGGCGCCAAGGGCATGAAAGGGGCGATCGCCAAGGCCGAGGAACTGGCCGAGGAAATTCCGAACGCCATCATCCCGCAGCAGTTCAAAAATCCGGCCAATCCAGAAATCCACCGCAAGACGACGGCCGAGGAAATCTGGAACGACACGAAAGGCAATGTCGATGCCTTTGTCGCGGGCGTCGGCACCGGCGGCACGATCACAGGCGTCGGGCAGGTTCTAAAAAAGCGCAAGCCGGGCGTGCGCGTTGTCGCGGTCGAGCCCGAAGACAGTCCCGTTCTTTCCGGCGGTATGCCCGGGCCGCATAAAATTCAGGGCATCGGTGCGGGCTTCGTGCCGGACATTCTCGACCGCGGCGTGGTCGACGAGGTGATCAAGGTTAGCAACGATGCCGCTTTTAAGCGCGCCCGCCAGCTTGCGCGTGTCGAGGGCATTCCGGGCGGCATTTCCTCCGGGGCTGCAATCGAGGCGGCACTTCAAGTTGCGAAACGGTCCGATATGGCAGGCAAAACCATTGTGCTGATTATCCCGTCCTTTGCCGAGCGTTATCTGTCGACACAGCTGTTCGAGGGCTTGTAGTCATAGTGCCGCCCCATTTACGTTTTCTTTAGGGAAAAACGGACAGATCGGTTCATGGCAAAACGCAAAGGCGGCGATCGGCGCGAGCCTTATTTCGGGGAACCCGGCGAAAGAGGCGGCTTGCGCGCGTCATTGAGCGACAGGCCGGGCGCTTTCGTGTCCGAAAAAAACAAGAAACAAAAAAAGCGCGGCAAGCAGGACTGGGATACGGAGGACGGCAGCCCGCCCCGGCGCTCATCCAAAGGCCAGAAGAGTGGTCAGAAAAAAGCGCGCCCTTCCTTCCTGCGCCGCTGCGTCTACTGGTGTTTCGTTTTGGGGATCTGGGCCTTCCTTGCCTTCGGCGCGCTTCTCACATGGTATGCAATCCGCCTGCCGCCGCTGTCCACGCTGCAGGTGCCCGAGCGTCCGCCGAATATCGCCATCTTAAGCGCCGACGGCAGCGTGCTCGTCAATCGCGGTGCGCGCGGACAGGCGGTCTCGCTCAAGCAGATGCCGGCCTATCTGCCGCAGGCGGTGATCGCCATCGAGGATCGCAGTTTCTACAATCATTTCGGTGTCGATCCTTTGAGCCTTGTGCGCGCGGGGTTGAGCAATGTATTGGCGCAAAGCGTGCGCCAGGGTGGCTCGACGCTGACGCAGCAACTCGCCAAAAATCTTTTCCTCACGCCGGAGCGCTCGCTCGACCGCAAGATCCAGGAACTGATCCTGTCCTTTTGGCTGGAAACAAAATTCAGCAAGGATCAAATTCTGGAAATGTATCTCAACCGCGTCTATCTCGGCGCGGGTACATATGGTGTGGAAGCCGCAAGCCAGCGCTATTTCAACAAGCCCGTCACCGAAATCGGCCTGCAGGAAGCGGCCATTCTGGCCGGGCTTTTAAAGGCGCCTTCGCGTTATGCACCGACACGCAGCGTGAATGCGGCGCTCGCGCGTGCGAAACTCGTGCTCGATGCGATGGTGGATACGGGTGTGATTACGCAGGCGCAGGCCGACAAGGCCGCTCAGCAAAAGCTTTCGGCCGCGAAAACCAGCAGTGCCACATCTTCCGTCAATTATGCGGCCGACTGGGTGCTCGACCTGCTGCCCGGCTTCATCGAAACCGTGAACGGCGACATCACGATCGAGACCACGCTCGATGCGAATGTGCAAGCGGCGGCCGAAAAGGCGCTGCAGGATGTTCTGCAGCGCGAGGGCGATAAATATAACGTCAAGCAGGGCGCGGTTGTCGCGATGTCGCCGTCAGGTGCCATCGAGGCGCTGGTGGGCGGGCGCTCCTATCAGGAGAGCCAGTATAACCGCGCGGTTGTCGCCAAACGCCAGCCGGGCTCTGCCTTCAAGGCCTTCGTCTATCTCGCGGCGCTGGAAAAAGGCCTGAGCCCGGACGACCGGCGCGAGGATGCGCCCATCAATATTCGCGGCTGGAAGCCCGAAAATTATTCGCACGAATATAAAGGCCTTGTCACTTTGCGCGAGGCGCTGGCGCTCTCGTTAAACACCGTGTCCGTGCGGCTTGCGCTGGAAGTGGGGCCGCGGGCGATTGCGAAAGTGGCGCAGCGCCTCGGCATCACCTCGGATCTGAACGCGAATGCGTCCATCGCGCTCGGTACGTCGGAAGTCAGCCTGCTCGAGCTGACGCGCGCCTATGCGCCGTTCAGCAATGGCGGTTTGAGCGTGGTGCCGCATATCGTCACGCGCATCAAGGATGCGGATGGAAAAATTCTTTACGAGCGCGTGCCGCCGCGCACGGGCGTTGAGCGCGTGGTCGCACCGCAATATCTGGCACAGATAAACGATATGCTGTCTGGCTCGATCGCGTTCGGCACGGCGCGGCGCGCCAATGTCGGCAACTGGCCCATCGCCGGCAAGACCGGCACAAGCCAGGATTTCCGCGATGGCTGGTTCCTAGGGTTCAGCGCGCGCATGGTGACGGGCGTGTGGGTCGGCAATGACGACGGCACGCCGACAAAGCGCGCCTCGGGTAGCAGCCTGCCCATTGAGATCTGGAACCAAGTGATGGCTGCCGCCCACCCGCGCGAGACAATGGTGCTGGCGCTGCCGGGTGCCGAAAGCGCGCCGCAGCCGCCATCGGCACAGGATCCGACCATCGACGACATTCTTGTCGGCAATTTCAGCGACGAGCAGCCAAAACCCGCGCGCCCGCGCCGCGACTGCCCGCTGGACAGCGGCTTTCTCGATTGCGTGTTTGCGCGCTAGGCATTAACTAAGCGCGTAAACCCTCTATCTTAACTACATGAATTTTTATTTTTGCTTCTGAGGGGCAAGAATGCGAAGATCGATAACAGGAGCATGCGATGAGTGTTAATTTAATTTCTAACGATTTTAATGTTGCGGCAAAACCGGACGCCGTGAATTTTACGATCCCGCAACCCAACGATTCTGATGCCTTGATCTGCAAATTTTTGTGCGACCATGCTGCCAATATCGAACAATTTCGTCAAACTTTGGCTGCAGGCGAAAAAGTTCAGGGCAAGCTGTTTCAGGATAAGGATGGGAATATTACTAAAACCATTATTGTTATTTATGGAAAGCGGGAGACAATCGCTTTCGATAATGATGGAAAGGAGAAGCGGCAGGTAAGCTGGGGCAGCAATATATTCAAATATGATGAAGTCGCAGGCGAATTTAAACCTATCGGCACTTTGAAAGATTTCAATCTTAGTGACAACATGATGAAAAACATAAAAAACCCATTCGAGACTTATGCGGCGGGAAGCATTATAGCGGATTTGCCCTTTATGTCCGGAGGCGCCAAAGAGACTTATAAAGGCTATCTCAAGACTATTAAAAATTTTCGCGCGAGCAAAGATGGAGAAGGGTTCCTAGAACCTGTTGCTCTAGATTTCGATGCAAAATGCGAGAAATGATGCGTAACGGTTTTAACCGATAGCCAGCAGCATCGCACCGTTTTCCTTCAGCCATTTGCGCGCCTCATCGGTGCGCGGGAATATCTCTTCCACCAGTATCCAGAATTTCTTGCTGTGATCCATATGCCGCAAATGCGCCACTTCATGCGCGCATAAATAATCGAGCACAAAAGGCGGCGCGAAAATCAGCCGCCACGAATAGCTGATCGTGCCATTGCGGCTGCATGAACCCCAGCGCGTCGAAGGATCGCGCAGCTGAATGCGCCGCACCCGCACGCCCAGCGTGGACGCATGGCGCGCGGTGGTATCCTCAAGATCGCTTTTCGCTTCCTTTTTCAGAAAGTCGCGCAACCGGCGCGGCAAATGCGCGGGATTGCCATGGACATAAACGAAATCATTTTCGGCGCGCGTGATGCCGCGCCCTGTTCCCTCATGCACAATCAGGTGCGGCACGCCGCGTAGCGGAAATGTGGTGCCCGGTTTCAGCGCAAGACCGGCCGGCGTCTTGCCGAGCTGCTGCTGCAGCCAATCCCTGTTGTCGTTCAGGAAGAGGAGCATGCGTTTATCCGAACATCGGGTAGGTACGGTCAGGCGAATGCACCGCGCATGGTCGACGCGCAATGTTAGCCGCCGCGCCTGCGCATGGCGTTTGATCGCGACCTCGTGAACGGCATCATAAACGGAAAAAACCAGCGTTTCCGGCATGCTCAGGAAAAGGCTGTGCCAAGCCGTTTGCTGAGGTCTTTGTCCGGCTTCAGCTTACTGGCCTCGCGCACGGCCTGCAGATGCGAAGGAACGCGCGGCCCGAGAAGCGTGGTCGATACAAGCGGGTTGTCGCGGCACCAGGCCAGCGCCAGCGCGGCCGGGCTCACGCGAAGGGCAACCGCTTCCTGTTCCAGAAGCTTGAGCGCGCCGAACATGCGCTCGTTCCAGTAATCGGGCAGGCCTCTGGTCTTCGACCACGCGCCCCAGCGCGACTGTTCGGGCAGCGTGGTTTCTGCGCGATATTTACCGCTCAAAATGCCGCCCGCCAGCGGGCTATAGGCAAAGAAACGCATTCCCAGCTCCATTGCTCTTTCAGCAATGGCCGCCTGCTTGGTGGCGGCCAGCAGGTTGAATTCGTTTTGCACGGCGGCCGGTTTCGTAAAACCGTTTTGCGCGCAAATGTCGGAAATTTCCTCAATATCCGTCATGGAAACGTTGGAAATGCCGATCGATTTTGTCAGCCCGCGTTCCACGCAGCGGTGAAAGCCGAGGAATGTGTCCTTCCAGGCTTTCGTATCGTCCGGCGCGTGCATCCAGAAAATCTTGACCTGCACAACGCCCAGTTTTTTCAAGGAGGTTTCGAGCGATGTCTCGACGAAGTCTGCAGTTAGCGGCTGCACGAGTGTCTTGTCCTGCCAGAGGGGCTTGACCTTGGTGCCGATCAGCAAACGCGTACGCGTTTCATCACTCTGGTTTTTAAGCCAGATGCCGATTTCCTCCTCGGCGTCGATATAGCCGGCGGCGGTGTCGATGTAATTGATGCCGAGTTCGAACACGCAAGCGTCGAGAATTGTCTTGAAATCGTCCGGCGTCACCCAGAGAGGGTTCAAATTCCGCGTGACGATGGCGCCGATACCGAAGGGGGAGAAAGTCAGCATCCGCCTTTTATATTAGTTTGAACCATCTTCGTCTATTGACCGGGAAACATAAGGCGGCGCGAGCAGGGTTGGAGTGGCGGCTGCGAGCCCGTCAGAATAACGACCAGTCCGCCTTCGTTCCTTCGGAACTAGGGCGTGACACCTGTTTTTTCTAAATTCGCTTCGCTCATTAAGAAAAACTGAGTGGTGGAGCCAGGCGGGATCGAACCGCCGACCTCTTGCATGCCATGCAAGCGCTCTCCCAGCTGAGCTATGGCCCCTTCAGGTGTTAGATATCAGGAGTCAGGGGTCAGGAAAAGAAGATAAGCAGGGAGATCCGATAATTGATTCCCGACCTCTGAGGTCCCGATCACGTTTCCGGATTTTCTTCCTCGATCTCGCCGTCGATCAGGTCGGTCACATTCGTGTCCTCTTCCTCTTCCACAAGGAAGGTGGAATCGTCGTCCTCGGCTGCATCGGGCGCCTCCTCGATCTCAACCTCGTCCTCGGGCAATTGCGCGCCCTTGGCGCCGGTTGCCGTCTGTTCGGCCTCGGCATCTTCCAGCGAGACGAGTTCGGCTGCCTCTTCGACAGGCAGAACTGCCGCCACTTCCTCCTGCTTGACCGCATGAACCGGAGGCTTCGCCTTCGGCGTTGGCGCGACCACAGCGTAATTCGCACCGCATTTCGGACAGACAATGGGGTTTTTCAGCAAGTCATAGAATTTCGCCCCGCATTCCGTGCAAAGGCGTTTGATCCCGAGTTCGGGTTTTACCACGGCAAACCTCTCGTAATAAAAATCGAGGACAGGCCCTAGATCATAATGCGCGACTTGTCAAAAGGTAAGAGGCCTGCGATGGAATGAAAATGGGCAGCCCTGCTTTTTCATCCCGCTCCAAGGCCTTGCGCGGCACGGTTCGCGTACCGGGCGACAAGTCGATTTCGCACCGCGCCCTGCTCCTGGGCCTGCTGGCGCGGGGCCGCACCGAGATTTCGGGCCTGCTCGAGGGGGAAGACGTACTCGCAACCGCAGCCGCGGCCCGCGCCTTGGGGGCGAAGGTTACACGGCATGAAAACGGGGTCTGGACGGTCGACGGTGCCGGCACTGGCGCGCTGCTTGCCCCGCAAGCGCCGCTCGATTTCGGCAATTCCGGCACCGGCGTACGCCTCACCATGGGCATTGTGGCGAGCCATCATTTCCGAAGCACAATGACGGGGGATGCCTCGCTGCAAAAGCGTCCCATGGCGCGCGTACTCGGCCCCTTAGAGCAGATGGGCGCACGCGTGGTCGAGAGTATGCCGGGCGAAAGACTGCCGCTGACCATCGAGGGTGCTGCACGTCCTGTTCCCATCACCTATGAAATGCCGGTCGCCTCGGCGCAGGTGAAATCGGCCATCCTGCTGGCGGCGCTTAACACGCCGGGCCGCACCACCGTGATCGAGATCGAGCCGACGCGCGATCATACCGAGCGCATGCTGCGCGCTTTCGGGGCGGATATTGCGGTAAGCAATCAAGGTGCTGCGCGGCATATCGTGCTGCAAGGGGAGGCGGATCTGAAAGCCTGCGCCGTGAATGTGCCGGGCGATCCTTCCTCGGCAGCCTTTCCGCTGGTTGCGGCGCTCATTGTGCCGGGTTCGGAACTCCTGTTTGAGAATATATTGATGAACGAGACGCGCACCGGCCTGCTCACGACCCTGCAGGACATGGGCGCTTCTATCGTCCTCAAAAACAAGCGTGAGAGCGGCAGCGAGAATGTGGCCGATCTGGAAGTCAAATACTCCGAACTTCGCGGCGTCGACGTGCCCGCCTCGCGCGCGCCAAGCATGATCGACGAATATCCGGTCTTGAGCGTTGCGAGCGCCTTTGCGCAGGGGCGCACGATCATGCGCGGTCTTGCCGAGCTGACGGTGAAGGAAAGCAACCGCCTGCAGGCGATTTACGGGGGTTTGAAAGCCTGTGGTGTATCCTGCGCGATCGAGGACAATATGTTGATTGTCGAGGGCAAAGGCGCTGTGCCGGGCGGCGCGCGCGTCAGTACGCATATGGATCATCGCATCGCTATGAGCTTTCTGGTGCTCGGCATGGCCGCGCAAAAAGAAGTCGAGGTCGACGATATCGGCATGATCGCAACCAGTTTCCCGGATTTCGTTCCGCTCATGCAGGGGTTGGGAGCGCAGATATCGGTATGAATCTCGTCATCGCCATCGACGGTCCCGCAAGTTCCGGCAAGGGCACGCTGGCGCGTCGTTTGGCGTCTCATTACAAACTGCCACATCTCGATACGGGTCTTTTGTATCGCGCCGTGGCGGCGGCCATGCTCGAGCAGAACGCCGCGCTGGACGATGCGATGGTTGCGGGTGTATGCGCGCGCAAGCTCGATATCCGCAATCTCGATGCGACAAAGCTGCGCAGGATCAAGCTCGGCGAGGCCGCGTCCATCGTCAGCGCGCATGGAGAGGTACGCGAAGCCTTGCTGAAGGCGCAGCGCGATTTTGCCGCAACGCCGCCCGGCGCCGTGCTGGACGGGCGCGATATCGGCACCATTGTCTGCCCCGATGCCCCGGTAAAGCTTTATGTCACGGCCAGCGCCGAGGTGCGGGCTGCGCGCCGCCAGGCCGAATATCAGGCGCGCGGGCAGAATATCCTGCTCGCCGAAGTGCTGGAAAACATCAAAAAACGCGATGCCCGCGATATGGGCCGGGCCAATGCCCCCCTCAAACAGGCTAAGGATGCGCTCTTGCTCGATACCAGCAATTTGGATATAGAAGAGGCATTCAAGACCGCAGTCGGCATGATCGATGCGGTTCTTAAGGGTAAAATCCATACCGGCGTCTTTAACGATTAAAAAGATAGCTGGCTTGCCCTTTCTGAAATTTCCGCCGCGATTAAGCGCAAAGCCGGCCATTCCTTAAACTGAAGGGGGTCTGCGCGAAAGCGGTCATTATGCAACCAAAGCCGCCGGCATGAAGAATTCGAGGAGTTTGAAATGAGCGCGCAAGCCGCAAGAGCCAATCCCAGCCGCGAGGATTTCGCAGCCCTGCTGGACGAAAGCCTGACCGAGAGCAATTTCTACGAAGGCGCGGTGGTGCAGGGCCGCGTGGTCGGCTTCGAGAAGGATTTTATCATTCTCGATGTGGGCCTGAAAACGGAAGGCCGCGTGCCGGTGAAGGAATTCTCGGGCCCCGGCCGTGAAGTGCCCAAGGTGGGCGACATGGTCGATGTCTATCTCGAGCGTATCGAGAATGCGGTCGGCGAGGCCGTGCTGTCGCGCGAAAAGGCGCGGCGCGAGGAAAGCTGGATCAAGCTCGAGCGCGCCTTCAAGGCCAACGAGAAGGTCGACGGCACGATTTTCAGCACCGTCAAGGGCGGCTACACGGTCGATCTCGACGGCGCCACCGCCTTCCTGCCGCGCAGCCAGGTCGACATTCGCCCGATCCGCGATGTCGGGCCGCTGATGAATGTCACGCAGCCTTTCCAGATCCTGAAAATGGATCGCCGCCGCGGCAATATCGTCGTTTCGCGCAGGGCCGTGCTCGAAGAGAGCCGTGCCGATACGCGCGCCGAGCTTGTCTCCAATCTTCAGGAAGGCCAGATCATCGAAGGGGCGGTGAAAAACCTCACCGATTACGGCGCCTTCGTCGATCTCGGCGGCGTCGACGGCCTGCTGCATGTCACCGACATCGCCTGGCGGCGCGTCAACCATCCCGCCGAAGTGCTGACTGTCGGAGAAACTGTGAAAGTGCAGATCATCAAGATCAATCCCGAAACGCACCGCATCTCGCTCGGCATGAAGCAGCTGCTAAGCGATCCGTGGGAAGGCATCGAAGGCCGCTATCAGGTCAACACGCGCATCAAGGGCAATGTTACGAATATTGCCGATTACGGCGCGTTCGTAGAATTGGAGCCCGGCATCGAGGGTCTGATCCACGTTTCCGAAATGTCGTGGTCGAAGAAAAACGTGCAGCCGTCCAAGATCGTCAACCAGGGTCAGGAAGTCGATGTCATGGTGCTCGAAGTGGATGCGCAGAAGCGGCGCATCTCGCTCGGCCTGAAGCAGACGCAGGACAATCCATGGTCGGACTTCTTCTCCAAGCATCCGATCGGCTCGACCATTGAGGGCGAGGTCAAGAACAAGACCGAGTTCGGTCTCTTCATCGGCTTGCCCGGCAATATCGACGGCATGGTCCATCTTTCCGATCTTGCCTGGGACCGTCCGGGCGAGCAGGTGATGGACGAATATAGCAAGGGCCAGACGGTGAAGGCCGTCGTGCTCGATGTCGATACCGACAAAGAGCGTGTGTCATTAGGCATCAAGCAGCTCACCGAGGATCCGTTCAAGGGCGAAGCGCCGGCCACCGGCGAAACCGCCAAGGGTGCCATCGTCAAGGGTGCCATCGTTACCTGCGAAGTGACGGGCGTGAAGGAAAACGGTATCGACGTGAAAATCGTCGGCACCGATTTTACGACCTTCATCCGCCGCTCCGAACTCGCGCGCGACCGCTCCGAGCAGCGGCCCGAGCGTTTCGAGACCGGCGAAAAGGTCGATGCGCGCGTCATCCTCTTCGACCGCGCCGCCCGCAAGGTGCAGGTATCGGTCAAGGCGCTGGAAGTGGCCGAGGAAAAGGAAGCCATCGCGCAATATGGTTCGGCCGATTCCGGCGCAAGCTTGGGCGATATTCTGGGCGCGGCTATGAAGCAGCGCAATGCCGACAAGGAAAATACGCCGGAACTCGAAACCAAAGCCAAAGAACCTGTCAAGAAGCCCAAAAAAACCGCAGCCAAATCCGAGGACACGGCCGAAGGCGAAGATACCGAGACGAAACCCGCAAAGAAGCCGAAGAAAACTACAAAGAAAAAAGAGGCATCCGACGCCGAGTAAATAAATAGAGCCCGCTTTTGGCGGGCTCTATTTTTTAGGAGGATCTTGAATTCCATGGCCGAGCCGAATTTTCAGATGACGGTTATTCCCGTCACTCCATACCAGCAGAACTGCGTCCTCATCTGGTCGACCGCTTCGATGATCGGCGCCGTGATCGATCCGGGCGGCGATGTTTCGAAAATCGAGGCGGCCATCCGCAAGGCGGGCGTCAAGGTGGAGAAAATCGTCATCACGCACGGCCATGTCGATCACGCCGCCGGCGCCAAGCTCCTCGCCGAGCGCCTTGGCGTGCCTATCGAGGGTCCGCACAAGGACGATCAGTTCCTGCTCGACGAACTGCCGCGCATCGGTCCGCAGATCGGCATTGCGGAAGCGCGTGCGTTCACGCCCGAGCGTTATCTCGACGAGGGCGATACCGTCACTATCGGTGGCATGAGCTTCGATGTGTGTCATGTTCCCGGCCATACGCCGGGGCATGTGGTGCTGGTCTCGAAGGAAAACGGCTTTGCCTTCGTGGGCGACACGGTATTCCAGAATTCCGTCGGCCGCACAGATTTTCCTTACGGCAAGACGCAACAACTTCTCGACGGCATTGCCGAAAAAATCCTCACCCTGGCTGACGATACGATGCTGCTCTCTGGTCACGGGCCGGCAACGACCATCGGCATCGAGCGGCGCAATAATCCGTTTCTGATGAAATTGGTTAAGAAAGCCGGTTAGCGCTACGCCGCACGGCAACCACTTCGAGGTCCCGTTGCACCTGCGCGCTGTTGCGCCTTGTCTGCGGGTTCAGCGTGATGAAATATTTCACCGGCAATTTTTCCGGGTCCAGTGCCGGGCCGTGCATGCCATAGGCAAAGCGGCCCGTATCTATATTGTAGGGAAAATAAACCGCTTCCTCTTCGTCGGTCGCGACCATGAGGGCGGCGCCCGTTCTGCGATCAAGATAAAGAGTGAGGTCTTTCTTTCTTTTCGTCAATTCCGGGCCTTATCAATATTTTTCGTCAAATTTACTGAGTTCGAATTTTTGAATGATGTCTGCGGCGGCAGCGCTCATTTCGCGGCGTCTTTCGCCGAGCACTGGTTCGAACCGGGCCCCTGCGGGGAGAGAAGCGCCAAGTTCTCCAACAATTTGTGTACCAACAACAGACATTCTTAAAATCTCAAAATAAACTTTTTACCTTCGATTAAAGTAACACTTTGTTTAGAAAAAGAAAGAAAGAACACCAAACAGGCTTAACGCGGAAAGAGATTGTTAAGATGTCGTTTAGGATTGGTTAACCATAAGTACGCAGCGGTATAATTTTTAATTACACATCCACGCTGGCGTCCAGCGCGTTTTCGACGATGAAATCGCGGCGCGGCTCGACAAGGTCGCCCATCAGTTTCGAGAATACGTCGTCGGCCTCGTCGATGGCGCCGATCTTCACCTGCAATAAGGATCGCACCTCGCGGTCGAGCGTGGTTTCCCAAAGCTGCTCCGGGTTCATTTCGCCGAGGCCTTTGTAGCGCTGAAGGGTCAAGCCCTTGCGGCCGGTATCGAGAATGGTTGCCATCAGGTCGAGCGGGCCGTGGATGGCTTGCGCGCTGCCGTCCTTGCGGCGGAAACTTGCGGGCTTTGCGTAAATTTCCTGCAGGTGTGCCGCCATGCCGTCCAGCTTGCGCGCTTCCGCCGAGTTGAGCAGGGCAAGGTCGATCTCGTAAACTTCGGGCACGCCGCGCAGCTCTCTACGGAAAACATAACCGGTGATGGAAACTTCCGCCTGCCAGCCGCGCTCAAGATCGTCCGAGAGGCTGTCGAGGCGCTTGACGATATAATCGGCGGCGGCGCGCGCATTGTTCAGGTCGTCGAGCAAAGCAGGGGTGAGTGCGCCGGCAATCGCCGCCTGCTCCACAAGGGATCTTGGATAGCGCGTGTGCAGGCCTGCCAGGATTTGCCGTGCCTTTTGCGCATCGGCCACGACGGCTTCGAGATCGGCCCCCGCGCGCTGCTCGCTATTGCCGAGCGCGAGCACCGTGCCTTCAAGCCCGCCCGAGATCAGGAATTCCTCGAAGGCGCGCTCGTTCTTGATGTACTCTTCCTTTTTATTGCGTACTACCTTGTAAAGCGGCGGCTGCGCGATGAAGAGATGCCCGCGCTCGATGACCTGCGGCATCTGCCGATAGAAGAAGGTGAGCAGCAGGGTTCGGATATGCGAGCCGTCGACATCGGCGTCCGACATGATGATGATCTTGTGATAGCGTAGCTTCTCGACATTGAAATCGTCGCGCCCGATGCCGGTACCTAACGCCGTGATCAGCGTGCCGATTTCCTGAGAAGATAACATCTTGTCGAAACGCGCACGCTCGACGTTCAGGATTTTTCCGCGCAGCGGCAGCACGGCCTGATATTCGCGAGCTCTACCCTGTTTGGCCGAGCCGCCGGCGCTATCACCCTCGACGATGAAAAGTTCGGATTTTGCGGGGTCGCGTTCCTGGCAGTCGGCAAGCTTGCCGGGCAGAGAGTTGATGTCGAGCGCGCCCTTGCGGCGTGTCAATTCGCGCGCCTTGCGAGCCGCCTCGCGCGCCGCGCCCGCCTCGATCACTTTGCCGACAATGGTTTTTGCCTCGGATGGGTGCTCCTCGAACCAGCTATTCAGCGCTTCGTTCATGAGGCCTTCGACGACAGGCCGCACTTCGGAAGAGACAAGCTTGTCTTTGGTTTGCGAAGAAAATTTCGGGTCCGGCACTTTCACGGAAAGAACGGCCGTGAGGCCCTCTCTGCAATCGTCGCCGGTGAGATCGATTTTTTCTTTTTTCGAAATGCCCGAGCTTTCGGCATAGCCGGTGACCTGCCGCGTCAGCGCGCCACGGAAGCCGGCCAGATGCGTGCCACCGTCGCGTTGCGGGATGTTGTTGGTGAAGCAGAGAACCGTTTCATGGTAGCCGTCGTTCCATTGCAGCGCGCATTCCACCGTGATGCCGTCGCGCGTGGCCGTCATCATGATGGGTGCCGGGATCAAGGGCGTCTTGGTGCGGTCGAGATAGCGCACGAAAGCTTCAAGCCCGCCTTCATACATCAACTCATCGGTCTTGATCTCGGCATGCCGCGCGTCGGTGAGAACGATGCGCACGCCGGAATTGAGGAAAGCCAGCTCGCGCAATCTGTGCTCGAGCGTCTTGTAATCGAACTCCACCATGGTGAAGGTTTGCGTGGACGGCAGAAAGGTTACTTCCGTGCCGCGCTTGCCTTCGGTGGTGCCCACCTGTTTCAGCGGCGCTGTCGCGACACCGTCCGCGAAATTGATTTCGAACTGCTTGCTGTCGCGCCAGATGGTCAGTTTCAGCGAAGACGAGAGCGCGTTGACCACCGACACGCCGACGCCGTGCAGGCCGCCGGAAACCTTGTAGGAATTCTGGTCGAATTTTCCGCCCGCATGCAGTTGCGTCATGATCACTTCGGCGGCAGACACACCTTCCTGCGGGTGGATGTCGGTGGGGATGCCGCGGCCATTGTCGCGCACCGTGCAGGAGCCGTCGGCATTCAGCGTGACGGAAACTTCCGTCGCATGCCCGGCTAGCGCCTCGTCGATCGCGTTGTCGACGACTTCGTACACCATGTGGTGCAGGCCCGAGCCGTCGTCGGTGTCGCCGATATACATGCCGGGGCGCTTGCGCACTGCATCGAGGCCTTTGAGGACCTTGATGCTGGAGGCGCTATAATCATCTTCGGAACGTTGGGCGGTAAGCGGTTCAGCCATCTATAAAATCATCTTTTCCAAGAACAGCACTCGATTATACTCCCTACTGTCATGCGCGGGCTTGACCCGCGCATCCATCATTTTTGATAAAAGATGGATTGCCGGGTCGGGCCCGGCAATGACGCTGAAGGGTTAAGCAAGCGCCGACTTCTATACCTACAAAACCATGCGGAACCGCTTCTGGCAAGGCAAGAAAAAAATAGCAATATCAATAAGTTATATGAGCATAAATCGGAGTTTTGGCGAGGCGGCTGAAAATTGATTCATGGATGAGTTTTTATGTGCTGCTGAGCCTCAGATTAGGTGTAAGACAAACGTTGTGTCAGTAAACGCAAGCTGCCGTCAAATCTGAAACAGAGGACTAGGAAATGAATATTCAAGTTGGCCCAGCCTTACCGCTTCGGCTTCCTACTGAGCCGCTGAAGGATACCGCATATAATGGTTTTCTCTCCGCTGTTCTTGCGCATAGCAAACAAGACTTCGCTAAAAAACGGGCCGTATTAGAGTACGCAAAGACACTAACAGAAGATGAGGCTATAAAAGAAATTATCGATTTGAAAATAGAACTGTTGAAGTTAGCTAAGGAAGCTTTCAGGCATCATCCTAATTCAAGCGAATTTGCACAATTGGTTAAAGGGCTGGATCAGTCTAGCTTTTTAGCGGAGGTTATAAAAATTGGACTTAGCTTTACAGCCAAAGGCGCTGAATTAAAAGGTCGATTTGACGAAGACAAGGATCTCGAGCTTAAAGTTAAGGGGCTAATTGACAGAGCAGAAACTCAGATCGAGAAAGAGAAATAATTCCTTTGTTATTTCCAATCTAAATCCATTCATTCCTACGAAAGTGGGAGTGTAGATTTTCAACATCAGGCCAAGCCTGCGGATTTAGATTCCCGCTGGAGTTTGTGCTCGGAAACGCCGAAAGCGTTATCCGAGTGCGGGAATGTGCGGTGTTAAAAATTATGCCACCATTCTTAAATTCCCATTCGCCACGTCCACGAAAGCGGCGCGGCCGGAAAGTGTTGCGAACATTTCGGGGTCGGTGCCCGTCAGCCAGGCCTGCGCACCCAGTTTTTCAAGCTCGTCGTAAAGGGCAGCTCTGCGAATGCTGTCGAAATGGGCTGCGATTTCGTCGAGCAGCAGCAGCGGGGTCACGCCGCGATGTTCAGACACATGCCGTGCCTGTGCGAGAATGAGGCCGACCAGAAGCGCTTTCTGCTCGCCTGTCGAGGCACGTTCCGCCGCAATCGCCTTTGGTCCATGCTCGACAGACAAGTCGCTGACATGCGCGCCGCGCGTGGTGCGGTTCGAGGCGGTGTCCACGCTGCGCGTCTGTCGTAAAATCTCGCGATAACGGTCTTCCGCCGCAACACTTTTCTGTGTGCGCAAGCTGTCCTCGATCTCGCCGCTTAAATGCAGCACGGCGTAGGGAAAAGGCGAGGCGGGGCTCTGGTGTTCAAAAATGCTGGCCTGCAAACTCTCCACTTGCGCAAGGCGCGCCGCGCTCACGGAAATAGCCATCTCGGCCAGCTCGTGCTCTAGCGCGTCCAGCCATTTGTCGTCCCTTTGCGGCTCGGCAAGCAGGCGGTTGCGCGAGCGCAATAATTTTTCGAGCGCAGACACGCGCGTGCTGTGCGAAGGGTCGAGCGCAATGGTCAGGCGGTCGATGAAGCGGCGGCGGTCTCCCGCAGGTCCGCGAAAAAGCCCGTCATGCTCCGGTGTCAGCCACAGCGCGCTGACATGATCGGAAAGCGCAGAAGTTCTGGCGGCGGTTGCGCCGTTGATACGTACTTCACGTTGCGGGCTTTCGTCTTGCGAAAGCGCGCGCAAACCCGTGCCGATGTTCAGTTCATTGCCATTGACATCGAGTTTGGCAGCCACCGCCCAGCTTCCGGGGCCGGCGCTGTGGCCGACTTCATTGAGATCGGCTCGCCGCAATCCCCGCCCCGGCGTCAGCAGCGAGAGCGCTTCCAGCAGATTGGTCTTACCCGAGCCGTTCGCGCCGGTGAGCACGATGATGTTATTGTCAACGCAAAGTTCCGCGGAAGCGTAATTGCGGAAATGCGATAGGCGCAACTCAACGACGCGGAGAGGGGCCGCTCGCGCGGAGAGGGGCGAGCAATGAATTGGGGCAGTAATCATATGCGACTTATATGGCTATTTTCGCGGAAGCGGAAATAAGGATTTTAAATAGCTGCCGGATCCGGCCCAAATCTATTCTCGCCAATAGTTCCGCGAAGAAAATAGAGCTCGACGAGCATCCATATATTGAGAAGCGGAATTAATCCCAGAAGAAGGAACCAGCCGGTGCGATTTCGATCGTGAAGGCGCTTGATATTCACGGCCAAGCCCGGCCATGCCGTCACAAGCGTAAAAATCAATAAGAGGTCATCGAAACTTAAAACATTAGGCGGATCATAGCCGCCAAATACGAAATAATAAATCATGGCTATAATGCCAAAGAGAAGGGTGAATGGCAGAACATATCTGAGCCAGTATTGCGACCGGCTTGCGCGGCCTTGAAAGGAAAATAAAAAATCCAGCCAGGAAAATTCCGGCATGCATTACACCCGCATCGGCATCAGCACATAAAGCGCGTTCTGCTGCGCATTGTCCTGGATCAGCGTCGGCGAGCCGGGATCGGAAAGCTTGAAGATGACATTGTCGCCGTCGATGCGCTCGGCGATTTCCAGCAGATAGCGCGAGTTGAAGCCGATATCGAGCGCGCTGTCGTCATATTTCGCTTCGATCTCCTCGGTGGCAAGGCCGGAATCGGGATTGGTGACGGTGAAAATGACCTTGCTGTTGTTGATCGTCAGTTTCACGGCGCGCCCGCGCTCCGAAGAGATGGTGGAAACGCGGCTGACCGCCTGCGAGAATTGCGCGCAATTCACGTCCAGCTCCTTGTCGTTATTGGCCGGAATGACGCGTGCATAATCGGGGAAAGTGCCGTCGATCAGCTTGGAGGTGAGAATGACCGGCCCGAGCGTGAAGCGGATTTTCGAGCTCGAGACCTGTATGTCGACATCGTCGGCGATATCGTCGAGCAGGCGCTGCAGCTCGGCGACCGTTTTACGCGGGATGATGATGCCCGGCATATCCTTCGTGTTGTCCGGCGCCGGCAGCTCGACCATGGCGAGGCGATGGCCGTCGGTGGCAACGGCGCGCAAAGTTTCGGTTTTGCCATTGGTGTGCGGATGCAGGTAGATGCCGTTGAGATAATAGCGCGTCTCTTCGGTGGAAATGGCAAACTGCGTTTTGTTGATCAGCTTTTTCAGCGTGTCGGCAGGAAGGGAAAAGCGGAAGGGAAATTCGCCCGCCGAAAGATCGGGGAAATCGGCCTCGGGCAAGATCTGCAACTGGAAGCGCGAGCGGCCGGCTTTCAGCGTCAGCGAGTTCTGGTCGGCGCCGAGATCGAGGCTGACATGCGCGCCCTCCGGCAGCTTGCGGACGATGTCGTACAACAAATGCGCCGGAATGGTGGTAGCACCCGCCTGCTGCACGTCGCAGGTGATGGTTTCGGTGACCTCGATGTCGAGATCGGTGGCCTTCAGCTCGACTTCCTTGCCTTTGGCCCGCAGCAGCACATTGCCCAGGATCGGAATGGTATTCCGCCGCTCGACCACGTGATGAAGGTGGGAGAGGGATTTGAGAAGGGCTGCCCGCTCTAATGTCACGCGCATGGATTGGGTCCATTTTGCTAAAGGCCTAGTTTAAGGCCTATGGACCTCCTTTTGTGCCCAAAATGAGCAGCAAACGCAACAAGAATTAAGAGATTGCCCATTTTGAATTGCTGCTCACCCCCGCGAAGGCGGGGGTCTTGATATTTTTAGATTCCCGCTTTCGCGGGAATGAGCGGGATTAGGGCTTAAAAAAACAAAAGCGGGGTTTTTAAGCCCCGCTTTTGCAGTCGAAAATACAAAGGCAGGCAGGCCTGCCCCAGGAAAAACTTAAAAACGGGAGCGGGAATGAAAAATCCCCACTCCCGTTTGGGTCGCGCCGCGCTTACGTCTCAAGCAACAGGCGGCGAAGCAGCTCGATGTCTTGGTCGAGCTGGGTGTTCGTTTTGATCAGTTCCTCGATCTTGCGCACGGCGTGCAGCACGGTCGTGTGGTCCCGTCCTCCGAAGCGGCGGCCGATTTCCGGCAAGGAGCGGGGGGTGAGTGTTTTTGCCAGATACATGGCGATCTGGCGCGGCATTACCACATTATGCGTGCGCCGGTTCGAAAGCAGGTCCTGCCGCTGCACGTTGTAATGTTTGGCAACGATGCGCTGGATATCCTCGATCTTGACGCGTTTCGGCTCCTTGTGGCGCACGAGGTCGCGGATCACTTCCTCGGCCATTTCGAGGTTTAGGGAAGCATGCGTAAGCTGGTTATGGGCGACGAGGCGGTTGAGCGCGCCGTCGAGATCGCGCCCGTTCGATGTCACCTGATGCGCGACAAAGGAGATCACGCCTTCGGGCAGCGCGAAATTCGGGTAGCGGTCGCGCAGCAGTTCGGCCTTGGCGCGCAGGATCTTGCAGCGCACCTCTTCTTCGGGAGGATTAAGTTCGACCGTTAAACCCCCGCACAGGCGCGAACGCATGCGCTCGTCGAGGCTTTCGAGCTCCGAAGGCGGCCGGTCGGCGGCAACCACGACCTGCCGCGAGCCGTCGAGAAGCGCGTTCAGCGTATGGCCGAATTCGGCCTGCACATGTTTGCCCTGCAGGAATTGCAGGTCGTCGATGAGCAGGATGTGAATGCCGCGCAGGTTTTCCTTGAAGGCAATCGCCGATTGCGCCTTGATGGCGGCGACGAAGCCATACATGAAGCGCTCGGCAGTCAGGTAGACGACGCGGCGGCCCAGTGTGCGGGCTTCATGTGCGACCGCCTGCAGCAGATGCGTCTTGCCTTGCCCGACCGAGGAATGGACGACGAGCGGGTTGAAGCCGATGGGGTCGCCCTGCTTGGCGGCCGCCACCTGTTGCGCTGCCGCAAAAGCGAGCGAGTTGGAGCGGCCGACGAAGAAATTCGTGAAAGTATAGCGCTTGTCGAGCGGAGAGCCGAGCCCGTCTTCGCTCTCGCGCGAGAGCGGCAGGGCGACGATATTGTCGCCCTTGCCCGAAAGGGTAGATATGGTTCCCTCGCCTTTGCCGTCGCGGCGCTGCGCAGGCGTATTGTTCTGCTGCGTATTGGCCTGCGGCACGACGCAGCGCGAGGCGCCGCGCACATTGACCTCGATGCTGCGGACTTCTGCGTTCTCTTCTTCCCAGGCGCCCAGCACCTTGTCGCGATAATTCGAGAGTATCCATTGCTTGAGGAAGCGGGTCGGCACCGAAAGCTGCGCGGCGCCGGAAGCAAGGCCTTCATATTCCATGCTGGCGAACCAGCTCGAATAGACGTGCTCGCCGAGCTGCGTGCGAAGTTTAACTTTTACTCTTTCCCATGCCGCGGTCTCGGGGTCGGCTTTAAAGGCGGCAGCTTCGCAGATAACCTCGCCCTCATGCGGCGGAGGTCCGCTATCGTCATAGGCCAGAACCGCGCCGGTTTTCAGCGAAGCATTGCGCGCCGGGCCTCTGCCGGCCGTAAAATAATCCGTTGCCATCTTTTTTATACCTGTCTGCCTGTAATAAAGGCCAAAAGAAGCTGCTTTTCAGAATGAGCGGTGCAATATGTTTCTTGCTGCCAGTCGATTTGGGAATGATCAGATTTTTCCGGATGAATTTCCATTTTCTCGCTGCCTCTTTCAGAGCCTTGTGTCAGGGCCTTTTTGTCGTTCTTGTCTCTATTCGCGCCGCATGTCTCGTCATGATGTTTGCCATGATGTTTTGCTATGCCGCACAAAAGAAATGGATACGCTACTCATTAACAACCGCAGACGACCGCACCGCATAACCGCGGCATTCGATATGACCGCTTGAAGCTACTCGGCTCGCCCGGAGAAGGCGTGCGATCGTTCGCGAAGGCAAAAAGAGACCGTCCGCCCGCGAGGGCGAGATTTAAAGCATCTCTCTTTTCCGTTTCGGAAGGGCGCCGGGGATGTTCCCGACGTTCGGTGACCATACACAGGCAGGGTTGCGCATGCAACTAATAAAAATCACGGGAGCGAAAATTTTTTTTCAGGATTTTAAAAAAAATTCTTGCATTCGAAATTCGCAGCCGCGCAGTGCATGCAAACGTCTGATGAATCAGAATTTCTTTTTTGCAAATTTTTTTGATAAGAAAAAATTCTGTCACCGTTATTCACGCGGTGCGAAAAAGCCCGAGCAGGCGCGAATATAAATCTTGGCGCGCAAATAAAAAGGCGCGCGAGACGCGCGCCGATTGTGAAGGAAATTTTTGTGAAATTATTTGCTAAGCGCGCGCAGGCTTTTCGAAAGGCGCGCAACTTTGCGCGATGCGGTTTTTTTGTGCATCACGCCTTTCTGCGCGGCGCGCATAAGTTGTGGCTCGACGGCGCGCAATGCTGCTTCCGCCTTCTTGCGGTCGCCCGATTTGAGCGCCTCTTCGGCGGCGCGCACGGCGCCGCGCATGCGGGTCTTTCTGGATTTGTTGACGGCCGTGCGCTTTGCGATCTTGCGCACCATTTTCTTTGCCGAACTCGTATTCGCCATGGATCAAACCTTCACACTAAAAGTGCGCGCACCATAGGGTGCCGATATAGGCCCGTCAACAGTTTTCAGCGATGCTTGAAAGCAGGCTGCCGCTTCTCGATAAAGGCCGCCATGCCTTCTTTCTGGTCGTTCAGAGCGAACAGCGGGTGAAACACGCGGCGCTCGAACAAGAGCCCTTCGTTGAGGCCGACCTCGAAAGCGCGGTTGACGGCTTCCTTCGCGGCAATGGCCGAGGGAAGGGATTTTTCCGCAATGGTTTCCGCCGCCTTGAGCGCTTCGTTCAGCGCCTCCGCTGCCGGGACGATGCGCGCGACAAGTCCGGTGCGTTCGGCTTCCTGCGCGTCCATCATGCGCCCGGTGAGAATAAGATCCATGGCTTTCGCCTTGCCCACGGCCCTGGTCAGCCGCTGCGTGCCGCCGGAGCCGGGGATCACGCCGAGATTGATCTCGGGCTGGCCGAATTTCGCCGTATCGGCGGCGATGATGATGTCGCACATCATCGCAAGCTCGCAGCCGCCGCCCAGCGCAAAACCACGCACGCAGGCGATCACGGGCTTCCTGACATGCGCCACGCGGTCCCAGGACGCAATGAAATCTTCCGTGAACACTTCGAGATAGCTTTTCGAAGCCATGTCCTTGATATCGGCGCCGGCGGCGAAGGCTTTATCGGATCCGGTAATGACAATGGCGCCGATGCCCTGATCCTTGTCATAGGCGCTGAGCGCTTCCGTCAGTTCGGCGATCAGCCTGGGGTTGAGCGCGTTCAGCGCCTGCGGGCGGTTAAGCGTGATCAGCCCCACGCGTCCGCGCTGTTCGATTAGGATTGTTTCATAGGGCATGATGACCTTTCAAACCGTCAAGTCCGGCCACGACGCTTAATCATAGGCGGGCATGCAACGCAAGTCATCGCTGGCAGGCGGGGCAATAGAAAGTGGAGCGCCCGGCCTGGGTGAGGGATTTGATCGCGTTGCCGCAATGCAGGCATGGCTTGCCCGCGCGGCCGTAAACATGAAATTCATGCTGGAAGCGGCCTGCGTCGCCGCCCGCATCGTGAAAATCGCGCAGCGTGGAGCCGCCAAGCCGAATGGCTTTGTTCAGCACCTCCCTGATGGCGGCGGCGAGGGCCGCGCACTGGCGGGCATTGAGTTGGCCCGCCCGCATGCCCGGCGAAATTTTGGCTTTATGCAGCGCTTCGCAGGCATAGATATTGCCGATCCCGGCAATCAGCGTCTGATCTAGGAGTGCGGTCTTGATCGGCGTCTTCCTATTTTTGAGGCATTTTTGCAGGCTCGCGCCGCCAAAGGCCTTGGACAGCGGCTCGATCCCGATATCGGCAAAACGCCGTTCAAGCTCGCTCGTTTTCAGCAGTTCCATAAAGCCGAAGCGGCGCGCATCGTTATAGACAAGCCGCTTGCCCGTATCGAAATCGATCGTCACATGGTCGTGCGATGTGCGCACCGGCGTGGTGTCGTAAAATGCGCCCGCATTTTTAACTGCTTTGCCGCCTTCGATACGAAAACGGCCGGACATGCCAAGATGCGAGAGCAGGATCAGACCGTTGGAAAGATGAAACAGCAGATATTTGGCGCGGCGATCGATCCGCAGCACAGTGGTACCGCTAAGTTTCGCAGACAGGGCCTTGGGCAGCGGGAAGCGCAGGTCGCGTCGTCCGCATGTCACGTTTTTGATACGCGCATGCCGCAAATGCGGGTCAAGGCCGCGGCGGACGGTTTCGACTTCGGGAAGCTCGGGCATAGGGCTTCAACCTAGCTTTTATAAACGCTCTTCGCTAGGGTCGCGCCATGCCGCAAGCCCCTGCTTATCAAGACACGGAGCGCGTGCCCCTTGGGCGCGAAACCGTCATTCTGTCCGAAAAACAGGAGCGCGTGAACCGGATTTTCCACGGTGTCGCCGGCAATTACGACCTGATGAACGATCTTCTTTCGGCGGGCCTGCATCGCATCTGGAAAAGCCTGATGGCGTCTGCGGTCAATCCGCCGAAAACGGCGCCGTTTGCGCATCTCGATGTCGCAGGCGGCAGCGGCGATATCGTGTTCAGTGTGCAGAAGCGCGGGTGCGCTCTCACGCGCAGCACGCTGCTCGATATCAATGCGGACATGCTGGCGGTTGCGAAAAAGCGCCTTGCCGCATCGCCCTATCGGGAGCGCGTCGAGATCGTGCAGGGCAATGCCGAGCAGCTTGCCTTTCCCGGCAAATCCTTCGATGCCTATACGATCGCTTTCGGCATCAGGAATGTGCCGCGCATGAAGAGTGCGCTGAAAGAGGCGCATCGCGTGCTGAAAACCGGTGGCCATTTTCTCTGCCTCGAATTTTCGCAAACGCGCGTGCCCGTGCTGGAAGAAGCCTATGCGCTTTATTCCGATCTGCTGATCCCGAAACTCGGCGCCCTGGTTGCTGGCGATGCCGCGCCCTACGATTATTTGAAGGAATCCATCCGCCGTTTTCCCGACGCCGAAGCATTTTCGCAAATGCTGCAGGATACGGGTTTTGCCAAGGTTGGGTTTGAAAAGCTCGCTTGCGGCATCGCCGTCCTGCACAGTGCCTGGCGGATTTGAGGGCCCTGATGTTCGGTATGCTCGAAGATCTCCTGCGCCTGTCGCGTGCCGGATATGTGCTCGCGCGCGAAGGAGCCTTGCGCTTCGTTCCGGTCGAGCAACTGCCCTTGCCCGCGCGTGCGCTGCTGCGTTTTGCACGGCTGTTCGAGCGCCCCTTGAGCAAAAAAGCCTCACGCGCGCAAAGCTTTTCGAAAGCGCTGGCAAGGCTCGGCCCGAGCTGGATCAAGCTCGGCCAGTTTCTCTCCACAAGGCCCGATATCGTCGGCGCCGATATGGCGCGCGATCTCGAATATCTGCAGGATAGGTTGCCGTCCTTTCCGCAAACACAGGCGGAAAGCGTCATCGCGCAGGCTTTCGGCAGGCCGTTGAACGAGATTTTTCTTTCGTTCGGCCCGGCGGTCGCGGCGGCATCGATTGCGCAGGTGCATCGCGCGCGGCTTGCGGATAGCGGCGAAGAGGTGGCGGTAAAAATCCTGCGCCCCGATATCCGGCGGCGTTTTTCCCGCGACCTGCGCAGTTTTTTTACGGCGGCAAGGCTGATCGAGTTTTTCGATCCCGCTTCTCGCCGCATGCGTCCGCTTGGCGTCGTCGAGACGCTTGCGCATTCGGCGGCCATCGAGATGGATCTGCGCCTTGAGGCCGCCGCCCTCTCGGAAATGGCCGAAAACACGAAAGACGATGCCGGTTTTGCCGTGCCTGAGGTGAAATGGCAGGCGGTTGCGGCAAATGTGCTCGTCACCGAATGGATCGATGGTATCGCGCTCAACGATATTGAGCGGCTCAAAAGCGCGGACTTTGATTTCAAGGCACTCGGCATTGGCCTGATGCAGAATTTCCTGCGCCACGCACTGCGCGACGGCTTTTTCCATGCCGACCTGCATCAGGGCAATTTGCTGGTCGATCGCGCCGGCCGGCTGGTTGCGGTGGATTTTGGGATTATGGGGCGTCTGTCTGAGAAAGAGCGGCGCTTCCTTGCCGAAATCCTCTGGAGCTTTATTTCCCGCGATTATGCGCGGGGTGCGGCCGCGCATTTCGAGGCCGGTTATGTTCCGGCTCACCAGTCGCGCGAGGTGTTCGCGCAGGCGCTACGCGCCATCGGCGAGCCCATCCATCAGAAGAAGGCCTCCGAAATCTCGATGGCGCGCGTGCTGGCGCAATTGCTCGAATATACGGAACTGTTCGATATGCAAACGCGGCTTGAACTGCTCCTGCTGCAAAAGACCATGGCGGTGACGGAAGGCGTTGCGCGCGCGCTCGATCCCGATTTCGACATGTGGGCTGCGGCAAAGCCTGTCGTCGAGGAATGGATGCGCGATAATCTCGGTCCCAAGGGGCAGGCAAGACGGGCGGCAAACGCCATGCAGGAAATCGGCAATGCGCTTCGCACCCTGCCCGAATGTCTGCAGGCCCTGGCATGCATGAGTAAAGACGGCCTGCGTCTGTCGCCGGAAAGCCTGCATCGGCTTGCGCAGGAGCAGGCCGGAGCAAAGCGCTGGCAGGCCTTTGCCTTATGGATGATTGTTCTGGTTCTATTTGCCCGGCTGGTTTTTTGAGGCTTCGGCGGGTGGCGGCGGAAGATTGTCCTTCGCCTTCACATTCTTGCCGGCTTCAGGCGTGCTCCAGAAGGCAACCGCCCGCGTGCCGCGCACGATCTTGTAAACCTCGCCGTCCTTGACGATGGTGTAGCAGCTCTCATGCGCCTTTTCCCATTTGGAACAATAACCGTCGCCCAGCCATCGCCAGGTGCCGCGTTTCGTCTCGCCGCTTTTATTGTCGAGGCGCGCGGCCTCGCCATTCTTGAAAAACGTAACCCTGAAGCTGGCGCGGCCGAGGCCCGCAGCCTCGACCGGGTTGCCGTTGAAAAACAGCGCCTCGACATCCTCGCGTTTCATGCGCCGGGGAAAATTGCCGCGTGTCGACGCCTCGCGTGCGGCTTTCGGCGCCTTCTGGATGGGTTTGGCCATGGGCTGCCATGACGGCACCAGCTGGATCTGCGCCCGCGCGCTCGGCGTGCCCGCCACGATCGATAACAATAAAATAGCCCAGCCGCGTTTCATGCGTTTGGAATAAAAAACCATGTCTGTTCCATAGCATAAATAAGCCTGAAATGCCTTACCCAGTTAGATCATTTTGATGCTATTCCTGTCTTAAGCCTTTCGGTTTCTGCTTTTTTAACCCCTCTGCTGACAGTGTTCACGCCGTGAAACGCTATTTTTCCATACTTGGCCTGTTGCTTGGCCTGTTTGTTGCGCTTGCCCAGCCGGCGCTTGCCGCAAACGCCCAGATGGGGCCAAGCGGACTGCCGCTGCCGCGTTTCGTCAGCCTGAAATCGGACCGTGTGAATGTCCGCCAGGGGCCAAGTTCCGATCATAAGGTCGCCTGGCAATTCATTCGCGCCGGCCTGCCGGTCGAGATCACCGCCGAATTCGACAATTGGCGCCGCATCCGCGATTCCGAAGGGGCGGAAGGCTGGGTGTTGCAAGGCCTGCTGTCCGGCCGTCGCACCGCACTGGTCGCGCCCTGGGCGAAAGGCACGATGTTCAATTTGCTCGAGCGCGGGCGCGAAGGTGCCGCCGTCAGGGCACGCGTCGAGTCGGGCGTTCTACTGTCTCTCAAAGGTTGCGACGGCACCTTCTGCCGCGTCGATGCCGACAAGGCCGAAGGCTATATGAAGCAGGACGAGCTGTGGGGCGTCTATCAGGGCGAAAAAGTGGAATAGCCAAGCTTGCCCTTAAAACTTTCTGAATTTTTACAATTTCATTTTAGCCAAAGTCTTATCGTGTTTGCAAAGCCTGCAATGTCATGATGGCCGCCTTTATCGACCGGGGCCGGGCATGTGTCTTAAAAAAATTCCTCAGGCTTTTTACAGCCGCGCGCTTTATCGCGATGCCGCGCAGCATGGCCGCGGGCTCGGCTTTTCCTATCTGTTCCTTCTTGAAACGCTGGTTGTCGGCGTGCTCACGCTTGTTGCGTTATTTTATTATCTGACGCGTTTCGATGCCAGCGCATTTACAGAAACCTATCTTGGTGATGTGATTTCGCAAATTCCGGCAACCACCATCCACGAAGACGGCAAGATCACCATCGACAAGAAAGAGCCCTACAGGATCAAGCTGTTCGAACATGCCGACAGCAAAAAAGACAGATACATCACCTTCGATTCAAGCCGCAGTGAAATCGCAACCGACGAGTTTATGCTCATTTCAGGTAGCAAGATTCTTTTCAAGGACGACAAGAAATTCGAAACGAAATCCTACGATCTCGCCGAGATTTTCGCCGCATATAAAAGTAGGGCCGAAAAAACCGGCGAGGATATTGCCCTTCGTGGCTTTACTTTCGACAGCGCCATGGCGCGCAACTGGACGATTGAGACCTTGAGCTATATCTGGCTTTTCTTCCTGCCCGTGCCGGTGGTGCTGATCTTATGCTTTTTCGTTTATCGCATTCTGCAGGCGCTGCTTTACGGCCTGTTCGGCCTGCTGTTTTCGAAACTTCTCAGGGCAAATCTGCGCTACGAGCAGGTCGTGCGGTTGGTCTCGCTCAATGCCACCGTCGTCATCCTGCTGGGCTGGAGCGTCGTTCTGCTGCAGATAGCCGGCCTCTGCTTTTCTCTGTCCGGCTGGATCTATTTCCTCATCTCGATGGGTTATCTGCTTTTTGCGATCAGTGCGGCGAAGAGTGCGCAAGACCAAGTGTAATGTGATAGATGGCTGTCTCGACGCGTTTATTTATAGACAATCGTGATTCCATCTACATTTGAAGATTGTCTATAAATTTGTTCTCCGCGAGGGATATCGATCTCAATTTTTTTATTTTCTACCCAATTGAGATGAAGGTCATGCTTATTCTTGATCGAAAAAAAGGAAGGATATTTTTCAAGCGAGAATTCGGCATTATTAGGAAGAATGCTGAGTTGAGTATTGAACGGGGTTGTTGCCCCGCAATCGACATTATATGTCACGAGCACATAACTACCATTTGGCGAGGATGTCATGCGATGGATAGTTGTAGCACACAAATCCTTTTCTAAGGCCTTTGTAAACTCATCAACCTTGTAAACGGCAATGCCAACTAAAATAATGACTAGTGTCAAAAGACCTGCAATTAATTTCAGATACCAAGTTCTGGTTTGATTCATGACTTATTTTCCCAAAACGGCATCATGCGCGTCGTAAAACGAATGCTCAGCTCAACAGCAAACACAACAAAGGCCACCCAGAAAAAATTTGACGCGAACAGATTCGCGATCGTCTGCATATCTAAAATAGAATAATCTATATAAGAAAATCTCCAAAACCCTGCCAGACAGCCCAGTGCAATCGCATTAAGCAATGGCATAAGAATTATTTTCTTTTTTTCAAAAAAAAGCCGTTGAAAAAAGTAATTAAGCAAGCCTTCGATTGCGAAGACAATGATTACGACAGACACGAATGCAAGTAGAAATAAAGGCGCCGTAGTGGAATAAATTGCGTCGCCTGTATCGATATTATAAAATTCACCTTGCGGATTATGTTCGAAAGCTGCTGCAATAACGATACATGCGCTTGCCAGTCCCCATAATAAGCTATCAATCATAGGATAGAAGAGATTTTTTCTGAAATTCATTTTCTTCTCTCCCAAGCACGTGAATGGTAAACCGCTTCAGCTCTCGCGCCATAATTATTCACCAGAGGCGCGCCGATAACATTATATAATGTGGCAATTTTGGCAATCGAAGCATTAGGTTCAAGATTTGCAATAATAGCGTTCAGCATTCTGGCGCCGGCACGAATATTGTTGAGAGGAATATTTAATTCGCTTCTTGTTCCAAATGCATTGCCCCAATATATCACGTTGATATTCATGGGAAGAATCGATTGGCTGTAACCAATCTTATCTGCAAGCGGTCCGGCTCCAAAATATCGACCATGGCTTGTCTCCATATACATTATCGTTCGTATTAGATTACCATCAACACCTGTCTCCGCCGAAATCTGATCTATTTCTCTTTTATAGACATTGACCTTGGAGTTTGCAGGGTTTTCATGCCAAGGCGCGTTTGGATTGGCATCGGGATTGGGGGCAACATAAAAACTTCCTCCCCCATCCTGCAGAATATATTTCTGTCTTGCGCGGCCTCTGGCATCCGTCTTGTCAGTTTGGGGATCGGTTGTCGTGGCGGCATCAGTACTCGCATCGCTGCCAATCGCGCCGCTGTCTGCGACTTGTACGCGCCCTGTCCGCAGATAATCGATAAAATCCTGCCGCTCCTTGCCACGCGCATAACCCCCTACATAGGTCCATTGTCCGCCATCAGGATTTCCGGCTGGAACACGCGGCTGGTTGGGATCGTATTTATGCTGAAGCTCGAACAGCTTCCGTTCCCAATAGATTTCTTTATCTGCCGTATAGTCAGCGTGGATTTGAGCAGCCTTCAGCTCGTGCCTGAACCTCGTATGAATGAGCCAGGGCGAGGCTTTGAGCTTGTGCTCCAAATCCTCAAGCTTCAGCCTTGCCCCATAAGCATGAAAGCGCGCGTAATAATGTTCATGCGCGGCTTGCGTGCATTCCAATCCCGATTTCTCCATCCTGTCATCATCGCGCAGGAGGAGCGGGCGGGGATAGATTTAATGTAAGTAAGATTGCGGAGGGATAAGTCAGCGCACGGGCCGCTTCTTGCGCAGGCGCACCACCACGTCGACGCGGGCGATCTCCATGCCTTCCGGCGGCTCGGGCATGCTTTGCAGTTTCAATCCATCGCCGGGAATGTCCATCACCTTGTCCTCGCCCTCGACATAGAAGTGATGATGGTCGGTGACATTGGTGTCAAAATAAGTGCGCGTACCGTCCACCGCCACTTCGCGCAAGAGCCCGCTCTGATGGAACTGGTTCAGCGTATTGTAGACGGTTGCTAATGAGACCGGCATGCGCGCGCGGATGGCTTCCTCGTGCAGCAGCTCGGCCGAAACATGGCGGTTGCCTTTTAGGAACAGAAGGCGCGCCAGCGACATGCGCTGCTGGGTCGGGCGCAGGCCCGCCTCGCGCAGCAGGTCGCAGATTTCGCGCGCCTCGGCATCGGGCGTCCAGCCGCGCATCGCCTGCGAGGTGGTGCAGCCATGCGGAATATAGTGTTTTGGCGTTTCGTCAGTCACTTAAAAGATCCCGAATTCATACTCATTATGTCATAATCATGCGGAAGGCGGATGACAATATCGTCTTAAAGCCGGGCCGCCCTTGATTTTCCTTATTATACAAGACAGAAGAGCATCATGAACCAGTCTGCCGCCCTGAAAACGCAGAATTCCCGCAAATCGTCCTATTCCTATGAGGATTTGATCAGCTGCGGGCGCGGCGACATGTTCGGCCCCGGTAATGCGCAGCTTCCCCTGCCGCCGATGCTGATGTTCGATCGCATTACCGAAATTTCCGAAGAAGGCGGGCCGGGCGGCAAAGGGTTTGTCCGCGCCGAGCTCGACGTCAAGCCGGACCTATGGTTTTTTGCCTGCCATTTCAAGAACGATCCCGTCATGCCGGGCTGTCTCGGGCTCGATGCGCTCTGGCAGCTTTTGGGCTTTTTCTTGGGCTGGAGCGGCGGAAAAGGGCGCGGACGGGCCTTAGGCCTGGGCGAGCTGAAATTTTCCGGCCAGGTGCTGCCCGGCGTCAAAAAAATCGTTTACGGCGTCGATCTCAAGCGGGTCATGCGCGGAAAGCTCGTGCTCGGCATTGCAGATGGCTGGCTTGAGACCGATGGCGAAGTGATCTACAAGGCCTCCGACCTCAAGGTCGGCCTGTTTCAGGATGGGGCGGTACAAGGCGCTTGAAGCCGCCGCCATTCGGTCTATAAACTTCCGGCAGTCAGAAAAGGTGTCTCGAATGCGGCGTGTCGTCATCACCGGCATGGGAATTGTCTCCTCCATCGGCAATTCGACGCAGGAAGTCGTGGCTTCCCTGCGCGAAGCGCGCTCGGGCATTCGTACGGCCCCCGATTATGCGAAACTCGGTTTTCGCTGTCAGGTGCATGGCGCCCCCGATATCAATGTCGAAGAGCGGGTGGATCGCCGCGCCATGCGCTTTCACGGCGGCGGCACGGCCTGGAACCATATCGCCATGGAGCAGGCGATTGTCGATTCCGGGCTTGAACAGAACGAGATTTCGGACCCCCGTACCGGCATCATCATGGGCTCGGGCGGGCCTTCCACGCGCGCCATCGTCGAGGCTGCCGACATTACGCGCGACAAGGGGCCGAAACGGGTGGGGCCGTTTGCCGTGCCGAAAGCCATGTGCTCCACCGCATCCGCAACGCTTGCCACTTGGTTCAAGATCAAGGGCGTGAACTATTCCATATCGAGCGCCTGCGCCACGTCGAACCATTGCATCGGCAATAGCTATGAGCTGATCAAGCATGGGCGGCAGGATGTGATTTTCGCGGGAGGCAGCGAGGAGCTCGACTGGACGCTCTCCGTCCTCTTCGATGCGATGGGCGCGATGTCGAGCAAATATAATGACAAACCGCATACCGCCTCGCGTGCTTATGATGCGAACCGCGACGGCTTCGTAATCGCGGGCGGCGCGGGCGTCGTCGTGCTCGAGGAACTTGAGCACGCCAAGGCGCGCGGCGCCAAAATTTACGGCGAGATCGTCGGCTATGGCGCAAGCTCGGATGGTTTCGACATGGTTTCGCCTTCCGGCGAGGGTGCGGTGCGCTGCATGCGCGAAGCGCTTTCGACCGTGAAGGGCAAGATCGACTATATCAATCCGCACGCCACCTCGACGCCGGTCGGCGACATCAAGGAAATCGAGGCGATCCGCGACGTGTTCGGCACGGGCGACAAATGCCCGCCGATCGCAGCCACAAAATCCCTCACCGGCCACTCATTGGGCGCAACCGGCGTGCAGGAGGCGATCTATTCGCTGCTCATGATGCAGAGCGGTTTCATCGTCGAGAGCGCCAATATCGAGGAACTCGATCCCGCCTTTGCCGACATGCCGATCGTGCGGCAGCGCATCGACAATGCGAAAATCGATACTGTGCTGTCGAATTCTTTTGGCTTCGGCGGCACCAATGCGACGCTGGTATTGCAGAGGTATGCTTAATCATGCCTGAGCTGATGAAAGGAAAGCGCGGGCTGATCATGGGCGTGGCGAACGCCCACTCCATCGCCTGGGGCATTGCGCAGGCGCTTGCCAATGAAGGCGCGCAGCTTGCTTTCACTTTTCAGGGCGAGGCATTGCAAAAGCGGGTAACGCCGCTGGCGGCGAGCGTGAATTCCAAACTCGTGCTGCCCTGCGATGTGGAAGACATCGAGAGTGTCGATGCGGTGTTCGACCGCCTCAGACAAGAATGGGGCACGCTCGATTTCGTGGTGCATGCCATCGCCTTTTCCGACAAGAACGAATTGAAAGGCAATTATGCCGACACCTCGCGCGAGAATTTTACGCGCACGCTCGTCATTTCCTGCTTCTCATTCACCGAGATCGCCAGACGCGCAGCACCGTTGATGAAAAACGGCGGCGCGCTGCTGACCCTCACTTATGGCGGCTCCACGCGCGTGTCGCCGAATTATAACGTCATGGGCGTGGCGAAAGCGGCGCTCGAGGCAAGCGTGCGCTATCTCGCCGCCGATTACGGCGGGCTTGGCATTCGCGTGAACGCGCTCTCTGCTGGTCCCGTCCGAACATTGGCCGGAGCCGGAATCGCGGATGCGCGCTTCATGTATAATTTTCAGGCCAAGCACTCGCCGTTGAAGCGTGCCATCACGCTGGAAGAAGTGGGCGGGGCGGGGCTTTATCTTTTGTCGCCGCTGTCCTCTGGCGTCACCGGCGAAGTGCACTTCGTCGATGCGGGATATAATGTGATCGCGATGCCGCGCCCGGACGAGCTGAAAAACAATCATCAGGATCAGGCCGAAGCCTTTGCTGCCGAATGAGCTTTCAGACTGGCGACGGCCCGATTTACGAGCGCTTGAGCTCGCTGCATCCCAAGCGCATCGACCTGACGCTAGGGCGCCTGCAGGCGCTGCTTGCAAAACTTGGGCACCCTGAAAAAAATGTTCCGCCCATCATCCATATTGCAGGCACGAACGGCAAAGGCTCGACAACCGCCTTCTGCCGCGCGTTTCTGGAGGCCGCGGGTAAACGCGTGCATGTCTACACCTCGCCGCATCTGATCCGCTTCAACGAGCGCATTCGCCTGGCGGGCGAACTTGTCGACGATAAGAAGTTGATCGAAGCGCTGGAGCATTGCGAACGCATCAATGCCGGGGAGCCGATCACCTTTTTCGAAATTGCGACGGCGGCAGCCTTCCATCTGTTTGCGAACAGCAAGGCCGATTATACCCTTCTCGAGGTCGGCATGGGCGGGCGTTATGATGCGACCAATGTCGTCGAAAACCCCGTGATGACCGTCATCACGCCGGTCTCCATCGATCACGAGGATTATCTCGGCGATACCTTGCAGAAAATCGCGGGCGAGAAGGCGGGAATCCTGAAAAGAAATGTGCCCTGCATTGTCGCAACCCAGCCCGAGGAGGCGATGCTGGAAATCCAGAAGACAGCGCGCGTGCAGCGCGCCAAGCTTCTGTGCGCGGGCGAGCAGTGGTCGATCGGCGAGGAGCAGGGTCGTCTCGTTTATCAGGACGAGCTGGGCCTGCTCGATCTGCCGCAGCCGCGTCTGCCCGGCCGCCATCAGTTCGAGAATGCCGGTTGTGCGATTGCGGTCCTGCGCGAAATCGAACCGGGATTTCCGGCAGAGGCGTTCGAGAAAGGCCTGCGCACGGTGCAATGGCCCGCGCGCCTGCAATTGCTGAATTCCGGCCGGCTGGTCGAAAAAGCGCCCGCAAGCGCCGAAATCTGGCTCGACGGCGGGCACAATGCGGCGGCCGGCGAGGTCATCGCAAGTGCGATGGCGGAGCTGGAAGAAAAAACGCCGCGCACGCTGGTCCTGATTACCGGCATGTTGCGCACGAAACATGCCGACGATTTTTTCCGCAACTTTGCCGGGCTTGTCGCGAAAGTGTTCACGCTATCCGTTCCCGATGCCGAGGCGTCTTACGATGCGGAAGATCTGGCGCTCATTGCGGAACGGGAGGGGTTGGATGCCGTCGCGATGCCGGATCTTGCAACCGCACTTGCCGCAACCGCCGCGGTCGACAAAAATCCGCGCATCCTGATCTGCGGCTCGCTTTATCTTGCGGGCGCGGTCTTGAAGGAAAACGGCGCTACGCTCTGAAAAATATGAAGCTGAGAAGCGCGAAGACCGGCAGCAACGCCACGCCCGCCCAGATCATATAGCCGAAGAAAGACGGCATTTTAATTCCCTGGTCTTCGGCAATCGCGCGCACCATGAAGTTCGGCGCATTGCCGATATAGGACAGCGCGCCCATGAACACGGCGCCGCAGGAAATTGCAACCAGTATATTCGAAGGCGGGCCCATCAGGTTCTGCGCATCGCCGCCCGCAAGCTGGAAGAAGACGAGATAGGTCGGCGCATTGTCGAGAAAGGCGGACAGGAGCCCGGTCATCCAGAAATAGGAAGCCGGTCCGTTCACGGTCTCGATCAGCCCGCCGAGCGCGCCGGATCTGCCTTCCTGCAACATCATGAGCACCGGTGCGGCAGTGAGGAAGATGGTCGCGAATAGAAAAATCACTTCCTCGATAGGCCCCCAATGAAAAACATTGCCCTCTCGCGCCTGCCGCGGCGTCAATGCCAATGAGAGTGCTGCGATCGAGAGCAAGGCGCCGTCGCGCAGCAGCGCGCTAACGTACAGTTCGATCCCGAAAACATTTATATTCCCCAGCATCAGGCTTGGCGTAATAATAACAACGGCAATGACCAGAGCCATGAAGGCGAGATTGATGCCGCCATGCAGGCGCAATGCTTGCGCATCCGGCATTTTTTCATGGGAGCTATCGCGGTAAGAAATATAACTGTCGAGGATGAAAAATATACCAAGCGTCAGCGCAAGACAGAGCAGCATCGGTGTGAGCAAATATTGTGCCGGCCAGAAAAAATCCACGCCTTTCATATAGCCGATGAAGAGCGGCGGATCGCCGAGCGGGGTCAGCGCGCCGCCGATATTCGAAACGAGGAAAATGAAAAAGACGACGACATGCGCGTTATGGCGCCGTGCGCTGTTGGCGCGGATCAGCGGGCGTATCAGCATCATCGATGCGCCGGTGGTGCCGATCAGTCCGGCAAGCAGGCTGCCGCCGCCGAGAAGTGCGGTATTGGCAAGCGCGCCGCTACGTAAATTGCCTTCAAGATAAATGCCGCCCGCAACCGTGTAGAGCGCAATCAGAATGACGATGAAAGGAACGAATTCCTCGATCAGGCTGTGCGCGGCCAACGCAAAGGCAGGCTTTGCGCCGAAAACAAAAATATAAGGGATCAGGAAAGCCAGCGCCCAGAAGGCCGAGATCTTGCCATAATGCCCGTGCCAGAAATGCTTTGTAAACAGCGGCAAAAATGCGATCGAGGCCAATATGCCTAAAAAAGGCAGGGCCCAGACAAGTTGCAAATTCTGCGATTCCGGCGGCATTGGCGCAATCTTCAATCCTTGCTATGAGCGGAACATGATTATCATGCCGCGCTCCGCTCTCAAGCCCGCCCTCATACTTATGCTGGCAATATTGCCAGCCTATGCCGAGGAAGCGCACCGGCCGGAGGGCGCAACCCTGTGCATGGCGCTCGAGCCCACAGTGCTAGACCCCACGCTTGCGGCAGGGCAGGTGATCCGCGAAGTGGTTTACGCGAATATTTTCGAAGGCCTCACCGGCATCGATCGCAACGGAAAAATCGTGCCGCGCCTTGCCGAAAGCTGGCAGGTGAGCGCGGACGGGCTGCATTATGTTTTCAAGCTGCGCGAACATGCAAGTTTTCACGATGGCGCGCCGTTTACGGCGGAGGATGTGAAATTCACATTTGCCCGCGCCGTGGCGCCGGACAGCAAGAATGTCGAGAAATGGATTTTCGAGCCGATCAAATCCGTGCAAGCGCGCGATGCGCATACGGTCGAAATCACGCTGAATTACGCCAGCGATCTTTTTCTTTACGGTCTCGGTTGGGGCGATGCGGTGATTTTCTCGCAAAAAACATCCGCGCAAAATGCCACGCACCCCGTCGGCACCGGCCCTTATATTTTCGAGGAATGGCGGCGCGGCGACAGGCTCCTGCTCAAGCGCAACGAAACATGGTGGGGCGGCACTCCCGCTCTCAGGCGCGCCGCCTTTCGTTTCATCGGCGATCCGCAGGCGAGCGTGAGTGCCGTCGAGAGCGGCGATTGCGATCTGCTCACCGCCGGCGCGCCGCCGGAAATGGTCGAAAGCTTGCGCAAGAATCCCGAGCTTGCCGTCACTGTCGGGCAAACCGAGGGTGAAACCATTCTTGCTATCAATAATGCGCGCGCGCCTTTTTCCGATTTGCGCGTGCGCCAGGCATTGGCCCATACCGTCGACCGCAAGGCGGTGATCGGGGGCGCGATGGCGGGGCTCGCCACGCCGATCGGCAGCCATTTCTCGCCGAAACATCCTGCCTATGTCGATCTGACAGGCTATGCACCCCATGATCCCGAAAAAGCGCGCGCCTTGTTGCGCGAGGCAGGTTATGCAGGCGGTTTTGCGACGACGATCAGCGTGCCGCCGCTAGTTTATGCGCGCCGCTCCGCCGAAATCATCGCAGAGCAGTTGAAGGCGGTCGGCGTGCGCGTAGCCATCATTCCGCTCGAGTTCCCGCAATGGCTGGAGCGTGTGTACAAGAACAAGGATTACGATCTGTCCATCATCGCGCATACCGAACCGCTCGATATCAAGATCTATGCGAAGCCGGATTATTATTTCCAGTACAAATCCGAGGCGTTTCAGGAACTGGTCGGGAAAATCTATCGCGCACCAGACGAGGCCGCGCGCAATGAGCTTCTGAAAGAGGCGCAGAAGATGCTCGCAAAAGACGCGGTGAATGTGTTCCTGTTCGAGCTGCCGAAGATCGCTGTCGCGCGCAAGGGTCTTGCCGGCGTTTGGGTCGACTGGCCGCTGCCGGTGAATCCGCTTGCCGAATTGAGCTGGCAATAATGCTGGCTGCTTTTCTTCGCCGCTTTTTCGAATTTCTGCTCACGCTTGTGCTGGCAGCCGCAATTATTTTCTTCCTGTTGCGCCTTCTGCCCGGCGATCCGGCCAGCGTGATGCTGGGCCTGAACGCGCCGCAAGACGTGCTTGCCGCACTTCGGCACGAGCTCAAACTCGATCAACCGCTCCATGTTCAGTTTTATGCATGGGTGAGCGGCCTGCTGAATGGCGATCTCGGTCTCGCGCATAGTTATCGCGTGCCGGTCTACGATCTGTTCAATGAGCGCCTGCGCGTGAGCGTGCCGCTGGCCTTGCTGTCGCTGCTGTTGACATTGTTCGCGGGTCTCGGCCTTGGCTGCTACGCGGCCCTGCGCGCTCATCGTAGCGGCGACACAGTTCTGCGCCTATGCGCGCAGCTTGCCTTGTCGATACCGAATTTCTGGGTGGGCCTGCTGCTCATTCTTGTGTTTGCCGTAAATCTTCACTGGTTCCCCGCCGGAGGTTTTTCAGGCTGGGATGGCGGCGTGCTGGCAGGGCTTAGATCGTTGTTTCTGCCCGCGCTTGCCTTGAGCCTGGGGCAAGGCGCGGTCCTGCTCCGCATCACGCGCGCCGCACTCCTTGATGTGCTGAGCGAGCCTTATATGCGCACCGCGCGCGCCAAGGGTCTCTCGCGCAGGCAGAGTTTAAGATCGCATGCCTTGCAAAATGCTTGTCCGCCGGTTTTGACCTTGCTCGGCCTGCAATTCACCTTCCTGCTCACCGGCGTCGTCGTGATCGAGAATGTCTTCGCGCTGCCGGGTGTCGGCAGGCTGCTCTTTCAGGCGGTCAACCAGCATGATCTGCCGCTCGTGCAAAATCTTCTGCTGATTTTCGTGGCCATAAGCCTTGCCATGCAATTTTTCGTCGATGCGCTGGCGCTTGTTATCGATCCGCGCCTGCGCGACAGAGAGCAGGCGGCATGAAAAGCGCGGCGCGATTATCGACAAATCTGGTCTGCGGCGGCGGGTTTGCGCTCTTCATTCTTCTTTTAAGCGCGCTGGGTGCCGTGTGGACACCGCATGATCCAGCGTCCATGGATCTGGCAAGAAGGCTTGCATCGCCCGATCATGTGCACTGGCTCGGCACGGACCCTTTCGGGCGCGACATGCTGTCGCTGCTGCTTGCGGGGCTGAAGAATTCGCTTTTCATCGCCGTTTGCGCGGTCATGCTTGGCGCCGCTATGGGTATTTTTCTGAGCTGCACGGCAGTGTTGTCGGACAGCCCGGTGCTGCGTAAAACGCTCGCGCGTGCGATGGATGTGCTTTTCGTGTTTCCGGCGCTGATCACCGCCATCATGCTGGCCACGCTTTATGGTCCCTCCATTCTCAATGCGATTATCGCGATTGCGATTTTCAACGTGCCGGTATTCTTCCGTATTTCGCGTAGCCTTTACCTGTCCATGTTGGCGCGGGATTATGTGCGTGCGGCCCGTTCTCTCGGGCAAACGAATTTCGGTCTGATCCGCCGCCATCTGCTGCCGGGAAGCGGCGGCGTGCTGCTGACGCAGGCCAGCATTCAGCTGGCACTGGCGCTTCTGGCGGAAGCGGGCCTGTCCTATCTGGGGCTCGGCGTGCCGCCACCGCTGCCGAGCCTCGGGCGCATGTTACAGGAAGCGCAGACCTATATGACGGTCGCACCCCGTCTCGCTCTGCTGCCGGGCGCGACGATCGCGCTTGCCGTTCTTGCTTTCAATACATTAAGTGATGGCTTGCGCGATAAAATCGACCCGCGCCGCAGCCAGTTCTTTTATTAAGCCATGATCAACATTCTCGAACATTGCCTGCCGTTTCTTAAATCTTACCGCGCGCTGATCTGCGATGTCTGGGGCGTGCTGCACGATGGCGTGCGGGCTTATGAGGAATCGAACGTAACCCTCACCGGTTATCGCGAACAGGGCGGCAAGGTCGTGCTGCTGTCCAATTCGCCGCAAGTGTCCTGGCAGGTCGAGGATCTACTCGAGCGCAAAGGCGTGCGGCGCAGCGTGTATGATCGTATCGTTACTTCGGGCGATCTTACGATTGCGCAATTGCGTGCGATGAATGTGGAGTGCGTCTATCACATCGGCCCCGACCGTCACGGGCCTCTTTACCAGGAGCAGCCTTACCGGCGCGGCGAATTCGCCGAGGCGCAGGCTATCGTCTGCACCGGCTTTTTCAACGATAATACGTCGGAGCTGGAAAGTTATGTGCCTATCTTGCAGGAGGCCGTGGACCGCAAGCTGCCCTTCGTCTGCGCCAATCCCGATATTATTGTCGATGTCGGCGGCACATTAATCCTGTGCGCGGGCGCCATTGCCGAGCGCTATGAGGAGTTGGGCGGCAAGGTGCATCGGGCCGGCAAGCCGGATGCCATGGCCTATAAAACCGTGCAGAAAGACATCGATGCCTTATACGGCTTTGCAGTTGCCAAAAAAGATATTCTCGCCGTCGGCGATGCGCTGAGCACCGATATGCGCGGAGCAAAGGATTATGGCATCGACGCGTTGTTCATAGCGCAGGGCATTCATCGCGAGGACGTATCGCAAAATCGGAAATTGAACGCGCAGGCTCTGGAAAAATTGTTTTCCGAAAATAGTTCGACCGCACGCGCGGCAAGCTACGGCCTTGCCTAATCGAGCTTGTGCCCGCCCTTGTCGCGCTTGACCTGCAGATAGCGCAGGTTGTCTTCGGTGATACGGCCCGTCAGGCGCTGCTCCTGAACATCGAGGCCGGATTTGCGCAAGGCTTCGGCTTTTTCGGGATTGTTGGTGAGAAGGCGCACGCGCGTCACGCCCAGTTTTTTCAGCATTTGCGCAGCGAAATCGAAACGGCGCTGGTCGAGCCCGAAACCCAGCGTTTCGTCGGCCTCGTAAGTGTCGAAACCTTCGGCCTGCAATTTATAGGCGCGCATTTTATTGGCAAGGCCGTGGCCGCGCCCTTCCTGATCGAGATAGAGCAAAATACCGCCGCCATTTTTCGCCATGAGGTCCACGCTGCCGCGCAACTGGTCGCCGCAATCGCATTTAAGAGAGCCGAACAGATCGCCGGTCAGGCAGGCGGAATGCAGCCGCAGCAGAACAGGCGCATTCAAATCCGGCTTGCCGACGATCACGGCCACCTGATCGCGCAAACCCTCGCCGCCGCGGAAAATCACGAATTCGCTGGTCTTTGCATGCTCGAGCGGCACCGGCGCGCGCGCGACAATATGCAAATCCTTGATCTGCAAATCGCGATAGGCAGGAAACTCGTCGGCGTGAACATGAAGATAGGGAAAAGTCTCTGCATTCTCTTTTGCAAGGGGAATGGCGATCACCGCAGGCGTCAGCAAGGCGAGCCGCGCAAGTTCCAGCCCCGCCTTGTCGATCTTAGCTGCCATCTGCACGGGCGCATCGATGCGGGCGTCGGTGGAAAAACTCAGCGCCTCGATGCGCTCCGGGTTCAGTTTCGGCAAAGCTACGCAGCCGTCATTTTCTCTTGCGGCGCCGAGCGCGTTAAGCCGCGCTTTCGTCAGGACAAGGCGGGCGCCAGGAAAATTTTCAAGTTTGCGTGCCAGCTCATTGCAGAAATGGTCGGCAGTCCAGACAAGGACATGTTCCGTGCCGTCGGCAATAATAACGGGCCGGTTCATGCGAAATTCGCCGATCGCCCGCTCGACGGAAAGCCGGCAGGCCTCAAGAGGCGAAAGGGAAAAGGGCATCATACGCTTTCTCAAAACAACAGCCATTATCTTTATCGCCTCTAGCCATGCTCCCGCAAGTAGTGGACAGGGGCGAAAAGGGAATAGGAAAAAGCTGCAAAATCCCTAAACTGAATATGGTTATGGAGGTAGGCTATGAAACAACCCCTCGTTATCGGCTACAGCCTTGGTGCCCGCATCCTGCATTGGCTGACGGCCGTTGCGGTGCTGATCGCCCTGCCGCTCGGCGTGATCGCCGCCGCCGCCCCGCCGGGGCCAAGCCAGGGCGAGCTGTTCGGCATCCATAAATCTTTCGGCGTACTGGTCTTTATTATTGTGGGCATTCGCGTGCTGCACCGCCTGATCATGGGTGTACCCGGGCCGCACCCGCAATTGCCGCCTCTGGAAAAACGCGGCTCGCAGGCCGTGCATATCGTTCTCTATATCCTGCTGATCGCCATTCCCCTGCTGGGCTGGCTCGGTACCTCGGCTTTCGGGCATCCTCCCAGTTTTTTCGGCCTCTTCACGCTGCCGCCGCTGACGGGTGAGAATAAAGCGCTCGGCGAGCAGATCATGAGCCTGCATGTCATCGTAGCCTTTACTTTTGCGGCGCTCGTCACGCTGCATATCGTTTTTGCGCTTTATCACGGGTTCATCCGCAAGGACGGCGTGCTGGAGCGGATGATGTCCGGTACCAATCGCGGCGAAGGCCCGGCTTAAATCCCGCGTGAAATTTCTCTTTCTGATCGCGCTCTGCCTTTTTGCCATACCGACTTTTCTGGCTGCCCAACAAAATTCTCTCGAGGAAGCGCAGCGCCGCGAAAACGCGTTGGCGGCCTTGCCTGCCGATGCGGCACGGCGCTTGTTTTTCTATGTCGGCGGGCCTGCGAAACTGCCTGCGCAGTCCATTGGCCTGTATGGCAAAGGCTGCCTTGCTGGTGCGCAGGAATTGCAGGATGGGCCGAGCTGGCAGGTCATGCGCCTGTCGCGGCACCGCAATTTCGGCCATCCGAAACTGCTTGCCTATATCAAGGCGCTTGCCGTACGCGCGCAAAAAGAGGGTTGGCCAGGGTTGCTGATCGGCGATATGGCGCAGGCGCGCGGCGGGCCGATGTTGACAGGGCATGCCTCGCACCAGCTCGGTTTGGAGGCCGATATCTGGCTCACGCCTGCGCCGCCAGATCGTGTTTTGAGTTTTGTAGAGCGCGAGGAAAATTCCGCCGTCGACATGGTGCAGCCGGATCTCTTGAATGTCTGGCCGGAAAAATTCAGCGAGGTGCATGTCGCGCTGTTGCGCGCTGCCGCATCGATGCCCGAGGTGGACCGCATCTTCGTCAATGCGGCGATCAAGAAAGCCGTGTGCACGATGGCGAAAGGTAATCGCGGCTGGATCGGGAAATTGCGCCCGTGGGAAGGGCACACATTTCATTTTCATGTGGCGCTGAAATGCCAGGACAAGGCCTGCGCGAACAAGCGCGCCGCCATTCCGCCCGGCGACGGCTGCGGCAAGGCTCTAGATTACTGGTTCCGCGAAGACGTGCGTTTCCCGAAGCCGAAACCCGGTCCGCCGCCGAAAATATTGACGCTAAAGGATATGCCGAAGCAGTGCGGGGCGGTTCTGAGAGTACCCTAGCCTAAACAGGTTTTAGGTAGAATGATTTATATTTCCCCAAAACTTTCTTCAATACGTTTAAACCTTGCTTGCGATGCAGGAGCTTGCCCGCCGATAAATGCCTTAAAGTCTTTATCTGTCGTATCGCTTTCGCCACCCAAACTATAACGCTCTTTTTTCGGGTCGTAATTAAAATAAATCACCCCGCCTCGGCCAACATAGCGTGCCTCGAAAATAGCTTCTCCGGTTTTTGTATCTATATATGCAATAATTGGGAAATCGAGTTCGCCGGCTTTAGGAATAATAAGGTTTTTAAAACTATTTTCCGCTTGAATCTCGTCATTGCTTAATGCGTTTCTTAATTTGGAAATGAGTAATCGGCCTTTACTGATTACAGACTTATCAGTTTGAGCTATTGTGGGTTGGGTTTGGCTGATTGAAGAAATCTGCATAATTATATCCTTAAATTCGGGTCATTATATGCTAAAAATATATTGTGCGGAAATAATTTTCATTAAGTCTGAATAGCTCAAATTTTAACCAATCCCCGCCGGGCAGCGCACGCCCGTGCCGCCAATGCCGCAATAGCCTTGCGGATTTTTATGCAAATATTGCTGGTGGTAATCCTCGGCGAAATAAAACGGCGCCGCATCCCCGATTTCGGTGGTGACGGTGCCAAAACCTTTTGCCTTCAGTGCTGCCTCGTAAGCTTTCCTGCTCACCTCCGCAGCCGCCTTCTGCTCCGGCGTGAAGGTGTAAATGCCCGAGCGATATTGCGTGCCGGTATCGTTGCCCTGGCGCATGCCCTGGGTGGGATCGTGGTTTTCCCAGAAGATTTTCAGCAGCGTCTCGAAGGAAACTTTCTTCGGATCATAGACGATCAGCGCGACCTCGTTATGGCCGGTCTGGCCGGTGCATACCTCTTCGTAAGTGGGATTGGGGGTAACGCCTGCCGAATAACCGGCGGCTGTCATATATACTCCATCGCCAAGCTGCCAGAACTTTCGCTCAACCCCCCAGAAGCAGCCCATGCCGAATAGAACCTGCTGCAAACCCTGAGGGTAGGGGCCTTTCAGCGGGCGATTGAAAACGGCATGCGTTTCGGCCGTCGGGATGGAATGAGCGCGGCCGGGCAAGGCTTCGCCTTGTGCCGGGATCGTCATGCGTTTCTGTGCAGAAATCATAGGCTAGGCTCAGTCCTCTTTAATTAACGGCATTTCGCGCCAGCCAAAACGATTATCTGCAAGGAGAAAAGCGCAGGGCGTATCAGGGAATACGGCCAAGCTTTTCGACGCCGCAGATAATCGTTTTGGCGGCGTCCTTCCAACAATGCCTGGAACGGCAAGCCGTTCCGGATGGATTGGCTGAAAACGGTTTTCTTCGATGATTTTCAATTCCACCGATGCCCCACATCGCCGTTCATTGAAAATCATCGCATAAAATCCGTTTTGAGCCAACGAAATGTTCGTTAATTAAGGAGGACTGAGCCTAGATATAGGGGCTGCGGCCCGCATCGCCAAGCTTCAGGAAAACGAAGGCGGCCAGCGCAACAATCACCGAGGCGGGAATGATCAGCGCGGTCGTCATCACCGGGTTCCAGAGGACAGGCGCGTGATTTTCCAGAAATTGCTGCACGCTGTCCAGTGTGCCGGGCTGAAGGTCCCGCCAGGCGCCGCCGAAAGAGGTGAAAGTGAGTTTCGAGGTCGCGATCGACTTGGTGCCGTCGATCACCGCGAACATGGCCGCAACGGCCAGCAGCAGAAAACCGATAGCGTTGAATATAAAGCGAAACATGGGTAGCCTTTTACATGCAAGTTGCGGTAATCACAAGCGTAGATTGCAGTGGCCAAGCCCGCCTCTATTAAAAAGACTTGTTCCAGCTTCCGACTTCTGATTTCTGACTTTTGACCGGAAGGATGGCCGAGTGCAAAAGGACACGCCTGCGTGTCCGCTCATATATGACGAGCGCGCCTGCCGCGCCCGTGTTAAAAATGGTGCGTTGAGTTTGGTATGGAAGGATGGCCGAGTGCGTAGGGCACGCTTGCGTGCCCGTTATTAAAATGCGTATTCCGTTTTATGTGGAAGGATGGCCGAGTGGCTGAAGGCGCACAGCCCCGCTTTGCGGGGCGTTATTGAAAAAAACTGCGAGCGCCTTCATAAGAGATATCTGCCGGAAGGATGGCCGAGTGGCTGAAGGCGCTCGCTTGGAAAGCGTGTAAACGGGAAACCGTTTCGTGGGTTCGAATCCCACTCCTTCCGCCATATAAGACGAGGCTCTCTTAATTGTTGTGGGTTCGAATCCCAGCCTCACTGAAATTAGGTTCGCAAAGCTAAAAAGAGAATAATATGTTTAGTCGTGACCAGCTAGAAACTGCCATAGAACAGGATAAAAGTACCTGCCATTTTAAAGATGCTGCTGTATTTTTATTAAATGCGATTAATGATTGGCCTACTCTCAATTTAACTGAGCCAAAAAATTTCATGCTTGAATTAAAAAATGAAATCGCTGGTGACTTAACTTCAGATAACATTCAAAGTTATCAAAAAAGCCTTTCGCTAAACAATGATGCATGGAAAATAGAGTCTCTTACAAGCTTATTATTAATGTTTGATTCATTAGATAAACAAGATAAACTTACTTTGGAATCTGCTTTGCTAAAATTGAAAACACATTATAAATTGGCATCTGAAGAATAAGAACTTTTTTGTTTGGGTAGGTTCACAAACCGTCCAGTACGCACCGCCATATCAATGCCCTCAAGGGGGCATTGATATGGCAAAGTGTGGGATATGCGAAGTCGCGCGAAGAGCATGAAGCGTTCGACAACCAGCGGCGAAACTCCGCCAGTTGCAACTTCAGCGGAGCCGAAGTAATCCCATTCTCCCAACACTAGGATAATATCTGAGCATTTTTCCAAACATCTTCGTACCAATTTCTTTTTAAATTATTCTCATCATTAAATCGAGAAATAGTCGCTGGAGAACGGGAAGCAAACGCATTTAATGACTGTGTTAAATCCCAAACTTCGCATTTATCTATAAAAACAAGTCTATCATGTAGCAACTTGTCTTCTGCTAGTCTTGCCTCTAAAGGGCGTGAGGCAATGTGTTGGCTTTTCCATTTTGTAACTGCCACAGGAAAAGTCAGTCTGTGCTTAGTTTGTCCTGCAAGTAGGCGGATATTTACATTTTCTGCTAACAGGAGCGCAAATTCCGTAAGCACTTTTTCATCTAGATATCCATCAATAATAAGAACATCGCTACTTGCTGCACCAAAAATTTTACCTATGGCGGCCATCGCATCAAAAGAACTACCTGCATGGACAAATCCACCTTGATAAGAGGCTGGTGCTTTTAATTCCACTGCAGAAAAATCCGATATAGAATTGTAGGAATAGCGCGCGCGGCACTCGCAACCATACCAATCGAAATGCCGCTTTTACTTACATTTGCCATAAGTTTATCTATTTCTATTTTTAGTTCAGTAGCAGAAATAATATCACCTGAAGCCATGGCTAATGCGTATGCATCGCCGAACCATTTTAAGGTTTCTGGCTTCATGGCCAAAATTTCTTCGCTGTTTAGGGCAGGCATGGCTTTTATTAAGTTGCCAACACGCATATATAATTCTGCAGAATCCATTGTGTGTCCTTATTAATTAGTTTTTTGATAGTCTCACTATATAATTAGCGTTATGTCTTGCAATTGCAGCAAAAATCCGCCCTGACAATGCATTTTAGGTTTTCATACGTTCATCCAATAATGCTGTCGGGCATAAAGCAATAAGGGACAGCCTCTCCTTGCCCATAATCCTTATGTTCTTCAGCCGCTCACTGAAGTGTCAGACGTCTGGCGCTCATCGATCAACTAACTGCAATTGTCTAGCCCCATTCATTGACAAAAGCCGCTTTTCTGAATTTAACGTAATCACGTGCCCGGGTGGCGGAATTGGTAGACGCGCTGGTTTCAGGTACCAGTGAGTAACATCGTGAAGGTTCGAGTCCTTTCCCGGGCACCAGCCTACGCTCTTCGAGCTTCGGCTTGGCGAGCCATGCGAGCTGGCCGAGAGCGCCGGGCAACTTTATGTAAAATGCTCACTAAACGGAGATTCCAATGTCAAAAGTCTGGCTGATCACGGGTTGCTCCACCGGGTTCGGCAGGTTGCTCGCGCAGGAGCTTTTGAAAACACCGGCCAAGGTCGTCGCAACCGCGCGCGATATTTCGTCGCTCGCCCCTCTTAAGGGCATCAACGACAAAAATCTCCTGACCCTCTCGCTCGATGTCACGAAAAGCGGGCAGATTGTGCAAGCCGTCGAGCACGCGCTGGAACATTTCGGCCGCATCGATGTTCTCGTGAATAATGCGGGTTATGGTCTCTTGGGCGCCGTGGAAGAAACGGACATGGAGGCCTATCGCCGCCTGTTCGAGACCAATGTTTTTGGCCTGATCGAACTGACGAAGATCGTGCTGCCTCTCATGCGGCAGCAAAAGAGCGGCCATATTTTCAACTTGTCCTCGATTTCGGGCCTTGTCAGCGTGCCGGGCATTTCCGGCTATAACGCGACGAAATTCGCAGTCGAGGGATTTTCGGAAGCGCTGGCTGGCGAGGTCGCGCCCTTCGGCATCAAAGTGACGATTGTCGAGCCGAGCCAGTTCCGAACCGATTTTTTCGGCCGCTCCATGGATGTCGTGCCGCCGATGGCCGAATACAAGGACACGATCGGCAAGTTCAGGCAAATGATCAAACAGGCCGACGGCAACCAGCCGGGCGATCCGCTGAAAGTCGTGCGCATTCTGATCGATGTCGTGACTATGCCAGAGCCGCCCCTGCGTCTGCCGTTGGGCAATATGGCAATCGACCGCATCAAGACCAAAATCAAAACCTGGGAAAAGGACATCAAGGCCATCGAGCCGCTCGCCCGCTCTGCCGATTATGCGCAGGAAGCGGCGGAGTGATAGCGCCGCACTTTTGAAGCATGCAATTCATTATCATCGCTCATGACGGAACCGATACGGATGCGCTCTCGCGCCGTTTGACCGCGCGACCGGCCCATATCACGCTTAGCGAGCAGGCAGTAAAGCGCGGCGAGCAATTGATGGGTGCGGCTCTTCTGAACGATCGAGAGCAGATGTGCGGCTCGGTCATGATCGTCGAGTTTGGATCACGCGAAAAGCTCGACGAATGGCTGAAGATCGAGCCCTATGTCACCGGCAATGTCTGGCAGAAGATCGAGATCCTTCCCTGCAAGATCGGCCCGAGCTTTGCGCGCAAATGATGGCAGACGATCCCTACGATCAAATTCAGCAGGCCTATGAAACCGGTGCCGAGGCCTATGCCGCGCATTTCAACAAACCGCACGATTTCATCGACCATGAGCGCCAATATTTCGTGAATGCATTGCCAAGGCAGGCGCGCATTCTCGATGTAGGCTGCGGGCCGGGCGAGGATACGGCTTATTTTGCGAAGCTCGGCTTCGATGTTGTCGCCATCGATCTTTCCGAAAAGATGATCGAGATCGCGAGGCAAAAAGCGCCCGCCGCAAAATTCGTCCAGATCGACATGCGCCATTATACGGATGAACCCGCTTCTTTCGATGGCATCTGGGCGGCCTATAGTTTTTTGCATATTCACCGGGACGACGCAAAAGCGGTGCTCGAAAATTTCGCACGCCTGCTAAAATCGGAAGGCCTGCTGGTCCTTGCCGTGCACGCGCCGGAAAAAACCGCATGGGCTTCAAGAAAGGTCGCGGGCCTGTTCGACCGTGACCGGCAGATCGAAACCTTTTTTCAGGAATGGAACGGGGAAGATCTTAAAAATCTGCTGCGGCAAAGCGGTTTTGAAATCGATTACGACAGGCCGTTCATGCGCACGGGCGGCATGTATCCGCTTTTGAGCATCGCTGCGCGTGTGAAGAAAGCATAGCCATGCCCCGCTTCCTGATCTTTCTGATTGCGCTTTCTGCCTTTCTCGGATTTCTGTTCTGGCATTTTCCCTATGCGATCAAAAGCGGCGACGACAAGGCATCATTGCTCTATAGTGTGTTGCTGCTGGTGCTGGTTGCAGGCGGCGGCATTGTGCATTTCAAGCGCGAGCAGCTCCCCGAAACCTTGCGCAATATTGCCCTCTGGCTCGGCATTATTCTTGTCCTGATGCTGGGCTACAGCTATCGCGATGTCTTGCTGCATAATCGTATCGTCGCCGAATTCCTGCCTTACCGCGTGCAGGTGGGGCCGGGCGGAAGTTTAAGCGTTCGCGCCGGCGATTATGGCCATTTCTATATCGAAGCGCAGGTCAACGGCGTGCCGGTCAAATTCATGGTCGATACGGGTGCATCCGATGTCGTGCTCAGTCCAAACGATGCGGCGCGTTTGGGGTTCAAAAAATCAGACCTCGTTTTCGGCCGCTCCTATCAGACGGCGAACGGACCGGTGCGCGGTGCTGCGGTCGTTTTGGACAGAATAGAAGTCGGCCCTGTATCGGTTGCCGGCATGCCGGCCTCCGTCAACGAGGCGGACATGGATAACTCGCTGCTGGGCATGAGCTTTCTGAAACAATTCAAGAGCTTCCGGGTCGGGGGCAATGTGCTGGTTTTGGAGCCCTAGTCTTGCAACTAGACGCGGGGCTTCGTACAAACCTCGAATGAACATACGCCTTCACAAGCACGACCTGCCCGCCGATTGGGCCGCGGCCGAAATCATCGCCGTCGATACCGAAACGCTGGGGCTGAACCCGAACCGCGATCGCCTCTGTCTTGTACAGCTCTCGCGCGGCGACGGCAGTGCCGATCTCGTGCAGATCGCGCCGGGGCAGAGAGAGGCAAAAAACCTCGCGCGCGTCCTGAACGACAAAAGCATTATCAAGCTGTTTCACTTTGCGCGTTTCGACATGGCTGTTTTGTTTCACACGCTCGGCGTCATGCCCGTGCCGGTATTTTGCACGAAAATCGCCTCCAAGCTGACGCGCACCTATACCGACAAGCACGGGCTGAAGGATCTGCTGCGCGAGCTTCTGAATGTCGAAATCTCGAAGCAGCAGCAGTCGTCCGACTGGGGCGCCGACAATCTCTCCGAGGCGCAGCTTGCCTATGCCGCCTCCGACGTTCTTTATCTCCATCAGTTGAAGAACAAACTCGACGAATTGCTGCTCCGCGAGGATCGCGCGGAGTTCGCGCAGGATGCTTTCGCCTTTTTGCCTGCGCGCGCAAAGCTCGATCTTCAGGGCTGGAGCGACGATCTCTTTGCGCATTGAGCCTCTAGCGCCGTTTTGTTGATGAGCCTGGAACAGAAGAAAACGCATTTCGAAAAAGCGGCAAGGCACACGAAGCGCGTGCGCCGCCTGCGCTGGCTTTTGCCCATCGCGACACTTGTGATCGGCGCGGTTTTTATCGGCGTTTCCTATTTAAGATCGCTGCTCGGGCGCATCGATATCGGTGCGCTGCAGCTCGAAGGCAATGCGCTTGTGTTGCAACAGCCGAAGATCCAGGGCGTGGACAAGAAGAAGCGCGCCTATGAAATTACCGCCAAGACCGCGCGGCAAAGCATCGCGCGCCCGAAACAGGTCGAGCTTTCCAGCATCGAGGCGAATATGAAACTTGACGACAAGGGCTCGGCGCGCATAACGAGCGATAAAGGATTGTTCGACGGAGACACGGAAATTATCTCGCTCGACGGCAATATTCACATCACCTCTTCGAATGGCTACGATATGCGGCTTGAACAAATGCGCATCGATACGAAAGCGGGGACCATGGTGTCCGACAATCCTGTGGTCGCGCGTCAGGGTGCGAATATGCTTTCCGCCGACAGCCTGCATGTGACAGACGGCGGGGAAATCATCCTCTTTTCCGGCCATGTGCACGCCGAACTGCAAGATGCCCATCTCGTGAGTACGCCATGATATTACGTTTTTTGCTTCCCGCTATTCTGTGTCTTTCGACGGCCGTCTTGGCCCAGTCCGATTTCAAGCCGGCCATGACGCTGAGCCAGGGCTCGGGCCCCATCAAGATAGAAGCCGACAGCCTCGAAATTCGCGACAAGGACAAGGCGGCGATTTTTTCCGGCAATGTCGTGGTCACGCGCAACGATGCCGTGATCCGTGCTGCGCGCATGACGGTGCTTTATGCGGGCGGGTCCATGACGGGCGGGGCTGCATCCGCTCCCGATCAGCAGGTCAGGCGAATCGAAATGAGCGGCGGCGTGCTTGTCGTGCAAAAGGACCAGCAGGGCTCCGGTGACACCGCCATATACGAGAAGGCGAGCGAAACCATGACCATGAGCGGCAATGTCGTACTCACCCAGGGGCAAAATGTCGCGAAGGGGCAAAAGCTTATCGTCAATATGCGCACCGGCCAGGCAAGGTTAGAGGGCCGCCCGCATATGATCATCGTGCCCAGCGATGCGAACACGCAAAAACTGAAACGTTAGGCTTTCTTCACTCATTTTCGTGCTAAGGCGTTTTCATGCCGGAGCCTTCCAGAAAACCGTCGGGAAAAAGCGGGCCGAAAATTATCGGGCCAAACAGCCTGTTCGAGCGGGGCCGCAGATTTGTGCGCCGCTTTTTGCCCAAAAAGCGAACATTCGGCATGGAAAGCCAGACGCTCGAAGACGAATTGCGCGCGCTTCTGGCGCAGGAAACCCAAAGGCGTCCCTCCGCTCTGCCGCCGCCGAAACTTCGCCCCGGTCCCGCTGTGGATGCGGCCGAGGGGCTGCTGACGGTTCACAACGTTCAGAAAAGCTATGGCGGGCGCAGGGTCGTGGCCGGGGCCAATCTCGCCGTCAGGCGCGGCGAGGCCGTCGGTCTGCTCGGGCCGAACGGCGCGGGCAAGACGACGATTTTCTATATGATCACGGGCCTCGTGCAGGCCGATGGCGGCACGGTCGAGCTCGACGGACACGATATCACACATCTGCCGATGTATCGCCGTTCGCGCCTCGGCATCGGCTACCTGCCGCAGGAGGCTTCCATTTTCCGGGGCCTAAGCGTCGAGGACAATATCTATGCCGTGCTCGAAGTGGTGGAGCAGAACAAGCAGCGGCGCGAAGCGGAGCTGAGCCTGCTGCTGGAAGAGTTTCACATCACGCATTTGCGCAAGTCGCAGGCAATTTCGCTTTCCGGCGGCGAGCGCCGCCGCTGCGAGATCGCGCGCGCGCTGGCAACCCGCCCCGCCTTCATGCTGCTGGACGAACCCTTTGCCGGTATCGATCCCATCGCGGTCGGCGAAATCCAGAATCTCGTGCGCCACCTCACCATGCGCAGCATCGGCGTGCTGATCACCGACCACAATGTGCGCGAAACGCTGGGGCTGATCGATCGCGCCTATATCATCCATTCCGGGCAGGTGCTGATGGAAGGCAAGCCGGAAGATATCGTCGCGTCCGAGGATGTGCGCAGGCTCTATCTTGGTGAACAGTTCAGTCTGTGAGACAATCTGTTTGATTCTTTCCTGAGTCGGGGCAAACATTCTAATGAGCTTTACGCAGAAACTCGAACTGCGGCAGGGGCAGCAGCTTAGCTTAACGCCGCAGCTATTGCAGGCGATCAAGCTGCTGCAAATGTCGCAGCTGGAGCTGTCCGCATTTATCGAGACCGAGATCGAAAAGAATCCGATGCTCGATCGCGAGGATGCGGCGCAGAACGATAGCGCGCCGCAGGCGGATAACGCCAACGAGGCGCCCGAGAGGGATGACTGGCTGAACCCTTCCGAAAACGAAAGCGATATCGCCGCCACTTTCGATACCGATGTCGAAAATGTTTTTCCCGAGAGCGAAGGCGCATCTTCGCCTGAGGCAAGTGCAAGCCTTTACTGGCGCGAAGGCGGCATGGGCGGAAATGCGGGTGGAAATACGGGCGAAAATTTCGAAGGCGCCGATAACGCGCAGTCCTTGAGCGAGGCATTGACGCAACAGCTTCATCTGGCCGAGCACGATGTCGGCCGCAGGTTTATCGGCCGCCAGCTGATCGCGCTGGTCGACGATGCGGGCTATATCGCAGCCCCGCTCGAGCCTCTCGCCCAGCGTCTTGGCGTGCCGCTGAAAGTCGTCACGTCCGTGCTGGAGACGTTGCAGGGCTTCGATCCGCCCGGCGTCTGCGCGCGCAATCTTCAGGAATGCCTGAGCCTGCAGTTGAAAGAGCGGGACCGTTTCGATCCGGCCATGGAAAAACTCATTTCCAATCTCGAGCTCGTGGCCAAGGGCGATATCGTCGGGCTCAGGCGCATCTGCGGCGTGGATGCCGAAGACATTGCCGACATGATCATGGAATTGCGCAGGCTCAATCCCAAGCCGGGGCTTGCCTATGCGGCTTCCTATTCCGAAACCCTGCTGCCCGATGTCTATGTGCGCCCTGGCAAAAAAGGCGAATGGCTGGTCGAGCTCAACAGCGATGCGCTGCCGCGTCTTCTCGTGAACGAAACCTATGCGGCGCGCATTTCGGCTGCCGCCAAGACGCCGGTCGAGAAACAGTTCGTCTCGGCCTGCCTGCAAAATGCCGGCTGGCTCGTCAAAAGTCTCGACCAGCGCGCCAAGACGGTCCTGAAAACGGCATCCGAGATCGTGAAAAAACAGCAGGGATTTTTCGAGCGCGGCGTTGCCGGGCTGAAGCCCATGACGCTACGCGATATCGCGGACGCCATCGGTATGCACGAATCGACCGTCTCGCGCGTGACCGCCAACAAGTTCATGGCGACGCCGCGCGGTATTTTCGAGTTTCGCTATTTCTTCACGACGGCGCTCACCGCCAGCGACGGCGGGACCATTTCGTCCGAATCCGTGCGGCACAAGATCAAGGGCCTGATCGATAACGAGGCGCCTGCAAACATTCTTTCCGACGATGCCATCGTCGAACTTCTGAAAAAGGACGGCCTGACCGTCGCCCGCCGCACGGTCGCCAAATATCGCGATATGCTGGGCATTCCCACCTCGGCGGAGCGCAAGCGGAAAAAGCGCTCGCTCGCCTAATCCACGCGCCAGACGACAAGAGGCTGCGAGAGTATTTTCGTCAGTCCCTTTACCGGCGTCGGCGACAATATGGCGGCGGCAAAACTTGCGGGATCCTTGTTCCGCGCATTCCAGAGATCGGAAGCGTAGCAGAAGGCGAGATAGGTCACATGGCGCTCGCGCAGCATGCGCAGCGCATCCTCGGGCGCCGCAATCAAGGTTTGCGCCGTGAAATTCAGGCCCTCGATATTGCGATGGTAAGAGGCGGCATAAACCGAATGCGGCGTGTGGGCCAGAATAAAAGGTCCGTCGTCGACGGTGGACACGGTGCTGCCCGGTTTAAGCTTTGCGAATTCCTTGTAGGTGGCGGGAAGTTTGCACTCCGATCCCGGAGGCTTCGTATAAGGGGATAGCGGAGAGGCCGTGCTGAATAGTTTGCTTGCAAATTCCGCAGAATGTTCCGGAATCGCGCGCGCGTTCATGGCCGTCATGTTCAGGAAAAGCCATGTGGGCGGCAGCACGAAAAGACAAAGTGCAACAGCGGCAGTTTTCGATTTCCGCCATAGCCAGGCAATGCAGAAGGCGCAGACGGGAGCTGCGAAAGTGCAGGTGTAGAGACCTGCGCGGATTTGATTATAGCAAAGCAGGTAATAGAGCACGGTCAGTGTGCAGATCAGGCCCCAGCGCATCCAGTCCTTCCTGTTGAGGAGGAAGGCTGCAACGCTGCACAGGGCCGGCATGGTGAGCAGGCCCAAAATGGCATAGGCGCGGCCGGGTTCCTTTTGCAGGAATACCGGCAGGCCCCAGGCTTCCACGACCTGGTCGAGCCAGAAGTTGCGGACATTTTGCGGGATATTGGCATATAGCCCGCCGGTGAGGCAGTCTTTCACGAAGAAGAAGGCAGCGCCGACAACGAGAAGGCCGAGTGCGGCAAGGGCGCCGCCGCGCCTTTGCCATGTCGTCAGCTTTTCGCGAAAAACAGAAACGATCCATATGCCCGCGCAGCCGAGCAGAGCAAGCATGATCGAAATATAGGACTGCGCATCGCAGCCGGGAATTGCGTAGCGCGAAGGCGCAACGGTCGCGACGAAAATCAGCACATGCGAGGCGGCAAGCGCCGTGGCATAATTTCGCAGGGCCTGAAACTGGCTTTCCCCTTCGATCAGCCACACCAGCGCGTAGAAGGCGGACACGATGGCGAGCACGGGAATGATCTCGAAGCCGATGGCAAGCATCAGCGCGCCGATGAAGCCTGCGGCATAGGCCGCGCGCGGATTTCGAAAGGCCAGGATGCTGAAGAGCGCCAGCGCCAGGCTCAAGATCATCTGCACGGAGTGGTGATCGATGCGGTAGGGATCGAATTCAGCCATGAGGGTCAGATGGAAGCCAAGAATAATAGCCGCAGGCAGCAGCGCCGCCCTGCCTGCCAGCTCGCGGACAAGCAACAAGGACAAGGTAAAAAACGTAATCTGCAGCAAAGCCGGCCACGTCATGAGCATTAATTTTTCCGCCGTATGCGTATCGGTGAAAATCTGGAAAAAGCGAATGAGCGCCGCAACGGGGACGTCGACCAAGCGCGACCAGTGCAGAAAAATGCCGTCCGGCGGGTTCATGCGATATTGCGTGAGATCGAACCAGCCTTGCCCGTTCAGGAAATCGCGCACCTCGACAAGGCGCACCGCATCGTCCGAGTCGCGCATGTAACCCGTCTGCCAGACCTCGACCGCGTATTTGTACTGGATGAACCAGGCGAGGCCGAGCGCGAGCAGAAGGCAAAGGAAAAACAGGTGGCTTTCTTTTTTCTCGCGATCGCTGTTGACAGCTCTTTTCGTCCGGCGCGTCATGTCGCATCCTTATTGCATACTTATTGCGTTCCCATTAATCTCATATTCAATAAACCGTCTTAATCTCCCGAATGCGAGGGAACGGATGACGAAAAACAGTGCATTGCCAAACGAGCATATTTCGGGTTTTCGCGTTTCAGGACAAAACATGGATATCGGCGAGGCGATCCGCGGGCGGATTACCGAGCGGGTGGAAGAAGCCATCAATAAGTATTATCCCGGTCATGTCACGGGCCATGTCACCCTGCACAAGGACGGCGCGGGGTTCGTGACCGAATGCATCCTGCATCTTTCCTCCGGCATCACGCTGCATGCGCATGGCACGGCGGGCGATGCTTACCAAAGCGCGGATGCGGCGGCGCTGAATATCGAAAAACGCCTTCGCCGCTACAAGCGCCGCCTGAAAGACCGCCACCAAAGCCAGCGCCAGCATGCCTATGACCGCAAAGAGGCGATGTCCTATGTGCTTGCCCCCTTTGCCGAGGAGGAGCCGCAGGAAGACCACCCGGTCATCGTCGCCGAAACCGCCACCCATGTGAAAAAAATGTCGGTGGGAGAAGCAGTTATGGAGCTCGACCTGTCGGGCGCGCCGGTCGTGGTTTTCACCAATTCCGGCAATAATCGTGTGAATGTGGTATTCCGGCGCGAGGATGGCCATATCGGCTGGATCGATCCGGCGAGCCCGCCCCGGGCCACAAAAGCTTGACCTGATACCCTAAAGCGGCGCATTTTACCCCCTCCTTGTAACGAGTTGGAGCGTTTTATGGATATCGGGCATTTGCTGCCGCCCTCTTGTGTCGTCGGCAATTTAAAAGCTGCGGACAAAAAAGACCTGTTGCGGCAGCTTGCCCATGCGGCCTCCCCCTCTCTTTCGCTCGATGCGCAAACCGTTTTCGAAGCGCTGTGGCAGCGCGAGCGTCTCGGCACGACCGGCCTCGGCCATGGCGTCGCCATTCCGCATGCGCGCATTGCGGGTCTTGAGACGATTTCGGGCTTTTTTATCCGCCTGCAGGAGCCGGTCGATTTCCAGTCCATGGACCAGGAGCCGGTCGATCTCGTATTTGCGATCTTCGCCCCCGCAGATGCCGGCGCCGACCATCTGGACGCATTGCTGCTGGCTTCGCGCATTTTCCGCGATACGGAGCTGACGGAAAAATTACGAAAAGCGAGGGATGCGGGCAGCCTGCATGCGCTGCTTGCAAAGCAGCCCCGCCAGCACGCGGCCTGAAGCGCTTAAAATGACAAAACCGTCATCAGTCCTGCCGCGTGTTGCCGTGATCGGCTGCGGCTATTGGGGCAAAAACCTCGTGCGCAATTTCGCCGAACTCGGCGCGCTTGTTGCGATGGCCGATCATCATGAGGACCGTACCTCTGCGCTGAATGCGCAGTTCGGCGGCAAGGTCATGACATCCGAGGCCATTCTCGCCGACAAGGCAATCGATGCGGTTGCGATCGCGACCCCCGGCCCCACGCATTTCGACCTTGTCATGAGCGCGCTGGCGGCCGGAAAACATGTTCTCGTCGAAAAGCCGATGACGCTCTCCGCCGCCACTGCGGAAATTCTGGCCAAGAAAGCGGAAGAAGCCAAGCGGATCTTGATGGTCGGGCATGTGCTGCATTATCACCCCGCTTTCGTAAAGCTGAAGGAGCTCGTGGATAGCGGTGCGCTCGGCGCGATCCGCCACGTCATCTCGACGCGCTTCAATCTGGGCAAGATTCTCGACGACGAAGACGTGCTGTGGGCGCTCGGCCCCCATGACATATCGATGGTCGCCTCGCTGCTTGGTCATGTTCCTGTTGCGGTCGATGCCCATGGCAACAGCTTCCTGCGCGAAGCGATTACGGATGTCGCAACGCTTCGCCTCGATTATGGACAGGCCAGCGCCGAAATCCGCCTGTCCTGGATGCACCCGGTCAAGGAGCACAAGCTGACCGTGATCGGCGAGCGGGCCATGGCGGTTTTCGACGATACGCAGGTGTTGGAGAATAAGCTCACGCTTTACCGGCCCGCGCTCGATTGGAACAATCCCGATATCATTCCGGCGGCGGGCGTTCCGGAGAAAATTTCGCTGAGCGCTCTGGAGCCCTTGCGTGAGGAATGTAAACATTTTCTCGATTGTATTTCCCATGGCAAACAGCCGGTTTCCAATTATATGGAAGGCCTCGCCGTCATTCGCATCATCGAGCAGGCCGCCGCCGCGCTGGCAGCCCGCTCGCAAGCAGATATCCCGGCGCGCCGGAGGCTGAAGTCGTGAAAAACCGTCTGAAATATTTTTTCATTTTGGCCGCTGCGTTTTTTTTATGTGCCGCACCGGCTTTTGCCGAAACCGTTCTCAATCGCGGCGCGTCGGTCGAGCCGCAAACGCTCGACCCGCACAAGGCATCATTGGTGCAGGAGGCAGCGCTTACCTGGGAACTGTTCGAAGGCCTTGCGACCTATAATGCCAAGGGCGAAATCGTTCCCGGCGTTGCCGAGAGCTGGACGACCTCGGGCGACGGCAAGGTCTACACGTTCAAGCTGCGTGCCGATGCGAAATGGAGCAATGGCGAGCCGGTGACGGCAAACGATTTCGTCTATGGCTGGCGGCGCGTCGTCGATCCGAAAACCGGCTCCTATTACGCGTCCATGCTCTATGTCGTGAAAAACGGCGAGGCGATCAACAAGGGCGGCGCGCAGCCGGAAACTTTAGGCGTGCGCGCTGTCGACGATAAAACTTTCGAAGTCACGCTGAATGGTCCCACGCTTTATTTTACCGAAACGCTGGCGCATCCCGCAACCTGTCCCGTACACCGGGCAACAATCGAAAAATTCGGCGCCGACTGGGTCAAGCCCGGCAATATGGTCGGCAATGGCGCCTTTGTGCTGAAGGATTTCATCCCGAAGGAAAAGATAACGCTTGCAAAGAACCCGGCCTATCGAGATGCGGCGCAGGTGAAGATCGATACGGTCAACTATATCGCGCTCGAAGACCGGGGTGCGGCCTTAAAGCGTTTCGAGGCGGGCGAAATAGATACTTACGACGATCTGCCGGTCGAGCAGATGAGTTACATCAGGGAGAAATTTGCCGGGCAATTTCTCACCGGCCCTTATCTCGGCACATATTTCTTCTGGTTCAAGAACGACAAGCCGCCCTTCGACAATGCCAAGCTGCGCCGCGCCATGGCGCTGGCGATCGACCGCGAATATATCGCGGATAAAATCTGGGCGGGCACGATGACGGCTGCCTATTCCTTCGTTCCTCCCGGCATTGTCGGCTATGATCCTGTCCAGGCCGATTTCAAGGCAATGACGCAGGTCGAGCGCGAGGACGAGGCGAAGAAGCTGATGGCCGAGCTGGGTTACGGGCCGGACAAGCCGCTTTCGGTCGAGCTTCGCTTCAACACGTCTGAAAACCACCGCAACACGGCGATTGCGGTTGCCGATATGTTAAAGACCATCGGCATCGAGGCCAAGCTGCTGAATACTGACGGTAAGACGCATTACGGCCATCTGCGCTCGCATGGCGATTTCGATCTGGCGCGCGCCAACTGGGTTGGCGATTATCGCGATCCGCAGACATTCCTGCTGATCCCGACCACCGGCGACGGCCATAATTACGGCCTCTATAGCAACAAGGCTTTTGACGCGCTTGTCGCGCAGGCGGACATCGAGGGCGATATCATAAAGCGCCGCGAGATCATGATGCAGGCGGAAAAAATCATCGTGCAGGAGCAGCCTTTGCTGATCCTCCTGCACTATCGCTCGAAAAACCTCGTCTCCGCCCGCTTGCAAGGATGGGAAACGAACAATATAGATGCCCACCTGAGCCGCTGGCTTGCAAAGAACTGATATAACGGAGGAAAAAATGCCAAATTTTATATTGAAGAAAATTAGTTTCCTAGCCTGTCTTGTGGCCTGTCTTGCATTCCTTGTCCTGCCCGTCCGCGCGGAAGTCGTTTACAACCGCGGCAATATGGGCGACCCAAGCACGCTCGATTCGCACAAGACCTCGACAACCTCTGAGGCGCATATCATGCGCGATCTCTACGAAGGCCTGCTGCAGCACAACGCCAAGGGCGAAAGCGTTCCCGGCGCCGCCGAAAGCTGGACGGTGTCCGCAGACGGCATCGTTTACACCTTCAAGCTGCGCGCCGACGGCAAATGGAGCAATGGCGAGCCTGTTACCGCGCAGGATTTCGTCTATAGCTGGCGGCGTGCGCTGACGCCTGCAACCGGTTCGCGCACGGCCACCAATCTGTATCCCGTGAAGAATGCGGAAGACGTGCATTTGGGCAAAAAGAAGCCCGACGAGCTCGGCGTGCGCGCCGTCGACGACAAGACCCTGGAAGTCACCCTGCGCTCGCCGACGCCATATTTCACCGAACTGCTGACGCATCAGGTCACGTTCCCGCTTTACGGACCGTCGATCGAGAAGAACGGTGCCGACTGGGTGAAGCCGGGCAATCTGATCAGCAACGGCGCCTATACCGTGACGGAAAATATCGTCCGGGATCGCCTCACGCTGGTCAAGAACAAGTTCTACCGCAATTACGACAAGATCAAGATCGATGTCGTGAAATATATTCCCATCGAGGACCGCGCCGCCGCGCTCAAGCGCTTCGAGGCCGGCGAGATCCAGTCCTACGAGGATCTTCCTGTCGAGCAAATGGATTATATCAAGTCCCATTTGAAGGACGAAGCGCGGATCTTTCCATATCTCGGCGTGTATTATTATGCGATCAAGACCGACAAGAAGCCGTACGACAATGCCAAATTACGGCGTGCGCTGTCGCTGGCGGTCGATCGCGACTATCTTGCCCAGAAAATCTGGAACGGCACCATGTTCCCGGCCTATTCCCTGACACCGCCGGGCGTTCAAGGCTACACGCCCGCCGAAGCGGATTACAAGAACGTGTCGCAGCTCGAGCGCGAGGATGAGGCACGCAAGATCATGGAAGAGCTTGGCTATAACAACGGCAACAGGTTGAAGCTGGAAATCCGCTATAATACGGGCGAAAACCACAAGAACACCGCCGTGGCGATTGCCGACATGTACAAGAATATCTATGTCGATACGACCATGGTGAATGTCGACGGTTCGACGCATTACAGCTATCTGCAGGAGAAAGGCGATTTCGATCTCGCCCGCGCCGGCTGGATTGCCGACTATAAGGATCCACAAACCTTTGTAGCCATAGGGCAGACTGGTAGTGCCAGCAATTACAGCAACTTCAGCGATCCGGAAGTGGATGGCTGGCTGCGTAAAGCAGAAGCCGAGATTGATAGTGCCAAACGCATGGAATATCTGCATAAGGGCGAGGAAGTCATTCTGGCCAAGACGCCCTTGATTCCATTGATGTTTTATACATCGAAATATCTTGTCTCCAAACGGTTGAAGGGCTTCGAGGAGAACATCATCAGCGTCCATCCGAGCCAGACCATGTCGCTCGATGCGGGGTCGTGACGGCTCGAAAAAGGCCGCTTGTAAGTAAAAAAGTAATTCTCTAGGATCGGCTAAATACTGCTCTGGCCGTATTCCCTTGTAATTGCCGTGTTTTATGGAGGAAACTATGTTGAGTGCCGCGGTGAGAAAAGCCCTGCCTGTCGTTATGGCCGGCTCGTTTCTGGCTCTGTCGTGCAGTATCGCCAGCGCCGAAATGGTTTACAACCGCGGCAATTCCGGCGACATGAACACGCTCGACGCGCATAAGACGACGACCTTCCAGGAATCCTGCGTTACGCGCGACATGTGGGAAGGCCTGCTGCAGTTCGACGCCAAGGGCGAAACCGTGCCGGGCATCGCCACGAGCTGGACGCTTTCCGGCGACGGCAAGGTTTATACATTCAAGCTTCGCGACGACGCGAAATGGAGCAATGGCGACCCGGTCACCGCCGACGATTTCGTTTTCTCGTTCCGCCGTATCGAGGATCCGCGCACCGGGTCGAAATATTCCTTCATGCTTTATCCGATCGTAAATGCCGAAATGATCAACACGGCGCCGATGGACGAAGAACAGGCGAAAAAAGAGAACAAGCCTTATGTCCCCCTCGACGAGCTTCTACCGAAAATGGGCGTTCGCGCCATCGATAAGACGACGCTGGAAGTGACGCTGAATGCGCCGACGCCTTATTTCACCGAAATGCTGACGCATCAGGCCGCTTATCCCCTGCATGAGGCGTCGATCAAGAAATACGGCGCCGACTGGGTGAAGCCGGAAAATATAGTCACGAACGGTGCCTACAGGATTACGGAATTCGTGCCGAAGGATCACATCACGCTGGTCAAGAGCAAAAGTTATTATGACGCCGACAAGGTGAAAATCGACAAGGTCAACTATATTCCGCTGGAAGATCGCGGCGCCGCGCTCAAGCGCTTCGAGGCGGGCGAGATCGACAGTTACGACGAAATTCCCGTCGAGCAGATGAAATATGTCGAGCAGAATTTAAAAGGCCGCTACTTCATCAGCACCTGGATCGGTCTCTATTACTATTCCATCCGCAGCGACAAGGCGCCATTCAACGATCCAAAACTGCGCCGCGCGCTGGCGCTGGCGGTGGATCGCGACTATATCGCAACCAAGATCTGGAACGGCACCGTGCAGCCTGCCTATTCCTATGTGCCGCCGGGCATTACGGGATACAAAGGCAGCTTTGCCGATTACAAGGACATGTCGCAGCTGGATCGCGAGGATGAAGCGCGCAAGATCATGGAAGGGCTCGGCTATTCCAAGGACAAGCCGCTGAAACTGGAAATCCGCTACAACACCAGCGAGGACCACAAGAACACGGCGGTCGCCATCGCCAATATGTGGAAGAATATCTATGTGGAAACCAGCCTGCTGAACACGGACGGCAAAACCCATTACGACTTCCTGCAGTCGAACGGCAATTTCGATGTCGCCCGCGCGACCTGGATTGCCGATTACAAGGATCCGCAAACCTTTCTGGCCCTCATGCAAACGGGCAATGGCCTCAACTATGCCCATTTCAGCAATCCCGATGTCGATGGCTGGCTGCGCAAGGCTGAAAGCGAAGGCGATGCCCAGCAGCGCTACGACAATCTGACGAAGGCGGAAGACGAGGCGCTCAAGCAGACGCCGCTGATCCCCATTCTTTACTACGCGTCGCATAATCTGGTCGCGCCGCGATTGGTGGGGTTCCAGCTGAACTTGATGAATATGCATCCGACCAAATGGATGTCGATCGACAGTTCGCGATCTTAAGCGCAGAATTATAGAGGCATCCCATGTTCCGCTACGCCGCCAAACGGCTGCTGGTCGCCATTCCCACGCTTTTGGTCATCATCACCATCGCATTCTTTTTGATGCGTCTTGCGCCGGGCGGTCCGTTCAACCTGGAGCAGGGCCTGCACCCGGCGGTGATGGCCAATCTCAAGAAGCTCTATAAGCTCGACCAGCCGCTCTACATCCAGTATTTCGATTATCTGAAGGGGTTGGCTCAGGGCAATCTGGGGCCGAGTTATGTTCTGCCGGACTTCACCGTGAACGAGCTGTTCCGGCGCGGCCTGCCGGTGTCGATGACGATCGGCGGCAGTGCATTGATCCTGGCGCTTTTTCTCGGCGTGACTTTCGGCATCATCGCGGCATTGCGCCAGAACCGGGCCGCCGATTATACGGTCGTCGCTTTCGCCGCCGCGGGTTCGACCATTCCGACTTTCGTGGTCGCGCCGCTGCTGCAACTAAGTCTCGGCATCTGGCTGGGCTGGCTGCCTGTGGGCGGGTGGAACGACGGCGCCATGCGCAATCTGGTCATGCCTGTTCTCGTGCTGACCTTTCCGCAAGTCGCGGTGATCGCGCGCCTGACGCGGGCCTCGATGATCGAGGCCCTGCGCTCGCACCATATCCGCACCGCCCGCGCGCTTGGCCTGCCCGCGCGCATTGTCGTCGTCAAGCATGCGCTGCGCAGCGCCATTCTTCCTATCGTTTCCTATCTCGGCCCCGCCGCCGCGGCGTTGCTGACGGGCTCGATGGTGGTCGAGAGCATTTTCGGCATTCCGGGCGTCGGGCGTTACTTCGTCGAGTCTGCGCTCAACCGCGATTATACGGTGGTCATGGGCACGGTCGTGGTGGTCGCGTGCCTGGTCATTCTGTTCAACCTGATCGTCGACCTGCTCTACAGCGTGCTCGATCCGCGCGTACGTTATCATTGAGAACGCCATGATCGCCGATAATCTCGCACCCGCCCAGCCGGTTTTAATCAAGGGACGCTCGTTGTGGGGCGATGCCTGGCGGCGCCTGAAAGCCAATCGCGCCGCCGCGGTCAGCGGCATTTACCTGTTGCTGATGGGCGCGCTGTGTATTTTCGGCCCCTATTTCACGGGCCATGCCTACGATGCCGTCTATCCGGATTTCGTAAAGGTTCCGGCCAGCGCGCAACCCTATCCCACACCGAGCATGCTGGAGCCTTCGCTGAAAGACGCGCTCGCGCGTGGGCGCATGGAGCTCGGCGCTTGGCAGGTCGAGGGTGATCATCTGATCATCGGCGTGACGTCCGCGCAGGATATCGACGAACGTTTCGCCCGCTATCTCGCCCGTTCCTCCAGTTTCCACGACGTGAAACTGGAGAGCGTCAGCGACGACAAGAAGGCCGCGACCTTCAGCGCCAAGGTGCAGCAGCGCTATTTCTTCTTCGGCACCGATCCGAACGGGCGCGATCTGCTCACGCGCACGCTGATCGCAGGGCGCATTTCCCTTTCCATCGGCCTGCTCGCCGGTTTCGTAGCCCTCCTGATCGGCGTTACCTATGGGGCGATTGCCGGTTTCGTCGGTGGCCGCGTGGACACGATCATGATGCGCATCGTCGATATTCTGTACTCGCTGCCCTTCATCTTTTTCGTCATCATGCTCGTCGTTTTCTTCGGGCGCAATTTCGTGCTGATGTTTATTGCCGTCGGTGCCGTACTCTGGCTCGACATGGCGCGCATCGTGCGCGGGCAGACGCTGACCATCAAGAACCAGGAATATGTCACGGCGGCGAGCGCGCTCGGCGTTTCGCCCTGGGGCGTGCTGTGGCGGCATGTCATTCCCAACACGCTTGGCCCCGTCGTCGTTTTCGTCACGCTGCTGGTGCCGCATGTGATCATTCTGGAAAGCTTCCTTTCCTTTCTCGGCCTTGGCGTGCAGGAGCCGCTGACCAGCTGGGGCGTGCTGATCTCGCAAGGAGCCCGCAACATTCCGGGCGCCAACTGGCTTTTGTTCTTCCCATCATTATTCCTGACCACGACGCTGTTCGCGCTGAACTTCATCGGCGACGGGTTGCGCGATGCCCTCGATCCCAAAGACCGTTAAGATGATAGAGCCCGTTCTTTCCATTCGCGATCTGTCCGTGCGTTTTGCAACGCATGAGGGCGATGTCGAAGCCGTCAAGAGCGCAAGCCTCGATGTCGCCGCCGGCGAAACGCTGGCGATCGTCGGCGAAAGCGGCTCGGGCAAATCCCAACTGATGATGGCGGTGATGGGCCTGCTCGCCACGAATGGCAAGGTCGCGGGTTCGGCAAGGCTGCACGGCAAGGAGCTGATCAACCTCCCGCAAAGGGAGCTGAACAAGATAAGAGGCCGGAAAATTGGCATGATTTTCCAGGAGCCGATGACCTCGCTCGATCCGCTCTATCGCATCGACAACCAGCTGATGGCGCCGCTGCGCTATCACCAGAACATGAGCAAGGCGCAGGCGCGTGCGCGCGCCATCGAGCTGCTTAAGCTTGTGAAAATTCCCGAGGCCGAGCGCAGGCTATGCTCCTTTCCTTACGAGCTTTCCGGCGGCCAGCGCCAGCGCGTGATGATCGCCATGGCGCTTGCGAACAATCCGGAACTGCTGATCGCCGACGAGCCGACCACCGCGCTCGATGTCACCATCCAGGCCGAGATCCTCAAACTGCTCGAGGAGCTGCAGGCAAAAATGCATATGGGGCTCGTGTTCATCACGCACGACCTCAACATCGTGCGCCGCATCGCCGACCGGGTCGTCGTCATGCAAAAAGGGCAGATCGTCGAATGCGCGGAGACGAAGAAACTTTTTTCGGCGCCCGAACATCCTTATACGAAACGGCTGCTTGCCGCCGAACCGACCGGAAAAAAGCTGCCCGTCCCGGAAACGGCTCCCGTGCTGCTTGAAGGAAAACAGGTGAATGTGCGCTTCACGTTGCCGGGCGAGGGCTGGTTCGGCCGCGGCGGACACGTCATTCACGCCGTCAACAATGTCAACTTCACCTTGCGCGAAGGGCAGACCATCGGCATCGTCGGCGAAAGCGGCTCGGGCAAGTCGACGCTGGCGCGCGCCGTTTTGCGGCTGGTGCCGGGCGATGGACAAATTCTTTTCAACGGCCACGACATCACGCATATATCGCGCCGCGCGCTGCGCCCCGTTCGCAGCGAAATGCAGGTGGTGCTGCAGGACCCGTTCGGGTCATTATCCCCGCGACTGACCGCGGGACAGATCGTGACCGAAGGTCTGCTTGTGCACGAGCCCTCGATCAATACGCGCGAGCGCGACCGGCGCGCCGCGCAAGCCTTCGAGGAAGTGGCACTCGACCCCGCCACGCGCAACCGCTATCCGCATGAATTTTCCGGCGGCCAGCGCCAGCGTATCGCGATTGCGCGCGCGCTGATCCTGCATCCGAAGCTGATTATTCTCGACGAGCCCACATCGGCGCTCGATCGCGAGGTGCAGAAACAGGTGGTCGACCTGCTGCGTTCCCTGCAGCAAAAGCACAATCTCAGCTATCTTTTCATCAGCCACGATCTTGTGGTGGTGCGCGCGCTTTCAGATTACATCATGGTGATGAAAGACGGTTGCGTGGTCGAGGAGGGCGATACCGAAGAGCTCTTCAACCATCCGCGCGAAGCCTATACGCAGCGCCTGCTCGCCGCGGCTCTGGCACCTGCGGGCTAGGCTTCCGTATCGGGCTGGTTCATCGGGTGCGCGCGCTTGAAAGCGTCAAGCTGCCTGCAGGCCGCGTCAATGCCAAGGATTTTCGGAAAGCCGTCAAGCGATACGTTCAACCGCTGCGCTGTCGCCACCTGCGGCACGATATAAATATCGGCGAGCGTGATATCCCTGCCGAAACTGTAAGGTGCCGGCGAAATCATCGCCTCGATCGCCGCAAATCCCTGCCTGATCCAGTGCGCGCACCAGGCGTCGACGGCGGCATCGCCTTGCGCAAGCTCTCCGCGCAGGTAATTCAGGGTGCCGAGATTGTTGAGCGGGTGGATATCGCAGGCAATCATGGCCGCAAGTGCGCGTACCCTGGCGCGCTGGGCTGGATCTTTCGGCAGCAGGGGAGGATCAGGGTATTTTTCCTCGAGATATTCGAGGATTGCCGGCGATTGCGCAATCACCATGCCGTCGTCAAGCTCGAGCGCCGGAATGCGCGCCTGCGGGTTGATCGCCTTGTAGTCTTGCGAAAGATGCTCTCCCCGGCGCAGGTGAACGCTGATTATGTCGTAAGGCACGCCCTTCAGGTTGAGGGCGATACGCGCGCGATAGGCAGCGCCGGAGCGAAAATAGGAATAGAGCTTCATGCCTCCTGTATAACCTTTCGCTTCGCCGCTTGAAAGCTTGGCCGTTCTGGCGCAAAAAGAAGGGGCTTTTCCTACAACTCGCTGCGGCGGGCCGGTTGGAAGGAGCGAGGAGCGCAGAAGCGGAGTGTACATATGGTACATGAGCATTCGAGCACAGAAGCGACGCCCCAGACGGCCGCCGCAGTAGAGTTGTGAGGTGTTCATGGCTGCCTATATGCCCGGCTTCGGCAATGATTTCGAATCGGAAGCATTGCCCGGCGCGCTGCCGCAGGGGCGCAATTCGCCGCAACGGCCCGCCTATGGGCTTTATGCCGAGCAGCTTTCCGGCTCGCCCTTCACGGCGCCGCGCTCGGAAAACGAACGTTCCTGGCTGTACCGCATTCGCCCGAGCGTGCGCCACACTGGCCGTTTTACGCGCTTCGATCTGCCGTTCTGGAAAACATCGCCTTCGCGCGAAGAGATTGACTATCCGCTATCGCAACTGCGCTGGGGGCCGCTGCCGATTCCGAAAGAGAAGCTTACTTTCATCACCGGCATGCGCACCATGACGCTGGGCGGCGATGTAGGCACGCATAACGGGATGGCGGCGCATATTTTCCTCGTTACCGCCTCGATGGAAAACGAGATTTTTTACAGTGCCGACGGCGAGCTGCTGATTTTGCCGCAACAGGGAAAGCTTCTTTTCTTCACAGATTTCGGCAAGATCGAAATCGCGCCGGGTGAACTTTGTGTCATCCCGCGTGGCGTGAAGTTCCGTGTCGAGTTGCTAGAGGGGCCTGCACGTGGCTATGTCTGTGAGAATTACGGTGCGAAATTCACGCTGCCCGACCGCGGGCCCATCGGTGCCAACTGCCTTGCCAATTCGCGCGATTTCAAGACACCTGTCGCCGCCTTCGAGGATAAAGACGAAAAAACGCGCCTGATCATCAAATGGGGCGGCAAGTTTTTTGAGACGTGGCTGCCGCACTCGCCGCTTGACGTCGTCGCCTGGCATGGCAATTACGCGCCATATAAATATGACATGCGCATGTTTTCGCCCGTAGGCGCGCTTTTGTTCGATCATCCCGACCCATCGATTTTCACCGTGCTCACCGCACCTTCCGAAACCGAAGGCACCGCCAATGTCGATCTCGTGATTTTCCCGGAGCGCTGGTCGGTCGCCGAAAACACGTTCCGACCGCCCTGGTATCACATGAATATCATGTCGGAATTCATGGGTTTGATTTACGGCCAGTATGAAGTGCGCAAGGAAGGCTTCCTGCCGGGCGGCATCTCATTGCATAATTGCATGCTGCCGCATGGGCCCGATGCGGAAGGTTTCGAGAAAGCGAGTAATACCGAGTTGAAACCCGTGAAAATGGAAAACACGCTCGCCTTCATGTTCGAAACGCGCTTTCCGCAGCAGGTTACGAAATTTGCCATCGAATGCGGGACATTGCAGGACGATTATGTCGACTGCTGGGCCGGTTTGAAAAAGAAATTCAACGGGAAACCATGAAACTCGCCACATTAAAAGACCGCAGAGGCAAAAGCCGTGACGGCCGCCTTGTTGTCGTCTCGAAAGATCTCACACGTTGCACCGATGCTAGCCGGATTGCGCCAACCCTGCAGGCGGCGCTCGACGACTGGGCGCACATCGAGCCGCATCTGCGCCTGATTTACGAGAGCCTCGAAAACCATGCCGTGCCGGAGGAGCGTTTTCACGAACACGAAGCGTGTTCGCCCCTGCCGCGTGCCTATCAATGGGCCGATTGTTCGGCTTATGTGAATCATGTGCAGCTGGTGCGCAAGGCGCGCGGCGCCGAGATGCCGGACAGTTTCTGGACAGATCCGCTGATTTATCAAGGCGGCTCGGATAGTTTTTTGGGCCCGCGCGATTCCATCAAGCTGGCGGACGAAGCCTGGGGCATCGATCTGGAAGCGGAAGTCGCCATCGTCACCGACGATGTGCCGATGGGTGTCGGCGCGCAGAAAGCGCGCAACCATATCAAGCTCGTCATGCTGGTGAACGACGTCACCTTGCGCAATCTGACGCCGGCCGAGCTTGCAAAGGGTTTCGGTTTCTTCCAGTCGAAGCCATGGACGGCCTTCACGCCGGTTGCCGTCACACCTGATGAGCTTGGCGATAAATGGGATGGCGGCGCAGTGCATCTGCCCCTTTGCGTCGATCTCAACGGCAAGGGTTTCGGCCGTGCGCTGCCCCACATCGACATGACGTTCGATTTCCCGGCCCTGATCGCGCATGCCGCAAAAACACGGCCTTTGGGGGCCGGAACGATTATCGGCGCGGGCACGGTCTCGAACCGCGGCAAGGACGGCGGGCCAGGCAAACCGGTTACGCAAGGCGGCGTTGGTTACTCCTGCATTGCCGAGCAGCGAACGGTCGAAACGCTGGAGACCGGAAAAGCCGTCACGCCTTTTTTGAAATTCGGCGATGTGGTGCGGATAGAGATGAAAGACGAGCATCACCACAGTATTTTTGGCGCCATCGAACAGACAGTGGAGGAATATAAATGACAACGCCCGCAAAAAAATTCGCGAGCAGCGGCGACATGGCGGAGAAGAAGATTTCCTTCACCGAAATCGGTAAAGGGCTTTACGCTTTCACTGCCGAAGGCGATCCGAATACCGGCGTCATCATCGGCGACGATTTGGTTATGATCATCGATGCGCAGGCGACGCCGAAAATGGCGCAGAAAGTCATCGATTGTGTGCGCAGCATTACCGACAAGCCGATCCGCTATGTGCTGCTCTCGCATTATCATGCCGTGCGCGTGCTCGGCGCTTCCGCCTATAATGCGGATGAAATTATTGCTTCCGAAGGCACCTATGAACTTATAAAAGAACGCGGGCTACAGGATTGGGCATCCGAAGTCGGCCGTTTCCCGCGCCTGTTTCAGGCCGCCGAAACCATTCCCGGCCTCACCTGGCCGACGATCACATTTAAAGAAAAGATGACTCTCTTCATGGGCAAGTCTTCGAACAAGCGCCGTGTCGATATCATGTTTTTGGGGCGCGGCCACACGGCGGGCGACACGGTTGCCTATGTTCCGGATGCGAACGTGATTTTCACCGGCGATCTCGTCGAATATCATTCCGCCTGTTATTGCGGCGATGCGCATTACAGGGATTGGCCGAAGACGCTCGATCATATCGCAAAGTTCAAGGCGAGCGCGCTGGTGCCGGGCCGGGGAGCGGCACTCATCGGCAAGGATAAAGTCAACGAGGCGATCGCTCTCACGCGCGATTTTCTGGGTACGTTGTACAGTTCTGTCGAGCAAAGCGCGAAAAAAAACCTGACGTTGAAGCAAGCCTTCGACGAATGTCAGAAAGCCATGCAACCGAAATTCGGCGCTTATGCGATTTTCGAGCACTGCCAGCCCTTCAACGTAGCGCGCGCCTATGACGAGGCGAAGGGGCAGGATCACCCGACAATCTGGACGGATGCACGCGATCAGGATATGTGGCACGCGCTGCAAAATAAATGAGGCGTCGGCCGAATGACAAAGACTAAAGCCGCATGACGCGCGGCAGCGATACGGTATTTGCCTTTGAAACGCCGCGCGGTATCAAGACCGGCGAAATCGAAAACGTGCCGGTTATCATCGTCGGTACCGGCCCTGTTGGCCTTACCGCGGCGCTCGATCTGGCCGTGCATGGCATCAAATGTATCGTGCTCGACGATAGCGACCGCTTATCGACAGGCTCGCGCGCCATCTGCTGGGCAAAGCGCACGCTCGAAATTTACGATCGTCTCGGCATCGGCGAAGAGCTGGTTGCCCAGGGCGTGACATGGAAGGTCGGCCGCCTGTTTCATCGCGACAGGGAAGTCTATTCTTTCGATCTTCTGCCCGAGGCCGGTCATAAAATGCCGGCCTTTATCAATCTGCCGCAATGGAAATTGGAGCAGGCGCTGGTGAAACGCCTGCAGGATTATCCCAGCCTCGTGCAGCTTCGCTGGAAAAATCGTGCGGCCGGTATCTTGCAAGACGAAAAAGGTGCAACCGTCACGATCGAGACGCCGGAGGGCTCTTATAAATTGCACGGGCAATATGTGCTGGCTTGCGACGGCGCGCATTCCACGCTGCGCAAAAAACTCGATCTCGCATTCGAAGGCGAAGCGTTCGAGGAGCGGTTCCTGATTGCCGATATCGCCATGGAGGCGGAGTTTCCTTCCGAGCGCTGGTTCTGGTTCGATCCACCCTTCCATCCCGGCCATTCCGTTTTGCTGCACAGGCAGCCGGACAATCTTTATCGCATCGATTTCGAGCTTGGAAAAAATGCCGATCCGGAGACGGAGAAAAATCCGGACAGGGTGGCGGCACGCGTGCGGGACATGCTGCCGGGCCGCACCTTCGATCTCGATTGGGTGACGGTCTATTCCTTTCATTGCCGCAGATTGCAAAAATTCGTGCACGAACGGGTGATCTTTGCGGGCGATGCGGCGCATGTCGTCTCGCCCTTCGGCGCACGCGGGGGAAATGGTGGCATTCAGGATATCGACAATCTCATATGGAAGCTTAGCCTTGTTCTGAAAGGCGAAGCATCTCCCGCACTTCTCGATAGCTATGATGAAGAGCGCATCCCGGCAGCCGACGAGAACGCGCTGCATTCGGCGCGCGCCACGCGTTTTACGACACCGCGCTCGGACATGGAAAAAATCCTGCAGCGTGCCGTGCTGCAACTGGCGGGCTCGCAACAATTTGCGCGCAAGTTGGTGAATTCGGGCAGGCTGTCCACGCCGCATGCGCTCACTCCATATTCCTTGCAGACGCCTGCCGCGAATGACGAAGGCCTTGTGCCTGGTTTGCCTTGCCCCGATGCGCCGCTCAATGAGCACTGGCTGCTCGACCGGCTCGGCAATGAGTTCTGTGTGCTGACCTGCGGCTTTGCGCCATCAAAAAAATTGGAAGCGCTCCGGCATGTCCTGATCGATCAGGGCAGCGATATCGCGCTTGCCCGTTATGGCAAGGGCCTGACCTATCTGGTCAGGCCAGACCAGCATATCGCGGCAAGATTTTCGGAATATGATATCAACGCTATCGGAAAAGCGCATCGGCGCGCTTTGGGAGATATATCATGACGCAAGATCTGGGGACGGACCGCCTCGGCATAAAGGGCGACGAGTTCTACGCATCGCTTGTTAGCGCGCATGAAGGCTTGAGTTTCGAGGAGAGCGCAAGCCTGAATGCGCGCCTGATCCTTATTCTCGCCAATCAGATCGGCGATATCGAGGTGCTGAAAGCGGCCTTGCGGGAAGCGCGCAAAGCTTGAGCGTCACGGCGCATCATGCGCATAAAGATCCGAAAAATGAATTTCTAAAATTAAAAAGTGCGCCTGAAGAGGCGCACTTCATATGAATATATGGTCTGACAATTAAGAGCAGCAACCGCCGCCCTTGTTGGTCAGGCATTTCGACAGCGGGATCAGCTGATAGACACCGGAGATGCCGACGAGGATATAGGCGATCTTCGTCAGTTGCGTGCCGTCGCCGAACAGGGTGGTTACGAGATTCATGTCCAGAGCGGCGACCAGCCCCCAGTTGATCGCGCCGACGATGACGAGGATGTAGGTTACCAGGTTAACCAGTTTCATTCGTTTGTTCCCTTCCAAGGTTCGCCCCTCGCGCAGTTCCCCTGCGCGATTTAGCGCGCAAACCATACCGGTATGATTTGCGCTGGGCCGATTTCGAGATTTATACGAAATCGGCGATCATGCCTATGCCGCGCCGGCAGATATGCACGGGATGCTTGGGATAAAGCAGTGCCGTGAAGCAAAAACCGGCGGTTTTGTCTTGCCCTGCGGCGCAAGCGGGTATTTTATTTACCACTCGTTAATAAATTGCGGGAGGCGGGCATGAACGATATTGGCTTGCAGGGTGCATCGCCGGAGCGAAGTACCGAAGTACCGAAGTACCGAAGCCCGAAAAATGCGAAAGCGTGCGCGTCGTTTTTGAAGGCTTCCTCAAGGTTATTGCCAATCCGGATCATGCAGACAGACGGACGATCAAGGTAAAGCGCAGCAATCCGGGCAACGCTAATGACGATGTCGTGTCGCTAAAGAACATAGCCATGCTCAACTATTATCATGACACTCTGCTCGGCGAGCAGGCGGAGCAGCGCTTCAACCTGCTAAAGGAGTTTGAAAATAATGAAATCGGCCCATACCGTTCGCTCTATAAAACCATACGGGCAGAAGATATGAATGGGCAAATTCTAAACATCGATATTACGACATTTGATCTTGTGAATTTTAAGAATGCCATTCAGGAATCCCGCACCTCCAAACAGATTGAAAGCGACAGAAGAAGCTATCAGCAGGAGCTTGAGCAGAACCATCTCTCCGGCTTTCGCGAGTTGTTCCACGATATCAATATCGCACTGATGGAAGAGAAGCATATTCGGGAGAGCGAAAACAAAAGCTTGGCTGCCGAAACGACGGACAGGAACGAGAACTGCTCGTTCAGTCCCAAAGAATTGGAGGCAACCTATCACGATATTATGGACCTTCATCTACCCGCAAATTCCATCGTGCGGGCCGTGGCTCTGTGCAACGAGAAGCGGTTCTGTTACAAGGCAATGAGAGAGGCCGAGGGCAGCGAAGATTATGAAGCGGCTCGCATCCGCCATGAAATAGCTAAAACCAATCTAGACAAATTCATCGCAAGCGTGCGGAAAAGCTGCAACCAGCCCTGAGAAAGAGTGCCATGAGAAGATTTCTTATATTATCGATCATCGCTGTTCTTCATGCTCCTTTCGCCCGCGCCGACGACACCGCCATCACCATTTACAGCAAGGCGCAGCCGGGCGCGATCGATCCCAATACTTATCGCCCGGTGCAGGGCCAGAGCGGCTATTACGGGCAGGCCGTGCCGGGCTATGCCGTCGTGCGCCAGACCCGCAAGGTAAGCCTACCCGCCGCCCAGAGCATTTTGAAATTTTCCGATGTCGCGGCCCTGATCGATCCGACGACCGTGCAGTTCCGGTCTTTGACGGACCCGAAAGGCACGAAAGTAGCCGAGCAGGATTACCAGTTCGACCTCGTCAGCCAGCAAAAATTGCTGGAGAAATACATCGACCAGAAAATCGCCGTTCAGAAAGCGGTGGGCGATAAGGTTGAAACCGTCGAGGGCACGCTGCTCAGCGTGCAGGGCGGCCTGACCTTGAAAATGCCGGACAACGGCATTCAGGCGATCAATGCTTATTCCAGTATAAGATTTCCTACCCTGCCCGGCGGGCTGATGACGAAACCCACCCTGGTCTGGAGTGTGATCACCGGCAAGCCGGGCGATCATCAGGCCGAGGTCAGCTACCAGACCGAGGGCATTACCTGGTGGGCCGACTACAACCTGATCTACAAGGACGGCAAGGATGCCAATTCCGGCACGGTCGATTTTGGCTCCTGGGTATCGATCATCAACCAGACGGGCGCAAGCTTTGCCGATGCCAGGCTGAAGCTGATGGCAGGCGATGTGCAGCGGGTCAGTAATAGGGGCTATCCCCAATCTGTATCAAAAATGAGAATGGAAGAAGAGATGTCGGCGCCGGCTCCCAAATTCGCCGAGAAAGCCTTCTTTGAATACCATCTTTATACGCTGAACCGGCCGGTCACCCTGCCAGATAACGCAACCAAGCAGATGGAGCTGATCCCGGCCGCAGGCGCGGTGCCGGTCGAGAAAATACTCGTTTATTATGGCAGCCCCTCCGCCTATTTCGGCGATGACAGCATCCATACGGATCGCAATGACGGCCTCGATCGCGCCGGCAAAAAGGTCGATGTCTATCTTAAACTATTGAACAAGGAAGAAAATGGTCTTGGCGTGCCGCTGCCCGCGGGCCGCATAAGGGTGAACCAGCGCGACGACGACGGCGGCCTCGAATTCATCGGCGAAAGCCTGATCGGCCACACGCCCCGCAACGAGGAAGTGCTGATCAAGCTCGGCAGCGCCTTCGATGTGGTGGGCGAGCGCAAGCAGCTTAATTTCGTGCTGGATACGGGCCGTCGCTTTATCGAGGAAGAGATCGAGATCAAAATCCGCAACCGGAAAAAGCAGCCGGTGAAAGTGAAGGCGGTAGAAAGCCTTTATCGCGCAATAGGCTGGACAATCACCAAATCGAGCATGTCTTACAACAAGGATGATGCGCACCGCGTCAGCTTCATGCCGACGATCGATTCCGAGAAGGAAGAAGTGATTCATTATACCGTAAGGTATACATGGTAGAGAAGATCGGCCTGGGTGCTAAGACGCGTGATTTTATTTCGCGATATAATCCTGTGATCTTGGCGAGATTGATTTAGAACGGCAGCCGGAATTGTGTAATTCTGCTGCCGTAGGTGTCGGTCAAGCCCAGAGTTAAGGTGCACAACGCTTAAAAGCTCAGGAGATATGAAATGTCCTTACGCATGAATGCCGCAAAATTTTTCCAGGTTCTGGCCCTTCTTCTTTCGCCCCTTATCGTGGCATCAGCCGCGCAGGCGCAGGGTCTTCCCAAATATGAAGTGACGGGTTTTCGCGATGCGACTTTCGGCATGGTCGAAAAAGACGTGCGCGCCGCCGTCGTCAAATCCTTCGGCGTGAAGGATGCAGACATAAAATCGACCATGAACCCGATCGAGGGAACGGCGCTGCTCACCGTCCACATTCCCTCGCTGGAGCCGGCCCCCGGCCCGGCAGATGTTACCTATATCTTTGGCAGCAAGTCGAAAAAGCTGATCCAGGTCAATGTGATCTGGGGCGAGAACGGAACGACGGCGTCTTCCGCAACTGACGCCACGGCCCTGATCGGCGCCGGGCAAAGGCTGCAGCGCTACTTTGCAGGCTATACCTGGAAGAAGGATGCGATGAAGGCCGGCATTCCCGTCGGCGACAACACGGTCGTCATGTTCGCCAGCGAAGACGACAAGACGGGCGCCGTGCGCGTCATTCTCGACGGTATCCAGTATCAGGTGACGAGCGAAGGCAACAAGCAGACGACCTCGCCCAACCCGAAAACGCCGGCGAAACTTTTACTCAGCTACATCGCGAATCGTGAAAATCCGGATGTCGCGACGATACAAAAAGGCCAGTTCTAATCAATCCTAATCAAACGGCCGGCGCGAGAAAGTCTCCGCCGGCCGTTTTTATTTGATCGGGCTTTAGCCGGCAAGTTTATGCGGCTCGGCCTTATTCCCGGCAGCCGCAAGGGGCTTGATCGCCGGGCCGTTGAGAATGCGGCCTTCGGTATCGAAGCGCGAGCCATGGCAGGGGCAGTCCCAGCTTTTCTCGATATCGTTCCACTGCACCACGCAGCCCAGATGCGTGCATGTTGCGGATTGCTCGTGAAGCGTGCCGTGCCCGTCCCGATAGACGGCGAATTTGGCGGCGCCCTTCCTTAAGATCGCACCCCGGTCGCGCGGAATCGCATCCGCATTTTCCACTTCTCCGGGTTTTATCCAGTCCTTGATCAGATGCGTCACCGCATTGGCGTTTTCCTTCAGGAAGGCCGGTGCCGCCTTCAGCGTTTTGCGTGAGGGTTCGTAAAGCTTCTCCCAAGGGTTCGCGCGCGCATGAATCATGTCGGCGATCATGATGCCTGCAATCGTGCCATGCGTGATGCCATGGCCGGAATCGCCGGTGCAGATGTAAATATTGTCTTCGTCGAGCGGATTGCGGCCGATAAAGGCAAGCGCGTCGGCCGGTTCCATAAGCTGTCCCGACCAGCGGTATTTGACGGGCCCGAGACTGGAGAAGTGGTGTCGTGCCCAGTGTTCGATCCGCTCAAAGCGCTGTATGCCGTCATCCGCCTGGCCGGTTTTATGGTCTTCGCCGCCCACGATCAGGAAATCGCGCCTGTTGCTGCGCACGGGGCGGATGTAATGATAGGGCTCGTCCATATCCCACATCAGAAAGCCGGGATAGCTGTCCTTAGGCACCTCAAAAGCAACGACATAGCTGCGATAAGCCGCCTGCTTGGTGTGCATTTTTATATGATCGTTGATAGGCGTGTTGGTCGCGACAACGATATGGTCGGCATTTATCCGAAAGCCATCCTCGGTTTCGATATAGGCTTCCTTGCCGCCTTTTACCTTGCGCACGCGCGAGCCGGCGAAAATACGCCCGCCCGATTTCTGAAAAGCATCGGCAAGCCCGAGCATATAATTGACGGAATGGAACATGGCCTGCTGTGGAAATTGCAACGCGCGGCCCATATTCGTCACAGGAAGCGCAATCTCCTGCACGGGCTGCATGCCGGGAAATTCGGCCAGCGCCATGGCTTTGGCTTCCTTGTCGAATTCCCTGTCTTGCTGCTCGTTCAAGGGTACCAGATAACCGTCGACGCGTTCGAAATCGCAATCGATCTCTTCCGTCTTGACAATGGCCTCGATGCGGTTGATCGCGACCCTGTGGCTTTCGACGGCAAGCTTCGTATTCTCAAGGCCGAAGAGGGATTCAAGCCTGGTAAATCCGTCGTCGAGCACCGCCGTCAGATGCGCGCTGGTGCGGCCGATCTCGCCTGCGGCCAGTCCCCAGGCATCGACGACAATGACGGATTTTCCTTCCTTCTGCAGGAGATAGGCTGTCGTCAGCCCGGCAAGGCCGGCGCCGACAACGGCAATATCGGCCGTCATATTTTGCCGCAATGCTGTCAGGACAGGTCCCGGCTTTTCCTTCTCGCGCCAGACGGCAATGCTTTCTCTATCCCCGCGCTGCATAACTCTCTCCCATGGGAGCCAGTAAATATCTTTTATGGATAAGGAAGCGATGGCGGCCCGGAAAGCCGGTCATCAAAAACCGGTTAGGAGAATGAGGTTTTTTTAGTTGGAGGCCAAAAGCGCCGGATCGATCGTCAGTTTCAGATCGTTGGCCCATTTTGCCGCGGCAACGCCCTGGATTTTCACATCGCTGTTCTGGGCATAAAGGCGGGCGCCGGGCATGGGAGCCGGTGCGGCGGCAAGCGCGAAACCGCGCGGACGGGACGCCGCATTTTTCTTATCGGGTTGGACGGAAGAGGCGGGCGGCTGCGGTTTTTGTTGCGATGTCTGATGGATCGTGTCCGGCATTTTCGAGAGCTGCGGCGATGTCATGCTCATTGTGCCATGAGCAAAGCTGATGGCGTAGGGAGAAGAGGTGCTGACAAGATTGAGCGCACCGCTCGCTTTAAGCGCGAGATTGCCGATACTCAATTTGCCCGTTCCGCCTGCGTTAAGCGTAATATCGCCGCCCGCGCCCCTTGTCTCCAGGGTTCCCGCCGAAACGGCCGCGATGTTCCCGCTGGTCGTCGAAAGGCTGAACGAGCGGCCATCGGCCAAGGCTAATGTGTCGCCCTTCAGGTCGAGCGTGATCGAGTGGTCGGCCTGCAATGAAATATTGGCGCTCTGGCTCAGGCGCTCGATATAGCGGGTGGAGAATACGGAATAGCCGTCTGCCGCCGTAGCCCTGGCAGCTTCCGAAACACCGCTGCCCGGAGGATTAAGCGCAACATTCCATTTTGCCGATTGATATTGTTCGAGCAGCTCGCGGTTTTTCGCCGGGATGCCGGTGTTAAAGAGAATAATTTCCGCAATCGTGCCCTGGAAATTGCCCGTAGCGCCGACCTGGTAGGAACCGATGCTGCCGGTATTGGCCGGGTTCGGCACCAGCATGGCAGCCCCGCTCGCGGAAGCGATATTATCGCCATTCTGCCAGATATCGACATTGCCCAGATCGTCGTGCCTGTCGGTGCGGATCAGATAGGCGTTCTGGCCGCCTGCCGGATTGACGCCAAGCTCCTGGGAACCGCCGTTCATCCAGGCGAACGCCCAGCGCCCGGAGCCGTCGCCGGTGACGACGCCGTAATTTTCGCTCGGGCCGCCGCTTGCCGCCATGTCGACGATCACGCCGAAATTTCCGCTGCTCGCGCGATAGACCGACAGAACGGTGACGCCGGTGGCATCGATGCGGGGAAAGGCAAAGAAATCATTGCCGTCGAAAGAAAGAACGTCATGCCCGTTTTGCGCCGATGCAACCAGCGTGGGGCGCGCGGCACCGTTCGTCGTGGCATTATTGCCCGCGCCAGACTTGTCGCTCCACTGGCTGACGAGCCCGCCCGATTGCGCAATCGTGCTGCCGTCGGAGGCATCGAGCCACAGTTTCTGGCTGGCGCCCAGATCGACGCTGCCATCCGTGCTCGCAAATGCGGGATCGACATTGCCGTAAATCGTAATATCCGCGGGATCGAGGAAATAGGTGCCTTTGCTGCCGTTCATTGCGCTCAGGTTTACTGCACCTGCCGCATCGAGATGCTTGCGACCGGACGTTTCGACAAAGCCGCCGTCGCCGCCATAAACGCCGCCGCGCGCATAGACATTGCCTTTGAAGACCGTGCTGTTATCCGCCCAGAAGATCGCGCGGCCTGCATCGCCGCTTGTCATCGCATCCGCATAAAAGAGCGTATAGGTATCGACATAAAGATTTTTCGCAGCCGGCATATCGCCTTGTCCCAGATAATTGCCGCCGATCAGGATCTCGCCGCCCGCCGCTTTTTCGCGCTTGTCGGAAAGTTTTTTGCCTGCCGTTGTGCCGCGCGTGCCGTCATGCCCCGAAACATTCATGACCGTGCCGTTGAGGATGGCGATATTGTCGCCGGCGACGGAAATTGTGCCGCCGCTTTCGCCATTATTCTGTCCGGAGGCGTCGATATGCGCCTGCACCAGCACGGTGCTTGCACCCTGCTTGCGGCCCTTGTCGGCTGCAATATTTCCTTTCACCGCATTCGCGCCTTCGGCGTTGATGCGGACCTCGCCCTTGCTTGCGCCGACGCTTTGCGCATTCAGGGTGCCGCCCACAGAGATGACGCTGTTGACGATATCCCGCCCCGCCGCGGCGGTGAGCGCGATTTCTCCGCCCTGCGCTTCGATGACACCGGTATTGGCGACAAGTTGCGATTTGACCTTGTTGCTGACCTGCACTTCAAGCAGCCCGTCGCCGTAGAGGTCGACCGTGGTGGCATCGCCCGATGCCAGCTGCACTTTGCCGAGGCGCGCCTTCAGCGTTCCCGAATTGACGACATGCGGTGCGACCAGGCCCACCAGCCCCATATTGCCTGCCGTAATATTTCCTTCGTTGATAATTGCGGCATCCGGTTTGCCTGTCTTGTCGAAAAACAGGCGGCCGTTCATGAAATTATCGTTGCCGATATCGGCGCTGGTGGCGAGCAGCGCATTGACGTCGACCCTCGCATCCTTGCCGAAGATAATGCCGTTCTGGTTGACGATGAAAACCTTGCCGTTGGCCGTGAGCTTGCCGTTGATCAGGCTCGTTTTGTCGCCGATGATACGGTTGAGAACGAGGCTGTTCGAGCCGGGTTGGTAAAATTGGGTATGCTCGTCGGGCGCGATATCGAATCCGCGCCAGTCGATGACCGCGCGATCGCTGCTTTGGCGGATATCGAGCTTTTTGCCCATTGCGCTGATGACGGCCTGGCCCGCGCTGACGACGCCGTCCTTGGGATTTGCCCATAGCGGCGCAATACCCATGCAAAGCAGGGTACCTCCCAAAACAGTCGTCGAAAGCAGCAAACGCCGATGTCTCATCCGGAGCAGAATATGCGCCGCATGTAGAGAACTGATTAAAATTGTCGGCAAATGCGCAGTAAAATTCCGAAACTTTAAAAAAGGTTAACGGATGATCTCATAATCATGGCTGATAATACGATAAGATCGCGGTTCCGCAATCGGTAAAAATACCTGCAAATTAAAAATACTTGCAAATTAAAAATAAAAGCCCAGTTGCATCCAAATAATTTACGGACCGTCTATTTCATTAGGATAGATTTTAGCAAGGTGTTGTGAGGGCCAGGCAAGTCCATGAAATCGCTTGCCAAAAATTTCGCGCGAGCTACGGCGGCAAATACCGCCCTGATCTTTGGCGTCTGTCTGGTGCCGGTGCTGGTTGCGGCCGGCGTCGCCGTCGATTATTCGGAGCGCAGCAAGGTGCAGGGCGAACTGCAGGCGGTGGTCGACGCGGCAGCGCTTGCGGCAACGCGAGAGAGCAAGGCAGTGCCGCCGCCAAGCAACGAACAGCTTAAAGAGGTCGCGATAAATTATGCCAAATACAATTTCGCGTCGAAATTCATTTTCGCACAGAATCATTTCCCGTTTAACGTCGACAATCTCACGGTGACGATTAATTCCGCGAGTACGGGAGGAAAAGAAATCATTGTCGATTACAAGGACAGCCTGCCCACCACGATGATGCAGCTCGCCGGCATCGATACCATGGATATTCACGCAACGGCACGTTCGATGACCTCGCCGCTTCTCAACAAGCTCAATCTCTTCATCGTTCTCGATACCTCGCCGAGCATGGGCTTGCCGAAAGGCGACGTTATCCCGCGGCTGACGCCCGATGGCTGTTTTTTCGCCTGCCACGACAATGGCGCCATCAACCGCGATTATATGAGCGTTGGCGGCGCCGATTACGAGCCGAAAATGGACGTGGTCAAAAACGGCATCGGCGATCTCCTGATGAAGGTCAAGGAAAAGGTCGATGCGACCGATCCCGACAACGCCACTAAGCCGGATTCCGAAAAGGCCGTTGCCTATTACATGCTGTACTTCAATGCGGCTGTTAAAACCAAGTTTGCGCGCAGCTTCGATGCTGAAGATGTCCGCCGATCCCTTGAGCCGCCGATCACTTTGAGCGGCGAAAATGAAATGAACGAGGATGGCACCCCCGCTCCTCCGAAAGCAGGAACGCTGCTCAATCTGGGAATGGATAAGGCGCGCGATTTAATCGAAAAAGATCACATTGATCGTCCCGACGAAAAGCGGCGCAATATTATTGTGTTTGTATCCGATGGTGTGGACCACAGGGATCCCTTTACGGACCCGGACACGACAGTGGCGGCGGAATACGCACCCCCTGCTTGCCGAGACCTGCAGCAGTTGAAAGCCAGCAAGGGCATAGATGTGGAAATTTACACCATGCACATCCATAATAGCAGCGATTCTTATGAAAGTGCGTTCAATGCATCCGGCTGGGTAGATGGAACGAGACGGGCAACTCTCCCCATACGGACCGAAGAATTTCCGGCGGGAGATCCCACGCAAAAGATCAATCCTTCTGCAAAACGCGAACGCGAGGACACTCCGGGTATATGGGGTAAGGTTTTCAATGGCGGGAAAGATCCTTTCGGTTATGGTTGGATGTCGGGCGTGAACAATGGCGGCAATGTCATGCAAAAATGCGCGAGCGATGCAGCGCATGCCTTCGACAGCAAATTCATTTCGATCGAAGATGCGTTCAAGGGATTGATCGATTCGGTAACGTCCTCGTCGCCCATCCGCCTGATGCCGGATGCTCCCATTACCGAGAACCTGCCTCAAGATCACCTCGGCCCGGGCCTCCTGGTAAAAAAATCGGAAATACCAATCAGCCCGCTTTGATTACGTCTGGCGATACGAGCAGGGTTGGTGTGGCGGCTGCGAGTATCGCCAGCATTATAATGGCGCGCCCGAAGGGATTCGAACTCCTGACCCCCAGATTTGTAGTTTGAAAAATCGCGATTTATTGTGATCTACAGAAATTCCTCAAGATGGATAAAATGTAGCTTTTTCAGTTATTTAGGTTATATTTATATTTCTCTGCGTTCCTGATGAGTGACGCGGTGGTGGTTATTCGGTGGTTATTTTTGACCGACTTTCCGAATGGAGTTCCGAGTGAAACTGACAAAGAGAAATATCGATCTCGTTCAGCCCAAAGCGAAAGCATATTTTTTATGGGACGACGAGCTTATCGGCTTTGGCCTTTCTGTTTCACCAAACGGAGCAAAATCCTATGTTGTGAAATATCGCGCAGGCAGGGGACGCAAGGCGCCGTCACGTCGCATGGTTATCGCCCGCGTTGGCAAGGTGACGCCTGACGAGGCACGAACGCAAGCGCGAACCCTAATTGCAGAGGCGGCGCTGGGCGGCGATCCGATTATGCAGGATAAGGCTGAGCGCCAAGCTCTTACTTTTGCAGAGCTTGCCGAGCTTTATATGGAGAGGCACATGCGCCCGAAGCGCAAACCCCGCTCCGTTGAGTATTATGAAAGCGTCCTGAGAAATAATCTTCTTCCGGCGCTTAATAGAAAGCGCGCACAGGACGTTACGAGGCTTGATGTGTCGCGCCTTCATCATGAGCTTGCCACCACGCCCGCGCACGCAAATCGCGTTATAGCCGTTCTGTGCGCGATCTATAGCTATGCTGAGCGCGAAGAGTTGTGGTTGGATGTGAAGAACCCGGCGCGCAGAATTGAAAAATATAAAGAGAACGCAAGAGAGCGTTATTTATTATCTGATGAACTTGCATCCCTTGGCCAGGCAATCCGAAAGGGTGAAACGGTGGGGCTTTCATGGCAGGTCGACGATAGCAAGCCGACCTCCAAGCACACCCCCAAAAATAACCGCACAACCAAGCTCGATCCTTATGCGGCCGCTGCATTGCGCCTTCTCATCTTCACGGGTGCCAGGCTACGCGAAATTCTTCATTTGAAATGGGAGCATGTCGATCTTGAGCGCGGTATGTTGTTCTTGCCGGATAGCAAGACCGGCAAGAAAACGATCGTACTCAATGCACCAGCTCTACAAATATTGAGTAATTTACCGAGATCGCTTGATACACCTTTTGTCATCGCGGGTCAGAAAGCCGGACAGCCTCGTGCGGATCTGAAGCGCCCTTGGGATGCGGTCAGAGAAGAAGCGGGGCTAGAAGGCGTGCGGTTGCACGACCTGCGTCATAACTTTGCTTCTATTGGTGCGGGAGGAGGGTTGGGATTGCCTATAATAGGTAAACTTCTTGGCCAAACACAGGCATCGACGACGCAACGTTATGCGCACCTTGATAATGATCCCGTACGCCGTGCTTCAAATACGATCGCGTCGCAGATTGCGGGCATGATGGGAGAAGGAATTACGGCAACTGTAATCAAATTTAAATCACGAAAAACAAGTGAATCAAAAGCTACAGATCTCGTCGAGATGTAACTTCGAATGTGAATTATATAAACATTTAATGCGGTCTGTAACGCTATATGAATAAAAGAGATACGAGGTACTAAAATAGAAATTGTAAGCTATTTTAAAATGTCCAAACAACAGCTTTTCCCTTTTTTAACTCCTATTATAGCTCTGTATTAGTTCTTGATGTTTGTTGTGCGTAATCTTCCGAAATTGTTCGGTCGATCTAATCAAGAGAAAAAATATGACAGAACCTACTGTTTTGTTGAAGCCGCCTGAGGCGGCGAAATTTCTTAACCTCGGTGTAAGCACGTTGGCGAAATATCGTCTGACGGGTCAAGGCCCTGCGTTCAGAAAACTTGGTGGGCGTGCCGTTCGCTATACTCAATCTGATCTTCAAGAATGGATTGAGGCGGGTAGGCGGACTTCAACGTCCTCATAAAATTCTTTTTGTTGACATAGCCAGCCCCTTAAGGGCTCCGAGCTCAGTCGCTAGCCATGCGTACAGGGAACAATCGGATCGCAATCGGAAGGGCATCCGGAAAAGGAGCACATACGCTCCAGGAGTGGGGGAAGTACCCACACGATACCATGCAGTCAACGAAGCGGCCGCATGGCTCACGCGCGCTAAGTAACTTGCACGTAAAGGCCGACCGCGTAACCCCGGCCTCCCTGTAGAAAGGTGTGCAGCTTCGTTATGCCGAGCCAAAGGCTCGAATGTAGTTCGGCCTATATGGCTGAACTATGCCTGAATGACCTCTGATTCAAACGAAGGAGCAATCAATGAATAAACTCTCTGCAATATCCGGACCTCAAGAGAAGAATAATATTTTTATTCTTCTCTCTTGCGGATCACAAATTCGCGCCGCACGAGCGGCGCGGAATATCTCGGTAGAACACTTTGCAATGTTGGCTAACACCAGCACAGCAATAGTCAAATACTGGGAGCAGGATGGCCCGCTTGACGAAATGAAGCCTTTGCAAAAAGCTGACTTTTTGAAGGCACTTAAGGCGCTTAATCTGGAACCAATAGTAGATCGAAGTTGGCCAGGAATACGATGGATCAATACAGAGCTAAAAGCGGTTCGGCAAAATTGGTCAGAACGACGGGCGTCGCGTCGTTCAAGGTGAGCAATGCGGCGGCGCTCAAAAGCGCCGCCGCATTCCATGCACAAAATCCGGCGAAAAGTACCTCATGCGCCTCAACTCAATAACTGATTTATTTCCTGCTTTTATGATCTCTTAGAAAATATCAGGTTGTCAAAATAAGGGAGTAGGCAGGAGGTTTTTACAGCGTCCATAAAGAAGCATTGAGAGGTTATTTTAAGTGCCCATAAAAGCGCGTTGAGGTTTTTTAAGCGTCCATAAAAGGGAAAATATGCAGAGGTTCATAATGATGAGATATTAAGATCCTAGATCAACGCTTCCGTGCCACTGAGATCCTTTTACAAAAAGCTTTTTGAATCCTCGCTCTCCCAGCTGTTTCTGAAAAGTGACGTCGTTTATAACTTGATAGACTAGTGCCTTGCTAAAAAGTGGGTAGCTTAAATTAAACGTTGTGTTTTTTGAGCCGGTTGCTGTTGCGGTCATGCTGTAGCCTGCCATCAAGGCGCTTTGTTCATATTGTTTCGCATAAGAGCGACGCCCTTCTGCATCGTCAGCGATAGCCTTGGCTATGGCTGCCTTCTCGGCTTGTATTCCTTCTTCTTCGCGCTGATCGATAGCAGCCAAGATAGATTGTGCTTCAGTATACTCTGGTGAATTTTTATCTATGCCCGTTAATGCAGCCTTTGTATCCTCAACATCTTTCTTTGTTATGAGAACATTGTCTTTAATCGCTTTTGGCTTGTTGCTTTCAGCCAAGCGTTTCTCGAGGGCGCGACCACGTGTGAGCACTTCAGACGCAGACTGCAGGTTTAAGGCTGGTTTATTTTGGGCGGCTGGATTGGTCGACGTTGTCTCCGGGTTCTGATCGACCTTCCCCGCTTCAGCAGCCGTGAGATGTGAAGATCCATTCGGATTTGTGCTGAGAAGAGCCAGGAGCAAAGCTAGAAACGCAATCGTATATAGGAGCTTTCTTAGAAAGTTTTCTGACATAGGGTTATCCGCCGTTTGAAAATGAACATTGTTGTTATAGCAATTTTGTAGGCTATAGCCAACAGCATTATTGTTGGCTAAAGGCAACAATGCCGAGATGGATCTATGCTCGGTTATCGGCACTAATGTCAGGAAGTTGAGAAACGCGAAAAAATGGTCGCAGGAGGACCTTGCCGACCGGGCAAAGATAGATCGTTCGTATCTCTCTGAAATTGAAAACGGCCACAAAGATGTCGGGATTAAGGTCCTAGACCAGATTGCCAAGGCGCTGGGGGTTCGAATTGCCGCGCTATTTACTGGGTATTAAAAAATTAGAATTGTGTGGAAAGCCTAAATAGCAATGCGGAGTATTTATGCAATAATGCTTCTAAAACAATTAGTTACTCATAATTTGAAACGTAGAACAAAAACAGAACATTTTTATTGTCTGTTAGGCATTCTGATGTCAATGTGACAAAAATCGACACGGCGGATTCGGGGTCAAAATGTCCAAACCTAGGCGTAGTGAATTTACCAGACTGCGAGAGCAAGCAGGGCTGACACTGGAGCAGGCCGCGCATCTCTTGGAAGTCTCCGAGCGAAGTGTTTATCGATATGAGAATGATACCAACAGACCCACTAAACTTGCGTTGAAAACTCTCAAGACAGAGGCCGAGCGGCGATTGTCAAAAAGTTCGTCGGCAAATTTTCGTTTTATCGATTTGTTCGCCGGCATAGGCGGTCTTCGTTTTGGTTTTGAAAGCATCGGCGGCAAGTGCGTCTTTACATCAGAGTGGGATGCTTACGCGCAAAAAACCTATGCGCTGAATTTCCCCGATGAGCATCCTATCGGCGGCGATATAAGGGAATATTCAAAAAACCCTAGTCTCATTCCTGAGCATGACGTTCTGGTGGCGGGCTTCCCTTGCCAGCCGTTCTCCATCGCCGGCGTATCGAAGAAAAACGCTCTTGGGCGCCCGCACGGCTTCCTGTGCGACACGCAGGGCACACTGTTCTTCGATACGGCACAAATCATAGCCCATCACCGGCCGGCAGCTTTTGTACTTGAGAATGTCAAAAACCTTGAAAGCCATGATCAGGGTCGGACCTTTGCAACAATCCTCAATGTACTGAAGAACGAACTTGGTTATCACGTCCAGCATCGTGTGATCAGTTCCGAGCCTTGGGTGCCCCAAAAGCGCGAGCGGATTTTTATCGTCGGATTTCGGGAACCGACCGAATTTGACTTTGCTGCGCTTCAGGTCCCATTGCGCGGAAGCGGGCCGAAACTGAAAACAATTCTTCAGCCCCAAAATGAGGTAGATCCGAAATATACCCTCACTCCAAATCTATGGGAATATCTCAAGGGGTATAAAGAGAAGCATCGCGCGGCTGGTAACGGCTTCGGCTACAGCCTTTTCGGGCCGGAGGATGTCGCGCGTACTTTGTCTGCGCGTTATTACAAGGATGGCTCCGAGGTTCTGATAAAGCAGCAGGGCAAGCGTCCGCGCCGCCTCACGCCTCTGGAATGCGCCCGCCTGATGGGCTTTGACCGGCCGGGTCGCCCCTTCAAAATCCCTGTTTCCGATACGCAGGCCTATCGCCAGTTTGGCAATGCCGTGGTCGTGCCGGTCGTGGAGTTTGTCGCAGAAGCGATGAAGCCATTTCTACAAAAAGCGCTGGTAAAGAAATCGACAGAAACCAAAAGTGCGGTAACCACGAACAGCAAGGCGCATAAATCTAACCGGCAGCTTGAACTTATTGATGGCTGATATCGTCACTCCTGAAGTGCGCAGCCGTATGATGGCGGGCATTCGGGGCACCAATACCAAACCAGAACTCATATTAAGGCGAGGATTGCATGCTGAAGGATTTCGGTTCCGGTTGCATGATCGTAATCTTCCTGGCAAGCCTGATATAGTTTTCCCCCGCTGGCGCGCGGTAATCTTTGTGCATGGATGTTTCTGGCATGGCCATGATTGCCATCTGTTCAGGTGGCCTTCAACTCGTGAAGAGTTCTGGAAAAAGAAGATTGGCCGCAATCAAGAAATAGATGTTCAGGCTGGTGAAACCCTGATTGCCGAAGGCTGGAGGCGGGGCGTAGTGTGGGAGTGCGCTATCAAGGGTAAAACAAGGCGCCCGATTGAGGATGTTATCAAAAGTTGCGCAAAATGGCTTCGTTCCCGTGAAGCTGAACTTGAGATAAGGGGGCATGCATGATCCGCCGCGGGCTCCTGTCCGATCTTTTCGATGGTGTAGGCGTAAAAAGACTAGCTGCTGTAGACGCCGACCCTGCAAAATCCAACCAGCATGAAGTTACCGGCTCGGAGCCTTTGCTTGCCATTCTTGGGAAGCAGGACAGGAAATTTCCTCGAGGCGAAGACGATAACAGGTTTAAGGCAACTTATATCTGGCTGGGAGGAGAGCAGGAAGCAATCACCGAAGAAGGGCAGCTGTCTTGGTACGATTCAAGACGGAATGATTCCAAGCGTAGTGCTGAGTGGAGGCTTTATTACCAGACCAATTCCGTAACGAAAACGATGCAGCCAGGAAATATTCTTTTTGTGGCGCGCCAACAGGACGACCATCTGCTTTTTATCGTTACACCTGCAGAAAGTTCAATCAAAAGCCAGCTCATGTGGCTTTTCGGTCTGGAGGAAAATCCGGAGTTGGAGTTTGCGGTCAGGGAGATAAAGGGGGAGCAGGGAGCTGAGCTGGATTTTGCAGCCCGCTTTATTCTCGATGAGCTTGGCATCGACATTGAGGAGCCTGAGGCCGACAAGCTTGATACATTGATCGAGCCCTTCGGATTAAAATTCCCTACGACGCAGGAATTTTCAAAGCTGGCGCGTTCATCGCTTTCCCACATCTCGGCCAATGATAATCCTGACGCGGTTCTGATGGCTTGGGTTGAACAGGAAGAAATGCTGTTTCGGCGTCTGGAACGACGCATAGTTGCCGAACGTTTGCGCGCTGGCTTTATTGCCGATGACAACGTTGCCGACGTTGACGGTTTCCTATCTTTTTCCCTCAGTGTACAAAACAGGCGTAAATCTCGCGCCGGACAGTCGCTGGAAAATCATCTGGAACAATTGTTCTTAGCGCGCAAAATTCGTTTCTCGCGTGGAAAAATTACCGAGAATAATAATAAACCTGACTTTTTGTTTCCCGGGCAAGCTGAATATCAGAACGCAAATTTTGCTCCTGAGAAGCTTACTATGCTAGCTTCCAAGTCTACTTTGAAAGATCGCTGGCGGCAGGTTTTATCAGAGGCGGTTCGCATATCTGAGAAACACTTACTGACTCTTGAGCCTCGAATATCTGAAAATCAGACCGATGAAATGAAAGCAAAACGATTGCAGCTAGTTTTGCCTGAAAGATTGCACGAGACTTATTCGGATAAGCAAAAATCTTGGCTAATGAATTTGCAGGAATTTATTGAGCTAGTTCAGGCGCGGCATTAAGCGTTCGTGCGCCTCAACTGCTTGAAAAAGCTACAATGTCAAAGTAAAAATTTTACTAGAACTTTGTGGCCATCCTTGCTTTTGAATGCTATTTAAAGCTGGGGGCGAGCGCTTGATAGTGTACAGGCGCTAACAAGTACAATGTCAAAAAAAACTTCAGTTGTTATTCCTGCATTTCGGCCAGATGCAAACTTAAAACGAACTCTTAGAGAGCATCTTCATCATTTAGGTTTTACGCGTGATAATAACGGAGCTTTGCAATCCGACGATGCATCGAAGCAGAAAATTCGTGAGTTACATCGTGAGCAGCGTAAAGCAAAGCTTCGCACTCACGGAAAATTTCTTCGTACCAACCTACCAAAATTAATCCACTATTTTGCCAATGGTAACGAGGTTGTGCCCGACAAGATCAGTCCACGACTTGAGTTAATTGAAACAGGTACATGGCAAGCAGATTTATTTCGCCTAGCTAGTTTAACTTGGTCGGTCCCTGTCTCGCCCGGTTTTGGCCGACGTATGCGATATTTGATTTGGGACACTAATAACAAAAAACTGATCGGGCTTATTGCGCTGGGAGATCCAGTGTTCAACCTCAGAGTCCGTGATGATTTAATTGGCTGGACATCGAAAGACCGAGCTAAAAAGCTTGTGAACATCATGGATGCTTATGTTTTAGGCTCTGTTCCGCCTTACAATTTCTTACTAGGTGGCAAACTAGTTGCAAGTCTCGTTCGCAGTAAAGAAATTCGCGAAGATTTCGCGAGCAAATATGGCAACACTCGCGGAATAATTTCTGGCAAAAAAAAGCGAGCACAACTTGTTATGGTGCTCACAAGTTCCGCTCTAGGTCGGTCGTCAGTATACAACAGACTAAAACTTAATGGTCAGGATTACTTTGTATCCATTGGCTATACGGGCGGATGGGGCCATTTCCATATCCCTGATCGACTCTTCAACGAATTACGCGAATATTTGCGAGCAGATGGTCATGGTTATGAGGATGGCCACACGTTTGGAGAGGGCCCTAATTGGCGGTTGAGAACAATAAGAGCTGCGCTCGGCAAGCTTGGTTTTAAAGTAGATTTATTGAAACACGGGATCGGAAGAGAGGTCTTTGTTTGTCAACTTGCAGCAAATGCCAAAAAAATATTGTGCGGCAAAGCTAAAAAACCAATTTACCGAGGTTTAAAGAGGGCTAGTGAAATTGGAAAGTTGGCACGAGAAAGATGGATTATTCAGCGTGCCGCACGTAATCCGGAATATAAGGCATGGCATCGAAACGGCATTATAGAGCTGCTAGCCACAACACCATTTTCTCTCGCCTCGCTAGAGCGCAAAGTGCACGACGTTGAGGCGCAAGTGCAAAAATGAAATTCGCTAGAGACTCAAATAATCAGCTTGTCTCAGCAGTTGGCGCGGCCGGCAGTCGCCAAATATATAGATGCCCAAGTTGCAATGCTCGTGTCCGCCTAAAGAGAGGCATCATCCAGTTGCCTCATTTTGCGCATCTGCGGGGCTTAGGTCGACCAGAGTGCGAATTGTATCACCCAAGCCATGAGTTAGTAGGCCCCAATCCCACGGCGGTCATGCCTTCTGCAGCGCCCCCGAGAGTGATTGAACCCATTAAATTGGTAATGGAAGTAGAGCCTCATGATATTAATACGCGATATCCGCGGCGCTGGAGACTAAAAATTTTGGTGCCAAAAACTGATTCCTCACATGGGCAACTTCAACTTCGTTGTGGCCCAATTTATCAACCAAAAATATCGTTCGCCCAGTTGGTTATAGGCTCGCGTGTATTCGATGCTGACGCCAATGAATCAGAATACCGCGTTACATGGTTCAGCCCTGACGTACCGAAGGATTATAGAGAGAGCTGGCAACACCCCATTGCTGGTTTACAGCAAGAAAAAGTGAATGTGTTTTCTGCACGTTCTCAGCGCCTGAAGCCAGTTGCCTCCATATTGCGGTGGGGCCTAGCTTATTACTTCATTTGGCACCATGACGATAGTATTGACCTTCCTGCGGAATTAGACGTGCTTAAACTTCAAGCTAACAGCAATTGGCAAGCTGCGTTGGTATCACTGCCTGCTGATGCGACGCGAGAAGTCGAGAACTGGCTGCGCAAATATTGTGATATGCCTATCGCTCCGCAGTCAGATAGGTGGGGTATAGCTTATCCCGTTCCCTACGAAATCGATGAAGACGGCAAAATTGTCGTAACGCCTAGCGATGCTGTATATTTCACGATGGATAAGCAAGGTGCAGCCACTAAAGATTATGATGGTGCTGCCTCTCAAGGTAGTGAGAAGGATCAATTCGAGAAAAAATGCGTTGAAATTTTTAAAGGAGAGAGTTCAACGCTTCCGATATTCTGGCAACAAGAGCCGGTTGTTGAGATTGTATTCAAGCCTCTACCAAAAGCCGATCTGAATCTAGGCATAACCGTAACTTACGCTGAAGGCGGTGGAAGCGCAGAGAATACCGTTAAGTTACATGATCCGGAGTGTGAGAAAGTATTTCAAGTGGTCAGGTCCGGAAGCGGTACAATCATTGGTATCGAGGGGCCAATTGGCTTCAATGGTAATCTCCGATGGGTGCACCCAGTGAAAGGGATGGGTAATAAAAACTTGGTTCTCAGTGAAGTGTGTGACCGCTACTCTAAACTCACAAATGATGACCTCGACTTACTCAATTTATTTCTTCGTGAGCGTACTGTCACCCTTGATGTAAGCTTTGGTGCGCTTGGCTATTGTCGCGCCGACAGCGCAAAATACGTAAATTCCTTGATGTTGCATCCCCATGCGAGGGTGCAAGCTTTGTGGCTCTGCAAGCTGTCGAATATATATGCAACAGATGATGGAACATTTCTTGAGCGCGCTAATGACGATGAGGTTCTTGCTCTTTTAAAGTCGGTTAATTTGCCTGCGCCTTTTAGGGCACATGCATATGCAATTAATAAAATGTTCGCTTCGCGAGGCGATGCTGCGTGACAAATCCGCAACCAACACCGGAAGCAGTGCAACGTATTCAAGCGTTGGGTGAAGCAGAAATTTGCGAGTTTATAGAAGAAGTTTCCAATGATTCCATGCAGCGATTAACGACGGTATTGCCGCCAGCGCCTGGATTTAGAAAAACGAGTGCGGCTGGCATCCGCCAACGTAAGCAGATTTTAGCGCGAAGACTAGTCTCAGGTTCAAATGACCGTCGCTTTGGTCAAGCGCGAGAATACCAAGCCCTCTATTATATATGGCGTGCGTGGGCAATGGAACATCTTGGTGATTCCGAAGTCTTGGAAACGATACTCGATAAGCTGGAGGAGTTCGAAGACGCGCGGCCATCACTTGAAGCTGATAAATGGTCTGCGCAAAATTCGGAAATAGAGGCACTATTTTCAACTTTAGTAGACCTGTCACATCAGAACAAATGTACGCGTGAAGCCATCGAGAGATTTCTTATACTAAGCCCATTTTCGCGGACAGTTTCGATAAATGCCTTTATTGAACAAGCGAAGCCAGCAGTCGAGGTAAAGCAAGACGCCACATTAAAGGAGTTTCCTGAGCGCGTAACCAAAGCAGAGAAGGAAATTATCCAACTTCGCGAACAAGTTGGTATGCTATCGGGTCTAAAAGGCGCGCAGGAACAACTGGCGGTGAATGAAGCAACAATGCTGCAAGAGGTTGCGACACTGGAGCAGCGTCTTAACCAGATTGGCGCAAATGTCGAGCAGTTAGGACTGAGTGTAGAGTCTGAGGTGAGCGAAGCTGGGCAGTTTCGTCGAGCCGTAGATGAACGCTTCGACGCTGCCATGAATCAGCAAAACAAATTATCGGTACTAAACGAGGCGGCGCAGGAAGAGATACGTCGTACGCAGTCAGCTTTTGTAACACAAGAACAATTGGTAGCCTTAAGTGCCGAGCTTGGTGAAAGCATCAATTTTCTAAAGCATCGACTTGAGGAAAGTGCCGCGTCTAGCGCCAATGCGCTCGCTCAACAAAATCCCGGCATCCTATATGCAGAGCAACTCAGATGGTCGGAGAAAAATTCGCCGACACCGCTTAATACTGCCGAAGAAATCGCACAGAAATTGGCAACCAACCTGCAATCAATTGGACTAAAGAAAACGGATGCGACCGCACTATCTGAAGAAATCATCGCAGCTATTCACGTAGGTCAACCAGTCTTTTTTGAGGGATCTTTTGCAGCGCCTGTTGCACAGGTGTGTGCACAAACCGTTGCTTCCTCCAATAGCTTTCGAATTTCAGTCCCCATCGGGGTTCAAAGCGCCGACAGCTTTCGTAGTGCGTTTATGCGGGTTCTTAATCAGCAGGCACCATTTGTTGCCTCGTTTCTTGTTGAGGGCATTAATAGATCCCCAATTGAATTATTTGCAGATGCATTGTGGGATGTGGCGCAGCAATCAGCCGTCGACATACAACCTACTGTATTCTTTTGTACGCTCAGCGAAGGCGTAACCGCATTACCTCTGACACAGCAGTACATCGAGCTGGGGCCGGTGTTCTCCTTAAATTGTCTTGATTGGAGATCGGCCCCCCAAATCGGATTGGTGACGCAGGGTGTTATAAACAAGGATGTTTACAGCTCGATTTCAAACAAAATGATACGTCATGTCGCTGACGTCGACGAAATTGTGCGGCTGTTATCGAAATCTTCTTTATCTAATCGTCCACGACTGCGTCGAACGGTGCTCATGGCAGGCGCGGCGTTGGATAGCTTGAAACGTTTGCTGCCTTCACCTTCAATAACTCAGTCGCTAGCATATGGTTGGATATTGCCACTTTGGAAAATGGAAGGTCTTGCAAAAGATACCATTGACGATGAGCTCGCTGGAGGGCGCTGTGATATAGAGGTAGCAGATGCGAGAATTGCCAAGCTTATAACTGAATACAAGGCGGGGGAGCCTTATGGTGCAGCCTAACTTCGTTAGCAGAACGCCGCACGAAGTATGCGTTAACGCCGCAGCTTTATTGGCGTGCACCGTAGATGGAAGTGTTCGCGTCTTGGCATCCGAGCACATACGAACACTCGTTTACATTAACACGATAAAGCATTTCGCAGGGATGGGAGAGTTAATACATACCAGTCGAATTTTGTCGAACCTCAAAGCGAATCTATCCTATCTCTCGCAAGGGAATGAGTCTTCAATTGTGGAATTGCACCAAGGTATTTTGGAAGAGGCCCGCCTATTCGGTGATGCTTGTGACATCGGCGGTGGCCGCTGGATCTCAGCTCCCTTAAATTTCTTTGAAACGCCGAACTCGAATTTTTTACTAACTATTGGTACTACGCCAAGCGCATTGTTTCAGGAGTTGCTTAACATTTCCCCGATTCCGGTTGGAATGGGGCGTCTGGTTCCAAAATCGATAGCGCAGCAAGCGACGAAACACGGAATAGTCAGTAGTTTTGACAGGTGGATAGGCGAATACGGTCCGCTAAAATCTTGGACAGAAGCGATAATTGCATCGATTTTTAAGTCTCGCTCCGAAATCGACGCACCGCCTCACGAAGCGTTGGAGGTTTACGATCCAACTGTAGCCCATGCGCGGGGAGTTCGCGGGCGCTGGGCACAACTCGACGAAGTCGATGGGAGCGTGATTGGCCCTAGGTTGGTCCGTCCTCGCATCGGGTATGCCAAAATCTGGGATAGACCTTATTATTTGGCGCAATTCGATATGTGCTGCGGCACTTTAAAATTAAAACAATTAGCCAAGATCCCTAGACCGTTAGTGTACAGGCTTTGTTTTGGCTTTGACCTTCTGTTGGGTACGCGCCGCACGGGAGAATACATAGGGCGTGATACAAGCATCGTGCTTGAGTTGCGGTTTGGCCTTCCTGAGCCGCATAATCGTGTAACTTCGCTTGCAGAGAAAATAGAAAAACTTGGAAGCCAGCACACTGCGTTTACATTTGCTCTTGAAGCTTGGCCTTTTGTACAAGCCGCTATGGCCGATATAGGTGTGGTGCTGCGCGCCAAAAAAAGAGAAATCAAATGACTAATGGCTCTGACTTTGACTATGGCGTTCAATCTACAGCGCGCCGATTAACTGAGAGCTTACGCTCTTATATCGAAGCGCAATACCACATTCGCTCTGAAGCGCTAATCTTGGAGCGGCAAATGCTGCTCGCAGAAAACGGAGCGGTTGCGCAAACGCCATACGTCGAATCGACGCCCGTGTACGAGTTAGGAGGCACTTACAGTGAGCTTCATCTACCTCAGGCTGTGCAGCAATTACTAACGGAATTAAGTTCCTTGAATATTGGAATATACCCGCGACCCTACGTGCATCAGGCGCAGGCGCTTGAAGAGTTTTTTTCATCGGAACGTCCTGATCTTATTGTCGCTACAGGAACGGGATCCGGGAAAACTGAAAGCTTCTTACTCCCAATTCTTGCGCAATTGGCGTTGGAGGGGATGTCAAGACCTGCGACGGCAAGCTTGCCTGGTTGCAGAGCACTCCTATTGTATCCGATGAATGCGCTCGTCAACGACCAAGTCTCACGTATCCGTAGATTATTTGGGAAAGCGGAAGCTTCCGGGCTCATATCTCAAGGACGTAACAGGCCAGCAAGATTCGGAAGCTACACAGGTAGAACGCCGTATCCTGGTATGCGCACTAGTGCGCGCGATAGTGCAAGAATTGAGCCGCTTTTCGAGAGATATTATTCGCGCATCTTATCCCAACCCGCATTGCTTCAACAGCTTGAAGCAATCGGTCAGTGGCCATCAAAAGATCTTGCAGCATTTTATGGAAAGGATCTGGAGGAGACGCGCATTGTGAACGGTAAGCCGCAGCGCGTTAGACATTGGGATCGCCGCTTGATTACTCAGCCAAGCGACAAGGAATTGATGACGCGCGACGAAGTGCAGATTTTTTGCCCTGATCTTTTAATAACGAACTACTCAATGCTTGAGTATATGCTCATGCGCCCACTGGAAAGACCAATTTTTTCACAGACGAAGCAGTGGTTGCATTCACATCCAGAGAATGAATTAGTTATCGTTCTAGATGAAGCGCACATGTATCGGGGTGCTGGCGGCGCGGAAGTTGCATTACTGCTTCGGCGGTTGACAGCTCGATTAGAAGCGCCAAGAGAACGCGTTCGATTTATTTTGACTAGCGCTAGCTTAGGTGAAGGAGATGAAGCACGAAGAGCTGTAGAGCAGTTTGGACGTGATTTAACCGGCTTAACTGCACGCAGTAATAAGGAAATAAAGGTTATTACAGGGACGCGGGAACTTCGGTCGGGGGCGGCAGAAGCGACAGATAGGCAAAGCGAGAGCCTTGCTGGATTCAATATTTCGAATTTCGAACGTTATCACGTTGAGCGCGCTATGGCTGTCGATGAGATCGCCAGATTGGCAGCCAAATTGGGTTGGCCGCGTCCAGAAGCAGGCGGCGATCTCCAAGACTATTTATATAGTCAATTAAGTGGCTTTGGCCCGCTCGAACTTCTGATTGCGGAAGTCGCTGGCCGTGCATCGCCCCTGCCCGAGCTAGAACAGCGGATTTTTGGCACTTTTGAGGGGCGTGGTAGAGCGACCGCAGCCCTTATTGCTTTAGCAACTTTTGCGCGTCGCCAACACGATCAACGCGTATTGTTGCCCACTAGGTTACATCTTTTCTTTCGAGGACTCCCGGGGCTGTATGCTTGTGTTAATCCGCAATGTAGCGCGGTTCGTGCTCCCGCCACATCGCGGTGTCTTGGAAAGTTCCACACAGTACCACGGGAAACATGCGAATGTGGGGCACGAGTATATGAGTTTTTGACGCACCGCGAATGTGGAACAGCATTCGTTCGCGCTTACACCGATGGTCCTCACGGAAACTTTCTTTGGCATGTTCCCTCTGGGCTATTGCGCGAAGGGCACCAAGCGCCACTAACCGAAGTCGAGCTTTTAGTAGACGGCCCCCCTCATCCTCATGATGATCAACACGTTGCTGCCTGGCTAGATGTCTATAGTGGACGCATTCAATATGAAGAACCGCGGAATTTACAGGGGTTCTTATCGGTATTCATGCCGGCGCCACGCCAAGGCTGGAATGATCGGGCCTGCAGATTCACAACCTGCCCAGTTTGTACAGATACTGCGATGCGCGGCGGTCGTTCCACCATAATGGATCATGTTACGAAAGGTGAAGCGCCATTTGCAAATCTTGTAAAAGTGCAACTCGATTCTCAGCCTTTGGTGCGCGAAGAGACAGGACAATACCCCAACGGCGGTCGGAAAGTACTGCTTTTCTCTGATGGCAGACAGAAGGCTGCGCGCCTAGCTAGAGATATACCACGAGAGGTAGAGCAAGACATTTTCAGACAGATACTTGCGCTAGGTGTTAGAAGATTAAACGAGGCTGGATCGGAGCCGCGACCAGAGCGGAAACTCTTCACTGCAATCTTAACGGTATTGCGTGATTTCAACTTACCCATTTTTGATGGAGACGCTGCAAACCACATATCTGAAGACGTGGCTCGTCTTGACCGAGATCATCATGGGGAACGATTGGAGTTGATCTTACAAGATTTTGAACCACGTGACCCTCCGCATCAGTACAACGTCGCCTTGTTGCGACAACTTTGTGGCCGCTACTATTCATTGCTGGGCACCACAGTAGGACGTCTGCTACCGGCTAATCGTGCCCGAGAGAAATTGCGTCATGATCTTTCTGCCATCGCCCCGCATCTCACTGAGGCGGATGTTGAACAGTTGGCAGTGGTTTGGATAAATTGGGTCGCGGACGATAGATTTGCATTTGATCATCGCCTTTCTGAGAATGCCAGGAGCGAGGCGGCCGGATATTGGACAAATAATTGGGGCAGTGATGGTCGCTTTAATCAGTTGCTCAGCGCAGAGTTGCCGAGGCTAATGGGTCTGGGAGAAACGCCAATAGCCGCAGTTGAACAATGCCTGATCCGCGCATTTGCCGCTCCGCATGATAACGGAAACTTTTTTATTGAGCCTAGTAAAGTAACAATAGGTATTGATCTCGATTCTCCTTGGTACCAATGCCACACTTGTACCACCGTAATGCCAGTAGCAATTCGAGACCACTGCGCTTCGTGCGGCTCCGCGAATATTGAGCCTATAGACCCCAATCAAAGCCAGTATATTAGAGCTAGGAAATCGTTTTGGCGTGAGCCTGTCAGGCATGCGTTGCATGGCAATGCCAGATTAAGAAGTGTGTCAGTCGAGGAGCATACAGCTCAGCTCTCGAACCGTGACAATACGCAGGTGCACGCCACAACTGAACAGTTCGAATTAAGGTTTCGCGACGTTCTGATGAATGAACGAGACCGGCCCATTGATGTTCTCAGTTGTACAACGACGATGGAAGTCGGCGTAGACATCGGTTCTCTCGTTGCGGTTGGATTACGAAACGTGCCTCCTCAAAGAGAGAACTATCAGCAGCGGGCTGGTCGTGCGGGTCGAAGAGGTTCATCAGTTTCGACAGTTCTCACTTATGCTCAGAATGGTCCACACGACACTTATTTTTTCAATTCCCCGGAACGAATAGTGGCTGGAAGCCCGCGCAATCCTGATATCAAAATTGACAATCCGAAAATTGCGCGTCGTCACGTGACCGCATTCTTATTTCAAACTTACTTTCACCGCTTTATGGATGAACACGCTATTTCCACGGCAAATAACGCTGCGTTATTCTCTGCCCTTGGGAAGGCGCGAGATTTCTTTTTTGGTTTGCGGGATAATGTCCCGGAGATCGAGGGCTTCGTTGATTGGCTGCAAACCTCAGTGCTAAGAACCAACGGAGATGTTCGAGCTATGTTGTTATCATGGCTCCCCTCAACACTCCGAACTGAGCCATTAGACATAAACGGTTGGATTTCGACAATTGTAGAACAGCTCATTACTGAATTACGCACCATCGCATCTACATTGCTTCCTCCGCGGGCCGTTAATTCGGGTGCCGGCGATGATGCAGAAGAAGGCGATGAAGATGATGAGCGCCAAGCTCTTGGTGATGAGGAGCTATTAGACTTTTTATTTTCGCGAGGCTTACTGCCCAGCTATGCATTCCCGACCGATTTAACAAGTTTCTTGGTTGAAAGATTGGCTAAGAGTCCTGAAACGGGGCGATGGAAAGTAAACATCGTCGAGCGCCCTCAACAGGGCATTCACAAATCACTTAGCGAATATGCCCCAGGTCGTTTGATCGTCATTAACAAGCGGACGTATCGGTCTGGTGGGGTCGTTGCTAATGCTCTGCCGAACGAGATCGACCGGGCTGTGCCTCTATTTGCGGCGACAACCCCTCTCGTGCATTGTGATAACTGTAGCTATGTTCGCGACTTCGACGAACAGATTAACCTCGATACCATGCAGTGCCCAGTATGCGAATCTCCACTGCGTAGCTCAGAAATGATAGAGCCGCAGGTATTTACGCCAGAAAATGGCAGGCAGCTTAGCCAAGGTGACCGTGAGCAAGACATCACCTATGCAACTGGTGCGCAGTTTCCTGTGCCCGTTGGTACAAATGACCTGCCAAATCTGCAATCGCGGGGTCTGCATGCGGCGTCTACTGTAAGCAGTGACAGACGATTAATCATCACTAATAAAGGTCCATTTGTTGATGACGTGTACCAAGGCTTCTGGATTTGTGATCATTGCGGACGCTCCAGTATTGAGCCACCAACTGCAGAGCCACATAAGCGCCCATATCCCGTAGAGCCGGTTCCTGGACGGCGTCATTCGGATAATTGTAGCGGCCAGTATAGAAATGTCGTTTTAGGCCATGTTTTTTCAACAGATCTCTTGCTCTTGCGCTTATCTATTGGCGCGCCCCTAAACACTGACACCACGCATCCTGTTGCATTGCGCGCGATTGAGGATGCGCTTTATAGCATTGCAGAAGCTCTGCGCCTTTGCGCAAGTAGGCATCAACAACTTGACTTAGATCCTTCTGAATTTGGAGCAGGGTTTCGTGTGGTGCCTGCTGGTGAAGGACGTCCGCTCTATTTGGATATTTACTTATATGACACGCTTGCAGGTGGTGCAGGATATGCTGATTTAGCAAATCGGTATCTAGACGAGATTCTGCGCGATGTGTTGGATTTGCTAGAAAATTGTCGCGGAAATTGCGACAGGTCTTGCGAGAGCTGCCTGCGTCACTATCACAACCAATATTTGCAAAGTCGTCTCGACCGCCAGATTGCCGCACAGCTTCTACGCTATGGTTTATATGGTGAGCTCCCTGCCGAAGCCGCATCCGATGTACAAGCGAACCGCCTAGCGGCGCTACAAAGATCCTTAGAACTCGATGGCTTCGTTTGTTCACCTATGTCTGAATTTGGCGGCATTACTGTTCCGCTCGTCGTGCGTCAATCAGAACGCTCTGCCGCGATTGGGTTACAATCAGGATTACTCCAGCCTGAATGGGACGGGCACAGCCTTCGGAGGTTACTCCCCGCAGCAGCCTCAGTAATAGTGCTGAACGACTACATCCTGAGGCGCAACTTACCGGATGAACACCAACTTATTCGTGAGCGACTCACGTGAGCAGTAAGCGTGGCTACTAGGTAGCTAACGCCAATATTTAGTCAGTTTCTTTGCGGATCTTCTCAAGCCATTTAATGGCCTTTAAAATAGGTGCGTTATCTTGGTCGTGTGGAATAATAGGCAGATCGTCCAGGTCTATTGCTGAAATGTCCATATCGTTTTCGCCTATCTGCCATGCTTCACGGACTATAAGATCATACTTGCCAAGCGCTAAATCAACTAGCGGTAGTTCCGGCGCCGCGTCTTGGCTAGGGAGATGGGCGGGAGCCAATAAATATCTTTTATGCTTCTGATACTCTGCGAGAAATGTATCAAAATTCTTCGAACTAGAGGGTGTCATAATACAAAATCGAGACACAGCAGTGCTGTTTGGTATTTTAGGCAGTTTATCTACGTTGGGACCAATCATGATTGCGTACGCGTTAGAGTTAGAACTAGTTACCCCACGGATAATTGCAATTCGAAGGTTTTGATTTAAGTCTTCAAATCCAAAACGGCCTCTCCATCCTTGAAAAATTCCTTCTGCAGGTTCACGATTTACGAATGTGAGAGCAAGAACTGGTGCGGCTCGAGCATCGTCTGGTTTCATCATGAAAAGTGCACCATTCCAATGGGCGGCATCCCATTTGTGCATATCAATCGGACTAATGACGCGCATATCAGTATGCTTCATTAGCTCTGGGTTTTTTAGCTCTTCAGGTATCTCTCCCTTCCCAAATTTTAATAAGTCTGATGCATCCTCATTGGATGGCTGTAATTTAGGGACCCATGGAGTTTGGCGCCTAACATCAAAATTTGCGTCTATGTCCTGAATCCAATCTTCAATTGAAAGCCGCTCTTTATTTCCAAATATAATATTCAACATAGTAGGAATATTCGAAAAAGTTAGAGCGCGAGAGAACCCATTTTCTTTATCTAAAACACTTTCGCCCCACTTATCTGGTTCTATAGGAGGGGCAAACCGAGCAAATATATGAACGGTTGCCTCTTGAAGCCAATTTGGGAAGGTGAGCGCTTCTTCTAAAGTGCTGTAATTTAGCTGAGGCGCATGAGTGACAAACCCTACAGTGACACCATTTTCTTCTGCAAAATTGAGCATTGGAGTGAGCGGCGCATCGTCAATCGGATTTACGCGAATATTAAGAACATCGAGTGCTGGAAGCATATTATGCGCGAGGCTTGTTGCCAAAAGGGCCTCAAGTGTTCCTAATATGGCTTCTCCAATACCAACAGAGATCAAATTATTTGCGCAGGTAATGTTTAGCTCACAGCCAAGAATGCGGGAGCGCAGGACTACTTCATTGTTGAGTAAGTATGACGGATGGTCCGGTAATTCCATATCGTTACCAAATAATGCCCAGTGTTCAAAAAGCTCTTTAAAATCCTCAGGCGTTACCTCAGAAGGCACCCAACCTTCTTGCCTCAAGGTATCTTCGTGCCCGAGAAGAAAAAGAAGTGCCATTCGAGCGTGCTCAAGGCCTATTCGCTCCAACCCGTCTGCAAGTTTCTCTACGTGTGGCAAGTCGAGAAAGGCGGTTCTTAGTATTAATGCGCCTAGCATATGACTCTGATCAATTCTTACTTTCTCTGCATATTCTTTTTGCTCTGGTGTCGTTGAGCGCGCGTTTCGAATCATCGCTCCTAGCTCATAGGTACTTAAAATATTTGGTACGCGTCCAAGACGAAGCTCAGTGTGAAACAAACGACTAAGAACAGATGGAGTAATCTCTTCGATAGAGCCAGTTCTATTAAACGCAGAAAATTCGTGGCTTGCTGCGGCGAGCGCATAATTACGTGAGGCCCAAAGAAGGCCTGCCTCTTCGTAAGCAATACTCGATCCGATCAAGGCAGTAACAAGCTCGTCTGCGTACTCTTTTTTAATAAGCAGACTTACTGCGCGGCCAAACCAACGAATTGCGTCATATGGCAATTGTTTTTCGAGCTTTTGAAAGCCGCGCTCTGAATTTTTTATAGCGGCTTCACCTTCGCTAATGCGTTTTGCTAGCGCGTCCGTGATCGCTTCATAAAGGCGATCAAAGGCTTTGCTTTCAACAGTGAATTTTCCTACCTCGGTAAGCGCATCCGCTATAGGCTGGAAAGGAAAAGTTCCCAATCCATCTGTTTTTTTAACTACATCGTAAAATTCATTCCACAAATCATCCAGATTCTCATCATCAGTATGTTTTGCTTGAGTAATGCGAGCCATAAGCTCTATAGCGTGTGCGTGCAAAGCATTGTTAGGCCGGGATGTATCTTTGCGCGCTACCTTAGTTGCATTAAGCAAAGCTTCAGTTCGACCATCAATCTTGGCAAACTCGGGCGTAGTCAGACCAAACATGGTATTTGTTCTAACAAGCGGAAGAAGATTACTAATCAGTTGAAGATCGTCTGCGGCACCCGACATTAATGCTAGACGTTCAACCTCGCTATAAAGCGAGTTTAGTGATGCAGCATCATCGAACCAGAAATTCGACGTCCATGCCAGCTCATAAACAGCGGCTAAATGAAGGGCGTGTAATTTGTTGTCGCGTGCGATGCGAATAGCGCGTTGATATAAACCCTCAACTTCGTGGCGTGATTTTTCAAGACCTCGCGCAAGTTTTGCGGCGCGCATACAATCTTCGATTAATGCATGAGTGGTACCATTATAGTTAGTGCCATCTCCAATAGCTTTTTCTAGAGCGTCGAGCTCTTTGCTCCTTTGTAAGTCTTTAGGGCCGATAGTTTTTGCTTTGTGTTCGGCCCCTTTCCCAACCCCAAGCGTTTCGATAGCTATATCAAGACTGTCGTGTTCGAACACGCGATCAAGAAGCCAAGTTCTATCCAGGATAGTAATAGGGATGCCATACTTTTCTAGAAGATTGTCTTGAGCTTTTGCGCTGTCTTTGGCTGGAACATATTGGTTAGTGATAAAATAAATACGCGTGTAATCACGTTTTGTGCTTACAATACTAGCAACATCAGATTTTAATTTCGCAAGCCAATCTTTTTTTGCACTAAAAGCAAACGCCCATCGCTCATGTGCTCCAGTAAGATCAGATACATACCATCTTTTTGCTATGTCGAGTGAAACTGGATAAGTTTCAGTATCTGTTTTACCATCTCCGCCTCCAACTGGCCCTGTTTGGGGGCGTAAATTTGGAGAGATAAATTTCTTTGCAAGGCGATGAGCAAACTTCTCAAATATATTTTCATCCTTCTGATTAGTAAGCGTTTCGAGATGATGTGAGAGTACCTCCCGAGTGATGGTATGTTCAATAGTAGTTATGGAATCTGAATACAGCTCCGGCCGCCGCCATCGCATATATTGAGATGGCTTGAACTCTTTTGGTTTTTTTTGATCTTCTATTTCTTGCCCGTTCATTGAATGACCATATAGGCGGAAGCTTCATATATTCCAGACGTTGAGCGTTATTATGGAGCCTGATAGATGGGCTACTCGAAATAATGAGAGAATGTTGATGCCGCTGACGTGGTTATTCGGTGGTTATTTTGAAAAATAGACCAGCGCGTCAGAGGCAAAAATTGCAGCTAAACCCTTGAAAATATTGGCGCGCCCGGAGAGATTCGAACTCCCGACCCCCAGATTCGTAGTCTGGTGCTCTATCCAGCTGAGCTACGGGCGCGTGTGCTCTTCAGTAACAGCAGGTTTTCGTTTCATCAAGGCGAGGCGGCGTTCCGCCAAATAATTACCTTCAACAAATCCTGTTCGATGTTTGCTTCAATTCATCCACCCATACATGACATGATACGAAATGGCCATAAAATGAAAATTTGTCATGACGGCATGCCGTGAATGGCGCCGCTGTTCGATTAAGCGATTTTTCAGAGCGAACCCCCGACCGGGCAGTGCAAACTTGTGCACATCGGCCCAAGCCGTATGGCAAGTTTAGATTGTATTATATAATTGTTTACAATCTATAGTTGTAGTAAGGCAACATATGAGCTGACCCTATGAGCCTAGATCGCCCTAACGACAATATCCTTATGAGAAATGCAACGTTGATCGCCATTCTGGCGGTAACGCTGCTGACATTTTCCGGCGCTGCCATGTTCTATTATCAGGGCGTGGCCAGCCAGTCGGCCCGTAATTTGGTGATTCATACATTTGAAGTCCGCGGCCATATCCGGTTGCTGGCAGGTAAAATCAAAGACGCTGAAATCGGCGAGCGCGGTTACGTTATCACTGGTAATGACGATTATCTCGAGCCCTATCGCGATGCGATCAAGAACATTTCAGATAACAAAAAAAGCAATTCGCTGGATCAAAACCGTTCCATTGCGGAAGAAATCAATATTTTAAGGGAAGTAACGGCCGACAACCCTGTGCAGCAGCGCAATCTGGACGAGCTTGAGGGCGTAGTCAAAGATCTGCTGGAATATTGGGCCACGGCCATCAAGCTAAAGGCGCAAGGCATGCTTGCTGCAAGGCGCGAGATCGAAGCAAACCAGGGCAAGGGATTGACAGATCATGTACGTATTCTGCTCCGTGTGATGGAAGCGGAAGAAACCCGCTTGCTGGCAACGCGCATGGAAATCGACGAAGCTGGCATGCAGCGTAACCAGATTCTCATTTATGCGGGCCTCGTCTTCTTTTACTCTCTGATTACACTGTCGATCTTGCTGTATCAGCGTACGCGTGCCCGCACTACAGCGCAGATGCTGCGCTATACGCATGAGCTGGAAAAAAGCGAAGAGGAATTGAAAACGCAGCAGGAAGAGCTGAAAGCCTCCAATGAGGAGCTGGAAGCCTCCAGTGAGGAAATCAGGGCTACCAATGAAGAACTGGAGGAGAAAACCAAGATCCTGGAAGAACAGAATGCGCAGATCAGGCGGCAGTCGGCGGATCTGAACCTGAACAAGCAATTGCTGGAAGAAAAAGCGCGCGAGCTGGAACTTTCCAATAAATATAAATCCGAATTTCTTGCCAATATGTCGCATGAATTGCGCACGCCTCTCAACAGCCTGTTGATTCTGGCGCGATCGCTCGCAAGCAACGAAGGGGGGAATCTGACGGAAGAGCAGATAGAAGAAGCGCGCGTCATTCATAATGGCGGGCTCGAACTTTTGAGCCTGATCAACGATATTCTCGATCTTTCCAAGGTCGAGGCCGGCAAGCTCAATATTATGCCTGCAGACTCCCCGCTCGAAGGCATCGTCAAGAAGCTGCAAAAACAGTTCGAGCCTATTTCGAAGGATACGAATGTCCCGCTCCGCATCAACATGGCAACCGATCTTCCTGCAAGTCTTTATACCGACTCGCAGCGAGTGGAGCAGATTCTCAAAAACCTTCTTTCCAATGCTTTCAAATTCACATCGAAAGGGTTTGTTACGTTAAACGTATATCGGCCGGACGAAACGGAAGAATTGCAGCGCGATTCCCTCGATCATAAAAATGCCGTCGCCTTTTCGGTGGTCGATACCGGCATCGGTATAGAAACATCGAAGCTCAAGGATATTTTCGAAGCATTCCAGCAGGAAGACGGCTCCACGGACCGCCATTATGGCGGCACGGGCCTTGGCCTGACGATTGCGCGTAAATTCGCCCACATGCTCGGCGGCGAAATTCATGTCGCAAGCCAGAAAGGCGAGGGCAGCACGTTCACCCTGGTCCTGCCGGTGGAGATGAACCAGGAAACGGCAGAGCCCATGCAAACGTTTGCGCCGGCGAAACCTGTCAAGGAAACCGTGCGTATCGAGCTGAAAAACATGCCGCGGATGTCGATCATGGAATTCATTCCCGACGATCGCAAAGTGATCGGCGACAAGGATAAGGTGCTGCTGATTATCGAGGACGATCGTAATTTTGCCGCCACGCTCATGAAAATCGCACGCAAGCGCGGTTACAAATGTCTTGCGGCCGGTGACGGCAAAAGCGGATTGCTGCTGGCCGTGGAACAACCGGTGACGGCTATTATTCTCGATCTCATGCTGCCGGATATCGACGGCATGAACGTGCTCGATCAGCTCAAGCACGATTTGCGCACGCGCCATATCCCCGTGCATATCATCAGCGCTGCGGAGGAAAAAGGAAATGTTGTGCCGCTGCGCAAGGGCGCGGTCGGCTATCTGGTCAAGCCGGTCGAAAGGGAGGCCATCGAAGGCGCGCTCGCCAAGATCGAGGGGTTGCTGCAGTCGGAAGTCAAGCAGGTGCTGGTCATCGAGGACGACAAGACCAGCCAGATCGCCATCCAGAATCTTTTAAGAAAACAGGATGTGCAGATTACATCGGTCAATAGCGGCAGCCTGGCCCTGGAAAAGCTGAGGGAAACGCATTTCGATTGCATCATTCTCGACCTGCGCCTTCCTGATATGTCGGGCTTCGAATGGCTGAAGATCGTGGAGAGGGAAAAAGGCGAGGCCGCCCTGCCTCCCGTCATCATCTATACCGCCAAGGATTTGACCGAAGAGGAAAACCGTCTGCTCAGCCATTATACCGGCAGCATCATTATCAAGGGCGCGCAATCGCCGGAGCGTTTGCTCGACGAGGTAACGTTGTTCCTTCACAGCGTGGAATCCACCCTGTCCAAGGATCAGCAAGACATCATCCGCATGCAGCACGATCCGGACCGTGCCTTGCAGGGAAGAACAATTCTTCTGACCGACGACGATCTGCGCAATACGTTCGCGCTCTCGAAAATGCTCAAGAAGCACGGCATGAATATCATCATTGCCGACAACGGCCAGATGGCGCTCGAAAAACTGGAAACAGAAAAATCCATCGAGCTTGTCATCATGGATATCATGATGCCCGTCATGGACGGCTATCAGGCGATGCATGAAATTCGTGCGCGGAAACAATTTCAAAGATTGCCCATCATCGCTCTGACTGCCCGCGCCATGCCGGAAGAGCAGGAAAAATGCATGGAAGCGGGCGCAAACGATTATCTGACGAAGCCCGTGGATGTCGAGCGCCTTCTCACCCTGCTTCGCGTCTGGCTGTTCAAGCAGGAAATGGCGGCATGATGCCAGCCCGGGCGCAGGATCTTGAAGACATAGAAATAGAAATATTACTTTCAGGTATCCGCAGCCGTTACGGCTACGATTTTACGCATTATTCCTATGCATCGCTCAAGCGGCGCCTCGACCGGGCGCTGGAGCAGGCCGGTCTTTCCAACTTTACCGAACTGCTCGAACTTCTGCTGCATAACGAAAACAGTTTCGATCTGTTTCTGAAGCAGATGTCGGTTACCGTGACGGAGATGTTCCGCGATCCCGATTTTTATCAGGCGATTCGCGAGAAGGTCGTGCCGGTACTGAAAACTTTCCCTTATGCGAAAATCTGGCATGCGGGCTGTGCGACGGGCGAGGAAGTCTATTCCATGGCCATTCTGCTGCACGAAGAAGGTTTCCTCGACAGGGTGCGCATTTATGCCACGGATTTCAACAAGCATTCCCTCGATGCCGCGGAGCACGGCGTTTATTCATCCAAGAATGTCGAAGCCTATGCGGCGAATTACCGTGCGGCAGGCGGCAAGGCTCAACTCGAGGATTATTACAGCGACCGTTACGAGCTGACCAAATTCTCGGATTTCCTCAAGGAACGCATCACTTTTTCCTATCATAATTTGGTGACCGACGGCGTTTTTGGCGAAATGAATTTGATCTGCTGCCGGAACGTCATGATCTATTTTGACAAAACCTTGCAGAACCGCGTGCTTGCCCTTTTTACGGAAAGCCTGCGGCATGGCGGGTTTCTGGGATTAGGAAGCAAGGAAACGTTGAACTTCACCGAGGTAAAAAAATCTTTCGAGCTGGTCGACGCCAAACAGAAAATTTACAAGAAATCCGGGGCGACTCATGCAACGATCTGTCCGGTATGAAGCGGTCGTTATCGGCGTATCGGCCGGCGGCATGCAAGCCCTGAAAACCATACTCCCTTTGCTGCCGGCATCGTTTGCGCTGCCGATTGCCATCGTTCATCATGTCAACGAACGCTCCGATAGTTTTCTCGTCGATTATCTGGACAATCTGTCGCTTCTCGATGTCTGTGAGGCGGAAGGGCGGGAGCAATTATCCCCCGGCACGGCCTATCTTGCGCCGCCCGGCTATCATTTGCTGATCGAGCCGGACCGGACGTTCTCGCTTTCGGTCGATGCGAGGGTAAATTATGCATGTCCCTCAATCGATGTCCTGTTCGAGAGCGCGGCGGAAGTGTTCGGGCCATCTCTGGTCGGCATTGTCTTGACGGGCGCGAATGCCGACGGCGCAAAAGGCCTCAGAAAAATAAAGCAATGTGGCGGGCTTGCGATTGTCCAGAATCCGAAATCGGCCGAAGCGGCTTATATGCCTCAGGCGGCGATCGAGGCGGTTAAGGCCGATCACGTTGTCGAACTCGAAGACATCGCTCTCTTACTTTTGCGTTTAAGCAACTTACGGAAGGACGAAGCATATGGCACAGGCACAGATGGCTGAAGCTGTCGCAATGGAAAGAATTGTTCCGGTTCCCGAAACCGAACCGCGGCCCAATATCCTGATCGTCGACGATCGAAGGGAAAATTTGCTGGCGACGGAAAAGGTTCTTAAACATCTTGGCGCCGGAATTTTCAAGGCCAATTCCGGCAATGAAGCGCTTTCGCTGATGCTGCGGCACAGATTTGCCGTCATTCTGCTCGACGTGCAGATGCCGGAAATGGACGGTTTCGAAACGGCTATGCTCATGCAGGAGCAGGAGCTGATGCGCGGCACGCCGATTATTTTCGTCACGGCTATCAGCAAGGAAGAGAAATATGCGACGCAGGCTGCCGAACTCGGCGCCGTGGACTATATTTTCAAACCGATCAATTCCGAAATTCTCAGAAGCAAGGTAAAGGTCTATCTCGATATTTATGTGCAGCGCGAGCAGATCCTCAAACTTAATGCAAGCCTGCTGCAATCCAATAATCTCAATGCCGCCATCATGGACAGCACGGCCTATCTGATCATCGCAACCGACAGAAGCGGCAAGATCCTTCTGTTCAACCATGCCGCCGAAACATCGCTCGGTTACAGTTCTCTGGAAACGGTCGGAAAGTCGATGTCGGAACGCTGGCACGAACCGGGAGAAATGAAATTGCGCGCCGCTCAACTGAGCGAGGAGTTCCATGAGCCCATCGCGCCAGGTTTCGATGTTTTTACGCGCAAGGCGATTGCCGAGGGCAAGGAATCGCGGGAATGGACATTTATCCGTAAGAATGGCAGCCAGTTTCCCGGTAATCTGACGATCACGCCGCTGCACGACAGCGGGGGTAAAGTGGTCGGCTATCTGAAGATTATAGAAGATATCACCGAGAGGCGGGAGATGGACCGCATGAAAAGCGAGTTCGTCTCCGTCGTCAGCCATGAACTGCGCACGCCGCTTACATCCATTCGCGGATCGCTGGGCCTGATCATGGGAACCATGACGAAGGAACTGCCTGCCAAAGCAAACGATCTGCTCGGGCTCGCGCATAAAAATAGCGAAAAGCTGATCCTGCTGATCAACGATATCCTCGACATCGACAAGCTTGTTTCGGGAAAGATGCAATTTGATGTCAAGCCGGAGCAGCTTTCCCAGATTCTCGAACAGGCTATCGAAATGAACCGCAATTACGGCGAGAGATTTAAAATCACGTTCAATCTTGCGCCGGTCGACCGGAAAATTTACGTCAAGATCGATTCGGAACGGTTTGTGCAGGTGATTACGAATTTGCTGTCGAATGCCGCGAAATTCTCGTCTGAAGGCGAAAAGGTCGACGTGATCGTGACGCCGAACAAAAATTTCGTTCGCATCACGATCAAGGATTATGGCCCCGGTATTCCGGAGAAATTCCGCGAACGTATTTTTTCACGCTTCAGCCAGGCGGAATTCTTCGCTCACGCGCCAGAAAGGCGGCACCGGTCTTGGCCTCAACATCGCCAAGCAGTTGACGGAAAGAATGGATGGGCGGATCGGGTTCGATTCAGAGTTCGGCCATGGCGCAGCCTTCTGGGTCGAGTTTCCGCTGGCTTTGCCGCTCGTACAGAAAATTACTTATATATAGACGCCAATATAATCGTTTCTGCTGCCGCGTTTGCCGATCAAGAGCCAAGCGCTCTGCTAAAATCGGATTTATTAACCTTGCTGAATTAAATCGCTTTCAATACTCTACTTTAGGTTGTAATTTCATTTTTGGGCGAGGGGGTCCGCCATGTCTGCAAACGCTCAGCACGTTCTCTGTATCGATGACGACGAAGATATTCTAGAAATTGCGAAAATGTGCCTTGAGACGGTTGGGGGCCTGCATGTCTCCTGCTGCAATAGCGGGGCCGAAGCGATACAACTTGTGCGGGAAATTAACCCGGACCTGATCCTGCTGGACGTGATGATGCCCGACATGGACGGCCCGACAACATTAATCGAGTTGCGCAAGCAGCCACAGCTCGATCATACGCCGATCGTTTTCATGACGGCACGCGTGCAGCCGAGCGAAGTGCAGGCTTATCAGGCGCTGGGCGCATCCGCTGTGGTGCCGAAGCCTTTCGACCCCATGCTGCTGTCCAGCCAGATCAACGACATATGGGTCAAATGCCATGGCTAATAATGCGCAACAGCCGAAAATCGACGAAAATCTGCGGCCGCTCCGCCAGCGCTATCTGCAGCGCCTGAAGGAACAGGTGCAGGAGCTGAACAGGTTTATGAACCTGTGCGAAAAGAAATTGCTCGGCGACGAGGACGGACAAGCTTTGCGCGCTCAGGCGCACAAGCTTGCCGGCACCGGCCGGACATACGGCTTTCAGGATATCAGCCGCTGCGCCAAAACCGTCGAGGAGGCCTTGCTAGCCAATCCGAAACTTCCTGCCGAGCAACTGGCTCCGCTTTTGCGCCAATTGATTTTCGCATGCGAACATGCGGAGGAAAGCGAAGTTTACGAAACGCCGCCGCAGGAAATCACGCCAAAAGAAGTATTGCAGCAGATGCAGCAAAGGCTGCCTTTGATCCTGACCATTGACGACGACGACAATATCACCGGCCTGATTGCCGAGCTCTTTAAGAATCGAGCCGAAGTCATGGTCGCCGGCAGCGCGAACGAAGGCGCGAAAATGATGAAGGCACGCAGGCCCGATATCGTGCTGCTCGACGATATGATGCCGGGCGGCGTGTCCGGCCTGCATATGCTTGAAGTCATCCAGAAAGATCCGGAGCTTGCGCAGGTTTCCGTCATCATGCTGACGACGAGCGGCGGGCCGCGCGATGTCATGCGCGGTTATGTTGCAGGCGCCATCGATTACATCACGAAGCCTTTCGATCCGGGCGAGCTTTCCCGCAAGATTACGGACCATCTGACGCGCCAGAACGCCACGATCCTGGTTGTCGACGACGACGAAAACGTCACCGACCTGCTGGCCTATAAGCTGCAGGCGCTGGGCTATCGGGTCGAGCTTTGCGAAAACGGTATCCGCGCCCTCTCGGTCATGGAAAAAATCGTTCCCGCCATGGTCATTCTGGACCGCATGATGCCGGGCATGGACGGCATGGCGCTGCTGCAAAAAATGCGCCAGAATCCCGCGCTGAAAAGCGTGCCCGTCGTGTTCCTGACCGCAAGGCGGCAGGAGGCGGACATTGTGGAAGGGCTGCGGCTGGGAGCTAGCGATTATATTCTGAAACCCTTCAATCCAGATGAAGTCATCGTCCGTATGGAGCGTTTCCTTAAAACAGCCGCGTAAAGAGCTTGGTCCATGTTGTGTAGAGTTGCGTTTTTGGCGAGCTGTCTGCTCGCGGTTTCGAGCGGTGAGGCGATTGCCGAGGATTCGTCCTATGTGCTGTATCGCAGCAAAATGCTGGCGGCTGCAAAACGTTACGACGAGGCCGTCGACTATTTGCGCGAAGCGCAAACGCGCTTCCCCGACGATATCGAGATCAAGCTTGCGCTTGCCCGCAACCTGTCATGGAAGGGCGACGATAAAACCGCGGCGGGAGTCCTCGCAAGCCTCGATGAGGGAAATCCGGATACGCTCCTGCTCAAGGCCAATCTCGAATTTCATAACGGGCATTTTTCGAAAGCCGAAGCACTGTATCGCAAAATCGTTCGGCTCTATCCCGGCTATCAGGATGCGGAGGAGGGTTTGCAGCGCGCCATCGATGCGCAGAAAGCCGTTGAGCAGGAGCGCCGGCAGAAAACCGATATAAAGCGCCTGAGGGCTGAACGTGCGCGCAACGCGCGCGAGCAGGGGGAGCGGGAAAAGGCGGAGCGCGAGCTTTTCGTTGCCTCCATCCCGGAGCCGCAGCCTTTCGCATGGCAGGTCGATGCGGGGGTGCAGATCAGCAGTTTTTCGCGTGTGCCGCAGCCGAACTGGAACCAGGAATTCCTGCAGGTTACGCATTTCCTGAGCAACCGCGAAACGGCGATTCACGGCAAAGCCACGCGCTATGAGCAGTTCAATAGCGTGGATCAGGAATACGAGTTCGGGCTCGACCATCGCTTCTCGACATCGTTCTACGGCCATCTTTATGTTTCGGGCAGTCCCGATCCCGCCTTCAGGCCGGAATGGCGTGTCGATGCGGGTGGCGGCTATCTGCTGATGCAGGAGAAAATGCCGCTCTGGTTCACGCTCGATGCGCGTTACGATTCTTATCCCACCATCGATGTCGAAACCATCAATCCCGGACTGAGGATCGAGCCCTTCGACAATTGGAGCCTTGCCGGCCGGCTGATTACGGTCAGCCAGCAGAACGCGGCAACCATTTATGGCTGGGACGTGCGCCTCGATGGCCAGATCAGGGAAGGAACGCGTTTCTATATTGGTTATGCCGATGCGCCGGAAACGGTTGCGGCCGTGACCGTGCAAACCAAAACTTTCTTCAGCGGTCTTGCCTATGATCTTTCGCCCGCATGTACGCTGCATTTTGGCTACGCCCATGACGATCGCGAAAACTCCTACATAAGGAATGTCTTCGATGCCGGCCTCACCTACAGATTTTGAACTGCAGCTTCTGCAACTCATATGGGAGACGGCGCTGCTGCTGGCCCTGTTGGCCGTGCTTGTGCCGGTCGGCCTCGTGTTAAGGCGCAAATATGAAGAGTGGCGGGAATCGCTTCGCACCGCGCGGCGGGCCGAGCTCTCAAAATTTATTTATGCAAGCTTGCGGCCGCCGCTCGCTGTCGCCCTGAAAAACCTGCCCGAGCTGGGTCCGGGCGACGAGCCGCTCGTCATGCGCATCGTTCTCGACCTGCTGCGCGTTATGCGTGGTACCGACCGGGAGCGCATCGTGCAAATCGTCAAAAGCTGGAATATGTTTGCCTATCTGCGGCAGCTTGCGGAGACGGGCGTGCGCGGAAAGCGCATCCAGGCTCTCACGCTGCTTGGGCATTTCGACGACACCGAGTCGCTGGTCGTGCTGATGGGTCATGCGGGCGCCAAGGACATGTATGTCCAGCTTGCCGCCCTGCGCTGCCTGGCCGAGCGGGGTGCCACCAAATATATCGGCCAGATCATCGACAAGCTGCAACTCACGCGCAAGACCAACGCGCTGATGCTCGCCGATATCCTCGGCCGTTTCGGCGAAAAAGCGCTGGCGGCGCTGGTCAAGCTTTTGCAGAGCCGGGCGAGCACCGATGTGCGCGTTGCGGCCATTATGGCCATCGACCGCATCGGCTCGCTCGAAACGATCGAACCGCTGCTTCAGGTTCTGAACGATGCGGATGCGGAGATCCGCGCGCAGGCCGTCTGCACGCTGGGCAAGCTCGGCGATGTCAAGGCCGGGCCCGCGCTCGCACATTGTCTTGAGGACGAAAACAAGGAAGTGCGGCTACAGGCGGCGGTTGCGCTGGGAAAGCTGTCCGATCAGCGTGCGCTCCCGGCCCTGACCAGAACATTGAACGATAAGGACTGGTGGGTGCGCTTTCGTTGCGCGCAGGCTTTGTACAAGTCCGGCAATAACGGCATCGCCATGCTGAAATCTTTAAGTCAAATCAAGAACGATGCAGGAATTCTGGCCGCGCAAGTCCTTGGAGAAATGGGAGATCATGATGCAAGACATCCTCGCGCAGCTTAACGATTTTATTATTGGCCATCACCAGCACTTCTTTTATATAGCGACATTCATTCTTGCCGTTGGCATCTTGCAGAATTTTATTTTTGCGTTGCAGCTTCCCTATGCCTGGGCCGAGCTGCGCACGCATTCGCAGGCCGAAGATACGGAATCGAGCTGGCAGATGCTGATCTCGAATGTCACGATCCCGATAAGCATTCTTATTCCGGCCTATAACGAGGAAAAGACGATTGCGGCGAATGTGCATACCATGCTCGCGTTGCAATATCCCGAATTCGAGATCGTGGTCGCCAATGACGGCTCGAAGGACGGCACGCTGAAAGCGTTGATCGACGCGTTCTCGCTCGAGCCGACCGTGCGCGCGCATCAGCTGAAAGCGCCGTGCAAGCCTATCCGCGGCGTTTATATGTCGCCGGCCTTTCCCAATCTGATCGTTGTCGATAAGGAACCGGGCGGCTGCAAGGCGGATGCGAATAATGCCGCGATGAATTTCGCGCGTCATCCGCTATTCTGCGTCACCGATGCCGACAGCCTGCTCGAGCCGGAAGCCTTGTTGCGCGCGGCAAGGCCGTTCATGGAAGAACCAAAGCGCATGGCGGCTGTCGGGGGCACCATTCGCATCCTGAACGGTTGCACCGTCACGGATGGCAGGGTGTCGCGCGTCGGCATCTCGAAAAATTTTCTGCCGCGCATGCAATGCATGGAATATATCCGCTCCTTCCTGATGGCACGGCTGGCATGGAGCCGCTGGGGCATGCTCAGCATCGTTTCCGGCGCATTCGGCATTTTCCGGCGCGATATCGCCATCGAGGCGGGCGGCTATTCGCGCAATACGGTGGGCGAGGATTTCGACCTCATTATCAATATGCACAAGCTGCTGCGCGAGCAGAAACGCCCCTATGAAATGCGTTATGTACCCGAACCCGTCTGCTGGACGGCGGCGCCAACGACATGGAAGGATCTGGCAAGCCAGCGCACACGTTGGCAGCGCGGCGCGCTGGAAGTTTTTTTCAACCACTTCCGCATGTTCTGGAACCCGCGCTACGGCAAGATCGGCTTCGGCGCCTTTTCGCATCACTTCATTATCGACATACTGGGCCCGCTGATCGAAGTCCTTGGCTATTGCCTTATCCCGATCTTCTGGATGGCGGGCCTGCTGAATGCCGATTTCGTTCTTGCCTATATGGCGATGTTCTTCATGTTCGGCGTTTTCATCAGCTCCGGCTCCCTGTTTCTCGAAGAGATGGAATTGCGGCGCGTTCCCAATGCGAATGATCTTGCACGATTGTTCACTGTCGCCGTCATCGAAAATTTCGGCTACCGGCAACTCAACAATATCTGGCGCTTTAACGGCTGGTGGAAATATATGACGGGGACGAAAGGTTGGGGCCAGCTGCAGCGCGCGGGCTTTCACGCACTGGTTTAATCAGGCCGTATGATTAAGTCAGGGGCAGATCCGGCAGCCTGATCAGGAAATGCGCGCCCTCGGCGCTGTCCAGAAGCTCGATCGTGCCGCCATGACCTTTCACAAGCTCGGCCGTGATGGCAAGCCCGAGCCCGGAACCGCCTGCATCCTGCGTCGCGGCAAAAGGCTGAAAGAGTTTTTTCTGCACCGTCGGCGCAATGCCGGGTCCCGTATCCGAAATCTCGATCAGTGCGGCATTGCCGTTGCGCTTGGCGGCAACGCGGATGCGTTCGTTTCCCGCATGCGGAAGATCGCGGTTGCGCTCGAAGGCTTGCAAACTGTTGCGCGTGAGATTCAGCAGAATGCGATAGAGCTGATCGGGGTCGGCGCTCAGGCGCAGATCCGCAGGCACGGCATTTTCGAACACCACGGATTTGAAATCGAGAATGGCCGCCATGTCGTCGATCAGCTTGTGCAGCTGTACGCTTGTCCGTTGCGGCGCGGGTTCGGCGGCCTGGCCGTAAGCCAGCGTGTTCTGGCAGAGCGAAATGGCGCGGTCGAGGGCTGCCATGATCTTCGGCATCACGCGCTGGATATTCGGCTCGGGCAGGGCGGCGAGCCGGTCGGCGAAAAGTTGCACGGGGCTGAGAATATTGCGCAGGTCGTGGCTGATCTTGGCGACCGCGAGCCCAAGTGCTGCAAGATGCGTTTTCTGCCGTAACGCAGCCTGGATGTCTTTTTGCATCGCTTTCAGGTCGCGCTCGGCTTCGCCGATTTCGTCGTCGCGCCCGCTTGGCTGGATGACATTGGCCGGATCCTCGGGCCGTTCGCGGAAGATCGTCATATTCGCCGACAGCGCTTGCAGCGGCCGTACGAAAAAATACAGCAGCGCGAAATAAAGCAGTCCGGCCGTAACGCCCGTAAGGAACAATGAAACGGCGAGTGCACGCAATGCATAGGCGCGGATGGCGCGCGTGAGGTCCTCTTCCTGGAGCACAAGCTCGACATATTCCACGCCGAGCGGGGCCGGACCCACCACAAGCAGCGTGCGCGAATGCGAGGAAAAAAGGGCAGAAAGCGCTGCCTGCATCAATTCCAGGGCAGTTTCGTTGCGCAGGTCGTAATGCGCCTCGACCGGGGGGATGTTGTCCCAGGAGGCAAGAAGCTCGCGAATATTGCCTTTTTTGAGGGAAATACTTTGTGCGCCGACATAGCGCAGCAATTTCTGCGTCACATTGGCGTTAACCGTACTTTCCGGCGATGCTTCGAAGACAAGAGCTGCCGTCTGCGCCGCCGCCAGCCGGTCCTTCAGCCAGTCGAGCCTGAATTCGGAAATCGAGGGAAAAAAGATCAGAATTTCGGCCAGAAGCCCGAAAAGCACGGTAAACCCAAGCAGTTTGACCGAAAGGCTCTTGGAGGATGGGCGCGCGAGCATAGGAAAAGTGTATGCTTTTTAAGGGATAAGCCGCAAGACAAGCCTCGATTTATGGTTTTCAGGCCCCCTAAACTCAATATTATTGACGGAACCTGCGGCTTTGTTATAGATAAATCTCGTTTTTCCGCCCCCAACCGGGGGCTTTTATTTGGCGATCACATTATGACAAAACGCACCTATCAGCCCTCGAAACTCGTGCGCAAGCGCCGTCACGGCTTCAGGAAGCGCATGGCAAGCAAAGGCGGCCGCAGGGTCCTCAACGCCCGCCGCGTCCGCGCCCGCAAGCGCCTTTCCGCCTGAACGGGTCAGAGACCCATGAAGCGCCTCAAAAAGCGCGCGGATTTCCTTAAAGTCGCAAAAGGCAAGGCCGTGCGCATGCCGGGGTTCGTGCTGCAATTTATCGATACGCAGGATGACGAGGCGCAGGTCGGCTTTACCGTCACGAAACGCCAGGGAAAGGCGGTTGTCCGCAACCGTATCCGCCGCCGCCTGCGCGAAGCGGTGCGGCTTGCGGATAAAACAACTAAGTTTTCGCCCGGTGCCTATGTGCTGATCGGCCGCAGTGATAGTCTTGCTCTTTCCTTCGGCGACCTGCAGGACAATATCGTCAGGGCGTTTCAAAAAATCGGTTCGCACAAAATTTCGGAACGGCAATGAAAGACGAAAATACGCGTAACACAATTCTGGCGATGGTGCTGTCGCTCCTGGTATTACTCACCTGGAAATATTTCGTTTTGGACCCGCGCGTGGCGCAGGAAAATGCGCGTCAGGCCGCGCTGCAGACACAGGAGCAGGGCAAGACCCCAGAGCAGTCTCCGGCCGGCGCGCCATTGTCGCCGCAGACAAGTGCCATGCCGCTGATCAAGCCGCGCGAAAAAGCGTTGGCCGAAAGCCCACGCGTGAAAATCGACACGCCTTCGCTGACGGGCTCTCTCAATTTGCGCGGCGGACGGATCGACGATCTGCAATTGAAAAAATACCGCGAAACGGTCGAGCCGGGCAGTTCGAACATTATCCTGTTTTCTCCCTCGGGTTCGGCCTCCGCCCAATATGCTGAAATGGGTTATGTCGTGGAGGGCGGCGTAAAAGTGCAAGTTCCCGACAACTCGACCTTATGGAGCCTGCGTGAAGGATATGCGCTGACGCCTGCCATGCCCATCAAGCTCGAATATAATAACGGGCAAGGGCTGACCTTCAGGCGCACCTATGCGGTCGACGAAAACTATCTCTTCACGATTACCGACGAAGTGGTGAACAATCGCGGCGAGCCCGTCATCCTTCATCCCTATGGCCTGATCGCGCAGCACGGGCGGCCGAAAACGGCCGGGATTTTCGTCATTCATGAAGGTGCCGTCGGCGTGCTCGGCGAAGCCGGCCTGCAGGAATATACATACGACAAGCTCGAGAAGGTTCTGCAGGTCAAGGAAAAGGCCAATACGGGCTGGCTCGGCATTACGGACAAATATTGGGCGGCGGCCGTTATTCCTGAGCAGAATACGCCTTATGAAGGACGTTTCTCCGCGCAGGCCGAGGGGATGCAAAAGAATTATCAGACCGATTATCTTCTCGAGGCGCGCACGCTTGCGCCTGCCGCGACCATGAAAACGACGCACCGTCTGTTTGCCGGCGCAAAGGAAGTGGCGATCGTCGACCGTTACAAGACCGAGCAGAATATCGACCGTTTCGATCTTCTGATCGACTGGGGCTGGTTTTATTTCTTCACGAAGCCGCTCTTCTGGGCGATCGATTATTTTTACCACCTGCTCGGTAATTTCGGCCTTTCCATTCTTCTCGTCACCGTTCTCGTCAAGCTCGTTTTCTTTCCGCTTGCCAATCGTTCTTACGTCTCGATGTCGAAGATGAAGAAGATACAGCCGGAAATGCTGGCCCTCCGCGACCAATATAAAGACGACAAGATGAAGCAGCAGCAGGAGCTGATGGAACTTTACAAGCGCGAAAAGATCAATCCTGTCGCAGGCTGCCTGCCGGTCCTGATCCAGATTCCCGTCTTCTTCGCGCTTTATAAAGTGATCTATGTTTCGATCGAGATGCGCCATGCGCCGTTTTTCGGCTGGATCAGGGATCTTTCCGCGCCGGATCCGACCTCGTTCACGAACCTGTTCGGCCTTTTGCCCTTTGAGCCGCTCCCCTTCCTGGTGATCGGCATATGGCCGCTGATCATGGGCGTCACCATGTTCCTGCAAATGAAGATGAACCCCGAGCCGACCGATCCGGCGCAAAAAATCATCTTCACCTGGATGCCGGTTCTCTTCACCTTCCTGCTTGCCAGCTTCCCGGCAGGGCTTGTCATGTACTGGGCGTGGAACAACCTTCTTTCCATTACCCAGCAATGGGTGATCATGCGCCGCCAGGGCGTGCGCGTGGAACTGTTCGACAATCTCACTCAGTATTTCCGAAGAAAAGAGTAGTCTCAGATGCGCAGGACGGAAGCGCTTTTCGTAAACTGCGCTTTTCTCACAAGCGTTGCATCGCCCGCGCAACTGCCGAAGGACCATAGGCCGGAAATTGCTTTCGCGGGCCGCTCGAATGTCGGCAAATCCTCGCTGATCAATGCGCTCGCGAAGCAGCGCTCTCTTGCGAAAACCTCGAATACGCCGGGGCGCACGCAGCTCCTCAACTATTTTACGCTGGGTAACAAAGCCTATCTCGTCGACATGCCGGGCTATGGCTATGCGAAAGCGCCGAAAGCGCAGGTAATCGCGTGGACACGGCTGATCGAGGCCTATCTGCGCGAGCGGCAGAATTTAAAGCGCGTGTTCCTGCTGGTGGATGCGCGGCATGGGTTGAAAGAGAGCGACGAGCGGACCATGGAGTTCCTCGACCGCTTCGCCGTATCCTATCAGCCGGTGTTGACGAAGCTCGATAAAGTGAAGTCATCCGAAGGAGAGGAATGCATCGCCATGCTCGAGCGGGAGATAAAAAAGAGACCCGCCGCCTTTGCACAGGTCATCGCGACTTCCAGTACGAGCAGCGAAGGCATCGAAAGCCTGCGTGCTGCGGTAAAGCAGGCTTTGGGGATATAAGTTTCTAACTGGATTGCGCTGCCCTTCGAAAGCCGCTAAGCAGCGGCAACTCTAAAACACCCACGCCAAACGTCTATGACCGCATCGAAAACCGAAGACCGCCGCCAGGCCCTCGTGCGCTTTCGCCAGACAGCGCGCACGCTGGTCGAGGCTTTGCCGTTCCTGCTGAAATACGACCAGCAGATCATCGTCGTGAAATATGGCGGCAATGCCATGGGCGACGAGGAAGCATCGCTCGATTTCGCGCGCGACATCGTGCTGCTGGAGCAGTCCGGCATGAAGCCCGTGGTCGTGCATGGCGGCGGCCCGCAGATCAACGCCATGCTCGAGCGGCTCGATATCAAATCCGAATTCAGGGACGGCCTGCGCGTGACCGACAAGGCGACCGTCGATGTCGCCGAAATGGTGCTGTCGGGTGCGGTCAACAAAAGGCTTGTCGAGCTGATCAACCGCGTCGGCGGCAAGGCGGTCGGCCTTTCCGGCAAAGACGGCTCGATGGTGGTTGCCGAGAAGTACATGCCGAAAACGCGGGGTAAGAAAACCGATCTTGGTTTCGTCGGCGAGCCGCGGCGCGTCAACACAGATGTTCTCGACAAGATTATCAAGGCCGAGTTGATCCCGGTGATCGCACCGGTTGCGATGTCGGAAACCGGCGAGACCTATAATATCAATGCCGATACTTTCGCAGGCGCGATTGCGGGCGCGCTGAAAGCCAAACGGCTATTGCTGCTCACCGATGTCGCGGGTGTGCTCGGCAAGGACAAGTTGCTGATCGAAGAGCTTAAGCGTGCCGATGCGCTCAAGATGATCAAAAGCGGTGTTATCAGCGGCGGCATGATCCCGAAAGTGCAAACCTGTTTTTACGCGCTGGATCACGGCGTCGAGGCCGTCGTCATCCTCGACGGCAAGGTGCCGCATGCCGTGCTGCTCGAGCTCTTTACCGTGCACGGTGCCGGCACGTTGATGCGCTGATCAGCGCCGCTTCTTTCTGATCGCAGGTTTTTTACCCTTCAGGGCATGAGAGGGCAGTTTCGATTTTGCGGCCCGGGCTCGTGCCGCTTTCGATTTCTTAAGCTTCTTTCCCTTGCTCTTTTGCGCCACTGCTTTTGCAGTTTTTGAGCTGTCGGCGACAATGATCTTCTCGGGCGGTATGGGCAGCGGCGCGACGATGGGACAGGAAAAAACCTTTTGATTGTTTTCGACGGCCTGTTTGAAGCCGTCGAGAGAAAAATCGATGCCGTCGCGCTGCCAGATGGTTTTTAGCCTGTCATTGAGCGCCAGGCGGAAACGCCCGGCCTTGATCATTGCCCCGATGTCGAGCACGTTCAACATCTGGTCCTGAAAATAGTAATTTTCGAACAAAGTGAACTGGTCGGACGTGTCGGGACGCTGTGGGACCTGGAAGGTCAGCTCGACCTCGGCGACATCGTTTTCGCATGCTTCGTAATTCTCGCATTTGCCGCCTTCCGGCGCCTGATAGTTGAAAAAGAACAGCCAATGCCCTTTCCAGCACGAAAAGCCATAAGATAAAGTGTCGCTTTGCGTATATTCGATGGTTGCCGCACGTTTTTGCGTGCCGGTTTCGACTTTCCATATGCCGGTTTCCGGCAATTCCTGCGCGGCTACGGGCAATGTCATCAGGGCCAGGAAAAGCGGGGCAAGGCGCATGCCCGATATTTGCATGAACGCGCAAATCTGCCAAATTGGCACAGATCATAGGCCACAGAATGTTCGCATCCCGTTCGCAAGCCCTTATCGACGAAGCCTGGGACCGGCGCGCCGAATTGCGCCTGGGGCAGGATTCGCAACTTGAGGCTATTATCAACGAAATTCTCGAAGCGCTGGATTGCGGGCAATTACGCGTTGCCGAAAAAATAGACGGCACCTGGCAGGCGCATCAATGGATCAAGAAGGCGGTGCTGCTTTCTTTCCGCCTGCGCTCCAATGTCGAGATTACCGGCGGGCCCAATGGTGCGCTGTGGTGGGACAAGGTGCCCTCGAAATTCGCAGGCAAGCTTGCGGAAGATCTCGATCGCGCTGGTTATCGCGCCGTACCCGGCTGTTTTGTCCGCCATTCGGCCTATATCGCGCCGGATGTGGTGCTGATGCCCTGTTTCGTCAATGTGGCGGCGCATATCGGCGAGGGGACGATGGTCGATAGTTGCACGACGATTGGATCTTGCGCGCAAATCGGAAAAAACTGCCACATTTCGAGCAATGTCATGATCGGCGGTGTGCTTGAGCCTTTGCAGGCCAATCCCGTGATCGTCGAGGATGGCTGTTTCATCGGCGCGCAGGCCTGCATCGCGGAAGGCGTGATCGTGGGAGAAGGAGCCATTTTGGGATTGGGCGTGAGTATTGGCGCATCGACAAAAATCGTCGACCGCGACAATGGCGCAATTTTTTACGGGCGCGTGCCGCCTTATTCCGTCGTCGTGCCGGGAAGCTTGCCGTCCGACAAAGGCGGGCCTGCACTGGCCTGCGCCGTTATCGTCAAGCATGTCGACGAAAAAACGCGCGCCAAGACATCGATCAACGATCTGTTGCGCGCATGAACGGTGCCGAACTTCTGCAAAAACTGATCGCCTGTCCTTCGGTTACGCCGCATGAGGGCGGTGCACTGGTTTTATTGCGCGATATCTTGAGCGAGCTTGGTTTTGCCGTCGAAATCATGACTTTTTCCGAATCCGGCACGCCGGATGTCACCAATCTTTATGCGCGCCTGGGCACAAAGCCGCCTTATCTCGTTTTCGCGGGACATACGGATGTGGTGCCGAGCGGGCCGGAGGAGAAATGGCGTTTTCCGCCTTTTTCCGGGCAGATGGCGGAAGGCCGTCTTTATGGCCGTGGTGCCGTGGACATGAAGGGCGGCATCGCCGCTTTTATCATAGCCGTTGCGGCTTATCTGAAAGACCGCGGCGCGCCTGAAGGGTCGCTCGGCTTTTTGATTACGGGCGACGAGGAAGGTCCTGCCATCAACGGCACGCCGAAACTTTTGAAATGGGCGCAGGAACGCGCCGAGCATTTCGATCATTGCATCGTCGGCGAGCCGAGCGGGCGCGAGCAGGCGGGCGATCGCATCAAGATCGGCGCGCGCGGTTCATTTTCGGCCAGGCTGATCGTAACCGGAAAACAGGGCCATGTCGGCTATCCCGAAAAGGCAAATAATCCCGTTCCGCATTTGATTCGCCTGCTGGCAACGCTCTACGAGCCGCTCGATCAGGGGAACCAATGGTTTCCCGCCAGCAATCTCGAGGTTACCAATCTGCATGTGGGCAACAGCGTCACCAATGTCATCCCCGCTGCGGCGGAGGCAACCTTCAATGTGCGCTTTTGCGACGACTGGACGTTGGCCTCGCTTGAAGATGAATTACGCACGCGGCTGGCGCGTGCCGCGCAGGGCGTCCCTTATACGCTCGAGCTCGGGCTCGGAAATTCGGAATCGTTCCGCACGGAGCAGGGTGCATTTCTCGATCTCGTGTCAAAAGCCGCACAAGATGTCACGGGAATGAAGCCGCAATTTCATACGGCGGGCGGCACGTCCGATGCGCGTTTTATCAAGCGCTATTGTCCGGTCGTCGAACTTGGGCCGGCCGGCACGACGCTGCATCAGATCGACGAGAATATCGAATTAAAAGATCTGGAGCAGATCACGAAAATTTATGGCGGCGTGCTGCGCCATTATTTCAATAATCCACCCGCATCAGCGTAAGCCCTGCCGCCGGCGCGCAGGCGCCGCAGGCTTTGCGGTCGCGCGCCTCAAGGATTTTTTTTATCCAGGTGGCTTTATGTTTTTTTTCACCGACAACTTTTAATGAGCCCACCATGGAGCGCACCTGATTGTGCAGGAAAGATTTCGACACGGCCTCGATCAGAATTTCATCGCCCTTGCGCCGGACTTTTAGCCGCTCGAGCGTCTTGACCGGTGATTTCGCCTGGCAGCGCGAATGGCGGAAAGTCGTAAAATCGTGGTGTCCGATCAAATAGTTAGCGCCTTCCTGCATCAGCTCTTCGTCAAGCGGGGCGATCACATGCCAGACGCGGTTCAACTCAAGCGCCGGAGGGCTGCGGCGGTTGAGAATGCGGTAAAGATAGGTGCGTTTCTTTGCCGAGAAGCGGGCGTCGAATGTAAGGTCGGCTTTTTCCGCATCGAGAACGACAACGGCATGATCGCGCAGATGCGCGTTCAGCGCCTCGCGCACGCGCGCGGGCTGCCAGTTTTTTTGTAAATCGATATGCGCGACCTGGCCCAAGGCATGCACGCCCGCATCGGTACGGCCTGCGCCTGCAACTGCCACGCTCTCGCCGCAAAAATCATGGATGGCTTTTTTCAAAACATTCTGAACGCCAAGCGCATTACCCTGTGCCTGCCAGCCGGAAAAATCCGTGCCGTCATATTCGATGGTCAGCTTAAAGCGCGGCATGATCAGGCAAGTCGCGTAGCAGGAGGAATGGGAAAGCCGCGCAGGAAGTCTTCCGTATCAATAGGCTGCTTTCCCGCGCGCTGCAAAATTTTTAACTGAACCGCATTCTCGCCGCAAGCGATAGTCAGTTGCTCGTTAAGAACTACGCCCGGTTCGCCCTGAGCTTTTATCGTTTCGCTGCGCAAAACCTTGATGCGCTCGTTCTCATGCGTGAACCATGCACCGGGATAAGGCGAAAGTCCGCGAATGTGATTGTGGATGCCCTGCGCCGGTTTTTTCCAATCGATCCTCGTTTCTTCCTTGCCGATCTTGTGCGCATAGGTGACGCCGGTCTCGGCCTGCGGAGAAAAGTGCAGTGCGCCGCGCTCCAGCGCTGCGAGCGCGCGATGCAGAAGGTCGGCGCCAAGCACGGACAGTTTGTCGTGCAGTTCCAGCGCCGTCATATCGGAAGCAATCGGTATTTTTTCCGCCATGGCGACGGGCCCGGTATCGAGGCCGGCTTCCATGCGCATCACCATCACGCCGCTCTCCGCATCGCCCGCCATGATGGCGCGCTGAATGGGTGCCGCACCGCGCCAGCGCGGCAATAACGAGGCATGCAGGTTGAGGCAGCCAAGCTGTGGAATATCGAGCACGGCTTGCGGCAGCAGCAGGCCATAGGCAACGACAACGATAACATCGGGAGAAAGCGTGCGCAGCCGCGCCTGTTCTTCCTCGTTTTTCAGGGTTGGGGGATGGAAAACGGAAAGGCCGGCTTTTTGCGCGAAGCGATGAACCGGAGACGGCTTTTCGCTTAAGCCCCGGCCTGCGGCTTTCGGCGCGCGCGTGTAAACGGCGCAAACTTCATGTCCCACCGCCACGATTTCGGCAAGTGAAGGCACGGCGAAATCCGGCGTGCCCATGAAAACGAGCTTGAGCGGCATCGGTCAGGCGGGGCCGCCGCGCCGCGCCTTTTTGGCGAATTTTTTCGTAATCAGCGCGCGCTTGAGGCTGGAGAGATGGTCGATGAACAATTTGCCGTTGATATGATCGATCTCGTGCTGCAGGCAGGTAGCAAGAATGCCGTCGGCTTCCAGCTCCTGCATCTTGCCGAGCTGATCCATGTAGGAAACCCGGACACGGGTGGGGCGCTCCACGTCTTCTTCATAGCCGGGAATGGACAGGCAGCCTTCCGTGTAAACCGACTTTTCTTCCGATGCGTCGATCACTTGAGGATTAAAAAAAATCATCGGGTCTTTTTCCCCGCCCTGTTTTCGCCCCACATCGAGCACGACCAGCCGCTTCATCACGCCGATCTGCACGGCTGCAAGGCCGATGCCGGGCGCGGCATACATGGTTTCAAGCATATCCTGCGCAAGCGCGAGCAGCTCGGGCGTCACCTTTTCGACAGGCGCGCTTTTTTCGCGCAGGCGCTTGTCGGGCAGGCTGATAATCGGAATAATAGCCATAAGCCTGCATAAACGCTGCCCATGCTGCACGTCAACTTGGGTCCGAATCGGGGTAAGAGAAGGCATGAACGAATCCGCGCTTTTTATTGTTCTGGCCTTGTTTTGCCTGCTTTGCGGTTTCTGCGCGGCGTTTTATGTGCTTCGCCGCAATGTCGGAGCGGGCAGCGAGCCCATGGAGGCCATGCACCGGGCGCAGGCCGAGCTTTCCGGCCGTGTGCAGTCGCTTGCCGAAATGGTGGCAGGCAGGCTGGACACGGTCACGCATCGCCTGGGTCAAAGCATGCTGGATCAGACGCGGCATACGGCGGAAGGGCTCTCGAAACTGCACGAGCGTCTTGCGGTCATCGATGCGGCAAAGCAGACGATCACGGCGCTGTCCACCGAGGTGATCGATCTCAAAGCCGTGCTCAGCAACAAGCAGGCGCGCGGTGCGTTCGGGCAGGGGCGGCTTGAGGCAATCATCGCCGACGGGCTGCCGATGGGCCGCTACGAATTCCAGCCGACGCTTTCGAACGGCAAGCGGCCGGACTGCACGATCCAGCTGCCGAACACGAAAGAAAAACTCGTGATCGATGCGAAATTCCCGCTTGAAGCTTTAAGCCTTCTGCGTGCCGCCGCGAATGACGACGAGCGCAAAAACGTCAAGGCGCGCGTGAAGACTGATATGCAGAAACATGTCAGCGACATAGCCGGCAAATATCTTATTCCGGGCGAGACGCAGGATTTCGCGCTGATGTTCGTGCCCTCCGAGTCTCTTTTCGCGGATCTGCACGAACATTTTCCGGATATCGTCGATGCGGCCTTCCGCGCCCGCGTGATGATCGTCTCGCCCTCGCTGACCCTGATGGGCATCCAGCTCATGCAGTCGCTGGTGCGCGACGCGAAAATGCGCGAGGAGGCGGAGCTCATTCAAACGCAGGTGCGCTATCTGGTGGAAGATGTGGCGCGGCTCGACGGGCGCGTGCAAAATCTCGCCAAACATTTCGCGCAGGCGAACAAGGACATCGAGGATATTTCCACCTCGACGCAGAAGATCGCAAAACGCGGCGAAAAGATCGCGGCGGTGGAGTTGCAGGATGAGGAAGCGCCGTTGCTGACGTCGAATATTGGCTAGGATGATTAGGTTGTTTTCAAAATACACGCTTTGCGTGCACCTCTAACTGTTTCCTATGGATTAGAAGTAGGGTAAATTGAATAATTATATTTATAGGGCGGTAATTACATGCCAGATATATCGGCTTCGGCTTTCAAAGCGGACTATATTAAATTGCGGTCTGATTTCTATGTGCAGATCGAGCGTCTGAAAACCGCGATTCCAGAACTGCGGGGACTAGAGATGGATGGGATCGGAGATATTGTTCGGGATGATAATGCTAGGCCCTGTTCGAATCAGGATCCAAAGCCGAGTGATTTTTGCAGAAAAGTAATAAAGAATGATGACATATTTAACTCTCTTAGATCTCACCGTTTTGAAGGAACACTTTTCTCTTATATGGATGGGAGTTGTGTTAAGGATGGACATTCTTATGAAAAGAAGGCTTGCCCAGAAATTTTCCGCATAGAGGCAGCCGTTCGAGCTCGATCTGATGTCGTTTGGGATGTTTTTTCTTTTGATCGCAAGCTTGATGAGTTTAAACCTAGGATCGAGCAGCTTAAAGATTTTGAAACTTTTAAAACCAATACGGGTGCAAGTGAGTCAGACTACGAAAAGCAGAAACTAAAACTGCAGAGTGAAATTTTATCCCAGCAGAGCTACTTGCAGCGCTTAAAATGTCAGATTAGCTCCTTTCTTATCCAAAAGCTCGCTTGCTAGCTGCAAAGCTTTAATTCTGCGTTATATTCTTTTGTTTTTCTTTTACTTGTCGCGGTTTTTCGAAGTTTGATACTTAAGGGTTTTTTCTCGCCCGCCATTCCTCGCGCGTCTGTCCCCAGATGTCGTAAGGCTTGCCGTGCAGGGGCGGGGGCATGAAGGTCGTGCGCAGCTTGCGTGAGCCAAGCCGCTCTGCAAGCTTTCGCGAATTGATATTGGCAGGCTCGATGCAATGGATCACCTCGCTCCAGCCCAAATTGTCGAAGGCCCAGTCGATGCAGGTGCAGGCTGCCTCAAAGGCATAGCCCTTGCCCCAATAGTTTTGGTGCAAGCCATACCCTATCTCCGTGCCCGGCCAGCCTTCGGGTTGCATCGGCCCGATACGGCCGATCCAATTGCCGCTTTCCTTTTCGAGTACGGAGAACATGCCGAAACCTTTCAGCACCCATGAACCCACGGTGGCAGAAAGCTGTCGCCAGCATTCCGGTCGCGACAAAACCCCGCCAATAAAGCGCGAGGCCTCTTCATGGCCCATCATCTCGCTCCAGCCGTCAAGATCGCACTCCATGGGCAGGCGCAGGATCAGGCGCTCGGTTTCGAGAGTGGTGCCGAGGATGATTGTTTTGTTCATTTCTACTGCCTTCTGGCCAGCCATGTGTCCCGGTTCTGACCCCAGACATCGATAACATGCTCTTTGGAAAAACTTGTCTGGCGCAGAATGCGTGAGCCGAGCCGTTCGGCAAGCCTGCGTGAAGCAGTGTTTTCGGGATCGATGCAATGTATAATTTCTGTCCAGCCAAGCTGATCGACAACAAAATCCATGCAGGCGCATGCCGCCTCAAAAGCATAGCCTTTGCCCCAATAGCGGCGCTGCAGAGCCCAGGTTACCTCCGTTCCGGGCCAGTCGGGCAGGTAGAGGGGCCCGACGCGGCCGAGCCATGCGCCGCTTTCTTTTTCGACAACCGCGAACACGCTGTAGCCTTTGAAAAGCCAGGCGCCGGCATTGGCAGTCAACGTACGCCAGCTGTCGCGACGATTTAACGGGCCGGTGATATAACGTGCTGTTTCCTCATCGCCCATCATGGCGGCCAGCATTTCGAAGTCAGCCTCTTCAGGTGGGCGCAGGATCAGGCGCTCGGTTTCGAGAGTTGGGCCGAGAATGAATCCGCTCATGATTTCCTGGCCTTTCTTGCAAGCCAGTCTTCGCGTGTCTGCCCCCAGATCTCTCCCGGCGTTTCGTCGGGCGGCAGCGGCACATTGTTTTTCAGCAGGCGCGAGCCGAGACGTTGCGCGACTTTCTGAGATCTAACATTCGCCGGATCGATACAATGGATTACCTCGCACCATCCCAGATGGTCGAAGGCCCAGTCGATGGCAGCGCTTGCGGCCTCCGTTGCATAACCCTTGCCCCAATAAGGGCGGGCTAACGTATAGGCGACTTCCGTGCCTGGCCATCCTTCCGGCTGCCACGGTCCGCAGCGGCCGATCCACTTGCCGGAGGATTTTGCGATGACAGAAAACTGCGCATGGCCTTTCAGGGCCCACGCACCAGCCATGGCGGAAAACAGGCGCCAGACCATGTAGCGCGACGGCTTGCCGATGAAATGCGCGACATCCTTGTTCTGCATCATCTCGAACCATGGTTCAAAATCTTCAAGAGCGGTTGGCCGCAGTATCAACCGCTCTGTTTCCAGTTTGATATCGTGGTTGTTTTTCATTCTAGAAAGGCAGCCGCCCCTTAATGGCAAGGCTCAGCGTGCCTTCGTCCAGATAATCGAGTTCGCCGCCGACAGGCACGCCATGCGCAAGGCGGGAGATTTTCACATTCGCGCCCGTACTCTGCAAAAGATCGGTGACGTAATGTGCCGTGGTTTGTCCCTCGATCGTGGCGGAAAGCGCCAGCAGCACTTCCTGTATGCCCTCCTGCAGGCGCGCAGGCAGGGATTTCAGATTGAGCTGTTCAGGGCCGACGCCGTCGAGCGCAGACAATATGCCGCCGAGCACATGATAACGCCCCGACACGACGCCCGCGCGCTCCAGCGCCCACAGGTCCGCCACTTCTTCCACGACGACAAGCAAAGATGTGTCGCGCGCGCTATCCCGGCAGATGGCGCATGGGTCGAGCGTATCGATATTGCCGCAGGTTTTGCAGACAAGTATTTTCTCGCCCGCTTCCTTGAGCGCGAGGCTGAGGGGGAGCATAAGCTGCTCGCGCTTTTTGATCAGATGGAGGGCGGCACGGCGCGCCGAACGCGGGCCGAGGCCCGGCATTTTGGCAAGCAACTGGATCAGCCGTTCGATTTCCGGCCCGGCGGAGGTGCGGCGAACGACCATTGTCTAAAAAGGCAGCTTGAATCCCGGCGGCAGCGTCAGCCCGCCCATCGCCGCCTGCATTTGCTTCTGTACGACATCCTGCACCTTTGTGCGCGCATCGTTATGCGCAGCCATGATCAGGTCTTCGAGAATGTCGGCCTCATTGGGGTTCAGCAGTGAGGGATCGATCTTGATCCGCTTTAAGGCACCCTGCGCCGTCAGCGTTGCCTCGACCATGCCGCCGCCAGAGGCGCCGCCAACCTCGATATCGGCAAACTGGCTTTGCAGGTCCTGCATCTTGCCCTGCATTTCCTTGGCCTGCTTCATCATCTTCATCAGGTCCATGGCGCTTACTCCTCGATATCATGGGAAGCAGGGGGAGGCGCATCGCTCAGAGTGCGGATATCGACAATCTCGGCGCCCGGAAACCGCGCAAGCACGGCCTGCACGGAAGGATGCGCACGCACGCTGTCGGAAAGGGCGCGCTTCTTCTCTTCGTTTTGTTCATGCAGAGTTCGCGCGCCCGCTTCTTGCGAGACGACGATCACCCAGCGCTGCCCCGTCCACATGTTCAGCTTTTTCTGCAGATCGCCGATCAGGCTCGCGGGCGCGTGCTCGTTGAGGCGAAGCTCGATCTTGCCGTGCTCGAAACGCACGGGATGCACGCCGCGCTCGAGATTGACTTTCAGCGGGATGTCGCGTTTTTCCGCAGCCAGAGCGACCAGATCCTCGAAACTGTGCAGACGCAGCTGCGGCATATTGTCGGCCTGCTCGGGAAGGGCGGGCACCTCGATCGGAACAGCGCTGCCGCGCACGGTATCGAAGCGCGGCGGGCTCGCACGCTCCATGCCGCCGCGCGCGGGCGAAGGACGAGACGGAGGAGACAGGGCAATGCCGGTCTGGGCGATTTTCACAAGCTCGTCCGGCGTCGGCAAGTCGGCTGCGTGCGCGATGCGGATTAAAAGCATATCCAGCGTTTCTTTCGGTAGCGACGCGCTTTGCATTTCCTGCAAACCTTTCAGCAGTAATTGCCAGCCGCGTGTGAGCGCGCGCAGGGAAAGGCGTTGGCCCATATCCTCGGCGCGCAGGCGCTCGGCTTCCGGCAGGCCCGCTTCCCTGATGCTGTGCGGCGCGATTTTCGCTTTCGTGGCAAGATGCACGCCTTCCAGAAGTTCGCCCGCAAGAGAGAGAGGATCGCTGCCTGCCTGATAAAGCGCATCGAAACCGGCCAGCGCTGCTTTCGCATCGCCTGCAAAAAGATTTTCGAGAAGATCGTAAATGCGCGTGCGGTCGCCGAGGCCGAGCATGGAGGCGATAAGGTTGGGCGTGATCGAGCCGCTCTCGCCCTGATGCGCAATCGCCTGGTCGAGCAATGAGAGCCCGTCGCGGACGGAGCCTTCCGCCGCGCGCGCTAGCATGAGGGAGGCTTCCTCTTCGAGCTGCATGTTCTCAAGCGCGGCAATTTTTTGCAAATGTTGCGATAGCAGCGGAAGATCGATGCGCCGCAGATCGAAACGCTGGCAGCGCGAGAGAACGGTAACGGGCACTTTACGGATTTCGGTGGTGGCGAAAATGAATTTCACATGCTCCGGTGGTTCTTCCAGCGTCTTGAGCAGGCCATTGAAGGCTGCATTCGAGAGCATATGCACTTCGTCGATGATGAAGACCTTGTAGCGCGCGCTCATCGGCTTGTAGCGTGATGCTTCGGTGATCTCGCGAATATCGCCGATGCCGGTGTGCGAGGCGGCATCCATTTCCTGCACGTCGACATGGCGGCCTTCGATAATGGCCTGGCAATGCACGCCTTCCTCGGGAAGGTCCACGGTCGGCGCGCCGGAACCGTCGGCGCGCTCGAAATTGAGACCGCGCGCGAGAATGCGTGCCGTCGTCGTCTTGCCGACGCCGCGCACGCCTGTCAGCATATAGGCCTGCGCGATGCGGCCCGTCTGATAAGCATTGGTGAGGGTGCGCACCATCGCCTCCTGGCCGATCAGGTCCTTGAAGGTTTTCGGCCGGTATTTGCGCGCAAGCACGCGATAGGGGGAAAGAGTTTCGGACATGAGAAGCTTATAGCAAGTTTATTTCAGTCTTTCAGCAAAAAACCTGGGCCGCAATCAAATCTAGTAGGGCCGCTTTTGCACCGGTTTCATCAGGCCGGTTTCGAGGCTGATAACCTGCCAGTTTATCGCCTCGGGCAATTGAAATTCAAACGCCTGAAAATCGGCTTCGTTGACAAGGAGCGCCTTATGCAGTTTATCGGCGCTTTCATAGACAAAGAAAGGATGGCCTTCATGGGTCCTCTTGCCGTCGATTAATGATGGATGCACAACCTTGCCGTTTGAAGGCGCAACTACAATCTTGTTGGGGTATTGCCAACCCACAACATTGGCGGGAAGGCGCGCAGGCAGGGCCTGCTTTCCTGGCCTGATAACCAAAGGTACTTGTGGCAGAAGCGGGTCTGCGGGTGTTGCTGCCTGTGCCTTGGAAGATGACGAGAAAATGCCACCTGCCGCCAGAATGGCCAGTGCGCTTGCGGCAGCCTCAGTGAGCGTCAGCCCGCCAAGATAGGCCAGTACGGCAGGTGCCGCAAGATAGGCCACAACGCCGGCTCCAATCGTAATGCCAACGACTTTCAAGGCTGTTTTTGCATTGGGTGACCATTCGCCGGAAGGTACGGAAACTGGCGCCAGCGGCCTTATTTTTTTGTTTGATGGCCGCATGCCGTATTCGCGTTCGACAAGGAAAGGAACGCGCTTCGTCGCCGGTTGTTCGGATGGTCTGCAATTTGCAATTCTTTGCGCTTCGGCAAGATTGGCACGAAGATCGGCAAGAAGATCCAGCAATAAATCGTTTATGGTTCGATTGCCGTAATGGTTGAAATTTATTTTTTGGAACCAGTTTTCATCGCTTATGTGAAGTGTATGAAATAATTCTTTCAAAGCGTCCTGAACGCTGGGAAGTAAGATGTTTCTCCACTTGTCGCTGCGAAAACCGAAGATATTATTGATAATGTCAGACCATAAATTATGCCATGAATCAGGATGAAATATCTGATTAAACCGCTGGCGCAAATTATCGTAATCTTGCCGGTTTTTAGCGTCGTCGGCTTGCCAATTTGCGCAGTCTGATTTGGAGGCATCATCGAAAGCTGCGGGAAAAGCGTCGTTTGCAAGATAAATTAAAGCAGAGGATAAAGATCGACGCACAAATTCCGTATTGCGAAACATGAGGCCCCTCAGGTTTTTATGAAATTTATTTGCAGAAAAATGCAGGGCTTAACGCAAGACTTGGCGATGCAATTTTTAAAGTGAGAGACCGGACAACGACCCGCGCAAAACTCGTTAGGGCTGCTTCCTTCCGGACCTGACCCGGTTGGCGATCCGCGCGCCCATTGCCGGTCTCCCATATTTATATATGGGGGAAAGGGCAAGGCTGGCAAGCGTTTTAAGCCGTCTGCTGCCTGCGAAATCCATGTGCCGGATAAACACCCAGGATCCTGAATTCATCGGTGAAAAACTGCAATTCTTCGAGTGCGCGTTTCAAACCCGGCTCCTCCGGATGTCCTTCGACATCGGCATAAAACATGGTCGCGGAGAACTGGCCGTCCACCATATAGCTTTCAAGCTTCGTCATGTTCAGGCCATTCGAAGCAAAGCCGCCGAGCGCCTTGTAAAGGGCGGCCGGAATATTGCGCACGCGGAAGATGAATGTGGTCAGCACGGTCTGCTCTGGCGATGCGCGCTCCGCGTTTTTCGAGAGAATGACGAAGCGTGTCGTATTATGCGCGGCATCCTGGCAGTCCTCGCGCAGGATTTTCAGGCCATAGATGTTCGCAGCCAGCTCCGAGGCGAGTGCGGCCCGTTTCGGATCCTGACTTTCCGCAATGGCGCGCGCGGCGCCCGCCGTATCGGCGGTGGCCACGGGTCTCAGTTTCAGCGTGCGCAGGGTCTGGCGGCACTGGCTCAAGGCCATGATATGGCTTTCGGCCGATTGCAGGCTTTCAATCGTTGCAGCATCCGTCGCCATCAGATGAAAGCGGATAGGCAAGAAATATTCGGCGACGATGGAAAGCTGCGCATAGGGCAACAGCGCGTGGATATCGGCAACGCGCCCGGCAATCGAATTCTCGATCGGGATCATGGCAAGCCCGGCATCGTTGTTTTCTACCGCGGCAAAGCAGTCCTCGAAGGTGGGGCAGGCGAGGGTCTCGAAACCGGGGTAAGCCTCGACGCACGCGATATGGGAATTCGCCCCCGGCTCGCCCTGATAAGCAATGATCTTTTTAAACGCCATTCAAATAACTTTTCTAAGATGCCAGCTTAGATGGCAATAGTTTCTTTGTCTTGCAAGGGAAAAGTCTTGCCGGAACATTTCCTGTCATAATGGCGATAGACCGAAAATAAACCCTGCCCCCTGTTTGGCGCGCTTGCCATGCATTTTAACCATTTGCCTCACCGTTTTATGGCGCCTAAAAGTGTATTTTAGCCTATGGCCGCAATAGCTTTTGCCTGCACCGGGTGGAGTTTATGAAGTTCATAGCCCATATAAAGAGGATGCTCTTCGATCGCTCCGGGGCAACCGGGATCGAATACGGCATGATCGCTGCCGGGATTGCGCTTGTTCTTTTTGCTGCCCTTTCGCGCCTGGATGGCGCCCTCAACAATACGTTCGACAGGATTGCCGTTGCCACGGCGACGGCCAGTGGCGGAACTACGGCTCCAGGGGAAACCATCAGTGCCGGCAGAGGGACTGTTGGCGGCGGCGGCAATGGTACGGCGGGAGGCAGCGGCCCCTGAATCGAACCTTCAAAGTTGCAGGACATTTCAGGTTCTTAAGCGACCCATCCGGAAAACCATATGATGTCGAAACGTGCGCGAATTTTTTCGCTGTCGGATTTTTGCCGGTAAATTTCGTCTGCGCGTTGCAGCAATGCACGGGATAAAAAACGGCGGGAGCGTTCAACCAGAAGATTGCCGACGCTCCATAAATGCAGATCACGCAAAAGCGCAAGCGAGGTCTCGTAAGCCAGCTCGTGCTTTTCGATATCGATAATCGGTTCCGCGAATTTCGCACGCTGCATCAGCGCGCCCATCTGGCGGACCTCGATATGGGGATGAATGTGCGCCGTCAGCCCGCCTAAGATCTCCGCCTCGGCCGCAGCGAAAACTTCGCGCAATTCCTTCAGCGTCTCGCCGCCCATCAGGCAGCCGAGCAGCATGCCGCCCGGTTTCAGCGCGGTCTGCAACTGCGCAAGCACGCCCGGCAAATCATTGGCAAATTGCAGCCCCAGGCACGATATGATCAGGTCGAAATTTTCCTCGCCAAGCTGCAGATCTTCGGGATCGGGCCGCTCTTGCAGGGTGATGGTGCGAAGTGTGCCGATTTTCACGTTCGCCTTAAGTGCTTCGCCGATCTGCGGTCCGGGCGGGAACAGGTTCAAAGCATCTGCGAAATCGCGCCTCACCGGATTTAAGCGCGTATGCAGGTCTTCGGCTATGGTGCCGAGAAAGGGGTTGTTCATAGCCTGCGTGGCCGCGCGTTGTGCACGTTTGTGCAGGAGCGCGTGGTCGAAAAGGAATGGCGCGTTGCGGTTCATGTTGGCAGCCCGGGCATTTCGCTATAGCATTTTACCATGCGGCAGAAGCGCATTGCAAAAAAAGAAAGGATCGCCGGCTTTCCTGCCGGCCGGGCCCGGAATTTTTTCATGCGTCTCTTCCTGCCGCCGAATTGCGCGGGCTGCAATGTTCTTCTGGCGGAAAGTCATGCCCTGTGCCCCGTCTGCTGGAAACGGCTGCATTTCATCAGCCGCCCGTTTTGTGAAAAATACGCCGTGCCGTTTTCCTATGAAAAGGCGGCAGACGCGCTTTCGCCCGAAGCCTATCGCTTTCCGCCGCCCTGGTCGCAGGCGCGCGCGGTCGCGCTGTTCGAAGAGTTGGCCGCCGATCTGGTGCATGGGCTGAAATACAAGGACCGCCACGATTACGCGCCTTTGATGGCACGGCTGATGTCGCGCGCAGCACCTGAGCTGATCGAGCAGGCCGACCTTGTCTGCCCGGTACCGTTGCACTGGGGCCGTTTCATCCGGCGGCGCTGCAACCAGTCGGCGCTGCTGGCAAAGGCTGTGGCGAAACAGAACGGCAAGAATTTTTTGGCCGGGGCTCTTAAACGCCATAAATCCACACGCTCGCAGGTCGGTCTGTCGCGCGAGGCAAGGGCGCGCAATCTTGCGGGCGTATTCAGCGTGAAAACGGCAAGGGTGCCCGTCCTGCGCGATCGCAGCGTTTTGCTGATCGACGATGTGATGACATCGGGCGCCACGCTCGGTGCGGCCACAAAGGCCTTGCTGAAAGCGGGCGCAAGAGAAGTGAATGTGCTCGTTTTTGCGCGCGTGACGAATATTATCGAATAAGCTATCCGCGCGGTCGCTCCGCCAGCGCCATATAATTGACGTTCAGGTCCCGGCTCAGCTGCCAGCGCATGAAGAGCGGGTTGAAAATCGTGCCCTGCAGTTCGAGCAGTTTGAGGTTCGTATGATCGAGCGCCACGGAAATTTCATGCGGCGTCACGAATTTGTCGAAATGATGCGTGCCGCGCGGCAACCAGCGCAGAATATATTCGGCGCCGACAATGGCGAACGCCAATGCCTTGAAGGTGCGGTTGATGGTCGAGACCAGAAGCAGTCCGCCGGGTTTTACGAGGCGTGCGCAGGTGCCGAGAAACTCGTCCACATTGGCAACATGCTCGATCACCTCCATCGCCAGCACGACATCGAATTGCTCGGCCTTCTTGACAAGGGCTTCCGCAGACGTGACGCGATAGGCAATTTCAAGGCCGGATTTTGCGGCATGGTCCTGGGCAATGGCGATATTGCTACGGGAAGGGTCGACGCCGGTCACAGTGCCGCCGAGCCGCGCCAGAGGTTCGCATAAAAGCCCGCCGCCGCAGCCGATATCGATGATATCGATCCCCGCAAGCGGCTTGTCGGCTCCTATGTCGCGCTCATAGCGCCGCCCCAGCGTATCGCGGATATATTCGACCCTGAGCGGGTTGAATTTATGCAAGGGTTTGAACTTGCCGCGCGGATCCCACCATTCCTGCGCAAGCTTGGAAAAGTGCTCGACTTCCTGCGCATCGATGCTGCCACCCTGCACTTCCTCGGCAGGCGGGGAAGCGGCTTGCTCCGGAGGGGCCGGCTTTTTCTTCATGCGGGACATGAGTGAGAGGAGCCCGTTCGCGCGTGCCTTGTCAAGCGGCTGTAAATGAGGATAGTGGTGCGGCTTTATGCCCTATCTCCGCTCCCGCTTCGCCTTTTTCCGCCGTGCCCTGCTGTTCGGGGCGGCGCTGTATTTTACCTATGCGGCGAGTTTTCTGATGGCGGACGTGCTGAAGGGCGACGGGCTCACCGGTTTCGAAATCGCCATCATTGTGCTGTTCACGGTCAATTTTCTCTGGATCGCGCTGTCTTTCGCAACCGCCGTGGCCGGGCTCGTTTTCCGTCTTTTCGATCTCGATCCCATTACCTTGCGAAGGAACGGCAATGCGAAACTGCCCGAAAAGCTTGTCTCGCGAAATGTGATCGTCGTGCCGGTCTATAACGAAATCCCGCACAAGGTGTTTGCGCGCATCCGCACCGTTTTTGAGGGCTTGCGCGATCTCGGTTACGAGAGCGCCTTCGATTTCTTCGTACTCTCCGATACGCGCGATCCCGACATCTGGATCCAGGAAGAGCTGGAGTGGGGGGAGTTGCGCCGGGCCCTGAAGCTGAAGGGCAAGATCTTCTATCGCCGCCGCGAAAAGAACACCGAGAAAAAATCCGGCAATCTCATGGAATTCTGCAGCCGCTGGGGCGGCTCTTACGATCATATGATCGTTTTCGACGCCGACAGCGTCATGAGTGCCGCAACGCTTGTGCGCATGGCGCAGATGATGGAAGAAAATCCGCGCGTCGGCCTTATCCAGTCGCCGCCGCAGCCGACAGGCCAGACAACCCTGTTTGCGCGCATCCTGCAATTCATTTCCTCGGTGCACGGCCCGACGATGACGGCAGGGCTGACGTTCTGGCAGCTCGGCTCGGGCAATTACTGGGGCCATAACGCCATTCTGCGCATGCCGGCTTTCATCGAATGCTGCGGCCTTCCCATTCTGTCCGGGTCGCCGCCGCTGGGCGGGCCGATCATGAGTTATGATTTCGTCGAGGCGGCTCTGTTGCGCAGGGGTGGCTGGCAAGTATGGCTCGTGCCCAATCTCGCCGGCAGTTGGGAAGAACTGCCTGCGACCGATATCGATTACGCGCAGCGTGACCGGCGCTGGTGCCAGGGCAATCTGCAGCATATCCGGGTCGTGTTCGGCGAAAAGCTCAAACTCATTTCGCGCCTGCATCTGTTCATGGGCGTGATGGCCTATGTGTCGTCGCCGCTCTGGTTCGCGCTTCTGATCGCCTCCACGCTGACGGCCTGGGAAACGGCGCAGAGCGCGCATCATTTCTTTGCGGGTGGCGCGACCCTGTTTCCTTCATGGCCGATCGACCGCGCCGGCGACATGTTGCGGCTGCTCGCCTTTACGCTCGGCATGCTGATCGTGCCGAAATTCCTGTCGGTTTTTCTGATCATGGCGCGCGGAAAGACGGCAAAGCTGTATGGCGGGCGAATCAGGCTGCTCCTCTCGGCGCTTGCCGAACTTCTGTTTTCGGCCCTGCTCGCGCCGGTGATGATGCTGCTTCATAGCTTATTTGTCATAAGCACCCTGTTCGGGTTCAGTGTCGGCTGGGAGGCGCAGAACCGGGAGGCGCGCGGCATACCCTTTCTCTCGGCCCTGCGTGCCCATAAATGGCATATGCTGATCGGCATCTTGTGGGGGATGGCCGCCTATCGCCTCAATGCGGGCTTCTTTTGGTGGATGACGCCGGTCCTGGCCGGCATGATCTTTTCGCCATTGTTGACCTATTGGGGGTCGCAGCAGGAACTTGGGATCAGGGCGAAAAAGCGTGGGCTTTTCATGACGCCGGAGGAAAGCTTGCCGCCGCCAGAGCTGGTGCGCGCCGCCGAACTGGCGGCCAAGCCCGAACCCGACAAGGTGCAGGGCTTGCTTAAAATCCTCAACGATCCGCAGGCGAGCGCATTGCATGCAGCGCTTATTCCCGAAAGCGCTCCCTCGGAGCGGATCGGCATCGAAGTCAGCCTGATCTATGAAAAATTGTCCCGCCTGGGCCCGGAAAGCCTTACGGTGCCTGAGAAAATCCTGCTTTTGTCCTATCCGATCAAACCGCTCGACCAGGCCATGGACAAGCATGGTCTGAAATAGCTTTTTGCCGCGCGGCACGCTTTTCTCTTAACTTCGCCATAATTTCCATGCTATGAATTACGGCCAAGATCGCGGGACAGTGAGCAAACTTAAAAACATGTATGAAAATTCGACCCTAGAGCCGCCGCTGCCGGCAAATTCCAATTCCGTTATTGCCAATATAGTCGTTACAGAACAGCTGGTTGCGCCGGTTGCCCGCCTGTGGTGCCGCTCCTTCGGCATCACGAACGAAGGCACCATCGAGCGCCTGGCGAAGGCTTTGCGGCCGAAGGCGCAGGAAGAGCTTGCGAATGCCATAGGATTCGATCGCGCCCAGTCGCGTTTCGACGAACTTGCTGCACAGCTTATCCGTGACTGGTTTTCCTTCGTGCTGGGGCGGATTATTCCGGCAGACGGAAAAGAACTGGCCATTCTTCGCCTTGCCTTTCTCGAATGCAATCATGAAGGCAAATGGTCGGCCGCATTCCTAGCTAAGAATTTTTGCGTGCAGGAACTGGCCGCCGAGCTTGAAGCGATGACGATCGAGCCGACGCCGCAGGCCTCGCCGCGCGCTATAGTCCGCCAGATTTTCTAGATTTGTTGGCTACAGGTAAACAGGCTCGACCTTGAGAGCCTGTCTTGCGAAAATATATGTCGCATAAAGCGCGCCGCCCATAAAAAGCACGGCAAGGCCGTAAAGGCCGGGTTCGCCCAGTCCAAGAATTCCTGAGAAGGCCCAGGCCGCCGCGGCGGCGGCCGCGAGAATCTCGCTGCCGAACAAAATGGTGGCCCCGGTCACGGCGCAGAAATTGGCACCTGAGAATTGCTTCTTTTTCTTCATGGTCATTATCTATGGCCAGAAGCGGGTTTTTGTAAAGACTTGCGATATTACGATTTTTTGATCGGTACGCGAAATTTTAGCGAAATATCATACTGCACGTTAAGGGCCTGCCGATACCGCCCGTTAAGACAAAAATGGCAAAATTCCCGCGACAGATCTGCAGGTGACCCTGTTGTACCGGATTTTTAGAACATTCTCGACGGAGGAGCGAGGGTATGCAGCCGTATTGTTCGGCCTGCTTGCCCTGCCGCTGATCGCCATTGCGGGAGCCGCGGTCGATTACCGTACGATTGGCCGCGAATATACCAATATGCATGCGGCGGCGGAAGCGGCGGCGGTGGCGGCGGTGCGCGCGAAATATAAGCCGACCATTCCGGGTCTCGACGAGACGCACGAAGTTTACGAGGAGGTTGCGCAGAAAGTTTTCAACGCCAATTTTGCCTACGATCCGAATAAATATGCGGACCCGCCGGAGCCGCACTTTGCATATAGCGATCTTGACCATACGGTCACGGTCACGGCACTTGCCAAGGTCAAAACCAGCCTGCTGCAAATCATCGGGCTCCCTACTTTTCAGATTTCCGTGGTTGCGAGGGCGGCGACGATTTTCTCTTCGGAAAACGTGGAAGTGCATTTTGCCATCGACGTATCGCCGTCGATGAGCGCGCCTTCCGACGGTTCCGATCCGCCCCTGTTTTTAAACGCCGGTCCCGGCAACGGATGTTATTTTATGTGCCATGACGATGGCTCGACGATCCGTGCAAGCGTTATGCCGAAAATGGATGTCATCCGCCAGAAACTTGGCAAAGATTCCGGCATGGTCGATTTGATTAATGCCGCGGTTGCGTCCAACGCCTTGCCGATCGCGCTCAATTATTCGCTGCATTACTTCGATGTTTCGGCCAGCAATTCGTCGTATATGAATGTGCCGTCTGATGACGTGGACGATATGAAGGACGATCTTTCCAACGGCAGTTATGTGCTGGGTGCGAACGGAGCGAGCGGCGGCACGGACCTGAACAAATCATTCGACGACTTGCATCAATATTTTACGGTCGCCAACCCCAAACCGGACGGTACACGGCGCGTTCTGATCATTATTTCCGACGGCATGCATTCGCGCGCGGCGCAGCCCTACAATCCGGCTGTCTGCGAAGCGCTGCAGGACGACGCCGATGTCTATACGGTCATGGTGAACAATCCTTTCCACGTTTATGACAATGCCAATTTGACCTATGCCGTCCCCGACGGCAGCGGCATGCTGGCGCGCGATACCTGGGATTTGAACCAGACCGTGAGCACCGGCGGCGCCAGCCCTTATGGTTATTACAGCGGCCTCAACAATGCCGAAACGCTGATGAAAAATTGCGCTTCCAAACCGACCTGGTTCTTTCGGGGCGAAACCAAGGAACAGCTCGACAAGGCGCTCGACGAACTCACGCTTGCCGTCACCGCACCGACCGTTCGCGTATTGAACTGAGCAATGGCCGAAGGCGGTGCCAAGACTTGTATCGGTGACTTGCTTGTATCGATGACTTGCATCGCTAGAGAATTGCCCTATTTAAATTGCGCATAGCCTGGAATATGCATGTGGTCCCTGTAGTGTTCCTGTCGGCCCGCGCGTTATAAGAGCGAACATATGGGGTGGAATTCTTATCAGATAGAATTCTTATTAGGTAAAATTCTTGGAGGCGTAGATGGCCTATGAAGGAAGTGCGGTATTGCGGCGCGTGTCGCTCGACGATCGTTTCGATCTGAACGAGACGCGCATTTTCTGCTCGGGCACGCAGGCGCTGATCCGTCTTTGCCTGATGCAGCATGAACGCGACCGCCGTGCCGGGCTGAATACGGGGGGGTATGTGTCGGGCTATCGCGGCTCCCCGGTCGGCGGCCTCGACCTGCAATTCATGCGCGCCAATAAGTTTCTTGTCCCCCGCAATATTCTTTTCCAGTCCGGCCTGAACGAGGATCTTGCCGCCACCGCCATCTGGGGCACGCAGCAGGCCGAGCTTATAAATGAGGGCAAATATGATGGCGTGTTTGCCATGTGGTATGGCAAAGGGCCGGGAGTTGATCGCTGCGGAGATGTCTTCCGCCACGCGAATTTTGCGGGCACATCGAAATATGGCGGTGTTCTGGCACTGATGGGCGACGACCACACGGCCGAATCATCTTCTCTCGCGCATCAAACAGAATTTCACTTTGTCGACATGATGATTCCGATCCTGTCGCCGGCGGGCGTGCAGGAAATTCTCGATTTCGGGCTGCACGGCTGGGCGCTGTCGCGCTTTTCGGGAAACTGGATCGCTTTCAAAGCGCTGAAAGACACGATCGAATCCACGTCGTCCGTCGATGGCTCATTGGACCGCGTGAAAATCGTAATCCCGGAAGATTTCAAAATGCCCGAAGGCGGGCTCAATATCCGCGCAACCGACAGCATGTTCACAGTCGCTTCGCAAGAGGAGCGGTTGCATACCGTGCGCCGTGAGGCGGTGCTTGCCTATTTGCGCGCCAACGGGCTCGATCGCACGATTACGAACGGTGGAAATCGCGCCCGGCTCGGCATTATCACCGTCGGAAAAAGCTATCTCGACGTGCGTCAGGCGTTCGAAAGCCTGGGCATCGATGAAATCAGCGCCAATGAGCTGGGCCTGCGCCTTCTTAAGGTAGCGTCGCCCTGGCCGCTGGTGCCGCAGACCGTTCAGGAATTCGCACAGGGGTTGGAAAAGATCATCGTCGTCGAGGAAAAGCGTGCGCTGATCGAGGCGCAGCTGCGCGAAATTCTGTATGGCCGGTCTGGCCTGCCCATTGTCGGCAAGCACGACGAGAACGGCAATTGGCTGTTTCATATCAAGGGCGCGCTCGATCCGAATGTGATCGCTCTTGCCATCGGCGAGCGCATCAATGCTTATGCCAGATCGCCGGAGATCGAGGCGCGGCTGAAAACCATTCGCGCGCATGAGGTGCGCAAGGCCGAACTGACCGATCTTGCCGTACGCGTGCCGCATTTCTGCTCGGGCTGTCCGCACAACACATCCACGAAAGTGCCGGAAGGCATGCGCGCCTATGCCGGCATCGGCTGCCATATCATGGTCACCTGGATGGGCCGCAACACCGGCACATTCACGCATATGGGCGCGGAAGGAACGAACTGGATCGGTGAGGCGCCGTTCAGTAAGCGCGATCACATCTTCCAGAATCTTGGCGACGGCACCTATAACCATTCGGGTTCCCTTGCCATCCGCGCAGCAAGAATTGCGGGCGTGAATATCACCTACAAGATCCTGTTCAACGATGCGGTTGCGATGACAGGCGGGCAGGCGAATGATGGCGGGCTCGATCCTGCGATGATTGCGCGCCAGGTACGGGCCGAAGGCGTTTTACGCATCGCCGTCGTCTCGGACGAGCCTGGCAAATATCCGCGCGATGCGGGGTTTCCCGAGGGCACGACTTTCCATCATCGCGACGATCTCGAATTCGTGCAGCGCGAGCTGGCCGATATCAAGGGCATCACGGCCCTGATCTACGATCAGACCTGCGCTGCCGAAAAACGCCGCCGCCGCAAGAAGGGAACTTATCCGGATCCCGACCGGCGCATCCTGATCAACGAACTTGTCTGCGAAGGTTGCGGCGATTGTTCGGTGCAGTCGAATTGCGTTTCCGTCATTCCGCAGGATACGGAATTCGGCCGCAAACGCACGATCGACCAATCGGGCTGCAACAAGGATTATTCTTGCGTAAAAGGTTTCTGCCCGTCTTTCGTTTCCGTGCATGGCGCTAAAATCCGCAAAGTGGAAGCGGCAAACGATCTTGGCGATTGGGGCGTATTGCCCGAGCCGGAACTGCCGAAGCTCGAAGGGTCGTATGGCATCCTCGTCACCGGCATCGGCGGCACGGGCGTCGTTACCATCGGACAGATTATCGGCATGGCGGCGCATATCGAAGGCAAGGGTACCGGCCTGATCGATATGGCAGGCCTTGCGCAAAAGGGCGGCGCCGTTTTCGTGCATGTGAGAATTGCCAAAACGCCACAGGAGATTAGGGCCATTCGCGTCGAGGCCGGTGGCGCGCGTCTTGTCATCGGCGGCGACCTTCTCGTCACGGGCTCGTCGAAAGTGATCGGCGCCATCGAGCAGGGCAAGACGAAAGTCGTCGTCAATACCGAGGAAATCATCACCGGCGAATTCACGCGCAATGCCGATTTCTCTCTGCCAGCCGAACGCCTGAAAAAGCGCATACGCGCTGAGACGAAAGACGAGGCGCGCTTCGTGCCCGCAACGCAGATTGCAACCGCGCTGTTCGGCACCTCGTTAGCCGCCAACATGTTCTTGCTAGGTTATGCCTGGCAGATGGGCGGCATCCCGCTTTCCGAGGCGGCCCTGCTCGACGCGATCAGGATCAACAATGAGGCGGTGGAGATGAACCAGCACGCGTTCGAGTGGGGGCGGCGCGCAGCGGTTGCGCCGGCGCGTATCGAGAAGATCCTCGAAGAGCGGCGCCCCAAAACCGAAGCGCAGAAAATTTCCGAGACTTTCGACGAGGTCGTGGCGCGCCGTATTGCCTTCCTGAAGGATTATCAGAACGAAGCCTATGCTGCGTATTACAAGAATCTTGTCGATGAAATCGCGCTGATCGAACATGCGCGCGCGCCGAACCGCTCGGGCCTGAAAGAGGCGGTAGCGCGCTATCTGTTCAAGCTGATGGCTTATAAGGACGAGTATGAGGTTGCGCGCCTTTACACGACCGAGAATTTCAAGACACAGCTGAAGAACCAGTTTTCCGATTACCGCAAGCTGGAATTCTATCTGGCGCCGCCATTGTTCGCGCGCAAGGACCCGGCCACCGGTCTGCCGCGCAAGATGAAATTCGGCCCGTGGATGCTGTCTGTTTTCGGGATGCTCGCGAAATTCAAATTCCTGCGTGGTACGGCGCTTGATCTCTTCGGTTATACCAAAGAGCGTAAAATCGAGCGCGCGCTGGTCAAGGAATATGAGATCTGGCTCGATGAGATTAAAACCTCGCTAAACGCCGACAATCATGCGCTGGCGGTGGCTATCTCAAGCATTCCGGAAAAGATCCGCGGCTATGGTCATATCAAGGAGCGCCATCTGCAAGCGGCGAACGAGGAGCGCGCGGCTCTGCTCGCGCAATTTCGTGCGGGGCCGAAGGGTTTAGCCTCGGCGGCTGAATAGTATTTATCGTCATTGCCGGACTTGACCCGATAGGGCATTTGCATAAACGTCATCCTCGCGCTTATCGCGAGGATCTGATGAGATGCTCGGAACAAGTCCGAGCATGACGAAAGTTTGTATGCGACCTGCTGATCACCCTCACATCCCGCCCCGCAAAATCGGCGTGCTGCTGCTCAATCTCGGCACGCCGGAGGGGACATCCTATTGGCCGATGCGGCGCTATCTGTCGGAGTTTCTGTCCGACAGGCGCGTGATCGAGGTAAATCCTTTCCTCTGGCAACCCTTGCTGCAGCTCGTGATCTTGACGACGCGCCCTTCGCGCAAGGGGCGTGATTATGAAAGCATCTGGAACAAGGAGCGCGACGAGGGCCCTTTAAAAACCACCACGCGCGCACAGGCTGAAAGGTTGCAGGCGGAACTGGGTAGCGATGTGATCGTCGATTGGGCCATGCGTTATGGCAGGCCTTCGACGCAGAGCCGTATCGACGTCTTGCAAAAACAAGGATGCGACCGCATCCTGCTGCTGCCGCTCTATCCGCAATATTGCGCGGCGACAACGGCGACCGCCTGCGACAAGGCTTTCGAGGCTCTCAGAAAAATGCGCTGGCAGCCGGCGGTGCGCACGGCGCCGCCCTGGCATGATGATGAAGTCTATATCGAGGCGCTTGCATCCTCGCTCAAGGCAAGTCTCGGCAAGCTGGATTTTGAGCCAGATATCCTGCTTGCCAGCTTTCATGGCGTGCCGGAAAATTATTTGCTGAAAGGCGACCCCTATCATTGCCAGTGCGTGAAAACCGCGCGCCTGCTGCGCGATAAGCTGAGCAAGAGCGAAAACAATTTCCTGCATGCCTTTCAGTCGCGTTTCGGCACCGATGAATGGGTCAAGCCCTACACGGATGAAACCGTGAAGCGCCTGGCGTGCGAAGGCGTCAAAAAACTTGCCATCGTCGCGCCCGGCTTCACGGCGGATTGTCTCGAGACGCTGGAAGAGCTTGCCGTCGAAAACCGCGATATTTTTCTGCAAAACGGCGGCGAGAAATTCGCCTATCTGCCGGCCCTGAACGATTCAACCGAAGGCATGCGTATTATTACGCATGTTGCGCGCCGCGAGCTTGCCGGCTGGCTGTAATTATTTACTGCCGCATTCACTTTTGATTAATAAAGTCTGTTTTAAAGCGCGCAAACTCGAAGGCAAGGCAAATTACCGCATATTTCCATCACGAAAATCGCCGCAAGGATAAGGATTATTTACGTAAATCGCGCATTCTCAGAAGCGATAACCTCCAGAATGGAGCGTCGCGTCGCGGCATGAGTAAACAGAAGTTTAAAAAATGCGGCCTGGGGCCGGGGCGCAGGCCGTAAATGGATATAGCAACAATCCTGGGCTTTGCCATCGCGCTTATTACGCTTGGCTTCCTTGCGCTGTCCGGCGGCAATCTCGAAATGTTCGTGTCCGAGCACGGCGCCATCGTGATCGGCGGCGGCGTGTTTGCGGCAACTCTTATTCGCTTTGAACTGAAAACCGTGATGACCGGCCTTGTCGTCGGTGCTAAATTCGCTTTCGGCCATAAACGCATGGCGCCGCGCGACCTGATCGAGAAAATTGCCGAGATGGCGGATATTGTCCGCAAGAAGGGGCCGATCGCGCTCGAATCGGTCGAAGTCGACGACAAATTCCTTGCCAAGGGCGTACGTATGGTTGCGGATGGTTACGACCCGGCATTCATTCGCGACGTGATGGAGCGCGAGCGCGATCTCAATGCCACGCGCCTTGAAGAAGGCGTGAAAGTTTACAAGGCAATCGGCGATTGCGCGCCTGCCTTCGGCATGGTCGGCACCATCATGGGCATGGTGCAGATGTTCGCCAACATGACCGATCCTTCCAAACTTGGCCCGTTTATGGCAACTGCGCTGCTGGCGACGCTTTACGGCGCCGTAGTCGCCAACTTCATCACCCTGCCGATGGCCGAAAAGCTCGAGCTGAAACTGCATCACGACGAGATCACCGACACATTAATCATCGACGGCGTGCTGCAGATGCGCGAGAACAAAAGCCCGGCGCTTATCCGCGAAATGCTGGTGGCCTATCTGCCGCATAAGACACGCACCGAGATGGACGAGGAAGAGGCGGAAGCCGCGTAAGGAAGATAAACCCACAATGGCGCGCAAGAAAAAAGGCGGACATTCCGGAGGGCACGGCTGGTTCGTCACCTTCGCCGATCTCATGGGTCTTTTGCTCGCCTATTTCGTCATGCTTGTCGCCTTCTCTTCGCAAGACAAGGCGCAGATGAGCATCATGGCCGGCTCCATGCGCGAAGCTTTCGGCGTGCAGCAGGAGCGCCGCGTTAATGGCGTCGTCGAAGTCGACGGCGTGCCGCTGAAAGATTATCTGAAAGATTTAAGCCAGGAAATGCAGAAGGAGGAAGTCGCCTTTTCCAGCAGCGACCACGATCTTGCTCCCCAGCAGGGGCCCGCATTCAGCACGCATGAAACAAGCCGCAGCCCGCGCGATACGGTCACGAAGAAAATGGGTTACTCCTCGGCGGCTGCAACCTTGCGTCAGGCCTGGCAGTCGATGCCGGAGGTCACGTCCTTAAGTTCGAATATCCTGATCGAGGATACGCCGGACGGCGTGCAAATCTCGCTGATCGACCAGGAAGGGCGCGCCATGTTCCCCGAAGGTTCGAAATTCCCCTATGACCGCACGCGCACGGCGCTTCGCGTTCTCGGCCCGGTGCTCAAGCGCCTGTCCAGCCCCGTTGCGGTTACGGGGCATACGACGGGTGTCGCCCTGTCCGGCCGCCCCGGCTATACGAACTGGGATCTGTCCGCCGACCGCGCCAATGCCGTGCGCTCCATACTTGCGGAAGGCGGCATGCCGCAAACGCAGATTTTCTCCGTAACCGGCAAGGCAGATACCGAGCTTCTGCTGCCAAACGAGCCGCGCTCGGTCAGCAATTCGCGCGTTACTATTCTGATCATGGACAAGGCACCGCCCGTACCGCCGGGGTACAGGCCGTAATTATCAAGCCACGCCCAGCCGCAGCAAATCGTGCAGATGCACGAGGCCGATGGGTTTTTCTTGCGCATCGATGACGGGCAGCACGGTGATATTGGCGCTGTTCATAACGTTCAATGCTTCCGTGGTGATCGCATCCTGCGGCAAAATATGCGGCTTGTGAGTCATGATGTCGTCCACTTTCACATCGGCGAACTGGCCTTTTTCGAAAGCGCGGCGCAAATCGCCGTCGGTGACGATGCCGGCAAGCAGGCCGTCCTGATCGACGACGAGCGCGCAGCCCATGCGCCCCTGCGTAATGGCGAGGATGGCGTTTTTCAGGCTCGTGCCTTTTTTCACCAATGGCAGCTCTTTTCCCTTGCGCATGACATCGCGCAAATGCTTCAGACCAGCGCCAAGGCGGCCGCCCGGATGGAAGACGCGGAAATCCTGCGCCGAAAAACCGCGGCGCTCCAAAAGCGCGATGGCGAGGCTATCGCCGAGCGCCATCTGCATCAGCGTGGAGGATGTCGGCGCAAGCCCGTTCGGGCAGGCTTCGGCGACTTTCGGAAGTGTAAGTGCGATATCGGCCGCCTGCGCGAGCGTGCTGCCGGCTTCCGCAGTGAGCGCGATCAGCAGCACGCCGAAACGCTTGGCATAATCGATGAGGGTTTTAAGTTCCGCAGTTTCACCCGACCATGACAATGCGATGACGACATCTTCCGAACGGATCATGCCGAGATCGCCATGCCCGGCTTCGGCAGGGTGCACGAAATAGGCGGGCGTGCCGGTAGAAGCTAGAGTAGCGGCAAGCTTGCGTGCGACATGGCCGGACTTGCCCATGCCGGCGACGATGATCCGCCCCGAGCTAGAGAAAATCTCCTCGACGACTTCGCGAAATCCCGTGCTCATGCCGTCCTGCAAGGCAGCATAGAGCGCATCCAGCGCCTCGGTCTCGCATTCGAGCGTGCGCAGGGCGGAGATAACGGGATCGGAAGAGGTGCCAGCCAATTTCAGCTTCATACCTTTTCAAGTAAGGAGCATAAAGCCGGTTTGTGTCAATCCGAGACCTAAAATATTGAAAATATTACCTTTTTCTGAAGGAAGGGAAAGCATTATTTTATCAGCTTTCCGATTCCGGCCTTTAATTCCGCTCCGATATCCGCCTGCGCCAGGCCATAAGCGACATTCGCCAGCAAAAAGCCGAGCTTGTTGCCGCAATCGAAAATCGTGCCGTCGAAGGTTACGCCATAGAAGGGGCGGGACAGGCTCAACGTCAGCATCGCGTCGGTGAGTTGGATTTCGCCGCCCGCGCCGCGCTCCTGGGTGCCGAGAATATCGAAAATGGCGGGCTCCAGAATATAGCGGCCGGAAATGGCAAGATTTGAAGGCGCGCTATCGGGGGAAGGCTTCTCGACCATCTGCGTGATCTCAAAACCGGCGCCCACATCTTTCCCGCGCCCGACAATGCCATAATTTTTCACCTGCTCGCGTGGCACTTCGTAAACGGCAACGTAATTGCCGGGATTTTTCCTGTAGGCCTCGGCAAGCTGCGCCATGCAGCTTTTGCTTTTCTTCTTGTGCAGCATATCGGGAAGCAGGAGCGCGAAAGGTTCATCGCCGACAATATCGCGCGCGCACCACACCGCATGGCCCAGACCCAGCGGCGATTGCTGACGTGTAAAACTCGTGGTTCCGGCGGCGGGTAGGGCGCGCGCCAGGGCTTCAAGCTCGGCTTTCTTGCCACGTTCGCGCAGGGTCTGCTCGAGTTCGAATTGATAATCGAAATGATCCTCGATTGCGCCCTTGTTGCGGCCTGTGACGAAGACGAAATGCTCAAGCGCAGCCTCGCGCGCTTCATCCACCACATGCTGGATCACGGGCTGATCGACCACGGTCAGCATTTCCTTCGGGATGGCTTTTGTCGCGGGCAGGAAGCGCGTGCCTAGGCCCGCGACGGGAAAAACGGCTTTTCTCAGGTCCTTGCTCATGAGTTCAAGCTTTATTGGAAATCAGGGTGAATGGGAACAGAGTCATGGATAATCGATATCAAACATCGTTTATGCGCATAAAGAGTTTGCTGCTCTTCTCCTGCTTTTATTGATGATAGAGTCAGGTTTATTGCATCATCATGTATTGAATTGGCGCAGAAACAGCAGACAAATTCATTTTCTTTATTCATGCTTCCATTCCGATAATCTGAACTTTGTAAATTTGCAATTGTTTAAAAGAAAGGCCGCTTACGCGGCCTTTTTAAGTTCAGGGAGGATACACCCTTTGATGTAAAGGGTTGCGATGTCACGACAGTGAAACCGCACCGCGCGACAAGAAGACTTTGCGCGCCCCCTGTCAATCAACTGTGTTCAGCTATACACAGGCGTGCCGGGAATGAAGGCATCGAAGGCGGCGAAGAACTGCTCGCGAAACGGATCGCGCTCCTGGAGAATTTCGTGCTGCGCGCCCGGCAGCACGATACGCGAGCCCGCGCGCAACCGCACCGCGGCCTGCTCGATTGCGATATTGGAAACGATTTTGTCGGCACCTGCCGCAACGATCAAAATCGGTACGGCAATGCGCTGTAGGAACATGGGATCGAGTGCGCGGTCCATGGCCGCAAAAGCCGCATGCGCCCAGCCGATCGTCGGGCTGCCGAGAGATAGATGCGATGCTTTTCGTACTACATCGCCATTGCGGGAAAAGCGCACCGGATCGCTTGTAAGCACATTGCCGATAAAAGGCTGAAAATCGGTCAGCGTGTCGCCCTCGCCGGGCGGGTAGGATTTCTTGAAGCCAAGGCGCGCGAGCAGCTTGGTGGCAAGGCGCGCGGCTCCAACAGGCTGATACATATCGCCAAGGCCGTAGAGCGGGGCCAGCAGCACCATGCGCTCGAAATAGCTGCGTGCCCTTGGTTCGACCAGGGTGAGGATCAGCCCGCCCATGGAATGGGCCAGCGCGTAATAGGGCGGCGGACAATCGGGCAGCACCACCTGCTCCATGAATGCCTTGAGGTCGAGCGCGTAATCGTCGAATGTGCGGACATGTCCCATGCGCGGATTTGGCAAAAGGCGTTGCGAGCCGCCCTGGCCGCGCCAGTCGAATGTCGCAACGGCAAAGCCGCGCTTTCTGATCTGCCCGGCGGTCTCGAAATATTTTTCGATATATTCGGCACGCCCCTGGAACAGGCATACCGTGCCGAGCCGTTTTGTGCCTTCGGCGGGCCAGCGCGCAAAGCGCAGGGTGAGGTTGTCGGCGGTTTTGATCTCGCCCGTAACGGTGCCGGGCGGGATGGGATTGGCGAGCGTATCGATCAGCATCAGGCAGCACTGGCATAAGCGCGAAAGAGGCTCAAGCATAGGCTTTATTTATGGCTAATTTCGTTAACCATAGCGGCTCTTGGAAGCTAGAAACCCTTTGTTTATCTAGTTTTATGGAGATTTGAGCGGGTCGGAAAAGAGGTGATGCCGGCAACGTTAAATCATAACAGTTTCAAAAACCCGTCCACATCTGCGTCTCGCGTGGAAAAGGCGCAGACGAAGCGCGACAGAACGGTATTCTCCGGTTGCGGGGAAGCCATGCTGAAACTGCTCCAGGTATGAAAGAGCGCGCCTTTCTGGCGCAAGTCTTTTTCCAGCTTTTCGGGCAGGCACACAAAAACCTCGTTGCCTTCGCAGGGAAAAGCAAGCGGAATTCCTTTTGCCTGAAAACCTTCCGCCAATTTTTTCGCCATTGCATTGGCGTGGCGCGCGAGCTCCAGCCAGTGCCCGTCCTCGAGCCAGGCTAAGAATTGCGCGGCAATGAAGCGGTGCTTCGAGATCAAGTGACCCGCGCGCATGCGGCGAAAGCTGAAATCCTGCGCAAGTTTGGTGTCGAAAAAGATGATCGCTTCCGCCGCAATCGCTCCGTTCTTGGTGGCGCCAAGCGACATCACGTCTATTCCCGCGCGCCAGGTGAGGTCGGCCGGTTTGCAGTTCAGCGTGGCGACGGCATTGGCAAAACGCGCGCCGTCGAGATGCGTTTTCATGCCGTGGCGGCGGGCCTGCTCCGTCAGCAGTTTCGTTTCCTGCGGAGAATAGCAGGTGCCGACCTCGGTGAGATTGGTGAGCGTCAGTGCGCCCGCGCGCATTCCGTGCCGCTTCTCGCAGCAGATATGTTCGATCTGCCGCTCGATGTGTTCGGGCGCGATCTTGCCGTTGACGCCGGGCAGGCTAACAAGCCGGGCCGTGGAGAAGAACTCGACCGCGCCGCATTCCGACGTGACGACATGTCCCTCTTCATGCGCAAAAATCGCGCTCCATGGTGGTGCGATATGCGCAAGCGAAAGCGCATTGGCGGCTGTTCCCGAGGTGACGAGAAAAACCGCGACTTCGTGCTCGAACAAGATTGCAAGCTCGCGCTCCACCGCCTGTGTCAGATCGTCGCCGCCATAAGAAGGTTTCGGTCCTTCCTTCATGGCGTTGACGAGCCGTGCGAGGATTTTTTCGCTGGCGCCGGTGCCGTTATCGCTTGCCAGATACACGTTCCACCTTCAGGCTTTCCGTTCCTGCATTCCTATACCATAGAGATGCGGCAGTGCCGCCGCGAAAAGAATCAAGCAGGCGCCCGCCATAATTTTTGCGGACAGCGTTTCATGGAAAATGAAAATGCCGGCCATGACGCTGAAAACCACTTCGAGAAGTCCTAAAAGCCCGCCCAAACTTGCTTCGATATATTTCAGCCCCTCGATGATGGCCCAAAACCCCGCAATGCTCGCAACCACATAAGCACCCTGATAAAGCCAGACGGTTTCGAAGGACGGCAGATATTGCGGCTCATGCAGCCAGAAGGAAACAGGCGCATTCGTGACTACGATAGCAGTCCAGCTGATCCATGTCAGGTAAAGCGCCGAATAGTGCCCGGACAGTTTTTTCGAAAACGAAACTTCGCCCCCGCTCGCAACGCCGTTCAGCATCGCCATGAAGGCCGCAAGCAGGGTGAAGGCGGCAAGCGAAAACGAAAAAATGAGATAGAGCCCGGCAATGGCAAACAGAAAGGAGGCGCATTTGACGGGAGTTAATGTCTCGCCGAGGAAAACGATGCCTATGGCATACATGGTCAGCAGCAGCGCCACGAAAAACAGGAGCGTTGCGCTGCCGATATCCATATGCGTGAAGGCGTAGAAAAGCGGCGCCTGCGTCAGCGAGGTAAAGCCGGCGAACACGGCCATCCAGCCCCAATCCTTGCGTGCGATGGGTACAATCTCTTTTCTGTAAAGAAGGATGGGCAGCAGGATGAGTGTAATCATCAGCGCCCGCGACCAGCCCTGATAGAAAACGGCAAACTGGTTGCCGATCAGCTTGGCCCACACGCCATAGCTTGCGAACATCAGCGAAGACGTGACAACCAGAAATATGCCCTTGGCCGTGCCTGCTCGTGCGGTCATCGGATTATGAGCGGCGCTCTCAGTTTTTCTTTTTGGAAAGTTTGACCTCGGGCTTTTCCGCTTTGACCGGAGGCAGTTTCTGCCGCGCTTCCAGCGGCCAGGCAAAATCGTCGCTGCGGCCGGGTTTCGGCAAGGGGGCTTGCGATACCGAACCCGTGGTTTCGTTCGTGTCGAAGGTCGCGCCCATCAGTGCAGCACCCCCCGTTTCCTGGTTCTTGCCGAGCGGGATCACGGGGCCGGTATAGGCGTTGGACACGGCCGGTTTGTTTGCATCTTCGTTCACGCTTGGCCCAACCGTTTCCGGCATTGCGGGTTTGGGAGATTGCGCAAAGGAGAGATCGCGGCGCAATTCCTTCTCGGCATAGAAGGCAAGCTTGCGGTTGCCGGCCGGTGTCAGCGTCATGCCGTCGCGCAGGCGCAAGCGGCGCTGGTTGCCGTTTACATCGGGGCCGATTGCCATGTAATCGCCGTCCTCGTCGACGAAACCTTCCCAGACGTCGATGAATTTTGCCCCGGCCGCATAGGCTTTCTGGCGGTAAAGGCCGTTCAGATAGGCAAGGTCGCCCGACATCTCCTTGCTTAAGGCGCTGGGCAGGCCGACCCAGTAAACCGGCACCGGCTTGCCTTTTAGCGCCTGCATCAGGCTTTCGGCATGCTCAAAATAGAGCGTGCGCCAGCGGTCCGAGCGGAAGGGAGTGCTCTTGCCGTTGTCGTCGGCATCCCCGCGATCGTTGATACCTGCCATAACGATGATGGCGGCGGCATTTTCAGCGGCAAGCTTGTCCTTGGCAAATTGCGCGAAAGTGCCCGCCTGTTTGCCGGCAAGTCCCAAGCCTTCTTTCGCCGCAGACACGATGCGCGCGCCGGGATCGGCGCTAAACGCCTCGCGTAAACCCTGCGCCAGCCCATCCGCCATCTGGTCGCCGATGACGAGAATGACTTTCGCGTCGGCATTCTTGGGCATTTCCGTCCATTTCGGACTGTCTGCGGAAACCTCGCGCCGCTCGCGCATGCGCTGGCGGTCGCGCCGCTCTCTGCGGCGCCAGCGGTCATCGTCGTCGTCCCAATCGTCTTCATATTGATATCTTCGCTGATAGCGGCGCTGGGATTGCGATGGGGATGCGCGGTAACCCTGCTCGAAAAAATCGAAAACGGTATATTGCGCACGAACGGGCGTTTTTGCATCGATCAGCACGCCCGTCACGAGAACCGCGAAAACCCACAAAACATTACGCAATGAGTTTGTCATGCGCACAATTTAAGCGAATTGGAAAAAATTTCCAGCAAAAAACGCGACTTATTGCGCGTTGCGGAGCCTTTGCAGCAGTTCTGGCGCGGGAAAGCCGTCGGCGGGAAGGCCAATGCTGATCTGGTAATTACGGATGGCGGCCCGGGTCTTGGCGCCGATACGCCCCTCCGTGCCCGCCGTATCGAAGCCGGCCGCCGTAAGCCGTTGCTGCAATTCCTGTCTTTCGGCTTCCGACAGCATGCGAATATTGCGCGGCCATTTGCCGATCAGGGCGCCGCCGCCGCGTATGCGGTCGGCCAGATGCGCAACCGCATAGCCATAAGCTTCGGAACCATTATAGCGGTGCAGCACTTCGTAATTTTTCATCAGCAGGAAGGCAGGCCCCCTCGCACTCACAGGCAGCGCCAGCGCCGCCGTATCCTCCGGTCGCGGAAAGGCTTGGCCGTTTGCGCGGTTTGCGCCCGCCTGCTTCCAGGCGGACAGGGCCAGCGTTTTGCCGGTCAGGCGCAGATCGAATTTCGGGGCGAGCTTGACTTCATACCCCCAGGTTTTGCCCGTTTCCCAGCCATCCATTTTAAGATTATTGGCAGTCGAGGCCAGCGCATCGGGAATGGAATCGACCAGGTTCTTCTTGCCGTCGCCGTCGAAATCGACCGCATAAGGCCTGAAGGTGGAGGGCATGAATTGCGTATGGCCGAAAGCGCCCGCCCATGAGCCGCGCAGATGCGAGGGCGGCACATCGCCGCCCTGCAGAATTTCCAGCGCGCTCAAAAGCTCGTTCCTGAAATAATCCTGCCGCCGCCCGATGCAGGACAAAGTGGCGGTGGAGCGGATGACGGAGCGGTCGCCGATGCTTTTGCCGAAATTGGATTCGACCGCCCACAAGGCGATCAGGGTGTAGCGGTCGACGCCGAAGCGCTGCTCCATGCGCGGCCAGATGGCTTTGTATTTTGCCACCATCTGTCTGCCTTTGGCCACGCGCATCGAAGTGACGAGATCGTCGATATAGGACCAGAGCGGACGCTCGAACTCCGGCTGCTTTCTCATGAGATCGATAATCGGCATGTCCGGCTCAAGATCGCCAAGCGCCTGGTTATAGGTTATGGCCGATATGCCGCGTGCTTCCGCCTGTGGCCACAGATTGATCAGGCATTGGCGGAAATTCGCCTGCGCCTTGAAAATCGCTTCCGGCGCCATGTCGGGATGTTCCTGTGCCAGCGCGGGCAGGCTCGCAAAAAGCGCAGCCATGAAAACAAATTTGCGCATCAGCTTTTTTCTCCACGCAAGGCTTGCAGCACGCGGGGGCCTGCTGCGCCATTAGCTATCATGCCGCGGCTCTTCTGATAATCCTGAATGGCCTTGATCGTGGTGAGACCCACGCGGCCGTCCGTGCCTTCGGTATTGAAGCCAAGCGCGGTCAGGCGCTGCTGCAGCTCGATCATTTCCTCGAGCGACAAGGCCGCCTCCGCGCCCGGCCATGGTGTCAGCAAGCCCGCGCCGCCTTTCAGGCGGTCGGCAAGCAGGCAGACGGCCAGTGCGTATTTAAAGGAAGGGTTATAGGTCATCACGGCGCGGAAATTCTGCGTCAGCACAAAACCGGGGCCGTTTTCCCCCGCCGGAAAAAAAGCACGCGCCTGTATGCTGTGACCATCGAAAGGTTTTCCATCAGCCCGGTGTAAGCCGCGCGCTTGCCAATCGCTTAAACTGCGCATGGTGCGATTGTCGGCGAGTTTGAAATTGAATTGCGGCAAGGCTTTGACTTCATATCCCCACGGCACGCCCGGCTGATATTTCCCGCGCGCGCGCATATAATGCGCAACGCCTGCTAGCGCGTCGTCCGGCGGACCGAAGGGCGAGATCTTGCCATCATTGTTGAAGTCGAGCCCTATATGCAGCCACACTTCCGGCATCCATTGCGTATGGCCCATGGCACCTGCCCATGAGCCGATCATGTCTCCCGGTCGTGCATAGCCGCGCGCGACGATGATCAAGGCATTGAGCAATTCCTGCTCCCAATATTTGCGCCGCCGCGGTTCATTCCAGGCCAGCGTTGCAAGCGAAACCAGCACCGGTTTCATATATTTCGGATTGTCGACCAGATCGCCATATGAAGATTCCATGCCCCACACGGCTGCGACGATGGCAGGGTCGACGCCATAGGTTTTCTCGATGCGATCGAGCAAGGCGACAGTCTCGTTGAATTTTGCGCGCCCGGCGCGCACGCGCCAGTCGGAAACGCGGCGGTTGAGATATTGCCAGATCTCCTCGGTCGCCTCCGGCTGTTCCTTATCGGCCTTGATCACCGACAGATCGGGGGCGATGGAGCGCATCACCTGCAGGTAAAGAGCTTCGGGAATGCCGCGAGCAATTGCACGCGGTTTGAAATTTTCCACCCAGGCCTGGAAATTTTGCGATGCGGCATTTGTTGTTTGGCATGACAGCGCCGCAAGAAGCATTCCGGAAAGAAGCACGTATTTTATGCGGCCGCGTTTCATTATTCGGCAGCCAGCGGCCTTGTATCGAGCGCCGCATCGAGATGGGTCAGCAATGCCGCAACCGTTTGCGAAAGCCTCAGCGCGATCACATCGAAATCGGGCTTTTTCTCGTATGTTGCTTCATCGAGGTAAAGCGCTCGATTGACTTCGAGCTGCAGCACATGGCAGCCGAGCGCCGGTGCGCCATAATGCTCGGTAATGAATCCGCCCGCATAAGGCTTGTTGCGCGCCACGCGATAGCCGAAACTTTCCAGCGTCTTGTGCACGATGTCGAGAATGCCCGGCGCGCAGGACGTGCCGTAGCGGTCGCCGAGCACGAAATCGGCCTTCACCTTTTCGGAGCTGCCGCGCGACACGGAGGGCATGGAATGGCAGTCGATCATTACCGCATGCCCGAACTGCCGGCGCAGCCGCTGCAGCCAGGTTTTGAGGGCCTGGTGGTAGGGCTTGTAATGGCGCTCGATACGCAGGAGCGCTTCTTCTACTTTCAGTGGTTTTGCGTAGATCTCCTCGCGGTCGGCAACGATGCGCGGCAATGTGCCGAGGCCGCCCGCAACCCGGATCGAGCGCGAATTTACGAAAGGGGGCAGGGGGCCTGCGAACATCGCAGGATCGAGCTCATAGGCCTCGCGGTTCACGTCGAGAAAGGCGCGCGGGAAAAGCGCATGTATCAGCGGTACGCCGCCAGTCGCCGCCGGGCGCAGCAGATCGTCGACGAAAGCATCTTCCGAGCGGCGCAAGCTGTTGGCATCGAGGCGCGAGGCGCGCAGGAAATCCTCAGGGTAGGCGCGGCCGGAATGAGGCGAATTCAGAAGGAGCGGCGCGTTCAGGATCTGCGGCGCGATGACCTCGAAACCGGGCGAAGGTTGCTTTAAGCGGTCGTTCATCGGCAAATCAACATCTTTCCGCCAAATTGTGCCTTTAAAAACCGGCGCTGTCCACTGCAACTGTGGCATGAAGGATTAATGATTGCTTTCCATTTCGCCGCAAATCGGTCAAAAATTGCCGTGAAATTTGTTTGCGGCTTTAGGGGTTGTTTACCGCGCATGCGCATCTTTAGGACTGATGACAGGACTTGAGGACATGACGGTTTCGAAAATATTGCTCGCGGAAGACGACAACGACATGCGCCGTTTTCTGGCCAAGGCGCTGATCAATGCCGGTTTCGATGTCGTCTCCTACGATAATGGCCGCTCGGCCTATGAGCGCCTGCGCGAGGAAGCCTTTACCCTGCTGCTGACCGATATCGTGATGCCGGAGATGGACGGTATCGAGCTTGCGCGCCGGGCAACCGAACTCGATCCAGATCTGAAGGTCATGTTCATCACCGGCTTTGCCGCCGTGGCGCTCAACCCGGACAGTCAGGCGCCGAAAAATGCGCGCATCCTCTCGAAGCCTTTCCATCTGAAAGACCTCGTGAACGAGGTCAACCGCATGCTGGCGGCTTAAGAAGCTATTTTAATCGACAGGCAACCAAGGTATTAACGTCATTTTTGAGTTTTTCTTGAGAAGAGTTTTTTAAACCAGACAAGTGGAATAAATGATAAAAACCATAGTTTCTTTAAAATGGCTAAGGCTAATGCTGCAATTCCTAATGCAGCAACTTTTCCAAATTTTACACCAACAAGCGTCGCCAGCACTCCCAGCGCACCACCCAATGCTATTTTGTCACCATTTGAAAATTTAGAATAGGACTGGTTTTTATTGCTTTCATAAGAGCTGAGGGTGATTTCCAGAAGCCTTTGCAATTCTTGCTGGGAAATATCCGATTTGTCCGGTACAAACGTAAAAGGTATATAGCCGCTTCTGTCGAAGAGGGATGCCTTTACATTGATGACGTTAGTTCCATTCCAATTCATCAAAATAGCATAGTACATATAAGCTTTTGATTTATTCAAGGTTGGATATATGTACCACTTTATAGGAGTGATTTTTTCACCTAGAGCTTCGCCCTGAATTTTCGTAGCCTCTATAAAAGAATTCCAAATCTGTTCTATCGCCCGACTTTTATCCTTATCATTCCAGTCATCGAATTTCACATATCCGCTGGTATTGGGAGAAGAAACAATCAGGTTGTCTATTTCAGGCGAGAGGGGGCTTATAAAAAGATCTATATTTTCGCATTTTTTCCAGCCATCAATCTCTTTCAAAAATTCGCAAGCTTCCGTTTTATTTAAGTACTTACTACCAGGAGCAATTGGGTGAATCTTGCCTCTCGTTAAAACTAAAGCTTTTGTAAAATCCAGAGGATGATATTTGCTTTCTTGCGCCTTTAATAACGCTATATTCGCAGCTATGAAAAAAGCAGGAATGAGTAGAAATAAAAATCTCTTCGAGAATTTAAATGAACTTTGGAAAGCCAAGAACCTATCCATCGTCTGCCTTCGCATGGTGCAACGCCGTACAGTAGTTTATATGCGATTACAACTTGGTAAAATTGGCAAGGGTTTCTTTGTAAGTATTTTAACTATCGGAAAATGAATGGTGGACACTGCGGGGATCGAACCATAAATGAGCGCGCAGTGCGAATGACAAAATAAAGGTCACAGGTCGATCAAAGTCCGTCTTCGCCCTTTCGGGCTTCGCCGGACACTACAGGGATCGAACCTGTGACCCCTTCCATGTCAAGGAAGTGCTCTACCGCAGAGCTGCTGGGTGTCCGCAGGTGAAATGCTTAGCGAATAAGCTTTGATGCCGTAATCCATATCCGCTCATTCCCGCGTCTTGTCTGCCGTAGCTCGCGGGGAGTAGGAATCCAGCTACAAGTGTTGACAGGCCATCTGATTTCCGGTTTCTGGCTTCTGAATAGGACACTTAGCTCAGCGGTAGAGCACTTCCTTGACATGGAAGGGGTCACAGGTTCGATCCCTGTAGTGTCCACCATTTCATAGTTAGCATTTGGAAATGCACTTGGAAACCGCGCTGGCAGTGCGAGAGCGGCGGTTTGAAATTTCTATTATGAGCACTGCCGATTTTGGTTTGGCATTTGCAGCCATTGTATAGTATCAATTTGATATGCAATAAATAAACAGCGGTTTGAACGAGCCAGCCAGCCTATGCCATCATCGCTTTTAATTGTCGCGCTTGGAGGCGGTGGAGATTCTATTACAGCTCATCTGTTAGCCAGTCATTTCCTGCAAAAAGGAATGACGGTTTCAGTTGCAAGTCTAGCGTGGGAACGATTCATTAAAGATCCGTTGCCGGGACCGCGCCGTTGTGTAGAGCTATCCGCATTAAAGTCTGTCGGCAAAAATGTCGGCGAGGTAATGCCCGCTACCGCTTTTCCTTCAGGCGAGCTAATCAATCAGGCGGTGCTAGTTCAGGCCGATCCGCGCATACAGCATTTTATTCTCAATCCGCATGAAGGCGTGACAGGGTTAGTAGCGGCATTGCATGATCTGCGCAAGTATCTTGGAACGCCGCAGCTTATGGCAGTGGATATAGGTGGTGATGTATTAGCAACCGAGCCATTGCCGACACTCAGCAGCCCTTTGGCGGATGCTATGCTTGCCTCGGCTATTTATCAGATTGATCCGGCAACGCGTGTTTATATTGGCGGCTTAGGACTTGATGGCGAAATACCACTAGAGCGTCTAAACAGCGCAATTCAAGAGCATCAGCAAGCGGGCTACATTATTGACACGCACTTAGCCGATCTATCCTTAGTTACACCTCTTACCGACTTACTGGACAAGCGTTTGCTCGATACGGAAATGACCGCGCTTTATTTGCGGGCACATCAGGGCATGCGTGGACAGGTGCTGGTGCGAGACGCCGGATGTATAGTAACAGTCGGCGCAGAATCTCGCCGCTGCTATATTTATCCAGCGGCAGCGATCTACGAGCATATTAATCCCCTTCCTAAAGCATTGCATGCTACGCGCTCTATTTTAGAAGCAAGTGACTTTATTGAATCGCTAGGGTTCTCTTCCGAATTTACCTATGAAACCAAAAAGCACGCAAGCAGCACGCATCGCTATCCCGACATGGACGAGACATTGCTTGCGAAGCAGATTTTGTCATTACTTCCCGAACTGCGTTCGGGCGCCATAGATTACGTGGCCGAACGGCATCTTTCGGAACGGCTGAAGGCCAGTATTGCATCCGTACGCAAGGTTACTTCCCAACTTGCTGCCAAAGACCAAATCAGACTTACACCGCCGTTTGTACCACTTCATTAAGATCCGCCCTCTTGCAAAAGAATGCCCAGTTCTGTAACTCCTGAAAGAGGTTTGAACTTTTTCGCCTTTCCTCCACCATTAATTTAATTATAAGGAGATAATCGATGACACTTTTTGTTCAAGTCACCATGCAAACCGCCCCTTATTCGGCACAGAATGAAGAGAAGTATAAAGCTTCTCAAATCTATACAGGCGATCCTGACTATGTCCCGACATCTGATGATTTTAGATATGCCTGTTATGAAAAAGGGAAGAGGCCTTATCTCGATAGCTATGCCGCAGATGTTACGGAAAGAACAAAAGTGCTATTCGACCAAACTTATCCCAGCGTCTCTTTAAAATCATTTATAAAAGAACCTATTGTAAAGCCTATCGCCTCTATTGTGGCGAACTGGTGGCGATGGCGGTTCCCGAACGAAGAAATCACGTCACTTGCTCAGCAAGCCTGCAACGAATGGGCTGCGAGCCAGGATAAAAACCTACTCACCACAGCAAAATAATCAAACTTACATCACCTTCGGCAAATTCATCGTCAGCGCGGCATCGACCTTTTTGATATTGTCGGCGATTACCGGGTTGTCCGGGGCCTGCGCCTGCGCCTTTTCGAACATGGCGCGCGCTTTCTTCAGATTGCCGCGCATCAGTTGCGAATAGCCCTCGTTGTTGAGTAGCTCAGCCGAGTCGCCGAGCAGTTTTTTCACCTGCGCATAGGCACGATCCGCAAGATCGAAGCGGCGCAGATTGTCGTAAGCTGCGGCCAGGCCGAGCCAGGCTTCGGCATTGCGCGGTTTTAGTTCGACGGCGGCGCGAAATTCGGTTTCGGCCAGGCCATAAAGCCCTTTGTCGAGATAGAGGCGGCCCTGTGCTGCGTGTTCCTGCGGCGTGGCCGGCGCGACAGCGGCGGGAGCGACCAAGGACAGCGGCACATCCGGCGTTGCGATGCTGCCGGTGTCGAAATCGTCATTGGCGAATTCCGAACAGGCGCTTAAGCTAAGCGCGCAAAACATTATGGCAAATGGGCGAAAACTCAACATGGGTTTCTCGTTTCGTTAAGGGTTAGGGATGCGGGATTAAAAGTCAATCTCTCCGTCAATGATGCAGGTGGGATACTTTCATGACTGCAGGCAGCAAGATCACCACGAACAGGATGGGAAAAATGAAGATCCCGAGCGGCAACACCAGCTTGGCAGGCAGGGCATGGGCTTTTTCCTCGGCGCGGGAGAGGCGCTTGTGGCGCATTTCGTCCGAATAAACGCGTAGGGCCTCGGTCAGGCTCGAGCCCAGTTCTTCCGATTGCTGCAAAAGCGTGGCAAAAGTGCGCGCTTCCTCGATGGACAGCCGCTCGCCCAGATGCTCGAGCGCGTCCGAAATGGTCTTGCCCGCCCGGATTTCGAGAACGGCAAGATGCAGGTTGGCGGAAAGGGAGGGATAGCTTTCGGCAAGTTCGGTGCCCACCCGGTTCAGGGATGCTTCCATGCTCACCCCGGCATCGGCGCAGACGACAAGCAGGTCCATGAAATCTGGAAAGCCGGAGCGATGTTCCAGCGCACGCTTTTTGATGCGGCTATTAAGCCAGAAAACTGGCCCCATATAGCCGATCAGCGCGCAGCCGCCCGTCAAGACAAGATGTTTCGGGCTGCCCGCAACCTTCAGAAAAAAAGGCAGGCTGATATAGGCGGTAATACCGGCGAGAACCATGAACACGGCGCGCAGGGTGAAAAAACCTGCCACCCAGCGCGGATCGTAAAGGCCTGCCTGGATCAGCTGGCTGCGCAGCACCTTGGCTTTCGTGGGGTCGATCGAATCGAAATGTTTGGAGAGACCGTCGACGAAACGGTTGAACGAAGCTTTGCTCTTGCCGCGCAATGCCCGTTTGCTGTTTTGATCATCGAGCTTGATGCCCTGCGCACGGCGGCGCAACTCCTTGTTGGCATTCGCGCGCTTCAGACTCAAGAAGCTAATCGAGAAGACGGCAAAGAATAGCAGCAGGGCCGCGCCGATCAGCGGCCAGTCGTTTCCAAAAGTGTCAAACAGAATATCCATGGCGGCTCAAATCTTGAAGTTGACCATTTTCATCATCACGAGATTGCCGAGCAACATCCATGTGGCGGCAATACCGAGGACGATTTTCGTCATGTCATACTGCCAGACATCGCCGTAAAAATTCGGCGACGACAATTGTACTGCGGCGAGAACCACGAGCGGCAGTGCGGAAAGAATAATGGCGGAGATGCGCCCTTCGGCCGAAATCGCCTTGATCTTGCGGCGCATCTTGAAGCGCTCGCGGATGACGAGCGACAGATTACCCAGAATTTCGCCCAAATTTCCACCCGTCGTCGTTTGAATCGAAATCGCGGTGACGAAAAGCGGTAGGTCGTCCTGGCCGACACGATAGAGCAGATTGCGCATCGCGGTCTCGAGGTCGGAGCCGAAAGAAACCTCGTCGCTGACAAGTCCGAATTCCGTGCCGACGGGATCGGGCATTTCGCGCGCCACCATCGAGATTGCGATGGGTACGGGATGGCCTGCTTTCAGGCTGCGTACGATAATGTCGATTGCGTCGGGAAACTGTTTGCCGAAAGCCGAATGCCGCCGCGCGCGCATGAAGCGCAAGCTAAAATAGGGCAGCAATGTCATGCTGAAGGCGGCGACGCCGAGAGCGGCGAAAATATTTTTACTCAGGATAAAAGCAGCAATGGTGAAGGCTACGGCGATTACCGCAAACAGGACGATCAGCTTCGGAATGCCGAGCGTAAGGCCGGATTGCAAGATCAGCTTGTTGAAGTTGATGAAAGGCAGGAGATAATGGCCTTCGCTGGAGAGGCCGCGCTCGCGGCGCAGTGCCAGCAGGATATTCTCGCGGCTGTCATCGTTCCGCGCGATCGTCAGGCGCCGGTTGATGGAGGTGCGATAGGAACGGCGCACGAAGAAAAGCAGGTAAAGCGCCTCGACCACGAGCACCACAGCCGTGCCGATGACAACGGCAATCAGCAGCGAAGGATCGAGTTTGTCGAGCATGTTCATGACGCTTGATCCTAGTCGGGCTTGGAGAGAGGCTTGCTGGGATCGAAATAAGTGCCGGGGAAATCGATGCCCATCGCTTTCAGCTCATTCAGGAAGCGCGGTCGCACGCCGGTCGCCGCGTGAAAACCATGAATGGTGCCGTCGGCATCGGTACTGGTGCGTGTATATTTATAGATTTCCTGCATCTGCACGATATCGCCTTCCATGCCGGTGATTTCGGCAATGGAGGTGATGCGGCGTTTGCCGTCGGGCAGGCGCGAGAGCTGAACGACAAGTTTCAGCGCGGCAACGATCTGGCTGCGCATGGAAGACACGGTCATCGGCATGGCCGACATGCCGAGCATTTGCTCCAGGCGCGAAATCGCTTCGCGCGGATTGTTGGCATGGATGGTCGCCATCGAACCTTCGTGGCCGGTATTCATGGCCTGCAACATGTCGAAGGCTTCCTCGCCGCGCACCTCGCCCAGGATCACGCGATCGGGGCGCATGCGCAGCGCGTTCTTCACGAGATCGCGCTGGCGGATCTCGCCCTTGCCTTCGATATTCGGCGGGCGTGTTTCCATGCGCGCCACATGCGGCTGCTGCAATTGCAATTCGGCTGCGTCCTCGATGGTGAGAAGGCGCTCGTGCTCGGGGATGAAGGCAGAAAGCGCGTTCAACATCGTCGTCTTGCCCGAACCCGTACCGCCAGAAATAATGGTTGTGATCTTGCATTTCACCGCGGCGGCCAGAACGTCGGCCATCGGCTGCGCGATCGCGTTCACCTCTACAAGTCTTTCCAAAGACAGTTTCTTCTTCGAGAATTTGCGGATCGAGACCAGCGCGCCGTCGACACCGACAGGGCGGATGGCGCAGTTGAAGCGCGAGCCGTCGAGCATGCGTGCGTCGCAGAGAGGATGAGACTCGTCGACCCTGCGGCCGACGGCTGAAACGATCTTGGTGATGATACGCAAAAGATGCGCGTCGTCCTTGAAGCGCACCTGTGTTTTTTCCAGCATTCCCTTGCGCTCGACGAAGACGTTGTCGGGGCCGTTGATCAGAATATCGGCGATGGTTTCGTCTTTCAGAAGCGGCTCAAGGGGTCCCAGGCCCATCATCTCGTCGAGAATTTCCGAGAAGAAGGTTTCAAGCTCTTCCTTGTTCAGCGCAATGCGTTCGGCCAGCACATATTGCGAGACGATCGGCAGGATGGCGGCGCGCAATTCCTCTTGCGGCAGTTTTTCGAGCGCGGAAAGATTGATCTCCTCGATCAGCTTGCGGTGCAGACGCACCTTCGCTTCGAGCAGTTTTGGCTTGAGAAAGGGGCTTGCGGGTTCGGCTGCAGCAACGGGTGCAGGCACAGCCGGTGCCGCTTCCGGTACCGGCTTGTCCGTAACAGATTCAGCAGGCTGCTCGGCCGGCGGCGAAGCCGGCGCCGGACCGCGCGCGGAAAAACGTCCCGAAAATGACACTGAAAACCCCTCCTGCTTCAGCGCGAAAATAGGCGCTTAAAGGGTAGGCCAAGTCCTTTATCGTTCGGTTGAGAAGCGCTGTTTACGGTCTCCGGAAGAATGATTTTTCGAAGTTCGGTTGATATGGAGTTACCGGCCTTGACGGCTTCGAGCGGCACGCCGCGGTCGATGGCCTCGCGTACCAGGCGATAATTGTTGCCCACAGTGCCCGCAAAGCGTTCGCCCAGCGCTGCTTCCACATCCGCGCGTTTGAGCGCGGGGCCGAAGCTGCGCTCTTCGAAACGGTTAACGATAACAAGCGGTTTCACTGCATTGCTGAGGCGCTCTTCAATGGAAGTAACCAATCGTTGAGCATGGCGCAGGCCGGGTACCGTCATCTCCGTGACGACGAACACCTCGTTGCTGCCCTTCAGCACGGCATCCGTCCATGCAAACCAGGTGCGCGGCATATCGATAACGACATGGTCGAAATAGCTTGCTGCAAGATCGAGCAGGCGCGTGACGAGCGCTTCGTCGAAGGAGCGCATTTCCGCCGGCCGGTTGGGAGCGGCGATGACGGCAATGCCTGTCGAATGATAATTGAGCATAACTTCCAGCAATTGCCGGTCCAGCCGTTCAGGGCGGGATTCAACTTCCGATAAATCGAGCCGCGGTTCCATGTCGAGATAGTCGGCGCAGGAACCGTTCTGGAAATTGAGATCGACGATGCAGGTCGAGGCGCGCCCGGTCTTGCCTCCCGTATGCTTCAGAAAGGCTGCTTCGATGGCGAGCGTCGTGATGCCGACGCCACCGGCGGCAGGAAGGAAGGTCGTAATATTCGCGTCGCGCTCGGAGCTTTGCGACTTGGTGAGCACAAGGCCCAGACAGGTTTTGATCAGCTCGGACGCATTGATGGGTTTGCAGGCGAAATCTGTCACGCGAATCTGCAAGAGCCAGCGCGCGACGATTTCGTCGAAAGTTTCCGTAATCACGATCACCGGCTTTTCGCCGCGAAGATCGGTCATCAGGCGTTGCAGGGCCTGCAGCGCCTCATGCGTTGAAGCGCAGGTGTCGATGACGAACAGCGAATAGGCCCCAACATTGATATTGGCGAGCTGTTCCTCGATACTGCCTTCGATATAATGCAGGGTGAGTACGCTCTGATGCTGGCCGACGGCCGCTTTCAGCGCCTCGATCAAAGCCTTATCGCGGCTCAGCACCAAGCCCGTCGCCGCGCCGGCGCGCGAAACTGTGTTTGAAACTTCCGACATAATCCCAGCCTTCCGTCCTATTATGAGCGAGGGAGATTACGGTGCGGTTAGGCGGGAAACTAAAATTTTATCTTATTTTTCTGGCATCGGCGTCTGGTCGGCCGGGTTTATAAAACTTGCCTATAAATAAGGAGTTGTTTACCTAAAACGATGCGGTCGATGGAGAGTTCGATGAAATCTTTTTTTCTTTGCGTCGTGTTCGGCGCTTTTTTGGGTTTGGGGTCTGCGCAGGCGATCGAAGATCCGTTTCTATGGCTCGAAGACGCCAAAAGTGAAAAAGCCGAGGCATGGGTCAAGGGGCAAAACGAACGGACCGCTTCCATTCTTAAAAAAGATCCGCGCTTTGCGATCATGCGGGATGAGGTGGCCACCATTCTTAAAGCGAAGGACCGTATTCCGCTGGGCTCGATTCGAGGCGAATATTTCTACAATTTATGGAAAGACGATAAAAACCAGCGCGGCCTTTGGCGCCGTGCAACTCTTGCCGGCTATTTAACCGAAAAACCCGATTGGGAAACGCTGATCGATATAGATGCGCTGTCCAAAGCGGAAAACGAGCAATGGGTTTTCAGCAGTGCCAACTGTCTTGAGCCGCAATACACGCGCTGTCTTGTCAAGCTTTCGCGGGGCGGCGGCGACAAGATTGTGGTGCGTGAATTTGACGTCACTGCCAAAACCTTCGTCAAGGATGGCTTTACGGTTCCGGAAGCCAAGACGAGAATTTCCTGGGCCGATGCGGATACTGTTTTGATTGCCAGCGATTTCGGCAAGGGCAGCCTGACGACGTCGGGCTATCCGCGCATCGTGAAAAAATGGAAAAGGGCGACCCCGCTTGCGCAAGCTATTACCGTCATGGAAGGCAAGGAAACCGATGTCAGTGTCAGGTAGTGCCCTAGTTTGAACGCTCAACTTTTTCAAGCCTTTCATCGGTTAGGTTAACTATATCGGCCATTTCCCACACCTTATCCGTCAAGCCTGCGGCCATGGCGGGTGTCATCCTCAGACTCTTGTGCATACGAGCGAAGTTATAAAACACGAAATACAGAGCTAAGGCATGGCAATGATTTTCCAGCTTCTTCGAGAACGCCAGCGTCTTGCGTGAAAAGCGTCTCATCGACTGCCGCATAGTTAGATTATGCCGCTCGACATAAGACGTGCTGAAATGCGTGGGCTTACCGCTGATGGCTGTCTTGTAGATGCCGACGCAATCACTCTTGCGGCCTTTATAGTCCTCGCCCAGGTCTTCGCCATATACTTTGACCAACTGGCCGTAGTTGATATCACGTCCAAAGCTCATGTTCACCGCGTCGGCATAAGCTCTCAAACCGTCGGTGGTGATGCTGGCGCGACCGTCAATTCTCGACGCAATGTCGTCCATGAAAACGTAGGCATGTTCTATAGTTCTTTTGCCAACCAGCCATGAAACAATAAGGCGTGAATCAACATCGAGTGCAGTCCATGTCCAGATGCTGCCCGCCGTGTCGCTGCCATCAGGTGTGTTCTTTGCCTTGCTGTAACAGAATGACCAAATTTCATCCGCCTCTATATGTTTGCACTTAAGACCACGAGTCGTTCGGTCATGGAAGGCGGAGCAGGCATGACCGGAATCGACGAGAAGTTTGGCAACCGTATCGGGCGATATATCTGCTACCCGTGCCACCGAACGCATGGAACTGCCTTCGCAAAGCATAGTAAGTATTTGCACCCGTTTATGAAGCGGCAACTTATTCATACTGGTCATTATGCTTGTCGGTAAGTATAAAAAGAGCTAATAAAACTTTCAATTTCCCAGCAAATAGAGTATGTTAGCCTATAGTAGTGGCTGAGTTGAAAGAATGCGTTTCCTTCAACCCAGCCAAATTTAATACCAACCTTTCTCCGTCTGGCTGACGGGTTTGTGTTAGCGGTCATCCACCGCCATTATGGGGCAGAGGTTATTCTCTGCCCCAATTCTTTTTGAAGCGTGAGTTGGTTTTTTGGAATTACGACTCATTAATTGAATACAGCTAATTTAGATTAACCTTTCAAGCCCACTAAAGTTAAACATCATTCAGCAAGCGCCGACACAACAGCTATTTCTTTTCTTATAAAGACCGCTTATAAAAGCCATGAGATCTGATGAGGTCTTGGGGCGTAGAAACCTCTATCCTTTGGCGGCCAGTGGGACCGTCTTCGCACTCCTCGATTATGGTCGGGGAGGCGCAAGTGCATGTTCAGGGCGAAAGCCTAAAGACTTGCGCGAACCTTCCCAAAGGATAGGTTTTTCTAACTCTCCGATCACCAATCGAGGGAGTTTAAGATGAAGTTTTTTCTCTTTTTAATTTTTGGCTTCGTTGCAGCGGTTCTTTTTATAGCAGCCTGGAGTTTTCACGAGTTCCCAGTGGTAGTGCTTATCTTCGGTTGGTTAGGTCTTACCCTCGCACTGAAAGCACTAACAAAGCTGATCGATTCCTTTACAGCCCCTACCGCTGTTGACGACTTGATGGATAGTTTTAAGCGGGCTAAAAACAAATTCGATAAGTAGTCTTTACTCCCAGCGGGCTTTTGCGCCTTTCTTGGCTATTTCCTTGCGCTGCTTATCCGAAAGGCTTTTGGCCCGCGCCTTGCCACCCTTGCTGCCCAGCGAAACGGCAGCAGGATCCTTGGTTTCGTCCTTGATTTCCTTGGTGGCGATCTTCGCCACCATCACGGCAGCGCCGATTACATTGCCGGGGCGTTTCTCGCCTTTTGGTCCACGAGTCGTCATTACCTAATATCTAACATAAATAAGCCAGCGTATGTTAGAACATCGTAGTTAATTTCAAACTAGGGCACTACCCAGTGTCACGCCTTTCGCAATCAGGATCAAAGGCGAGCGTCTTTCTTTTGTGAATCGCTTGCCGACTTTTTACACCGAGGAAAATACGTATATCGCGCCTGATGGAACGACTTATAAACTGCCCCTGCCGTCGACAGCGGTCTTCGAGGATGTGCTGGATGGACAGATGATCGTCTCGCTGCGCGAGCCATTTAAAACGGAACAAGTTGGCGGCAAGGTGGATATCCTCCCGCAAGGCGCGCTTTTTGCCTTCCCGTTCGAGGCCGCTCTGAAATCGGGTAAACTCCCTCCGGTCAGCGTGTTGTATAGGCCCGGCCCGCGCGATGCATTCCAATCCGCTTCGGCAAGCGGAAAGGCTCTCTATGTCAGCCTGCTCGACAATGTGCGCAGCAGGCTACGTGAATTCACTTTTGCCGATGGCGCGTGGACGGCACGGGATGTGCCGGTTGCCGACAACAGCGCGGTTTCCATCGAAACGGTCGATGAGCTGGGGGGCGATGTCATGTTTTCTTCCGAAAACTTCATCACGCCAACAAAGCTGTTTTATGCAACGGGTCCCGGTGCCGCTTTCAACATCATCAAAAGCCTGCCCGAGCGCTTTAATGCCGAAGGCCTTGTGACGGAGCAGGTGGAGGCAACCTCGCGCGACGGGACAAAGGTGCCTTATTTCATCGTTCACAAACGCGATGCCAAAGGACCCATGCCGGTCCTGCTTTACGGCTATGGCGGGTTCGAGAGTTCGCTGACACCCTGGTACTGGGCCACATATGGAAAAGCATGGCTCGCGCGCGGCGGCGCTTATGCCATTGCGAATATTCGCGGCGGCGGCGAATTCGGTCCGGCCTGGCACCAGGCGGCGCTGGGGGCAAAGCGTCAGAATGCCTATGACGATTTCATCGCGGTTGCCGAAGACATGATTGCACGTAAACTGACGACGCCGAAGCAGCTTGGCATTCAGGGTGGATCGAATGGCGGCTTGCTGGTCGGTGCGGTGGCCATGCAGCGGCCCGATCTTTATAAGGCCGTCTTGTGCGAAGCGCCGCTGCTGGACATGCTGCGCTATACCAAGCTTCCTCCCGGTGCCTCCTGGATTGCGGAATATGGCGATCCGGACAAGCCGGCGGATCGTGCCGTGCTCGCCAAATATTCGCCTTATCAGAATGTAAAAGATAACCGGTCCTATCCGCGTATTTTCTTCATGACATCGCGCACCGATGACCGGGTAAATCCCGCGCACGCGCGCAAAATGGCGGCGCTCATGCAAAGCAAGGGATATGATGCCCTGTTTTTCGAGCAGGTCGAAGGCGGGCATGGCAGCGGTTCCACCCCGGATCAGCAGGCTGAAAGCCGTGCGCTAGGTTTCGCCTATCTTGCCCAGCAGCTTATGGACGAAGCCAGTCAATAACCATTCACGTCCTGGCTTACATGACAATAATCGAGAAGTTGAAGAGAAGCTAATTGGTGCTGCCGGATGCAGAGCCCGAAGAAGATGACGAGGAAGACGACGAAGAAGTGGAGCTCGCGCTCGATTCCCCGCTCTTGTAGCGGCTCATCGCGCGCTGCATGCGCTCGCCATTCGCGCCATATTTCGGCGATGCCGATGCGGCAGGCCAGGGGTCGACCATCTGCGCCACGCGATTGGCGGCCATTGCCTCGCCCGAATAAGGCGAGAGATGATCGTTGTGATCGAAATAATCGCTGCAGCCTGCGAGCAGGCCGGCCGTGCAGAAAAGAACGGCAAGCTTAACGGCGCGCATGCGCATCCTCCGGTTTGGTCAGGCTCAGGATATGTCCGCCGCTGTTATAGGGCTGCGGAAGCGGTGCCTGCGCCGGCATTGCGTTGCGGCGAGGGAGATCTGTTTGTCCGCCGAGGAACAGCTCCGCGTCGTTGGCGCGCTTCGTTATGTCGAGCGGCGAGCGCGCAATCTGCCCCGGCACGATCGGCTGTACGATGCGCGGCGTGATCATGATGACGAGATCGGTCTCGCGGCGCTGGAAAGAGGTGCTGCGGAACAGCGCGCCCAGGATCGGAATATTGCCGATCCACGGCAACTGCGACAGGTCGGAGGCGTTCACGCTCTGCAGCAGGCCCGCAAGCGCGAAGCTCTGGCCGTCCTTCAACTCGACCGTCGTACTCGCCCGGCGTACGATCAGGCCGGGCACGGCCACGCCGCCGATGCTGACGCCCTGCGTGCTGTCGAGTTCGGACACTTCGGGGTCGATTTTCAGATTGATGAGGCCGTCCTTCAGCACGGTCGGCGTGAAAGCAAGGCCGACGCCGAATTTCTTGAATTCGATCGAGACCTGGCCGCCATCGCCGCTCTGCACGGGGAAAGGGAACTCGCCGCCGGCGAGGAAGCTTGCCGTATCGCCGGAAAGCGCCACGAGATTAGGCTCGGCCAGACGCCGCGCCAGTCCCTTGTCCTCGAGCGCGCGAATGGCAAGGGTGACGTCATAGGCGCCGCTGGTCAGCGTGCCGGAAATCGTGGAGAAAGGCGTGTTGCCCGATTGCAATGCGGCAAAGCCCGTCGTCGATGACCAGCCGGGGCCGGTGACGGTCAGGCGCGACGACAATTCGCGTCCCGCCGTGCGGGAGACTTCGAGAAAACGAACTTCCAGCATCACCTGCTGCGAGCGCGAGACGGTGACGGAAGGAACGACCTCGGTGCCGAACTGTTTGGCGATCGTCACCGCCTGGTCGAGCGTGACCGCATCGGGCGCCGTGCCCGTCAGCAGGATGCGGCCATTGAGGGAAGAGACCTTGATTTTTGCGTCCGGTACGCGGCGACGCAGTTCGTTTGCAAGCTCATTCGTGTCGTAGGACACTTCGACATTGAGCGTGCCGAGAAGCTGTTTTTCCGTGTCGTAAATTGAGACGCTGGTGCGGCCGAGCTTCTTGCCCAGAACGTATAAAGACTTGTCGGTCAGTGGCACGACATCGGCGATATCGGGATCGCCGACGACGATATCGGCGAAGGTCGAATCGAGTTTCATCGTCTCCGACATGCCCTGGGCGACACGCACCGAATCGACCGTCATCTCAGATGAACGCTCGACCACGCGCATGCGCGCATCGGCAGGTACGCTAAGGCTTAGGACCGCAAATGCGGTGCAGCCGATGAAGATGGTGCGTGGAGAGAGTTTTGTCATGAAATAATTCGTCATCCTATTTCTCGCGCGGCACCACATATTCTTTCGGATCGCCCTTGCCGCGTACCCGGACCGTAATATCCTGGCCTGCCGCGGGCGGCTGTTGGGGCGTGGACATGATGAAAGGCTCCGGCGCGCTTCCCTCAGCGCGTGTCAGATCGGTGAGCGTGACACGGCGTGTCTGCAAGGAGGCGGTATCGCCGGCCTTGCGCAAAGTCAGTGACAGCGTGCCGACAAGCGAAGCGAGGGAAATTTTTTGCGCGCCGCCCATATTGGTCTCGATGGTAACAGCCTTGACGACGTTCGGTTCCTTGGTCTGATCGTCCGCTACCTGATCGATTGCAAGCACGCGCACATTTTGCAGCACGACCGTGCTGGCGCTTGTTGCCTCGCTGCCTTCATGCTGGCTGAGAATGATGTCGACGCGGTCGCCCGGCAGCACGAAACCGGCAACGCCGTTGATGTCGTTGACGCGCAATGTCACGGCGCGGAAGCCTTCGGTGACGAGCGAAGCCAGGCCCGCGCGCTCGCCGGGACCCGTTACCTTGTTTTTCAGCACGGCTTCGTTGGGTTGCATGGCCTGAAGCACGATGCGCGATCCCTCGCCCAGGAAGTCGTCGATCTTGGCATAAGAACCTTCCGGCAGGTTATCGCTCGGCCAGTCGATCTCGCGCAGAAGATTTTTCTTCAACTCCATGCCGAAGCGCAACGGTTGCGCCGCAACCACCAGCGTCGTCTGGCTGATGGATTTGGCAGCCGTTTTATGCGAGCCTGCCTGATGGGTAAGCCAGGCCCGCGCCAGAAAGACCGCAGCACCGCCGAATATGACGGCGAGCGCGATCATGACAGTCGTGTTCGAGCGAAAAGTCTGCATTATGGTGAACTTAAAAAGCCCCTGTTCGACGGTCACACTGGCATGCGAGCGTTAACACAACCTCGGCAAACGGCCGGAATCACGCGAAAGCGAACGAAGATTCGTCGGCTTCGTTAAAAATTTGCTTCTTTAATCTTAAGTTTTCGTTAAGCGCTTCCATCCTATTTTCATTAAAAGCTTCATCCCGTCTTTACGGCCTGGCGAAGCTTTTCTGGCATTGTGCTGGGTCCGCAAAGGGAGACATGCCTTGTTGCCACCGGAATTGACGCCGCATGGTTTGAGTAAGCGGCACCTCAATTATCTGTTCGCCGGCCTCTTCGGGTTCCCGGCCGTGATGGGACTTATCCTCGCTCTTTCATCCTATTGGCCGGAGCGCGAGGATAAGCCGCAGGCGCTTTCGGCCGTCTCGGAGGAGCCCGCACCCGTATTCGAAGCCATGCTCAACCCGCCCTGGCTACCGCCGCGGGAAGCCAGCGAATTTATCGGGGACGACAGTTTCGGGGCACGTTTTAACGGGCTTGAGCCTAAAAAACTTAACTCCATCCTCAATCTGCCCGAGGCGGAGGCGGAGCTGACAACGGCATCCCTGCCCGATCCGGCACCCGGCATCGCCTATGGAGAGTACGTCAAGGATGCGCCGTCTGCCGCAACCATGCAGCCTCTTGAATGGAACAAGGCGCCCGGCATTGGCGAAATCGTGAATGGGCGCGCCGAGATCGTTGATGCGATTACGCTTTCAGTAGGCATGCGTCCCTTTAAGCTTGCCGGTCTCGTACTTCCCGAAGAGGGCCGTGCCTGCACGCTTCTCAATGGCGAGAAAGGCGATTGCCGCAAGGCGAGCTGCCGATCAACTCGGCTTTTTCCTGCGCTGGCGGGCTGTGTCCTGCAGCATCGAGCGGCAAAACGAGGCAGGGCAACCTTTGGCTGCCTGCCGTGTCGGCGAAAGCGATGTCGGCGAATGGCTGGTGCGGCGCGGCTGGGTGACGCCCGAGCCCGCGCAGGCCGAGCGCTATCGTGCTGCCATGCTGTTCGCGCAGGGTTATAAACTGGGCCTGTGGCGGCCCTGAGACTTAAGCAAAACCAATTGAAAAGATGAGATTTTTCTGCTATGCACACATTCGACGACGGGCCTTACCGCTGCTGCGGCAAGCGATGTCGGAATATGCTGTAAAGCAGGCAGATCCTTCGTGCTGACAACCTACGAAACCGGTTCCCCCATGCCTCCTATCGAAGAACTCGCGCTGCGTGCGCGGCTGGCGCAGCTCAAAGAGGAACATCGCGACCTCGACGCGGCCATTGCCGCCATGGAGAACGGCCCGATCGTCGACGGTCTTGGCGTGCAACGCCTCAAAAAGCGTAAATTATCGCTGCGCGACCAGATCAGCCGGATCGAGGATTCGCTGATCCCCGATATCATCGCTTGAGCCCGGCCCGATTTTTCATTACACACGCTTTTTCTTCGCACCAGCCTGACAGGAAACGCGCGTGAGCCGGCAAAAACCCCAAATCGCCATCATTATGGGCAGCCAGTCGGACTGGGAGACGTTGAAGAACGCAGCCGATATCTGCGACCAGCTCAAAATTTCCTATGTCACGAAAATCGTCTCGGCGCATCGCACGCCGGAGCGCCTGTATAAATTCGCGCGCGGCGCAAAAAAAGCCGGGCTGAAAGTTATCATCGCCGGTGCCGGAGGTGCCGCCCATTTGCCGGGGATGACGGCATCCCTGACCTCTCTTCCCGTTCTCGGCGTGCCGGTCGAGAGCAAGCATTTATCCGGCCACGATTCGCTTTTTTCGATCGTGCAGATGCCAGCCGGCATTCCCGTGGGCACGCTCGCTATCGGCAAGGCGGGTGCTTCGAACGCGGCTCTCCTCGCTGCCGCCATTCTCTCTCTGTCGGATGCGAAACTGGAAAAACGTTTGAGTGCATGGCGCGCAAAACAGACGGCAAGCGTTGGCAAGGCGCCAAAAAATAAAACATGAACGCGCTTAAACCCGGCGATACGATCGGTATTTTAGGTGGAGGACAGCTTGGGCGCATGCTGGCGCTCAAAGCCGCGAAACTGGGCTTGAAAGCGCATATATATGTCCCTGATTTCGAGCCCGCCTGCGAGGTTTCCGCGCAATATATAAGTGCAGGTTATGAAGACGAGACGCAGCTGCAGGCCTTTGCCGCCGATGTCGATCTGATCACCTATGAATTTGAAAACGTGCCGGCATTGACCGCTGCATTTCTCAATGCGCGCAAGCCTGTCTTCCCGCCGCCGTGCGCGCTCGAAATCGCGCAGGACCGGCTGAAGGAAAAGGAATTTATCCGCTCGCTTGGCCTGCCGCTTGCGCCGTTTCGTGTGGCGAACTCTGCCGAAGATCTGCAAAAAGCTCTTGCCGAACTGAATGCGCCCTGCGTGCTGAAAACGCAGCGTCTCGGTTATGACGGCAAAGGGCAGGCCACGATTAAAAAGCCGAAAGAGGCGGCAGCCGCTTTCGAGGCGGTGGGGCGTGCGCCTTCGGTGCTGGAAAAATTCGTGGCGCTCGAGAAGGAAATCTCCATGATTGCCGTGCGCGGGCGCAATGGCGAGAACGCCATCTACGACGTGGCGGAGAATGTGCATCGCGACCATATCCTGCACACATCCACCGTGCCTGCGCGTATTTCCGAAGCGATTGAAAGCGAGGCAAGGGCAGCCGCCTTGAAAATTATCGAAGCGCTTGCCTATGTGGGCGTGCTGGCGGTCGAATTTTTTATCGATGGGGAAGGCCGCCTTCTCGTCAACGAAATTGCGCCGCGCGTTCATAATTCCGGCCACTGGACGTTGGATGCCTGCCAGACCTGCCAGTTCGAGAACCATATTCGCGCCATTTCCGGCTGGCCGCTCGGCACCGTCGCGCGTACCCATGATGTCGTGATGACCAATCTGATTGGAGCCGAGGTTAATAGCTGGCAAACGGCCATGTCGGATAAGGCGAATTCCCTCTGGCTGTATGGCAAAAAAGAGACAAAACCGGGCCGCAAGATGGGGCATGTGAACAGGCTTGCCCCTCTTGCATAGACAAGCCTTAAGCTTTTTGTTATATAAACCCCACTTTGGGCGCGGTTTACGCGCTCGTTTTGTTTAGGATTCAACCGCTTACAAGGAGCAAGCGTGCAAGTTATCGTTCGCGACAACAATGTCGACCAGGCGCTGCGGGCGCTGAAGAAAAAAATGCAGCGCGAGGGTATTTTCCGCGAAATGAAGCTGCGCGGCCATTACGAGAAGCCGTCCGAAAAGAAAACTCGCGAAAGGGCCGAATCGATCCGCCGTGCCCGCAAGCTCAAGCGCAAGCGCGATATGAAGGAAGGCGGCAGCAGCGGCGGACAGGACCGCCAGCAGCAACAGGGCAAAAGAGGCAAGAAGAAATAAACTTCGCCTTAATCAAATTGGGTTTTTTAATCGGCCTTGCAGCTTTGCAAGGCCGCTTTATTTTTGGCATATGATTGTCTGTGAGATCGAGGATAACGTGACCGACGATAAATACCGCAGCAATTTGATAGCGATTTTTGCCTGTGCGCTGCTTCTGTCGGGTTGCGTGAGCGGCGCCAATCTCCCCGATTTTGGCATCGGTACGGATCGCGAGGCGGCGGTGAATCCGGCTGCTAATCTCGCTTCCCTGTCAGAAGTGATTTCCAAAAACCCGAAAGACGCGCATGCGCTCAATATACGCGGCGCCGTCTATGCCCAGCAGGGGCGCACGAACGAGGCGCAGGCCGATTTCACGGCGGCAATCACGGCGCAGCCTTCCTATGTGCAGGCCTATATCAACCGTGCGCTGCTTTACCGGCGTTTAGGCAAAACCGATCTGGCGCTCGCCGACTACAACAAGGCGCTCGAGATCGATCCCACTTATTACGCCGCCATTGTGGGGCGCGGCACCGTGTTCCGCCAGAGCGGCCATACGATGGAAGCGCTCAACGATTTCGAACGCGCCATCAAGCTCAAATCCGACGATGCGCAGGCTTTCCATAATCGCGGGCTGATCTACCAGATGCGCAGCATGCACGATTTCGCCATCGACGATTTCACCTCCGCTATCGGGCTCAATCCGACAGGGCAGGAATCCTATTATGCGCGCGGTCTATCGCGGCTTGCGACGAACGATTTCAAGCGCGCGGCGGAAGATTTCGGCGAGGTGGTAAAAATTGCGCCGAACAATGCCGAAGGTTGGGCGCAACGCGGGCTCGCGCTCGAAAAAACCGGCGACAAGGACGAAGCGGCGAAAGCCTATGCGCAGGCGCTCAACCTTGATCCTGCAAATAAAACCGCGCGCGAGGGTGCCGCACGCACAGGCGGCGAAGGCTTCGGACGGATTTTCGGGCGGCGGTAATTTTATTTGACAAGATAGCTGGTTTGGTATTTGGATTTTATCCATTAATTTTATGTTGAATAGGAGAATTATTATGACGAATAGCTTCAGCATTGAGAACTATAATTTCGGCGGGCGGTTTTTAAATAATTCTGATGCCGTGCCATTTGCATTCAATCTGCAATCTGGGCAGAGAAATCCCGAGGCAGAAAGATGTGAAACGCTAAACCCCTATGTATCGTTTGAAGAGAATACTTTTGCCGCGCAGTTTTTGTCGACGCTAAAGAATCGCATCGGTGAAACAAAAGAAGGCCTGTACTCGTTTTATGAAAAACGTTTCAAAGCGTGTGGTTGTGGAGTTTATTTGGTGCCGGTTCAAAATGTATTGAATTACATCCAGCAAAATCAAAACGATCTTGAAAAATTGTATAATGCGAGATTTATTCTAAACGTTAAAAACGAATTGAACGGATACGTGGCATCAGGAAAGTGCGCAATAAATGCAGGTAGTATTCTTGGAGTTACCGGAACCGCGCCTTCACCCGTGATTGCTTTGCCTGCGAAACCTGCTTCATCGGTGCGGGATAATGTTGGCGCAGGCAGGGTGAGAATCAAAATTAGAAGCTGAGTTCATTGAGAACGAATGCACAAGCATAACTGGCTGACGAATACTACGGGCTTTCACAATCTCTCCGGTCATCTTCTTTGCGTCTCCAAAGAGCATCATAAATGAGCGCGTAAGCGCGAATGACAAAAAATTATAAGGCTTTCACAATCTCTTCCGTCATCTTTTTTGCATCGCCGAAGAGCATCATTGTATTGTCGCGGAAGAAAAGCTCGTTCTCGACACCGGCATAGCCCGAACCCATGCCGCGCTTGATAAAGAGCACGGTCTTCGCCTTTTCCACATCCAGCACCGGCATGCCGTAAATCGGCGAGGATTTGTCGGTTTTCGCGGCGGGATTGGTGACATCGTTGGCGCCGATGACATAAGCCACGTCGGCCTGCGCGAACTCGCTGTTGATGTCCTCGAGCTCGAACACTTCGTCGTAAGGCACATTCGCCTCCGCCAGTAGCACGTTCATATGCCCCGGCATGCGCCCGGCGACGGGGTGGATTGCATATTTGACCTCGACGCCCTCCTTCTTCAGCAGGTCCGCCATTTCGCGCAAAGCGTGCTGCGCCTGCGCCACCGCCATGCCATAGCCCGGCACGATGATGACTTTTGCTGCGTTCTTCATAATGAAGGCTGCATCTTCCGCAGCGCCCTGTTTGACGGGGCGCGCTTCCTTCGTGCCTGCCTGCGCAGCCGCATCGACGCCAAAGCCGCCCATGATGACCGAAAGGAAAGAGCGGTTCATGCCCTTGCACATGATGTAGGAGAGGATGGCGCCGGATGATCCCACCAGCGCACCGACGATGATCAGCGCAATATTGCCGAGCGTGAAGCCGATGCCCGCCGCCGCCCAGCCCGAATAGGAATTGAGCATGGAAACGACGACCGGCATATCGGCGCCGCCGATAGGAATGATCAAAAGTACGCCAAGCGCCAATGAAGTGCCGACGATCAGCCAGAAGACGCTGTGGCTTTCCGTGCGCATCAAAAGCGCGATCAGCAAGGCAAGCAGGATACCGAAGCCGAGCACGATCTTGTGGCGTTGTGGCAGCAGGATGGATGCGCCGGACATGCGCCCGTCCAGTTTCAGGAAAGCGATCACGCTGCCCGAGAAGGTGATGGCGCCGATGGCGGTGCCAAGCGACATTTCAAACAGGCTGGACGCTTCGATCGCGCCCGCTTCCCCGATACCCATGGCTTGCGGTGCATAAAGGGCCGCTGCTGCCACCAGCACGGCAGCCAGACCCACTAATGAGTGAAAAGCAGCAACAAGCTGCGGCATTTTCGTCATCTGCACTTTTCTTGCGATAATGGCGCCGATGCCACCACCGATGACCAGGCCGCCGATCACCATCATGAAACCGCGCCCGGTTGCCGGCGGATGCAGCAGCAGCGTGGTGAGAATGGCGATTGCCATGCCGCTCATGCCGAACAGGTTGCCGCGCTGTGCGGTGACGGGCGAGGAAAGCCCGCGCAAGGCTAGAATGAACAGAACGGCGGAGCACAGATAGAGCAGGGCTGCGAGGTTGGCTGTCATTATTTATTCTTCCGGTACATGCCGAGCATGCGCTGTGTCACGAGAAAGCCGCCAAAAATATTCACTGCCACAAGCGTCAGCGCGATGAAGCCGAAAAACCGTGCCGCAGTCGCGCCGTCTTCGTTTGCGAACGTATCCACGCCGACCGCAAGCAAAGCGCCCACGATAATGACGGAGGAAATCGCATTCGTGACCGACATTAGGGGCGTATGCAGCGCGGGCGTCACCGACCACACCACGTAATAGCCGACAAAGATCGCCAGCACGAAAATGGCAAGGCGGAATATGAAGGGGTCGATGGCGCCATTGCTGACCCCGTGTGCTGCAGCTCCCAGCGTATCGCTTAAATTATCGGCATAGGTCAGCGCGTCGCCGGTGGCTTGTTGCGCGGCCTCAATAGCGGCGCGCAGTTTCTCGATCAGTTCGGAAGAGCTCATGCGCCCTCCTTGGTTTTGAATTGCGGGTGAACGATTTTTCCGCCCGAGGTCAGAAGCGTCGCCTTGACAAGCTCGTCGTCGGGATCGACGGAAATCTTCTTCGCGTTTTTGTCGATCAATGTTTCGGCGAAGGCATAAAGATTGCGCGCATAAAGCTGGGAAGCCGTCTGTGCGAGGCGTGCTGCGAAATTCACATGGCCGATGATCTTGACGCCGTTGGCCTCGACGATCTCGTCGGGTTTGGATAGCGCGATATTGCCGCCGCGCTCAACAGCCAGATCGGCAATCACGCTGCCCGGCTTCATGCTGGCAACCATCTCCGCGCTGATCAGCTTCGGTGCGGGCTTGCCCGGGATCAGGGCGGTGGTGATGACGATATCCTGTTTGGCGATATGATCGCTCACGAGCTCGGCTTGCTTTTTCTTATAAGATGCCGACATTTCCTTCGCATAACCGCCCGCGGTTTCCGCCTGTTTGAATTCCTCGTCCTCCACCGCGATGAATTTCGCGCCGAGCGACTCGACCTGTTCTTTCGAGGCGGGGCGCACGTCCGTTGCCGTGACAACCGCGCCGAGGCGGCGTGCGGTTGCAATCGCCTGCAGCCCGGCAACGCCCGCACCCATGATGAAAACCTTTGCCGCAGGCACGGTGCCTGCCGCCGTCATCATCATCGGCAGCGCGCGGCCGAATTCGGCTGCCGCATCGATTACGGCGCGATAGCCGGCAAGATTGGCCTGGGAGGAGAGAACATCCATGCTTTGCGCGCGCGTGATGCGCGGTATCAGCTCCAGCGCGAAAGCCCGAACGCCGCTTTGCGCGATAAATTGCAGCTCTTTCTCCTCGTGGCCGAACGGATCGAGCAGTGCCAGCACCAGCGCATCCTTTTTCATTTTGGAAATTGCATCGCCAGTCGGCCTGCGTACCTGCAGGAGAATATCGGCCTTGGCAAGCAGGGCGTCGCGCGTCATGATTTTTGCGCCGGCTTCCTCGTAAGCCCGGTCGGGAAAGCCTGTGCGCGCGCCGGCATTTTTCTCGATGCCCGCTTCCGCGCCGAGCGCAATGAAACGCTTTACCGTGTCCGGCGTCAGCGCCACGCGCCGTTCATGCGCATCCTCGGCGGTGCAGGCGATGAACATCTGTTCAGACGAGGGTAAGCGCCATCACGGCAAGCAACGCAATCGTCAAAATTATAACCCATTTTGTCAGACCCAGGAATAATCCATAAGTCTGCTCGTGATGATCGTGATCCATCGCGTTTTTATTGATGTCGGTATTTTCAAAGCCGTGCTGGTGAGCCATTGGGATCCTCATTCCTTGCCATGCGAATACATCGATTATCGCAAAAGCCGGCAGCGCCGCCAAGCCCTCTTACATCTCTTCCAGCTCGGTAATCATCTTATCCAGCAGATTAAGGCCAAGTTGCCAGAAATCGGCGCGTTTCGGGTCAAGGCCGAAAGGCTTGAGCAGTTCGCCATAGGGTTTCGAACCACCTGCTTCCAGAAGCGCGAAATATTGATCGACGAAGCCCGGCTGCCCCTGCTCATAGAGTGCATACAGCGAATTCACGAGGCAATCGCCGAAGGCATAGGCATAAACATAGAATGGCGAATGGATGAAATGCGGAATATAGGCCCAGAAGCTTTCATAGCCGGGCCCAAGCTTAATGGCGGGCCCTAAGCTCTCAGTCTGAACCTCTAGCCAGAGCTTGCCGATATCTTCCGAGGTCAGCTCGCCGCTTGCGCGCGCCAGATGCACTTTACGTTCGAAACTGTAGAAAGCGATCTGCCGCACGGCGGTGTTGATCATGTCCTCGACCTTCGAGGCCAGCATCGCCTTGCGCTGCTTTTGATCGGATGTTTGTTCGAGCAGTTTGCGGAAGGTCAGCATTTCCCCGAAGACGGAAGCGGTTTCGGCAAGCGTCAGCGGAGTTGGCGCCATCAGCGCGCCGTTTGGTGCTGCAAGCATTTGATGCACGCCATGGCCCAGCTCATGCGCCAGCGTCATCACATCGCGCGGCTTGCCCATATAATTGAGCAGGATGTAAGGGTGTGCGGAAGGCACGGTGGGGTGCGAGAACGCGCCAGTCCGTTTGCCGGGACGCACCGGCGCATCGATCCAGTTTTTGGCGAAGAATTCTCCGGCCAGCCCGGCCATTTTCGGTGAGAAACCAGCAAAGGACGACAAAACCGTTTCGCGTGCCTCATCCCAGGAATAGTTTTTGAGTTCAACGGTGGGCAGCGGCGCGTTGCGGTCCCACGAGCTGAGATGCGGCTTGCCGAACCATTTGGCTTTCAGCACATAATAGCGATGCGACAGGCGCGGATAGGCTTGTCGCACCGTATCCACCAGCGCTTCCACCACTTCGCGCTCGACACGGTTGGCCAGATGGCGCGCATCGGCAATGTCGGAAAATTTGTGCCAGCGGTCGTTGATCTCCTTGTCCTTGGCAAGCGTGTTGGTGATCAGCGTGAAAAGCGGCAAATTATCCTTGAACGTGCGCGCCAGCGCCTCATGCGCGGATTTGCGGACCTCTTCTTTTGTATCAATCATAAGATTGAGTGTCGGCTCCAGCGTCAGTTCTTTGCCTTCAACGTTGAAGCGCAGCGCGGCAAGCGTTTCGTCGAACAGCCGGTTCCAGCCGCTGCGGGCGGAGACCGATTTTTCCAGAAAGAGCTGTTCGATCTGATCGTCGAGCTGGTGCGGTTTTTCGCGGCGCAAGTCCTTGAGCCAGGGCGCGTAATGCGCAAGCTTGCCCGAAGAGGCGAGCGCTTTTTGCATGACCTGGTCGTCGATGCGGTTCAGCTCTAACTCGAAAAAGAGAAGATCGGTCGCGATCTTCGTAATAAAATCCTGGATATCGCCGTAGAATTTGGCGTGTGCGGGATCTGTCGTGTCGCCGGAGTAGATAAGATCGGCAAAGGAGGCAAGTCGCCCGAGCCCGTCCTGAAATGTCTCATATTCCGCCAAGGCGCCCGCAAGCGCGTCGGGTGCGGTTGCGGAAAGTTTGCCTTTGTAGCGCTGTGCGAAGGAACGCACCTTATCGGTCAGCGTTGTCTGGTCGGCTTTCAGTTTGGGCGCATCGATGGAAGGATAAAGATCGCTTAAGTCCCATTCGGGAAGCATCCCGGTTGCGGCTGACAGGGATTTTGCGGCCGATGTCTTTTTCATGGCTTCAGCCTATATCGCCAAAGCCTTGGGCAGGCGAGAGGCAATTGCTTGGCAAGCCCATTTTAGTTTGGTAAATCACAGTCAAGTATTGCAACAAAAGCCAGTATCAAATTTACCGTATTGCGGTAGAAGGCCAAATAAAGGCTAAATTTTAGCGATAACCATTTTGCAGGCTTTATTTGCGGAAGGCTTGCCGTTTCGGGCTTATCCGTTATTTAATAGCTTGACGATAAAAAATTGAGGAAAGTTCCGGATAAACCGCCATGCGTTTAACCCTTTACGGCCTGGTTTTCGCCTTTGCGGCGCTGAGCATGCAGCCTGTTTGGGCCATGCAGGTGCGCATGGCCTATTTGTTCACGCCCGGCGTCGAGCTGATCAAGCCTGCGCAGAACTGGCCCATGAACACTATGAACGCGGCGCTGAAGGAAAAGCTTGCAGCCTATAAGGGTAAATATGCGGAGGATTTAAGCGCTTTTTATGCGTTGAACGATTATCGCCCGCTTTGGACCGATGACGGGCGCTGGCTGCCGCGCGCCAGGGATCTGATTGCGCGCCTCTCGAACAGCCGGTATGACGGGCTCGAGCCCAAGGATTATCTGAAGGCCGCCTTTCTCATGCTCGATGCCGGGCGGGTGGACGAGAAAATCCAGGCCGATGCCGATGTCGAACTTTCTGCTTCGGCAGTCGGCTTTATCCGCAATCTTTCCTCGGGCCGTATCGATCCTTCCAGCGTACGTGTGCATGCCAAGCCGGAATTCATACCGGTGCGGCAAATTCTGGAAGACATGTCCAAGGCGCCGGATATCGATGCGCAGGTCGCAAAATACGAGCCGCAGCATGAGGGCTATCGTGCCTTGCACGCGGCCCTCGCCAAAACCCTTGATGGCGCAAGCCACGTCGCCCAAAAACCGTTCATTCCGAACGGACCGGTTCTATCGGAAGGCATGAAGGACGAGCGCGTGCCCGTCCTGCGCGCGCGTTTTGCGTTGAATACGTCCTCCGATGCGCCGCAGGTGATGGATTCAGAGCTCGTGAAAGCCGTGCGCGTCTTTCAGGAGCAGAACGGCCTCAAGGCAACCGGCGCTCTCAGCAAAGGCACGGTGCGCCTGCTCAATGAGCAGGCCGAGACAAGAGATAAGGATAAGGGCGGCATTCCCGCCTCAGACCTGATCGTCAATATGGAACGTTGGCGCTGGCTGCCGCACGAGCTGGGCGTGCTCAACGTCACCGTCAATATTCCCGAATTCCTGGTGCGCGTGAACAAGGATAACAAGACGGCTTACGAAGGCCGCGTGGTCGTCGGCAAGCAGAACACGCCGACGCCGATCTTCTCGGACAGGATCGAATATATCGTCGTCAACCCGTCGTGGAATATCCCGCCTTCCATCGTGCGTAACGAAATGCTGCCGATGCTACAGGAAGATCCGGAAGCCTTCATGCGGCGCGGCTATGAAGTGCGCCAGGACCGCAACGGCAATCTGAGCTTCCGCCAGCCGCCTTCGGCACGCAACGCGCTCGGCCGCATCAAGTTCATATTTCCGAACGATCAGGATGTTTATCTGCACGATACGCCGGCCAAGGGCTATTTTGAGCGCAGCATGCGCGCCTTCAGCCATGGTTGCGTGCGTGTCGACAAGCCGCTCAACTTCGCAGATGCGCTTTTGGTCAACGAGCCGAAACTGAACGGAAAAATCCTGGGCCGCATGTTCGGCGACGGGGAGCGGTTTATTAACCTTCAGAAATTCATTCCTGTCCACCTTGTTTACTTCACGGCGTTTGCCGGCGAAGACGGCGCTATCGAGCACCGCCCGGATATTTACGGCATCGATTCGCGCCTCAAAGCCGCGCTGAATCTTAGCAGGCGCGGCTAGGCGTTCACGCGGGCGTGATGATGATTTTGTTCAGTGTTAACTTCCTTGCAGAGCGAGTGGTGTATTTTTGCATGAGAGCTGGGGTACAGGGTATTGGCTGCTAACGATCAGACAGGCTTTCGCCGTTTGGACCGCCGCATGCGCCTATGCGGCGCGGCCGTTCTGTCGTGCGCATTTGCCTTGATGCCGGACCCGCTGCAATCGGCACGCGCGAACGGCGATACGCGCTCGATCAGCATGATCCACAACCATACCGGCGAACATATCGACATCGTTTTCAAGCGCGACGGGCGTTTCGACCGCGACGCGCTGCAAAAGCTCAACTGGTTCCTGCGCGACTGGCGCAAGCAGGAATCGATCGAGATGGATGCGCGCCTGCTCGATCTGCTCTGGGAAGTTTATGCCGATCTCGGAGCAACGGCGCCCGTGCACATCATCTGCGGCTATCGTTCGGAAGGAACGAACAACATGCTGCGCGCCCGCTCCAGCGGTGTCGCCCTGCACAGCCAGCATACGCAGGGCCGGGCGATGGATATCGCCATTCCCGGCATCCCAACCGCGCGGCTGCGCGAAATGGGTATGTTGAGGCAAAAGGGCGGCGTCGGCTTTTACCCGACATCGGGTACGCCTTTCGTGCATCTCGATGTCGGTTCGGTGCGCGCATGGCCGCGCATGAACACGCGCGAGCTTGTGCGCCTGTTTCCGAGCGGAGAAACGCTGCATCTGCCCTCCGACGGCCCGCCCTTGCCGGGTTATAATATCGCGCTTGCCAAATTCGGTCGCGACGGCAAGAGCGGCGATACGCTCCTTGCCTATACGGATAGCGGGCGCGGAAGTCTGAGGCCTGAAATTTCCGCAGCGTTGACCCGCGTTGCGGCGTTGGCGCCTGTGGCCCAGCCGCCGGTCGTGCCCGTGAAGCAAACGGTTCCCGTGCCGCTCGCCCGTCCCGCTGCCCTGGTGCAGGTTGCAAGCCTGAAGAATGGGCCGGTTCCGGAAAACAATTCATCTGATGTAACGGCGTCGATCCCATCCAGGATACAGACCGCGCAATTGACGGCCTTGCGTTATGATGCGCACGCGACCGCCGAATTCGTCAGCACGGCTACGATCATGAGCGAGGCAGAACTCACCGCGCCGCAAATGAATCTGGCCAGCGTTTATTTCGAACCGCCTGTCGATACCAGCAAGGGTTTCGGCCTGCGCGGCCTGATCAAGGCGGACAACAACGATAGCAAAACGATTGACGTTGCCCAGAAGGGCCTTTAATTACGCCGCCGCGTTCAGCATGCCGAGCGCGTGAAGATAGGTTTCAAGCACCATATCCTCTTCCTGCCGCTGCTGCGGGTCTTTTTTACGCAGCGTGATGATCCGCCGCAGGATCTTGACGTCGAAGCCTTGCGATTTTGCCTCGGCGTAGACTTCTCGGATATCGCCACCAATGGTGGTTTTTTCCTCTTCGAGCCGCTCCACGCGCTCGATAATGCTGCGCAGTCTGATCGCGCGCGACTTTCGGCTTGTCCAACATCAAATATTCTCCTGCTGCAGGTTTGATGGGCGAAGACGGAAAAATGGTCAAGAAAGCAGGCTCTCGCATCCCCGCTGTCAACAGTGCCTTGAAAAGTTCTTTTTCCTAGGATTTTTACAAAATTGATGCGGGCCTTGGCCTTGATCAACCCCACGGGTTTGGGAGATAAGCAGGCGTGAAACATTTTGTGATGATGGGTATTGTTCCTCTGATGGCTTTTGTCCTGGCGGCTCCGGCGCGGGCCGATTTACGCATTTGCAACAAGACGGCCAGCCGTGTCAGCGTTGCCGTCGGGTACAAGGACGGCAAAGGGTGGGTGACCGAAGGCTGGTTCAACGCCATGCCCGGCGCCTGCACGGTTCCGCGCCCAGGTCCCCTGCGCGCGAAATTCTATTATATATATGCGGTCGACGGCGATCGAGGCGGCGAATGGAGCGGGCATTTCCCCATGTGTACACAAGATAAGATGTTCACCATCAACGGTACGGAAGATTGCGAAAAGCGCGGCTTCAAGAAAAGCGGCTTTCGCGAAATCGATACCGGCGAACTGCCAAGCTGGGTCGTGCAGCTCGATGAGACCGGGCGTACGGGGCATGTCCAATGAGACGCCAGCGCGCTACCAAGATTGTCGCAACGCTCGGTCCCTCGTCCAGCACGCCCGAGACGATCGCAAAACTCTACGAAGCCGGTGCCGATGTTTTCCGCATCAATATGAGCCATACGTCTCATGAGCAGATGCGCGCGCTGATTGTCATGATCCGCGCGGCGGAAGAGAAATTCGGGCGGCCCATCGGCATCCTTGCCGATCTGCAAGGTCCCAAGCTGCGCATCGGTGCGCTGAACGCGCCGCGCGAGCTGAAACAGGGCGAAATAGCCATTTTCACGCAGGATGGGAACAAGGACACGATTCCGCTGCCGCATCCCGAAATTTTCGCGGCACTCAAAAAAGACAACCGCCTGCTGCTCGACGACGGGCGCCTGCGTTTCACGGTGCTCGACGTCAAGGATACGCTGCTGCGTGCACGCGTGGATGTGGCGGGCATTCTGAACAGTCGCAAGGGCGTCAACCTGCCGGACAGCGTGCTGCCGGTCAGTGCGCTTAGCGAGAAGGACGCGGCCGATCTTCAGGCGGCGCTCGAGGCCGGCGTGAACTGGATCGCGCTGTCCTTCGTGCAGCGGCCCGAAGACGTGGTGACCGTCAAGGAACTGACGCGCTCGCGCGCCTTGATCATGGCGAAGATCGAAAAGCCCGCGGCCATCGAGCGTCTCGACGAGATTTTGCGCGAGGCCGATGCCGTAATGGTGGCGCGCGGCGATCTCGGTGTGGAATTGCCGTTAGAGCGAGTGCCGGGCGTGCAAAAAAAGATCATTCACGATGCCCGCAAGGCCGGCAAGCCGGTGGTTGTGGCAACGCAAATGCTGGAATCCATGATCAGCGCGCCGATGCCGACGCGCGCCGAGGTATCAGACGTCGCGAATGCGGTCTATGAAGGCGCGGACGCGGTCATGCTTTCGGCGGAATCGGCTGCAGGAAAATTTCCGGCGGAAGCTGTCGCCACCATGGACCGCATCGCGCGCGAGGTCGAGCAGGATACGAATTACCGCGCGATTCTGGCTGCGCACCGCACGCTGCCGGAGGCGACGGTTTCGGACGTGATCGCCGAAAGCGCGCGCGCCGTGGCCGAACATCTGCAGCTTTCGGCCATCGTTTGCTACACGGCTTCGGGTTCGACCGCGTTGCGGGTTGCGCGCGAGCGGCCGGGCCGCCCGGTGATCGCGCTCACGCCCTCGCTCGAAACCGCGCGCCGCCTGGCGCTGGTGTGGGACGTGCATTGCATTCACGGTACGGAGCCGAGCGATCTCGAGGACATGGTCAACCATGCCTGCAGCACGGCCTTCCGCGAAAGCTTCGCCAAATCCGGTGAACGCGTGATTGTGATTGCCGGCGTTCCGATCGGCACTGCCGGCGCCACCAATATGCTCAGGATTGCGAGCGTGGGGTGAGGCAACTGTAAGTAAGCAAATTTCATTAAAATTTTAGATATTTGTCGGTTCCTTGCGCTGGCGGTTCATGCTAGGCTCGGTCGAGTTTTTTATAATGATCGTTGTATTTTATGGTTGTGATTCAAAATAACGAACAGACAGGGCGCAATACGCCTTCCATATCTGCACAAAGATTTGAGGCCGCGCAGAGGCAAGAAAAACATACCCCGCAAACGCAAGAAAGGCCTACTAAGGTTTGCATGAAGCCTGACGTTGCAGGACCTGCGAAAGCATCGCAATCCGCGCAAGTGCAAGCGCCAAAGCCTTCAGGCTCGCCTCCACCTTTGCCGAAGCAGGGTGTAACGGGCGGGGAAATTGTCGCTGCGGCGGCGGCAGGCGGCGTATTGGGTGCCGCCACCACTGTCTGCCTCAGCACGCTCGATAAGTTGGCTCCGGTGGTGGCCTCTCTCAAACAGGGAGCCGACAGCGCCATTGCCAGCATCAATGCAGCCTATGCGAAATACAAGGCGCTGCTCGATCAGCGTGAGACTGAGAAGCTGAAAAAATCGGAAGAGCGCAGGCAAGCGGTAGTTTCCACTATCAGAAAAGCACAGCAGGTTGCCTCAGAAAAATACGACAGTCTTCTGCAATGGAAGGAGGAAACGGTCGAAGAGTGGCGCTTTGCCGCCATAGAACAAATCAACGAGCTGAGGGACGCCGCCATCGGCCTGATCAATGACATGGCCAATATGATGGACAATAATGGCCTGGAACCCCAGTTTGCAGATGGCCCCGGATTTTCGGAAAGTCGTACGACGAACTCTCGCAGCAAAGCCGGAGATTTAAACATGCTAAATAGCACTGAAGAAGGTGCTCCTCAGTCATCTGTAAAGTTTCCAGAAAACGAATATAGAAAGACGATAGGTTCACAAGCGCGCAGGATAGTTTCAGAACTGGCCAGGCTGGCTGGACCGGATAGCATGCAAAATCCTATCAAAAAACGGGAATTCGAAGCATCTGTAAATACTATTATCGCATTGTATGAGAAATACGGAGGCGTAAAAACCAAGGACCAAATTGCGGGCGATTTATTTGTTGCAATCGTAAGGCAATATAGAGAGATGCATTCTTATAATAAAGATAGCGGACTTTATGATCTGGCGCGGTTACTTTTTAATAATCCTGATGTGGATACATTAGTAGCAAAAATAATTGCCCGTAAAAATACTTACTATAGGGATACAAAGTTATTTTATGGCGAAGTTCCCGTATTATCGCCTGTGAAAAAATAAATGATAAGATCGCGGCTCTTCAGCCAGTTCTGGTTCGAATTTAAATCCCTTCCCCCTCCACCTTCTTGCGTAATTGGGGAACGAGTTTTTTCGCATCTTCCAGATAGGGGTTAATCTCAAGCGCGCGGGCATAGGCGGAAAGCGCTTCCCTGTCGCGCCCTAGATCGGAAAACACGGCGCCAAGTCCCATCAGGACGCCGGTGTGGCGCGGCTCAAGCGCAAGCGCGCGCTGCAGATCGGCAAGTGCATGCGTAAAATCGCCCTGTGCAAAAGAGATGGTTGCGCGTTTGAAATAGGCTTCGGCCGCATTAGGCGAAAGCATCACGGCGCCGTCGAAATAATCGTAAGCCTGCGCCATATTGCCGCCTGCCAGGGTTTCCTCGCCCCATTGCATGAAGACGTCGCTTGCCTCGTTGCCGGTTTTTTGCGAGAGCGCCTCGATCGTGCTCGCGACGCGTTTTGCATCTTCTTCCGAAGGGCTGAGTTTAAGGCGGCCGTAAAGCTCGTTCAGCAACAGGTTCCGCTTTTGCTGATCTTCCAGCGCTTCGGCGAAACTATATTGCGGTTTGCGCGCAGCCTGCTGCTCCTGTCCTTCCGGCGCGGCATGCGCGGGCAGCAAGGCCATACCAAAGAGTAGAAAAGGCAGAATTCTGCGCATATTATAAGGATAAGCGCAGATGGTTACGGGATGGAAAAGAAAGAGAAGGGGTTTTTACCCACTTCCGGCCCCTCGCACCAATATTGCTTCGCAATATTGGAATTACAATGCTTGGAACGGCAGGCCGTTCCAAGGCGCTCAGGGCGTTTCCGCCTTCGGCGGACAAGCGCTGCTTTAGCCTTGCCGAGCTTTATAACGCGGGTTCTTTTTATTGATGACGTAAACGCGGCCCTTGCGGCGGACAAGCTTGTTGTCCCGGTGGCGTTTTCGCAACGATTTGAGCGAGTTACGGATTTTCATGGCCAGACCAATTAAAAAAGGGCCTCAAAAACAGCCCAGCTCAGGTTTTCATAGCGGTTTGAACGGTTTCTGTCAAACCCTTTGAAGGAATTTGCGAATTTTCGTTTCTCCACAGGGCTCGACAGGCAAAATCGGGCATGGCAGGTTTAGCTTTCCACAAAAACGGAGGCGTGAATGGCAATACGCTCGCATCTGAATGAGTTGGAAAAGCGGCATGAGAGTATCGATCATGAGATCGAGGCCGCACAAGCAAGTCCCGGCATCGACCATCTGCAGGTTATGGAACTCAAGCGCAAGAAGCTGCGGCTGAAGGAAGAGATCGAGCGGCTGCGCGAGGACGGCTTGTTGCATTAGGATTAAGGTTAAATTCTGCCTCGACCGGCGAGACATAAAATGATAGTATTATTTTTGTATAAAATTTTTTGCTTTGACCAAGGTATTTGAGAATGACGCGTATTCCAGAATCGATTTTACCAAAAACGAGATACGCTCTCGCCGCTGCTTACAGCCCGCCCACGCCTAAAAGCATGGCCGAGAGGCTTAAAAGCGCCGGCAATCTTCCTCCGCAGGATCAAGAGCTTGTGAGCCGCTATGAGGCCGACGCGTTAGTCCTAAATGATCCAAATTTCCTCGCAAGCCTGAACGCGGCTTATGAAAGATATCTTGCCATTCTTCAGGCTCCGCAGAATGGAAAGGAACTTTTGGTTCACCTGGAAAAAATGGGGTCCACCCAGGCTTTGCTTCTCTCAAGCGATCAGGGCGTAGTGCTCGAATTTAGAGATAGACCGCCGGGACCGATTGATCCAAATTTGGCCTTGCGAATTAACGAGGTCTACGGAAGATTCCAAAAAGCATCGAATATTGCAGCTCATGCCGAGCGGCTTTTTATCATGTCCCAGTCTCCAGACCATGAACTTACATCCCACGAGGTGGGACTGGGACTTGGCGGCCACCAGTCTCCATTCAATGTTCTTGATCCTGTTTTTGCTCAGCAGGTCGAAGAGGCTTACGGAAGGCATCTGAGCAGCCTGTACGGCGATATTATGGATTTCACATCGGCCATAGCTTCTCTCGAGCCTCCTAAGCCCGGGCTTATTGAAAAGATATCTGTAGGTGCAGCGACCAACAAAAGGGTCCCTGCTTTCTAGCTACATGCCTACACAGCAGAATTCTTAGTTGAGCTTAGCACGGTTGCACATTATGTGTTGATGCAGGGAGACCTGCATGAATCCTGAAGCAAAGCGCGCAGCGGCGCGACTATCCGCGCATTCCATCGCAGTTGAAGCGCTGGCCATTCTCAAAAATCTCGGCGTTTCTGAAACGGCCTTCGCCAAAAGCGGGCTTGAAGCGCGCACGCCGATCACCGGCGAAAAAACGGCCACCTTGAAACTCATCACCACACAGGAAGCGGAAGCGGCGATTGCGCGCGCGCAGAAAGCTTTCCTGCAATGGCGCAAAATTCCGGCACCGCGGCGCGGCGAATTCGTGCGCCTACTTGGCGAGGAATTGCGCGCCGCGAAAGAACCGCTCGGCCTGCTTGTCACCATCGAGGCAGGCAAAACGCTTTCCGAAGGTCTTGGCGAAGTGCAGGAAATGATCGATATCTGCGATTATGCGGTCGGCCTGTCGCGCCAGCTTTATGGCCTCACCATTGCAACCGAGCGATCGAGCCATCGCATGATGGAAAGCTGGCATCCGCTCGGCGTCTGTGGCGTGATTTCGGCATTCAATTTCCCGGTGGCCGTGTGGGCATGGAACGCCGCGCTTGCTTTTGTGTGTGGCGACAGCGTTGTCTGGAAGCCTTCCGAAAAAACACCGCTTACCGCGCTCGCCACGCAGGCGATTGTACAGAAAGCGATGAAACGTTTTGGCATTGATGCGCCACAAGGTCTTTCCGAACTTCTTATCGGCGGGCCGGATATCGGCGAAATCCTGGTGAATGATGCGCGCGTGCCCGTGCTTTCCGCTACAGGCTCGACCGCGATGGGCAAAAAGGTTGGCCCTGCTCTGGCGAAACGTTTCGCGCGCGCGATCTTGGAGCTTGGCGGCAATAATGCAGCAATCGTGGCGCCTTCGGCCGATCTCGATCTTGCCTTGCGCGGCATCGCGTTCGCGGCGATGGGTACGGCCGGGCAGCGTTGCACCACGCTGCGCCGCCTCTTCGTGCATGAAAGCGTTTACGACAAATTGATCCCGAAGCTGATCAAGGTTTATGCCTCGGTGAAAATCGGCGATCCGCGCGAGGAAGGTGTGCTGATTGGCCCGCTGATCGACAGGCTTGCGTTCGACAATATGGAAAAAGCGCTGAATGAGGCAAAGAAACTCAATGCTAAAATCCATGGCGGCGGCCGTGTTGATACGGGCAACGATGCTTATTACGTCAAGCCGGCGTTGGTTGAGATGGGCAAGCATGAGGGGCCGATGCTGATTGAGACCTTCGCTCCCATTCTGTATGCGATGAAATATAAAAACATAGATGAGGCCATCGCGCTGCAAAATGCAGTGGGGGCAGGGCTCTCCTCTTCCATTTTTACAGGCGACATGCGCGAGGCGGAACTGTTCGTATCGTCTGAGGGTTCCGATTGCGGCATCGCCAATGTGAATATCGGGCCGTCGGGTGCCGAGATCGGCGGCGCGTTCGGCGGCGAAAAGGAAACGGGCGGTGGGCGCGAGGCAGGTTCGGATAGCTGGAAAGCCTATATGCGCAGAGCCACCAACACGCTCAATTACGGCAAGAACCTGCCGCTGGCGCAGGGTGTGAAGTTTGATGTTTGAGTAATTATCGTCATGCCCGGGCTAAACCCGGGCATGACATTTGTGACTTATGCTAGCGCCTTCCGCGCCCGCTCAAGATCCGCCGGCGTATCCACGCCGAAAGGCGCGTAATCGACAACGGCCACATCGATGCGCATGCCGTTCTCAAGTGCGCGCAACTGCTCGAGCCTTTCGCGTTGCTCCAAATAAGAGGGCGGAAGCTTGCAGAAAGTTTCCAGCGCGCGGCGCCGGAACGCATAAAGACCGATGTGATGATAAAGCGGCCCTTCACCTGAAGGGATAGAGCTGCGCGAGAAATAATGCGCGCGCAGGCGCTTCTTGGATAAAGGCGTGCCGGCGATTTTCACAACCTGCGGCGAGGTTTTTTCTTCCTCGGTGGTGACGAGTGCGGCGGGCGTGCCGATATGCACATTTTTGTCTTCAAGCAGTTCGACAGTGGCGCTCACCGCCTTGGATTCCAGCGTCGGCAGATCACCCTGGATATTGACCACGATGTCATATTGGCCGGTCGGGTCGTAAATCTCGGCGGCTTCCAGAACCCGGTCCGAGCCGGAAGGATGGTCGGGGCGGGTGAGCACCGCTTCGCCGCCTGCTTTTTTCACGACATCGGCGATTTCCTGCGTATCGGTTGCAACAACCACCGGGCCGCTCGCTCCCGTCTGGGCGCGCTTAAGCACATGGACGATCATGGGCAGCCCGTGAATATCGGCCAGCGGCTTGCCTGGCAGGCGGGTCGCGTTCATGCGGGCCGGAATAACGATCAGCGGTTTTAAGGCCATAAATATTCCAATCTTTCAGGATAACGGCGGCTAAACTGTTGCAACAATTATCAGGAAAGGTATATCTCTCACAACTCCTTAAAGCCGGGGCTTGGCTCCGGATTTCCTAAAACAGGGTATTCGTAATGGACTCTTTCGAGATCAACAAAATTTTGGGTGCCGTTCTCGCCATACTCGTCTTTGTGGTGGGCCTTGGGATCGTGGCGGAGTTGATTTTCGATCAGGGAGCGCCTTCGAGACCGGGTTTTGCCGTTGAGGCCGCATCGTCGCCGGAAGGGGCGAAGACAGAACAGGCCGCCGCAGAACAGGATCCGCCCATTGCAAACCTGTTGCCTGCGGCCGATGCCGCCAAGGGCGAAAGCCTGTTTCGCGCATGTGCCGCCTGCCACACGATCGACAAGGACGGCGCAAACCGCGTCGGCCCCAATCTTTACGGCATAGCCGGTGGACCCAAGGTTCATAAGGACGATTTCAACTATTCCAAGGCGATGAAAGAGGCCGCGGCGAAAGGCCCCTGGGATTATCAGGCGCTATACGATTATCTGAAAAATCCGAAAGCCTATGTTCCGGGCACTGCCATGGCCTATCCAGGCATGCGCAAGCCGAAGGATCGCGCCGATCTGATTGCCTATCTGCGCTCCAAATCGGACAATCCGCCGCCGCTGCCGAAGTAAAACATCCTATGTCATTCTGGGTAGCGCGAAGGATCTCTAAAGACAAATTAGAGATCCTTCGCAGAGTTTACATCCGGACATACCAGAGGCATGATCCGGGTGCTCGGAATGACGGCAATTCCGGCGATTCATTTTACGTAAGGATGCGCTATGCTCCGGTTTCTCTTCAGTTTTGCTTTTCTGACATTCTTTACAGCCGCTATCGCGGAAGAAAAATCCACGCCGCAAAATTATGCGCAGCCGGATGCACAGGGCTGGCGGCACGGTATGTCGCTGATGGGGCGGGTCGGCTATCCGAAGGATTTCAAACATTTCAATTACGTGAACCCGCAAGCCCCGAAGGGTGGGCGCGTACGTCTTGCCACCTCGGATATGTTCGACACGTTCAATCCGGCCTTGCCGAAGGGCCTGCTGGCGCCGGGCCTTTCCGCCCTCATTTACCAGACGCTGATGGAATCCTCGCTCGATGAAATCTACACGCAATACGGGCTGATTGCCGAGGTTGTAAAATATCCGGATGATTTTTCCTCCGTGACCTACAAGCTGCGCCCGGATGCGAAATGGCACGATGGCGAGCCGATCGCAGTCGAGGATGTCATCTGGTCGTTTCAGACGCTCACGAAGCTCAACCCGGCTTATACGTTTTATTACGCCGGTGTCTCGAAGGTGGAAAAAACAGGCGAACATGAAGTCACCTTTACGTTCGACAAGCCGGGCAACCGCGAAAAGCCGCATATTATCGGCGAGCTTCTCGTTCTTCCCAAACACTGGTGGGAAGGGAAGGATGCAAACGGCGTTAAACGCGATATCACGCAGGGCACGCTGGAGCCGCCGCTCGGCTCGGGCCCTTATCGCGTGAAGAATTTCGAGGCCGGACGCAACGTGGCCTATGAGCGCGTCAAGGACTGGTGGGCGAAGGATCTTCCAATCAATGCCGGGCGCTATAATATCGACGAAATCCGTTTCGAAGCCTATCGCGACGATACGGTGGAACTCGAAGCCTTCAAGTCAGACCGATATGATTTTCGTGTCGAGGCGAGCGCCAAGAACTGGGCCACGGCCTATGATTTTCCGGCGGTGAACCAGGGGCGCGTGGTCAAGGAAATGTTTCCGATCACGAGCCACGGCACCATGCAGGCTTTCGTGTTCAACCTGCGGCGGGCCAAGTTTTCGGATCCGCGCGTGCGGCGCGCCTTCAATCTTGCTTTCGATTTCGAGGAAATGAACCGGTCATTGTTCTATAGCCAGTATGAGCGCATCAAATCCTATTTCAATGGCACCGAGCTGGCATCATCCGGCCTTCCCAAGGGCAAGGAACTTGAAATTTTAGAGAGCGTGCGCGCCGATATTCCGAAAGAAGTATTCACCGAAGAATATAAAAATCCGGTCGGCGGCAATGCAAAAGCCATGCGCGACAATCTGCGCGAAGCCCTGCACCTGCTTGGCGAGGCGGGCTGGAGCGTGAAAGACGGCAAGCTGACCAACAAGGCGGGCGAGAAATTTACGGTCGAGTTCCTGCTGGATTCGCCGGTGATGGAGCGCATCGTTCTCCCCTACAAGAACGTGCTCGAGCGTCTTGGTTTTCAGGTCGGCATTCGTACTGCCGATGCGTCGCAATATGTCGAGCGTGTGCGCAATCGCGATTTCGATATGATCATCTATGTCTGGCTCCAGTCGCTTTCGCCAGGCAACGAGCAGCGCGAGTTCTGGGGATCGGCCGCGGCCGACCGCGAAAGTTCGCGCAATCTGGGCGGCATCAAGGACAAGGCGGTCGACGCGCTGATCGAGCGGGTGATCTTCGCTCGCGACCGGGAAGAACTCGTCGCGGCAACGCATGCCCTCGACCGCGTGCTTTTGTGGAATAATTACGTGGTGCCGCAATATATCATGGCCGCTTACCGCACGGCGCGCTGGAGCAGGTTCAGCAAGCCCGACAAGCTTCCCGTTCTGTCCTATGCTTTCCCCGAAATCTGGTGGTATGATGAGGAGAAGGCAAGAAAGACGGGGGGTGCGCATTGAAACGGAAATTTTCGACGGTCGACCGGCGGCAGGCATTGGCGCTGATGGGCGCCGTACCGGTTCTGTTAACATCGCGCAATGCCGTTCGCGCGCAGGATTTGAAACAGACGCATGGTCTTTCCGTTTTCGGCGATCTTAAATATGCCGCCGATTTTCATCATTTCGATTATGTAAATCCCGATGCGCTCGTCGGCGGCATGTTCAGCAATGTGCCGGGCGAACTGATTTACAACCAGAATTTCAACACCTTCAATTCGATGAACAGCTTCATCCTGCGCGGCGACGGGCCGCTGATGATGGAGACGATCTTCGCCACCCTGATGGTGCGCGCCTATGACGAGCCGGATGCGGTTTACGGTCTTGCGGCGCAATCAGTGCGCCATGACGAGGAAAAAAAATATTTCGAATTCCGGCTGCGCGATGGGCTGACATTCCACGACGGTTCGAAACTGACGGCGGAAGACGTTGTCTTTTCCATCGACACCTTGAAAAAGGACGGCCATCCGCTGATCGCGCAGACGCTGACTTTTGTCGAAGAGGCGAAAGTGCTGGACGAGCACACGATGGCCGTGCGTCTTGCCGCGTCCGCGCCGCGCGATGTCATCCTCGCTATTGCCGCGAGTGTGCCGATTTTCTCGAAAGCCTATTATGGCAAGGTAAGTTTCACGGACGTCACGATGACGCCGCCGCTCGGCTCCGGGCCTTTCAAGGTTGGGCGTTTCGAGCAGGGCCGCTTTATCGAATATGACCGCGTGCAGGAATGGTGGGGTTGGAAACTCCCCACCATGCGCGGCCAGTACAACTGGAAAAAAATACGCGTCGATTTTTACCGCGATCACGATGTCGCGTTCGAGGCGTTCAAGGCAGGCGAATATTTAGTGCGCGAGGAATTCTCTTCCCGCCTGTGGGCCACGGCCTATGATTTTCCGGCAATCCGCTCCGGCTTTGTCGCTAAAACCACGCTGCCGGACGGACGTCCCTCGGGCATGCAAGGTTTCTTCATCAATATGCGCCGCGACAAGTTCAAGGATCCGCGCATACGCAAGGCGCTGGCGCTGGCTTTCGATTTCGAATGGTCGAACGCCAATCTGTTTTACAATCAATATACGCGCACGCAATCGGTCTTCCAGAATTCCAGTCTTATGGCCGAGGGCAAGCCGACGCCGGAAGAACTTGCGCTGCTCGAGCCTTATCGCAACAGGCTGCCGCAAGAAGTCTTCGGCGAGGCGCTGATCCAGCCGGTTTCGGATGCATCGGGCAGCGACAGGAAGCTGATGCGTGAGGCTATCCGGCTTTTGAGCGAGGCGAGCGTCAAGATCACGAAGGAAGGCGCGTTTCTACCGAATGGAGAACGCTTCAGCCTGGAATTCCTCAACGACAATCCCGGTTTCGAACGCATCCTGCTGCCTTATATTAAAAATCTCGGCGCGCTTGGCATCGACGCGCATCTGCGCACGGTCGATCCCGCGCAGTTCCAGATCAGGACCAATGATTACGATTTCGACCTGACGAGCCAGCGCTATGCGCTCTCCTCGACACCGGGCGATAGTTTGCGCCGGCTGTTTTCCTCGAAAGACGCAGATACGCCGGGCACCTATAATCTTGCCGGCATCAAACATCCGGTCGTCGATGTGTTGATCGAAAAGGTTATTGCCGCCGACAGCCGGCCTGTTCTGCAAACCGCCTGTCACGCGCTCGATCGCGTGCTGCGTTCCTTGAATTTCTGGGTACCGCAATGGGGCAGGAATGTATACGCCATCGCCTATTGGGATGTTTATAAAAGGCCAACGGCCAATCCGGCCTATACGCGCGGCTTTGCCGAAACCTGGTGGCTGGACGAAAATCAGGCGAAAAAAATCAGCAAGGGGTTATAAGCTAAACCTCGCACCATGGCCGCCTATATCCTTCGCCGCCTTCTCCTGATGATCCCGACCCTGTTCGGCATCATGCTGCTGTCCTTTGTCATCGTGCAGTTTGCGCCGGGCGGGCCGATCGAGCGCATTATCGCACGCATCAGCGGCACGGATGTGAGCGCAACCGCGCGCATTTCGGGCGGTGGCGGGGATTTCAACTCGTCCGTCCATTTCAATTCCGGCATGGATGCCGTCACCTCGAAATATCGCGGCGCACAGGGGCTCGACCCGAAATTCATCAAACAGCTCGAAGTGCAGTTCGGTTTCGACAAGCCGCCCGTCGAGCGTTTCTTCCTGATGCTGAAAAACTATCTCAGCTTTAATTTCGGCCGCAGCTATTTTCGCGACACAAATGTGCTTGAGCTGATCGCCGAAAAACTTCCCGTTTCGATCTCGCTCGGCCTGTGGATGACGCTGCTGAGTTATATGATCTCCATCCCGCTTGGCATTCGCAAGGCGCTGAAAGACGGATCGACTTTCGATGTATGGACCAGCACCGTCATCGTCATCGGCTATGCCATACCGGGCTTTCTCTTTGCGATTCTCCTGATCGTGCTGTTTGCGGGCGGCTCGTTTTTCGATGTTTTCCCGTTGCGCGGGCTGACTTCGGAGAGCTGGCGGATGATGGACTGGCCGCATCGCATCGTCGATTATTTCTGGCATCTTGCCCTGCCGCTCACCGCGCTTGCCATCAGCGCGTTCACGACGACGACGCTGCTCACCAAAAATTCTTTTCTCGACGAGATCCGCAAGCAATATGTCACGACAGCACGCATGAAGGGCTTAAGCGAGCGGCGCGTGCTTTACGCCCATATTTTCCGCAATGCGATGCTGATCGTGATTGCCGGTTTCCCGGGCGCCTTTATTCATGCCTTTTTTACCGGCGCGCTGTTGATCGAGACAATTTTCTCGCTCGACGGGCTTGGGCTTCTGGGCTTCGAATCCGTCGTCAACCGCGATTATGCCGTGGTCTTTGCGACGCTGTATATTTTTTCTCTGCTTGGCCTGCTCGTCAATTTGCTCTCCGATCTTGCCTATACCATGGTCGATCCGCGGATCGATTTCGACCGGCGCGGGACTTAGAGACGATGACGAGCCGCCGCACATTCTCCCTGTCGCCGCTGAATAAAAGGCGGCTTGCGAATTTCCGTGCGCACAAGCGCGGCTTGTGGTCGTTGCGCATTTTTCTCGGTCTTCTTATATTTACGCTTTTCGCGGAACTGATCGTGAATGACCGCCCCTTGTTTATCTCCTACAAGAGCGAATGGCTGTTTCCCGTTCTGGTCGATTATCCGGAAGAGAAGTTCGGCGGCTTTCTGGCGATCACCGATTATCGCGATCCTGCCATTTATGACGAGATTGCGGCGCATGGCTGGATGATCTGGCCGCCCATCCGCTATTCGTACAATACGGTGCGTTCGGAAGGCGGGCCGTTTCCGGCGCTCCCTACCTGGCTAAAAAGCGAGAAACCGGCCTGCGGCAAGGATGTTGGACAAATTCCGCTCGACTGCACAATCGGCAACTGGAACTGGCTAGGCACCGACGATCAGGGCCGCGATGTCGTGGCGCGGCTGATTTACGGTTTTCGCATCTCCGTGCTTTTCGGTCTTGCGCTGACGCTTTTTTCTTCGCTGATCGGCGTTGCCGCCGGCGCGGTGCAAGGCTATTTCGGAGGCATGACGGATCTTCTCTTCCAGCGCTTCATCGAGATCTGGAATTCCGTGCCCGCGCTTTACCTGCTGATCATTATTGCCGCGGTGATCGAGCCGTCCTTTTGGATCCTGCTCGGCATCCTGCTTTTGTTTTCATGGGTCGCGCTGGTCGGCGTCGTGCGCGCCGAATTCCTGCGCGCGCGTAATTTCGAATATGTCCGCGCAGCCAGCGCGCTTGGTGTCTCAAACCCCATGATCATGCTGCGCCATGTGCTGCCGAACGCGATGGTGGCGACCATCACCTTCATGCCCTTTATCCTGAACGGCTCGATCACGACATTGACCTCGCTCGACTTTTTAGGCTTCGGCCTGCCGCCCGGCTCGCCGTCGCTCGGCGAATTGCTGGCGCAGGGCAAGACCAATCTGCAGGCGCCCTGGCTGGGGCTGACCGGATTTTTTACCATCGCATTGACGCTCTCGCTGCTGATTTTTGTTGGCGAGGCGGTACGCGATGCGTTCGACCCGCGAAAAATATTCGAGGCACGAAAATGAACGAACCCTTGCTGGATGTCCGCGATCTCTCGGTCGCTTTCCATGGCGAAAACGGCGACCTGCTGGCGGTTGACCGCATTTCCTTCCATGTGAACAAGAACGAAACGCTGGCCATCGTCGGCGAATCCGGTTCTGGAAAATCCGTCTCTGCGCTCTCCATTCCGCGCCTGCTGCCTTATCCCGCGGCATTCCATCCTTCCGGCGAGATCTGGTTCAAGGGCAAAAACCTGCTGCGCGAAAGCGAGCGGACGCTGCGCCATTTTCGCGGCAACGACATCACCATGATTTTCCAGGAGCCTATGAGTTCCTTAAACCCGCTTCATACGATCGAGAAACAGGTTGCAGAAATCATCCAGGTTCATCGTCCCGTATCGCGCAGCGCGCTACGCGTCCGTGTGCTGGAATTGTTGACGCAGGTTGGCATCCGCAATCCAGAAGAACGGTTGGCAAGCTATCCGCATCAGCTTTCCGGCGGGCAGCGCCAGCGCGTGATGATCGCCATGGCGCTTGCCAACAATCCCGAGCTCTTAATTGCGGATGAGCCGACCACCGCGCTCGATGTCACGGTGCAGGCGCAGATCCTGAGACTCCTGAAAGATCTGCAGCGCCGCCACGGCATGGCGATCTTGTTCATCACGCACGATCTCGGCATCGTGCGCAAATTCGCAGACCGGGTCTGTGTGATGAAGCAGGGCCGTATCGTCGAGAACGGCACGGTCGCCCAAGTTTTCTCAAGCCCGCAACACGCCTATACGAAACTGCTGCTGGCGGCGGAGCCGAAAGGCGAGCCGCCCAGGGCCGACCCTGCCGCACCCGTCGTGGTGAGCGGCGAAGGCATCAAGGTCTGGTTTCCGGTCAGGCGCGGGTTTTTTCGCCGCACGATTAATCATATCAAGGCTGTCGATGGTGTCGATCTGCAGGTGCGCAAGGGGCAGACGCTTGGCGTGGTCGGCGAATCGGGATCGGGAAAAACCACGCTCGGCCTTGCCCTGCTGCGGCTTATTCCGTTTGATGGGCGCGCCGTATTCCTGGGCCAGAAACTGGATCAATTGCCGCGCGAGGAACTGCGCAAGCTACGTGCGCATATGCAGGTCGTATTTCAGGACCCCTACGGTTCGCTGAGCCCGCGCATGTCGGTTGCCGATATTGTCGGCGAAGGTTTGCAAATTCACGAACCTGATCTGTCGCAGGCGCAAAGACATGAGCGCGTTGCCAAGGCGCTTGCCGATGTCGGGCTCGAGCCTTCGATGATGAATCGTTATCCGCACGAATTTTCGGGCGGGCAGCGCCAGCGCATTGCGGTGGCGCGCGCCATCGTGCTCGAGCCGGAATTTATCGTCCTGGACGAGCCGACTTCAGCCCTCGATATGAGCGTGCAGGCGCAGATCGTCGATCTGCTGCGCGATCTGCAGAGGAAAAAGAATCTCGCTTATCTTTTCATCAGCCACGATCTGAAGGTCGTGAAAGCGCTGGCCAACGACGTCATCGTCATGCGCGACGGCGTGGTGGTCGAGAAGGGCAGTGCGCGCGAGATTTTCGACCACCCGCAAAGCGATTACACGAAAGCGCTGATGGCCGCGGCCTTCAATATCGAGGCGGTAGGCATGTCTGCCGTAAAGCAGTAGGTCAGAGCCTTTTCACGGCGCTCAGCGGCATTCCCTGCCCGGCGATACGCGCGCAGGCTGCGGCAATGGGTTCGATAATCGTCTGCATGGCGAAAGCTGTGGCATGGATCATGCTGCCCTGGCCGCACGCAATCGCCACATGTCCCGGCCAGAACAGAAGATCGCCGCGCTGAATGTCTTCAAACGGTGTTTTTTCGGAGAGCGCATGCCCCAGCGCTTTTTCCTGCGGGCCCGAATCGCGCGGCGCGCGCATTCCGGCCATGAACAGGGAAAGCTGCACGAGCCCGGAGCAATCGATGCCGAGCACGGATTTCCCGCCCCAGAGATAGGGTGCATGCAGAAATTGCTCGGCTACGGCCACGAAATCGGGAAAACGGAAATCGAGCGCGCGCAAATGCTGTGCGAAAATATAACCGCCTCCGGCCATGCGCGCATAGCCGTTATTCTCGCCCTCGACATGCACCTCGGCCCCCATGGTCAGCGCGCCGCTTGGCGGCGTTTTGAAATTCTCCTCGGGAAAAATCAGCGAATGCGGCACGATCACGCGATGCGTTGGCTCGACGACCGTCAGCGACAGCGCCTCGGCCGGAACGAAGCCGATATAGTTGTCCGACAGCAGGCGAACCTGCGCCCAGTCTTTCTCCGCCTTGAGGAATTCGGCGCGCTCGCCGCAGAAAGCCTGCGTATCGAGCGGCGCATCTGCGCGTCCGGCCCGGCGCAGGGGAGCGAGCGGCGCCCTGATTTGGAAAATCTTATTTTCCATAACGCTGCCTCAGCAGGGCAAACAGGGCGCGGATGCTTTGTGCCTCGCCGCCTTCGGGCCGACCCGGCGTCGCCGACGGGTTCCATGCATAAAGATCGATATGCAGCCAGGATTTGACATCGACGAATTCCGCAAGAAAAAGCGCTGCGACGATGGAGCCTGCAAAGCTATGCCCGGCGATATTGTTGAGGTCGGCGCATTTGCTTTTCAACGAGGCGGCATAACGGCGGTAAAGCGGCAGCCGCCAGAGCGGATCGAATTCCTGTGCAGAAAATTTTTCTACGTCGCGCGCCAGTTTTTCATCGTCTGTATAGAAGGGCGGCAGATCGGGGCCGAGCGCCACGCGCGCAGCGCCCGTCAGGGTTGCCATATCGATCAGAAGATCCGGCTTTTCCTCGCAGGCGTAGGTCAAGGCGTCGGCGAGGATCAGGCGCCCCTCGGCATCGGTATTGCCGATCTCGACGCTCAAGCCCTTGCGGCTTTTGAAAATGTCGCTGGGCCTGAAGCTCGTGCCCGATATGGAATTTTCGACGATGGGGATCAGCAGGCGCAACTGCACTTTCAGTTTCGCCGCCATCACAAGCTGTACCAGCGCCAGCGCGCAGGCAGCACCCCCCATATCCTTCTTCATCAGCAGCATGTTGGACGAGGGCTTGATATCGAGACCGCCGGTATCGAACACGACACCCTTGCCGACCAGCGTCACCTTCCTGTGCGAGGTCTTTCCCCAGCGCAGCTCTACAAGGCGCGGGGCGCGGGCGGAACCCATGCCGACCGCGTGAACGAGCGGAAAACCGCTCGCCAGCGCCTTGCCTGTAATTGTTTTCGCGCTTGCGCCGAATTTTTTGCCAACGGCCAGTATCGCGGCTTCCAATTCGTCGGGGCCAAGATCGTTCGCAGGCGTATTGACGAGATCGCGTACGAGGAAAGTCGCTTCCGCCAGCATGCGGATTTCGTCCGCCTTGTCCTTGCTGCCGTAAAGCAGAACGGATTTATTGGCGGACGCCTTGCGATAGCGCGCGAAACGGTAGGATTCGAGTGCGAAGGCAAGGGCGGCAAGGCGTGGTTCAATGGGGCCTGCGACAAAACGGTAAGTGCCTTGCGGCAGAAGCGAGGCGAGCTTGCCGGGCAGATAGGGCGTGCGCTCGGGCGCATTCTTCTCGCCAAGGCCGAACAGAACGGTGTCGATGCGGTCGTCTTTTGTGAGGCAAAGATGTGTGCCCGCCTTGGCTTTAAAGTCCATAGCCGCGATCATGTTCCTTTGCGCGGGCGCAAGCTTCTTCAAGAACGTGGGCAGGCCTGAGGGTTCAAGACAGATAATATCCGCAGCTTTTTGTCCCCGGTCCGGCTGGATTACATCGAAAGCGCTCACTTGTTTCTCCCATTCGATCTTTATGCTTCTAGCCGCTCGGCCGGGCAAAGTTAACGGGCCATTAAGGTTAATTTTCTATCTATGGAAGGAGCCGTATACGATTCGAGCTTGCCCGAGGTTTATCCATGCCTTTATCGCTCACCGCCCACACGTCCCGCAGGTTCAGGCTGCTGGTGTTTGCGGGCGTTTCGGCCTGTATTCTGACGCTGACGGGCTGCTCGACCCCGAAGATCATCGAAGATACATTCGCAACCTCATCGCCGGTCACTCAACCCGCACCCATGGCGGCGGGCGGGCCGGGCTTGCAGAATGCCTTGTCCTATTGGGGCGAGCGTTACAAGAGCAATCCTTCCGATGGCGAGGCAAGCTATGCCTATGCGCGCGCCTTGACGGCTTCCGGCCAGAATGCCCAGGCCGTGGCCGTGCTGCAGCGGGCCGTGCTCGCCAATCCTTACGATATGAATCTCAAGGGCGCGCTGGGCAATTCGCTTGCCGCGAACGGCCAGTACGAAGAGGCGCTCAATATGTTCCAGCAGGCCCACACGCCCGACAAGCCGAGCTGGCGCGTGCTCTCGGCGCAGGGTGCGGTGCTCGACCAGATGGGCCGCCCGCAGGATGCGCGCAAATATTACCAGACGGCGCTTCGCCTCTCGCCGGACGAGCCCTCGGTGCTTTCCAATCTTGCGCTGTCCTATGCGCTGACGGGAGATCTGCCTTCGGCCGAAAAGACGCTCGAAAAAGCGGCGAAGCAGCCCACTGCCGATGCACGGGTACGGCAAAATCTCGCACTGATTGTCGGTCTGCAAGGCCGTTATGCCGATTCGGAGCGCATCGCCTCCCGCGATCTTTCCGCGGCGGAAGCGCAGCAGAATGTACAGACGGTGCGCGGCATGCTGGCGCAGCAGAACACCTGGGCCGATATTCAGAGCGGCCCTCCGGCAACGGGGTTCACGCCACCTTATGGCGGCGGGCCTAACGTGCCGTTTGCCGCCTCCGCGCCGGGCTATGGCTATCCTGCGCCACCGCCGGCGGGCCCGACATTCGCGACCTCGGTGGGTCAGCAGCCCGCGTACGGCCAGAACTATTATGGCGCATCATCCCCGCCTGCACCTTACGGCTATTGGCCGCAACCCGATCCGGTGCCCGAAAAAACGGACTGGCAGGAAGAAGTGCGCAAGAAACGCGCCTTACGGAACGACTAGGTGCTGCGCGCCAGCACACCGTCGATCAGCGCAACCGTATTCTTCACACCGTAAAGCGCCACGAAGGTGCTAAAACGCGGGCCTTTTTCCTGGCCCAGCAAAACCTGATAAAGCATGTTGAACCATTCCAGCGAAACGCCGGTTGAGCCGTCTTTCATCGGTTTCGTGAAAGGCTCGCGCCGCCCTACATCGTAGATCATGGTCTGGATCTCGTCGGCGCCGATTTTCTCGGCCGCATTGTCAAGCGCATCGCGCAGGTCGGAAAGGGCTGCCCGCTCCTGGTCGGTGGGCGCGCGGAATTTTTTCGAAGGCAGAACGAAATCCTGATAATAGCGTAGCGCGTATTCGACGAAATCATTCAGGCGCGGATGCGTTGCCGGCGTGACGCCCGGCATATAGGTGCCGATGAATCCCCACAGGGTTTTTGCATTCTCGGCATTCGAGGCCGAGACAAGGTTCAGCAGCATCGCGAAATTGATGGGCAGCGGCTCATGCGGCGGCGTTCCTGCATGGATATGCCAGACGGGATTGCCAAGCTTTTCCTTGATCTCCTGCTTTGGATAGGCAGCCAGGAACTGCTCGTATTCGTCGACATGTTTGGGGATGACATCGAAATGCAGGCGCTTTGCCGCTTTCGGCTCGCGATACATGAAGAGCGACAGGCTTTCCTTCGAGGCATAGCGCAGCCATTCCTCGATGGTGATGCCGTTGCCTTTCGATTTGGAAATCTTTTTGCCTTCCTCATCCAGGAACAGTTCGTAATTGAAACCTTCCGGCGGCGTGCCGCCGATCGCCTTAGCTATTTTCGAGGACAGCTGCACGCTCTCGATCAGATCCTTGCCGGCCATTTCGTAATCGACCGAAAGTGCGGTCCAGCGCATCGCCCAGTCAGGCTTCCATTGTAATTTACAATGCCCGCCGGTGACGGGCGTTTCCACTTTCTGCTTTGTTTCGGGATGTTCATAGATAATGGTGCCGGCCTTGGCGTTACGCTCCAGGATTTTCACCTGCAATACCATGCCGGTTTTTTCGTCGATGGGCAGGAAAGGCGAATAGCTTTCCGCACGTTCTTCACGAAGTGAAGGCAGCATGATCTCCATCACCTGCTCGTAACGCTCGAGCAGGCGCAGCAGCGTCTCGTCGAAACGGCCTAAGGTATAGCAGGCGGTCGAGCTCAGGAATTCGTAATCGAAACCGAAGGCATCAAGGAATTTGCGAAGCATTGCGTTATTGTGCGCGCCGAAGCTGTCGAACTCGCCGAACGGGTCGGGAATTTGCGTCAATGGTTTGCCGAGATGCTGCTGAACCATGTCCTGGTTCGGGATATTGGTCGGCACTTTGCGCAGCCCGTCCATGTCGTCGGAAAAACAGACCAGCCGCGTCTTGATTTTATCTCCGGTGAGGGTGCGAAACGCATGGCGCACCATCGAGGTGCGCGCTACTTCACCGAAGGTGCCGATATGCGGCAGGCCGGAGGGGCCATAGCCCGTCTCGAAAACCACCTCGTCCTTGGGCTGGCGCTCCAGCCGCTTGACGATTTTACGCGCCTCTTCGAACGGCCAGGCTTTGGCGGCCTCAGCTTCTTTGGAAAGGATTGTATCTATTTCAATTGCAGACATTCGTGTTTAGCATATTGCCGGTTTGTAATTTACACTAGAGGCGGGGAAAGTTAAGATTTGCAAGAAGAATTATAGGAAAAGTTTTAAATATCCATGGTCGGCCCGGTTCAAAATAATCCCGCGCGCAATGCCGCCGATACCCGGCCGGACTTCGATTTGCAAAAGCCTGCCACTGCACAGGAAAAACAGGCCGAACCGGCTATGGAAGAACCCTCGCCGGATTATTTGTTTCTTGCTTCATTGGATAGCAAGCCAGGAATTTCGCGGCGCGATTGGGCTATTGCCTACACCATGCACTTTGGTGACAACAAACTCTTGGATGAACGGCCGGAAGGAAAGAAAAGCGAGAGCGATACCGGCGAGGGGCATACACCGGAACCTATGAGAACCTTTCCTACATTCGATGAATTGAAGAAACTGGCGTTGCGTTTCGGTTTGAATCTCGAGAAATCCGCTGATAGTGATGACAAAAAATCAGAGCAATATATCACGCTTGCCAATTTCCTGGCTGCGTTCGATCAGATGAAAGCAGGAAAAAAGAGCGCTTCCCAAGCCAAGAAAACGTCTCCTATAAAAGAGAACCCGGATATCATCAGTTGGGAAGAAGCCAAGCCTTTTTTCGATCCTGCCGGTCAACAGAAAATCACACTGGAAGCTAATGCGGTGGTGAAACTCTCATTTGATTCATACAAGCCAGATCCTGCCGATGAGGGTAAGGAAGTATTGACGATCAGCCTCTCTACAGGGGAAATGCTCGAGATCAAGGAAGGCAACGTCATTCTTGTCTCGCGCGACGGCAAGCAACGTACCCAAATCGATTACTTCGTTCTCGGTCCCCAGGAAGAGCTACCCTATTTTGCCGACAAAATTCAATCGAAGATTATCAGGCGCACGGCCGAACAGCTGGAAAAAGAAAAAGACGAGCGGCAGCGGCAAGGTCTTTCACCTTACCAGTATATCGTCAGTAACGATGAATATGATTTGCAAAATCACGTGTTCCAGTCGACGCTGGATGACTTCATCAAGGAGGCTATTTCAAAAGCTTATGCGGATGCCCCGGAAGGCTTTAAATATCTTGATAGAATTAACAAAGACGGCATTTTCGATCAGAATGAGGCGCTAGATACATTCGATCTTTTTGATGAGAATTATGACGGCAATCTGAACCCTAAAGAATTTGCGTTTTTCGCGGATGCGGCAAAGCTGAGCGATGTCATTAAAAGGGACTATGCAAAAGGTATGAATTTGAGTGAGTACTTCACCCTTTATGACCGTTATGCCCGGGCAATTCCTTCTTTTGACGAAGGGCCGCCTACAGCCTACGGAATTATGGCGTTAAAGAGTACGGGTTATAGCCAAATTCCCTATATTGGCGGCCCCGTCAAACTGGAAGCATTATTCCAAGTTCCCGAAAACAAATAGTGGCCAGTTAATTCAACACCCAAGTCCGCCGCAGCTGACGCCGCCGTGATCATGGTCGGAGGTCGATAAATATAGGAAAGTGGCAAGAGCCGTTGCGCCGAGAAGGACGCAGACGAATTCGTGCTCGTCGCACAGGTAATGCTTGTCCTGATCCTTCTGCACCACATGCGTGCCGGGTGGGGGCGTGAAATCTTTTGAACCCAGATCGATATTGAATGAATTGGCCTGTTTGGCCGCCTGAACCGGAGAGGTCAGTAAAAGAAGGCCTATAAGAAGGCAGGATATAGATTTAGTAATACTCATAAGTAAAACCCCTTATACCTGCCATAGGCCAGGGTTAAGGCTTTTACAAATCAATTATCGCTTGAAACGGCGGTTTTTATTCAAAACACGCTCACCGGGAACCATTTGAGATAAAGCTCGCTGTAAACGCCTTTCTCATAGAGCTGCTGCAACCCGTAATTGAGCAGGCGGCGGAGCTGGTTCTGCCCCTTGCGCACCGCGATCACCTGCCCCTCGCCGAAGAAACGGCTTTCCAGATAGGGCCCGCCGCGAAACTCGCAGCAATTGCCGGCGGTATCCGAATTCAGCCACAGCGCAAGCTGCACGCCGTCGCCGAAGGCCGCCTCTACGCTTTTGCTTTTCAGCGCCGCCTCCATGGCCTCGATCTTGTCGAAGCGCGTGATCTTGGCGCTGTCGTAATAGAAATCGAGAAAGGCCGCGTGCGAGGTGCCTTTCACCACGCCGATCGTCTTGCCGCGCAAGGCTTCGGGCGAGGATGTATCGATCTTGGAATTGCTCGCAAAAGCAAAGCGCGCGGGGGTCTTGAAATAGGTGTCCGTGAAATCGGCCTGGCGGCGCAGGTCAGGGCTGCCGGCAAAGCCCGAGATCAGCGCATCGCCCAGATTTTCCCGCAAGGCCGGGATCAGCGCTTCCCAGGCGCGCGCCTGAATGGTGCAGGTGATTTCCAGCTCCTTGCAAAGCGCACGCGCAAGATCGACATTGAAGCCGACAAGTTCGCCCGAGCCGTTGAGATAGTTGAACGGCGTATAATCGGGCGAGGTCAGAAAGCGCACCATGAGGCCTGCGGCCGGGGGTTTCTCGATCCGGCGTTTGGGATCCCAGAACCCGGGAATCGTCACATTCTCGGCAGCAGCAGCGCCCGCAAAAAACGCGCAGAAGACAAGCGCCAAAGACAAAAACCGCAAAGAAAGCTTTCGCTTTATTTTTCGGTTTGCTAAGCGATTGTACGGGACTTTATTCCCTCTTATATGCAAACAGGCGTCATCCATTGAACTCCATCCTTCCAGCCGACATCGCTTTTCTCCTCAATAGCGGATTTTCGGCAATCGCGCTGTTGCAAATTACGGAAGAGGCGGCGGCTCTTGGCGTTTATCCCCACGAGTATGCGCTTGCAAACGGCCTGGTGCCGGAGGCGGTCTATTATGCCGCGCTGGCCAAGGCATATAAGCTGCATTTTTCTCCCGATGTCCGGGATATCGATTTTCCGATGGAACTGAAGATGGAAGAGGTGGGCCTTGCCTGTCGCGCCGGGCTTGTCCGTGCGAGTGCGAACGGTCGTGCATTTTATCTCGCTGCTCCTTATGGTCACGGCCTCGCACAAATTCTGGCGCGGCTTGCAGGCACCCCCGCCTTGCGTGCGGATTTCGTGCTGACTACGCCGGCCGGGCTTCGCCACGCGCTTTTGCGGCGTAATACAAAGCCGCTGCTCGATCACGCCGTCAACATGCTGCGCCGGAGGCGTCCGGCGGACAGTGCGCGGCGCAGTTACAGGCCTTTTTTCGCGGGCATTGTCGTCGTACTTACGGCCGTTATTTTATCCGTGCTTTATCGTGCGCCGGTTTTCGCGCCCGTATTCGGCGCCGTTTGCGCGGGGCTTTATTTGCTGGCCTGCTATTTTCGTATCCTTGCCTATGCCGATTATTTCGAATGGCGTTTTGCGCGCGTGCCCCATTTGCCGGATGAAAATCTGCCGCTCTGCAGCGTGCTGGTGCCGATTTACGACGAGGCAAGGCTTGTGCCGCAGCTCTTGCAGGCGCTCTCGGCCATCGATTATCCGCGGCCCAAGCTCGATATCCTGCTGCTGATCGAGCAGAACGATACAGCTACCGCGAAGGCGCTGCAGATCGCGCGCCCGCCGCCGGAATGCCGCGTGATCGTGGTGCCGCATGGGCAGCCGCGCACCAAGCCGCGCGCCTTGCAGGTCGGGCTGTCTTTTGCGCGCGGCGAAATCGTAACGATCTTCGATGCGGAAGATGTTCCCCATCCCCTGCAGCTTCGCCATGCGGCGCGGCAGCTTCATGCGGGCGGGCCCAGGCTTGCCTGCGTGCAGGCGCAATTGCGTATCGATAACGGACGCGCCTCGTGGCTTGCCAAGCAGTTTGCGCTTGAATATGCAGCTCTCTCCACCGTTTTTATGCCCTCGCTGGCCAAGCGTGGCTATCCTGTTCTGCTCAGTGGCACATCGAATTATTTCCGCACATCGGTGCTGCGCCAGATCGGCGGTTGGGACCCGTGGAATGTGACGGAAGACGCGGATCTCGGCATTCGCCTCGCACGCGCGGGCTACATAGTCGGCACGCTTGAAACGCCGACGGAGGAGGAAGCGCCGGTCACGCTCGAAAACTGGCTGCGCCAGCGCATGCGCTGGCAGAAGGGATGGATGCAGACGCTCATCGTGCATTTTTCCCAGTTCGGCCGCCTGCGAAAAGAACTCGGCTTGCGCAATATGGTCGCGCTGATCGCGACGCTCGGCGTCAGCCTGCTGTCGGCTTTCTCCTATCCCGTTCTGGTTTTGTGGATTGCGGCCGGCTTGATCCTGGACTTTAAAAGTCTCGGCGCAAGCATATTGGGTGCAGGCGTGTTCGGAGCCTGCCTTTCGGCGCTGATCGGCGGCCATATCTTTCCGCTGCTGCATTTGCATGCAGGAGCGAAGCGCGCGGGCCAGAGCTTCGATCTGTTCTCGCTCTGTACGGTGTGGTTTTACTGGCTATTGGTCTCGCTATCAGCCTATTGCGCGCTGTTCGATCTTGCGCGCTCGCCCTATCGCTGGTTCAAGACCGAACATCTCGGCCGTAAACAGGGGCAGAAAAAAATCAAAAACTTGCGCGAATTTTTTTCGCCGCGGCGCTCGCATCGCTCACATCCAGCGTCGACACAAGCTGCCCCTGTTTATCAATCAGCAAGACAGATGCCGAATGCACCATCCCCCCGCCCTGTGATCCGCTTTTCTGACTATGCACGTGCCAGCGTTTCGCAAACGCGGCCGTAGCGCCGGGAGAGCCTGTCAGACCGATCATGCGTTTGTCGAAATTGCCAAGATAATCGCTAATCCGTTTCGGCGTATCGCGCGCAGGATCGACGCTTGCAAAAACAACCTGGATTTTTTCTACATCCGTACCCAGCGCTTTCATCACCAGCGCCAGTTCCTGCAGTGTGGTAGGACAGATATCTGGGCAATGCGTGAAGCCGAAAAAAAGAAGGCTGGGTTTTCCCTTGAACAGCGCTTCATCGTCGACAGCCTGTGCGTTTTGGTCGATCAAGCCCAAAGGGGCCGCGCCGAGCGGGCAGGGCATCAGTAAAAGCAGCAGGAAGAACGCGCGTAACAGCTTCATATTAAAAACCTCGATCGAGTTCAAGGGCCTTGCTTGCCCGGCCCCTTTCACCTAGAGAGCATTTCAAGGCTTTTCAAGCTGGGGGCAGGCATGTTCAGGCAGAATACGGGCGCCATGACGCGCGCGGAAAAGAAAGTCATCATCGCATCTTCGGCGGGTACGGTTTTCGAATGGTATGATTTCTTTCTGTACGGCTCGCTGGCTGCAACCATCGGTGCGCAGTTTTTCTCATCCTTTCCGGAAGCAACGCGTAATATTTTCGCGCTTTTAGCCTTCGCGGCAGGCTTTCTGGTGCGGCCCTTGGGTGCTGCGGTGTTTGGCGTTTTGGGCGACAGGGTCGGGCGCAAATATACGTTTCTTGCTACCATCACCATTATGGGCCTCTCCACTTTCGCGGTAGGGCTTTTGCCGAGTTATGAAAAGATCGGCGCGATTGCCCCCATTATCCTGATCGCGCTCCGTATCTTGCAGGGGCTGGCGCTCGGCGGCGAATATGGCGGTGCGGTCGCTTATGTTGCGGAACATGCCCCGCAGGATAAGCGTGGCTATTATACGAGTTTCATCAATTCCACCGCAACCGGCGGCCTGCTTCTCTCGCTGATCGTGATCCTGATCACACGCGTCATGGTGGGCGAGGAGATTTTTCGCCTCTGGGGCTGGCGGCTGCCGTTTCTGTTCTCCATCGTGCTGCTTGCCATTTCCGCCTATATCCGTTTGCAAATGGCGGAGACGCCCGCTTTCAGGAAAATCAAGGAAGCAGGGCGGCAGAGCAAAACGCCGCTGCGCGAGACATTCTGCGAGTGGAAAAACCTGAAATATGCGCTTGTCACATTTTTCGGTATCGCTTCGGGCTTCACCGTCATCTGGTACACGGCGCATTTTTATCCGCTGTTTTTTTTGCAGAATGTACTGAAGATCGACATGTTTACGGCGAATGTGCTCGTGTCGTGGTCGCTGCTCTTCGGTATTGCCGCTTATGTGATTTTCGGCAGGATGTCGGACAGAATCGGACGCAAGCCGCTGATCCTGGCAGGCTTCGCGCTGGCCGCTATCGCAACATTTCCAGCCTATAAATTCATGACGAAAACAGCCAACCCGCAGCTTTATCAGGCGCAGCAGATTGTTTCGGTCGAAGTGATCGCCCACCCCGACGATTGCTCCTTCCAGTTCAACCCGGTTGGCACGGCGAAATTCACAAGTTCCTGCGATATCGCCAAAGCGCTGCTTGCCAAGAATGCGGTCAATTATAAAACTCTCGAGCTTTTCCTTTCCGCCGATACCGGGACCCTGATAAAAATCGGCGAGCAGGAAATCGTTTCTTACGATGCCTCGAAGCTTTCTCCCGAAGAAGCGAAAAGAGCTTCCGAGAAATTCACTGCCGATGTGAACAAGGCTTTGGTTGCCGCGGGTTACCCTCTGGCCGATCAGGCAGGTGCGGTAAAGCTGAACGACGTGTTCGATATTTTCCGCCCGCAACCTTTACTGCTGATCCTGACACTGGGCCTTCTTGTCGTGATCTCTGCCATGTCCTATGCACCGATAGGCGCTGCGATGGCGGAACTGTTTCCAACGCGCATCCGCTATACCGGCATGTCGCTGCCCTATCACTTGGGAACAGGCTGGTTTGGTGGCCTGATGCCCGCTGCGGCTTACGCTATAAGTACGCAGACGGGAAACATCTATTTCGGCCTATGGTATCCCATTATCGTGGTTATCCTAAGCGCGATCGCGGTTTTCTTTGTTGTTCCCGAAACGAAGGATCGCGATATATTTGCTGATGACTGAGGAGGGATTTGTAGGGTGGGTTGAACGAAGTGAAACCCACCACTAAAATGTTATAAAAGGTGGGTTTCGCGTTGCTCAACCCACCCTACGGACTAGATCCCCGCTTTCACGGGGATGACGATTGAGGGAAATATGCGGGTGTAGCTCAATGGTAGAGCAGCAGCTTCCCAAGCTGAATACGAGGGTTCGATTCCCTTCACCCGCTCTCTTTCATGTTATTCTGAGTGCCCGGATCATGCCTCCGGCATGTCCAAGTATAAACTCCGCGAAGGATCTCCCACTTCGTCATCCTCGGACTTGTTCCGAGGATCTTGAGATGCTCGGGTCAAGCCCGAGCATGACGTTTTGAGATTCTTCGCTGCGCTCAGAATGACAAACTACCTAAAATGCTTGCTCAGCTTCAGCGCCTGGCCCTGATAGTTCGATTTCAGATCCTGTCCGTATAATTTCTGCGGCAAGTTTTTCATGCGCTCATAGACAAGACGGCCGATGGTCTGCCCGTGTTCCAGAATGAACGGCACCTCGTAGGAGCGCACTTCCAGCACGGCGCGCGCGCCGGTACCTCCAGCAGCAGAATGGCCAAAGCCGGGATCGAAGAAGCCGGCATAATGCACGCGAAACTCGCCGACCAGCGGATCGAACGCTACCATTTCGGCAGCCGTTTCGGGCGGCACATGCACGGCTTCTTTCGAGGCGAGGATGTAGAAGGCGCGCGGATCGAGCACCAGCGATTTGTCGGCGCTTGCGAAAATCGGCTCCCAGTAATCGGCGGCATTATAGCCGCCGCGATTGTCGACATCGATCAGCCCCGCATGCCGCTTGGCGCGATAGCCGATCAGATTTTTTTTATCGAAGCTCGAGAGATCGACAGAAAGCGCCAGGCTGTCCGACAGCATCGCGTCTTCCTGATCGACGAGCTTGTGCTTCTGATGCAGTGCTTTCAGCTCGTTCTCATTGAGACGCGGGTCCCCTTCGCGGAAGCGGATTTGCGCAAGCCGCGAGCCGGTACGGACAAGAATAGGAAAGGTGGAAGGGCTGATTTCGGCATAAAGCGGGCCGGTATAGCCTGCATCGAGCTGATCGAAGCGCGTGGCACGGTCGGTAATGATGCGTGTGAAAATATCGAGCCGCCCGGTGGAGCTTTTCGGGTTGGTCGAAGCCGAAATGTTTTTCGGCAACGCAAAACTTTCGAGCAAAGGCACGATGTAAACGCAGCCGGTTTCGAGCACGGCACCCTGCGTCAGGCTGAACTCGTGCAGGGAAACGTCTTTCAGCCGCTCGGCCACCGTGCGTTTTGGGCCTGGCAGGAAGCTTGCGCGTACACGATAGGCTTTTTCGCCAAGCCGCAGGTCGAGGGAAGCTGGCTGAATTTGCTGCTCCGCCAAGGGGACGGCAATCTTGATCGCGCCTTGCGCAATCATCTGCTCGATGCCGCTATCGGGAAGAATGCCGGAAATGAGGCTCATTTCAGTTCTTTTACAGCCTTTTATTGTGGTCGGCAAATAATCCAAACAGCTAGATTACAAATTGACATAATCCAACCCACCTCCGATAGATACAGCATTATTTTGGAGATTAAGTATGACAGCAATATCCTTATCGCAACAAGTTTTAAAAAATCACCCTTCTTTCGCGGCCGATCTGTATCATTTCATACAAAGTCCCGCTCCCGATCTGCAGGTCTTGTTGAATGAGATTGTGACCAGACCAAATATTCAACACTGGGAGTATGACCAGAATTTTATGAGGGAAAAGAAGATTAAGGAAGCGGAGGTGTGGGAATCTGTTTTCACCATTCCTGGCAGCAAAAGGATTTTTTTCTATCATAAAGTCAGGCAAATTGATCCCGACCCGGGCGCAATGATAAAGGGTCCGGATGGAAATCTTGCCCCTGTCGTTTTTTCAAAAGTGAATATTCAAGAATTAATCTATGATAAAAACGAAAAGAAATTTTTTCTTGAAAGATTACCGCAAAACGAAAGGGACGACGACGATTTTGTAGACAAACTCGCGGATGCAGGAGAAGAGAGCAAATATAATTCTGCTCGGAAAGTTCAATTGAAAAATTAAACCCTATTAAAAATCACGCATCCGCAATATCGGAAATTGTGAAATCGTACTGGCGCGAGCAGAATTCGCAAATGACGTGGATATGCTCGTCCTTCACCATATGCGCGCGCTCATCCGGTGAAAACTGGCGCAGCATCGAGGCGATGCTGTCGCTCGAGCAGCGGCAAAATTCCTTGATCGTTTGCGGATCAAAGACTTTCACGCCCTCTTCGTGGAAAAGCCGATAGAGAAGCTGCTCTGGTGACAGTTCGGGGTCGATCAGTTCCGAATCCTGCAGGGTTTGGGTTAAGGCCTGCGCGCTTTCCCAGGCGTCGTCGGCCTTGAATTCCTCGGGTATCCAGTGCTCGGGCACATCGCCCGGCGGCAGTTCGGCCATGCGGGCGCGCTCGGGGCTTTCGGGCAGAAACTGGATGAGAAAGCCGCCGCTGCGCCAGGCCGCTTTATAGCCGTCTTCGGCCGGCGTCATGGTTTCACCCACGGCAAGGCGCACGATGGTGGGGATCTGCTCGGACTGCAGGAAATATTTGTCGGCGATGTCCTCGAAGGATTTTCCGGCGAGCACGACAATGCCCTGATAGCGGTTCTGTCCGCCCTGATCGATGGTCATGGCAAAATGCCCTTCGCCCAGCAGGGAAGAGAAGGAGGGCGCCGATTTTTTCATGAGTGCTTCGAGTTTCTGCTCGTCGAAGCGCGCGCAGGCGCGGATACGATCCGGTGCCTCGAAATCGGCGACCAGCATATTCACCGGCCCGTTGCTGGTGGTCTGGGCGATGAAGCGGCCCTTGTGCTTCAGCGTTGTCGCAAGCAGGCAGGTCAGCGTGATCAATTGCGCAAGCAGCACGGCAACCGGGCGCGGATAGGCATGCAGCTCCAGAATATGGTCGAGCACGGGGCCAAGCCGCGCCACGCGCCCGCGCACGTCGAGGCTCTCCACCTGAAAGGGGAGCACGGTGTCGTCCGCCACGTTGCGCGCAAGGCGGGAAGGCGTTTGTTCTTTCATGCCGTGCCTTTGGCTTTTGCCGTCAATGTCGCGCAGGCGCGCTCGATGGCCGTGCTTGCTTCGTCGACATCGGCTTTGGTGATAATCAGCGGCGGCAACAGGCGCAGTACATTGTCGCCGGCGCCGACGCTGAGCAGGTGTTCGGCGCGCAAGGCCTCGACCATGTCGGCAGGCGGAATTTTAAGTTTGAGGCCAAGCATCAACCCCTGGCCGCGCACGGTTTCTATGACGTTCGGGTAAGCGTCCTGCAGATAGCTGAGCTTCTGGCGCGCATAGAGTGCGACATCCTGCACATGTTTCAGGAAATCCTCGTCGGCAACCACATCGAGCACGGCTTCCGCCACCGCCATGGCAAGCGGATTGCCGCCGAATGTCGTGCCATGCACGCCCACCGTCATGCCCGAGGCGGCATTTTTCGTGGCGAGACAGGCGCCGATGGGAAAACCGTTTCCGAGGCCCTTGGCGATTGCCATGATGTCCGGCGTTGCATGGGTCCACTCATAAGCGAATAATTTTCCGGTACGGCCCATGCCGCACTGGATTTCGTCGTAAATGAGAAGAAGGCCATGCCGATCGGCAAGCGTGCGCAGCTCGCGCAATTGCGTGCCTTCGAGCGGGCGTATGCCGCCTTCGCCCTGGATAGGTTCGATCAGGATCGCAGCCGTTTCTTTTGTAATTGCCTGTTCAAGCGCCTTGATATCGCCGAAGGGGACCTGGTCGAAGCCCTCGACCTTCGGGCCGAAGCCTTCGAGATATTTTTTCTGGCCACCGGCTGCAATGGCAGCGAGGGTTCGGCCATGGAATGCGCCCTCGAAAGTAAGGATGCGAAAGCGTTCGGGCATGCCGCGCGTATAGAAATGGCGCCGCGCCATTTTCACGGCGCATTCGATCGCTTCCACGCCGGAATTGGTAAAAAACACGTGATCGGCGAAAGTCAGCTCGCAAAGCCGTGCTGCCACGCGCTCCTGCCCGCTCACGCGATACAGGTTGGAGACGTGCCAGAGCTTTTCCGCCTGTTCCTTCAGGGCGGCTACGATTTGCGGATGGCAATGGCCGAGAATATTCACCGCAATGCCCGCGGCAAAATCGAGATAGGCCGTATCGTCTTTCGTATAAAGCCGTGCGCCCTCGCCGCGCTCGAAGGCAAGTGGTGCGCGCGCATAGACGGGAAGCAGGGGCGAGGTTTCGGCCATGAAGCCGAATAAAGAGCGTAAGCCCGCTCCCTGTCAATGTTTGCGGCAGCGTTGCCGCGCTTAAAGAACGGTCAAAAGGAGATGCAAGGTTTATTTTGGGCAATTCACGATTCAATAGTTTGGAAAACATTTTTGTGTAGCGGTCGCCCCTTGCGCGGCGAATCCTGCCCGTTGTATGATTCACGGTATTGGACGCGATATCTCGTCGTGTCGGTTTTCTTTTTCAGCGTTGTGTAAAAGCGTTACGCTTTGGGCGCGCAGGCGTTTCAAGGCTGATCTGTGTACCTCCAAGTAAACTCCGAATTGGCATGAGGCTTAACATGAGCTGGACTGAAGAACGTGTCGGACTATTGAAGAAATTGTGGGCGGACGGCCTTTCCGCAAGCCAGATTGCGGCGCAGCTGGGCCAGGTCACCCGCAATGCCGTGATCGGCAAGGTTCACCGGCTCGGCCTGTCGGGCCGCATGAAATCGGGCACGAGCATGGCGCGCATCGCCAAGCCGCGCCTGCGCGCGCCCATGCGCCCGTCTATGCAGGCAACCAGCTTCGGGGCCACCGCATTGAAGGTAGAAGCACAGGCGGAGAGGGGGCTGGCGCAACTGCTGGAGCCGGCCATCGTTGTGCCGTTTCCGGCGCCGAAGGGCGAAAATGTCACGCTGATGCAGCTTTCCGAGCGCACATGCAGATGGCCGCTCGGCGATCCTTCGACGACGGACTTCCGCTTCTGCGGCTGCGAGACGGGACCGGGCGCCAGCTATTGCCAGTACCATTCCGTGCTTGCCTTCCAGCCCTCAGGCTCGCGGCGCAAGCCGAAGCCGCCGACGGCGCAATAACGCCCGAGCGCTTGCGCGAACGGCGTCTTTAAATTTGTAAAAAGTCCAGAACAGAGCAAACCCCGCTTTATCAAGCGGGGTTTTTTTTAAGAATAGCCACGCAGACTATTGTTGAGCACGTTTTACCGCGGAAACCACGCTGAAGATTTGCTCAATGCTAAGCCCATGGTCCTCAAGATAGCCGTAAAGCGCCGCATCGACAGGAAGCGTGGTGGAGCCCCGTTTTAACTCGATGATACCACCGTTGCGCGTGAAGGTGACGGGAGAAGAGTCAATATAGGCCGGCGGACGGAACAGGTCGTATATTCTGCCTTCGCTGAAGCCGTAAGATCTAAGCCAGTTAAAGATCGATTTATCGATATCAACAGACCCACTTAATAATTTCAAAGTGACTTTATCCGCGGCAAATATTGCTTCTGGCGGCTTCGTAACTCCCCAGTTCGCCACTCTGTACGCGCCGACAATCATGGCGTCCGTGAAGCCGGCCCCCCGAAGAGCATTATATTCTGCTGTCTTGATGCTTATGGTGTAGGTATTGGTATGGAAAAGGTCGGGGCCATAGCCGCCATGTCCGCCATAGCCGTAATCGTCGGAAGCAACCCTGACGGTAAATGTTTGTTGGTCGATTCCATAAGATGGGAATGATTCATGTACCGGGCCCGTGAAACTCCTTGCCGTGCCGGGGTTATCTTGAACGGCAAGACCGGAGAGCATGATCGCTTGGGTTACGCCCGCATTGCGCAGGGTTTCATACCTTGCCTTGTCCATGCGCCCGATGGTCTGTCCTTCGATAACGAAGAAAACTTCGTTGCCCACATAAGTTGTGGTGACAAGCTGAATATTATTGTTGCCTCCGACCCTTTGGCCATTGTTCCAGGTACCGATATGTGTTGTGAAATCTGCTGAAATTCGCCCTGGTGGCGGCTGCGGTGGATTGGGATTGGGAGACGGCGGCGTCGACTCGGAAACGACATCGGGCAAGGGAGCGTTCGTATTTCTGCCTGCACCGCTCTGATCCGCCAGCAGATCGAACATTTGCGCCTCACTGAGCCCGGCATTTTGCAGGAAGTCATAAACGGCTTTATCGACGCCTATGAAGCTGCTGGTATCCATGCCTTGCTGTAATATGGGATGAAGGGCATCTTGCCAGCGCTGGTAATTGGTCGTGTCGCCTCTGACCAAGTAATATCGCCCGTAATTTTCAAAACGCGTCGTCGGCCCGCTCTGGCCGGGCGGTTTCGGCGTAACCTTGATATCCATGAACGTGCCGGTTGGATTGTAAACGCGCACGTAAAGCGTCCCATTGGCCATGCCGTAAACCGGTGTTGTCGGTTGTACTGGCGCTGGTGGCAAAATCGATGGCGATCCGCGCGTCGGCATGAGGCCACCGCGCGAGGGCGAGGCGTCTACAGGCCGTGAGGCAGGCGCTTCTCTCCTGCCGGCGCCGCCACCGCGTGCAACCGTGTCCAAGACATCGCCGAAATTGTTAGAAGAAGGAGTGGGGTCGACCCAATACACCGGACCGAACGGACCATCGACGATGCGAGGGGGCGGCGGCGGTGGCGGTGGAGAGTTGGATTGATTAACCCGATGTACTACTGGACGGGATGAACGGTGGATACGCATGACATTATGCCTGACTCTCTGACCGCATGATTTGCGGCCTGAAAAGTAGAATGCGCTTCTCAAGTATTAATTTCAATGCGAGCATGGCAAACTGGCCGACTATATTCGGCGTTAGCCTGAATACCGGCAATGCAAGAAATAAAATTAGGTTTCGGTTGAGTTCGGTTACTTGTCTTTCGTTTTTGTCGCGATCGTAAAATCCTTATTCAAATATATTTTTATTCTAGCAAAAAAATACGCACTCGTGCGCCGATGTTGTATTCATGATGAATGAGGGTGGTGCAACGCTGTCTTCAGGACGTGAACAGGGAATTATAGAACGCTGCATCAAAACGAAGGGGGCGAAGAAAACCGTCGGTACCTCGCACAAGCTGGGTTGACAGCAGTTCGGCTAGGCTGATCTTGCCGTCCTTGGGCATAATGCCGGCACCTGTCGTGATCGTGTTATCAAGCTGCAGAAGCTTGTCGACATCGAAGCCCGCAGCTTTCAGCTCGGCGCGTTTCTCAGGCGTCAGTTTGTTGAGATCAACGGTGACATAATTCAACGGCGTCAGATTATTTATAGCGTAACCCGCCTCTTCGATAGGTATGCCGGTTATCCTTGAGATCCATTTCAGCACGGCTCGTGCTTCCGCCTCATTATCGATACGGCCGTTTGTAGTCCCAGTCTCAAAAGTCTCGAAACCCGGCCGTTCAATGCCCTGCCGGCGTATCGGCATGCCGCGCGGGTCAGCCGACGCTTGGGGCGGAGGCGGAGGCGCTTCTCTCCTGCCCATGGTGCCAACCCTGTCTAGCGCGCCGCCAAAACTGTTAGGAGAACCTTGAGGATCGCTGGAAGCAGGGCTTTGAGGCTCGACCCAATATGCTCTTATGGGACCGAATTGACTATAAAAAGGACTATCAACAACACGCATGACTGATCACCAAAACTATTCGTTGCGAAAAAATCGGTCTGAAAAGCGTACGCTTTCAAAATCTTAATTTCAACGCGAGCATGGTAAATCGCGTGCTTATATTCAAAATTAGTATAAATAGCGGCAATTGCGCGAAGTAAATTATCGCTTCGTTAGGTTCGGTTACTTCGATCGCTTGCGCGGTGCACAGGCAGTGTAGCCTGGAAATTCAGGTATGCCGAAACTATCCGGCATTCATGATTAATCTCGACATTATTTAATTATGGCTGCAGAAATTTTTCGTCCAGCGAATAACCGGAGCCGCGCACGGTGCGGATCGGGTCGCCGCCTTTGGTCGCATTCAATGCCTTGCGCAACCGGCCGACATGCACGTCCACCGTGCGCTCATCGACATAGACGTCATGGCCCCAGACATGATTCAAAAGCTGCTCGCGCGAAAAGACGCGACCCGGCGACTGCATGAAAAATTCCAGCAGGCGGAATTCTGTCGGGCCCAGATGGATATCCTCGCCGTCCCGGCGCACGCGGTGTGTTTCGCGGTCCATTTCTATATTGCCGGCTTTCAGGCTTTTCGACACCGTTTCCGGCCTGGAACGCCGCAGGATGGTTTTGATGCGCGCCATCAGCTCGGGCACCGAAAAGGGCTTGACCACATAGTCGTCGGCGCCCAATGAGAGGCCGCGAATGCGCTCGGCTTCCTCGCCGCGTGCCGTCAGCATCAGGATGGGCAGGGTCTGGGTAGCGCTTTGCGCGCGCAGGCGGCGGCAAAGCTCAATGCCGGAAACGCCGGGCAGCATCCAGTCGAGCACGATAAGATCGGGCATATTTTCCTTGCAGCGCAATTCCGCCTCGTCGCCGCGCGTGATGGTTTCCGTCTCATAACCTTCGGCTTCCAGATTATAGCGCAGGAGAAGCGCCAGCGGCTCGTCGTCCTCGACAATCAGGATGCGCGGCATGATCTAGCTTTTCTTGGGAGAGGGCGCGGCCTTTAGCGCGATCGTGCCGTCGTCCTTGGGGCGGTTGTCTTGCAGCACCTCGCCGGTCGTCATGTAGCAGACGGTTTCGGCGATATTGGTGGCATGGTCGCCGATGCGCTCAAGGTTTTTTGCGGTGAACAGAAGATGCGTGCAAGGCGTGATATTGCGCGGGTCTTCCATCATATAGGTCAAAAGTTCGCGAAACAGGGATGTGTAGACGGCATCGATGCCGCTATCGCGGTTCCATACGGACAACGCTTTCGCCGGATCTTTCTGCGCGCAGGCATCGAGCACGTTTTTCAGTTGCGCCATCGCCATCTGGCTCAAATGCTCGATCCCCGCGAGAAGTTTTTGCGGGAACATGTCTTGGCTCATGGCGACGACACGTTTGCCGATATTTTTGGCAAGATCGCCGATACGCTCCAGATCGTTCGAAATACGCAAGGACCCGACAATCTCGCGCAAGTCCTGCGCGACAGGCTGGCGTCTTGCGATGACGAGCACGGCATTTTCCTCGATCTCGCGTTGCAGCGCATCGATTTTGCTATCTTGTGCGATGATGCCATGCGCAAGCTCGATATCGCGCCGCGACAGCGCCGAAATGGAATCCGTCACCGCCTTTTCGGCAAGCCCGCCCATATTGATCAGCTTGCTGGTCAGGTTTTGCAGTTCTTGCTCGAAAGCGGTGATCGTGTGTTCTGTCATGTGAAACTTCCTTATCCGAAGCGGCCCGTAATATAATCCTGCGTCTTGATTTCGCGCGGATTGGTGAAAATCTGCCCGGTCTCGCCTTCTTCCACCAATATGCCGAGATGAAAAAACGCCGTGCGCGAGCTGACGCGCGCCGCCTGCTGCATGGAATGGGTGACGAGCACGATGGTATAATTCTGTTTCAGCTCGCTGATCAACTCCTCGATACGGGCGGTGGCGATGGGGTCGAGCGCCGAGCAGGGTTCGTCCATCAGGATGACTTCGGGTTTCGTGGCAATCGCACGCGCGATGCACAGGCGCTGCTGCTGGCCGCCGGAAAGGCTGGTGCCGGGATCAAACAGGCGGTCTTTCACCTCGTTCCACAGGCCTGCCCGCTCGAGACTGTCGATGACAATGGCATCGAGTTCGCTCTTGTTGCGCGCAAGGCCATGGATACGCGGCCCATAGGCGACATTCTCGTAAATCGATTTCGGGAACGGGTTCGGTTTTTGAAACACCATGCCGACACGCGCGCGCAGCTCGACCACATCGATATCGGGGTCGTAGACATTGTCGCCGCCAAGCGTGATGCTGCCCGTCACGCGGCAATTCGGGATCGTATCGTTCATGCGGTTGAGGCAGCGCAGGAAAGTGGATTTACCACAACCGGAAGGGCCGATCAGGGCCGTTACCTGGTTCTCGCGGATTTTAAGGTCGACATCGAACAGGGCCTGCTTGGCACCATAATAGACATTGACCTTGCGTCCCTGCATTTTGATGGGACATGCGGGCGCGCTCGCGTCATTTGCGGCTTCCTGCAGATTGGCCTGAATCTGCGTGTGCGGACTATTCATCGCGACGCCCATCGTCAACTCCTACCAGCGCCGCTCGAACCGGCGGCGCAAAATCACGGCGGCAAGGTTCATCACCGTCAGAAAGACTAGCATAACCAGAATGGCGGCGGCAGTTTTTTGCTGAAACCCGGCCTCCGGAAAATCGTTCCACATGAAGATTTGAACGGGCAGGAGGGTTGCGGCGTCAAAAAAGCCTTTCGGCGGCTCGACGACAAAGGCAACCATGCCGATCAGCAGCAGAGGCGCGGTCTCTCCCAGCGCCCGCGCGGTGCCCAGGATCGTTCCCGTGAGGATGCCGGGTGCTGCAAGCGGTAAAACATGATGAAAAACGGCCTGCATATGCGAAGCGCCGAGGCCCAGCGCCGCTTCCTTGATGGAAGGCGAAACGGAGCGCAGGGCCGCGCGCGAAGCGATGATGATGATCGGCAAGGCCATCAATGCCAGCACCAGCCCGCCGACAAGCGGAGCGGAGCGCGGCATGCCGAACAGGTTCAGGAATACGGCAAGTCCGAGCAGTCCGAAAATGATGGAGGGCACGGCGGCAAGATTGTTAATGTTCACCTCGATCAGTTCGGTGAAGTGCGTTTTCGGTGCAAATTCTTCCAGATAGAGAGCCGCCGCGATGCCGACAGGAAAAGAGGCAAGAAGAGTTATGACGAGCGTCAGCAGCGAGCCGATCAGCGCCGAAAAAACACCGGCCAGTTCCGCCTCGCGGCTGGCGCCGAGCATGAAGAATTCTTTCGACATGTTTTTTTCGATGGCGCCGCGCTGGCGCAAGTCCTGAAGCCTGGCAATGGAGCCCTCATTCAGTTTAAGCACATGTGCCGAATCTTTCAGGTAAAGATCGGCATTGTCATCGAGCGATATCTTGTAAGAAATCGTCCGGCCTATCCATTCCGGATGCCGCATGACGTCCGCCCGCAACAGAATGGCGGCGCCGGAAGAAACGAGCTTGCGCAGCGTGCGCTGTTCCTCGCCGGTTGCGGTTTCGGGCAAAAGCAGGTTCAGACTTTTGCGCAATATGCCGTCGAAATCGGCATTGCCGATGATCGCTTTATTACCCGTTTTGTCCGGATCGATATCGGCAGGCAGATCGACTTGCACAACAAGATAGTGCTGGAAGAAAGCGGGCATGCCCTGCTTGACGATGGTCACGAGAAAGAAAAGCAGGAAGCCGAAAGCGATCGTCAGCGCAACGAGCCCCGTCAGGCGAAACAGCGTTTCGCTGGCATAACGGCGTTTGAGCCGTTTTCGTGCCGCTTCCGTCGTGTGCAGGGAATGGGTCATGCCTTACTCATACTGTTCGCGGTAGCGTTTGACCATTTTCAGCGCGACCAGGTTCAGCGCAAGCGTGAGCGCAAAAAGCACGAGGCCGAGCGCGAAAGCGGCAAGCGTTTTCGGGCTGTCGAATTCCTGATCGCCCGTCAGCAGCGTGCCGATCTGCACGGTGAAGGTGGTGACAGCCTGCAGGGGATTGAAAGTGAGATTGGCGGCAAGCCCTGCCGCCATCAGCACGATCATGGTTTCGCCGATGGCGCGCGAGATCGCAAGCAGCAGCGCGGAAGCAATTCCCGGCAAGGCGGCGGGAAGCACGACCTTGCGGATCGTTTCGGATTTCGTTGCGCCCAGCGCCATCGAGCCGTCGCGTAGGCTTTGCGGCACGGCGTTGATGACATCATCCGACAGGGAGGAGACGAACGGCACGATCATGATGCCCATCACCAGTCCCGCCGCCAGCGCGCTTTCGGACGACACGTCGAGGCCGAGCGTGCCGCCTGCATTGCGGATCAGCGGAGCCACGGCAAGGGCGGCAAAAAAGCCGTAAACCACGGTCGGAATGCCTGCGAGCATTTCAAGCGCCGGTTTACCGAGTGTACGCAGGCGCGGCGTGGCATAATCCGATAAGTAGATTGCCGAAAAAAGACCCAATGGGGCGGCAACCGCAATGGCGATGGCGGTGATCAGCAGGGTTCCGCTCAACAATGGTATGATGCCGAAGGCGGCAACCCCTCCCACCTGATCGGCACGAAATGCCATTTGTTGCGGTGTCCAGCTCAGGCCGAACAGGAAATCGAGAGGCGAGACAAAGGAAAAAAAGCGAAAGGATTCACCGATCAGGGACAGCACGATCCCGAAGGTCGTGAGCACGGCGATGCCCGATGATAGAAACAGGAAAAACCGCACAAGCGCTTCCACGCGGTGCCGTGCGCGAAAGGATGGCTTAATGCGCGTTTGGCCATAAAAAAATCCTGCCACTGTCAGGAGTATGAGAAAAAGACTTAAAGACCAGAAAACCAGTTTGGAATAATGTTTGTAGATCTGCACGCCTTGCTCATGCAGGGCATCCGGAAATACGGCGCCCTGTCCCCGTGCCATGTTTTGAATATCGTGCCATGCCGCATCGCGCGCAGGTGCCGAGAGAATCTGCGCAGTCTCGCCGAGATCGCGGAAGACAACCCATTTCAGCAAGGCGGGTTCGGCGATCAGAAAGATCAGCAGAATGACGATTGCGGGACCGACAGTTACGAAGCTTTGCCATATTCCATATGCGTCCGGCAGCGAATGCAGGACGCGCGGCGCCTCAACCAGGGAAAGCGCGCGGTTGCGGCCAAGATAAAAGGCCATCACGCCAATCGTCAGCAGGGCTGCCAGAAAAGATGTCAGCATACGATCCTACAATTGGCCTCTAGATCTCAAGATTTTACAGGCCTTCGCCAGATAAAACCGTGAATTTCGCCGCCTGTTCGGCAACCGTTTTGCGCTCGGCCGTGGGCAGGGGGATAAGCCCTTTGTCGGCTAGATAGCCGTCCTCGCCCAGTGCCGTTTCGGACGTATATTCCGCGACGAATTTTTCGAGCCCCGGGATCACGCCGACATGTTCTTTCTTGACATAGATATAAAGCGAACGCGCCAGCGGATATTTACCGCTGGAAATATTTTCCACCGTATCGTCTACGCCGTTGATAGAAAGACCATGGATCTTGTCGGCGTTCTCCTCGAGGAAGGAATAGCCGAAGACGCCGAGCGCATTCGCGTCATTGGTGAGTTTCTGGACAATGATATTATCGTTCTCGCCGCTCTCGACATAGGCGCCGTCGTCGCGAACGCGCTGGCATTTATCTTTTTCTATCGTGATGCCAAGGTTCTTTTGCAAGGTCTCGCAGCCTGCGAGAAGCGCCAGTTCATTAAATGAATCGCGCGTGCCGGACGTGGGCGGTGGACCAAGAACGCGAATAGGTATGGCAGGCAGGCCAGGCCAAGCATCGGACCACGATTGACTAGTGTTTTTTCTAAAATTACCATCATCTTTATTTGGCAGCTCTGCTGCCAAGGCATGATGAATCTGCTCAAGCGTCAAGTTTTTGAGCGGGTTGGCTTTGGAGGCTGCAACCACGATGCCGTCATAGCCGATTTTGACCTCGATGGGCGTAACGCCGTTCTTCTTGCAATCGTCGAATTCCGATTTCTTGATGCGCCGCGACGCATTGGCGATATCCGGTGTCGTTGCGCCGACGCCGCCGCAAAAGAGTTTGAGCCCGCCGCCCGTGCCTGTCGACTCGACGATCGGCGTATTGCCGGATTTTTGTCCGAAATGTTCCGCAACCGTAGTTGTGAAAGGAAAAACCGTGCTTGATCCCGTGATCTGGATACGGTCGCGAGCAAAACTTGCCGGTATCAGGCATAGACAAAAAACAACACCGGCGGAAAATGCTGAAAAATGCTTGTTCATATCGGCCGCCTTTAGCTGTCTTTCTAGCTCTTATTTCAGGCGTATGACAACGATGTGACAATTATGAAGGAGCGGCCGTTTCCGCTGGCCGGACTTCCGGCAAAAATGCAGTAAAAACAGAGCCTTCGCCCAATTTACTTTCGATTTCCAGCATGCCGCGATGCCGGTTGAGAATGTGTTTGACGATGGCAAGCCCTAGGCCGGTGCCACCCTTTTCGCGGCTTGCGGCTTCATCCACCCGGTAAAACCGCTCGGTCAGGCGCGGGATATGGTCTTCGGCAATGCCGGGTCCGAAATCGCGTATGGAGATGCCGATCATATTCCCGGATGAATTATTGCGTGACGGCCGGATCTCGATTTCGACTTTCTTGCCGCTCTCCCCATATTTGATGGCATTCTCGATCAGATTTTCGAAAGCGCGAAACAGTTCGTCGCGATCGCCGCGTATCGTGAAGCGCTCCTGGGAAGGATGTAGAACAAGCGTAACACCGCGTTCCGCCGCGAGCGGCCGCAAGCTGTCGAGCGTGCTTTGCAGAAGCGACGCAAGCTCCAGTTGCGTTTCGGGCTGAATATGCAGATGCATTTCAATGCGCGAAAGCGAGAGCAGGTCATCGATCAGGCGCGACATGCGCTTTGCCTGGAGCTGCATGATGTTCAGAAAATGTTCGCGGCTCTTTTCGTCGTTGCGCGCAGCTCCCTGCAGCGTTTCGACGAAACCGAGAAGCGAGGCGAGCGGTGTGCGCAATTCATGGCTCGCATTGGCGACGAAATCGACTCGCATGCGTTCGGCGCGCTGTTGCTCGGTGCGATCGTGGATCGTGACGCAGACATGCCCGTTGCCGATGGGGTTAAGAAAAAAACTGTACCAGCGTTCGATCGGAACCCTCTCTTCGATATCAACGCGGCTTACCTCGCCGTTCATGGCGCACGCAATGGCTTCGTTCAGGGCGGGCCAGCGCAGATAGAACGAGAGCTGGCTGTTCTTGCGAAGCCCGGCAATGAGCCCTGCAGCCTTGCTGTTGAACACAACGACGGCGCCGCGCTTATCAAGTAGCAGGCATGGATCCGGCAGCGCTTCGGTCAGCTTTCCCGCCAAGTCATAATCCATGCCCGTTTGTTCAGGCCGTGCCGGGCTCCGGTTGTCTTGGCTGGGAGCCGGCTCCGAAGATTGCAGGGCAGAAAAAATGACGAGACATAGGCCGGTAAGTGCCAATAGCCAGCCCGGCGCCGCAAAAAAAGCAAGGCCGCCGAGAGCAAGGGTAGAGAAGCCCAAATAAAGAGCCGATAGTCGCAACCGGATCCGATCGATCACGCCGGGGCTCCTTGTTTGATCGAATTTCGCGCAATGCCGTAAGTCTCATTATCATAATCGGCGATCATGCCTAGAGTTTTATGCGGTCAGGCTGTTGTTTTGATCGGCTCCGCCGTGTTGGGCTCCTGCGCCATTGCCTCGTTCGCATTGGATTGCATTTGTTTTGAAGCAGAGAGCAAGGTGAGGCAGTTTTGAAAAAGGGCGCGCATTTCATGGACGCGGTGTGCCAGATCGGCTTTATCGCCGCTCAGTTCGATATTTTTCTTCTTCAGGGCTTCGGCATGCCGGACCAGTTGCGTAATGTCGACAAACGTAATGACAATGCGCGAGACCGTATTGGCACGTTTGCGCACGATGATGGCATTCATGAAACATCGCTTCAGCCCCCAAGGGGTCACGATGTTGACGGGCCTCATGATATTTTCATTTTGTATGAAATATCTCGGCGAAAGATCCTTGATCCCGGTATCGCTTTTATGCCGGATATAATTCTCGTTTCTTTCGGCGATGTCCTGCTGCGTTTTTGCGCCGAATAGATTGAGTGCGGCCTCGTTGGCATTGGTCAGCCGCCAGTTCTGATCGTAGGTGAGCACGGCGAAGGCAGACTGTTTCAAGCTTTCCTTGACGGCCATTAAATCTTCATGGTTGTCGATGGAAATATTGAGAAACAGCATGTCGAGTGCTTTTGCGATCTCGCCGAATTCGTCGCCGCGTTTCCAGCTAAGGCGCAGGCCCTCGGTGGCGCTCGGGTGATCCATGGCGTTGAGCACGGCGTTGCGCAACTGCAGAATGGGATTGATGACGCTGTAACTCAGCAAGAATACGATCACGATCGAGGACAAGAAGGCGACCGAAAGGGTCGTAATGCCTTTTTCCAAGAGGCGCTGTTTGAGAAGATAGGAAATTCCGCTGGTATCGATGCGCAGGACGACCGGATTGGCAAGGCCGGTAATCTCTGGCGGATAAAAGATATCGAGATAGGTTTCATTGATCGATGTCAGACGACGTATATGCTCCCTTTGGAATGTCAGCATGCTCAATACGGGCGGTGCGCCGAACGAGGCGATCTGCTCGCCCATGCGGGTATAAACCGTACCGCCGCGCACAACGGAAATTCCGGTGATGCGGCGTCCCATTTCGAGAGTTTCCTGGACGCTCAAGAAAGACGTGCTGCTGATATTGGCCTTGAGCATCAGCAGCGCTTCCTGGTCGAGCTTGCCGATCTCGTCGCGCTTCCACAACGCATAATTGCCGACGATGACAAAAGTTTCGGTCAGCAGGATGCTGATGAAGACGCTCAACAGGATAGTGTGGCGCAGCCTCATTCCTTTATTGAAATTCTGGCTGGCACTCTTGATGCGGTCAGCGAGATTTCGAACGAGACGTTTCATAGCCTCACGAATGTGCCTGAGAGTTCCTAACGGGGGATTATGAAGCCTTATTCGGCATTCGGCTCTCTTTGCGGCGCATAGCAGAGAGGCGTCCAATGGTCGTTCCAGTATACTTCCCGCGAATCGGAAGCAAAGCAGGGCAGGGAACTGCCGCCGCCGCTACCTGCGGCCAGATGATTGCAGAGAGGCTGAATTACGCCGCCAGGGCCTACGACCGTCTGGCCGGTATCGCAATACCAGGCGTTTTGCAGATCTTGAGGCACTAGTTGAATCTCGCCTATCCCATTTTCGTCTATACTCATGAGACCGCGTGGGGCCATGGCATATTCGGTGCCGTAGCCGGCATAGTTCGGATTGATATGTGTCGATATGGGCCCTGTTGTCGCAAGGGTCCACGCGGTCGTGGGAGCGGTTCCCGCCATTTCGATATTCGGAACGAGCCTCGGGCGGAAATAGGTTTTATGCGTCATCGGACGCGCCGTGGTGAAAATATAACCCAGAGGCGACGTATATTCGTAATTGAATTCGGCAACGATGATCGATGTGTTCGCAACTTCTAGATCCGGAGCGGCAGACAAATCGTAAGAATCACCGTGATTATAGGGGCCGTCTACAAGATCGCCATGCGCGACTTTCCAGCTTTTGCTCCAGTCGACGGTCGCATTGCCGGTGCCATCCATTTTCACGGACGTCACGGTCGCCGTGACGTTTGCATTGAAATCCTTATAGGGAAGCATGACGGCTCTGGTCACGCTGAGAATATCGGCAAGCGAACCGCTCGGGCCGTCGGTGACGCTCGACTGCTGCGCAACGAGATCGCCGAGCGTGCCTGCGGTAATCGCAACCTTGCGCTGCACGGCAACCGCCATGCTGATTTCCACGGTCGATACGTAAATCACCACCATCACCGGCAGGATCAGGGCGAATTCGACGGCAGCCACCGCGCGCTTGTTTTCGATAAAGGCGGCAGGGACCGCGTAAAGAATGTGACGCAAATGTTTCATCATGGCGCATCGCAATCTATGTGCCCGAAGGGCTCTGTCTTGAAAATAGCCGTTGCGGCAATCAGAATATTGCCGTCGGCAAGCCCGTGCCCGCCGCTGAGCAGCGAGGAGCCTAAAAGATTGGCATAAGACGGCCATTCGTAGAAAGCGCGCACCTGAACGATTTGCTCGCCTTCGGGGCACGCCCAGTTGGCTGCACTATTGATCGTAGCCGTATCGAGATTGCCGTCCAGAAGCGGCAGGTTGGCATTTGCCGCTCCATACGAAGCCAAGATTGTCCGCTCGGCGAATATGCGCGAGCAATCGAACAGGCCTGAATGCTGATTCACGATCTTGCACATGTCGAGCGCGGTGGGTTCGCTGTTGCTGATGAATTTTTCGCGGGTCCACGAGACGGCCTGCCCGGTGCGGATCATGCGCGCGGCATCGCGAAAGCCGCTGTCGAAAACCTGGCTTGCGAAAAAATACAGTCCGACTTCTATGATCGCCGTCAGCATCGCAAAGAAGGGCACCGCAATCAGCCCAAATTCGATGGCTGTGACGCCGTCCTGGCTTTTCTGGAATTTTCTGACCGGCAAACATAGCCAAGCCGGAATGACATGCCGAAATATCGCCGTTCTTGATATTGCCGTTCTTGGCCAAAAGGAACGCACGGGGGAACGCATTGCAAACTCCAACGGGCCCGCGCAAAGCCTGCGCGTGCAGACATATTAATAGCAGGGGAAAACATAAGAAAAAGTTAGGAAGCTGCTTCGAACTTTATCGTTCCGGAAACAGGATCAGGGCTCATTTCCCGCTTGATCCGCCTTGTGCCCAGCCGTTTCTGCTGCCCGATTGGCTGATCGTGTTGCTGAAGAATGTATTGTCGTCGCCAAGTATGGGGGTGGGTTTGCATTTCGGTGCGCAGGAATAGGATTCGCTAGCCGGGCCGCGCTGGACTGTAAGAATGGAAGATTCCGGCTGCTGCACCTGGATCTGGCGCTCGGCGATGATCTCGTTGTTGCGGTTCAGTGCGATAAGATTGGTCGTACCGAACGCTTTTCCCGTAATGATGATGGTTTTGCCGTCATTGACCGAAGCATCGGCAATCGCGGCGTTGCCGATCACAAGCGTTTGCACGGGCGCATCGAGACGCAGAAGTCGTGCTTCGTCGAGCATGACGCGGAAGATCTGCCGCACGTTTTCCTCGGCATGTGCCGGAGTCATGATCAGGAACGCGGCAGCCAGGCTTGCCGCCATACTCAGTGTTTTCAAACCGCACAACTTGAACTGGGACTTGGGCATGATGGACCTTTCCGCACTTATGGTGAACCAAGTGTTATCGAAAAGCATGAAAAAAACGCTAATTCGGCATACCGGCGGCAGACGAATATAATGTCATACATATTTTGCGAGGCTATCCCGCGCAGGCGAAAATAAATTTTACGAAATCAGACGCTGCTTGCCGGGTTTAACCATAAAAAAATAACTTCCGTGTTAGTTTCCACACGAGTTCGCGGTGGTCGAAACGATTGGGCGCGAACATTTTGTCGCGTCAAGTTTGGGAGTTAAGTCATGAATCTCTTTCAGCGTTTCGTCAAGGACGAGTCGGGTGCAACCGCCATTGAATACGGCCTCATCGCCGCAGGCATCGCGGTTGTCATTATTGCCGCCGTGAATAGCGTCGGTAATAGCCTGAGCAACCTCTTCAATAACGTTGCAGGCAACCTGAACTAAGCCTTCAAAAGGAAAGGCTGCAATTAGCAGCCTTTCCTTTTTTGCGCACCTGCAGCTTGAGCAGCGCTGGCGCCAAAAGGAGCCGCAATTGAAACAGATGTTTCGCCGCTTTATCGGATGCACTTCGGGCGCCACAGCTATTGAGTATAGTCTGATCGCTGCGGGCATTGCGCTCGCCGTTTTTGCCGCGATCAACAATGTGGGCGGCAATGTGCAGGGCAAATACGATAATATGGCCGCTAACGTCAACGACGCGCTGGATTAATCCTTTCTCAATCAACATTCTCGATTCTAGGGCAGATATTGGCTGATACATGAGCGCCTTTCTGCTGCAAATCATTGTTTTCGGAGCCTTCCCGGCATTGATGGCCTTTGCCGCTTGCAGCGATCTTGTCAGCATGACGATTGCCAACTGGCTGCAGATTGCCTGTATCGTTTTATTTTTTGTGGTTGCCGTTCTTGGCGGCTTCGCTCTTGGCGACCTTGCCTATCACGTCATGGCGTTTTCCCTGATCCTGCTGCTTGCGTTCTTGTGCTTTGCTTTCGGCTGGATTGGCGGCGGCGATGCCAAGCTTGCCGCCTGCACGGCTTTATGGTTCGGCATGACGCCGCAGCTTTATAATTATTTGCTTGTCTCAGCCTATCTTGGCGGCGCCTTGACCCTGCTTATCCTGTATGGACGGACGCTCAGCCTGCCCGACAGCCTTGCTCGAAAGACCTGGATTGTACGCCTGCATGATCAGAAACAGGGCATTCCTTATGGCATTGCGCTGGCTTCTGCCGCGCTCATTGTCTATCCCGATACGGCCGTCTTTGCCCTGGCGCTTAAATAGTCGGATTTACATAATAACTTTGCATTAACTCAACTGCCCAACACATTGTTAACCTTAATTTGACCATTCGCCCTCTAAACTGACTGCGCATTTGCTGCCTCTTGCGGCGAGTCGTGTTGTGAGGGTTTAAGTCATGAAACGCGCCCAGCTTATTGTTGCCGGACTTGCCATTGTGGCCGGGGTTGGCGCTTTCATGCTTTCCGGCAGCAAGGCGCCCAAGACGATCGTCATAGAAAAAACCGTGGAGGCACAAGGGCCTCCGGTCGAAGAGATTCTCGTCGTCACCAAGAATGTGCCGATCGGTGCCACCCTGACCCCGCAAAACATGGCCTGGCGGCTTTGGCCCAAGGATTCGGTCGCAAAGTTCTATGTCACCAAGGCCGCCAACCCGAAGGGAATCGACGATTACTCGAATTCGGTAGCCCGCACCACGTTTTCGGCGGGAGACCCCGTCAACAGCGCGAGGGTGGCAAAGGGCGACAGAGGTGGCGTGATGGCGGCGTTGCTGCCGCAAGGCATGCGTGCGATTGCCCTGTCCATTTCTCCCGAAACAAGCGCCGGCGGATTTATTTTGCCGAACGACCGCGTCGATGTCCTCCTGACGAGAAAAGAACGTGCGACGACAAACAGCGGCCGCGACAATGTGATCAGCGAGATCATTATGTCCAATATCCGCGTTATGGCCATCGACCAGACCATCCAGGAAAAGGATGGCGAGAAAGTCGTAGTCGGACGCACCGCCACGCTTGAGCTGTCGCCGCGGCAGACGGAAAGCCTTGCCATGGCCAAACAGCTTGGCGAACTTTCGCTGGTTCTGCGCAGTCTTGCCGATCTTGCGAAAAATCCGCCGGGCAGCGGATCGTCCGACGGGCCGGATTTGCGCAGGGCCGAAGAGCCGGCCGGTTCCGTTACCATCATACGTTTTGGCATTCCACTTCAGGTACCGGTGAGCAGATGACGAAAATGAGATCAAGAAAGTTCCGTGTCATGACATCGAAATTCCGGATTGGAATACTAGCCTGTATTTGCGCAGCCATCTGCCTCATGCCGAACGGCGTAAGCAGCGCGGACGTGCCGGGCCGCAACAAATCGCAGGCTGCCGACACTAGCACGCGCATCATCGATGGTGGGCGTGCTCGTGAAATCAAAATCGGGGTCAGCAAATCCATCATTCTCGAATTGCCCGGCGATGCGAAAGACATTCTTGTTTCCAATCCGGCGATTGCCGATGTGATCGTGCGCTCGCAACGCCGCGTTTTCCTGACCGGCAAGGGCGTGGGTTCCACCAATATTTTCTTTTTCGACGAGACATCGCGCCAGATCGCTTCCATCGATCTTGTCGTCGAGCGCGATCTTGAAGGACTGAACCGTACGCTGGCGCGTATTTTCCCAAGCACCAATGTGCGCGCCGAAGGCGTGGGCGAAAATGTTATCCTGAACGGTTCGGTCGCATCCGCAGCGGATGCGCAGACGGCGGTCGATGTTGCGACCAAATTCCTGTCGCAGAGCGGAGGTGCAACGACCTCCCTGTCGGCAGGCTTGTCCGGAAATGCGACAGCAGGAAAATCTTCCAGCGCCAGCGGCAATGTGGTCAATGCATTGCGTATTCTCGGCAAGGATCAGGTGCAATTGCGTGTCATCATCGCCGAAGTGAACAGGGACGCGCTCAAGCAGATCGGCGTCGATCTGAACGGCAAACAATATGGCTTGACCGATAATTACGCAGGCGCCACGGAAAAAGCCACGACCCCCGATGCGAGCGGCTTCACGCCGGGCTGGGGCCCGCAAGGCAATTTCTTTTCGATGGGCAATGCCGTCCCCGATTTAACGACGCTGACCGGCGCCGGCGGTGCGATTGCAACCTTCGCATTGCCGATGACGCACCAGTTCGGAAAAATGAGCGCGAGCGCAACGGTTCAGGCTCTTGAAAAATCCGGGCTGTCCAAAATCCTGGCCGAACCGACGCTGACGGCAATTTCCGGCGAAGAGGCGAACTTCCTGGCCGGAGGCGAGCTGCCCATCGTGACCGGCGTCGATCGCACGTCGGGAACGCCGACCGTACAGTTCAAGGATTTCGGCGTGGGTCTCGCATTCAACCCCGTGGTGCTTTCGGAGGGCCGCATTTCTGTGCGCGTCAGAACCGAAGTATCCGAAATCAACGATAACGTTTCCGTGCCGACAGGCAACGGCGGAAAAATTCCGGGCTTCGATGTGCGCCGTGCGGAAACGGCCCTCGAGCTTCCCTCGGGAGGATCGATGATGATTGCAGGCCTTCTGCGCGACACAACGAAGGCCGCTGTGAAGGGCATTCCCGGACTGCGCAAGCTGCCGATTCTGGGCCGACTGTTTTCAAGCGAAGAATTTTTGACGAACCAGACCGAGCTGGTCGTGATCGTCACGCCCTATATTGTCAATCCTGTGGCGCGCAAGGAACTTGCCCTGCCGACAGATGGGTTCGTCAACGCGTCCGATCCTGCGATGCTGTTGTGGGGCAAGCTGAACAAGGTTTACGGCGTCAAGGGCGACGATAGTCCAAAGGGGCAATACAAAGGGCCCTTCGGGTTTATTTATGAATAAGCGTGCCAGGTACAAAGCGAGCGCAAGATGAAAAAAACAGGTCTTCGACACATCCATTCCGGCGGCAAGATCGCCGCCGTGCTGTTCACGCTCGGCCTTGCAGGCTGTGGTCACGATCCGATCGATTCATGGCTCGATGACGAAAACCCCATGCCCGTAACCTATGAGTCCCGGCATCCCATCCAGCCGACGACAGCGACGGAGAGCACGACAATCAGGGTCAGCGTTGCGGGCAGCCGCATCAACGGCCTCGAGCGACAGCAGGTCGAAGCTTTCGGGCAGGCATTCCGTTCCGACGGCGAGGGCGTGCTTGCGGTCAACATACCGGCAGGCACGGTGAACGAGAAGCAGGCCGCCAGCACGGCACGCGAAGTGCGCCAGATTCTGATAAGCCAAGGCCTGCCGGCCAAGGCAATCATCTTCCGCCCCTATCAGGGAGGGCCCGGCACAACCACGCCGCCGCTGCTGCTTTCCTATCGCCGCGTTCGCGCAACCGTGTCTTCGATCTGCAGCGCCAATGGCGATATCGATATCGATTACCGCAATCTGCATTACGAGAATTTCGGCTGCTCGACGCAGAATAATTTCGCAGCGCAGCTGGCAAATCCGGACGATCTGGTTGCACCAAGGCCGATGAACAATACTAGCGCCACGCGGCGTGCGACCGTTCTCGATCAATTCAATAAATCTGGCAATAAAGAGCTGAAGGGCGGCTCCTCCACCTCGGGCGCCTCGGGTTCGTAATATGAAGGTAGCAGGACGAAATCCACAAACAGGCGGGCAGGAGGAGGCGGCTTACGGTCGCGGGCGCGAGATCGCGCCAATTCCGCGCATCACCATCCAGAGTTTTTGCGAAACCCACGAAATCACCGTGGCGATGGAGGAAGCCGCCAGCGACCGCCGTATGTCGCGCTCGCATCTGAAGGTACAGACGGGCGGGTTGAACGCCGCGGTCGAGTTCTATCGCAACGCGCCGACCCCCAATCTCGTCATCATCGAGACGACGGAAAAAAGAGAAAAATTCCTGCACGATCTCGAACAGTTTGCCACGGTTTGCGATCCGAGCACGAAAGTCGTGGTCATCGGCCATGTCAACGACGTATATCTTTATCGCGAGCTGATCCAGCGCGGTATCAGCGAATATGTCGTAACGCCGCTGCAGGCGCACGATATTCTCGAAATCATCTCGCGTCTTTATGTCGACCCGAAGGCAAAGCCGATGGGAAAAACCATTGCTGTTGTCGGCGCAAAGGGCGGTGTTGGCTCCTCCGTCGTGGCACATAATATTTCCTGGTTGATCTCGCACGAATACGGCACGGAAACGGTGATAGCCGATCTCGATCTGCCGTTCGGTACGGCCAATCTCGATTTCAATCTCGATCCGCCGCAAGGAATTGCCGATGCCATTTATGCGCATGAAAGACTGGACAGCAATTTCTTCGACAGGCTGCTGACGTCGTGCGCAGAGCAGCTGCATATGCTTGCCGCACCCGCAACGCTCGAGCGCTCCTACGATCTTTCTGAAGGTGCCGTCGATAACGTGATCGATTGCGCGCGCGGCGCGGCGCCATGGACCATTCTAGACGTGCCGCATATGTGGACGGCCTGGTCGAAGCGGACACTTGCTTCTTCGGACGAGGTCGTCATCGTCGCCGCGCCGGATCTTGCGAATTTGCGCAACGCCAAGAACCTTATCGATACCTTGAAACTTGCGCGGCAGAATGATCCGGAACCGAAGCTGGTCTTGAACCAGGTCGGCATGCTCAAACGTCCGGAAATCAAGCCGACCGATTTCGCGCGCGCTCTCGATATAGAACCGATCGGGATTATACCCTTCGACGTTCAACTTTTCGGCACGGCGGCCAATAACGGCCAGATGCTTGCCGAAGTGCAGAAAACGGCAAGAGCCGTGGAAGAATTGCGCAGCATCACAAGTATTCTTCTGCGGCGCGCCGAAACGAAGAAAATCAAAACTTCGTCATTTTCATTTCTCGACAAGCTGGCGGATCTTACCGCAAGCCTGAAAAGAGAATAAGCAGCGGGTAGGGAACAGGTCGCGATGTTTGGCAAACGTGGTACAGGCGGAGACGTAAAGGATGTCAAGGAAGAAAGTCCGTCTTTCGATATCTTGACGCCGCGCGCGCCGGAAACACCGCCGCCGCAACAGCCGCAATCGCAGGCGCCCGATCCATGGCCGCAATCCGCAAAACCGAAAACATTTTCAGAGGCGCCTGCCATGCCTGCCGCACCTGGCGGTGCGGCATTGGCGCTGACGACGCCGCTCGATGTCGGCAGTGCTGCGGCCATTCCGCGTATCAATGTCAGCGGTGCCTTGAACCGCAGCGAAGAATATTACGATATCAAAACGTCGATCTTCAGCGCATTGCTGGATACGATCGATCTTTCGCAGCTCTCGAAGCTCGACCAGAATACCGCGCGCGAGGAAATCCGGGATATTATCGGCGAAATCATTTCGATCAAGAACGTCATGATGTCGATCGCCGAGCAGGAAGACCTGCTCAGCGATATCTGCAACGATGTTTTGGGCTATGGGCCGCTCGAGCCGCTGCTGGCACGCGACGATATCTCCGATATCATGGTGAACGGCTGCAAGAATACGTTCATCGAAGTCAACGGCAAGATACACCTTACCAATATTTCCTTCCGCGACGATACGCAGCTTCTGAACATCTGCCAGCGCATCGTCAGCCAGGTCGGCCGCCGTGTCGACGAATCCTCGCCTCTGTGCGACGCGCGCCTGCCCGACGGCTCACGCGTGAACGTTGTTGTTCAGCCGCTTGCGCTCGATGGGCCGACGCTCACGATTTGTAAATTCAAAAGAGACAAGCTCACGCTCGATCAGCTGGTCAAGCTCGGCACGATCACGCCCGAAGGCGCGGAAGTGTTGAAGATCATTGGCCGTGTCCGCTGCAATACGATCGTCTCCGGCGGCACGGGTTCCGGTAAGACAACCCTGCTGAATTGCCTCACACGCTATGTCGATTTCGATGAGCGTATCATTACCTGCGAGGACGCGGCCGAGTTGCAGTTGCAGCAGCCGCACGTCGTGCGTCTCGAAACGCGCCCGCCCAATCTCGAAGGTGAAGGTTCGGTGACGATGCGCGATCTTGTGCGCAACTGCCTGCGTATGCGTCCTGAAAGAATTATTGTCGGCGAGGTTCGCGGCCCCGAAGTTTTCGACCTGCTGCAGGCGATGAATACGGGCCATGACGGTTCCATGGGCACCATTCACTCGAACTCGCCGCGCGAGTGCCTAAGCCGTATGGAATCAATGATTTTGATGGGCGGTTATTCGCTGTCGACCCGCACCATCCGCGAGATCATTGTCGGCTCGGTCGATGTGATCATTCAGGTCGCCCGCCTGCGCGACGGTACGAGGCGCGTAACCCATGTTACCGAAATCGTCGGTATGGATGGCGACGTGATCACGACGCAGGATCTTTTCGTCTACGATATCCATGGCCAAGATCAGAACGGAAAAATCATTGGAGAGCATCATTCTGTCGGAATCGGCCGTCCACGCTTCTGGGACCGTGCCGTTTATTTCGGCGAAGAGCGCCGTCTCGCCGCAGCGCTTGATAATGCAGAAGCGAAATCGGAGCAGAAGAAGGCTTGAGAAAGCGTAGCTGATTCATGTTTCCAGAAGCCGTCTCCCAATTTTCCTTCGTGATCCTGGCCATGCTTGCGGTCGCGGGTCTGGCATGGGTATTCGTTTATCCCTATCTGAGCGGTGATATTGCCGCTGCGCAAAGGCTCGACCGTGTTACCAACAGTCCCGGGCAGCGTGGCGCAAACGCCAATGGCGATCTGAATCTTCGCAAGAAATCGGTCGAGAATTCCCTCAAGGAGCTTGAAAAAAGGCAGGGGAATATCGAAGCAAACCCACCTTTGGCCATGCGCCTCGAGCAGACCGGTCTCGGCTGGGGCAAGGCAACTTATTATATTTTTTCGGCCGTATGCGGAATCGTCATATTTGTCGTTGCGATTATTCCGTCGGGGTCCGTTCTGTCTGCAATATTGAGCGGTTGCGTGGCTTTCATAAGCTTGCCCCGCTGGTACATCAATTATATTCGCAAAAGACGTTTTAGGAAATTCCTTGATGAATTTGCTAACGCGCTCGACGTCATTACGAGAGGCGTGAAAGCAGGTCTGCCCGTAACCGATTGTATGCGAATTTGTTCGCAGGAAAGCATGGAGCCCGTCCGCTCTGAATTCCGCCAGGTTCTGGAAATGCAATCTTTGAACATTCCGCTCGATGCGGCGGTTGAAATGATGTATCAGCGCGTGCCGTTACCCGAGACGAATTTCTTTTCCATCGTGATCGCCGTGCAGCAGAAATCGGGCGGCAATCTTTCCGAGGTCCTGACCAATCTTTCGAAAGTTCTTCGCGACAGAAAAAGGCTGCAGGGAAAGATTCGTGCCATGGCGCAAGAGTTCGATCGCCTCGGCTCTTATTATCGGTTCGCTTCCTCTGGTCGTGATCACGCTCCTGAGCTTTCTGAATCCGCGTTACATTGCAGTGCTGTGGGTAGATCCGCGTGGCCAGATCATGCTTTTTGCGGCATTCGGATGGATGGTGGTAGGCGCTTTCGTCATGCGTCGCATGATTAATTTCGACGTTTGAGGCCGCGCCATGCTTAATTTTATCGTGCAACGTATGGAAGACGGAACGCTCCTCTTCAATTTATTTATGGCCATTTTTACGATTGCGACGATATGGAGCCTGGCCCTGCCATTGCTCGACCGCAACGATTTCCAGGCCCGTATGCGGTCGGTAGCGCTCGAGCGGGAAAAGATGCGGCAAAAAAGCCGCGGCATGCTGGACAACAAGGCCATGCTGCGCCGCGAGCCCAAGCCTTTCATCAAGGACATTGTCGACCGGCTGAAGCTCGAAGAATATTTCGGCTACGGTGATTTGAAAGACAAGTTGAAAAGAGCAGGTTTGCGCGGCGATGGCCCGCTTGCGGTCTTTCTTTTCCTGCGACTCGTTCTGCCCATCGTCGTTTTCTTTTTCGCGCTCTTTTATCTTTTCGTCGTGGTGCAGCTGGAGCAGCCTGCAATCTTTAAAGTCGGCCTTGCCGTTGTCGCCTTGTATTTTGGTTTCCTGGCGCCGCGTATTTATCTGACGAATCGGATGCAGAAGCGCCAGGCTTCCATCCAGAAAGCGCTGCCGGACGCACTGGATCTGTTTTTGATCTGCGTGGAAGCCGGTATGGCGATGGAGCCGGCCATAAACAAGCTTGCTGGCGAAATCGGCAAGACCTCCATTCCGCTTGCCGAGGAGTTTTCGCTGACGTTAGCCGAACTTTCCTATCTGCCGGATCGGCGCTCGGCGTTCGAAAATCTCGGCAACCGCACGGGGCTTGAATCCATCAAGTCGATCGCGCTCGCGCTGATCCAGGCCGAGAAATATGGTACTGGTCTTGGGCAAACCCTGCGCGTTCTGGCACAGGAAAATCGCGATCAGCGCATGCTGGCGGCGGAAAAGAAAGCCGCAGCTCTGCCGCCGAAGCTGACCGTGCCCATGGTTCTTTTCTTTCTGCCGGCGCTCTTCGTGATTATTATGGGCCCGGCCGCCATCCGCGTGATGGATACGCTGCGCTAGCTGCCGCCTAGCTTTTTCTTTCCTCGCCGTCATCGAGAAGCAAAAAAAACTCCTCGAGGCCGGTTTCCGTCGCTTCGAGCACTTTGGCGATGGATTCGGTCGAGGGCCAACGCTGGCGTCCGCCCGGCAGCCGCCGTTTCGACGGGTTGAAGGTCGTGGCGTCTAGCCCGGCGCGTTTTGCAAGGCCGGAGGGCGTCAAACCCTGTTGATCGGCAAGCTGGTCGAGAGCTTTCCAGACGGATTTATGAGTGAGCGGTCGCCGCGCCATTTTTGCAACTCTGAATTTGAACAAACAGGGTTTAATAATATAAAGTCTTTTGAATTTAGGCAATGCCCGGTCTTGCCGGGCGGTATCGGAAACGCAGATTTCATGTTGCATCTTCTCTCTCTTTTCCGGCCGGCGCTGCTTTCCTTAAACCCGGAAATGGCGCATGCGCTGACGCTCAAGGCGCTGCGATTTCTCCCGCTTACGGCGCCATCGGGCGACGATGCACGCCTGCATATGCGCCTGTTGGGTCTCGATTTTCCAAACCCTGTCGGCATGGCGGCAGGGTTCGACAAAAATGCGGAAGTCGTAGACAAATTCTTTCCGCTTGGTTTCGGCTTTGCCGAAGCGGGCGGGATCACGCCGCGCCCTCAGGCAGGCAATCCGTGTCCGCGCGTTTTCCGGTTGCCGCATGACGGGGCGTTGATCAACCGGCTGGGTTTCAACAATGACGGCGTCAAGATTATCCGCGCGCGGCTGCGACAGAATATCGGCAAACCCGGCATCATTGGCGCCAATCTCGGCGCCAACAAGGACAGCGAGGATAAGGCCCAGGATTATGTGACGCTGATTGCCGAACTGGATGGGCTCGTCGATTTCGCCACCCTCAATATTTCCTCGCCGAACACGCCGGGCCTGCGCGCGCTTCAGGATAAGGAAGCGCTGCATGCCTTGCTGTCGCGCGTGATGGAGCAGCGGGACAAGATACGTTCGCGGCAGGCCGCACGATTGCCGGTCCTCCTGAAAATCTCGCCCGATCTTGTGCCAGACGATCTCGACGATATTGCGGCGCTCAGCCTGCAACATGGTGTCGATGGCGTTATTGTCGGCAATACGACCCTGTCTCGACCATCTCTTTTTGATGTGCATCATGCCGGAGAAACGGGCGGCCTGTCGGGCAGGCCATTGTTCGAATTATCGACGAAACGGCTTGCGCAAATGCGCAGCCGTGTCGGCAAGGAGATGGCGCTGATTGGCGTCGGCGGCATCGATAGCGGCGAGGCGGCATGGGCGAAGATCTGCGCCGGTGCCAGCCTACTGCAGCTTTATACGGGGCTGATTTACAAAGGCCTGCCGCTGCTCGACGAAATCAAAACAACGCTTGTACAGAAACTCGAAGCCAACGGTTTTTCATCCCTGCAACAGGCGGTAGGCAGCAAGGTTGCGGATTATACAAGCGGGGAAAGCTGATGCCGGATAATTTCGAAAGCGGCTTCGAAGATTTCATGCGGGCGCTGGCTGCAAAAAACCGTTCGGCATTCAAAAAATTCCTGGACAAAAAAGTTTATTCATTCGCCATCCTGCCGCCCTCGCGAACCTATGACACGCTGGATGCTTACCGCGCATCGCAGGATCATTGGTTCGATGGCGCCACAGGGTCTTTCGATTATACCGTCAAGCTTGCTCAGGAGAGCGGTGCTATGGCGCTAGGTCTCGTGCAAGCGGTCTACAAGAATACCAGCACTGACGGAAAACCGTTCACGCTGAACTTATGGATTTCCTTCGTTTTCAAGAAATGCGATGCTGGCTGGAAACTGGTTTTCTGCCAGAACACGCAGATTTTCTGAAATTGCCGTTTAGGCCCCGCGCTTCGCGCCCACGCTCTTGTCGCGAATGGCGCGGAACTCGTTGCCTTCATACCAGTTCGGCCAGTCCCGCGAATTCGCCAGCGTCTCGCCGACCTTGTAGAAAATTTCGAGATCTTCGACAGGTCCGCTCAGGTCCCACGTCGCGCTCCATTCGTCGGAGGGCTGGTGGTAGCGGTTCTCGCTGTAATCGTCGCGCAATGCCTGGCCTGCTTTCTTGCCGCCGCTGACAAGATCGTAACCACCGTCCGGGTTGAGCACCGGCACGCCGACTTTCGCCAGGCTGACATGGTCCGAGCGATAGAAAAAGCCCTTCTCCGGTTCGGGATCGGCCGTAATCACGCGGTTTTGCGTCTTCAGCGCAACAGTCAGCACGTCTTCGAGCTCGGAGGCGCCGTTGCCGACAATCACCATATCGTGCGCGCGGCCCTGCGGCATCTGGCCGTCGATATTGATGCTGCCGACGATGCTGGCGAGCGGCAAGCTCGGATGTTCGGCGAAATAAGCCGAGCCGAGCAGCCCTTGTTCTTCAAGCGTCCATGCCGCAAAGGCGACCGAGCGCTGCGGCTTGTTCTTTGCGAAGGCTTCGGCAATTTCGAGGATCGACGCAACGCCCATGGCATTGTCGACGGCGCCGTTGTGGATCTTGTCTTTGCCTTCGATATCCGGCTTGACGCCGAGGTGATCCCAATGCGCCGTATACAACACATAGTCGTTGGGATTTTTCGTGCCCGACAACACGCCGATGACGTTACGTGTCGAAAACCGCGAAATAGTCGAATGCAGGTTGGCGCTTAAAGTCTCGCCGGTCAGTGGTACGGGTTTGAAGCCTTTTTTATTGGCGGCAGCTTTTTGTTGCGTATAATCCAGACCTGCGGTCTTGAAGAGGCTGCTTGCCGTTTCCAGCGGAATCCAGCCGCGCACGGGAAGGTCGCTTGCGTTTTTATCTTTGGCATCCAGCCAGAGCTGGGCGCCCGAAAAGGAATTGCGCACGACCTGCCAGCCATAGGCGGCAGGCTTCGTTTCATGCACAATAAGGGCGGCTGCGGCACCCTGTCTTGCCGCTTCCTCGAACTTGTAGGTCCAGCGGCCGTAATAGGTCATGGCCTTACCCTTGAAGAGCGTAGGATCCGGCGAGGCTGCTTCGTTGCCGGGATCGTTGACGAGAATGATAACGGTTTTGCCCTTGACGTTTATGCCCGCGTAATCGTTCCAGCCATATTCGGGCGCCACCACGCCATAGCCGACGAAGACGAGGTCGGAATTATCGACTTTAATGTCGGGCTTGCCGAATTGCGGCGTCGAGTAAACGATTTCGTCGAGGAATTTTGGATGAATAAACTTGCCTTGCGGTGTTGCGATGGAAAGCGACGACTTTGCCGGGTCGAGCGCGATCGTCACGGCAGGCACATTCTGGAAATAGCTGCCCTTGTTGCCGGGTTTCAGGCCGATGCGCTTCATCTCGGCGGCAATCCAGTCGGCGGCAGCCTCGCCGCTTTTGCTGCTGGGGCCGCGGCCTTCGAAATAATCGTCGGCCAGCGCCTTCACGCGTGTCGAGATGTCGGCTGCAACAATGTCGGGAGACGTTTGCGGATGGGAAGGTTCGGCAGCGAGAAGTGGCGCCGTTCCCATTATTATAAAGAGAAGAGCGAAAATAGCTGAGCAAGCGCGGAAAACGGACATGAATAACCCCTTCTGTGAGAAGCCGGATGTTAATTAGGCATTGAAAATTGTGCAATAAATCTTTGCGGCACTTGTCTAGAGTCCTATTTGTCACTAATAGTGACTATAGAGTCCTATTTAGAGAGGATGCCATGGACATGCGGGTCATCGAAATCGATATGGAAATACACAAGAGGCTGGAAACGGCGCGGCAATCCTTTTCGGAAACCGACAACGATATTCTGCGGCGCTTGCTGCATATGAATCCGGCGCGCAAACATTATCCCACGGCTTCGGCCGAGCCGCCTGCCAGTACGGAAGACTGGATCTGGTCGCGCTCCGGCCAGCGCGCCATGTTGCCTGCGGGCACCGAGGTGCGCGCGCGCTATGGCGGGCAGGAATTTGCCGGCGTCATCGCCAAGGGCGCCTGGCTGATCGAGGGGCAGCGTTTCGAGACGCCATCGGAGGCCATCATCAATCTTGCGCGCACCAAGGAAGGGCAGAGAACCAATCTCAACGGCTGGAACCTGTGGGAGTTCCGCCGTCCGCAGGAAACAAGCTGGAAACCGCTGAAGGTGCTGCGGGCTTAAGGAGGGTTTAACGCAATTAAACCGCCATTCTCACAAAAGCTTAAATCTGCTTGGTTGGAAGGATGATATCTCAAAATGTGCTACCATTAAAAAACTTCTTCAATATCCGAGTATATATTTGCAGGTGTAGTTTTAGGATTACTTTGATTCCTTAAAAGGACCTCTGCTTCCCATATTACCAGCTTTAAACAAGCTCTCTGCAAGCTCTTCTTCTGTGACTTCAAAACTGTCATCTGTTCGCTTGGAATCTCTTTTTATTGTTTCTATTACATGTAATGCCAATTGGTTGGGTGTCCCATAACAGAGATTAGAAGAGCTATAAAAAAGCATGCCACCTGCATCGACCAAAGACCAATCCGAAAACCCAATTGGCCTGGTGGTGTTTCCATTAGTTCCCAGCTTTTCGATAAAATACGCCACTAATTTTGACATTGTAATATTAGATCCACTAGATTTAGAATTAATATAGTGGGCAATTTCTTTTGCTTTTTTTCTATTATAAGTTTCGTTCGTTTCCACTTGAGGTACAGAATGAGGGGCGAATATTAGAGGAAATGCATTTTGTAAAACAATAGTATTTAATGATCCGATCGCCATAAAATCCCCCATAATCAAGTGTATTGAATACGTTATTTTTTATTGGCGTCAATCTAAAGTAAGAGATAAAGGCATCAAATAAGAAACATTTGTGGCAGCTAAGAGATCTCTAATTTCCTATTCGCTCTTACCCGGCTGGATATCGTTCAGGTCTGCCGTGCGCGGTGCCGTGTCGCCCCAGGCCGAGACCGGGATGACATCTTCATTGGCGGCCGGATCGAGCGCCTGCGGCTTGAAGGACTGCGCGGCGAGTTTTGCTTTCACGAGCGTCTTGCCGCTGAAGCGCGAGCCGATCTCGGTGGTTTTTTTGGCCGATTTGGCATCGCCGTTCTGGGCCGCAACCGCGAACCATTTATAGGCCTCGACCAGATCCTGTTTGCCGACGAAGCCGTTGGCGTAGAAAATGGCGAGGTTGTACTGGCTGTCGACCAGGCCCAGATTGGCCGCGCGCTTGAACAGCGGGAAGGCCTTGTCCATTTGCGGCTCGCCATTGAGGCCGGAGGCATAGAGATTGCCGAGATCGTGCAGAGCAGCGCGATGGCCGAGATCGCCGGCGGCCACAAAATTGCGCGCGGCAAGCTGGAAATCGCGCTTCACGCCGATGCCTTTCGAATAAAGCACGCCGATGCGATAGAGCGCCGGCGCATGCTGGCGGTCGGCGGCAAGCTGCAGCCATTCCAGGCCAAGTGCCGCATCCTGCTGCGCGCCGCGCTGGCCGTAAATGAGGCGCATGCCGATTTCATAGAAGGCGCGCACATCGCCGTTCTGTGCGGCATTATGCAGGCGCTGGCTTGTAATTGAGGCCGGGAATGATGGCAGGCTGATATTGAGCTTTTGCGGCGCAACGGTGGGTTCGATCGCGGCTGTCTGCACCGGTGCGGCACTCTCCGCTGTCTGTGCTTGTGGTTGCGGTGCCGTGAAATCGAGACCGGCTGCCGGCGCTGTATCGCCCATGGGTGGCGAAATCGAGGCGGTGGCGCTCTGCTCGCCGCTCAGGAGCGGACCGAGCAGGTTGTAGACGCCGATCACCAGCACGAAGCCTGCGGCGGCGAGCGCCAGTTGCGAGCCATAGCGCTTGGTGCGCCGGAATGGCGTCACATTGGTCATGTCATCGTCGCTGCGATGGCGCCGCTCGGCGCGTAACGATTGCGATTCTTCGTTGGCCGTATCGGCAAAGGATTGCTCCAGCAGGCGCGCCTTCCCGGCCTGCGAGCTTTCCGCTGCTTCGGCTGTACCATTGTCGCCGAGCGAGGCTCTCGCGGCAGCTTCGCGCGCAGCGGCAATGGCCGATTTCGGCGCCGTTTCCTTGCGTAGTGCGGTTGACGCTTTGCCTGCCGTTTCGATCTGCGGCATGGCGCCGCCCTTGTCGGTCATCTTGACGATGATGTCCTGCATGGTGTGCAGGGTGCGGTGCATGCGTTTGTCGGAGGCGTCCGATGCCGCCTTCACGTCTTCGAGCTGCTTCTGGAAGCCGCGCAGCATGCCCATGGATTTCTGGTTGAGGCCGGTGCCGGTATTTTCGTTACCCTTGCTGATTTGCGCGGCAAGCTCCTGCACGATGCGCTCGAGGCGCTGCATGCCGGCGAACACATCGCCCTGCGCCAATTGTGTGGACAGGCGGCCGATCGTGCTTTCGAGCGACTGCATGCGGCCATTATCGGGCTGGCGCGCACGCAAGCTGTCGAGCGTTTCGGCAAGCGTCTGGATATTTTTCTCCAGGGTGCGCGCATCATGGACCGAGAGCGGCACGAGCTTGCGTGTCGCCTCGCCGAGATCGCGGCGGATATCATCGACCAGACGTTCGGGCAGGATCGGGCGCTGCACGCGCGAGATATTCTCGTTCAGCGCCTGCAACTGTTTGGTCAGATAGCTGTTATGCGAACTGACGCCGCTTTCCTGCAGGGCGCGGTTGAGATGGTCCATGCGCGCCTTGATGTCGGCAATATCGCGCGCGGCGCTCGAGACGCCGCCGTCGGTCAGCTTGCGGTTGAGCGAGCGGATCTCGGCCTCCAGCCCTTGCAGCGTGCGGGTTTCCGAAGACTGGCGCACCGAATTGCGCAGCATCTGCACATCGCGGCGCAGGGCTTCGATGGCCGCGACATTCGTGCCCGCGGCAACCGGCACGGGCAGGTTGATGGAGTTCGGCGCTTGCGGCAAACCGATACGCTGGCCCAAATTCTGCATCTGCTGGTCGAGATGCGAGGTGAAAGCATGCTGCATGGGAGCCCCCGTTCCGGGAAAAGTCTGCGGCTGGTTGAAGGAATGTGCATGTAATTGTTGCTGCAGATGCTGCTGAAGATCGTGAATATTCTGGCCAAGACCGGGATAGGCGCTGCCACGCGTGGCCGCTTCCACCACGCCGCGCAGGTCGCGCACCTGGTTCTGCAATTTCTGGATATTGGAAAGGTTCTGCCCGTCGAACTGGTAGTCGAGCGCGTCCTGCTGGTTGGTGATCTGCGCGATGACCTCGTTGAGATCGGCACCCTCGCCGCCTGCCGCACGGCGGCGGCGAGGATTGCCTGTTGCCTGTGTCGCGTGCTCCAGCCTGTCTTCCAGCATGGAGATTGCCGAGGTGAGGGTGCTGAACCGCTCGTCCTCGTCATGGCGGCGGGAACGGCGCGGCGGCTCATCCATCTCGTCTTCCAGCCATTCGGAGATGGCGCGGCGGCGCGGCCCGCGCGCGATTACGTCGTCGTCTTCATCCGCCCACTTGCGTCTGCGCGCCATGCTCTAAGTCCCACTTATTTCCCCTAGGGCTGCGCGTAAACCGCATGGGATTCGCACAGAGCCCTACCCTTAAGAAGTCTTTACGGATTATGGTAAACGGGGCGTTAACAAACGCTGCCAATTCGTAAATTTTTGTAAATTATTGCCCTGTCAGATGTTTTGGGTGTCATGAGCGGCGAAACCGGAAGTCAAAACTTTACCAACCCCATTAATCGGAGCGAATCCGGGAGCATGCTATTCTGGCATTCTTCTTGGGGGAATTCATGCCGATCTACAAGGCGCCGGTGCGCGAGGCGCAATTTTTGCTGAATGAGGTTTTCGGGATCGAACGTTACGGCAATCTGCCGGGCTTTTCCGATCTCACGCCTGATATGCTGGAGGCCGTGCTTAATGAGAGCGCCAAGCTTGCCGAGGAAACCTTTCTTCCGCTCAATCTTTCCGGCGATAAACAGGGCTGCAAGCGCGCAGATAATGGCGATGTGAAAACGCCGGACGGTTTCAAGGCCGCCTATGATGCTTATGTGCAGGGCGGCTGGAACGGCATCAGCGCAGATCCAGCCTATGGCGGGCAAGGGCTTCCTGCAACGCTGGCTGCGGTTGTCAACGAATTCTGCTGCTCTGCGAATATGGCGCTCTCCATGTATCCGGGCCTGACGCAGGGCGCGATTGCGGCGCTGCAAATTCATGGCTCCGATGCGCAGAAACAAAAATATCTTCCCAAAATGATTTCCGGCGAGTGGACCGGCACGATGAATCTCACCGAGCCGCATTGCGGCACGGATTTAGGCTTGTTGAAAACAAAAGCCGTAAAACAGGCTGATGGTTCCTATAAAATCACCGGCACCAAGATCTTCATCTCCGCTGGCGAGCACGATATGGCCGAGAATATTATTCATCTTGTACTGGCACGCATCGAAGGCGCGCCGGAGGGTACGAAAGGCATTTCATTATTTGTCGCGCCGAAAATGCTGGTGAACGAGAACGGCTCATTGGGCACGCGCAACGCGGTCACTTGCGGCGCGATCGAGCACAAAATGGGCATTCACGGCAATGCTACCTGCGTCATGAATTACGATGATGCAACGGGCTGGCTGGTCGGCGCTGAAAATAAAGGCCTCAACGCCATGTTCGTAATGATGAACGAGGCGCGCCTGGGCGTTGCTATTCAGGGGTTGTCGCAATCCGAAATCGCCTATCAGAACGCCGCGCATTACGCGAACGAGCGCGTGCAGGGTCGTGCGCTTTCCGGCGCGAAAGAACCCGGCAAGCCTGCCGATCCGCTGATCGTGCATCCCGATATCCGCCGCATGCTGATGAATATGCGCTCCTTCAACGAGGCGGCGCGCGCGCTCGTCATCTGGACGGCGCTGAAGGGCGATATTTCGCATCGCTCCCAGGATGAAGCAGAAAAACAATATGCCTCGGACATGATGAGCCTGCTCACGCCGGTGCTGAAAGGCGTTCTCACCGACAAGGGCTTCGAGAATGCGGTGAATGCGCAGCAGATTTTCGGCGGCCACGGCTATATCGAAGAGCACGGCATGAGCCAATATGTGCGCGATGCGCGCATCAGTATGATTTACGAAGGCGCAAACGGCGTGCAGGCGCTCGATCTGGTCGGCCGTAAATTGCCGCGCGACGGCGGCCGCGCTTTCATGACCTTCTGCTCCGAAGTGCAAGGCTTCGTCAACGATAACAAGGGTGCGGACATGGCTCCTTATGTGCAGCCGCTCGAGGCCGCCGTGCAAACGCTGCAGCAGGCGGCAATGTGGTTCATGCATAACGCGATGTCTAAACCCGACAATGCGGGCGCGGGTTCCGTCGATTTCATGCATCTCTTTGGGCTCGTCGCGCTCTCTTATATGGGCGCGCTTTCCGCGAAGGCGGCGCTGCCGAAATCGGGCGATCCGTTTTATGCGAACAGGCTTCTCACCGCGCGCTATTTCAACGAGCGCGTGCTGCCGGAAGCAGGCGCGCATCTTGCGCGCATTTCGTCCGGCTCCGATACGATGATGCAGCTTGCAGCAAACGAGTTTTGAGATGGGAAATAAATCGTCATGCTCGCACTTGTTGCGAGCATCTCATAAGATCCTCGGGACAAGCCCGAGGATGACGGGAGAGAGTAATGTCTGAAGCCTTCATTTTCGATCACGTACGCACGCCGCGCGGGCGCGGCAAGAAGGACGGGAGCTTGCATGAAGTGACGGCGCTCGAGCTTTCCGCGCAAACCCTGCGCGCTCTCAGGAAACGCAACAATCTCGATACGAAACTGGTCGACGATGTCATCCTCGGCATTGTCGATCCCGTCGGCGAGGCAGGCGGCGATCTGCCGCGCATGGCGGCCATTTGCGCCGATTACGATGTTTCGGTGCCCGGCGTACAGATCAACCGCTTTTGCGCCTCCGGGCTTGAGGCCGTGAATTTCGCGGCAAGCCAGGTGAAGGCGAATGCCGACAATCTCGTGATCGCGGGCGGAGCCGAGAGCATGTCACGTATCGGCATGGGTATGTCGGGTGCGGTATGGGCGGTCGATCCTGCGATTGCTATTAAAAGCTATTTCGTGCCGCAGGGTGTTGCGGCAGATCTGATCGCGACGAAATACGGTTTTTCGCGCGACGATGCCGATGCGTTTGCGGTCGAAAGCCACAAGCGTGCGCTTGCGGCACAAAACGACAACCGCTTTGTAAAATCGCTCGTACCTGTCACGGATATCAACGGCCTTCCCATTTTGACAAAAGACGAAGGCGTGCGGCCTGATACGAATATGCAAAGCCTTGCGCAGCTTCAGCCTTCTTTCGCGCTGATGGGCGAGATGGGCGGCTTCGATGCGGTGGCGATCCAGTCGCATCCGGAAGTGGAAAGCGTCAATCATGTGCATCATGCCGGCAATTCGTCGCAGATTTCGGATGGCGCGAGCGCCGTGCTGATCGGCAATGCGGAAGGCGGAAAGGCTGCTGGCCTGAAGCCGCGCGCGCGCATCAAGGCTTATGCGCATATCGGCTCCGATCCGGGGCTGATGCTGACGGGGCCCGAACATGTCACGCAAAAAGTTTTGAAAAAAGCCGGGATGAAAATCTCCGATATCGATCTGATCGAAATCAACGAAGCGTTTTCATCGGTGGTGCTACGCTTTCTACAGGCTTTCGATCTCGATATGTCGCGCGCGAATGTAAATGGTGGCGCCATCGCCATGGGACATCCTTTGGGTGCAACCGGCGCGATGGCGCTCGGCATTCTGCTCGACGAAATGGAGCGGCGAAATCTTGTCACCGGTCTCGTCACTTTCTGCATCGGCTCCGGCATGGGCTCGGCCACGATTATCGAGAGGGTCTGATGAAAAACTTCACGCTCGATATCGACAAGGACGGCATCGCACTTCTTACCTGGGACATGCCAGGAAAAAGCATGAATGTGTGGGACGAAAGCTCGCTGTCCGAGTTCGAATCCTTCATCGAAAAATTTCCGAATGATGCCGCCATCAAGGGTCTTGTGCTGACTTCGGGCAAGGACACGTTCTGCGGCGGTGCCGATATTTCCATGCTCGCGCATCTGCGCAATGAGAGCGAAAAAATCCGCGCACAAAAGGGCGATGTTGCGGCCGCGCAATATCTGTTCGATCAGTCCGCACGCCTCTCGAAAGTATTCCGCAAAATGGAGCAGGCGAAAAAGCCGGTTGCTGTTGCGCTTACCGGCACGGCAATGGGCGGCGGCTGGGAAGTTTCCTTAGCTGCGCATGCGCGCTTTGCTGCCGAAAATCCGTCCGCCAAGGTCGGTTTGCCGGAAGTGAAAATCGGCCTGCTGCCGGGCGCCGGCGGCACCACGCGCATGATGCGGCTTCTGAATACGCAAGACGCGCTGCAGGCGCTGCTGCAAGGCAAGGAATTGAGCCTTGAAAAAGCGCTTTCGCTGAAACTTCTCAACGCTATCGTGCCGAAAGAAAAACTAGTTGAGACGGCGAAGGAATGGGTGAAGGCAAATCCGAACGCAAAAGCGCCATGGGATGAGGAAAAATTTAAAGCCCCAGGCGGCCCGGTCTATTCGGCGGGCGGCATGCAGGTATGGCCGCCGGCATCCGCGCTGCTGCGCAAGGAAACTTATAACAACTATCCGGCCGGGCAGATGCTGCTGCGCGCGGCCTATGAAGGCCTGCTGGTGCCGTTCGATCTAGCGCTTAAGATTGAGCTGCGTTATTTCGTCTACCTGCTGCAGACGAAGGAAGCAGCGGCGATGATCCGCACCTTTTTCCTCTCCTTGCAGGAGATCAACAAGGGCGCGCGTCGCCCGGCTTCGGTTCCAAAAACAAATCTCAAGAAAATCGGCGTGTTGGGTGCCGGCTTCATGGGCGCCGGCATCGCCTATGTTTCTGCGAAGGCGGGCCTCGATGTCGTGCTGATCGATCGCGATCAGGAATCAGCCGACAAAGGCAAGGCACATTGCGAAAAATTGATGTCGGACCTTGTGATGAAGGGCAGGGCGAAAACGGCCGATAAAGAAGCGTTGCTTGCGCGCATTACGCCTGCTGCGGATTATGGCGCGTTGAAGGATGTCGATCTTGTCGTGGAAGCCGTGTTCGAAGACCGCAAGGTAAAGGCCGAAGCTTTTGCAAAAACGGCAGCTGTGATTGGAAAAGACATTATTTTTGGCTCCAACACCTCGACGCTACCTATCACCTCTTTGGCCTCAATGTTCGAGCGACCAAGAGATTTCATCGGCATTCACTTCTTTTCGCCGGTCGACAAGATGCAACTGGTCGAGATCATCATGGGCAAGGAAACAGGTGAGAAGGCGCTGGCTGTCGCGCTCGATTATGTCAAGCTGATCAAGAAAACGCCAATCGTGGTGAACGATACGCGCGGGTTTTATGCCAACAGATGCGTCGGCAATTATCTGCGCGAAGGCAATGCCATGTTGAACGAGGGCGTGCCTGCGGCCCTGATCGAAAATCTCGCGCGCCAGGCCGGCATGCCGGTCGGTCCGCTCGCGCTTTATGATGAAGTCGGCATCGATCTGGTGTGGAAAATCATTCAGGCAACGAAGGCGGAAGGCGGCAATCTGTTCGCCGCACCCGAGCAGGAGAGCCAAGTGCGTCTGCTGGTCGAGGAGAAAAAACGCCTCGGGCGCAAATCCGGCGCCGGTTTTTACGACTATCCGAAAAACGACAAGAAACGGCTATGGCCGGAACTTGAAAAAATCTTCCCGTCCAAGCAGGTCGAAAGCTTCGACTGCGTGGAGCTGCAGCAGCGCTTCCTCGTCACACAGGCGCTGGAGGCGGTCCGCTGCATCGAGGAAAACGTCGTCACCGATATGCGCGAGGCCGATATCGGCGCCATTTTCGGGTTCGGCTTTGCTCCCTTCTCCGGCGGTCCCATTTCCTGGATCGACAGCATGGGCGCGAAGACCTTCGTAGCGCTCAGCGAAAAACTTAGCGTAAAACATGGCGCGCGCTTTCAGCCTCCGAAACTTTTGCTCGAGATGGCGGCCAAAGGCGAAACTTTCTACGCGCGTTTCGCGCCGCCCGCCGCCAAGGCGGCCTAAACGAAGAATTTCTTCAGGAAATTTTCCTGCCGCTCCATGCAGGCGATGCCGGACGGCGTGAAAAACCTCTGGAACATGTGGCAGCCGTCGGGCGTAACCGTCAGCTCCGCCATATTGCCGACCGCTATCCAGCGGCTATACATGAACAATGTGTCGTCGAGGCAGGGATCGCGCGTACCCACATTGAATAGTGCCGGCGGCAGTTCGTTCAGATGGGCATAGAGCGGCGAAATATCCGGGTCGCGCAGGTCGAAGCCTTTCGGCACGAAAGCGGATATGGCTTTTTCGATGCCCCTTGTCTGCACGATCAGGCGTTCGGTGCCCCAGTTGCGCGCGGAAGGGGTGAGCGACAAATCGTAGATCCCGGCATTGAGATTGGCTGCGATAAAAGGCATCAGCGTGTGAATATCGCGCAGGCGCAGCAAGGTGAGTGCGGCCAGATGCGCGCCGACGGATTCGCCGCCGATCGCGAATTTCTCGATGCCGAAAAGAGCCTTGGCTTCCTTCAGCAGCCATAAGGCCGCCATTTCGCAATCGTCGGGCGCGGCCGGGTAAGGATATTCCGGCGCAAGCTTGTAATCGACGGAGACGACGGCAAGGCCCGTATTGTCGACAATGCGCTCCAGTTGCTCGTCCTGCATGTCGTTTGCGCCGAAAATCCAGCCGCCGGAATGAAAATGCAAATAAACGCCGCGCGGCTTTACGAAAGGGCGCAGGATTCGCAGGCCGATATCGCCGCGTAAACCGGGGATAGACAGGGTTTTGGCATCGCTGCTGGTTTTCTGCGGCGGAAAAACGCCCTTGCCCTGTTTGCTCAGCTCGCGGCCGCGCGATGGGGGAAAAGCCCAGGGGTCAGGATAAGTGTTCATCTCCGCAAGAATGGACTTATTGAGCTTGCGCAGATCTTCGGCCTCCTCGACAGGAAAGTAGCGAATGGTCATATCGGCCCTCCCAAAGCCGTCTTTGTCTTCTTTACAGAAAGTATTTTTGCACAACGCAACTTTCCTATTGCGAGAATCACTTAATTTATACAACCTTTAGTTGTAATCCTTCTCCTCCCCTCTTCGCAGGATTCTATAATCTTAAGAACAGGAGCGCCGAATGTCGCAATGCATCTATATCGTCGATGACGATGCCGTGGTCCGTAACGCGCTAACCACGCTGTTCATGCTGGAAGGCTTTCGGGTGGAATGCTTCGACAGCGGCGCCCATTTTCTGTCTGCGGTCTCTCTGGACCCGCCCGCCTGCCTGATCCTCGACCTGCAGATGCCGCAGCCTTCCGGGATCGAGGTTCTCCATATACTCCACGAACAGGGCTATCCCGCACCCGTCATCATCACGTCGGATTCATCGGATATCCGCACCGCCGTTCAGGCCATGAAATGGGGCGCTTTCGATTTCATCGAAAAGCCCTTCGACATCGATAGTTTCCTGAAGCGCGTGCAGGAAGCGATCTCATATGGCGTGGCAGTCAAAACAAGAGAAAACTCCGTCGTCGATTTTCCCGTAAGCACAGTTCTGACGCCGCGCGAGCGCGATGTCATGAAACTGATCACGACCGGCGCTTCCAACAAGGAGGCGGGGCGGCAGCTCGGTATCAGCCCGCGCACCATCGAAGTGCATCGCGCGCGTATCATGGATAAGCTCGGCGCGCGCAATGCCGCCGATCTCGTGCGCATTGTTCTGACGCTGGAACAGAAACGGGCGAGTTGACTACTCTGCAGCCAAACGCAGCGGCGCATCATTCAGGCCAAGGGCCTGCCAGGTTTCCTGAAGCGCTTGCACCAGTTCGGCCTGCAATTGCGCATCGTGCAGCGGCGAAGGCGTCAGCCGCAGCCGCTCGGTGCCGCGCGGTACGGTGGGGTAGTTGATGGGCTGGATGTAGATCCCGTGTTTTTCCAATAAACGATCGCTCGCCGCCTTGCATAATTCGGCATCGCCCACCATCACCGGCACGATATGCGTGGATGTAGGCATGATGGGCAGGCCCGCATGTACAAGCACCGTTTTCAATGCCGTGGCATTGGTCTGTTGCCGTTCGCGCTCGGTGGCGGATGTTTTCAGATGGCGGATCGAGGCGGTGGCTGCCGCACACAGGGCGGGGCACATGGCTGTCGTGAAAATAAAGCCCGGCGCGCAGCTGCGCACGGCATCCACCAGCGTGGCATTTCCTGCGATATAGCCGCCCATCACGCCGAAGGCCTTGCCCAATGTTCCCTCGATCACGTCGATGCGGTTCATAACGCCGTCGCGTTCGGCAATGCCGCCGCCGCGCGGACCATACATGCCAACTGCGTGAACCTCGTCGAGATAGGTCATGGCGCCGTAATGCTCCGCCAGATCGCAGATGCGTTTGATAGGCGCGATATCGCCGTCCATCGAATAGACGCTTTCGAAAATGATCAGCTTTTTGCGATCCCTACCGGCGGTTCTGAGCAGTTCTTCCAGATGCGCGGTATCGTTATGGCGGAAGATGATTTTATCGCGCGCCGAGGCGCGCACGCCCTCGATCATCGAATTGTGGTTCATCGCATCCGACAGGATCAGGCAGTCGGGAATGAGTTTTGCAATGGTGGAAATGGCGGCAAGATTCGAAACATAGCCCGACGTGAAAACGAGAGCGGCTTCTTTTCCATGCAGGTCGGCAAGCTCCTGCTCGAGCATGACAACGGGGTGCGAGGTGCCGGAAATATTGCGTGTGCCGCCCGCGCCCGCGCCATAACGTTTCGCCGTGTCGACCAGCGCCTCGATCACGGCCGGGTGCTGCCCCATGCCAAGATAGTCGTTCGAGCACCACACCGTCACCTCGCGCAGGTTTTGGTTTTCCTTACGCCAGATGGCTTTCGGGAAACGGCCCGCAATACGCTCAAGGTCGATGAATTCACGATAGCGTTTCTGCGCGTGAAGCTCGGCAAGGGCGTGGGTGAAATGATCGGTGTAGGACATGGATTTGTTATGCCTGCCTAGCATCATGATGCGATTTTGGAAACATTCCAAACAGCAAGATTAAGCCGTTTTTCTTAAAAAAATCCGGCCAGGCGGCCATGGCCTTTTCATATTGCCTTTTCCGGAAAGAGGAATAGCCTTGCCTAAACTCGAGGGAGGCGGCCATGGTCACGATTTTATCGGCATCTGCAGTGCCTGCGACTTATGCATTTAACCTGCCGTCGGACAAAACATTTGCCGAAGCGGTACAGGAACAACAAAAACCCGCAAATGAAAGCAAGGTTGATAAAGAACTGCGCATCCCTTTTGGAAAAGCGGGCGAGGCATCTGTCCAGCGTATGTATACTGATAACGGAGAGACTTATTTTTCCATTTTTACCGCTGATAAACAATGCCTTTGTCTTCACCCGTTCGAACATGAAATTCCTGCTTATTACTATCCGGCGAGCGATCGACATTCCGATTATTCCGGCTCTCTTCCTCCCAAAGAGGATGTGAAACAATCGCGAGAACAAGAGCGGAATTGTATCAATGGATATGCCCGCCAGCCCGTCGTGGTAAAAGTAACAACGGATAAGGATTGGGAAGAGGCTGTCTACTATCTCTTGGAAGATCGCAAGGTTGTTGTGTTTTATTACGAGAGAAAAAATGGAAATACGCCGGCCGAAACTTATGTTTCGTCTCCGACAGAGGAAGAAAACCAAACAATGGAAACATATAAACAATTGGTCGCAGAATATGCGGCGCAGGTTCCGGCCAGAAGCAGATGAGCCAAAGCTCTGGAAATATTAGAGAAAACACAGCTTGACTTCAGGTGTTTGCGGATTAAGCTTCGTGCAATTTCAGGAGAATGCCATGGTAGATAAAAGCATTTGGATTTGGAACACGAAAGACACGACCAAGCAGATCGATTCAGCCCGTACCGTCGATTCAGCTCATGTTATCGATTCAGCCCGCACCACCGATGGCACACATACGGTTGCCTTCGATGCCGCACTGGAAAATGGCAAGCCTGTCAAGGAAGAAGCGGTTGATGCCGAAATCGAAGCTCTCTTCGAGCCGCGCAAGGTGGCACTGCGGAACCTGAACAGAATCTGGTCAGGCAATCAGTAAACTCAGCTTCAGTCTTGAGTGAGGCATTCGGGATTTTCGGCGGCGGCACGCTGCGCCAATCCCCGCCAGAAACTGTTTTCCTGAAAGCCAAAGCCGTTGCCGCAAGGGCGGGCATCACGCGCCTTGCCAATGTCACGCATCTCGACGTCATCGGAATTCCCACCTGGGTCGCGGTGCGGCCCTTGGCGAAATCCCTGTCCGTGTCGCAAGGCAAGGGCATCACGCCGCTGCTTGCCAAGATTTCGGCGCTCATGGAAAGCATTGAAATTCATCATGCCGAAAATTTTGTCCGTACGGCAATTCGCGCCGGGTTGCAGGAAGCGCAGGCCGATACCCGCTTCCTGCTTCCTGATAGCCTGCCTATTTCCGCCTATGCCGGCACGCATGGCCATGGCGAGATCGAATGGGTGGAGGCGCGCAGCCTTGTGAGTGAGCAACTCGTTTACATACCGGCTGAGCTGATATCTCTCGATTTCTGTATACAAAATCTGAAACCGCATTTGTTCATCGGCTCCTCGAACGGCCTGGCTTCGGGGTCGACGAAACAGGAAGCCATTCTTCACGGCCTGTGCGAGGTGATCGAGCGGGATCAGACCTCGTTCTGGCAGGTCAGCCGCAAGATCGGCGCCCGCGAAAGCCGCATCGATCTCGACAGCATCAAAGACGCGGCAGCACTTGAGCTGATCGGCAGGATAGAGCGCGCGGGGCTCAGGATCGCCATCTGGGATGTAGCGGAGACGATAAAAATACCCTGCTTTGCCTGCACCGTTTACGACAGCGCGGGCAAAACCGTTTATGCGCAGCGCGCTTCCGGTTATGGCTGCCATCCCTTGAAAAACATTGCCTTGGTCCGCGCCATCACCGAGGCGGCACAAAGCAGGCTGACGCACGTGTCGGGCGGGCGTGAAGATGTCTACTGGTCGCGTTATAACAGCGATCTGCGGCCTGACTCCGCCCACAATGCCGCAGAATTCGAAATCATCGCCCGCGAAAATCATGCTGTCGATTTTAACTCAATCCCGGAGGTGGATGAGGTGCAATCTTTCGGCCAGCTCACAGGCTGGGTGCTCGAGAAAATGAAACAGCATGGGCTCGAAGATATTCTGGTAACCGATCTTTCGCAGGAAGACTACGGCATCGACGTCGTGCATGTCTGCGTGCCTTATGCCGAGCAATGCCTGGAAAGCCGCGCTTTCACGCCGGGCCGGCGCATGCAGGCTTATTTCAGGCTGAACTGAAATGAAGAAGTGTATCTTTATCGGCCCGACAATGGCGGAACTACCGAAAGTTGCAGGCATCGATTTTTTCTGGCCGGCGAGTCTTGGTTCCATCTATCGGGCGGTCGGGCAGGGTTACGATATCATCGGCATTGTCGATGGCGTCTTCGGCAATGTGCCTTCCGTCTGGCACAAGGAAATCCTCTATGCCCTGTCGCAGGGCTGCCATGTCGCCGGCGCATCCAGCATGGGCGCGCTGCGCGCCGCCGAGCTTCACCCTTATGGCATGACGGGTACGGGCCTGATCTACAGACTCTACCGGTGCGGCCTTGTCGAAGACGATGACGAGCTTTCGCTTTCCCATGCCGAGCCGAAATTCAATTGCGCGCCGCTCACTTTTCCCATGATCAATATGCGGCTGACATTAAGGCAATTGGTCAGGAAAGGTTTTTTACAGGCATCGCGCGCGCAACAGCTCTGCGAAAACCTGAAAGCCGTTCATTTTTCATACAGGGACGAGCGCAAGATCGGGCAGATCTTCGAAAACGGCGAGGCCGACCCCAGGCTTTTTGCCGCCCATTATGTCGACCAGAAAAAAGCGGATGCCCGGCAACTGATCGATTTTATCGGCAAGCTTAATTCTGCCCGCCGGAGCAGGACAGAATTCCCCGAAACGATTTTCTGGAGACGGCAGTTTGTCGAGGAGCTTGCAGATATCCCGCCGCTTGAAAAGCGTTAGTCTTTGCCCCACCGGCATTTTGTGCCTTAAACAAGCGGCCGAGCAACTAGGGTTGGGGTGGCGGCTGGTTGCGAGGCCGCCAAATATAATGGTGCTGCCGATGAGGATTGAACTCATGACCTCTCCCTTACCAAGGGAGTGCACTACCACTGTGCTACGGCAGCCTGTTGTTGAAACGGCCCGAAAATTGCCATAGCCATATCGTAATGGCAAGCAAGCAGGGCGAAAAACAGATTAAGGCCGCAAAGGGCGATCCGGCGCGGGAGAAGCGCCTGGCCGAGGCCCTGCGGGCTAATCTCGCGCGGCGCAAGGCGCGAGCGCAAGCGGTCGCCTCGGAGGATAAAGCGCAGGCACGGGCCGTAGCCCCGGCTGATGAGAGGACAGAAGAAGACTAATGGATCATATACGCATTACCGGCGGCGTGCCGCTCAAGGGCGAAATTCCCATTTCGGGCGCCAAAAACGCGGCATTGCCGCTGATGATCGCAAGTTTGTTGTCCGATCGGCCGCTCACACTGAATAATGTACCGCGCCTTGCCGATGTGGCGCAACTGACGAAAATCCTGAACAATCACGGTGTCGAAATCACGTCGTCCGGCGATACGGTTACTTTTTCCGCGCCGAAAATTACAAGCACGCTTGCGCCCTACGATCTCGTTTCAACCATGCGTGCGAGCTTCTGGGTCATCGGCCCGCTGCTGGCGCGCGCGGGGGAGGCGAAAGTGTCGCTGCCCGGCGGCTGCGCCATCGGTACAAGGCCCGTCGATCTGTTCCTGACAGGTTTACAGCAGCTCGGCGCGGAGATTGCGGTGGAAAACGGTTATGTGATTGCGAAAGCGCCACGCGGCTTGCGTGGTGCGCATATTTCTTTTCCGAAAGTCTCCGTGGGCGCCACGCACACGCTGATGATGGCTGCGGCTTTGGCGAAAGGCGAAACCGTTTTTGAGAATGCCGCGCGCGAGCCCGAGATCGGCAATCTTGCCGCATGCCTGATTGCGATGGGTGCAAAGATCGATGGCGTTGGTACTTCGCGCCTGACGATTTCCGGCGTCGATCGCTTGCATGAAGCGCAACATGCCGTGTTGCCGGACCGTATAGAGACGGGCACTTACGCTTTCGCCGCCGCCATGACGGGCGGCGATGTGGTTTTGCGCAATACCAGCCGGGCGCTTCTGGAAGAGCCGCTCAAATTGCTTGCGCAGGCGGGTGCCGAAGTTCTGGACGAGGAAAACGGCTTGCGTATCAGGTGTGCGCCGGATGCGCCGCTGCAGGCCGTCGATATGACGACGGCGCCGTTTCCGGGCTTTCCGACAGATCTGCAGGCGCAATTCATGGCGCTGATGACGCGCGCCAAAGGCACATCGACCATCACCGAAACGATTTTCGAGAACCGTTTCATGCATGTCGCCGAACTGTCGCGGCTCGGTGCGCAGATCAGGGTCGAGGGCGATCATGCCGTCGTCACCGGCGTGAAGCAGTTGCATGGTGCGCCGGTGATGGCGACCGATCTGCGCGCGTCCGTCTCGCTCGTTATTGGCGGGCTTGCGGCGGAAGGCGAAACGGCGATCAGCCGCATCTATCATCTCGACCGCGGCTTTGAGCGGCTCGAGGAAAAGCTGAAGGCCTGCGGCGCGCAGATCGGGCGGGTGAAGGGATAAGATGACTCTCGTAAAACTCATCGCCTTCGATGCGGAGGATCTTGCCGTGCTCTCCGCGCATGTGCAGGACGCCTGCGTGCAGGCGGCCGACATGGCCTATCTGCCGCGCGAGCAGCGTTTTGCATTGATCGCGGAGCGCTTTTGCCGCGAAAGCGGGCAGGCGGTTAGCGAAAAGCGCCGCGCCGGCTTGCATGTCGAGCGGGTCGTGCGTGTACGCTCGCAGGGGGTCACGCCGGGCGGCAAAGATAAATTGCAATTGCTCGCCCTGCAATTTCAGCTTCTCGATGCGCCTTCCGGGATCCTGCGGCTGCTCTTTGCGGGCAATGCCGAAATCCGCCTCGATGTCGAATGTCTGGAAGCCGCCATGAGCGATCTGAACGAGGGCGGGCAGCCGGAAACCTGCCCATATCATGCTTTAAACAATTAAGGCAGGTTCACAAACCTCTTGCATTGCGCTAGAAGGGCTTAATCCATCCCGCCGCAAACACCGAAAGCCTGAATGTCGAAAGAAGAACTGCTGGAATTTCCGGGCACCGTCACCGAGCTTCTGCCGAACGCCATGTTTCGCGTGAAGCTCGAAAACGAGCATGAGATTATCGCGCATACGGCCGGGAAGATGCGGAAAAACCGCATCCGCGTGCTGGCGGGCGACAAGGTCATGGTGGAAATGACGCCCTATGATCTCACCAAGGGCCGTATAACTTTCCGCTTCAAATAATAGATCGACATAGCCATGGCCACGCGTCCGAAATTCGTGCTTGCCTCTAGTTCGCCGCGCAGGCTTGCGCTTCTGGAACAGGTGGGGCTGTTTCCGGACAGCATCAAGGCGGCCGAAATCGACGAGACGCCCGAGCGTGGCGAATGGCCGCGCACGCTGGCTGCCCGCCTTGCCAAGGCTAAGGCGAAAACTGTGCACGATATCGTCTGCACGCAAATGCGCGAGGACGAGCCCTATCTCGTGCTGGCAGCCGATACGATCGTCGCCGTGGGCAAACGCATCCTGCCGAAAGTCGAGCTTACCGATCAGGCGATCGCCTGCCTGCGGCTTCTTTCGGGCCGCGCGCACCGTGTCTTTACCAGCGTGTGCGTGATCAATCGCAGGTCGCAGGTCCGGCAGCGTCTGGTCGAAACGCGTGTGCGTTTCAAGCGCCTGTCTTCCGACGATATGGAATCCTATCTCGCTTCCGGCGAATGGCGCGGCAAGCCCGGCGGCTACGCCATTCAGGGCCTGGCCGGCGGCTTCGTCGTCAAGATCGTGGGGTCCTATTCGAATGTTGTCGGCCTGCCGCTGCACGAAACCATTGGCCTGCTCGAAGGCGAGAGCTATCCCGTGCGCTCCGGCTGGCTGAATCTCAAAGTCAATGCATGACAGTGCCAGCCGCGCCGTCAAAATGCCCCATTTGCGGCAAGCCGCATACTGAAGCCTATCTTCCGTTCTGCTCGAAACGCTGCGCCGACGTGGATCTGAACCGCTGGTTTTCCGGGCGTTATGCCGTGCCGACCGAGGAGCAGCCGGCCGATACCGAAAAGACGAACGAAGACTAATTCGCCGTGTCTTTCCAAATAGCCTGCGTATCTATATGACTTAATCTCGGAATGGCCTAAGCCGTTCCGGTGCTTATCCCTTTGACAGGCGGTTCAAGGGCAGCCGCATAACGCCAGCATCCGCAGAAGAGATTGCATGCCACATATGACGGCATCGGTGCGACATGATCGATAATCTCCTCATCGTCTGGCGCAATAATTATGGCCTGACGCGCGATGCCGCACTGATCGGCGGCGTGCTTTCTGCGCTCGGACAAATAAAATTTGTCGAAACCAAAGGCAGAGGTCTCTGGGCGCGTTGCTTCAGCAGAAAAATTGCGCGGCGCGCTTTTCATTTCGAGCGTGTGCACCGGATCTGGTTTTCGGCGGCGCACGAGCATGTGCTCATTCCCAACCAGGAGCATTTTCCCCTGCGGCATCTGCCGCGCCTGAAGCGCATCAGCAAGGTCTTTGCGAAGACGCGGCATGCCGAGGAAATTTTCAACAAGCTCGGCATGCCCACGGTCTATATCGGCTTCACCTCGCAGGATTGCCTTTTAAACGAAGTGGAAAAAGACTGGAGCAGGTTTTTTCATCTTGCGGGCGCCAGCATCGCCAAGGGCACGGAAAGCATTTTGAAGCTTTGGGGGCGGCACCCGGAATGGCCGGAGCTGGTGCTCGTTCAAAAGGAAAAGCGTGCGCCGGCAAAAGTGCCGCCCAATGTTACGTTGATTTCCGAATATCTGGATGACCGGAAGCTGCAAGAGATTCAGAATGCCTGCGGCGTTCATTTATGCCCTTCGCGCGCGGAAGGGTGGGGGCATTACCTCATCGAGGCGCTGTCGTGCGGTGCAGTCGTCGTGACGACTGACGCGCCGCCGATGAACGAGCATATCATGCCGGAATGCGGCATAATGGTGCCGTATGCGGCGATAGAGCCGCGCAATCTCGGCACCTATTATCATGTCGACGAGGCGGCGCTCGAAAGGACGATCCAGAATCTGATCGACAGGCCGGATGCGGAAAAGGCCGATCTGGGCCAAAAAGCGCGCGAGCGTTATCTTGCGATCGATAGCGCATTTCATGCGCGCATTGCCGGGATTTTGGCTTAATAAGGCCTTTATTTGAAAACGATCCCCTCTGGACAGGGCAGGAGTTCGCCGCTAAGCAAAACATCTTCTGTTTTCAATATGCCCGGGTAGCTCAGGGGTAGAGCAGACGACTGAAAATCGTCGTGTCGGTGGTTCGATTCCGCCCCCGGGCACCATTCAAGCCGAACGTTAAAGCCGGGAGAGTCTCATGACATTCTACATTCTTTTTGGCCTTGTTATTCTCGTCGCCCTCTATGCCATCTACGTCTACAACGCGCTGGTACGTAATAAGGTGCTGAAAGAAGAAGGCTGGAGCGGCATAGACGTGCAGTTGCGGCGTCGGGCCGATCTCGTGCCCAATCTGATCGAGACCGTGAAGGGTTATGCGTCGCACGAAGATAAATTATTCCGCGATATTGCCGAGGCGCGCGCAAAAAGCATCGGCGGCGGCTCGGTTGCCGAGCAGGCTGCTGGCGCTGCGGCGCTGAGCATGGGCTTGAAAAGCCTCTTTGCGGTTGCAGAAAACTATCCCCAGCTCAAGGCCGATGCCAATTTCCGCGATCTGCAGACGCAACTCTCCGCCATGGAGGACGAGATCCAGCTGTCGCGCCGTTATTACAATGGGGCCGTGCGCAATCTGAACACGCTGATCGAGACGTTTCCGAGCAATGCGATCGCGAATTTTTTCAAATTCGACAAGGCCGAGTTTTTCGAAAACGACAACGACAATCAGCGCGCCGCGCCGAAAGTTTCGTTCTCTTAAAACCATGCTGCGCAAATTTTTCCTTATCGCCGGGCTGCTGGCATTCATGCCGTTCGCGGCGGCGGAAGAGCGCATTACGTCTTTCGACAGCCATGTCCTGGTGAACAGGGATGGCTCACTGCTGGTAACCGAAACCATCGCGCTCGTTTCTGAGCAGCGCGAAATCAGGCGCGGGATTTTGCGCGATTTTCCGACGGATTATAAAGACAGCCGCGGGCTCGATCTGCACACCGGTTTCGAAGTGGTCAGTGTCCAGCGCAACGGACATGACGAATCCTATGAGGTGGAGAACATCCAGCGCGGCAAGCGTATCCGCATCGGCGACAAGGATGTGTTCCTCAAATCCGGCAGGCATGTGTACACAATCACCTATCGCACCACGCGCCAGATCGGCTTTTTCGCAGATTATGACGAGTTGTACTGGAACGTGACCGGCAGCAGCTGGACCTTTCCCATCGAGCATGCCTCGGTCGACGTGTCGTTGCCGCCGGAAGCGATGATCAGGCAGGGTACGGCCTATACTGGCGCCTTCCGCGAAAACGGCCGCGATTTTTCGATCCTGAATTCGAAGGGCAACAGTTTTTCGGCGCGAACCACGCGCAGGCTTGCGCACAATCAGGGATTTACCGTCGCCTTTGCCTGGCAAAAGGGCGTGATTGCAGCGCCAGGCAAGAGCGAACTTATGCTGCAAAAGCTGGAAGACAATGCTGCGTTTTTCTTGCTGCTGCTCAGCCTCGGCATTGTCGGCGCCTATTATCTTTATGCATGGAGTTGCGTCGGGCGCGACCCCGAAAAGGGGCGGATCGTGCCGCTTTTTCATCCGCCGAAAGATCTGGGGCCGGCGGCCACGCGCTATGTCTGGCGGCAAAGTTTCGACGAGCGCACTTTTGCCGCTGCACTTGTCGGGCTTGCATCGCAAGGTTGGCTTAAAATTTTCGATGACGACGATGAGTTCTCGATCAGAAAGACGCCGCATGCCGGCGCAGTCGCAACAAGGCCTGAAAGCGAAGTCTACGAACAGCTCGGCAGCCAAACGCTGGTTTTGGAGCAGGAGAACCGCGAGCAGGTGCTGCGCATGAGAGAGAAGCTCGAAGACACGCTCGAGAAAACCTATAACGGCGTGATGTTCAACCGCAATAGCGCCTGGTTCTGGGCGGGTGCTGCATTATCCGTTGCCTGCCTGCTTTTTTGCGCTCTTTTCCTGCCTGCCGGTGAGCGTGAAAATGCGCTGTTCTTCAGCACGTTTTTCGCGGTTTTCGGCAGCGTTTTCCTCGCCATGATCTGGATAAACGTCAAGGCCATCGCGCAAAGCCGAAGCGTGCTCGGCAAGCTTGCCGCCATCTTCTTCCTGGTTTTCCTGATACCGTTTTTGCTGCCCTTCGTCGTGCCTCTTCTCGGTGTGGCCGGGCAGAACGCTTCGCTGGGCCTGCTTGCCTATTTCGGCGCGGGCTTGATGCTGGCGCTGATGAATATCGTCTTTCTCAATCTTCTTTACGCGCCGACGAAAGCGGGGCGCTGGGTGATGGACGAGATCGAAGGTTTTCGCATGTATCTGGCCACGGCCGAAGAAGAGCGTCTGAACGCTTTAAATCCGCCGGAGAAAACGCCGGAACTGTTCGAACGCTTCTTGCCGTTTGCGATCGCGCTCGATTGCGAAAACGAATGGGGCAAAAAATTCGAAAACGTGCTTGCTGCCGCATCGAAATCCGAAAAATCTACTTATTCGCCGGGCTGGTATTCGGGCAGATCGTGGAGCGGCGGCAATATCGGCACATTTGCGGGAGGTTTAAGCTCTTCGCTTGTCTCGAGCGTGGTCAGCGCTTCGGCAAGTTCAAGCTCCGGCTCGGGTGGTGGCGGCTTTTCGGGCGGCGGCGGTGGTGGTGGCGGCGGTTCCGGCTGGTAGCATAAACTTATCTTTTATTTATCAGGCAAGCACGAGCCTCCAATCGTTTCCTGAGCTCGGCTCTGGCATCAAAGACAGGCGTATATTTGCGATACGCTTTACCTCGTAATGAATGGAGACGACTATGAACAAGGATCAAGCCAAAGGATCGTGGAACGAGTTTTCCGGCAAAGTGAAGAAGCTTTGGGGCAAGCTCACCGACGACGATATCATGCTGCTGAAAGGCAATGCGCAGGAATTCTACGGCAAGGTGCAGAAGAATTACGGTTTGGGCCGGGAAGAAGCCGAAAAGAAAATCAGGGAGCTGGAAAGCTCCTGCGGCTGTTCGATCAAGAACGAAGCCGCCTGAAGCAGACGGTCTAAACAAAACCGGCGCTCATTTGGCGCCGGTTTTTTTATTGTCCATTTTATGGCACTCGTTTTGACTGATTGATGTCGAGCACCCGTCTTTCTTCCTTGGGAATATCCTCGAGCTTGAGTTCTTCTTCCTCCGCGTCGGTGAGGCGGGCAGCATGGAAACCCGTCTTGAGGATAAAATATGGCATGCAGAGAAGCACGGCAATGACCGTGCAGATGATAATAAGGTGATTGGCCGTGCTTCCCGTTTCCGCCGGGACAAAGTAGCTGATGGCCCAGTTCAATCCATAGCCGGCGATTAGAATGAGAGGAATGACAGCCAGCAGCAGAATAAGCTGCGTCCGCCGCGGGTGCTGCTTTTCGGTAGCAAGCATGAATGCCTCCTAACGGCTATGTGTGCGTTTCGTTGCCGGTTTGCGCCTGCTCGCAGACCTGGACATGGCGGATCTCGATGACGAGCGTGAAGCCGTGCGTGATTTTTTGCGACGTCCGCTGCCGGATTTTTTGCCGCCGCCGCTTTCCTTGTTCAACGTCGCCCAGGCACGCCGTTCGGCTTCCTTGCGGGAAACGCCACGCTTCTCATATCCTTTTTCGATATGTCCGGCCTGGCGCTTCTGCTTGCCTGTATAAGCTGCTTTGCTGCCGCGCGGCATGTGCGCCTCGTTAAACCGGCGGGCTCGCGTGCCGCCCCGTAATCATGTTGTAGACGAGGCTGGCCACAAACAGGATGACGAAAAGCACGGCAAGAAATTGCGCGATCTGCGAGAATGTGCCTGCCAGGCCACCGAAACCGAGAACGGCCGCGAATACGGCAAGAATGAAGAAAGTAACAATCCAACTGATCATGAGTGCATCTCCTTCTTATGCGAAAGCGAAAATCGGACCGGAAGGCCCGATTTTCGAATGACTGTTTAGTACTGAGAATCCATATTGCGGCCACCTTGGGCGCGGGATGTCGGCTCGTCCTTTTCGGTATTGTTACCGACCTTGCCTTGGCCCGGCTGATTTTGTGGCTGCTTGTTTTGGCCTGAATACTGGTTGTTCTGGTTTGGTTGCGTAGGCATTTTCATTCTCCTTCATATTGCGCAAGCGACATATGCGGTCACGCTAGAGGCAAGCTAGTGCATGCGAGGCAATAAACCGATGCGAGAAAGAAAGAGCGAGCGTAAATTTTTTATAAAGATCAAATTGCAGGTTCAAAAAGAATATTATAGAAGCGCTGCATGAAATTTATTTCGAATAACTGCATTGCCATCCATCTGGCCGAGCTGAATGCTGCGGAAATATTTTATCGGGATGTGCTTGGGTTCAAGTTGAAATCGAAAACAGCCGATATGCTCGAATTCGATACGGGACATTTTCTGCTCTATGTGAACAAAGACAAAAAGACGCAGCCGCTCATCCCGTCTTTTACCGTCGAGAATATCGATGCCGCGCGCACATGGCTGATAAAACATAAATGCCGCATTATTCGGGAAGACGGCAAGGCTCTCTATTTTCAGGATCCTTTCGGAGTGATTTACGACATCATCGAACAGCAAGCATAATTTTTAAGCACACATACAAATTCATAACCTTAATGAATTTTCTCCGGCATTTATGCAAAACGTAATGATATTTTGCATTTGCTTTAAGTGCCTTGTGTGATGATGAGGCAAATTAGAGGCTCCCCATTTCGGATCTGCGCGGCACAACATCTGTGATTTCGCTCCTCCGCGCCATGCTCGCGGACAAGAGGGGCGCATCTGCCGTGGAATATGGCATAATGCTTGCGGCGCTGGCCGTGCTCGTCACGCCCGCCATCAAGGATATGCGCGCGGCCGCTACGAAAACTTTCGACGAAGAGCGTCCGATCTATCAGCAGAAATATCAGGATTGGGGCTGGAATACCGAGGCACCGCCTCCACCGCCGCCGCCACCACCACCGCCTCCACCGCCGCCACCACCGCCGCCACCTCCGCCGCCGCCGCCGCCACCTCCGCCGCCACCACCACCGCCGCCACCACCGCCGCCACCTCCGCCGCCGCCGCCGCCACCTCCGCCGCCACCACCACCGCCGCCACCTCCGCCGCCGCCGCCGCCGCCACCGCCGCCGCCACCGCCGCCGCCGCCACCGCCACCGCCACCGCCGCCGCCGCCACCTCCGCCGCCGCCGCCGCCACCACCACCGCCGCCACCGCCACCGCCGCCGCCGCCACCGCCGCCGCCACCACCTCCGCCGCCGCCACCGCCACCGCCGCCACCTCCCGTGGAGAATCAGGGAAGTTTCCAAGACTGGTGTGTGGATGCATTAGTGCCAGTGGATTGTTTTCAGCTCTGGCGCAACGCGACTTATGTGGCGAATGCAGGCGATGGTGCCTGGACTATTATTGATGATAACTGGAGTATGTATGGGCACAGGTTTGGAATACCCTGTACGTCGCATCTGAGGTATTCCGGTAAATGCATGACCCCCGGGTTTCCCCCCTCCTCTTTGCCGAACAATGTTTACATCACCAATCTCATGGACAGCCGGCTCTGGTTCGGTCCGGGCATATCCATGGGCAATCTGAGCCTGGCGTTTGAAGGGGGTGATTTTATCATCGACTACGGCTCGGGTGGCTTCGCCTTTCAGAATTATCTGGATAGTTATCCCGGCGAAACGGATTTTTTAAACAGCTATCTTCCGGGCTATCTCGAGTTCGCCGATTCCTGGCAAGCAGACGGAAGCGGTACTGCCTTTTGCCCTTACAGCAGAGATTCCCTTCATCCACATAATATATGCAGCACGTGGTCCGGGCTCATTTTGAAAAAACTTATTCAGGTTACCAGCCCTGGAATGAGTAGCCTGCCCACCATCGCCGGCGCGTCACTGCAATATAATATTAATGCAAATAACGGCGCTCAGACGCTGAATCTCAGCGGCCAGTGTTCAAGCTGTTCACCGCCGGTCAATTCCAATATCAATTTTGGTCCGGGCATTACCTCTGGCTCCGTCAGTGTCGTCAGAAGCGGAGCCGATTACCGCATCAACTATCCTGGCGGCAGCGTCACATTGACAGGCGCATATGGAGATCTGTCGAAACGGCTGTCCGGCTACTACGCGAATGGTACGCTTCATCCTTTCATTTATCCGCCGTAATTGTTGTGATGCTTCGCTGCGATCGCGAACTGCGAAGGTGAAATTTCTGTAAAATTAATGCGACTTTAAACCATCCATTCAAGTTAAGCTCTTCGCATTACATTTGCCTTAAGCGCCTTGTGCAATGATGTAACAAAATTCAGAGGCTTCCCCATTACGGATCTGCGCGGCACAACATCTGTGATTTCGCTCCTCCGCGCCATGCTCGCGGACAAGAGGGGCGCATCTGCCGTGGAATATGGCGTTCTGCTTGCGGCGCTGGCCGTGCTCGCCACGCCCGCCATCAAGGATATGCACGCAACGCTCACGAAAACTTTCGACGAAGAGCGGCCGGTCTATCAGCAGAAATATCAGGATTGGGGTTGGAATACCGAGGCGCCGCCACCGCCTCCACCGCCTCCACCGCCTCCACCGCCGCCGCCGCCACCGCCGCCGCCGCCACCACCTCCGCCACCTCCGCCACCTCCGCCGCCGCCGCCGCCGCCACCTCCGCCGCCGCCACCACCACCACCTCCGCCACCTCCGCCGCCGCCGCCACCTCCGCCGCCGCCGCCACCTCCGCCGCCTCCGCCTCCGCCGCCACCACCACCGCCACCGCCGCCACCACCGCCACCACCGCCGCCACCTCCGCCACCTCCGCCGCCACCGCCGCCCGTGGACGAGGAAGGGGTGCTGGGTACGTATTGCGGCACACCATCAAGTGATTGTTTTAGCGCTATCAGGGGCGCGACTTACTACGGCAATAATGGTCTTGGCGGCCGTTTTTTCCGTTTTGATAGTCCTCCTCAAGGCCCTTATTTTGGTTGCCCTTTATCCAACTGCGTTGAGGCTGTCGGCAGCAGCACATGGCCGCGCAATTTTGGTCAGTTGGGTGTCTCCGATGCCAGCAGGATGGTATTGGACGGCAATATCTGTCCCCCGGGTCCGAACCCGTTTGCCTGCTTGAGCCTGTCGTTTGAAGTTGGCTTGGGCAGCAACCTCAGCAATTCAAACGGGCTGTTTATAATTGAATATCCGCCTACTCTTCCCAATAACCCTCTTGGCGGCGCATTCGTTTTCGATAGTCTTACAAGTGCCAATGGTTGGCTGAATACATGGAATATTCCTTACTTCATTCAAACCGGAGCGACCGCAAAACAAACCTGGCCTGAAGTGATTCTGAAAAATAAGATCACGGTCGACAACCCGCCCGGCAGTCAGCTTCTTCCCGATGTCGATGGCGGAAAGATGGAATATCATTTTGATCTAAACGACGGCATCGATATCATCGACCTCAGCGGACAAAGTGCAAGTGTGCAGTCTACTATCAAGTTCGGCGCGGGCATCAGCTTGGCCGATATTCACGTCACCAAATGCAATGCAACCACTTATTGCATTGTTTATCAAAACGGTGTCAGCTATGTCAGTTTGACAGGTTCGTATGGCAATCCGTCAAAGCAGTTGGCCGGTTTCTATATCGGTAATACATATTATAGTTTGACCGGCTCTCCGCCGGCCGCGTACCAGTATCCGCCGTAATTGTCGTGATGCTTCGCTGCGATCGCGGCCTGTGCGGGTAAAATTTCCGTAACGTTAACGCCGCTTTAAGCCATCCATTCAAGTTGAGCTTTTCGCATTGAATTTGCCTTAAGCGCCTTGTGGCATGATGGACCATCGTTTTTCAGGGCACGGTATGGATTTTCACAGCGCCGCTTCATGGCTCCGTTTGTTTCGCAAATTGCTTGCCGACAAAAGAGGGGGTGTATTGGACGAAAATGCCATTCTCTGGGGTATTGGCGGTGTCCTGCTCATGCCTGTGCTGGTGGGCATGCCCGCCAAAATGGCAAAGAAATATGACGATGCCAGCGGAATTTACGTCGTCACCGAAGCCTCGCAATGGGATTGGCAGAACCAGAATAATCCCCCGCCCGCGCCCCTGCATCTGACGGGAACGAATGCGATGGACACGCTTGAGGGCGGCGACGGCAACGACTGGTTGGAAGGACTGAACGGGCAGGATACGCTCATCGGCGGCAAGGGCGGCGACATTCTCGACGGCGGCGCTGGCGACAGGCGCATCGATTATGCAAGTTATGAAACCTATGTTTCGACCGACGGCGTGACGGGGTTGACCGTCAATCTGATGGATACGTCGATGAATACGGGCGATGCGCGCAACGATACGTATATCTCCATCGAAGGCATCATAGGCTCGAATTATAACGACATACTTTATGGTCTCGATGGTGCCGATCATGATATTGGCCGCCGGATATATGGCCGCGGCGGCGACGATATTATCCATGCCGGTCAAGCTGCAGGCACCTGTCCTTGGAGTGGTTCCTGTTATCTGGCGGGTGCGGAGCTTTACGGTGAGGAAGGGAACGACACGCTTTATGGTTCTGAAGGCACCGATTACCTGGATGGCGGCGACGGCGACGATACGATCTATTCCGGGGCTGGAGGCGATGAGTATGGAAATCGCGATCAGATTTTTGGCGGCGCGGGCAATGACAAGCTTTATGGCGGTGATGGCCCCGACGAGATAACAGGCGGTGCCGGAGCCGATCTTATGGAAGGTGGCACGGGCATAAATACATTATATTATCTTTCCAGCTCCGAAGGCGTTAACGTCAATCTCGGCACGAATACCGTCAGCGGCGGCGATGCCGAGGGTGACATCATCTCGAATTTCCAGAATTTATACGGCTCCGAATTCAACGATAATCTGGTTGGCAGCAATGATGCGAATTCTATTGCGGGCGCTGGCGGCAACGACACAATCGATGGCGGCAATGGTGATGACCAGCTTTCTGGCGGTACCGGTGACGACACGATCACGGGTGGCGAGGGTGCCGACTTTATCGATGGCGGCGATGGCAGTGATCATATATTGGCGACTACGGGGGAAGACCGCATTTATGGCGGCGCAGGGGTGGACACTGCCGATTATTCATCCGCAAGCGCAGGAGTAGCACTCACCATCGAGCCTCAAGCCTGCGGACATGACTCGGATACAAATAACTGTGTGGGCACGATCAAGGCCGTCGAGAATGTCATTGGTTCCGGTTTCGACGACACATTTAATCTAGGCTCCATCTATCCGCCCGCCGGTCCCTGGGAAACTGCGTCCAAACCGGAAACAACCGTTACGATAAATGGCGGTCTTGGCAACGATACCTACAATGTCGGCGCTTTCGGCGATGGCGAGGGTATGGATTATACTTTTGCATTCAACACGGGCGATGGTCAGGACAGGATAGTGCCGCACAACTTCGATTCCGTGACGTCCGGCAAAATCAAATTCGGCCCGGGAATTTCATCTAGCAGCGTATCTTTTAGCTGGAATCTGCACGATCTCATCATCGATTATGGCGGCGGCAACACCGTGACCATAGAGCATGCCGATGGGCTTGCCGGTCATTACGTTTCGACCATTGAATTCAACGATGGTTCGACCATGGCGATCTCCTACGCAGGATGCCCGCTTTGTTAAATGATGTGAACGCCTAAGCCGGTTTTCTTCCTGCTCTCGGCCTTGGCACTCTTTCTAGGACGTTCCCAGTCTCCATAATACGATCTCAGGTTGCAGAAACCCGTTTTGCTGCAAGCTACTTCCCTTTTTGCTTGTCGGAATTGATTGACAGATGCAAACCATATGATAGGTGAAGTAACGACGGCAGGTTTTACTATAAAATATGTAAAATATGCCGTTATTTTTATAAACGATGATTTCGAACAATTGTACCGAAACAGTATCTGATCAGGAGAGAGTTGCATGTGGACCAAAGCCGTAACGGGAATAAACAGCGCAGAAGCGAACGATAACGACCGCATCCGCCGCACGTTCTGGGAAAATGTTAAAAGCGAAGACGTGGAAATAGTAGATGGCGCGCAAAACGACGACGAACGCGTTCGCCAGGAACTCCTGAAAACGGCCAACGAGGTCGCAGCCGCTTACGGCATAAACCTGGACGAGACACAGGGGAGCGATACAGGGCAGTGGGTCTTCAAGAAAAATCCCATTATCCGTACCGGAGAACTGCCGGGACAGAATTACACCGGCGATAACGGCAACAACACATGGTCTGGCGACGAATATAACAACATCATTAATGGTCTGGGCGGTGACGATACCTTCTTCGGTAACGGCGGCGCCGATGTGATAAATGGCGGTCCGGGCAACGATACGCTCTGGGGCGGTTCCGGCAAAGATATTATCGACGGCGGGCCCGGCAAGGATGCGATTGATGCCGGCCAGGGCGATGATACGATCTTTGCCGACAGGGATGACCAGATTAACGGACGCGACGGTAAGGACATCGTCTATTACACGAGGGAAGGCGAAGGCCTGCAAATAACGGTGGAGCCGCAGGGTGCCTATTACGCAGGCGATAATGCGTATCTTACGCCTTATGTCCGCGGTGCCGAATATGTTTTCGGCAGTCATTATGATGACGTCTTCTATCTGGGCTCGATCCTCAAACGTGCGGAGGGTAATGTTTACGGCCCCGAAACCGGCATCAGCATCGCCGGCGATACCGGCAATGATACTTATTTTGTCGGTGCCTTCGGCGACGGCGCCAAGCTGGATTATACGTTCTACTTCAAGAAAGGCGACGGCAACGACACCTTGAAAACGTTCAATTACATCCCGGGTGTCCAGGGCCATGTGCCAGGCAAGATCAAGTTCGGTCCTGGTATCAAACAATCTGATATCTCGTTTGCATGGGAAGATTATCACAACCTGAAGATAAAATATGGTAATGGCGACAGCCTCACCATTCTGAATGCGGACGGCCAGCCCGGCCAATATCTGAAGACCATCGAGTTCGATGGTGGTGGGTCGATGTCTGTCAACTATGCGGGCAGCCCATTGGGGCTGAATGAAAGGCCCGCATGGATGAACATGTTCCATCATGGCGGCCTTTGGATAAAAAATTCCAACTGAACGAAAATCGAAATTTAGATTCGGCAAACCCGGCAAGAAATTGCCGGGTTTTTTCTTTATGGGTTCTAAATAGGGCCAGGATGGGCGGACGCGCCCGTGCTCGGCTTTAATGAGGGATTGAACCACGGTCCCGTGACCGCGAAGGGAAACTCGAAATCCTGCGATTGATTGAGCGGTGGGGCGAGTTTCCCTTTCATATCGAAACTTTGCTTTGCCAGCAGCGCCTTGCCCGAAAGCAATATGCGATAGCCGGGTCCCTCGATATGCGCATCGTCGGTGGTTGCCACGCCGTTATTCAATATAAAGCGCGCATTTGCGCTCTCGATCTCGCTATGGCCTTGCCGCGCTTCGATGAAGGCTTCAAGCGGCTTGTCGCGCCCGCGCTGCAGCAGGGTTGCCAGATCCAGGCCGGCAAAACTGCCGTCGTTCAGGCGCACACGCGCTTCGCCGCGCAAGGCATCGACAATCTCATTTGCGGTGGCGCCTTCGCCGTTCAGATCCAGCGACAATTCGCCCGTGCCGGTCAGGTGTACGATCCCAAACAGTTCGCGCAGCGCGTTGTCGATGCGGATATCGGTGAGGGCGAGCGTACCATAGGTTTTCACGCCGCCGCCTGTGCGGCTCTCGGCCACGAAACGGCCGGACATTTGTCCGTTGAAGAGCTTGCCGTCGCCGAGGCTGATTTCGAAGCGGTTATTGCGCGTCAGCACGGAAAGTGCTGCATCCTCGATCACCGTTCTCGTCATCTGCATGGTTTTGGCAGAAAGGCGCAGGTCCATATCGAACGTGCTCAGATTTTCTCCCTCGATCTTTTCCGTGCTCCAGCCCTGGCCCGCCATCAGGCTGCCGATCTGGCGTTCGAAAAACGGGCGCAGGTCGAGCGTGTCGAAATCGAGCGTGCCTTGCATGAATGGATGCGGCCCATTGGTGCGAAAAGCGAGAAAGCCGTCGGCGCTGCTGTTGCCGATGCGCAAGCGGGTATCGTCGAGGACAAGATTGTGGTCGTGAAAGCGCAGCTTGGCGCTGGCGTCGATCTTGCCGAGTTCAGGTACGGATTTCGCCTTCGGCACGGCAAAATGCGCAAGTTCGCGCAATGAAGGCGAGGAAAGTTTCAGCACCGCTTCTACCTTCATCTGTTGCGCAGCGAAAATCTCGCCCCGTATATCGGCTTTGAGCGCATCGGAGTCGATTTGCATCTCGAACGGGCTGATATCGCGCTGGAACAGGGCGGCGGGGCGGGCAAGCGTGGCCGAAAACTGCATGGGCTTTGTGTCGAGCGTCATGGTGCCGCGTATGGAAAAACGCTTGCCGATATCCGGCCAGAGCAGCGTCAGGTTCACCTGGTCGAATTGCAGGCGGGTGCTATCGCCGTCGTCCGTATATAAAATTGTGCCGTCCTTGATTTTAATGGTGCCGACGCTGAAAGCGGAAGCGGTTGTTGCAGGCTGTTCTTGCCTGTGCGGGTCGAACAAGGCCAGCGCCGAAGACTGGCTGCGCCAGTTGTTGCGGTTTTGCACATCCGTATTCAGCGCGATCTTGGGCGTCACGAGCGTGAGGCTGGAAACCACCGCCTCGCCGCCGAACAGGCTGGACGGCGCGATTTCGGCTTCGATACGTGGCGCACGCAGCAGGGCAGGGCCATTATAACTGCCGGCAACCTGCACATTGCGCAGTACGAAATAGGGCAAGGGCAGGCTGAAGCGCCGCTCGGCGCCTGAGAATGTCACGTCCTGTCCGGTCAGCGCCGACATTTTCGCCGCCGCCGCTTGCTGCACGCGCTCGAGCGGAATAAAATAGGGCAGGCTCAGCAGGAGGCCGCAAAAGCCGGTCATCACGGCAAGGCCGACGATCAGCAGAGATGAGGGACGCGGGATTTTCAAGGGGCTTCCACAGGATTCAATCGAAACAAGCGCTCACCTTAGCCGTGCAAGCCCTTTCTCTACAAGCCCTTTTGGAAGTGGGTCAGTTTGGTTTATTTCCGCTCACCCCCATCCTACATCGGCTTGCCCGATATGAATGGGAATGAGCGGAATAAAACTGATCCACTAACTGTCCTTTTAAGCCGCTTGGAAGCGCTCCCGCTTTATGGCAAGCCAACGGTATCATGTCCGTTGCAGCCCCTTTATGGACGCCGCCGCCTGCGGCTGTCGCAGCCTCGCAGATGACGGCGTTTCGGCTTTTCGTCAACGATCGCTTCAGTCTCGATTTGCGCGATAGCAAGGCGCTGCATGCTTTTTCCATCCAGCGGATCGGCGATTTCTGGAGCGTCTTGTGGGATTTCTGCGGTGTCATTGCCGAAACAAAAGGCAATGTGGCGCTGACCGATGCCGACAAAATGCCGGGGGCGCAGTTTTTCCCGCAGGCACGGCTGAATTTTGCACAGAACCTGCTGCGCCGGCAGGACGAAAGTACCGCACTCCTGTTCTGGGGTGAGGACAAGATAAAACGCAGCATGAGCTGGCGTGAGCTATATGAGCTCGTTTCCATCCTGCAGCAATTCCTGCTTGCGCACGAAATTGCGCCCGGCGACCGCGTGGCAGCGATCATGCCGAACCTGCCGGAAACCATCGCCCTCATGCTGGCCTGCGCGAGTATCGGCGCCGTTTTCTCTTCCTGCTCCCCCGATTTCGGCGCGCGCGGCGTACTGGACCGTTTCGCACAGATCGAGCCGAAAATTCTGGTCGCCTGCGATGGCGTTTTTTATAACGGCAAGCGTATCGGGATTGAAGAAAAGCTGAAGGAGATTATGGCGAGTTTTCCCAGCGTGCATCGCGTGTTGATCGTTCCTTACATTGAAGAACATTGCGTGTTGCCAGGAGCTGTGACCTTGCCGCAATTGCGCGCGCAATACCGGCCACAAAAAGTGGATTTTGCGCAGCTTCCCTTTTCGCATCCGCTTTATATTCTGTTTTCCTCAGGGACCACGGGCATACCGAAATGCATCGTGCATACGGCAGGCGGCACGCTGCTGCAGCATCTGAAAGAACACCGGCTGCATTGCGACGTCAAACCGAACGACCGCCTGTTCTATTTCACCACTTGCGGCTGGATGATGTGGAATTGGCTCGCCTCGGGCCTGGCTCAAGAGGCGACATTGCTGCTTTACGACGGCTCGCCCGTCTATCCCAACGAGCGCATTCTGTTCGATTATGCCGATGCAGGGAAAATGACCATGTTCGGCACCTCGGCAAAATTCATCGACGGTCTTCGCAAAAGCGGATGGCGGCCGTGCGATACGCATGATCTCTCATCGCTCAGGCGGATGACGTCGACCGGTTCGCCGCTCAGCTCCGAAGGGTTCGATTTCGTCTATCGCGATATCAAGCCCGATCTGCATCTGGCCTCGATTTCGGGCGGCACCGATATCGTTTCCTGTTTTGTCGGCGGCGACCCGACGCTCCCCGTTTATCGCGGCGAGATCCAGGCGCCGGGGCTCGGCATGGCGGTCGATGTGTTCGACGAGAGCGGCAGGCCCGCGCGAACGGGCGAAAAGGGCGAACTTGTCTGCACAAAGCCGTTCCCCGCAATGCCGGCCGGCTTCTGGAACGACAAGGGACATGTGAAATACCGCAAGGCCTATTTCGAACGTTTTCCTGGCATCTGGTGTCATGGCGATTTTGCCGAGAAGACCGAGCAGGACGGGTTCATCATTCATGGCCGTTCGGATGCGACGCTCAATCCCGGCGGTGTGCGCATCGGCACGGCGGAGATCTATGCGCAGGTCGAACAGATTCCGGAAGTTCTGGAAGCGCTATGCATCGGCCAGGATGTCGACAACGATGTGCGTGTCGTACTCTTTGTGCGGCTGAGAGATGGTGTGGCGCTCGATGACGCGTTGAAGAGTAAAATCAAATCGCAGATCAGGATTGGTGCGTCGCCGCGCCATGTGCCGGCGGTTATTCTCGCCGTTGCGGATATTCCGCGTACCAAATCGGGGAAGATCGTGGAATTGGCCGTGCGCGATATCGTCCACGGCCGTGAGGTGAAAAACAGGGAAGCCCTGGCGAACCCCGAAGCCCTGGCGCTGTTTTCAGACAGGCCCGAGCTTCAGGTTCGTTAATCAGGCGGCCTGCTTGTGCATGGCGCCGCTTGCGGAGCCTGCGCCGTTGATGGCCCGGAGCGACTTCTCGATCGCCGTCCATAGACGGGCGATGTCGAAAGCCGCCATGCTTTGCGGCGCATATTCGCGCGCGCCTTCCCCATGGCCGACGGCGGCAATGAAGCTTGCGCGATTGGTGATCTGGCCGGACCAGACGGGAGCGCGCAGCTTGGAAAGGCCTTCGCGGGCTGCAACGACCAGCGGGCTTTCCACGCCATCGCGGCGGGCAGGCGCACCGTTGATGACGACGGCGTAAGGCGTGCGCTGCGAGCGGCAGGTCGCAATGGTTTCCTGCACGGCGCTGATGTCGAACACGCCGGGGCGGGCCGGGATGACGACCAGCGTGGCCTGATGGATTGCGTCGATAACCACGCCCGACATATTGGGCGGCGTATCGATGAAGACATATTCGACGCCGGCGCGTTCGGCGGCCTTGACAAGCTCGCCAACGGAGCGGACCGCGGTCTTGAGCGGCGGCTCGTCATTGCCGCGAAGCTTATGCCACAGGGTCAGCGACCCTTGCGGATCTGTATCGATCAGCAGGCAGGGTTTGCTGGGTTTGTGGGCATGCGCGGCAAGCTGCGCCGCCAAAGTGGTTTTTCCAGAGCCGCCTTTACGCGACGCAAACGCGATGACATCCATAATAATAACCTCCAGTGAAAGTGAGCGCTGAACGTGAATCAATTTCGTGATTCGTCAAAGTATAATTTCCATTTCTCATTCAAAAACATGAGGATGGAGAGAAAAATCACGACTCGGCGGCTCTTTATGGCCGCTTATTTGACTCAGAGCGGAAATTTGCCCCATCTATGCCATGAAAGCCGGACATAAAATGCGGCGTTGAATGCCAAAGCCGGTTCTGCTTTAACGAAAGCCATGTCCATGAACTTAAGAAATCCGATGATCGTAAGAAATCCGATGATCGTAAGGAATTTTTTCGCGGCCTCAGTTGTTTTCTGCCTTGCAGCCTTGTCCGCGCAGGCACAAACCGCGCCGCCCGCGCAACTGACGCCCGCCGCTACGCAGCCGGCCAAGCCGAAGCCCGCAACGCCTGTGCCTGCAAAAATTGTTCCTGCAAAAATAGTTCCTGCCAAGGCGGCCGCGCCCAAGGCAAGCGTACCGAAGGCGGCCGTGGTGACACCGAAGCCTGCCGCCGCGAAATCCTTCTCGGGCGAAGCGCGCATCCCGCCGCCGGGCCCGGCCGAGCGGCCTCTGTTGCCGGCACAAGAATTCACCAATAGCCGCTCCACCCTCGATCTGTCCCTGCCTGCCGGCTGGATCGTCGTAGAGCTGCCCAATCAGAAAAACGATATGTCGCTTATCCTGCTGGACGGCCCCGGCGCGCCGTCGCCGACTTGCCGTGTCGTGGTTAGAGTGCCGAAACAGCCGCCCAACATCACGCAAGCGCAAATCAACAAGATCATGCACGACGACCGCAATCTCCAGATGATGCGCAAAAATCTGAGCCAGGACGGCCGGGAAGTACAGTCCATCACCAAGATCAGCAATAAGGGGATCAACGGACTGCTATCCAAGGTGTTTGTTGCGGGATCGGAGCGCCGCTCCGATATGACGATCCAGCTCAGCTATTTTGAAATCGTCGGCCAGGCTTATTCGTTCGAGTGCAGCAGCCTGACGAATGATTTCGAGAATGTCAGCAACGATCTCGACGCAATCGTCAAATCCGCCCGCCTCGGCAAATCCTGATCGCTCTTAATCTCCAAGCACGCGCGTATGCGGAAAAGTTATGCTGATCAGCGTGCCTTTTTTCGGCGTGCTTTCGATATCGAACAGCGCGCGGTTCGCCTCGGTGAGCGCTTTTGAAATGGGCAGGCCAAGGCCTGTGCCTTTCCCGTCTTCTTTTTCCTGATCGGATTTGATCTGGCGGAACGGTTCCAGCGCCAGCGCGATTTCGGCCTGCGTCATGCCGATCCCCGTATCCCGCACGCGCAGGGTGATGTCGCCGTTTTCGGTCGTGGCCGTCGAGACGATGATCTGCCCGCCTTCGGGCGTAAAGCGTATGGCGTTCGAAAGCAGGTTGAGCAGGATCTGCCGAATGCTGCGTGCATCGGCAACCACGGGCGGCAGGTCCTGCAGGCTCGAACGCAGGATCACGCCGCCCCGGTTGGCCTGTGCCTGCAAAAGGCCGATCCCCTGCAGCACGATGTCGTTGAGATAGACGGGCGCGAAAGTCAGATCGAGCTTGCCGGCTTCGATCTTGGAGAGGTCCAGAAGATCGTTGACGAGGCTGAGCAGAAAGCCGCCCGAGGCGCGGATGTCGCCGAGATATTGCTTGTAGCGCTCATTGCCGATGCTGCCGAAGCGCTCTTCCAGCATCACTTCGGAAAAGCCGATAATGGCATTCAGCGGCGTGCGGATCTCATGGCTCATCTTGGCCAGGAAATCGGATTTCTGCTCGGATGCGGCTTCGGCGCGTTTGCGCGCCGCAATCAGCCCTGCCTCTGCGTGCTTCCATTGCGTGATGTCGCGCAGCACGGCGCAAAATCGCGGCTCCCTGTCATGCTTGCCGAGCCGGTCCAGAGTCATGAATAGGGGAATGGCTTCGCCATCCTGCCGGAAGCCCGTCACCTCGCGGCCGTGGTCGGGCGCAGGCAAAGCTCCATCTTGCATGCTGTCGTGCAGATAGGCGAGCGCTGCTTCATGCGAGGCAGGATCGAGCAGATCGGTCAGTTTCAAACCGGCATGTTGTTCGAACGATACGCCGAGTAGCGCTTCGGCAGGCCTGTTCATGTTGAGAACGCGCCCGTAACGGTCGAGGATCAGCACGCCGTCCGTCGCGGTATCGAGGATCGTCTGCAATTCGGCAGACAGGAGATGGGCCTGATGCAGTTGCTCTTGCAGCTTGCCGTTTTGCGCTTCGAGATGGGCGATGGTTTCGGTTTGCGGCTCCGATAAGGATGGTAATTCATGTTCGGCCGGGAAACTATTCTTTGCCTCGCCGAGTGCACGGGCGATGGCGGCAAGGCTTTCCCGCTCATGCGGCTCCAGTTTCGGCAGCGAGACGGCTTTTTGCGGTACAGGTGGGGAAGAGAGTTTTTCTTCTCGCTTTTTTTCTTTTTTCTTTTTTGCAGCGCCCGCTTTTTTCGGTGCTGCCGTTTTTTTCGGCTTGGCAACCGGCGTTGCAGGCCGCAAAATTTTAGCGGTGGGCGGCACTTTTGGTTTCGTTTCCGGGCCTATGATCAGCAGCCCTGTGCGCGCGCCCGATGTCGTCAGCCGGACCTTGCCTACAAAAGACAGCACGCCCGTTTTGGCCGGCATGCGCAAAAGCTCGAGACGCTGGCTTCCCGGGTGGAGATTCCGGCGTAGCATTTCCATTTGCGCCGCAAAGGGCGTCCCCTGAAACCGGGCAGCCAATAAGTCGTCGACCGCGGAAAATCCCGCAAAGTCCGCTGCCGTGCGGTTTGCCCATAGAAGGGAGGTGCCGTCCTCGCTTAAGAGGAGAGCCGGACGTGTCGATGTCTCGAGCAGCTCAAGCTCGTCTGCGGCAGCCAGGGCCGAAGACAGGGAAGCGGTCACATAAGCCTCGTAAAAATAAATCTATTCAAGTATTTAATCTATAATGACGGCATGAAATATACAAATATTATAGTATCCGCCCAAGATTATTCAAAATAGGGCCGGCGGTCCAGCGGGAATTCATAAAAACCTCGCGTAAGCGCATTAACCTTCGGCAAACCATAAAAGTCCCGCGACTCACATATATGTTGCACCGCACAAAATAATGCGTTACAACCTTTGCGATAAAAAATTCACTGCCCACATCACAACCCGCTGGAGGATCACAGCATGTCGAAGAACGAAAATACCGGCAAACAAGGTATGAAATTTGAAATTCCGAATTTCGAGCTGCCGCGCATGGAAGTACCCGCCGCTTTCCGCGAACTTGCGGAAAAGAGCTTTGCGCAAAGCAAGGAGAATTACGACCGCTTCAAGCAGACGGCCGAGCAGACCACGAATGTGCTGGAGGGCGCGTTTTCCGCCTATAGCAAGGGTTCGATGGAGCTGAGCAGCAAGATCCTCGACAATGCGCAGGATCAGACCAACGCCCTCTTCGATTTCTTCAAGTCGCTGCTGCAGTCGGGCACCGTCGCCGAAGCGTTCGAAAAGCAGACGAGCTTCGTGCGCCGGCAGTGCGAAACGCTGACCGAGCAGGGCCGCGAAATCCAGCAGCTTACCGCGAAGATCGCCAACGATACGTCCGAGCCCATCAGCACGGCCGCGCGCCAGGCGGTGGAAGACACGTTCCGCGAAACCTTCAATAGAAAAACGGCCTGAGCCGAAATAGCTTAAAAAACAAAGCCCGGAAGCGCATGCTTTCCGGGCTTTTTTCTTTGCCGGGCCCGAGAACGCTTGAAAAAACCGCAAAAGCGCGCTTGAAGTAAGCTCCTCATGTGCAGTCGTAGCTCAGTTGGTTAGAGCGCCGGATTGTGGCTCCGGAGGTCGGCGGTTCAAGCCCGCCCGACTGTACCATTTAACTCTTTGCCACTATTAAGGAAATTGCTGTCAGCCAACCTTGAGAGATTTGAGGTTTGACACTTTTTCTGAAAGGTTTGACAGTTTTGTTCGCGCTTTGGTCGCCCTTTTCGTCAGTTCTTTTTCAAAGCTTTTCGACACGATCAGCATTTTTGGCCGCAAATCCGCACCCGTCGCATAGATCCGCGCGCTCTTAATATCGCGTTGGGCGAGGGCGTCGGCGATCGTGCGCTCGTCTTCGCCGATCTCGCGCAGGATAACCGCCAGCGTGTGGCGCAGGCCGTAAAGCGTGAGCGACTTTCTGACCAGGCCAGCCTTCACAAGCCGCCCTTTTAATTTCTGCCATGAGGCCTGCATCCCGTCCTGCGACCAGGACCAGCCGAAAGAGTTGACGCAAAGTGTCGATGGTTCGAGTTCGGTCACGCCATTATTTTTTTCTGCATATTTCCTGCGCCGCCCGATCTCGTAAATCCGCCCGCGTTTAAGTTCGTCTTTTAGCTGCGCCGGCACTGGCCAGAAAATAGGCTCACCAGTTTTTGAGCGGCTGGTGGTGATTTCTGAATCTGCATAATCAATTTTTTGAACAGCTACGACATCCTTCGGCCCCATGCCAGTATACATCATGAGCGCAATGATCGCGCGGAGGGCAGGGCTGGCAGCTTCCAAGACGACGTGGCGCTCTTCATCCGTCCATGGATGATTTGCCCTCTCAAGCCCGCGCGGGCGCTTAATCCCCTTCACTTCTTTTGCAGGGTTGGTTTTCATATATCCGCGCTCAACACCCCATCCGAAAATAATTGAAAGCACTTGGCGAACATAGGTCCCGAAGCGGCGACCTTTCATCTCTGCCGCCTTGTCGCGGATGCGCGCTACCAGTGGCGGATCGAAATGCTGTAGGGCGGTTTCAGCGATCGGTTTTAAATAATCAAAGATGGCTTCATAATCGGCGCGCGTGCGCGGCGCTAAATCCTGAAAGTTTTTGCTTGCACAATAATTCTGAATTAAAAGGCCGAGCGCGCCAGGCATCGGCACCTTTCTTATGCTTCGTTCTTTGATCCTCTCGCACTCGGCGAAGAATTCTGCGGTGCCTATGGGAGTCTTTTCAAGGTTGATTGGGAGGCCGCTTGCCCGGTGGTAGCATCGCGTTTTGCCATGCCGATCTTTGAAGATCTGAAAACCCTTCATCCTGATGACCGGCACGCTAACTGCTCCACAATCTTGTCGTAAGGAACAACATTCGAATCGCTGGAGCCAAAGCTGTCAATCCATTTATCTAACTGCTTGATATCGTAGAGCTCCTGACTGTCGACAAGGCGTGTCGGGCAGGGGCATTCTACCTGAAATCGCTTTACGGGAGACTTCCCACCCTGGAAGCCGCAGTAATAAGCGGCCTCCTGTGCGGTCATCATTCGCTTCTGTTGCACCCGCAAATTTAAAGTCGCGCTCGTCATGCCGCCAGTCTCATTTTATTTAAAACGGGAGAGTGTTTAGGAAGATCTGAATTCCAAGACCGCGCCCGTTTAATGCCTGCCTGACCATGTTCGCAAATCAAGCGGCCTTCACGGCAGAACCGAACATCAAGATAATCGTCCCACGCGTCTCGTGGTCGTTGTTGAGTTTGAGCGGCGGGCTGAACCCCTACGGTCGTACCGTTCCTAAAAGGTGCTGGGGGCCGCGCAGGCCGTACCAGACCGCTCTCTGGGTATTCCTTTAATTTTGCTGATGCGCTGGCCATATTAAACCTGCGACAGATAGATGCGTTCTAAGGCTGCGAGCGGCCACTTCTCTTCGCCTGGCGGCAGATCAATGGGCTTGCCGTATGTCGGCGGCTCCTGACCATTCACACCGCTTTGGTCGCCATTCCATATTTGCGCCGATGCCCCGCGTAGGCCGCACACAAAAGCGAGACGCGGCGTCATGGCTTCACCATCATCAAGAATGGTAATGGCGCTAGAATAGACAGGGTGATAAACGCAATCAGGATGCAGATCAGCAGCCACATTCTCGGTGGCTTTTTTTTGCCCCCATAGATCTGATCATAAAATTCAGCGCGTTGTTTGTCGGCCTTCATGCCGCCCTCGCTTCGACTTGGGCGATAGCATCGCGGCCTTTTTGAGTGATCGGGAAGGGTGGCTGATTTTCGACAAAGCCATACTCGGCAAGGCGCTCGCACATGCGGCGGATAGCACCGCCAGCATTGCTGCCGCTGACGTAAAACGCCCCGCCCTTTGCTTCGGCGACTTTCAGGGCTTCGAATTGCCTGCCCGTTAGCGTCCAGCTTATCTTGCTCGATGCGCAAGCACTCATGGTTGTACCTGTGCAAGTTTATTAGACAGGGTCTGCAAGAAGGTGATTTTTGCTTCCTCATCGGACGACATGCCGCGCCCCGCGATCTTGTGTCCTAAATAGCAAGCCAGTTCCTCGCTGACCTTCACATTGAGAAAGCCGCGCTCCCTCGCTGTCAAAGTGACCGAGTGAAATTCAGGCATCTTCTTTGCTGTCTGTGTCATGCTGCCGCCAACAGAAGTGGAGCGCAGGCATAAGCAAGAACCTCATCAAGCACCGGGTTAATCTCAGCAGCGCGATATCCAGCCGCAATAAGGGCAGGGATGGCCTGCTGAACGGTGAAAGCCTTAGGACCTACAAGCTGAAGGCTTTCGATCATTGAGGCTTTAAGAGAGGAAGAAGCGGCCATATAGCCCCCTTTTGCGAGTAACCGAATCGGCTACATTGATGTAGCAGTATTCGCTACACTCATCAAGGCCATATTTCAGGCGTAAAGTATTGTGCTACGGGATTGAAGCTGGTGGCGTTTCTTAAAAATGACTAAAAGCGATCAAGCGCGAGGAATAAAATGAAACTTTTATACACGGCAGCAGGCCTGTTTTTTCTGACCACAAATCCCGTTTTTGCTCAGTCCATGGTGGTTGGACTAGATGATAACATTATATTTTTCTGCGTCGCCGCGTTTGTTTTTTTTAGCCTTGTTTGGGCCTTGCCTAAGTTTATGCTCTTTGGGGGCGGTGTCATCATGTTCTTTACGAGCATACTGCTGCTCAATTGGGCAAAAAGCGCTATCCATGAAATTCTTGCTGCCGTAGTTTTATTAAGCGCTTCGATTTTTATCGTGGGCGCGCTTGTTATAAAGGCAATAGAAGCTGGTCGTAAACCGCAAACTACCCTTCTCGCTGCACCACAAAACGAACACAGCCAATAATGGTAACGATTGAGTCCTCGGATTCATCGAGCGGAATCCAAGCTTGAAATTCTGGATTAGTCGATTCTGGTTTAAGCCAAAGTTTCCCGTCATCATCATATGCCAGCGTTTTAATTGTTTCTTCTACATGCCCATCAGATCTTGTGCGCCTTACATGATAGCGCAGACCTTCTTTTAATTTGTCTCCAGCGCCTATAAAATCTGACATGACTACAACCGCGCCTTCAGGATAACGACGGTTCATGGAATCACCGCGAATTTCACCCGCATAAAGACGAACTCGGCTTAAACTTTTTTCATCGGGAACCATGACATCGTATTGCATGTCCTCCTCCCATTCATGGTTCTCTTCCCATGCGCCCGCCTGCAGGGCGCCGGTCACTTTGACGCGCCTTAGACCCTGCGCCGGCGGCGGCCATATAATTTCCGTCGGGTGCACCTTAAAAACCTGAGCGAACTTCTCCATCCAGGCCAATGTCATTGGCTGATCGCCGCGTGATAAGTTCGAAACTGTCACCCTATGGGTATCGAGCTCTTCCGCAATTTCTTCGAAAGTCATGCCGGTTTTTTCGGCCAGCTCTTTAATTCGATTTGGCGGCTGTTTTTCTGAGGTTTTATTAGCGTTTCTGGACGCAGTTGGTGGGCGGCGCGGCTTCGTCATAACCGGGACGTAGCGGAACTTGTTCACAGGCTCGACAGCTATGTTGGCTACACTCATTGCCAGATATGTAGCGAATCAGGCTACATCTGTCACCCATGATCTCCGATCCGAAGCAATGGCGACTTAAAAAAGGGCATTCTGCGGCTTATATGGCTCGTGAAGCCGGTATCGAAGGCAAAAACGCCAGAGCCACATATCTTCGGTACGAACGGGGCATAAACACTTGCCCTGCTTTCGTAATTGAGAACATCCGCACCTTTTCAAATGGGGAGATAGGTGCCGAAGCATGGCAACAAATCCGGTTTGAATACCTTACCAAATCAAAAAACGAGGGCGACCCCTCCCCTTCAGTTTTTGGGATGGCCGGATGATCGACCCCGAAACAAACGAGATCGCCGTTGCCATCCGCGCCCTCGCCTTAGGTGACACGCTTGGGCATAGCGTGACCACAGAGCAGGCGCACGCGCAGGCAAAAGAAATTCTCATCGAACTGCAATATTGCCGAAACGGTGAGATCAAGCGGCGCGCACAGGTTCTGACCTGGTGCATCATCGCTCGTTCAACAGTTGCTACCTTAGATAACGTTGATTTCCAGCTTTTAAACTTCGCACTTGAAGGTCTCCGCGCCGTTCTCGAACTCGCCCGCAATGGTTTTGCCGATGTCGAAACGGTGGCGGCATGAAGCAATCAAAAAAATTATCCTTCTACGAGACGATGCTTAATGTGGTCGTTGGTTTCGCAATCCAAAGCATTGCGCAGTTTTATCTCTTTCTTTTTCACAACGTCGTTTTGTCCCTGAAGGTGAATTTTGCCTTCGGCGTCATCATGACCCTGCTCTCGATGGCGCGGCAGTTCGCTATCCGCCGCCTGTTTGAAGAAATCCAGCTGCGCATCCGGCTAAGGCAGGTTGCCCCATGAGCGGTCTGACCAATGCGGCCTTCGCCGAATTTCTAAATGAAATTGTTCAGGTGGCATCGCGCACCGCAGGCAACACGCTGCACGCGGTCGCGGCTGCCGGCGCGCCCGCGACCGGCATCGTTCCGCTTCGCAAGGTCGAGGAATGCACCGGACAAATTCAGGCGCACCTCAACCGCATGTTGACCACTGCAGCAGCAAAGGATCGCTCAAGATGATTAGGGAGCTCAATTTTGACGATGATCGAGCCCGCGCGCGCTTTGGTGACAACGAATATTCGCAAAGCGCCAATGCCGATTATCGATCCGATCTCAAAGATTTCACCTTAATTCTGCGAAGCGACAAGGCTGACAAAGCCGCAATCGGAACAGCCGTGCCTGCAGCTGGCGCCCATGCGCCGACGATCTGGCTGCCGCGCTCTCAAATCACATACACGCGCCAAGAAAACAATCGCGTGCTCGTCACCATGCCAGCCTGGCTGGCGCGGAAAAACGGGTTGTTGTGATGCCTGCCATGGAAAAGGAGAAAATCATGGGAACTAAAAAGAAGCCTGCAAAGGCAAAAAGCAAAGCTTCACCGAAAGACATTATGGTGAAGTTTGAAGTCGAGAGTAACATTCACACGTTCGGCGATTTCAAATTCAATCTTGGCCAGATCGTCAAACTGGCCAACGCAAGCCCCGAGAGTGAAACGCCAACCTTCACCATTATCGCCCGCAAGGAATACCTTGCGCCGAAAGTGGAAAGCTACCTGATCGCCTGGCGCGATGCGGCTGGCAACTATCGTGAGATTTGGGACATCGTCCAAAATCTGCAGGCAGCCTGAGTAACTCCGTGACAGGCAACCTCACCATTTACGATCATGCCTGCCACGCCTTGGCCGAGGCCGCGCGCGTCGATGAAGTCATCGGCGTGCGCGACCAGGCCGAGCGCATGAAGCTTTATGCCATGCAGGCCAAAGACCGGACCATGCTGGCAAACGCCACCGAGATTCACATGCGTGCCACGCGCAAGCTTGGCGAGATGCTGATCGCCGCCAAAGAAGCCGGACAACTCGGCGAAGGCCGCCCAAAGAAGCGCAAACCGTCCGAGGAAAACGGTTCCGCCGAGGAACCGTTTATTCGTGTGACCCTCGAAGATGCCGGTATTTCAAAGAAATTGTCGATGAATGCCCAGCAAAGCGCCTCGATCTCTGAAATGGCGTTCGAAGCCATGGTCGAGAATACCCGCCAACGCATCGCAGCCGGCGCTGCTGCGGTCATCAACCCGCTTAAAGAAGTTACCACGGCTCAGAAAAAAGAGCGCCGCGCCCTTCGGGAAAGGGATCTGGCAGACAAGCAGCTGGCGCTCCCTGACAAGCGCTATGGCGTCATTCTGGCCGACCCTGAATGGAAGTTTAAGACGCGGTCTGAAGCGGGCATGGATCGCTCTGCAGACAACCAATATCCATGCAGTGAACTGGAAGCGATCAAGTCACGCGACGTTCACGGCATTGAAGCCGACGACTGCGTGTTGTTCCTTTGGGCGACCGTACCCATGCTACCGCATGCCATCGAAGTCATGCGCGCGTGGGGCTTCGAATATAAATCTCATGTCATCTGGCATAAGAACCGCCCCGGCACCGGTTACTGGTTCCGCAACGAACACGAGCTGCTGCTTGTCGGCACGCGCGGCGATGTGCCAGCACCCGCCATGGGCTCGCAGTGGGGCAGCGTTGTCGATGCCGATGTGACTGAACACAGCGCAAAGCCCGAAATCTTTTATCACCTGATCGAAGAATATTATCCGAGCTTGCCGAAAATCGAATTGAACGCCCGTGCGCGCCGCGAAGGTTGGGATGCCTGGGGCTTCGAAGCGCCCGAGCTTCCGCCTCATGACAGCGAAACTGGCGGAATCGTTGAAGCTTCAGAAATACCTGCAGAAGAAGTGCACGATGGCAGCGCCCAGGAGACGGCGGCCGAAGACACCGCCGAAAATGCCGCCCTCGATAATTCTGCAGGGGTGAAGCAAGGCACACCAGAAGGCCTGCAGGCGGGAGAAGTCCCTCCCTTTCCAGCTTCTCCCGCCAACCAAATCACCGGCACAAAACCAGAGCTTATGATCGCTGACGATATCGGCGACATTCCAAGCTTTCTGCGGCGTGGCCACCCCGACTGCAATCTTGGGGAGTCAACATGACGATGACGCTCGCGCAAATCAAAGAGCAGGCAAGCCGCGAAGAACTGGTCGAGCATATCGGCCTGCTCACCATGGTTTACCACGAAGACCAGTTACAGATCGCCAACCTTCGCCGATTGGCGGGGCCTGCGCTTTCTATCACTGAGCCAACCGAAGATGCAGGTTTAGAAGATATCAGGCAGGCCGAATTCAATCGGCAAATCTGGGAACTTCATACCGTTCTGCACGGCGCCGTCGCTACGCACAAAGACAAAGAGCTTGCGAAGGGCGGCCACGCGCCAATTTATAAAATGCTCAACAAGGTGCGCTTGCTGCGCGCCCAGAAATTTGCGCTGAACCACCATCTCAATGATGCGCTCGATTATCTCGCGGAAATGCGGGTCTTCATGCACAACGCAGCGCAAAGCGACAAAGTGAAAGTGCTTCACCCAGAAGCGCGGGCTGAACTCGCGCGCGAGCAGCTGGCCGTCATCGATGCATTCGTGACGCAATGCCGAAAAGATATGGCGGAGGCTTCATGAGCAGCACGCGCCATCGTTGGGCCGAGCCCGACCGCAGCAATGTCTATAAGACCGAACGCACCTGCATTCATTGCGGGCTTGTCAAAGTCACGCGCAAAGAGCCGCGCGAACACTGGATTGAATTCTGGCGCAATGGGGAGCGCATCGAAGCTGATGCCACACCTCCATGCGATCGAATCCCCGCCGACGGGTTGTCGGTAAAACATGGAGACTTGAAACATGACACAATCTGCAGCGCTTAAAAAAACGGAGAACCAGTTTGGGTTCAAGAAGCTTGACCCAGCTTCACCCGCCCTTGTCGTGACCGGGAAGGCCTCGATCTCGATCAAGGCTGGCACATCTTTCAGCAACGGCATTTTCGAGCAGGACACGCCGGTCAATATCGGCGGCGATCTCGAAGCCGGTACCGACTACATCGTGATTGTCGACGAAGAGGGCGCGCCATTGATTGACAAGGCCACAGCCGAGAATGTCAGCGAAGCCTTGGGCGGCTTTCACTTTGCGCCAGGCGGCAACGCCACAGCGCGCAAGGGCGGTGATGAAACGCCAGCGATCAACCCCTACTCGGTGTGGGATCAAAGTTTTCGCCCTGCATCGCCTGATCCGCGCGGCATGGCATTGGTTGAAATGCCAAACGGCAAGAAGTTCTGGTGCGACATCTACCTGCTCGGCGTCACCCACATGACCGACGGCACCAGCAAGTTCGGCGCAAAGATTGCCGACGGTGACGACACGCCGCAGAACACTAACGGCGATGGCGATTTCGACAAGCTCGATTATGCAACAGCCGTGGAAGTGATGACCGCGCATGGCAAGCAGCTACCCAGCTTCGAAGAGTTCGCCGCAGCTGCCTTCGGCGTGACCGAGAAGACAGCCTGCAGGGGCGATGCCGAAACCACAAAGCTCGACGCACCGCGTACCAGCAAGTTTGGCATCCAGCAGGCGACAGGCGTGATGTGGGTGTGGGGGCATTGCGGTGATCCCGAAGAGCCGCGCGCTTCGATATTCGGCGGCTCCTGGTACTACGGCGGCAATGCCGGTTCTCGGCGCGCGAATGTCGCTTGCTGGAGTCCCGACAACTCGAACGACGGTATCGGCGCGCGCGGGCGCAGTGACCACCTGCAACGTGCTTAGCCGCTGCGACAGCAGCGGCCTTTAGGCAACCCTATGAACGCCAGAGCGCACAATCTGAACAATGACGCTCTGGCGATCGTTCAAAAATATGAGGACTTCCGATGCTATCTTTATCCCATCCTTCAGTGTGCAGAACGCAAGCACCGCGTCCTTCGGGACGAGGTAATCAAGGATTTGATTCAGCCGGTTCGAAGTCTTTATCACGCCGCACGTTCAAAGCAGCTGTCGCGGCTTCATGCCGTGGACGGCGACTTTGCGGTTCTGCGGTCTCACATGCGCTTCATGGTCGAGCCCAAAGTGAAAATCCTAAGCCTGCATCAGCACGAGGTCGCACTGGGACTTCTCGCAGAGCCGGGCCGGATGCTGGGCGCTTGGCAAAAGAAGCTCAAAGAGAAAGGGGAAGCGGGGCAATGATGCAGCCGCGCGCTTCGATATTCGGCGGCTCCTGGTACAACGACGGCAATGCCGGTTCTCGGCACGCGAATGTCGCTTACTGGAATCCCGACAACTCGAACGACGATATCGGCGCGCGCGGGCGCAGTGACGACCAGTTTCTCGCTCGGCGCCGATCACGGTCGCGTCGGCATTCCACATTCAACCAAGGTTGGTGGTCAGCCCGCTTTTCCTGCTTCGGCAAATACATTCAGCGGTTCGGCATAACAGGGCGTAGCACGCGCAGCGTGTCGAGACCTGCGGCCGGCAAAGTTAAATTTTCAAACAAGGATGGGGTCGAAAATGGCTAATAAAAAAGAAGAAGTTATAATGTTTGATGCACCAGAAGCAGCACATCGGGCAACCATTGAAGGGTGGATGTCTCGCAGAGGATTGTTTTACCCTGATCGCATGGGGCAAGCCGAAGATGCGGCGCGCTACGACGGTTGCACTCATAGAAAATGCCAAAGCTGTGATGTGGTAACGGAAAAACTATATACGCATTGCAAATCTTGTCGTGAAAAAAATGAGCAGGCGCGCTATCTCGAATATCCCAGCAAGCCTTGGGAAGGCGAACCGCTTTTCGATTGCAAAAGTGATGATCGATATTTCTTCCATGAAAGCGACTTAGAAGATTATTGCTTCGATGAGGGCATTTCTCCATCGGATATGCAGCTGGTTATTTGCGAACCAAGCTATCCGCATGTGCCAGACCCTGAAGACTTTTACAGCGACATTCTCCCTGAAGACGGTGAATTATCCGACAACATCAAGAATGCTTTTGCAGATTTAGAACGGGCTCTGAAAAAGGAGCCGCCAGTAAGCTGGTTTGGCGGCAAATACCGCGCTGAAATTCCGCAAAGCTTCATCGATGCATTGGAAAAACGCCGTGCCGAAGATCAGGCGAGATCAGCATGACACTCGCTCTCTCCGTCCGCCAGCCTTATGCATGGGCAATTCTTCACGCCGGTAAGGATGTCGAAAACCGTGATTGGAAGCCGCATAATCCCGGCAGAAGAGTTCGCGGTCGTATTCTGCTGCACGCTGGCAAGGCATTCTACAGCGGGAAGCAGGATGCCGCATATGACATTCGTGGTTGGGCTTTTGCAGCTGGAATAGAGCCGCCGCATATAGATGATCTGCCGCTCGGCGGCATTGTCGGTGAAGTCGAGATCGTCGATTGCGTCACCGAATATGACTCGCCCTGGTTCAACGGCCCTGTTGGCCTCGTTCTTCGAAACCCCAAGCCCTTACCCTTCCGCCCATACAAGGGCGAGCTGGGTTTTTTCAAGGTGGAAGAATGACCCGGCGCTGTCGCAAAATATCGGAGGCGTGGAAGTGAAAATTCTCGTCGCTTGTGAATATAGCGGAATTGTTCGTGACGCTTTTCTTGAGCGCGGGCACGATGCATGGTCATGCGACCTTCTCCCTACGGAAACCAAAAGTAATCGCCATATTCAGGGCGACGTGCGCGATGTGCTGAATTGGGGATGGGATTTTCTCATGGTCGCGCATCCGCCCTGTACCCGCCTATGCAATAGCGGCGTGAGGTGGTTATCCAAACCGCCACGCGGCAAAACCCTTGACGATATGCAGCGCGAGTTGGTGGAAGGCGCGGCGCTTTTTTCGGATTGCTGGAACGCTCCTATCGAGCGCATTTGCATTGAAAATCCAGTGATGCACCGCCACGCCAAGGCGCTCATCCGAAATTATGAAGAATTCGCCCAAAGCGTGCAGCCTTGGCAATTCGGTGATGGCGAAGTGAAGCGCACCTGCTTGTGGTTGAAAAATCTTCCCAAGCTGCAGTCAACAAAGGTGGTCGAAGGTCGCGCCGCGCGCGTACATCGAATGCCACCAGGGCCGGATCGTCAAAAAGAACGCTCGCGCTTTTTCCCTGGCATCGCAGACGCAATGGCCGAACAGTGGGGGAAGATGCAGTGACGAAGCGTTACCGCAACCTCATCAAGCAGATCACATCGCCGCACAACATGCGCGAAGCCTTGCGCTTGACGGCGCGCAGCAAGCGCAACACGCCCGGCTATCTCGACTTCAAGGAATTCGACGCGCTCAATCTGGCAGATCTGGCGCGCGACATGGCAAGTGGCGCTTACCAGCCCGGTGCACCCCATGAATTCTACGTTCTCGACCCAAAGCGCCGCCTGATCTCCGCGCTGCCATTCTATGACCGCGTGGCGCAGCAGGCGGTGTGTCGCGTCCTCATGCCCATATTCGACAGCGCATTACTGCCCGGCGCCTATGCCAGCCGTCCAGGCAAAGGCACACATGCGGGCGCGCGGGCGCTGCAGAGCGATCTGCGCCGCTTAGCGCGCACTGGCCCTGTCTATTTCCTGAAAACGGATTTCTCGAAATACTTCGCATCGATCCGGCGCGAAAAACTGTGGCAACTAATCGAGGCCAAAATATCGTGCCGCGCCACGTTGCGCCTGCTTGAAAGTATGTTGCCGCGCCATGGCGTCGGCCTGCCGATCGGCAGCCTCATCTCGCAAATCTTCGCCAATTATTATACCGGCGCGACACTCGACCGCCATATGCAGCAGACGCTCGGTGAGCGGCACTGGTATCGCTACATGGACGATATCGTCGTACTTGGCCGCAGCTCCGAACACCTGCGGGCGGTGAAGCAGAGTATTGAAGATTTCTCGCGCGAGCAGCTGGGACTCACCTTCTCGAAATGGTCAATCGCATCCGCAGGGCGCGGCGTGAACTTTCTCGGCTATCGGATCTGGGCAACGCACAAGCTGCTGCGCCGCCAAAGCGTGGTCAGCGCCAGACGCACGGCTAAAGCTTTACGGAAAGGGCGCCGCTTCACGCAACTGGCGAAATTCACCGCCTCATGGCGCGGGCACGCCCGCCACGCCGATTGCGCCAATCTCATTCGCAGCCTCGGGCTTCAGGAGGCCGCATGATGTCCTTTGATCTCATGAATCCGGGGGGGGGGGGGGGGTATGATACCCGCCCTGGATGGCCCGAAGCGCCCGGTGCTTCGCTGGCATGGAGGCAAGTGGAAACTCGCGCCGTGGATTATCGGGCACTTTCCACCACACCGTGTTTATGTCGAACCGTTTGGTGGGGCTGCATCAATTTTATTCCGCAAGCCGCGCGCCTATGCGGAAGTCTACAACGACCTCGATCAGGAAGTGGTGAACCTCTTCCGCGTGCTGCAGGACGAAAAGCAAAACGCGGCACTCCTCAGGCTCCTGGAACTCACGCCTTTCGCGCGGGAGGAATTCAACTTCTCTGCCAGCCAACCGAAAAATGCGGTCGAGCGTGCACGGTTCCTGATTATCCGTGCCTTCATGGGCTTCGGCAGCAACGCACATTCCGGCCGCGTGACAGGCTTTCGCTCAAATTCGTCCCGCTCTGGCACTACGCCGGCACACGACTGGGCGAATTATACCGAAGTTCTGCCTTCGCTGATTTCGCGACTACGCGGTGTGGTGGTCGAAAACCGAGATGCCTGCGAGGTGATGGCACAGCACGACAGCGCCGAAACGCTTCACTATGTCGACCCGCCATACATTGCCGAAACTCGCAGCCCTGCGAACAAGCAGGAGTTGAAGCATCGCATGTACCGGCACGAGTTGACGGACAACGACCATGTTCATTTGCTCACTTTTCTGCGCGGCTTAGAGGGCATGGTGCTTCTGTCTGGTTACCCTCATGCGCTTTACGACAATGCGCTGCCGGATTGGAAGCGCGTCGAAGTTGCCGCACTCGCGGACGGCGCGCGCAAGCGCACGGAAGTTTTGTGGATCAATCCAATCTGCGCTGCTGCGCTCGAACGCCTACATGCCGGCGCGGGCGCTCCACTATTTGCACACGTGGAGGGGCTAAATGATCGGCATTGATGTTGTCCCTCTGCCGCGCAAGGTTTTCGAAGCGCTTTTGCGATCGCCGTTTTTACATCGTGCGCAGAAAATCTGGCTTGAGCAGTTCGGCCAATGCGCCTGCGGCAGGCTTATCGATACAACACCCATCTGGCTGAAGAATGATTTAGCAGTCTGCGAAATATGCAGGAGCAGCGCGACATGAACGCACACACAAAAGATGCGGCACTTTCTTTTTTGGAGAAAGCAGCAGCCAGAAAAAAGCGGCAGCCAAAGCTCCTTAAAAATATCCTGAAAGACGCGCGTGTGCAGCTCGCGCGCGTTGCCGGATTTAATGGCTTGCCGCTTCACGCGCCTGCAGTCGAGGCCACTTTTGCCGCATGTGAGGAAAAGCAGAAAGCTCTTTTACGGAAAAAAACTAGAAAGAAAAAGGCATGAGCGACAACAAGGGAACAGTGCGGCATATGATGATCAGAGGCCGCCCGCAGACGGGCTGGGCGATGATCGGCCGCGAGTTGCTGCAGGATGAAAGCTTGTCGGGCGAAACGCGAGGCATCGCCGCCTACGTGCTTTCAAAGCCTGAAGACTGGGTTATCCACGTCATGCAGCTTGCGTCCCATTTCAAAATCGGACGCAACAAGGTCTACGGCATTTTAAAATCCATCATGCTTGCGGGCTACGGCTGCCGTCGGCGCGTGAAGGGCGAAGATGGCCAATTTCACGGTGTCGAGTACGTCATCTGCGATGATAAGGGGGCAATCGAAGAATTGAAGGCCGAATGGCGCGGCATCGGCACGCCAGCAATGGATGACGCAAAGCCGATAAATGAAGATGATGAAATTGTTGCTGAGAATGATTTTTCAGCAGGCGGCGACATGCCAGAAAGCGAGGCTTTGGAAACACCATGTGTTAATTTACGGGACGTGGAAAAGCGGGATACCGTAAACAGGGACGAAGTAATAATAAGAGAAAGGGACAAAAATCCCCCTAACCCCCTTTCGTCGGCTGCTGCGCTTACGGCGCAGCCGCCTCAAGGGGGCGATGAAGCACCAGGCCCCGCAGTTGTGCGGCCGATATTGGCAGATTTTGAGAGCGCTTACATCAAACTCGAAAAAGACCCGTGGCGAAATCACCGAGAGCGCGAGAAGGCAAATAAAAAGCTTTCGAAGCTGACCGACACCGAGGCGATCAAGGCACTGGCCTGCGTGCCGAACCACATCAAAAAACACAATGCGCTTTACGCGAGGTGGATATCAAACACCAATCGCCGAGAGCGAGGCGAGCAACCGAAATTGGCAAGGCTCGCCGAATATCTTGGTTACAAAATCTGGCAAACCATGGGCATTCCCAGTGAGCCTCTGGTCGTTCATGCGCCAAAAGAGCTCAGCGAGGAAGGGCTGCTTTGCCGCCGCGTGATTGAGCGGAATAAACCTGATCAAGACAAGCTGTGGCCTTGCTGGTTAAGCGAAGGAAGTCAGCATTGGAAAGAGTGGGATGAGCTTTGCAAGAAAAACGGTTTTGCGGGCGCGCCCGTTCGCGTTGCCGAAAGTTATGACGATGAGTGGTGCGGTGCAATGTCTGGCACGCGCGGTTGGCGGTTCCCAACGGAAAGGCCACAGCGGCCGCCCGAACTGGTTGGCTGGATTGAAGCGCCGGAAGAGCAAAGGTCAGGATTTTTGAAACTGAAAAAATTCTATCACGATGCGCTGCGCCCTTTCCCAAATGAAGAATATGCGTGGTCACTCTGGCGTGCGCTCGATGAGTTTAACCTGAATGAAGCGCTTGTTTTGTGCCCTCTCCATCTTCAGGAGCATCGGCTCAAGCATACCGAGTGGGTCATGAAAAGCAGAGACGAGGCTACCAAGCCCAGACTGCCACGCCCAGCAGATTTTCTTTTTGCAGTCGAGCAGGGCGAGTTTCAGTATTTACACGACAAAAATGAAAGGGCATTGGCATGAAAAAGCGGGTTCCAATCGATCTTTTGCTGCAGTGGGCTTACAGGGATGAGCTGATGAAAAACCCTCATCTGCTGCCTGAATATGCTTTGAAAAATGTCTATGGCAACCTGCCGGAAAAAGTACGGATCAAATCATGCTTTGGTTCGCTATTAAAGTTTGGAAAATACGGCTGCATTATTGAAGAGGGTCATAGGGGCGATAGTCCGTGGCTGCCCGAAATACACGGCGCGCCGCACATGGATGCATTAAAGCTCGATGCTGCAGTTATCGCCCTTGATATTTGGTCAATCAATTGGGAGGAATCCAAAGAATATCTTCATTGCTTCGGCCTGATGGCAGAAGACACTTACGCTCTCGTTCATAATCGCCCGCGCGTCGGCAGCTTAATTGCCGTCCATGCCTCTCTGCGAAATACACCTGATAATGGCGCTGAAATACCAAAGCCAAAATGGGTCGTAAGCGGAAAGCGCAACATTTTAGTTATTCCACCAAAGGGTCGGCGAGAGTATCCCGACACTGCGCATTGCCCGCTTGTTTACGAGCCAAGGCCAGATCGCGTTGCCCTTGAAAGGCTGCATTATGCCGCCTGGCATTCAGCGCTTTCATGGCTAGCGGATGAACTTCACGATAAACTTGATGATCATATCCCGTTATCCCCAGCTTCACCGGCACGCCCATGGCTATCGGAAAAGAAAACAGAAAAGCGCATCATACAAAGCCTTTGCGCTGCAGAATAGAAAAAATCAAAAAGTCCGAATCTCTCACTGTGCGTCGATCTGCAGGAATCCTGCAGCCCTGTTGAACTAAGTGGGCTTGACGTCCGGTCTATTGTTGACATACCTTCGAAGAGTACCAAATTGAGTCGAACAACCCCGGACGCCCACCAGCGTGCCGGGGTTTCGCTTTAAAGGGCTATCGGTGTGACAAAGCTGAAGTCCTTGCAGCCAGCGATAAGAGCGCTGGCGCCCTTGCTTAGGCTGCCCGCGAAGATAGCCGATAGTTTCTATAACTCGCCTGAATGGCGCAGCCTGGTCGCAGCGATCAAGAGGAAGCGCGGCAATTGGTGTGAGAAATGCGGATCAACCAATCGCGTTGTCGGCGACCACATCATCGAGATCAAAGATGGCGGCGCTAAACTAGATGAGCGCAACATCGAGTTGTTGTGTGCCAAGTGCCACGCACGAAAGACCGCTGACACGCGCGCAAAAAGAGCAAGAGGGCAAACTTGATGCGGTCAAATCGGTTAATTCGATAATAAAATCAAAGGCATAGGGGGGGGGTATCAAAATCTCTAAAAACCTTTGCGCCAACGTGACCACGCCCCCTCTCATACAGAGGTTTTTTTCTCATAAGGCCTGTTTTCATGAAATCACCAGAGAAAAAAGAAAAAAATAAAGGCCGCCCGAAATGGCATCCGCCATTAGGAGCCGCTGAAAAGGTAGAAGTTTTAACAGCTTGCGGCTGGAAGCCAAAGGACATTGCAATCGTTTTTGAGGTCAGCGAACCGACGCTGAAGCAGACTTTTTATAAAGAGCTGAATGAAGGGCTGCTGAAACAAAAGGCTGAGGCCTTGATGAAGTTAAAGAATTCAGGATTCGGCGGCAATACCAGCGCGCTGAAAGAATACATCGAAAAGATGGAAGCAACGCTCGCGCCGTCGTTTGCGCAGCCTACTGCGCCAAAAATTAAAGAGCCGAAACTTGGAAAAAAAGAAGTCGAGCAGCGCGAAGCCGAAAGCGCGCACCAAGACAGCGACTGGGGCAAGCTGCTTCACAAAGACGGGTCTGCCTTGCCCAACTGATGGATGGGATTTTTCCTGCCTGGACTGGGAGCAGCGGCTAAAGGAACAGCGCTCACTGCTTCCTGATCTGCCGCTGAACATTAAAGAGGCGGCCCGAGCTGTCGGGCTCTACAATAAATTTAGATTGCCGGACGTGCCCGATCAGCCGCGTTTTGCTGAGGCCGCCGGCGAATGGGGGCGCGACATTGTGCGGGCTGTGTTTGGCTCTCTTGATGAAAACAACGTCCGGCGCGTGCCGGAAGTATTCGAGCTGATACCAAAAAAGAACGCCAAAACCACAAACGGCGCAGCGATCATGCTGACCGCGTTGATGATGAATGAAAGGCCGCGCGCAAAATTCGCATTGTTCGGGCCCGAGCGTGAAGTTGCAGACCGCGCCTTTCAGCAAGCCGTCGGCATGATCGAAGCCGATCCGTATCTGAAAAAGCGTTTCAAGATCAGGGATCATCTTAAAACGATCGTCGACCGGACGAACAAGGCGACCCTGAGAATTCAGACCTTCGACATGAAGTCGGCCACCGGCGGGATATGGGCAGGCGTGCTGCTCGATGAGCTGCACCTGATGTCGGCCTTTCCGTTCGCATCCAGGCTGATGATGCAGATACGCGGCGGCTTAAAGACGGTTTCCGAAGCGTTTCTTATCATCATCACCACACAGTCGGACGAGCCGCCTGCAGGCGTGTTCAAAACGGAATTGAAATATGCGCGCGGCGTGCGCGACGGCACTATCAAGAATTCGAAAATGCTTCCGATCCTTTACGAATTTTCGGAGGAAATGCAGACCTCAAAAGACAGGCTTTGGGAAAATCCTGAATTCTGGCCTCTCGTTCTGCCAAATCTGGGGCGCGGACTGACGATCGAAGGTCTGATCGACGATTACGCCAAGGCAAAAGAAAAGGGTGAAGAAGAAGTCCGTATCTGGGCATCGCAACACCTCAATATCCAGATCGGTCTTGGCCTGCATTCGGAACGCTGGCGCGGCGCAGATTTTTGGGAAACGGCCGCTGACGCTTCACTCAGTTTTGAAGAGCTGATCGAGCGCTGCGAGGTCGTTACAATAGGCATCGACGGCGGCGGGCTTGACGATCTTTTAGGATTATGTGCCACAGGCCGTTGTAAGGTTACGCGAGACTGGCTGAATTGTTATCGGGCTTGGGGACAGCGCGACGTTCTTAAGCTGCGCAAGGACATTGCAGAAAAGCTTACCGATTTCGAGCGCGACAAAGACCTGGTTCTTTGCGACGACCCGACGCAGGACATCAAAGAAGTTGCCGATATCGTCGAGATGTTTTTTACAGCCGGGCTGCTGCCGGAAAAGGATGCAGTCGGCTTCGACCCTCAGGGCGTTTCTGCCATGGTCGACGAGCTGGCCGCTCGCGGCATAGCTGGTGACATGGTTGTCTCGATCTCACAGGGCTTTCGACTGTCTTCTGCGGTCTGGGGTATGGAGCGCAAGCTTAAGGACGGCACGCTCTGGCATGATGGATCGCCCCTGATGAATTGGTGCGTTGGTAATGCGAAAGCAGAGCAAAAGGGCAACGCCATTTTGATAACCAAACAGGCTGCGGGCAAAGCGAAAATTGATCCGCTTGTTGCCGGCTTCAACTCATTCACGCTGATGGCGCGCAACCCTGAGGCAAACGGACAGACCGTCTACTCATCACGCGGCGCTCTCGTCGTCTAAGGATTTTTCATGGGCTTTATGCAGAGGTTTTTTAGCCGCGCTCAAAGCGTGGCCCCCAAAGCTGAAAGCTCCGTCGGTGGGCATCTGATAGTCACGTCAGACCAGCTCGAAGAAGCCTTGCGCTCAGGCAATGTCTCGGCGTCAGGCGTTGTGGTTACGCCAGACCGCGCTCTTCGTGTCGGCGCCGTCTTCGCGTGCTGGCGCTTGATTTCAGGATCGGTTGCGAACTTGCCGCTCGATATCAAGCGGAGGGTCAGCGATAACGTGCGCGAAGACGCCTCAGATAGTGATTTGTGGCAGCTGATCAGGCGTAAGCCGAACCGCTGGATGAAGCCTGCGCAATTCCGCAAGATGCTCACAGGGCATGTGCTTTTACGAGGCAATGCCTACGCTCTTAAAGTCAGGTCACGCGGCAAAGTCATAGAACTTATTCCGCTCGATCCGTCCAGGATGGTGGTCGAGCAATTTGAGGACGACCTGAGCCTTGTCTACACCTACACGAAACGCAACGGCACAAAAATTGCGTTGCCACAAGAAGAGGTTTTTCATCTCTACAATCTAACGCTTAACGGCGTTGACGGTGTCACCCCGCTTACATATGCCCGCGAAACGGTAGGTGCATCTCTTGCGATGGAAGAGCATGGCGCCACGACATTTAAAAACGGCGCGCGCCTTAGCGGTAAGTTCTCGCATCCTAAAACTATCGGCGCGGAGGCGATGGAAAACCTGCGTGCCAGCCTGGAAGCCTTCCGAGCAGGCGGCGAGCGTGAAGGCAAGGACATCATTCTCGAAGAAGGCATGACATATGAGCGCCTCGCCATGACGGCGGAAGACGCACAGTGGATCGAGAGCCGCAAATTTACACGCAGCGATATCGCAATGTTCTTTGGCGTTCCGCCGCACATGATCGGCGACACCGAGAAAAGCACATCATGGGGCTCTGGCATTGAGCAACAATCGATCGGCTTCGTAACCTACACGCTCGAAGACTACCTGACGATGTGGGAAGAGGCGATCAACGGCGAGCTCGTCGATGAGAAAGACACTAAAATCTATGCGAAATTTAATCGCGCGGCTTTGTTGCGCGGCGATACTTCTGCACGGTTTGAAGCATACGTGAAAGCCTTGCAATGGGGCATCTATAGCCCTGACGAAGTGCGTGCACTTGAAGACATGAATCCGCGCGGCGATGGCAAGGGCGGTGAATATTACGACCCGCCCAACACGGCAGGTGGCCAGCCCGATCAACAAAAGGACAAGAAGAAAAATGACCCTTCGAAACCTTCCTGAAATAAAAGCTTTTCAGCGTCCCAAAAATTTTCAGTGGGATGCTGGCTCTGAAGTTCTAACAAAATGGAGCGAGCGCCCGCTCGCGGCCGAAGCTGATGAGCCGAACACAATTTCAATTTATGATGTAATCGGCGAAGACCCATGGAGCGGTGGCGGTTTCACTGCTGCACGCATGGCAGCAGCGTTGCGGTCGATCGGCAAAAATAGCGTTGTCGTAAATATCAATTCGCCTGGCGGCGATCTGTTTGAAGGCGTGGCAATTTACAATCTGCTTCGCGAACATCCAGCAAAAGTCACAATCAATATCGTCGGCATCGCAGCTTCGGCCGCGTCGATCATTGCTATGGCTGGCGACGAAATCCTGATGGGCCTTGGCACATTCATGATGATTCACAATGCATGGGGCATGGTGATAGGGAATCGTCATGAGATGCGTGCCGCTGCCGATCTGTTTGACGCGTTCGACAGTGCTATTGCGGACATTTATGAAGCACGCACGGGCATGAAGCGCTCGCAAATCGAGAAGCTCATGGATGCTGAAACTTTCATGGCGCCCACTGAGGCTGTCGAGAAAGGTTTTGCCGATGCCTTGGACAAAGATATCAAGGTCAAGGAAAAGGCCAAGAATGAAAAAGATAGCGTGCTGATGGCACGCAGACAGGTTGAGGCAGGCCTCGCAAAGGCTGGCCTTTCACGCAAAGAGCGCTCGGAATTACTTTCTGAGATGGTCTCTGCAACACAGGCTCCGCGAGATGCAAGCCGTCCACCCGCCGCGCGCGATGCAGGCATCACCGCTGCAATTCTGCAGCTTACACAAACCATGCGCCCATAAGGAGCAAAACATGAATATGCATACAAATGCAGGAAGTTTCCGTGGCCTCGCGCGCCCGCCGCGTGCCGATGCCAGCGAGACTGACCTGAAACGCCTTCTCGAAGACATGAACAAGACGTTCGCATCCTTCAAAGAAGCGAACGAAGAGCGTATCAAAGGCGTCGAGAATAAATTCGCCGACGTGCTGCAAACTGAAAAAGTCAGCAAAATTAACGCTGAGATTTCAGATCTGCAGAAAGCAATCGACGATACCAATAAAATGCTGGCAGCCCTTAAGGCCGGCGGCGCGACGAAAGACGGCGAAACGCCTGAAGCGGCAGAACATAAGAAAGCATTTAACCGCTTTTTCCGTCGCGGTGTCGACGCTGATCTGCAGGGCCTTGCGGTCAAAGCCGGTATGGCAACAGACAGCGACCCTGATGGCGGCTATACGGTTCCGGTCGAAATGGAAAAGACCATTGACCGCGTTCTCGGCACAGTGTCGGTCATGCGCGAACTTGCGCGTGTGATGTCCATCTCGACCGGCTCTTACAAGAAGCTCGTCAATATGGGTGGCGCAGGCTACGGCTGGGTAGGCGAACGCTCTGCCCGCCCGGAAACGGCAACGCCAACATTGCGCGAACTTCTGTTCAATGTGTTCGAACTCTACGCTAACCCAGCGGCAACGCAGACACTGCTCGATGACAGCTCTGTCGATATCGCCGCCTGGCTGGCCGATGAGGTTGCGGTCACGTTTGCCGAGCAGGAAGGCGCAGCCTTCATTGCGGGTGATGGTGTCAACAAGCCACGCGGCTTGCTGTCATACGATACGGTCGATAACGGCAGCTATGCCTGGGGCAAACTCGGCTTCGTTAAAACTGGCGCAGCTGCCACTTTTGACACGCCGACAGCTTCAGTGAATCCGGCAGATGCTCTTATCAGGTTGTTCTATGCCCTCAAAGCGGGCTATCGCAACAACGCATCGTTCCTTACGAGCGATGCCGTGATGGGATCGATCCGCCAGTTCAAGGATGCAGACGGTGCTTATATCTGGGCACCACCGACCGCAGCAGCACCAGTTGCTACCATCTTGGGCAAGCCGGTTTATACCGACGACAATATGCAGGCGCTGGGCGCAAATGCCTTCCCGGTTGCATTCGGCGACTTCAAACGAGGCTACCTGATCGTCGACCGCACCGGTGTTCGCGTCCTGCGCGATCCGTTTACCAACAAACCTTACGTCCACTTCTACACGACCAAGCGCGTCGGTGGCGGTGTGCAGAACTTTGAAGCGATCAAGCTTCTGAAGTGCTCGACGTAAACCAGTAAACAGAAAGCAATCCAGTCAACATTTTTAAGGCGGTCGTTCTCGACCGCCTTTTTTGTTTCAACCTCATCAAAGGACTTCGAAAATGAAAGACATGCATAGCAATATTAAAGTTTTGCGTGCGATCGAACCAAAAGCAGTCGGTACAACCGGCGCAGCCAACGGTTCGATTTCGCCAATTCTTGACCGGCGCGGATACAACTCTGCCGAGTTCGTGATCAATTACGGCAGCGGCGGCACATCCGTGGCAGACACCACCACGCCAGTCATTCTTGAAAGTGATACGGCGGTTTCCGGCGACTTCACCTCCGTCGCCAATGCGGATTTAATCGGCACCGAAGCAGGCGCTGCTTGCCCCGCTGAAAACCCGCGAACATCCGGCGTTGGTAAAAACGTCGCCACAAAGATCGGCTATAAAGGCATCAAGCGCTATCTGCGTATCCGCCTTTACGGCCTCGGCACGGCGACGAACATCGTTTCGGCAAACCTTATTCTGGGTAAGCCTGAAAATGGCCCCGTTGCCGGGCAGACAGGCTGATTTCGATAATGTTCAATCTCAATAATCCCGCGCCAAATTCAAACTTGGCGCGGGAGGTTCCTGACCATATCGTGATCATCGGCTTAGGCCCGTCAGCCTCCACATATTTCGATCTCATTAAGCGGCTTGGCAGCCGTAAAGCTTATGCCGATGAGGTATGGGGCATTAACGCGATTGGCGACGTTCTGCATTGTGATCGCATCTTTCACATGGATGATGTGCTCATTCAGGAAGCCCGCGCCGCGCGCGCGCCGCAGAGCAATATCGCCAACATGCTAACCTGGTTGCGTAATCATCCAGGCCCCATCTACACGAGCCGTGCCCGCCCTGGTTATCGCGGCCTTGTCGAATTTCCGCTGCAGGACGTTCTCAATGGGAACGAGAGCGGTAATGGTGGCGCGCCATATTTTAACAGCACAACGGCATATGCCGTTGCCTATGCAATTCACATCGGGGTCAAACGCATCTCGCTTTACGGCATCGACTACACGCTGAAAAATTCCCACAACGCCGAAAAAGGCCGCGCGTGCGTTGAATTCTGGTTAGGCATCGCCGCCGCGCGCGGGATCGAGATAACAATTCCAGAGACATCATCACTGATGGACGCCTGCGAAGAAGAAATGTTTTACGGCTACGACTGCGTAAATGTAAGCCTTGAGGAAAAAGAAAACGGTTCTCTCGCCGTAAAATTTTCAGACCGCGATAAAATACCAAGCGCGGATGAGATCGAGGATCGCTACGACCATTCCAAACACCCCAACCCCCTAGTCAAGAAAGGATAAACCATGACGACGGCAAAAGTCATAGAGCAGTTCACCGGCCGCGCCGATGATGAAACCAAGGTGCGTGATTTCCACGTTGGTGAAATTATCAAGGGCGACCTCGCTGCTGCAGCTATCAAAGAAAAATGGGCTGAACCCCAGAAAGAACCCACACAAGCTGCCGGCAAACAGACCCAGAAGAACAACAAAGCGAAATAACAATGCTCAATCCCGTCCGTGTCACCGCACCTGCAGAGCTGCCCGTTGGCACGGACGCCTTGCGCGCGCATCTGAGCATCGATTTTACGGACGATTTGCTTCAGCTTGCCGCTTTTAATGAAGCGGCCACTGCATATTTGGATGGCTGGTCAGGCATTCTAGGGCGCTGCCTGGTATCTCAGCAATGGCGAGTTGACCTTTGCAATTATGGCGGCCTCGGAAAAATTAGATTGCCGTTCCCTGATGTGTCGGCTGCAGAGATTAAATATTTCGACAGTGATGATGTTGAGCAAACTGTTTCACCAGATCACTATGAAATTCATCAAGACGCCCTTGGCTCTTTCATCTGGTTTAAAAACGCTTTTTCTTATCCTGTATTCAACGCCGACCGCCTGGATGCGGTGCGTGTAACTTTCACAGCAGGATATGGTGCGGCAAGCGATGTGCCTGCTGCCATTAAGCAGGCAATCAAAATGCTAGTGGCATTCTGGTATGAAAACCGCGAAAGCGCGAACATCACAGAAAGCTTCGAAACTCCTTTTGGAGTGAAGACGTTATTGGCTCCCTATTTTAGAAAGAGACTGTAATGCCGATGTTGCGCGAACTTTTCTCTTTTGAAAAACGCGCCGAAAACAGTGACGGCGCCGGGAATTATGCAAAAGGCTGGGAACATCAGTTTTCATGTCGCGCCGACATTATCTACCGCGAAGGCAGCGAGAGCGTAATTGCCGCGCGCTTGGAAAAAAGAATTCCGGCTTTTCTGAAGATTAGAAAAGCCATGCAGACAGATCGCATCACGCATGAATGGCGATGCAAAGACGATCGCACAGGTCAATTTTATAATATCCGGGCAAAAACACCGGACACAAAAACCAAGCGTTATTACTTTTTGACGCTTGAGGGCGGCGTAGCAACTTAACCTCGAACAGGAGACTAAAATATGACAAACCTTACATCTGAGTTTCTTTTGCGTTTCAAGGCTACACAAACTGGCGGCAACGATTTTGGTGGACCACAATTTACACCAAAAATAGAAGAGCTTATCCAGCTTGCGAACGGTACCGGCGCTAATCAAGCGGACATTATTTGGCTTGACGAGCGCAGCGTTAACGCCAGCTCAAACGACGATATCGACCTTGCCGGCGCGCTGACGGATGCATTGGGCGCGACGGTCGCTGCCGCAGAGCTGGTAGCGCTTGTAATAGTTAACAAAGCAAAAGACGGGACGGCGAACACAACAACTCTTACGCTAGGTCAAGGCGCATCGAATCCGGTCGTTCTTATGGGCGGCACTTCGCCAACACTAGCGCTGCGTCCTGGTGCAGCTCTCTTTCTTGTTGCCCCAGATGCGTCTGGCTTGGCATCGGTTGCGGCGGGCAGCGCAGATACATTGCGAATTGCCAATAGCTCGGGTGCGACTGCCAAATATCAGATCGGCGTTCTCGCGCGCTCTGCTTAATGTTTACACTGAAATGGACGGGCGTTGAGCGTTTTGAACAATCTTTAAAACGCCTGACGCCCGCCGTTGATGCGGCATTGCTTTCTGCCATGGAGCAGGCCGCAAACGAAATTGTTGGCATGATGAAGCGCTTGGCTCCGGTTTATGAGGGCTCAAAAACAAGCGGTCGTCTTCCACCAGGCGCGTTGCGCGATTCTATAGGCTGGACATGGGGCGATCCACCAGCTGGCGTCAGGTTGGTTGGAAAAAGCAAAAAAGCGTCAAACGGCAAGCGCATCACGCTTTATGCAGGCGGCAAGGGAATTCCTGAAGCGATCTTTATGGAATTTGGGTTGCGGCTTAGGGAACTTCCAGCTCAACCGTTCTTTTATGTGAGCTGGCGCGCAAATAAAAAGCGCACCAGGGCGATGCTGCGCCGGGTCGTTAAAAAAGCAATCAAGGAAAATTATTGATGGGTGTTTCCTTCGAACTGCAGCAGCACATCTATTCTTTGCTGACCTCGGACGCCACGGTCATAGGCCTGGTTGATCGCGTCTACGATCAGGTTTCAGAGCCACCGTTTGGGAAAAAGGAAGCTTACATTAGTTTCGGCGCTTCAGATTATGTGACCGCTGATGCTGAATGCATTACAGCCGGGGAGATTACGCAGCAGATCGACATATGGTCGCGCGATGGCGGAAGGGCGAAGTGCAGCACAATTTGCGATGCGGTAAAGCAGGCCCTGCACGAGAACAAGGCACCGCTTTCTGTGAATGCAAAAAGTCGTATGCGCGTGACGTTGTTCAGAATTTTTAAAGAGCCTGATGGCTTGACACACCACGGTGTTGTGCAGGTGACGGCTTTAATCGAGGAGAAATAGATGAGCGAGGAAATGGTCAGGGCAATTTTTCACAAAGAGTTCAACTATTCCGACCCGAAGTCGCCGCTCTCATTCAATGTCAAACCATCACCAGATCCGCAAAGCCGTCCTCATTATATTGTCGACGCTGCGATAAAGGCGGGTGCGGCAGAGCGTGTAAGTCAATCGAGTTCTAAACGGAAACAGCAACGTCAAAAGGATGACGCTGCGCCCGCCGAATAAGCGGAACGAAAAGTCCTTTAACGCAGCACCGCCTTCGGGCGGTTTTTTATTGGAGAAGAAAATGAGCGATCCCACGACTGCAGGTTTTGATGAGTTTGTTCTAGAAGTTGAATGGGTTTTTGGTTCAGGCACTTATGCTCGTGTTTGCGGCCTTAATTCACGGGGCATGAATTGAACCAACAATATCTCATCGACGCCTATTCCGAACTGCGTCGATGAAAGCAAGCCATCACAAATGAAAAAGTCTGTGGTCTCTCAGGACTACAGCCTTCCGGCATCCGGTCTGTGGTCTGCCGAAAGCCATGAAAAGTTGTTGGATTGGCAATACGAAGGCACTCTTAGAAACGTGCGTGTTCAGCACGTTCGCGCGGCTTCTGGCGATACAGAATATGAAAGCGGCCCAGCCCTCATCGGCTCGCTTAACAATGCTGTGACGAAAGATGATGGCACAACCACGGCTGACATCGATATACAGTTCAGCGGCTCGCCAACCCGCACGCCGAAGCCGTAATGCAGCCGCTAACGCTCACATGGGCAGGTGGAGAGCATAATTTCCACCTGCCGCTTCAAGCTTTGCAAGCTGTCCAGCAGAGATGTGATGCCGGGCCTGAATGGATTTTGGAGCGCCTCAGCAGCAAGCGCTGGCATGTGGAGGATGTGACAGAAACCATTCGTCTTGGTCTCCAGTACGGAGGCCTGAGCCCGGCTGAAGCTCGCCGCGTTTTGAACAACGCGCTCGAAAATCACCCGCTGCTTGCCCTGGTTGTAACCGCTGCGGCTGTAATAGCTGCAGCCATTAGCAGGGGTAAGGAAGACAAGGTGGGGGAGTCACAGGCGGGCGCGGACGGTCAACGTCCAGACCCGCTCTTGAGCGAGGAAAATGGTACTTCTCAGACTTCTTCAAATGGGCCCACGTCCTCCACGTCGATATCGGGCGGATGACCCTTTGGGAATTTCTGGCTGCCCGCGACGGCCACATTTTATCGAACAAAACTGAAGACGAATCTGTCCCGGCGATGAGCATCGCCCGCGCCAGAGAGCTGGGCATCGAAGGTTTATAAAATGGCTGAAGACGGCGCGCTACTTCTCGCACAAATTGCGGCTGATACGTCCCAGTTCCGAAGGGAGCTGGACAAAATCACCGGCAACGTCCGCAAGAAAACCAAAGACATGCAGTCCGATTTTATGCGGATGAATAAGGGAATTAATTCTTCCCTTAGTATGCTTGGGTACGGCGTGTCAGCTGCGGCCATTGTTGGCTTCGCGAAAAGCACAATCGGGTCGCTCGGAGAGATCGCCGATACTGCAGAGCGTCTGCATATGTCGACCGATGCGCTGCAAGCATTGCGCCACGAAATGAAGCTCGCGGGCGTCGAAGCTGAAGCTTTAGAAGTAGGTATCAGAAAGTTTGATGATGCGGCGGCTACTGCAGCGGCTGGGGGCAGCAACTCGCTTACCAAATTGTTTAAAGATAACGGCCTCTCTCTTCTCGATCAAAACGGTCAGTTGAGAAGTTCGAACGATCTTCTCGGTGATTATGCCCGCCTTGTTGCAAACGCTGCGACGCACCAGGAGAAGGTGGCACTCGCAACTGACGCTTTCGGTAAGGCTGGCTATAAGCTCATTCCTATCCTTGAACGGATAGCGACAGAGGGCCTTCCAGCTTTAATTGACGAAGCTAAAAAAGCTGGCCTGGTTGTTGAGAGTGGCTTGACCAAGGCAGCCGATAATATTGGCGATCGCTGGGAAACCATGATCGACAAGCTGAAGGTAAAGCTTCAGAGCCTGATCGTTGAGGGTGTATCCGCTGTTGATAAATTCTTAGATAACGACGCGCCGGAAGAAATTGCGCGCCGCCGGCGCCTCTTAGAATCGTACGACCAAGCCAAAAGCAAAGGTGAAAGCACATTTATGCTTGGGCCGCTGACAAGTGATGCAGCCTGGGAGCAGGAGCGCCAGCGTCTCGCTGATTTTGATGAGAAGCAGCGCGAACTCAACAGAGGTAAAGGCTTCAAAATGTTGGCCTCGCCGCTGCCGACGGGCAAGCCGACAAACACATCTGGTCTGGGCTCTTCAAGCGCTCAAAAAGATCGTCTTAATTCTTTTGAGCGCGAAATTCAGCAGATAAAAGAACGTACGGAGGTTTTAAAACAGGAAGCCACCGCACAGGCGCAAGTGAACCCGCTTGTAAATGACTACGGCTACACGATTGAGAAAGCGAGCGCGGTTCAGGAACTTCTTAATAAGGCTACACGCGAACACATCAACGTCACCCCTGAACTGCGTGCGCAGATCGAACAATTGGCCGAGAGCTACGCCCAGGCTACTGTCGACGGCAAAAAGCTGGCCGAATCTCAGGATGAAGTCAGGGAACGCGCAGAAGACATGCGTGATATGGGTCGAGAGGCTTTTAGCAGTTTCATTTCTGATCTGCGCGCCGGGAAATCGGGTGCTGATGCTTTAGCAAGCGCCCTGAGCCGAGTTGCAGACAAGCTGATCGATATGTCGATCGACAAACTCTTTAGCAGCAAAGGCGGTATTTTCGGCAGCGGCGGTTTTGATCTTGGTAGCCTGTTCGGTTTTGGGTCTTCCTCCGGCGCGCCGATGAATATTTTACCGCGCGCCGGTGGCGGCCCTGTCACATCAGGTCGCCCATACCTTGTTGGCGAGAAGCGGCCAGAACTGTTTGTGCCGGGCGGTAACGGGACCATCATTCCTGATCTTACAGGCTTAAGCACACCTGCCGGTAGATCTGGATCAACAGTCAATAATGTGAGCGTCACAGTAAATATGGATGGTGGCACTTCATCTAACTCTGACAGCAAAGAAGCCGGCGATTTAGGAAAATACATTGCCGGTGTCGTTAAGTCAGCAATAACAAACGAGCAGCGCCCCGGCGGTCAGTTGAGAAGACGATGACAACATTTACCTGGTGCCCGTCGGACAGTTGGGAGGCGGAAAGCGAACCTCGTGTCAAAGGCTTTAAACTCGGTGACGGGTACGAGCAGCGGGAGCCTGATGGCATCAATCCGATCAGCGAAATCTGGAATGTGGTTTTCGAGGGGCGGCTTCTCGCCGAGATAGACGACATTGAAGCGTTCTTTGTTTCTTGCGGCGGTGTCGCCAGTTTCGATTGGACGCCCCCGCGTACGGGAATTGAGAAGAAATTTATCTGTCGCTCATGGAAACGCTCAAAGGTTTCGCCTGATCGCGACACCATCACAACTATGTTCGAACAGGTCCATGACGCATGACGCTTCACGCCAGTATTGAACAGGAAATTCAGAAGCTCGCGCTCGATGCAGAAATCGAACTGTTCGAGATAGATTTAACGCCATGGGGAGATGAGATTTATCGCTTTCATGCAGGCGTTAATAAAATCAGCCAGCCCATCACGTGGCAGGAAAATGTCTACCCCGCTTATCCTATTATGATTACGGGCTACGACAAAACGACAGGAGCACAGCTACCACGCCCGCGAATGGTGCTTTCAAACGTCGCGGGTACGGTTACTGCTCTTATTCTGGCGCATGGCGAAATGCTTGGCGCTATCGTCACGAAAAAGAAAACCTACGCTAAATATCTTGATGCGGTGAACTTCCCCGGCGGCATTAATCCGGACGCAGATCCGACAGTGTCTTTTCCTGATGAAATTTACGGTATCAACCGCAGGGTCAGACATAATAAAAAGAGCGTTGAATATGAGCTTGCGGCTCCTCATGACTTGATCGGTCGGACAATTCCCGGTCGGCAAATAACACATATGTGCCCATTTAAATATCGCGGCACGGAATGCGGTTATGCAGGTTCAAATTATTTCAATGCAGATGATACGCCAGCCGACAACCTTCAGAATGACAGGTGCGGTAAAAGGTTGTCGAGCTGCAAATTGCGCTTCGGCGCAACTAACCCATTGTCCTTCGGCGGCTTCCCCGGCGGCGGGCGCAGTTCATGAATGAAAGTCTGAAAGAGCAAATTAAAACGCACGCTCACAGGTGCTATCCGCGAGAATGCTGCGGCTTGATCGCAATGATCGCCGGGGTTGAGAAATACATACCTTGCGAAAACAAGGCGCGTTCTAATGACCATTTCATAATTGCAGCTGAGGAATACGCGCAAGCCGAAGATCAGGGCGATGTCGTTGCCGTTGTGCATTCGCATCCTGACAATAATAACGGGCCTTCGGAGGCCGATCTTACCGCTTGCGATGCGACGGGCTTGGCCTGGCACATTGTGAGTGTGCCGGAGGGGCTATGGTGGACGATAGAGCCTCGGCCTACACAGGCAGGATTTTTAAGTATGAAAAATCCCATTGCTACGATCTAGCGCGCGACTGGTTTTTGAATGAACTTGGTATAGCGCTTCCTGATTTTGATCGTGGTGAAGATGAGTGGTGGATAAAAGGCGAAAACCGCTTCGTCGATTATTTTCCTCAAGCTGGGTTTTATCAAACCAACGAAACACCAAGGCGCGGCAATTTATTGCTGATGCGTATCATGTCGCCGGTCACAAACCACTGCGCAGTTTACGTCGGCAATAACTACATTCTGCACCATCTCTACGGGCGCCTGTCCTGCCGCGATATCTACGGCAGCTTCTTTCGTCGGTCGACAACCCACATTTTGAGACATCATGAAGCGTAAAATCATCCTGAGCGGCGAGCTTGGTAAAAAGTTCGGACGCATTCATGAGCTCGACATTTCCTCGCCCGGCGAAGCCGTGCGCGCGCTTGTTGCCAATAAACCTGATTTCGCAAAATATCTTCTCGCATCCGAACAGAATGGAGTTTTTTACAAGGTCATCACTGACGGCCAGTTGATGAAGAATGCAGAAAAAGGCGTACATGCGCCCTTCTCGAAAACCGTTCGCATTGTGCCGGTCATTGCCGGTGCAAAAAAGGGCGGGCTGCTCGGCATTTTAACCGGCGGGCTTTTAATTGGCCTTTCCTTCTTCCTGCCTGGTGCTGCTCTTTTCGGTATTGCGGGCGCACCTTCACTTGCCTCCCTCGCGGGTAATGTCGGCGCGGCCATGCTTTTGGGTGGCGTGTCGCAGCTGCTATCGCCGCAGCGGCAACCAACCGACGATGAAAAGAATGTCTCGAATTTTTTTGATGCACCAACTAACAATGCGCCGCTTGGCAGCTGCGTCCCGCTAGGTTATGGCCGCGCAATCGTATGTCCGCCTCAGGTAAGCGCAGGCATCACTACTGACAATTACAGTGCCGCCGGCGGCGTTTTGAAGTCTGACGCCGTTGCAAAAATTATCGATCTAATTTCCGAGGGTCCGATTAAAGGCCTCGTGACCGGCGATTTGAAGTCGGTGTTCTTGAATAAAACTGCCGTCATGAACGCCGACGGGAGTATAAATTTTCCGCGCTGCAGCTTCGATTTCAGGGCGGGAACGAACGACCAAACTTATCTGCCAAACTTTCCTGATGTTGAGCGTGAAGAAGCAGTCGGCTCTCTGGTAGAACAGGCATCTCCTGTTGTCAGGTCAATTAGTGACGTAACCGTCAACGCTGTGCGCGTCACTCTAGGCGTGCCTGCGCTGAGCAAAGTGGATGGTAAAGGCAACCCTGTCTCTACAGGTTTTTCTTTTACAATCCATGCAAAGCCGATTGGGGGCGCTTACGGCGCTCCTGTGATTAATGACACGATCAACGGTAGAACTCTCAGTAAATATCAGCGGTCTTACATTGTACCTCTACCAGGCGCTGGTCCATGGAATATCAAAGTCACCCGCGTGAGCGCTGACAGCGCAAGCGTGAATGACGTGAATGCGTTTTATTGGGACAGCTACACCGAAATATTCGACACCAAGCTGCGCTATCCCGGCTCATCTGTCATGGGCTGCCAGATTTACGCAGAGCAATTCGGTTCTGTGCCGACGCGGCATTACCATTGTGATCTGCGGCTTGTCGAAATACCGACGAATTACGATCCCTACACGCGCACTTATGACGGCGAATGGGATGGTGAGTTCAAGATTGACTGGACCAACAATCCCGCATGGATTCTGCGAGACCTTCTTACAAATACTCGTTACGGCCTTGGCCAATTTGTATCTTCGACGATCGCAGATAAGTGGGTTCTGTACGACATCGCCCGCTATTGCGATGAAGACGTGCCTGACGGTTTTGGCGGCATGGAGCCGCGCTTCACCTGCAATGTCTATATTCAGGAAGCGCGCGAAGCCTTCGACGTCATTCAAGATTTCGTTTCCGTATTCCGGGGGATGGCTTTTTATGCAAATGGCACGATCATTCCCGTGCAAGATAAGCCGATTGAACCTACGTCAATCTTCACCAATGCCAACGTAGAAGATGGCGAGTTCAATTATAATGGCACAGCGCTAGATCAGCGTAGCACTTCGCTGAATGTTTATTACACGGACAACAGCAATTTCGGTACTCCGGTTCCGGAATACGTCGAGCATCCGGAAGCAATTGCGCAATACGGAATCCGACATAATGACTTGGTTGCCTTTGCCTGCGATAGTCGCGGGCAGGCGGCCCGTCTAGGTAAATGGAAGCTTTATTCGGACTGGCTTGAGACCGAGGTCGTGACATTCCGCGCAGGTGCAGATGCACAGCGTACCGCCCCTGGCATGGGCGCATATATTATGGACAACGACCGCGCTGCCTCGCGGCGTGGTGGCCGCGTCAAAAGTGCGACCACTACAGAAATCACACTTGACCAGCAGTTCGCGACAACGCCTGCCATGGCTTACACCATGCACGTCGTTCTGCCGAACGGCTCTTTGGTTTCAAAGCCTATAAACAGCATTTTGAACAATGTGGCGGTGCTGAGTGAAGCCTTATCGGCTGCGCCACTGCCTAACGCAAAATGGGTGATTTCGGCGGCTGAATTGTCTCCGCAGATCGCGCGTATTTTGAACGTGATGGATAAGGATGAAAACGGCGCTTATGAAATCACGGGCCTAATACATAATCCATCTAAATACGGATACATCGAGCAGGGCTTAAAGCTTGAAGAAACGATCACGTCAGTTATTAACGAGCTGCCAGATCCTGTCGAAAATATCAGTGTCGAAGAGTCGCTTTATAATTACCCTTCGGGCGTCAGCACGCGCATCTCAATGGGCTGGGATATTTCCCGGCGCGCGGTCAGCTATATCGTCAAGTATCAGCGTAATGGCGGCGGCTTTACAACTGCAGGCGGCATTAAAGAAAACTATTTTGAAATCAACAATGTCGAGCCCGGCACTTTTGATTTTGAGATTTATGCAGTTTCTTTTGCAGGAAAGCCCTCTATTGTTGCCAAGAAGACGGTAATAATTACCGGCAAGCTTGCGCTGCCGCAGGCAGTTTCTAATTTCGATTTGGTCGGAATTTCGAACGGTAACGCGCAGCTCGCCTGGGATAAGTCGACAGAGCTCGATGTCATTAACGGCGGCTATGTTCGGATCAGGCACACGCCGCGTGTGGACGGGGCGAGTTGGTCGAACGCAGTTGACATTGGCGATGCTCTGCCTGGTTCTGCATCGACCGCCAGCTTGCCGCACATCAATGGCACCTATCTTGCAAAGTTTATCGACTCTGGGGGGCGATCAAGCGACACTGCTGCACAGATCATCACGACCACGGCGTCGATCGTTGGTTTAAATGTTATCGAAGAAATCGACGAGTCTGAATTTTTGGGCGAAAAAGAAAACGTCGTTTATTCTGAAGAATTCGGCGGCCTTACGCTCGAAAGCTCAAGCCGGTTTGTCGATGATTGGCCGAATATCGATGATGTTGGCCTTGTAGATGAAGAGGGCGGTACTGCGCCGATCGGCACCTATAATTTTAATTCAACTGTCGACCTCGGTGCCGTTTACGACAGCGTGGTAACGGCAACAATTACTGCCAACATCATCGACATTGCCAATACGATCGACGCAAGAACCGACTTGATGGACAGCTGGCTCAGCTTCGATGGTGCAGAAGATAAAATAGACGACGTCAATGCGGGGCTTTACGTCAGCACAACAGAAGATGATCCGTCAGATATCGATGCTGTGTGGTCGACTTGGCGCAAGTTTTTTGTCGGGCAATATCGCGCTCGCGGCTACAAGTACAAGCTTGTCTTGGAAAGCCGGAACGATGACCACAATATCGTCGTCACTGGCTTGGTTGTTAAAATCGACATGCCAGACCGCGTCGAAACTTTCAGCGATATAGCGTCCGGCACTTCTGAAAAGTTAGTCGAATTTATAGCGCCATTCCACGCGAAACCCGGTCTGGGCATCACGCCTCACAACATGGCGACAGGCGACGTCTTCAGGATCACCACAGCCGTCGACGAAAGCGGCTTCGGCATCACTTTCTACAATGCTGCCGGCACTATCATAAACAGGACTTTTGACTACATGGCGAAGGGCTACGGGTATTCATCATGACGCAACACGATATGACTATTGCCAATGCTGGTGGTGCAGCTGCACGTGCTGACATCAATGCGGCGTTGGCAGCTTTGTCGAACTTGCAGGCCGGTATCACTGCACCATCGGTAACGTTTCCACATCAGTTATGGATGGACACAAGCACGACGCCCGCCATTTTGAAGCAACGCAACGCTTCGGATACGGGCTGGAACGAACTTCTGAACGTTTATGTGCAGGCGCCCGTTGGCGGCGTTGGCGACGGCAATATAGCTGTCTATGATGGCACTGATGGTAAAAAGTTAAAGCAGCGTACCTTCGCTCAGATCAAAGCCTCTCTCGCGCTTGCCAAGGGTGATGTCGGTCTTGGCAGCGTCGATAATACATCTGATGCCGACAAGCCGGTTTCCACGGCGCAGGCTGCCGCAATTGCCCTTAAAGAACCGCTGGGAGAAACACCTGGTATTAATCCACAAACAGCAAGCTACACGCTTGCTCTTGCTGATAAAGGCAAGGTCGTCGAGATGAATGTTGCAACGGCAAATAATCTTACCGTGCCTCCGAATTCTTCCGTAGCATTCCCGATCAACACGCGCATCGATATCGCTCAATATGGAGCGGGACAGACGACGGTCGTCGCGGGATCTGGCGTGACGATCAGGTCGGAAGGAAGCAAGTTAAAGCTGAAAAGCCGGTATGGTGGCGCATCACTTTATAAGCGCGGCACGGATGAGTGGGTTCTGGTGGGGAATTTGGCCACATGAGATATTCGCTCGGTTTTTTGGGAAATTCAGGCTTCGATACTCTCGCTGTTAACTTCAATGGCTCGACTTATGCGAAGCGCAATGCTGCGTTGACAGGATCAGTCAACGGCAAAAAAGGGCTACTCTCATATTGGTTCACAACTGGCGGAGACAACCAGGGTGGCACGGTTATTACAAACGATGCCAACTCACTTGTATCTTTTGCTGTCGGCGAACCTGCCGCTGGTCGTGCGACAATCGGTGGGTTGAATACAAGCGGCGGTGTTATTCTAGCAGCTAGCACGGCTGCTGTTGCTGCGCATAACGTGTGGCACCATTTTATGGTGGCTTGGGATTTAAATACGCTGACGTTGAAGATGTATATCGACAACGTCGATGTCACGCCCACCACGGGTATAACAAAGCTAAACCAGATTATTGCCTACAATAGGTTGAACTGGGCGATTGGTGCCGCAGTTGATGGCACGAGTAAATATCTAGGCAATCTGTCAGAAATTTATTTTAACATGGTTGACACGCTTGACCTGACAGATGCGGCCAACCGCGCGAAGTTCATCGATCCTGACAGTTTAAAGCCGGTTGATCCCGGCCCTACTGCCGCGCTGATCACGGGCTCAGACCCGATCCTTTACCTGAGTTGCCGTCCCGGCGATGTCGCATCAGCATTTCTGACAAATAGAGGAACGGGCGGAAGCTTTACCGCTGCGGCCGGCTCTCTTTCATTGGCTTCATCAAACCCTAGCGACTAAGCGAAACGGAAAAACCGATGTCTCAACACGATCTCGTAATTGAAAATCAGGTAGGCGCCGATTTTCGTCCAGACGTGCAGGCCGCGCTGCGCGCGCTTGCTTCATTGCAGGGCGGAACTTCAGCGCCGACAACCACCTATCCTCACATGCTCTGGTATGACGAGGACAATGACATCATCATGATCCGTAACACGGATGACGATGAATGGCTGCCGCTGACCACGCTCGTCGGTGATGGCGCTGATGGACCAGGCTATCTTGCCACTTCAGATTCAAGCGTTGAAATGGCTGAAGGCGAACTGACTTTCGCAACGCAGAGCAACCTTGCTTATATTCCTGCCCAGCGCGTCCGCGTCGTGCACGATGCCGATAATTACGTCGAAGGGCCGGTGGTATCATACGACGGAGATGAACTTGTCATCGATGTAGATCGGGTTATCGGTTCAGGCACTTATGACGATTGGGCGGTTGGATTGACCGGCGAGCCCGGTTCGTTCAACTGGCGCGGCGTATACGATAGCGGCACGGCCTATAGTATCGGCGATGCCGTTAGCCATGAGGGGTCTTCCTATTATGCGATCGCGGCAACGACAGGGAACGATCCGCCGAATTTAACTTACTGGGACATCTTTGCTGCAAAGGGTGATGCTGGCGACCCCGGCGTTATCGCGGCAAGCGATGTCGACAATGACAGCGCGGTAACCGGTGCAAAAGTCAGCGATGCACTCAACAGCCTTAAAACTTATATTGATGGCGTTGCCACAGAGCTGACGAACCGCACCAGAGTGCGCGCCGCGACGACGGTGAACGTCACAATTGCGACCGCGCTGAATAATGGCGATACGCTCGATGGCGTCACGCTGGCAACGAATGACATGGTACTGGTTAAAAACCAGAGCGCGCCCGCAGAAAACGGCATCTATGTTGTTGGCGCAGAGTCCTGCGCGCGCGCCGCAATACGATACTTACGATGAGCATCCTGCATGCCTTATTATAGTCGAGGAGGGCAGCACAAACGCCGATACGGCGTGGTTCTGCACGTCGAACAGCGGCGGCACGCTTAATACGACGGCAATCGCTTTCCAAAGACTTAATGTCACCGGAGAGCTTTTAACGACGGATATCGGCAGCACGGTGCAGGGCTATCATGCCAACCTGGCTGCAATTGCTGGCCTCACCTCGGCTGCAAACAAACTCGCATATTTTACGGGCTCCGGCGCGGCGGCGCTGGCAGATCTTACTTCCGTAGCGCGCACATTCCTTGCACAGACTACACAAGCGCTGATGCGCTCTGTGGGTCTGGGTTCTACAACAGTCGGCGACGCCCTTTTTACTGCAACTGATGCTGCCGCTGCGTTGGCAACGCTTACTGCATTAGGGCAGGGAAAACACACGATCTGGATTCCCGCCAAGGCGATGAAATCCCGCACAACAAACGGACCTTCATCCGGCTCTGTGGAAATGTCGTCGAACAAGAATATGTTCGAGACACTCGATTTCGACACGACGACTCAAGAATTCGCGCAATTTGAAATTGCGATGCCGAAGAGCTGGAATGAAGGCACGGTCACGTTTCAGCCCGTATGGTCTCACCCTTCAACATCGACAAACTTCGGCGTTGCGTTCGGCCTAGCAGGCGTTGCCACCTCCGACGATGATGCTGGCGACGTCGCTTTCGGCACGGCGCAAACTTCCGTCGATACGGGTGGCACAACGAATGATATTTATATCGGCCCCGAAAGTTCGGCGATCACCATCGCAGGCACTCCAGCTGACAACGACCGGGTGCAATTCCAGATCAACCGCACCGTTGCGGACGCAGGCGACACGATGGCTGTCGATGCGCGACTGCACGGCATCAAGCTCTACATCACATTAAACGCAGCAACGGATGCATAAAATGAGCAGATACGCACTGATCGGGCCGGATGGCCAAGTAAATCGCTTTTCTGACAATGTCGATTTAACGGCGCAAACGAAGGATGGCTGGAAATGGCTTCCTGTCGAAACCGCGCCGCAAAGATCGAGCGCTGATGGTCAGGTTGTCGAGGGGCCTGTTTACACCGTGACCACGACGAGCGTTAACGGCAAGCCTACCGAGAAGCTTGTTGAAAGCTACACAGTGCGCGATATGACGCCGGACGAAATAGACACCAGAAAAGCTGCGCAGGCCGCAGCAGTCAATGGGATCGTCGTCAAAATGCTTTTCAATCAGGAAAACAGAGTGCGGTTTTTGGAAGGCAAGCCTGCGCTGACAATCGACAAATTCAAAGAAGCGATCAAGGCGCTGGTTTAAATGCTTTTCGATATTCCGCCCCCGTTAATAATTCCTGAAAAGCCGGCTCTGATAAGGGCAGCAACGCCCGATCTGCTTCTGCCTAATCAGTTGCCAAGGAAAACGAGACGGGCGCTGGCATCGGCAAAATCGCCTGCCGAGGCCATGCTGATCGTAAACCAGCTGGCGGGGTTCGGTGCTGGCGGTTCATCGCCGCCAAGCTATACCTACAACACGCGCTCAATTCACACGGCCAATAACGCGACGAACACCTTCACAGCCTTGGATATAGGCGCCGCTGACCCGACGCGCTTCGTGATCATCGGCATCGCGGTTTATGCGGCAGGCGTAGGACAAAACGTCTCAAGCGTCACGATCGGCGGGATCACAGCAACGCTCTTGGCTGGCATCCGCGATACCGGATCAGATGCGCGCTCGATGTTTTATGGCGCACTGGTACCGACAGGGACTACAGCTGACGTCATCATAACTGCTGCCGGCACCTGGCAGAACTGCGCAGTTTCCTCTTATTCGCTCTATAATCTGACCAGCACGACCCCGTTTGCTACAGCGACCAGTCAAGCAAGTCCATGTTCTCTCAATGCGAACACGACTGCTGACGCTATTGTTTTGGCTATGACAATGACGGGTGTGCAGAATGGCATCACAACCACATGGGTCGGCGTTACTGAAAGAAGCGGATTTGATGAACAGGTCGAGACGGCGCTTGGCTGCTGGAGCGGCGCGGACGGTCAAATGACCTCTGCAGAAACGCCGAGAACCTTTTCAGCAACTTTTAGTGTTACTCCGAATGACGGTAAAGCAGGCGCGTTGATTGTAATGAAATAATCGAAGCACCTTCTGGAAATTAATCCGCCGCCCTACGGGCGGTTTTTTTCATGGAGAAACCATGCGAATAAAATATCCGAGCTTATGTCTTTTGGCTGCCGTTCTGGCGGCTTTTTTAATGGCCACTTCATCGGCTGACGCCCGCAACGGACGACCGGCGCGCTGGTGTGGCTGGTACATGCGTACGCAAGTCAGCCCAGATCCCGGCGTCGCCTATAATCTTGCACGCAACTGGGCACATTACGGCTCGCCTGCGCGCGGACCCGCTGCAGGCGTGATCGTTGTCTGGCCTTGGCATGTTTCAATAATCGTGGGCTACGACGGACGCAACTGGGTTACCCGCGGCGGCAATGAGGGTGGACGCGTGCGCACCGGCCCGCGCTCGCTTCATGGTGTCATCGCCTACCGCTGGCCTGGCGGAGGATATAAGCAGCACCGCGTAGCGATGCGATGACTTTTAAAACAGGATGTCGCCCGCAAAAAGGGTTTGATCTGCCGAAGAGGAATATCGACGAGCACAATCCTAATTATGGTCGTCAGTTTTGCCCTTTGTGTTCCTGGCTGCTTGGCGGCGTAATTTCATGTAGGCGATTTGCCGACAGAGGCAAGCCCATCACACCCGATGGAAATCATCTCGCCGCCTTAGCTGCGAAACAAGACACCCTTTTGCTCAACGCAAAGAACGAATAAACGCCACTTCCTCACGGAGAAAACAATGGATCGCAAAAAATTCTTTACCGGCATTCGCAGCGGCCCTTTCCCTGGCAAGCTTACCGCCAGCCAAGTCGCTGGCGTCGATGCCATCCTGAATGCATGGGAAGCAAGCGGTCTCTCCGATCTGCGTTGGCTTGCCTATATGCTCGGCACGACAAAATGGGAAACCGATCACACAATGCAGCCCATCGTTGAGAAGGGCCCGCGCAGCTACTTTAACAAATATGAGCCTGGCACCAAGATCGGGCGCAATCTCGGCAATACGCAGGCGGGTGACGGGTTTCGATTTAGAGGGCGCGGTTATGTCCAGCTGACGGGCCGTACCAATTATACGAAGATGGGAAAGCTTCTAGGAACTGATCTTGTCGGCAATCCGGATTTGGCGCTCGACCCGAAAGTCGCGGCGCAAATCATGTTTGAAGGCATGACAACCGGAAAATCGTTCCACGGCGATTTCACCGGCAAAAGCCTAGAGAATTATTTCAACAGCAAAACAACCGACTGGGTTAATGCCCGTCGCATCATCAACGGAACTGACCGCGCGCAAGAAATCGCGGCGATCGCCAAACAATTTTACGCCGACATTGTAGCGGCTTGAAGCCCCTCGCGTCGGGGTTCGGCGCTTAAACCAACGGAGAATGAAATGAACGAGCCTCTGAATATCAGCATACTAAATAAGTTTCCGGCGACGACCGGCTTCATCGAGCGCGCAGCCCTCGCGCTCGCCGTGCTTGTCCTGGCGAAACTGCATATCGATCCGGCGCTCATTCCTATTCCCATCGTCGCGGACTTCATCAACGAAATCCTCGTCGCTGCCGTCGGCGCTCTGATCTTCTCGGTGGCGAAGTGGCAGAACCGGCCAGTGAATCTGGCCGAAGCCGTGCGCGCCGTCTCGCCAAGCACACAAATCGTCACGACGCCCGAGGTTGCGGGCGCATCAAAAGATGCGGGTATCGTCTCGACCGCAAGCAACAAAGTGGTGGCGAAAGCGCTGCTCGTTCTTTTCATGGTGTCGACGCTATCTTTAGGCGGCTGCACCAAGCAGTTTGAGGTGTTGCAGATTGCCGTGCAGGAGGCTCTTACGCCTCGGACGAACCCGATCACTCAGGCCGATCTCCATGAGGTCGAAAAAGGCTTGGTGGTCGCTGCAACAGGGTTGAATCTCTATAAGCAACTCTGCATCCGCAAAGCGATCGACATCTCATGCCGTGAGACGATCGCATACCTTCAAAAAACTTACACGCGGCCTGCAAAGATCGTTTTGGCCAATCTTCGCAAGTTCGTGAAAGAGAACAACCAGGTAAGCGCGCTGAGCGCCTACAACACCCTCAAGCAAATCATGGACGATCTCAAACGAGAGACGCCAGCAATAGGAGCACAATAATGGAAACCGCAGCAATAATCGCACTACTTGAAAAGGGCTTCACAGTCGTCGGCGCCCTGTATGAGGCTGGCAACAGCGAAGCCGGGAAGCGTGCAATCAAGATTGTCACAGACTTCATCGGTCTCACCAAGGCCGGCCCGGTGACGGACGCGAGCATCGGAGAAACTGAGGCGCTGCTCGACGCCCTGCTCGATGAGTTCAATCTTCCACTGCCAGAACAAAACAACTAAAAAGGAGATCCACCGATGGAGCAATTTTACTCTCAGTTATTGATGGTCGTCGTCGGCATATACGCGACGATGACGACGGGCTTCATCGGCTGGATGGCGCTCATATCTTGGCGGCTTAGTAATCAGGTTGCCGCCTTCGAAGTTAAATTCGAGGAAGTCGCCAAAGATATGGGGCAGATGGCAAAAGACGTAAGCGAACTTCGTAAATATGATGTGCTGCTCGCCACTCACGCCACACAGATCAATGGTCTCGACCGACGTGTGACGAATCTTGAGCACACTGGTCACCGACGACAAGCCTTATAAATATTTTCCCGCATAGCGGGGCATCGGGCGCGCCAACGCCCGATTACAACGGGCCAGCTTAAGAAGCCCGTTCAGCCTGGTAAAACCGAAAGACTGCCCGCCATGCGCTTTCGCGCGCGCGGAGCATAAACGTCTCACGGTGAAAATATGGATAATGCCAAGCTGCGACCAGTTCGTCCGGTCTCACCTGCCGCGCCCTATGTGGGCGGCAAGAAAATCCTCTCCAAAAAGCTTGTCGAGATGATCGACGCAATAGACCACGAAACCTATGCCGAGCCGTTCGTTGGCATGGGTGGCGTTTTCCTGCGCCGCACGCGTGCGCCAGGCGGCGAGATCGTCAACGACATATCAGGTGATGTGGCAACCTTCTTTCGCATCCTGCAGCGCCATTATGAGGCGTTCATGGACATGCTGAAGTTCAAGCTTACATCCAGGCAGGAATTCGACCGGCTGATGGCGGTTGACCCGAAAACTCTGACAGATCTAGAGCGTGCCGCCCGCTTCCTTTACCTGCAGCGCTTGGCCTATGGCGGGAAGGTCACAGGGCGCAACTTCGGCATGGTTCTAGGTGAGAGTGGCCGTTTTGACGTCACGCGCTTGGCACCCATCCTGACGGATCTAAACGACCGTCTGGCGGGGGTGGTGATCGAGAACCTGCCTTATCAGCGCTTCATCGAGAATTATGACGCGCCTGGAACACTGTTCTACCTCGACCCGCCTTACCACGGCAGCGAGGATTATTATGAGCCCGGCACATTCTCAAAAGATGATTTCAGCCAGCTTGCAGGCATCTTGCGCGCTCTGAAGGGGCGGTTTATCCTGTCGATCAATGACACACCCTATATTCGCGAGGTCTTTGCAGGCTTCGATTTCGAGGAAACTGGCGTCACCTATACCTTCAACGGCGCGCGACCATGCGAGGCGCGCGAGTTGATCTTTATGACGCCAGGCTTACGCGCTTCTGGGCGGCCTCAGGGCGCTCTATTTTAGAAAAAGGTTTGCCAAACAATAGGCTAAGTTATTGATGTTTGATGGGAAGTTTGACAACTTTTACATCCCTAAGTTATTGCCTCGCCATAAGTTATGTGGTGATTGTGGCTCCGGAGGTCGGCGGTTCAAGCCCGCCCGACTGTACCATTTATTGCCACGCTAGCGGTAAATCAGAGCCCGCACTTATAAGGCGAGCTAATAAATTTGAAGAATTATGTATGTTGACCCATTACATCATTTACAATAGGCCTTGTTTAGCGATTTTAAATTTATGCTTTGAGGATCTATGTTTATTTCTGCTTTTGCTCCAATTCAGTTAGATTATGGCTATAAATCCCATAATTTTGGCAGAGTAGCCAATGTTTTTAACGAAAACATAGAAGAAACGATTGCCACAGGGGGGGATATAGACTGTGGCCCGTTTGAAGAAAAGGCACAGCAAGCAGAAAGTATTTATGAGCGACTCACAGCAGCTTTCACAAAATTCTTCACAAGCCGCCCCTATTATTTTGTGGGAGCATCGCCTCTCGATTTTACAGCCAGGGATACCCAGCTTGAAGCCTTATGGAATGAAAAAAACAGAGCATATCAAATATGGCAGTATCATTGGAAAAATTTGAAAAACTGTGAAGCTGATAGAAAAGGCAGTCCAAGGCCATATCCTGATCTAAAACCTTTGCCAGAGAATGAGCAGCAAGAACGAAGGCGTATGGAGCCTTCAAACTGGAACGGCTGGCAGGTTGTCAAAAATGTCGGCGGTTATCTGGTTCTTGCGGCGGCAGGCGTTGTCGCGGCTGTAGGGGTTGCTACGGGGGCCATCACCATTCCGGCGTGGGGACCCCCTGTTGTCGGTGCCCTCGTCTTTGGTGCCATCATGGCTTCGCCTGGCTCTGCCGATGCAGCAACCGCCAATAAAGGCGGACGCGTGCTTGTATCGGAAGCTCCCAGCCGCAGCGCTCTTATGAAAAATGCTGGTGCAGTCCTCAAGTTCTCGGACGGAAGAACGTATGAGCAGACGAGTCAACAAATTATCGTAAAAGGAAAGAATGCGAATGGGAGTGAGGAGGAACATAAAATATTCTTGTTCGAAGATAAAAAAACGGGCCAAAAGGTGATCCCCGTCGATCCCGGGTGTTTCGATAAATATAATTTTTCCAGCACAGGCAGCAGCGGCTATCTTGCCATCAATGCCTTCACGGGAAAAATGAAGAACATTCTGTCCTAAAATCAATAAGTTTTTATAGTTTTCAGGCTTGCATCAGCCGTAAAGCCGCGCTTTAAAAAAGCATCTTTCCGGGCCTTGCATGTCTTCCGTCCTGCCCAAGCCTAAACAGAATAAAGTCACCGGCGGCCAGCTTCTGGTCGATCAGCTGGTTGCGAACGGCGTCGCGCATGCGTTCTGCGTGCCGGGCGAAAGCTATCTCGCCGTGCTCGATGCGTTGCGCGATGCGCCGGTCGAACTCACCGTCTGCCGTCAGGAGGGGGGAGCCGCCATGATGGCGGAAGCGCAAGGTAAACTGACGGGAAAACCCGGCATCTGTTTCGTAACAAGAGGCCCGGGTGCGACGAACGCCTCTGCGGGCGTGCATGTGGCATCTCAGGATTCGACGCCTTTGATCCTTTTCATCGGCCAGGTGGAGCGCAGCTTTAGAGGGCGCGAGGCGTTTCAGGAAATCGATTACACGCGCTTTTTTGCGCCCATCTGCAAATGGGTCGCGGAAGTGGACGATGCGGCACGCCTGCCGGAATTCATCAACCGCGCTTTTTCCATCGCGACATCGGGACGGCCAGGGCCGGTCGTGCTCTCGCTGCCCGAAGACATGCTGATGGAGCAAATCCTTGCGCCACCCATTGATGCCTTTGCGCCGATCCATCAGGATGTCGACGAAAAAACGGTTGCGGAAATTGCAGAGCTGTTGCGAGGTGCGAAAGCGCCGCTTGTTTTGCTGGGGGGGTCGACATGGTCCGAACCCGGCCGCACGGCAATTACACGCTTTGCCGAAAACTGGCAATTGCCTGTCGCCGTGTCTTTCCGGCGGCAGAATTTGTTCGATCACCTGCATCCGAATTTCGCGGGACATGTCGGTATTGCAGCGGAAGCATCGTTGCAGCAGCGCATCAAGAATGCCGACACAATCCTGATGCTAGGCGGGCGTTTTTCAGAAATGCCGTCGCAGAGCTATACGTTGATGGACGTGCCGCAGCCGCGCCAGAAACTCATTCACGTCCATCCCGATCCCGAAGAGTTGGGGTGCGTCTATCATCCAGCTCTGGCGCTCTGCGCGCGCGCCGACGAGACAGCCCTGAAACTGGCTGCGCTAAAACCGCCGCAAAAAATTCCCTGGGCAAATACGGCGCGGGAAGCGCATGACGCATATGAAAAATGGCGCGCGCCCACGCGCAATGCAGGCGCCGTACAGATGGCGGAACTTGTCCTGAAAACGGCGGCGCTCGTGCCGCAGGATACGATTATCGCGAACGGCGCCGGTAATTTCGCGGCCTGGGTGCAACGCTTCTATCCTTTTCGCAAATTCAATACCCAGCTCGCGCCCACCTCGGGCTCGATGGGTTACGGCTTGCCTGCGGCCATTGCAGCAAAATCTCTATACCCACAGCGCACCGTCATCTGTTTTGCCGGCGACGGCGATCTGATGATGACCGTGCAGGAACTGGCGACGGCCGTACAATTTAATCTGAACATTATTGTGATCGTGATCGACAACGGCATGTACGGCACGATCCGCATGCATCAGGAAAAACATTTCCCCGGTCGCGCCTATGGCGTCGACCTGAAAAATCCGGATTTTGCCGCGATGGCAACAAGCTTCGGTTGCAAAGCGTTTTCGGTCGGCGAAACGGAAGAATTTGAACCTGCGTTGAAATCGGCCCTGCAAAGCAAAATACCGTCGCTCATTCATGTCCGCATCGATCCCGAAGTCATCACGCCGTCGAAATCCTTGAGCGCCATCCGCGAAGAGGCGAAGCGTGGTTAGGAAAATGGTCTCGTTATTTTCCTCCCCCCGCAGGGGGAAGGTCGGGAGGGGGGCATTAGTAGGGCACCATCTGGATGCCCCCACCCTAACCCTCCCCCTACGGGGGAGGGGGCGATATATTTTCATATGTTTGCTTCTGATAATTTTAGCCATTCCATGCAGTGCTCACGCGGAGCGCTGGCAATGGGCGGTCTCGTCCTTTTTCTCGCCGCAGCAAAGCGTCTCCGCAAAAGCGCAGCTTGTATTCGCACCCGGCCGCGGGCTTGAGGAAGAAGGCCTGCGTTTTCGCTATGAAGGCCGCTTCTCGGGCTGGGACGATTTCAGCCCGTTTGCGCCACGCTCCTATGTCATCGAGAGCGAAGACAGTATTTATATCGGCGCGCATTTTCATCGAGGCCCCTGGCGCGCAAATCTTTATGGCGGCGTCACGGTCTTCAGCGATACGCAATTCGGACTTCACACACAGTTCGGCGCAAATGCCATTGCCGAACTTCTCTGGCTTGGCGGCTCGGGCGAATTTATCGGCTTCGAAGGCCGCGCCTCTACCATCGATAACAACTGGAGTGCCAGTCTCGTCGCTGGCCGGCCGACAGGTTTTGGAACGCTGAAGCTTGGGCCGGAAGCTGGGGTCGGCGGCAACATCACCGGCTGGAACGCGCGAGGGGGGATCGCCGCCACGGGTCTTGCGTTTGCAGGTTACGATCTTGCATTGAGCGCAGGCGCGATGATCAACGATCAGGATCGCGTCTCTCCCTATTTCAGCCTTTGGCTGTCGGGAAAATTCTAGCCGCTCACGCCTGCACGGACCGCCCGCTGACGATGGCGCCGATTTTTTCGAGCGCCGTGTCGTAATTGCGGGCGATGGTCATCTCCAGCGTTTTCGGCTTTACATGATGCGCGGCCGCTTCCTGGGCGATCAATTTAAGGTAAGTCCGCGACGCATTGATGCCGCGCGGTTTGTCCGCATCGCGCAGCCGATTATATTTCTGAATGAACGCGCTTCCCTGTTGAAGGCCGCCGAAGGTCCATTGCGCGGCAACCATATAGGCAAGGCCGGGCCAGCAATAGGGGCCGGACAGGCTCGCGGCATCATGGCCCCATAAGGCGAGGGCCTTGAAAGCAAGGGCCGACAAATCTTGTGGCCGCGCGCGCTTGGCCGCAAGCACCGACGCAAGCTCGTGCGTTTTCACGGCATCGGTATCCCTGGCCTTGGGAACGCAGCCGCCCCATTCGAGATATTGATGCATGAGTTCGTGCGGAACGGCTTCATCTTTGAAGCTGTTGCGCTTTAATCCCAACGTGCGTTCCCAGAGTGTCGCGTGGTTCGCGTAATATGTCGATATCGGCGTAATGCGGCCCGTGCGCGTATCCTGCATCGGAACGGTCAGGCCGATCGGAGTTTCGATGCCTCCCGCCTCGTTTTTGATGCCGCGTGTATTGTTATCGATAGCGACCCTCAGGTCGGCTGGGTTGACGGCATTGCGGTTCAAATTCAGCTTGGCGCCGAATTGCTCGGCCGTGATCGCCAGGACTTCATTCGTCCTGGCGTCACCTCGAAGGTGATTATTTGAACCCGATGCCGTATTGAACGGCCAGGCCATATCAGGCCTCCAGGTTGGAGTACAGTTCCTGATAATCGGCAAGCGTCATCGGTTCGGCAGCATCGAAGGCTACTTTTTTCGCACCTTCTGCGGGCTTCTGATCCGTTTTCTGATCCTTCTGGGTTCCGCCCGTTCCGCCGCCGCTTCCACCGCTCGCGCCGCCGCCGGAAGCGCCACCGCCTCCGCCGCCACCGATGCCGAAGATGCCGGCAATCATGGACATCGCGCCGGGGATGAGGTTGTTCAGGACGCTACCCCAGACATTGTTTTTGAACTTCCAGCATTCATCGAGATTTTTTGCCGCCAGAACAGGCTGGAAAATATCGTTGAGATAGAAGCCTTCGGTGCCGGAGCTGCCCCAGTTGTTGTAGCCCTGATTATAGGAGCCCTGCGGTCCGCAATTATTAATGCCCTGATTATAGAAGCCCTGGGGCCCACAATTATTGAAGCCCTGGTTTCTATTATAGAAGCCGCGGTTGACCTGCGGCAGGCAATTCTGCGTCGTGACGCAAACCTGGCGCTGCTGCTGGAAAATCGGCTGCTGCTGGAAAATCGGTGGGCAAATCTGCTGCACCGGCGGACATGGCGGGGCAAAAATCGGTGGCTGAACCGGCGGACAATAATTAATCGGAGGACGATAAAAACCCGCACTTGGAGGACCGCAAACCATAACTATAACCTTTCTATAAACTCTAAGTATTACTCGAAGACTATAATTAATAAAAACGGTTAATAAGTCAATCAGAATCTTGATAACATTGAATTGATTAAAATTATAACTAAACTAGCATAGTAAAGCTTATGCTTTTTACATGTGATATACATTTGAATTAAATAACGACGACCTTTGTTCCCAAACGCACGCGATTATAAAGGTCGATCACATCGTCGTTGACCATGCGGATGCAGCCCGAAGACACGGCCTTGCCGATGGTCTGCGGTTCGTTGGTGCCGTGAATGCGGTAGAGCGACGAGCCCAGATACATGGCGCGCGCGCCGAGCGGATTGCCGGGGCCGCCGGGCATGAAGCGCGGCAGGTCGGGGCGGCGCGTCAGCATATCGTCCGGCGGCGTCCAGTCCGGCCATTCCGACTTGCGGGAGATGGATTTCACGCCGGCCCATTCGAAACCCGGCCGGCCGACGCCGATGCCGTAGCGGATGGCGTGCCCGTCTTCCTGCACGAGAAAGAGAAAGCGCTGCTCGGTATCGATGATGATGGTGCCCGGCTGCTCCGGCCCGTTATAGGCAACGCTCTGGCGGTGAAAGCGCGGCGACAGGGTGCCGCCGTCGTCTTCCTGCGGCACGACGGTATCGGGCTGGTAAGACATCTGGAAAGCCGCTTGCGGGTAATAGTCGTTCGACGACGGTGCGGCCGTGCTGGCATAGCGCTGATAGTTCCCGTTTTTCTGGAAAGCCGATGGCGGGTAATAGTCGTTCGATTGCGTGGCCGTGCCGGCATAGCGCTGATAAAGCCCATTTCTCTGCTCGGGCTCGGGCTGATTGATATAGCGGTTGCCCTGCGCGTCGATGCTCGCGCTGCGATTGATGCTGCCATTCGGGGCCGGAATGTACCAGGTGCGTGCCGTCTGCTCGCGCGTGTAGCGGCCCTGATAGGCGCGCGGCTCATCGTTGAGATCGTTATACCATTGCGACCAGGGAATACTCAGCCTGGCAACCGCCTGCGCATTGCTGTCTGCCGTGTTATAGCCGCGCGGCATCGCAAAAGCGGGCAGGGAGGCAAATATGACAGCCGAGGCAAAAGCGCCGGCGCTGAAAATCTTGAAACGCAACATAAGCACCACTCGAACTGGCAAAACACCCGTCAATGCGACGGTACGCAAAACATGAAGCCGCCGCATTAACGTTAAGGATCATTGAGCGATAATCATAAATAAAGCCCAAATTTCATGGCCTTACGCCGCTTTTGTCGAAATTACGGTTACTAAAGTTTTGACAAAAGTCAGTTATGGTTAGCAAAGATTGAATTTTTGGATCTGGTATGGAATTATGCATCCGATTTTATGATGGTTCAGATCCATGTTTATTGCTCCTATTCGAAGTAAAGCATCGCCTCTAGTGCAGTTCGCTCCAGACGGTGCGCTGCCGTCGGCGCAGCCTGCGCCGACACCGCTGCAAACGAGAACCATTCCAGGCAAAATTATCGGCAAAAGTACCCCTAGCTCGTTAGAGCTGGAAAAGAATCGTAAGATGTTGTCGCCCAACTTTCTTACGAGAATTGAGAATTATATTGATAGCTTCCGCAATCCTGTGCCGGTCTCTCCAAGTTTTGAGCGATTGCGTAATCGAATGCTCAGCAGGATAAGGAAGATGGAGACATGGACTGCAATTAGCGCCAATTCTCCAGCCCGGCCCGGAGAGGATGAAAGTTTTGGAATACAAGTACATGAGAATCTTACACAGGAAATAGTTGCAAATAATCGTCCGCAATCGGCCGATCCTTACATCAGTTTCCCTTCTGAAGTTTTGAAGCGGCAATATATAGAAACTACGCAAACGAATGCAATTTTTGGGATAAAAAGCATAAGCGATTTACTGGGTTCCTTAGGGGATGCAAGCACGATCACGGATCTTATAATCACTGGGCATGGCGATGGTAGTGCCGGTATGTGGCTTTATGAAACGCAGTATACAATGGACGATATAAAAAGACTTGTTTCTTCTCTGTTTAACAAAGGGAAGTTGGTTCCTGGCAGCCGTGTTCTTTTCACGACCTGTAAGCTTGCAGGCACGCAACCCAACAAGAATATTTTACAGAGCATGGCAAATGAATTTGGCATTCACATTATTGCCTTTAAAGATAATTATTCACCGCTCCTTCCATATGATGCAAAACGGGTTGATTTTTTCCCTCAAGACGCCGCAAAATTTATGCAAAGAAAATAGAAAACATTAAATCCGCTGTTGCCTGCCTGCTCATTGCTTGGTTATGTCAGCCATGACCAAACCTCATAAACTGAAACCTCTTCTGCCGCGCGGCTTTGCCGATCAGAATGCGGCCGATATCGACGCGTTGAATTCCATGGCGCAGAAAATCGAGACGGTGTTCCGCTCTTACGGCTTTGCACGTATCGAGACGCCGCTCTTTGAATATACCGAAGCGCTTGGCAAATTCATGCCCGATACGGACCGGCCCAATGAGGGCGTATTCTCGCTGCAAGACGAGGACGAGCAGTGGCTTTCCTTGCGCTACGATCTCACGGCCCCCCTTGCGCGCTATGTGGCGCAGCATTTCGATGCGCTGCCGAAACCCTTTCGCTCTTATCGTTTCGGTCCCGTCTTCAGGAACGAAAAGTCGGGGCCCGGACGCTTCCGCCAGTTCCTGCAATTCGATGCCGATACGGTGGGAAGTGCGACGCCTGCATCGGATGCCGAAATGTGCATGATGATGGCGGACACGCTGGAAGTGCTCGGCCTTAAACGCGGCGATTATCTGATCAAGGTCAACGACCGCAAGATTTTAGATGGCGTGATGGATGCGCTTGGCCTGTCCGGCGAGCAGAACGCGGGCAAGCGCCTGTCCGTCATGCGCGCCATCGACAAGCTCGACCGTCTCGGCGAGAGCGGCGTGCATGCGCTGCTCGGCACCGGCCGCAAGGACGAATCCGGCGATTTCACGAAAGGCGCCGGTCTTGCCGACAAGGATATTTCCCGTGTCGTCCAACTGCTGAAAGCGCGCGCCGACACGAATGAAGCGACGATCGACAAATTATCCGGCCTGATGGCGGGTGAGGCGCTTTCCAATCTGCGCGAGATCGCAACGCTCTGCCGCGAAAACGGTTATCGTGAAGACCGCATCGTCGTCGATCCCTCCATCGTACGCGGCCTCGATTATTACACCGGCACGGTGTTCGAGGCGGAGCCCGCTTTTTCCGTGACAAACGACAAGGGCGAGAAAGTGATCATGGGCTCGCTCGCGGGTGGCGGCCGTTATGACGGGCTGATCGCGCGCTTTAGGGGCGAGGCAGTTCCTGCCACCGGCTTTTCCATTGGCGTCTCGCGCCTGCTTGCCGCACTGAAAAGCCGCGGCCTTGCTGATGCGGCCACAACTCCCGGCCCGGTGGTCGTCTGCACGGCGCTCGGCGCGGAGATGGCGGGTTGCCTCCGTTTTGCAAAGCTATTGCGCGAAGCCGGAATCGCCGCCGAAGTTTATTTCGGCACATCGTCCAAGCTTGGCAACCAGCTCACTTATGCTTCAAAGCGCGGCAGCGTTTGCGCGGTGATGCAGGGCGACGACGAGCGCGGGAAGGGCGAGGTCGTCGTCAAGGATCTGATATTGGGCGAGCAGGTTGTGGGGCCCGAAAAAGATCTCGCGAAACTGGTTCGGGATATTTATCAGCGGCACAAAATCAGCTGAGTACATCCACGCCGAACGACAATTTCCTCGCCCGTTTCACCTGCGGAATTTTTTCGATCTCTTTCAAAAGAGCGGGCGAGATCGCCTCATCCACCGCAACCAGCGTGATGGCATCGCCGCCCGGTTTGTCGCGGCCGAGATTCAATGTGGCGATATTCACGCCCGCCTGTCCCAGCAATGAGCCGAACGCGCCGATAAAGCCCGGCTTGTCGGCATTGCGCACATAAAGCATGTGGGGTGAAAATTCCGCGTCCATGGCAATGGCGCGGATTTCGACAAGGCGCGGCTTGCCGTCGTGGAACACGGTGCCCGCCGCGTGGCGCTGCATGTCCTCTGCATCGACCGTAATACGTAACAGGCTTTCGAACTGGCCGCGCGTGTCGCGCTTGACTTCCTCGACGACGATCCCGCTTTGCTGCGCAACGCTCGGCGCGCTCACCATATTGATGCCTTCGTGCATGGGCGAGAGCACGCCGGTGATCGCGGCTGCCGTCAGCGCGCGCGTGTTCATGCCCGCAAGCTGCCCTTCATATTCGATGCGGATGGATTTAATCGGCGCTTCGGTGAGCTGGCCGAGAAACGAGCCCAGTTTCTCGGAAAGATCGATGAAAGGTTTCAGGCGCGGCGCTTCCTCGGCGGAAATTGAAGGGAAGTTCACGGCATTGGTGATGGCGCCGCGCAGCAGATATTCGGCCATCTGGTCGGCAATCTGCAGGGCGACATTTTCCTGCGCTTCCAGGGTCGAGGCGCCGAGATGCGGCGTGCAGATCACATTCGGCAATTTAAACAGCGGATTTTCCTTCGCCGGTTCCACGGCAAATACGTCGAGCGCCGCACCCGCCGCATGGCCCGCCTGCAGGGCATCGAACAGGGCTTGCTCGTCGACCAGTCCGCCACGCGCGCAATTGACGATACGCACGCCCTTGCGGCATTTCGCCAGCGATTGTGCGTTCAGGACATTGCGTGTGTTCTCGGTAAGCGGCGTGTGCAGCGTGATGATGTCGGCGCGCGCTAAGAGCTCGTCGAGTTCCACCTTTTCCGCACCAAGCTCCAGCGCCCGCTCCTGCGACAGGTAGGGATCGAAGGCCACAACACGCATTTTCAGGCCGGTGGCGCGCATGGCGACAATGCCGCCGATATTGCCGCAGCCGATAATGCCGAGCGTCTTGCCGGTTAGCTCCACGCCCATGAAGCGGCTTTTTTCCCATTTGCCCGCGCGCGTCGAAAGGTCGGCCTCGGGCAACTGGCGCGCGAGCGCGAACATCATGGCAATGGCATGTTCCGCCGTGGTGATCGAATTGCCGTAAGGCGTGTTCATGACAATCACGCCGCGCGCGCTGGCCGCCGGAATATCGACATTGTCGACACCGATGCCGGCACGGCCCACGACTTTCAGCCTGCCGGCCTTTTGCAGTAGCGCCGACGTCACCTTGGTGCTCGAGCGGATAGCAAGCCCGTCATAATTGCCGATGATTTTTTCGAGTTCTTCCTTGGAGAGATCGGTGCGGACATCGGCCACAATGCCGCGCTGCTTGAAAATTTCCACAGCGGCAGGCGAAAGCTGATCTGAAATTAGAACGGAAGGCATGTCAGGCCGCAATCTTCAGTTCAATGCGCGCGGTTGCGTAGGCCCATTCCAGCCAGGGCAACAATGCGCCGATGTCGCGGCGGTTTACGGTCGCGCCACACCAGATGCGAAGGCCGGGCGGCGCATCGCGATGATGCTTGATATCAAAGGCGATATTCTCTTTCTCCAGCAGGTCGGAGAATTTCTTGACGAACTCGATCTGCTTGTCCTCGCTTTGCCCGGCAAGGACAGGGTCGGTGAATTTCAGGCACACGCTGGTGTTGGAGCGCTGCTTTGGCTTCTGGCTAAGAAAATCGATCCACGGCGTATGTTTCACCCAGCGCGACAGCAGGCGCAGATTGCCGTCGGCGCGCTTGATCAGCGCGGGCCCGCCGCCGATCTCTTTCGCCCAGTTCAGCGCATCCTCGAAATCGGCGACGCACAGCATGGAGGGCGTGTTGATCGTCTCGCCCTCGAAAATACCTTCAATCAACTTAGCCTGCTTGGTCAGGCGGAAAATTTTCGGCAGCGGCCATGGCGGCGTATAGGTCTCGAGCCGCTGCACGGCGCGCGGGCTTAAAATCAAAACGCCGTGCGCGGCTTCACCGCCCAGCGCCTTCTGCCAGGAGAAGGTCGTCACGTCGAGTTTCGACCAGTCGATCTCCTGCGCGAAAACGGCCGAGGTGGCGTCACAGAATGTCAGGCCCTGCCGCTCGGCTGCAATCCAGTCCGCATCCGGCACGCGCACGCCGGAGGTGGTGCCGTTCCATGTGAAGACGATGTCACGCGTTTTTGTGTCCGCCTTGCGCACATCCGGCAATTCGCCATAGGGCGCGTCCAGCACGCGGCAATCCTCGATTTTCAGATGTTTGGTAATATCCGACGCCCAACCCTGGCCGAAACTCTCGAAAGTCAGCACGTCCACGCCGCGCGCGCCCAGCATCGACCACAGCGCCATTTCGAACGCGCCCGTATCGGATGCCGGCACGATACCGATTTTGTAATCGGCCGGCAGCGCCAGGATTTCGCGCATCAGCGAGAGGATGCTTTTCAGCCTGCGCTTGCCAAGCGGGCTTCGATGCGAGCGGCCCAATGCCGCAAGATCGAGCTTTTTCACGGACCAGCCGGGGCGCTTGGCGCAGGGGCCGGAAGAAAAATGCGGACGTTTCGGCCGCTGATCAGGCTTGTTTGTCATAATCCATCCTTCCAGATGGACGCCCTTCGTTGGGGAAAGGTGTCCCGTCACAAGGCGTAAGAGTTCGTGTTTGTGCGGTCAAGCGTGCCGGAGGCTTAAATCCTGCCTTTAGACAGAAGAAAACAAAAAGGCGGCCCGGAGGCCGCCTTTTCAGATTTCAGGTCAGGCTAAGCTAGTAGCGGCGAATCACCGGCTCTTCAGGCTGAGGCAGGGGCGCTTCGGGGCCGCCGAAGGTCCAGCGCATGCCGATGCGCATATCGTGCGAGGTAATCTCGCGGATCGTGTAATTAACGTCGCCGCAGAAGGCGGTGTTGAGGCAGAGCACGGTGCCCGCATTGGCGTTGCCTTCGTCGAGGTAACGATAGCTCATTTCCAGTTTCAGGTTCTGGTTGACTTCATAATCCATGCCGGCGTGGACGGCCCAGGCAAAGGTCGTATTGCTGACGGGTTCGGCGATGCCGAAGCCGCAACCGCTGGCATCGCAGTTGATGCCGGTGCCTAGGTCGTGGAAGCCCGTCACGCGATGATAGGCAAAACCGGCGCCGCCGCCGATAAAGGGCATCAGGCCCCAGAAGTCGCCGATATCGTAATAGGCGTTGACGAGGCCGACCGCGGCCGCATGATTGGCGCTGTAGACGTTGAACCCCTGCAGGCCGTCCAGAAGGCCGCCTACCACGGGCGGGCTTGCCAGCGTAAAGCCCCAGTTATTGGCGGCGCGATATTCGCCGGTCACGTCGAAGCGCAGGAAATCGTTCCATTGAAAGCCGAGACCGGTGCCGATGATCGTCTTGTCGTTCATGCTCTTTTGGATGAGCGAATAGCCGTCGAGCGCGCCGGCATCGAGCACATCGAACTCGAAACCGTCATAGCTTTCCATGCCGACACCGACATCGCCGCGCAGGTACCAGCCGCCATTGCTGCTTTCGACGGGGGGAAGGATGGGTTCCGGCATCGGGGGCGGGAAGGGCAGATCGGAGGCCAAAGCTTGCGACCCAAAGACTAACAACGTAACGCCTGCGGCGAGGACTGCTCTTTTCATCATCTTCGTCTCTCTACTCTTCTGCTACCCGACTTGAAAAAACGCCGGACGAATTCACACACAGGCCACTATGCGCGAAAACGTTTAAAGAGCGATTAACGTTACTTTTTAACCCTAAAGGTTAATTAATAGTTTTACTTAACGTAACATTAAATTTGGAGAGATCATCTTTGATTGATTGAAGTATTTCTCGCCGATCATCAGTGAATGCGGCGCAGGGCAAGCTTAGAAATCACGCGGCCGTTTTTGCCAGGATCTGGCAGATATCCTCGACCACCGATTCGATCAATTTGCGATCGTCGCCCTCGGCCATCACGCGGATCACGGGTTCCGTGCCGGACGGACGAATGACGAGCCTGCCGAGACCTTCGAGCTTTTTCCGGCCGGCGTCGATGGCATGCTTGACATCGTTGCTGTCTAATCTCGCCTTGGCGGCGCGGACATTTTTCAGGATCTGCGGCAGCGGCTCGAAGCGGTGGCAGATCTCCGACACCGGCTTGCCGGATTTTTTCAACACGGCCAGAACTTGCAGAGCCGTGACGAGGCCGTCGCCTGTCGTCGCATAATCGGTGAGGATCATATGGCCGGACTGTTCGCCGCCCACATTGTAACCATGTGCGATCATCTGATCGAGCACGTAGCGGTCGCCTACCTGCGTGCGCACGAGGTCGAGGCCGATGCTTTTCAGATAACGCTCGAGACCAAGATTGGACATGACGGTTGCAACAATGCCCGGTTTCGACAGCCGTCCGTCTTCGGACCAGGATTGGGCGATCACCGCCATCAGCTGGTCGCCGTCGACGATTTCGCCTTTTTCGTCGACGATCAGTACGCGGTCGGCGTCGCCGTCGAGCGCAATGCCGATATCGGCGCGCATCTCGCGCACTTTCGTCCGTAGCGCGTCGGGCGCGGTCGAGCCGCATTCGAAATTGATGTTGAAGCCGTCCGGCTTGTCGCCGATAGCGATCACTTCCGCGCCGAGTTCCCACAAGACTTCGGGCGCAACCTTGTAGGCGGCGCCATTCGCGCAATCGACGACAATGCGCAGGCCGTTGAACTCCATGTTGCGCGGCAAAGTGAGTTTGGCGAATTCGGTGTAACGGGCGTGCACGCCTTCCACCCTTTTCGCGCGGCCGAGATGGGGCGCGTCCGCAAGTTCGGCCTGAAGATTGGATTCGATCAGGCTTTCGATCTCGATCTCCATCTCGTCCGACAGTTTATAACCGTCCGGCCCGAACAGTTTGATGCCGTTGTCGTGATAAGGATTATGCGAAGCGGAAATCATCACGCCGAGATCGGCGCGCATCGAGCGCGTCAGCATCGCAACGGCCGGCGTCGGCATCGGGCCGACCAGCAGCACGTCCATGCCGACCGAGAGAAAGCCTGCGGTAAGCGCCTGCTCGATCATGTAGCAGGACAGGCGCGTATCCTTGCCGATCAGCACGGAATGGCGCTCCTGCCCGCGTTTCCTGAAGCTCAGGCCCGCGCTCATGCCCACTTTCAACGCGAGGTCTGGCGTCAGCTTGCCGCTATTGGCCTTGCCTCTGATACCGTCGGTGCCGAAGAATTTACGGGTCATGAAAAGCTTTTAGGATGCCTGAACAAAAAAGGAAAGCGGCGACTGCCGCATTTGCCTAAGCTTAACCGTAACGCTATAAACAAGTCATCTTAGGGGAAAGCCGCATGAACGAAGCCATTTCAACTCTTGCAACTTCCGTCGGCATCGGCGAGGAAACCGCGCGCAAGGCCGCAGGTATCATCCTCGCATTCCTGAAAAAAGAAGGCCCGCCCGATGCTGTACAAAAGCTGATGGATACATTCCCCGAGGCTGAGGCGCTGATGGCGGAAGCCGAAGGCGAGGGCGGTGCTTTGGGCAGCATGATGGGCGCGTTCGGCGGCGGTATCATGGCGGTCGGCACGAAGCTGATGGGTCTGGGCCTCAATATGTCGCAGGTACAGAAATTCAGCCGCGAGGTTTTTGTGCTCGGCAAAAAATATGCCGGCGAGGAAACCATGGGCAAGCTTGTTGCCGAAATTCCCGGTCTGTCGCAATTCGCCGCCTGACGATGAATGCGGATCTTGCCGGAGATGATCCAGCGCCTTCTTTTGATGATTGGCGCGAGGCGGCAAGAAAATCCCTGAAAGGGGGCGATGTTGCCGAGCTCGAGAAGAAAACCGATGACGGGATCCCCGTTCGCACTTTATACGTGCCGGGCGATCGCGCGCATCCGGCTCTCGCTCCCGCCAACCAGGGTTTTCTAGCGCGTCCGCGCATCGATCTGCCCGATATTGTTGAGGCGCGCGCGCAGGCGCAGGATGATGTAGAAAATGGTTGCGGCGGGCTGATCATTACGGCGCAGGGCGCGCACGCGCAGGCATTCGGCATCGAGCTGAAAAACGCAGAAGATGTAAAACGCTTTCTCGACGGCCTTCCCGTAAATAAAATTTCCGCGCGGCTGGAAACGGGAAATAATCTTGAGCTGACGGGCGCTTTCTTGCAGGCGGGTTTTGCCGGAATACATCCGGGGTTCGATTTTCTTGGCGCTGCCACCCTGCGCGGGACATTCGATCATTTACAGAAACGGTTTTCCGAAGCACTCGAACTTCTGGCAAAGTACAAACCGAAAGGTGCCGGCTTCGTTATCGATGCGCGGCTTTATCATAATGCCGGCGCATCGGACGCGCAGGAACTGGCGCTGGCGCTTAGCAGTGCCGTCGAAAATCTGCGCCTGATGGAAGCGCATGGCTTGCAGGCTACCGAAAGTCTGAACCGTTTCTCGTTATTGCTGGCTACCGATGCGCGGCAATTCATTTCCATTGCCAAGCTGCGCGCGATGCGCCTGCTTTGGGCGCGCTTTTGCGAAGTTGTTGCGGGCAAGCTGCAAGATGTGCATCTGTCCGCCGAAACTTCCTTCCGCATGCTGACTTTGAGAGATCCGCATACCAATCTCATGCGCAATACGCTTGCGGCTTTCGCGGCCATTATCGGCGGCGCGGAAAAAATCACCGTGCTGCCCTTCACCGCAGCACTGGGCCTGCCCGATGCGTTTGCGCGGCGCATGGCTCGCAATACTTTGAATCTCCTTCGCGATGAATCGCATGCAGCAAAGGCGCGCGATGCGGCGAACGGCTCGGCCTATGTGGAAGAATTCACTTTGCAGTTTGCGCAAAGTGCATGGGCAATCTTCCAGGACATCGAAAAACAGGGTGGATTGCTGAAGGCTTTGCGGGCGGGAGAGATCCAGCGCGCCATCGCCGAAAAACGCGAGGTGCGATCCCATGCTCGCCGCGCGCATGAAAAGGAGATTGTCGGCATTACCGCTTTTGCCGATACGGCTCCGCAAGATGTGAGCGTGCTCAAAAAAATGCCGCCGCAACCGCAACCTTCCGCGGCTGCGTTAAATCTGTGGCGCGAAGCGCAGGAATTCGAAAACGAAAAAGAGGCTGCCGCATGAGCCTGCCGGATTTTGCGAAGATAGATTTTGAATCTCATCCGACATCTTCGCCGCAAGAGGGAAGGAGGGATTGGCTCACGCCTGAAGGCATTGCTATCAAGCCTGCCTATTCGCATGACGATATCGCAGGGCTCGATTTTGTTCGTACCATGCCCGGCCTGCCGCCGTTTTTGCGCGGACCTTACCCGGCAATGTATGCGGCAAATCCGTGGACGATCCGCCAATATGCGGGCTTCTCCACCGCGGAAGAAAGCAACGCGTTTTACAAGCGCAATCTTAGCGGAGGGCAGAAAGGCTTGTCCGTCGCTTTCGATCTCGCCACGCATCGCGGCTATGATTCAGATCATCCGCGCGTCGTTGGCGATGTCGGCATGGCGGGCGTGGCTATCGACAGCATTATCGACATGCGCACGCTGTTCGACGGTATTCCGCTCGACCAGATGAGCGTGTCGATGACCATGAACGGCGCGGTGCTGCCGATCCTGGCACTCTATATCGTCGCTGCGGAAGAGCAGGGCGTAAAGCCTGCGCAGCTCGCAGGCACTATTCAGAACGACATCCTGAAAGAATTCATGGTGCGCAACACCTATATTTACCCGCCCGCGCCCAGCATGCGCATCGTTTCGGATATTTTTTCCTATACCGTGCAGCACATGCCGAAATTCAATTCGATTTCGATTTCCGGCTATCACATGCAGGAAGCTGGCGCCGGTGCCGATCTTGAGCTTGCCTACACTTTGGCGGACGGCGTGGAATATATCCGTGCCGGGCTGGCCGCCGGTTTGAAGATCGACGATTTCGCGCCGCGCCTTTCCTTCTTTTTCGGCATCGGCATGAATTTTTTCATGGAAGTGGCGAAGCTGCGCGCGGCTAGGCTGTTATGGGCGAAGCTGGTGAAACAGTTTAAGCCGCAGGATGCGCGCTCGCTTTCCTTGCGCACGCATTGCCAGACTTCCGGCTGGTCGCTTACCGCGCAGGACCCGTTTAATAATGTGATGCGCACGGCAATCCAGGCGATGGCTGCGACGCAGGGTCATACGCAATCGCTGCATACCAATGCGCTGGACGAGGCGATGGCGCTGCCCTCCGATTTTTCCGCGCGCATCGCCCGCAACACGCAGCTTGTGCTGATGCATGAATCCGAAACGCTTAGCCCCGCCGACCCCTGGGGCGGTTCCTATTATGTCGAACGTCTGACGCACGATCTGGCAGAGCGCGCGCTGATCCATATCGACGAAATCGAAAAACGCGGTGGCATGGCGCGAGCCATCGAATCCGGTCTGCCGAAACTCCGCATCGAGGAAGCAGCGGCGAAAACGCAAGCGCGTATCGATGGGGGTGAGCAAATTCTGGTCGGCGTCAATAAATATCGTGTGCAGAATGAGCAAGAGCTGGATTTGCTGAAAGTCGACAACGCCGCCGTGCGCTTGCTTCAGATCGGGAAGTTGAAAAAACTGAAAGCCTCGCGCGATCAGAAAAAGGTAGACGCAGCGCTCGGCGCATTAACCGAAGGCGCCCGCGGCAATGGTAATCTGCTCGCGCTGTCCATCGATGCGGCGCGTGCGCAGGCAACGGTGGGCGAAATCTCGGCGGCGTTAGAGCAAGTTTTCGGTCGCTACAAGGCCGAGATCAAGGGCGTGCACGGCGTTTACCGCAAGGAACTGAACATCGATGCGGAAGCGCTCAACCTGCTTGAAAAACGCATCGAGGCTTTCAGCGCGCGCGAAGGGCGGAGCCCGCGCATTCTGGTTGCGAAAATCGGACAGGACGGGCACGACCGCGGCCAGAAAGTGATCGCCTCGGCCTTTGCCGATCTTGGCTTCGATGTCGATATTGGCCCATTGTTTCAAACCCCACAGGAAGCCGCAAAACTCGCGGTCGAAAACGATGTACATATCATCGGCATTTCGACATTGGCGGCGGGGCATCTTACGCTGGTGCCGGAGCTGCGCGAAGCTTTAAAAATACTGGACCGTCCCGATATCATGATCGTGATCGGCGGCGTTATTCCGCCCTCCGACCGCGAAGCGCTTTTGCAAATGGGCGCCGCCGCGCTTTTTCCGTCAGGCACTGTTATTGTTGAGGCGGCGGGGCAGTTGTTGGGGAAATTGCTAAGGGTGAATGAGTGAAATCAGTGTTTGCGCCATCTGGATAAATCCGCGGGCGGTACAAAAATAGTTTTGTCATATTCGCCGTGGTCAGTATAGATCTCGTCGCCGTAGGCATTGAAGCTATGGCTTTTTTCGTATGTACGTATGCGCAAGCTGCGCACTACATTATCGCCATTGATTAGCGAAAGCTGTTCAGCCATCTGATCGTTTTGATTGTTTCCACCTTCATCCAGATTTTCTGACTTTGCAGAATCGTCTTTGGTACGTTCGGCTATATGTCCGGCGTGAAAAGCGCCAACGATAATTGCATCCGGATACTGTTCGCGCAGCTTCTGTATGTTAAGAGCCATGGACGTATCAAGATCCGCAAAATCGGGATTAAATTCTTTTATAGGCTCCTTGTCTTTCATTCGATAAATGTCGGTGTTTTCGTTGTTGCAAACGGCATAAATGCTAACATCGGGCCGTAGCTTACTTAGTTTGTTCAAAGCCTCCATTTCTCCTAAAGCGCGTATGGGACCGTTTGCAAGAAGTTCATTATTATAGGATGGAAGGGTTTTTTGCATCGTTTCCAGCAAAACATCACCAAGTGCGCCGCGTTTGCGTTCCTGCTGCGGCATTTTATTCCAGCGGCGCGCCCCGGCAGCATAGAGGCTACGCGTTTCCTTGGGCGCTATGAAAATAATGGCGCGCGCATCCGTCTTGTTTTTCGTTTTTTCATATGTCTCGATTATGTTAGTCAGCACATCCCAATGTCCGGTCTGTTTAGTATCGTATCCCAGAAGCACAATTTGACCTCCGCTGCTGACCGCCAATGATTTGCCGAAATCCTGTGCATCGCGTTTCCATGTGTAAATATCTCGTTCGAGCGAAAGCTTCGGTATTTTTTTCTTAGCCTTGGCGACCTCTGCCTTGAATTGCTTGATTTCCGGATCGTCTGCCCAAACGGGATCCAGTCTGATGACTTCGTTATGCGAGGGCATGTCCTCAAACGCGAACGAATTCTGCTTCCCTGCAGCGTTTTTCCAGGGGTTCTGCCAAGTGTCTTTTTTCGCGTCGAAAGCACGTATGGGAATATATTTATCAAAAAAATTCTGATTTACGTAAACCCGCTCGTCTTCCGAGTTTGAAAATGATGCTCCATAGGGAACGCTGGCAATCGTATGCACGGCAGTATAGCCATGGAGAGATGCAAGCTGTTTGGCCATCGTATGGCTCATATTAACACCGTTATCGTTAAGCTTATTATTGTTCCCGGCGCTTTTCTCGATAACATGATGCGCGCCGATGTTGCCAATAAAAATGGCATCTGGAAATTCTTTACTCAGGCGGTCGATGTGAAAAGCCATTACTGTATCACGGTCGGCAAATTTCGTTTTTCCTATATGTTTTTTTCCTTCAAAATTCATAGGGTAATTGGCGTCGACAATATAAAAATTGATGTCCGATCTTATATCGCTGATATAATTGAGGGCATCGGACATAGGCAGATATCTTGCGTTCTTGCCTGATTGCACTTGATTTTGCCAATATCTGTTTATTTCTTCACTGTTTTTTCCATAGCGCTCGTTGAGCTTGTTGCCGAGAAGGCTTCGTTTTACAATCGGCGTATCGTTCCATTCGCGCCATGCTGTGCCTACTGTTGGATTATCCTCTCCCTCATATATAAAAATGAGACGCCTTTTATCTTTTGAATTTCTGTTCTTCTCATATCCTTGGATGATCGAAACCAGCGTTTTCCATTCGTCGGCTTGATTATGGTGCTCGCCAATCAGTACGAATTGCTGCCCCTTGGTTGTTGCCAGTTCCTTGCCGAATTCCTCGCCCTGCTTTTCCGGCTCGATAGGATCGACCTGATCCGGCAAGGGCTTTTGTGTTTTCTTAGCCGCGGCAACCCTTTCCTGAAATTCGGTGATCTGCGAATTCGTTTTCCTGATCTGGTTGATGATGACGGGATCGTCTTTTGTACTCGCGAGCGCCTGATTAAAATCAGTATCATCCGGCCCGGCAGAAGCCGGTTCGGATCGGTCAGAAACAGAATTGAGCTTTACGTCCATGCCGTCACATCAATAAAATTTGATTTAAATAATATTTTCTCTATTTACCATAATATCAGCTTTGCATACGGAAATAAACTGCTGCTTCAAGGCTTGCAGTTTGCCAATTCCCTTTGAAAATCGGCATTTATTGCAACTCTCCCCACCTCAACTCCCCGCCAGTTCGTCAACGCAGGCGCGCAGAGAGGCTCAAGCGTGCGTTTTTCGGCCGCATCGAGCGGTAGAAGCGTCGCGATAATATTGGCGGTCACGCATTCGGCAGCACGAACTGCGCCGTCCAGACATTTTACGGCAAAGCCGAGTTTTAACTCTGGCAGAATGCCGCCATAGACACCTTCCGCTCCCGTTTTCACATAAGCGCGCTCGCCCAAAGCCTGCATCACTTTCGTATCGAAACGGCCGGTGCCTGCAGTATAAAACGGATAGTTGGCGCAAGCCGTGCGCAATCGTTGCGCGGCTGTGGCTTGTTCCGGCGTCAGTTTTTTTCCTGTGCCGAGTTTGGCGAGACCGCGTGCCAGGGCTTCAAGAGAAAACATGCAAGCGGGGAGGGAGCAGCCGTCCATGCCGCAATCGTCACTGCCCAGTTTTTTCTGCGTTACATCCTCGAGCAAGGAGCGGATATCGCGCTGCGCAGGGTGACCGGCAGAAACATAATTTTTTGTCGGATACCCCTTGTGTTTCGCGTAAAGCAACATGCCCGTATGCTTGCCGGAGCAATTGTTGTGAAGCTGCGATGGTTTTTTTCCTTCCCCCGCGAGATCGTAAGCGGCTGTCTTGCGCGAAGGCCAATGCGGGCCGCATTCGAGATCGGCTTCCGAAAGACCGGCTTTGCCGAGCATTTCCGCGACAAGTTCCACATGCTCCGCCTCGCCGGAATGCGAGGCGCAGGTGAGCGCCAGCATGCGTTCATCAAGCTGAAAGGCGTCGGCACCGCCGCTGATGACAAGCGGCATCGCCTGCATGATTTTCACGGCGGAGCGTGGGAAGATTTTTTGCGTGCTATCGCCATGCTTGAAAACGGTTTCACCGTCATCATTCACGATGCAGACGGCGACGTCATGCGTGCTTTCGATACCAGGGCCGCGGGTGATGTGGATGGCTGAAGGCATATCGCTCCTATGAAGTCCGCCTTCGCTGCTCCGCAGCTTCGGCGTGACAGCCACGCTCTAATCTCGTTTCGGCTGGCTCGCGCGGCTCGCCGAGCCGAAGCTCGAAGAGCGTAGGCTGGCTGGGGCGCCAGGATTCGAACCTGGGAATGGCGGTACCAAAAACCGCTGCCTTACCGCTTGGCGACGCCCCAACTTTCGCAAGATGTAACGGCGCAAACATGCTTTCACAAGAGCCAGATGCAATTATGCAGCTTGCAGCAATCGCTTTCACCCGTTATGGCTTAACGCAATTATCGGAGTGCGGCCAAAAAAGCCTGCTTCGATAGCATAGACCAGCATGTCGGAGTGTGGCTCAGCCTGGTAGAGCACTACGTTCGGGACGTAGGGGTCGCAGGTTCAAATCCTGCCACTCCGACCATTCTGGTTCGGCGATTGTGACGTTTTTGCTATAGTTTTGCCTGCTGGCAATGCACCGTAATCGTCCCGATAGATTGCAAAAACCGCCGGCATGTTACGGCGGTTTTTTATTGCTACGTCTTAGCGGGCAAATTTGGCGCGTAAATTATGGATCAAGCGGCTGGAAAACAGGGCATATGCCCACAGCTCCGCCGCCAGCGCATCCTGACGTAAGTTCTTCCTCGCCTTGGTTCCCATCCTCCTGGGGAAGAATATGCTGGCCGCAGGCCTCGGGATCGGTGGCGCAAATGCTGCTTTCCGGATCTACCGCCGCAACAACCTCTTGCGAAATAGTTTCATATTTCGAATCCAGATGCTTGCCTGTGGTTGTAACCACGGGAAGTATAAGCAAGAAGATTCCGCCGGCAATCATGCTGAATTCGATCGTGGTTGCGCCGTCGGTGCGTCTCAGGAATTTATGCATTCGTTGCCGGAACGTCATGCGGTTCTCCAGATAAGGTTTCCGATTATGCCTTAGAAAAATAGAAGACCTCTGACAGAAATGATTAAAACGTTACGGATTTTCGCAACAGGTTCTTTCCTTTATACATCTACAAGCCCGAGATAGACCGCTTTCACCACCGCATGCGTCTTGGTGTTGGCGCTGAGCTTTTGCATGGCATGGCGCATATGCGTTTCCACCGTATCGTAGGAAATGGCGAGGATATCGGCCGTCTCGGAAACCGTCTTGCCGCGCCCCGCCCAGGCCAGAACGTCTTTTTCGCGGTCGGTGAGACGAATGTCGGCGAGAGGTTCGCCTTGCACATCGAAAAAGTGTGCTTGCAGCCTGCGGTTAACTTCCTCGAGATCAACGACTTTCTGCGCCCAGTACAGCACGATCATATGCAGTTCGAAGCGCTTGAGCTTGAATAGCTTGCGCAATGCAATCGCCTTGTTTTTCCAGAAAAAGGTACAATTGCTGGAATGGCGCCGCCCCAGGCGATCATTATAATGAAAAGGAATTGTAATGCCGTCGAGAATGCCGAAATCCCAGGCTGTTGTCATGGTCTTGTAGGCTCCGGATTTTTTGGGCAGCGCCAGCGGCAGGCCCGACCAGTTGAAAGGCATATTGCTGCGCCTGGTGAGAGCGAGAATGGGATCGGACTGTTTAAATCCTTCCTGAAAATAAGTTTTCACAAAATCTGGATCGTGCGTGCCAATGAAAAAAGGATTCTTATCGCCGGGGCGCGATGTGTCCGTGAAGCCGCAGGAATCGAAACCGTAAGACGTCGCAATTGTCTGCAATGTCAGCATGAGGTCGTCCAGACTGTCGGCTGCTTCTACCGCGGTCAGGGCATCTTCAAGTTCCATGAAAAAGCAATCTAATTAAATCAAATACAATTTTCATCACGGGTTTCCGGGATGTTATCTTAATGCGTTTTTGCGAAGATGAAATCGGTAAAAATGCTTATGGATCAAGCTATATTAGATACAAGGCTTTCAGCCCACTTTTTTCACGAAGGGGAAGAGCCGGCTTTGGATACAAAAATTTTTCGTTTTCGCTACGAACTTTTTTGCAAGCAGCATGGCTGGCTTCTGAATACTAAAGACGGCATCGAAAGAGACGATTTCGACACGCCGCAGACAGTTCATTGCGCATTATTGTCCGGTGAGGATGTTGCCGGTTATTTCCGCTTTAATCGCTGCGACAAGGCATATTTCTCCGCGCAGATTTTTCCCTATCTGGCGACGAAACAGTCTTATCCTTTTGGCGCGGACTATTGGGATGTCAGCCGGTTTGGCATCAATCGCGATTATAAATATCTAAGCATGTTCCTTTATGGGCTTCTTTTTCGTTTCGCCGTCGGTCAGGATGCCAAGGGGCTGGTCTGCATTTTTAGTCCCGCACGGGAGCGGCAGTTGACGCGCCTTGGTCTTAAAATGCGCCGTTATGGCGCGCCGCTTGCCATAGATGTCGACAGCAAAGGGAGGTTCGAGCTGGCCATGGCGGGCGAGGTTCCCATGACAGAACAGAATTTCTCAATCCTGCGTCCTATGATAGACTTGACCCGGCATATGGAGATCAAGGATGACACATTTATTTTCAGACTTCGCCGCTCTGCAGCGTGATCCGTTAAAGTTTTTCCTCGACAAATCGAAAGAAGCGGCAGCTCTTATCAAACTGCGGATAGGCCTATCGCCTGTTTATATGCTGAACGATGACGCGCTGATCAAGCCGCTGCTGAAGGCAGACGAAAGCGAATTCGGCAAGGGGCAGTTCATCAAGAAATTCGAGGCGCTTTTGGGTGCGACCACGCTTACGCTCAGCGGCGATGAATATAAACGCCGCCGCGATGTTCACCATGAATATTTCACGCGGGGCTTAAGGCAGAATTTCGTGACCGAGATCTCCGCCATCATCCGCAGACATGCTGCGGAATATTCAAAGGAAGAAAGCTTCGACGCTTTCGAAATCATGCAGCCTTTGGTTCTGCGTATCATCAATGCGATCATTTTCGGGCGCAATACGCTCAGCACGGGCGATGAAAACGTACTGATCGACGCCATTCACACGGTCGAGCAGGATCTGGCCGACAGCTTCTTCCAGATGCTGCCGGATTGGCCATGGGTGCGCGCCCGCAAGAGACGAAAACTGCAGGCCAGCCGCCGTGCGGTTGCCCATATCGTCGAAAAAGCATTGAAAAATGCGGCGTCACCGCGACTTGTACATGCGCTTGCCGAGCTTGGCCTGAGCGCAGAGGAGATCAACGGCGAGATTTTGCTGTTATATCTCGGCGGGCGGCTGACCACCGGCAATGCCGCGGCATGGCTGCTCTATCATCTCGCCATAGACCCTGTGTTGTGCGAACGGCTTTCAAGAGAAGCGCAGGAAGTCGCGGACGAGGCGGGTGAAATCGATCCTGGCAAACTGCCGCAGGCCAAATTATCTATGAACGTAGTGCGAGAAACCTTGCGGCTTTACCCATCCTTTCACTGGTTCTCGCGTGAAGCGAAAAAGAACACGGAATTTGCCGGTGTGAGACTGCGCAAAGGTACGTCCATTATCATCAGCAACTGGATGTTCCATCGCAGCTCCCGTTTCTGGAGCGAACCGGACAGTTTCTGCCTCGATCGCGATTACGGATCGAATGCCTATATTCCATTTGGGACCGGCCCGCGCACCTGCCTCGGCATGGGCCTGTCCATGCTGGAGCTGCAATTGCTGGCGCTGGAAATGGCCTCCGCCTTCACTTTCGGTATTCTCTCCGATGTCCCTGCCAAGCCGCCGCGCATCTGCATCAGCATGATGCCGCCCGAAATCAGATTGAGCTTGAAAGTGCGCAATGGCACGAAGCTGCCTGTATTTATGGAGAAAAATCGGGCGGCCGTTTGATGCGGACGCGCAAATCGTTCTAAGATAAGGAATGGCCGACGACCTTATTTTCGACCGCAGCTTTTCCGGCATTCCCGGCCGCGTGGAATGGCTGTCGCCCCGGCTGCGGCGGCTGACTGCGAACAATCCGGGGCCGCTGACCTTTACGGGCACGAACACCTATATTGTTGGCACCGGCGATGTCGCCGTGATCGATCCCGGCCCGGACGATGCAGCACATTTTCATGCGCTGCAGGTGGCGCTGCGCGGCGAGCGCGTCACGCATATTTTAATCACTCACGCGCATAAAGATCATTCCGCGCTCGCGCGCAAACTGAAAGCCGCAACCGGCGCGCCGCTTTATGCAAAAGATGCATATCGCGCCGCCCCAGCCTGGGAAGAGCAGAAGGCGGCACCGCGCGAGTCGGCGGATCTCGATTTTATGCCCGATCATCTCCTGCAGGATGGAGAAAAAATTTCGGGACACGGCGTTACGCTTGAGGCTATCGCCACGCCCGGACATACCGCCAATCATATGGCTTTTGCGCTCAATCACGATGTACTGCTGAGCGGTGATCACCTGATGGCCTGGGCGACTTCCGTCATCGCGCCACCGGACGGCAGCATGCGGGCCTATATGCATTCTTTAAAGAAAATCGGCGCCCGCAGCTGGCAAATTATCTGGCCTGGGCATGGCGGGCCGATCCTCGAGCCGGTGCGCATGATCGAAAACATCATTGCCCATCGCCTGCTGCGCGAAGCGCAAATCCTGGATGCCCTTCAGGAAAAACCGCTGCCGATTCCGGCAATCGTCGGGAAAGTTTATGCGCATCTCGACAAGCCGATGCATGTCGTTGCCGCCTTGAGCGTCTTTGCACATCTGGAAGATCTGGTTGCCCGCGGCGCCGTGAAAGCCGAGCCCGCTGTTGAGCTGAGCGCGCTTTATTCGCTGATCTAGCGCTCGTTCAATTTCTGACGCACCAGCAGCAGGAAATTGTCGATCCTCTGCGCGTTGAGGCCAAGGTCGAACGGCCCGGCGCGCGAGGCGGAGCGCATGTCGACGCGCGTATGTTTGTCGCTGGCGACCAGCTGGATAACGATATCGTCGGTGAAGCCGAAACCGGACGTGGCGGTTGCCTGGATGGCGGCAAAGCGCGATGTTTTGTCTTCCGGCGGACTTTCGGCAACGACCTCCCAGCCCATCGCTTTCACAAGGTTCGTGACAAGATCGTAAACATCGTTCAGCGGCACATCGGTGGAAAGCGGCCGCGCCAGTTGTGCGGGTTGAGCCTTGTCGAGATCGACGGATTTGGCCCAATCCGGCCGCACACCCTCGAGGACCAGGAACTCGGGCACCAGATCTCCCTGCGTCGTCACGTCTGTCGTCAGCGGAAAGCTGTTGGCGACCAGCAGCAGCATCAGCGGCACCGACCACAGAAGCGCGCCGTAGCAAAGCCCCAGGATCGCATCGCCGAGGCCCCGTTTTCCGCGCGCCCAGATCGTGCTCAAGGCGCGCGCCGAAAAAAACATGGCGAAGGTCGCAAGCACAAGCGCGATCATTTCCGCCGTGAAAAAAGCGGGCGTATCGGCGCCGCCATAGGCATGGAAGGCAAGCGCCATCAACGCGAACAGCACCGAAAAAATTCCAAGCTTGCGCCCAAGCCCCGCACTGCGCGCATAAGGCTGCTCGCTGACGAAGGTCAGCGTTTTTGCGGAAAGGCGGATGCCCCTGCTGCGCGCCATACGAACCTCAAAACGCCGGAATGCCGGTCTGCGCGCGGCCGAGGATCAGCGCATGAATATCATGTGTGCCTTCGTAAGTATTCACCGTTTCCAGATTCATGACATGGCGCATGACATGGTATTCTTCCGATATGCCGTTGCCGCCATGCATGTCGCGGCTGACACGCGCGATATCGAGCGCCTTGCCGCAATTATTGCGCTTGAGCAGCGAAATCGCCTCGGGCGCAAGTTTGCCGGCATCGAACAATCTTCCCGCCTGCAGGCAGGCATTCAGGCCCAGCGCGATTTCGGTCTGCATGTCGGCGAGTTTTTTCTGCACGAGCTGGTTTGCGGCGAGCGGACGGCCGAACTGATGCCGCTCGAGCGTATATTGGCGCGCCGCGTGCCAGCAGAATTCCGCAGCCCCCATCGCGCCCCAGGCAATGCCGTAACGCGCGCGGTTCAGGCAGCCGAACGGTCCTTTAAGGCCCGCAACATTGGGCAGCAGGGCGCTCTCGCCGACCTCGACATCTTCCATGACGATTTCGCCGGTGATCGACGCGCGTAGCGAGAGCTTGCCTTCGATCTTCGGCGCCGAAAGCCCTTTCAGCCCTTTTTCAAGGATAAAGCCGCGAATGTCGCCGCCATGCGCCTCCGATTTCGCCCAGACGACGAAGATATCGGCCACGGGCGAATTCGAGATCCAGGTTTTACTGCCGTTCAGCCTGTAACCCTTGGCGGTTTTCTTCGCAGATGTGCGCATGGAGCCGGGATCGGAGCCGGCATCGGGCTCTGTGAGGCCGAAACAGCCGATGGCTTCGCCGCTTGCGAGCTTCGGCAAATATTTTTTACGCTGTGCCTCGTCGCCATAAGCATAGATCGGATACATCACGAGCGAAGACTGCACGCTCATGGCCGAGCGATAGCCTGAATCCACGCGCTCGATCTCGCGCGCGATCAAGCCATAGGAAACGTAGGAAGCGCCGGCGCCGCCATAAGCGGCCGGAATGGTAGGGCCAAGCAGGCCGAGCGAGCCCATCTCGCGCATGATCGCCGTGTCGAAAATTTCTTTCTGAAAGGCATCGCGGACCCGCGGCAACAATTTGCCCTGCGCGTAATTGCGCGCACTGTCGCGCGCCATCTGCTCTTCCCCGGTCAGGGAATCGGCGAGCAGCAGGGGATCGTCCCACTGGAATGTTTTTTGGTCGTGGTTGCCGCGCTGATCCTGCGCCATATCCGTCTCCGTGAGGGTTGACGGAACAAACCATTCCGGCGGGAAACAATCAAGCAGGGATGAAGCAAAAAGCCGTTTTGGCCGGGCCGGCACTTTTAAGGCTTAGTCAGTATCTTCGTCAGTATCGGCATTCTTTTGCGTGGCGTGGCGCTTCGATCTGCGCTTGGAGCCGGTGGCGCCTTCTGCGGCCGCAACTTCGCTCTTGTCGCCTGCTTCCTTGTTTGCGGAAGTTTTTGGCGGCTCGTAATTTGTACGCGCGAAGTCGATGGTCGTTTGCGGGCGGCCATTTTCCACTTTGCCATGGTTAAGTTCTTTGATTCTAAGTTTAAAGGTAGAAATACCCGTCTTGTCGTCGCCTTGCGTAAATGTTGCCTCGAACACGCCTTTGCCGCGCTCATAGGTCATCTGCGGTTCGCCGACCAGTTTAAAGAATTTCTTCTGGGCAAGCGAGCTTGCACTGTGTGCCTTGCCGTTTTCGGCGTTAAAGGTTCTGCCTCGCGCGCTTTTCTTGTCGGCGAGGAAACCTTCCTTGCGATCCTCATACACTTCGTTGAAACCCACGAATGTGGCTGCGACCTCCCTCGTCGGCACCTCCTCGATCTCAAAATCCATCTTGCCGTCGCGATAGCCTTTGCTGCCCGGTTTATTACTGTTGTCGTTGGCGATGTTGCGGATGGTGAGAACCAAGTCTCGCCCGGCCTTGCCGCTCGGGCCCAAGTAAACTTTCATTAGGTGCGGCAGATCGGGATCGTTGCCGCCACGGCCGCTTGAAATGCTTTCCACGATCATCGGAATGAAGCTTTTGCCGTCTCCGTCTGCAGCGACATTGATGATCAGACTATTATGCCAGTCGAAATCGGAAGAGCCGTCGCCGTCCATGTCGAATTTGGGATCGCCCCATGTCTGGAAAACCGAGCCCAGTTTCGGCGGCGGCGGCGGCGGCGGCGGTGGCGGTGGCGGTGGCGGTGGCGGCGGTGGTTTCGGTGTTTCCGTTCTTGTGGGCGTCTGCGGAGCAGGTTCCTGCGGTGGCGGCTGTTGCTGTTGCGGAGGCGGAATCTGCTCGGTCAATAATGGCGGCGTAGGTATTAATTGCGTTTCCGGAATGGGCAGGGGCGTCGGCGGCGTTCTGATCACGGGAATGGGCGTAATGGGAGGGCGCGGCGGCACGATGACCGGCGGCTGTACGCGCGGCGGTATGCCCGGCGTCGAAACCATATCCACCAGATTAAACCTGCTGACCTGGGCCTGCCCCGAACCAAGCTGACCTGACGAGCCGCCGCCGGGCGTGCTGATGACCTGCGTATTAATTTTGATGATGGAAGCAATCAGCCTATCGAGCAGCGCCGGACCGGAAAGCTGCCGCATGGCTGTCATTTCATTGGTATCCAGCTTGACAATATTGTTCCTCTGCACGAATTGCGCGAGCTGGTTGATGTTGAAATTCTGCCTGAAGACGGCAAGCTCTTGCATGGCGGGAAGCCTGCCGTTCAGTTTATTGAAAATGAAAGCCGCCACATCGGTTGGCGAAACATTGCCCTGCTGGCCGTCGTAAGTCGAAAAATCATATTGCTGCGTCGTACCCAGAGTGCCGCGCTGCAGCAATCCGTTGAGGCTTGTATTATTACCGAGGCCCAGCGGCAGGCCCGGCAGCGCCGTGTTGCGCCACAACAGCGAATTGGCAAATGTCGAGAGCAGCGACGAGCCGGAACTTGCCGGCCACATCGCGTTCAGGCCGTTCAGCGGCAGCGGCGAAAACAAATTGCTGCCCGGTGCGTTGCGCCCCAGCAGTAGGTTCAGAAGAGAACTGGAATTCGTGCCCAATATATTTGGATTCAAAAACCCGTTCAGCGGAAAACCGGAATTGCCATTAAACATCGGCAAGCCCGTATTCATCCCCAGCAGGCGGAGCAGCGGATCTTGCGTGCCGGCATTATTGGCGAGCAGGTAGGATAGCGCGGAGCCGGAATTCGTGTTGAACGGCAGCGTGAGCGGGTTCTGGCCGGAAAGAAGCAGAGGCAGAAGCGATGTGTTGAGCGCGCTGCTATTGTTCAGGCCCAGCGGCAACAGGCTTGGGTTCAAAAAGCTGTAAGCCGGGTTGAGGCCGGAAAGCCCGAGGGCGGGATTGTTGTATTGCAAGGCGGCCAGTTGCTGCAGCATCGCAAGCTGCTGTGCATTACCGTTCAATCCGAGTGCTGCAAACGGATCGAGCGCGCCCATGCCATTCAGCGACAGGGGAATGCCGCTTGTCGCATTCGGGTTGAAAGGCGGCGTGAAAAACGGAATGCCGTTATTGGCAAATGCGCCGCCGGTCAGGCGTCCAAGCCCGGTCTGCACACCGGCCTGAATGCCCGCCTGCGCAAGCATGCCAAGAAATCCCGGTCCTGCGCCCTGCTGGCCGCCAAGCATGGACTGCGACAGATTGTATCCGACATTCGTGGCCGCGCTCCGGAGAAATTCTGACAAAAAACCCATTTTACAATATGTCCAAAAACCATAGAGCCTTTTCGGCCCTTTATTGAAAAATTACGCGTATATCTATGGTTTATCAAGTTTTAACGTAGTAAACGCCTGTAATTTCAGGCTTATTGATGTTTTAATACTAATAGATAGAGTTTTAGATATTTACTAATTCGTCATGCGCGGGCTCGACCCGCGCATCCATCATAAATTTTAAAAGATGGATCGCATAGGAATTTAAGCAAAGTTTAAATTCCGTGGTATTAAGTCCGGCGATGACGGCAAAGCCTAATTCGAAACCTTCGTCCCGTATTTGATGATCTTGATATCCGGATCTTCCGGCGGCGCGAGAGAGGCAAGCAGGTCCTCGATCGTCTTGTGAAAATTATCGGAGCCGACAACGCGCGCCGAGCCATCGCTCACCTGCACGCGCGATTTCGCGCGGCTTAAGCCCGCCTGATCCATCGCCTCGTAAATCTGCTCGCGGCCGACATTTTTCAGCTTGACGACTTTCGTCTTCTGCTCGTCCAGCGCTTCGACGTAAACGGCGCCGCCGTCGGGAAACCAGAACAGGCCGAACTCTTGTGCGAGCTTGTCGAGCAGCATCGGCAGCTCGCCTTTCAGATGCCGCTTGCGCACAGTGCCTTTCACGCCGTCGGATGCCACGACGCGCACGCCCGCCGCCTGGCCGAGTTCGCGCAATGCCTGATCGAGAGGTTGCTGGACCGCGACATAATCGATGCTCCGCCCCGCACCGGGAACCGGCACGGCAAGATCGCCCGCCGCTTCGGTTTTAACCTTCTTTGGTTTGGCGGGCGCAACATCGTCCGCCGTGCTGTCGACCGTGGACTGGCCGCGGGTGTAAACCGGCTTGCGGTTTGCGGGCGGCGCTTGCAATTCTTCTGCGGGCGTTTCTTCGGTGGCGGGTGTATAGGGTGCATATTGCGCGAGCTGAATGAGATGCGCGTTAGCCGGCCGGCTGTCGAGAGTAAATGCGCAGAGCATGAACAGGGCAGGGGTTAAAAGAAGCAGGCGCACGCCCGGCTCCGGCAAGTTTCTCATGCCCGTCAGATGGATAAGATTTACACAAAATCGCATGTATTTTTCTTGCCTCATGCCGGTAAATCTTGGCTCTTTCTGTACCTGCCCATCATAGATATGTAAAATTTAGGAAATGATTAACACTAATACAAGTTTAAGACTTTGTTTGCTCTCCGTTAACTACCTTTCACATTGACTTTTAAACGCCTCTACCCTATGTTTGATGCATAAATATGACCGTGGACTTCGATAGTGAAGAAAAACGGCGAAAAGGAATAAAGGAAATAGGAGAGTAAGATGCCAGATCCAATTACCGGAGCTACCGGGACTTCAACTCTAGACCCCGCCATTCAGGGCCAGCTTCAGGTAGCAAGAGCGGCTTCAGTTCAGAATTCATATGATTTGATTGCTGTTCAAGTTGCTAGCGGTCAGATTAACTCTCAAGAAAAGCAGGCTGAACTTCTTGCCCAGACATTCAGGACCAACACTCAAATTATGTCGCAGGTTTCGTAACGCGCTATTTGAGTGTTTCCAAAATTGCCCGGCTATGCCGGGCTTTTTTATGTCATAATTGTCTATTTATTTTTCATTGTTTATCTTCCTTAAAAGTTAAGCAATGAAGCTTATATAGGTTGGCAACATGACCCTAGATATTCAGAAAATAGCTGTCCCTTCCTTTACAGAACAAACGCCTACGAGCTTTGAGTCCCAGCTTCGTAATGCTTTTAATACAGCTCTCAGTCATCAAAAATTCTTCCTTGAGGAACCAAAATTTACGCCTGTAAAACTGGATATCCCGGGACTAGATTCACGCATCTCTCAAGCTCTTTCCCAAGCTCAGAAATCTTCTAGACAAAATACAAAAGACCTTTTGGAAATGCAGAAGCAGAGCATCTTTTTTACGGGATATGTCCTTGGTGCGAAGCATGTGTTTGAGGCGCCAGGAAAAACCCTCCGAACCCTTACTCAGGGCGGTTAACAAGAGCAAACTTGTTTGTAGCCAGGTTCAATTTTTTGAAAAGTGTAGTCGATCTAGATAGCGCAATTAATCTGCCGCAAGACTAGTTTCGTTAAAAACGATATTTCTTAGACATCCTGATCGGGTTTTACGTCGTAGACCAATTTGTGATACATAATCTGGTCTTGAATGCGTCTTGCTTCCAAATCTTCGACATAAGATTCTACTTTTTGCTGGTTGGCTTCCCCCATCATATTGCCAACCTGGGTTTCAGGCGTGACAAGCGGGGGATCAAGATCAAAACTGTAACTCAAGGCATCGAAAGCCAGTTCCATGATAAATTCGAGTCTCCCGGAAAGACCCGAGCCATGATCACCTGATGGAGGTGTCAAAGGTCCCGGAACGGTATTCATGTCGTATCTCCTTAAATATGTGTATTTATAGTATCAATGATTTTGCATAGTGCAATATAATCAAGTTTTAATTATGAATATAAAGTAAATATATTGTATTTTAATTAGCTTGCAGCAAAGATGCTAACTTTATACTTCTGTAGGTCTTTATTCAGTTCGTCCAAAACGGACAAAGGAAGCGTATGCTGGCTTACATTCGCGCCCGGCATCGCGTCAATATAAAGCTGGAGGATTTTATTGACGGTGTTCGATTGCTCTTGCATCTCTTGCGGCAATTTAGTGAGCGGATGCCCATATTTTTTCTCGAATAGCACGTTCCACGTTTTACCCATTGCTTTGTAAAGAGCCAGGGTAACGGCACGTGGATCTGGATTTTTCTGATTATCAAATTCAGAAAAAGCGCCATCTTTCTTAAGTGCGGCAAGCAGCACTTCGACGGTGATGGGTGCATTTTCATTTCCTAAAAGCGACAAGAGTGTGCTGCGCTTGATTACCGAAGTAGTCTCTGAAACTTTTTCAGTTTCAACTTTCTGTACGCCGGCCGTTTTACTTAACGCTCCAACAATCCCCTCCAGCTTGTCCCATTGCGCCTCGTAATCCGGGTTCTGGTCGTTTTCCAATTTTGCTTTATCGAGACCCATGCTTTTCAAAAGGGCGGCCCACTGAGGTGCCTGATCTTTATCCAGCGACGCTGGATCATCCGGATCCCATGCGTCATAGAGTTTTAGAAAATTTTCTTTGTCCTTGAGGTCTGCAACGAGCTTCTGTGTTGCCTCGTCCAAAGGCTTCACATCATCTTTTTTATCGGTTTTTTGCGATGAATCATTATCGGCAGGCTTTGTTCCGCCCCGGCCCAACTGTGTCATAAGGCTGTCATAAGTAAACGAGAAATGGCCCGGGCTGCCGAAAGCCCATTTGAAATCGCCCTTGCTCAGGTCCGCCTGATAACCGTTATGTTCGAGTAATTTTCCGCCCTTGATACTGTCCGCCTTGATACGCCAGACGTTTTCGCCCTTACCGCTTGGGTCCGTGCCGTGGTAAACAACATCTTTATAACCGGCGGCTTCGGTTAGCTGGTCGAGTTTTTGGTAAAAAGCGTTTAGCTCGGCTGTATTATTGAGTTCTTTATCGCCATTGCTGCCATTAGCGCCGATCGCATAATTATAAGCGGTTCTAAGCATTGCATCGGTGATTTCGCCGCTCATGAATACGTATTCCCTAATTCAAACGCTTAAAATAGTTTTTGACACTATGTCTTGCTCCAAGTCTACATAAAACCTTCAAAAAAGCCACTCTTATCAGAAACTAAAGTGAATATATAAGATTTTAACTTAAATTTGCAGTGTTTTTACGTAATATATATGGAGTTTTACTTTTGATTTATTAAAACCGTCATGCGCGGGCTTGACCCGCGCATCCATCATCAAAAAAGATGGATTGCCGGGTCGAGCCCGGCAATGACAACGGGGAGGCTTCCCACTTCCTTAACCATCTTCCCCTAAAATGCCACACAGTAGAGTAAACAGAGTATGCGTATGCGTAAGAGTTTTGCCGCCCTGGTTGCGCTTGTCGCGCTTTCGCTTTGCGCCTGCGAACAGCAGGTCTACACCGGGCTTTCCTCAAAAGATGCCAACGAAATGGTGGCGCTGCTGTATCGCAACGGCATCAATGCCACGCGCGAGCAGGCAGCCGACAACAGCAGTTATTCCATTTCCGTCGACGACAGCCAGTTCGCTCAGGCGGTCGAGATCCTGAACCGTTACGGCTATCCGCACGAGCAGTACAAATCGGTGGCCGATGTGTTCAAGGGCGAGGGGATCATTGTTTCGCCCTTTGAACAACACGCCCGCCTCAATTATGCGATCAGCCAGGAGCTTACCAAAACGATTTCCGAAATCGACGGTGTGGTGAGTACGCGCGTGCATGTCGTGATGCCGGAGCTCGATCTGCGCACCGGCAATAATTCCAAGGCTTCCGCCTCCGTCATGATCGTGCACCGGCCGAGCGTGGATACGATCGAGCTGTCCTCGAAGATCCGCCTGCTTGTCGCCAATGCCGTGCAGGATATGGATTACAAGAATGTCTCCATCGCCTTCTTCCCCTCCGACGGCACGATCGTCGGCGCGCTGGCTTCCGACAGCGATGATAATGGGGCCGGCTCCGGCGGTGGAAACGGCGGCAAGGCGATGGATTTTTCGAAGCTGATGTATTCGTCGCCATCCACTGCCCTGTTCTTATGGATCGCGGCCGGCGTGCTCGGCGCCTTTTCGCTCATTGCTTTCCTGCGGCGGCTGCAAAGCAAAACGTGAAATCCGACCGTCATTCCCGCGAAAGCGGGAATCTAGATGTAAAGAAAAACCCCAGCTACACCCGTATATTATCTAGGCAGAAGCCTTCCCGGCCCCTTATTTTAAGCTTTATTTCTGGATTCCCGCTTTCGCGGGAATGACGGTAAAATGCTTGGCTTCGCTTACCTCGCAACCATCCTACGTGCCGAATTTGTGCTAAACTTGCTTGATGAATCAAGACGCAAACCCGGAAACCTTCCCCAGAACCCGGCGCGAGCAGCGCATCACCGCGCTCGAGGAAATGCGCGATCTCGGCAACCGGATCAGGACGACACGCCACCGCCCCGAAGTTTACGATGTGGTGACGCGCCTCAATCTGAAAAGCCAGGCCATGGCGCAGCGGCTGCTCGGCACGCGCAGGCTGGATTCGCGTTTGAGCCTGCTCGTGCCGCAGATCGTGCACAAACCCACGCCGGAGGAAATCCTGCATGGCGAGCCGGAGGCGCCGCCGCTTACCGAACAAACGGAAACAAGCACGCATGTTCTGGCAGGTGAGCGGTTGATGCAGGTGGCCTGCCATATCGCCTCCGCCATCGAATGCCTCAATTACGGCGCGTTGATCGGCAAGGAAGATTTGCAAATGCTGATCCGTAATTACGGGCAGGATGCCATGCGTTTCGGTCTGAAATTCCGCTCCGAAGTCCCGATCTGGATGCTCGAGCTGCTGCGCGGCGGCGATGTGCAGTCCCTGCAGCTTGCGGCAACCGCCATTCTCGTGTGGAGCGAGCTTGAAAATCAGCTCTTGCCTGCCGATATCCGTCAGAATTTGAGCGGCCTGCAGCCCGCGCGCGTGCAGACGCTCGACGATCCGCAGGAGACGGCGGAGCTTGTCCGTCTCGCCTTAACTGCTACAAATCATTCATGACCGACGACAAGGCCGGCACCGAGAAGCGCAAGATCATTCCTCGCGAGGAATTCGACGAGCAGGGCATGGACATGGCCTCCGTCAAGGAACTCCGCCATATGATGGAGAGCGCCGAGGAGCAGGCGGCAGCCTATTACGAAGAGGCCCGCGCCGAGGGCTATGCCGCGGGCCTGCAGGAAGGGCGGCGCGAATTCCTGCGTGTCTGTGCCGATGCGGTGGAGGCCGTGCGCAAACAGCTTTTCCAGCTCGAGGATGCGCTGGTGCCGACCGTGCTGCTCGCGGTCGAGCGCGTGTTCGGCCAGTTCGAGGACAAGGAACTGGTGCGGCGCGTGCTGCGCGCAGCCTTGAAAGAACTCGGCTATGCGGTCGGCGTCACCATCCGCGTGCCGCCGGACCAGACGGAAGCCATGCGCAATGTGATGGAACAGCTCGCCAAGGAAGACGAGATGGTGGCGAAAGCGATCGCCGGCGTCGAGGGCGATCCCAGTTTAAAGAGCGACGAGATTTTGCTGGAAACCATCCAGGGCCGCGTGCATGTCGGCATTCCCTACCAGATCGCGCGGCTGAAGACGGGGCTTGGGGTGAAGGCGTGAAGGGAGCGAATGGCGAATGGCGAGTAGCGAATAGGGATTCTTTTTCTATTCGCTATTCGCTACTCACTATTCGCTGCTTGCCATGATTCAAGAAACTCTCAACAGCCAGATCCAGCGCCTGAAAGTGGCGATTTCGCAGGTGCGCACGCGCGTGCCGTCGGGAAAGCTGATCGGCGTGTCGGGCACGCTCATTCGCGCCGAGCTCACGCTCACGCAAATTGGCGAACTTTGCGAATTGCGCTCGCCCGATGGCGGGCCGTCCCTGTATGGCGAAGTCATCGCGCTCGATGGGCCGACGGCCTTTCTAGCACCTTACGGTTCCATCGAAGGGCTTTCGCCACGTACCGAAGTGATCAGCCTCGGGCGCGGACCTTCGGTTGAGGTCGGCGAGCATATATTGGGCCAGGTGCTCGACGGGCTCGGCGAGCCGGTGACGCGTTTTTCCGAAACCTATCAGCGCATTCAGGGCGCGGTGACGACGATCCGTGCGCTCAATGCAGTACCGCCCGATCCGATGCACCGTCAGGCCATCGTCAATCCCTTCTCTGTCGGTATCCGTTCGATGGACGGGTTCCTGACCTGCGGCGAAGGCCAGCGCATCGGCATTTTCGGCAATGCGGGTGCCGGCAAGTCCACGCTCGTGTCGCAGATCGTCGCCGATTCCGATGCCGAAATTCTGGTTGTCGGCCTGATCGGCGAGCGCGGCCGCGAGGTCGGCGATTTCATTCGCCGCACCGTGCGCCCGGACCGTATGGACCGCACCTGCCTTGTCGTGTCCACATCCGACCGGCCGCCGATCGAGCGTTATCAGGCGGCGTTGACCGCAACCACCATCGCCGAATATTTCGCCGATCTCGGCAAGCGCGTGCTTCTGGTGATGGACAGCATCACCCGCCTGTCGCGTGCCTTGCGCGATATCGGCCTGGCTGCGGGCGAACCGCCGACGCGGCGCGGTTTTCCGCCGAGCGTTTTCACGATCCTGCCGCGCCTTCTCGAGCGCGCAGGTCCGCGTAAGCGCGGCTCCATCACGGCTTTCTACACAGTGCTGGTCGAAGGCGATGCCATGGCCGATCCCATCGCCGAGGAAACGCGCTCGCTTCTCGATGGCCATATCGTCCTGTCGCAGAAGCTTGCGGAAAGCGGGCATTATCCGGCCATCGATATTCTGGAGAGCCGCTCGCGCGTCATGGATCATGTCGTCAAACCCGAGCATCTTGCCGCCGCCACACGTTTGCGTGAACTGGTCGCCCGCTATCGCGAGATCGAACTTTTGCTGCAGGTCGGGGAATATCGCTCCGGCTCCGATCCGCTGGCCGACGAAGCTGTCGCCAAGATCAACGATATCAACACCTTCCTGAAACAGGCGCCGAACGAGGTCACGAAATATGAAGAGACCGTGCAGCGGCTGATGGACCTGGCTTCGTGAGCAGTCTCAAACTCAAGAAGCTGCATGACATCCGCAAGCGCAAGCAGGAATCGGCACGGCGCACTTATAGCAATGCCCTCAAGGAGTTGATGCAGGCCGAGCGCCTGCTCAAAATGCTCAAGATCCGCCGCCTCGAATTTGCCAAGGCTATCGAGGAACGCGCAAGGGCCGATACGCAGGCCCTTGTCGATAAAAGCCTGGACATCAACAATATTACGGCCGGTCACGACGCTTTTAAGCGCCGCGAGGGCGCCCTGCATGATATGGACAAGGATATCGAGCGTGCGAATCAACATCGGGACATCTGTGCAGAGAAAGCGGAGCAGGCCCGAATTGACTATGCTGAAAAGAGCAAGGCCGAGAAAAAGCTCTCCGAGCTCGTCAGCCGCGAAAGCGCCGAGGAAGCACGGCGCGCGGACAGGCTCGAGGAACTGACACAGGACGTCACGCTGCGGGACAAGAAGACAGGTAGATGGAATACACGTCCGAGCACATGAGTTTCGATCCGCCGCGCGGCAGTTCCGCGCCGCTTTCCTCTTCGCATGCCAGCGCCTATCTGCCGCCCGTTATTCGCGGCGACGAACTTATTTACAATGATATCCTAGGCAAATCGCGCGAGCCGTTCACGCTGGATACGCCGCAGGGTACGCTGACATTGAATCCCGCGCATCCGCTCGGCCTCGCTTCTGGCAATGTGCCGTTTGCGGGAATGCGCTTTACGCTGGAGAGCGATCTTTTCACTTTGTGGATACCGGCCGGCGCGTTGTCCGCCTTGCTCTATCGCACCGATCCGGACGTGGCGCTCTCGCAGCTTGCGCCCGTGACGCGCGGGCTGATTTTCGAAAGCCTGTTCGAGGAATTATTCGAGGAAATCGAGCGCAACGGCATTGCCATGCATATCGACGAGATTTCCGATCCCATCCGTAACCCGCCTGGCACCATCGGCCTTAAAATCGCGCTTGCCGATTTGCCGCCCTTCGTCGGACTGATCGAGGCGCAAAAGCCGATTGCCGACCGTTTTCTCAACTGGATCGCGCAGCTGCCCGAGCAACGCCGGCCTATTCCCGATCTGCCGATAACGGCACGGGTGCTGGCCGGGCTCACCTGGCTGCCTTCGGCCGGTCTTTCCACCTTGCGGCCGGGCGACGCCATCGTCTTCGATATCAGCTGGCTGCAGCAAAAACGGGCGCCGGTGGTGATCGGCGAGGAAATTGTCCGGGCTTGTGCCGTCGAGACAAAGGGTTTTATCGTGTTGGACGAGCCGCCGTTTCGCGATATCAAGGAGCGGAACATGTGGTTGATGGAGGGTGACATGAGTGCTGAACGCGGCCCCGGCGCCGAGCCGGAAGTAGCGCTGGTCGACGATCTCGAAGTAAAACTGACCTTCGAACTCGGCCGGCTGCAAATGACGGTGGGCGATGTCGAGAAGGTGGAGCCCGGTTATGTCTTCGAACTTTCGCGGCAGCCGAACCAGGCCATCGATATTTATGTGCTCAACCGGCTGGTAGGCTGGGGCGAGCTTGTCATGGTTGCCGACAAGATCGGTGTGCGCGTCACGAAGATTTTTAAATAGGTCCATTCCGTGCAAGGCTTCGAGGCCCCGAATTTCGTAGCGCTTTTCGCGCTGATTATCGTCACAGGGCTGCTGCCCTTCCTGATCGTGGCGATGACCTCGTTTGCCAAGATCGCGGTGGTGCTGTTCATCGTGCGCAACGCGCTTGCCATCCAGCAGGCGCCGCCCAACATCCTGCTTTACGGCATCGCGCTGATACTGACGGGCTATATCATGGCGCCCGCGCTGTCGCAGGTTTATACTTCTTTCTCGGACCCGCGCGCCAATTTCCAGACATTCGAAGGCTGGCAGCGCGTCACCAAAACGGGGGCCGAACCCATTCGCCAGTTTATGATCAGGAATACGCTGGAGCGCGACCGCCGTTTCTTTGTGCAGACAGCCGACAAGATCTGGCGCAATTCCGCCGTACCGCTGCCGCAGGATACGGATTTCGTTATTCTCGTTCCGACCTTCCTGTCGTCGGAGTTGACCAAGGCCTTCGAGATCGGATTCCTGCTATACCTGCCCTTTGTCATGATCGACTTTGCCATCAGCGCCATTCTTGTCGCCATCGGCATGCAGATGATGTCGCCGACGGTGATCTCGACGCCGCTGAAACTCCTGCTCTTCGTGCTGGTCGAAGGCTGGCTGCGACTGATGCAGGGCCTGATCCTGAGCTATGTGTGATCCATGGAATTTGCCTCCCTCACAGAGCAAATCAACCGGGCGCTCGTTGCGACATTAATCCTGACGGGCCCATTTCTCGGCGCCGCCATCGTGCTCGGCCTTGTGCTCGGCCTTGTGCAGGCGGTGACGCAGATCCAGGATCAGACTGTGCCGCAGTTGATCAAGATCGTCGTGCTGTTCGTGATGATCATGGCTTTTGCACCCTGGCTCGCGCAGCCGCTTTACGAACACGCCTTGTATCTCTTCACCCGCTTCCCTTTCATCGTGGGGTGAACCGTGGAACATCTGCCGTTCAACGAACTGCTCGATTTCGCGAAAAAGATTTTTTATTCGGGGCTTGTCGGCTCGGCGCGCTTCATGGGCGTGTCCCTATTCTTTCCCCTGTTCGCATGGCTGCAGATCAGGGGCATCATGCGCAACACGATCGTTGTCGCGCTGTCCGTGCCCAATATCGCGCTGATCTATTTCAGCCTGGGCAATATGCCCGCACCAGACATATTCGTAGCAGTGCCTCTTATCGCTAAGGAGGTTGCGATCGGTGTCGTGCTCGGCATGCTGTTCGGCCTGCCTTTCTGGGCGGCGCAGATTGCAGGCGACGTGGTCGATGCCTTCCGCGGCGCCAGCATCGCCAACCTGTTCGATCCCGTGAATGCCAACGAGGTGTCGATCACCGGCACATTCATGGTGCTTTATTCTCTTGCCATTTTTGCACTGATGGGCGGCCTGCCGCTTCTGATCGATCCACTCATGGGTTCATTGGCGGCATGGCCGAGCACGGTCCTGATGATCAATATAAACAAAGCAGCACTTGCGGGACTTGCTGCCGTTGGCGCGCAGGCGCTGTATTACGCCATGCTTTTGGCAGCCCCCCTCCTGGTCGCGCTGGCGCTTGCCGATATCGCCCTGATCTTTGCCGTACGCTCCGGCCGTTCCTTTCCGATTTACGATCTGACGAATACGTTTCACAATCTGATCTTCGTGATTATCCTGCCGGTATACGCGGCACTGTTCGTACAATATTTTCCGCAGCTCATGCGTAACATGTTCGACACGGCTTCCCATCTCCTGCCGATGGTGGTGCAATAATGGCGCAGAACGACGGCGGCGAGGAGAGAAATCTACCGCCCACCGCGCGGCGTCTGCAGCGCCTGCGCGAGCAGGAAGGTCAGGTTCCGCGCAGCAAGGATTTCGAGACGACGCTCGCGCTGATCGCGGCACTCGTCTATTTCACTTTTACCTGGCGCGAGATCGTCGATCGGCTGAAGATCAACTTCCTCGTTTTCGATACGACGATGCCGCAGGGGTTCGTTGCCGAAATCGCGCGCGCGCTGAACGCGCAGCTCGATCTTCTGAACGCGACCCTGGTGCCGCTTTTCGCCATTGTCGGTGGTGCGCATATCGTGGCGATCATTCTGGATGCCAAGGGCATACCGCTCAATTTCAAGGCGATCACGCCCAATTTTTCCAAACTGAATCCCGTACAGGGCGTCAAGCAACTCTTTTCCTTGCGCAACCTGTTCGAGCTGCTGAAGGGCATCGCCCTGATTACGACGATTTTTTTCGTCAATTTCTTCCTGTTCAAATGGTTCATAAAGGATCTTGTCCTGTCGCCAAGCTGCGGCGATGCCTGCGTCGTCAACGTCATGGCCTGGCTTTATGGCTCCAGCATCGGCATCAGCGTCATTCTGCTGATTATCATTGCGATGATCGACATCCCCTTGTCGCGAATTCTTTTCAAGCGCGACAACAAGATGACGGTCTCCGAGCTCAAGCGCGAGCAGAAGGAAGATACAGGCGATCCGCAGATCCGCGCCGCAAGGCGGCAGATGGCGCGCGAAATTGCCGAAACCGCGGGTTATGTGGGCCTCGCTAAGGCCAATATCGTCATCGCTTTCGGCGACCGCGCCGTGGCTCTCGTCTTCAAGCAGGGCGAGACGGCGGCGCCCATCATCGCCGCGCGCACCTTCGACAAGGCGGCCGATTTCATCAAGGAAGCGGCCTTGCGCAAGATGCCGGTGGTGGAAGAGCCCGAGCTTCTCGTCAGGCTTCTCGACGGCGGTTCGCTCGGCGGTTTCATTCCGATGACTACATTCAACGATGTGGCGCGTATTCTGATCCAGACGGGCGTGGTGAGGATGTGACGGCGTAGCCGTCATCCCGTGCCCGAGCAGGCAAAGCCTGCGAGGATCAGACACTGGGGTCGAGTTTACTCGATCCCAGCAATTATATAATGCATAAATCGGGCAAGCCCGATTTATGATGGATCCAGGAATCAAATAAAGTGCGCGCTTTGCGCTCATAATATCTGGATCCCCGCCTTCGCGGGGATGACGGATAATTAATCCAGCCCCAGATCGCCCGGCCCCATCGCGCGCAAGGGACGGACCTGTACATCGTTACCGATTTCCTGGAAAGAGATGACCGGCAGTTGCACGCCGTTGCGCATCAGCATCATGCGCGCCATCGGCCGCACGGGGGCGGAGGTGAGAAGAACGGGCCGCCGCCCGGCATTGATCGCTTCCTGGTTCGCTTCCGAAATGCTGCGCGCGAAAGTAAGACCCGAGAGCTGTTCGCCGGTTTTCGTCGCGGCAAGATCGGCTGGCGCCTTGGTGACGATATCCTGGATGATGCTTTCTGCCGAGGGCTCGATCAGGATCGCGTCGAGCTCGCCGTTCTCGTTGGCATAGCGCCAGATGATCTGCCGGCTCAGCGCGCGGCGCACGAGCTCGACCGTGTCGGTGGCGTCGAGATCCATGGCGGAGGCCTGTAGCAGGGATTCGAGCATGACACGCGGCTGCGCCAGCGGCACGTTTTCGTCGAGCAGCCTGCGCCCGATTTCGACAAGCTTCAGCATCGGCACATTCGATTTCACTTCGGTGACGAGGCGCTGATAGCGTCCTTCCAGATTTTCGAGCCAACCCGCCGCCTCGTTGATGCCGAAAGCGCGCGCGGCATAGCGGCGGTGAATGGCATCGGCCTCCTGCGCCACGCGGTCTAGTGCATCCATGGCGGCAATGCCTTCGCCGCTCACGCTCTGTGCCTGCGATTCCGTGAGCTCGGCAAGCCCGCCGACCTGCGATGTCTGCACGTAATTCTGCACGAGGCCGAGGCGGTCCGCGGCAAGCGGCGGCAGCACGGCAAAAAACTTCTCGGGCTCGTACTGGCTGCGAAATACGGGCACATCCTCGACCAGGATCTGGTAGGCATTCTCGCTCAGGCGCGGCAATGTCTTGTAAGTGAATTCCGGTAACGACAGGCCAAGCTCCTGTTTCGTCGCCTGCGCGACCTGGCGCATCCTGTTTGTCAAACCCGCCTCGCGCCAGGGCTGCCATAATAGGGGATGCATCTCGATGACGAAAATATCGCCTGGCTCCGCCTGCGGTAGGTCGGGAATTTGCTGGCCCATATCCGTGCCCGCGCCAAAACCGTCCGCTTGCATTTGCGCCTGCAGGGCGGCTTCGGCTTCGTCCGCCTGCCGCTGCACTTTTTCCTGCGCGTCATTGGCGCGGCGGCGCATGACAAGATAGCCCATGCCGGCAATCAGCCCCGCCAGCGCGAAAAATATATAATAGGGAAAGCCCGGCAGCAGGCCGATGACGCACAGGATCGTCGCCGCCACATAAAGCGGGCGCACTTCCGCCGACAATTCGCGGGCGATATCGCCGCCGAGATGGCGGGATTCGTCGGTCGCAACGCGCGTTGCGACGATGCCTGCGGCGATGGCGATGAACATCGCCGGAATCTGCGAGACGAGGCCTTCGCCGACGGTGAGAATGCTGAATGTATGAATGGCTGTGGAGAAGCTCATGCCCTTCGTCAGCATGCCGACGAGCAGGCCGCCGATCAGGTTGATGAAGATCACCACGAAATTGGCGATGGCGTCGCCCTTGACGAAACGCAGCGCACCGTCCATGGCGCCGAAGAAAGCGCTTTCGCGCTCGAGCCGCGAGCGGCGCGCGCGCGCCTCGTCCTTGGTGATATCGCCGTTACGCAGGTCTGAATCGATACTCATTTGCTTGCCGGGCAGCGCATCCAGCGTGAAGCGCGCGCCGACCTCGGCGATACGCTCGGCGCCTTTCACCACCACGATGAACTGCACGATGGCGATGATGAAGAACACGATGATGCCGACCAGCACATTGCCGCCGACCACGAAATTGCCGAAGGTCTGGATGATGTCGCCCGCGTGCCCATGCGTGAGGATCAGGCGCGCGCTCGCCACCGTAATCGAGAGACGGAACACGGTCGTGAACAGGATCAATGCCGGAAAGGTGGAGAGGTCGGCAGGCCCGCGCAGATAGGTGGAGGTGACGAGCACGACCAGCGTCATCGAAATGTTCAGCGCAATCAGCACGTCGATCACCGCCGGCGGAATCGGCAGGATGAACATCAGGATGAAGACGAACATGAAGACGATCAGGACAAGATCCTGCCGCTCCGACAGAAGCTTCATGACGGTATCGAGATATTTTTTCATCAGGTTACTGCTTACTCCGACAGGTTTAGCGTTTCGCGCAAACCGTCGCGCACGATGACGACTTGGTTGTCGTCGATAGATTCGATACTCCAGCCGTTCGGCATAAGATCGCCCGCACGGAAACGATCGCCGTCGCGCATCACGATATAGCGCGAAGGTTTGAGCGAAACGCCGGCGATGGAATCGATCAGCGTCGTGGTATCGGGCCGCACGGCGGAGCGGATCGAGACGCGCGAGCGCGCGCCTACAAGCTGTAAAATTTCGTTCATGCGCGGCTCGGAGCGCGCATCGACCTCGCCCTTGACCAGAACTTCGTTGCCGGCGGCCTCGGCCACGATGCGGTCGGCGAGGTCGGCCGCGCGCAGCAGGCGGTTGAGTTCGTTGGCCGTCTCCTCGGGCGAGTTCAGCCGCGAAGCACCGAGGCTTGTAATGGGAGAACTGCCGCGCGCCGCGTAGTTGTAATCGTTGATCGGCCGCGGCGTGCTGCTGCCCATCGAGAACCAGGCGGAAATCGCCAGCACGGCGGCAACCACCAGAAGGGCTGCCGGCGCGGCGGGCATTCTGGCCTTGCGCAGGAGTAGGCCGGCACGCTGCATATTGTTGACGCGCGGCGTGAAGACGATGCGGGCATTGCCTGCCTGCAGGGCGGTTTCCGTCAGCAGCGGCACGCGCTGCTGCATGTTGAAAGGCTGGCCGTTCAGCGTAATGCCGCGCGCCAGCGAGACGATCTCGTGCGGCTCGTTGCTATCGCGCACATGCAGAAGCGCAATCTCGTCGCCGGGCGCTTCGGGGATGATCAGGTCGCAATCGGGCGAGGCGCCGATGGTATAATTGCCGGGGGATAAGGAGCGCACCGAGGCGGGAAAACCCTTCATCTCGACGCGCACGCGCATGGGTTCAGGGGAATCGCCGGGCGTGAATCCGGCCCCCCCCTGCATCATATTCTGCATATAAGCCAAAGGCTTATCGAATGCGGCCATACCCGTTGCCATGTTCATACCAAATAACGAATTCTAAAGAATTATGCTTAATATAGGATGAATTTGCGCTTATTCGAGGGGCTTTTGCCCCTTTGTCCCGGTGCGGACTTTACCGGCAAAGATTGTCTTTTTGCAAAAGCGGCGTAGTCTTGCGCGGGCACTTTTCAGGAGGAAAACATGGGGGATATTATGGGCGCTATTCAAGGCATTGCACAAAATCTTCCGAATTTATCTGTCATTCCACTGGCTTGGGAAAATGCGCTCAACGAAACGGCAGGGAAGGGCGCGTTCTGCACGCCGGTCGACAGTCCGATCAAGCCAGAACAAAGTGGCCAGATAGAATTCAAGCTTGCAAACGGTAAAGACGTATTGGTCAAGCGCGACGAGACAGGCAATTATGGCATCACTTTCCTTCCGCCAAGGGGATTATACTGCACCGAGGATCCCGTCCTGTTTTATCCGAAGGGAAGCGATCCTTTTCCGTTCAAAACAGATGCAGTCCTGGAGCGGGATGAAGAAAAAAGCCGGCTTCAGAAGTTTTCCGGAGACCCCGTTCTGGTCGAGCCCAGCGAATCTTCGCCTGGAAAGACGGTTGTATATTCCTTCCTAAAATTAGACAGCGATCAAAAATCGATTCTGGGAGGAACGCGTATGGAAGTTACCTACTGGCTCAATCCTATAGAATCCGCGAGCTCGAAGCGCACCGTTTATGATCCGGTGCAGATAAAAGAAACCGTTATGGACGAGGATGAGATAAAGCGGGCGCAATCCCATCTCAACATTATTCGGGAAGCCGGCATGCTCATGGCGAATAAAAAATAAAACAGTAATAATTTTTTGAGCGTGGGCAATTGGTAGCGAGGGTGCGATCCACGTTTTCCGCACAACATATGTTATTTGTTTTGAGACTGACTATTTAGTGATTTAAATAGGCGATTTCGCTACAAAATGTAACTATTTGCGCTATAAAAAGCTATATATATCAACGGCTTATTTTAATTTGACAAATAGAGAAAGAGCTGTTTCACTAAATGCACCATGCTGCCAATTTCCGAAGCTGATGTAAAAGCAAGAATTGAAAGAGATAATCCTTGGTGGGGAGTTGAGTTTCCACGCCTGCCCGAGGCTGATTACCCCCGACGAGTATATTACTCAGCCTTCAAAAACCTTGCGCTGGATTTTAGCGTGAAGCGCGCAACAATTTTACTTGGCCCACGCCGCGTCGGAAAAACTGTCATCATAAAACAATTAGTCCATGATGCTATCGCTAGTGGAGTTGATCCTAAAGCAGTTTTGTATGCTGGTATAGATGCTCCAATTTATTCAGGACTTCCCCTTGAAAAATTTCTTTCCTTCATCCCAAGCGCTCCCGAAAAACAACGTTTGGTTATTTTCGATGAAATTCAATATTTGAGAGATTGGGAAGTTCATTTAAAAGATCTTGTAGATAGCTACCCAAATGTAAAATTTGTTGCCACGGGATCAGCTGCAGCAGCCTTGCGATTAAAGAGTCAGGAATCCGGCGCAGGACGTTTTTCTGAGTTTATGCTGCCGCCTCTCACTTTCTATGAATTTCTTCTCTTCACGAATAAAGATGATGAGTTGATTTCAAAAGATGAACGCAATCGATATCACGCAAAAGATATTGACGCGCTCAACGCCGAATTTATTAATTATCTAAATTTCGGAGGATATCCAGAAGCAGTATTAAACGAAACGATCCGAAAAAACTCAGAACAATTTATTCGCAATGACATCATTGATAAAGTTTTGCTCAAAGATTTACCAAGTCTGTACGGCATCAATGAGATTCAACAGCTGAATAAGCTTTTTTCTTTCCTTGCTTATAATTCAGGCAACGAAGCCAGCTTAGAAAATATTTCTCAAGAATCTGGTTTAGCAAAGGCTACGATTAAACGGTATATCGAATATTTAGAAAGCGCCTTTTTGATCATGAAACTGCCTACAGTTGATGATCATTGCCGCACGATGAAAAGAGAGCGAAAATTCAAAATATATCTCAACAACCCTTCTATGAGAGCAGCTTTATTTGCTCCTATCAATGCAGATGATAGCCAGCGAATTGGTCACTTAACGGAGTCAGCAATATTTTCACAGTGGCAGCACTCAGCTAACTTTAGACAACTAAGATATTCACAATGGCGGAATGAAGGTGAAGTTGATATCGTTTTCCTTAACTCTGCTGATCAAAGACCTTTATGGATTGGTGAAATAAAATGGTCCGATCGCATTCAAAATCATTTTGGAGATGAAACATCATCAATAAAAATTCTTCTGCAAAAACATAAAACGATACATACTGTAATTTTCACAACAAAAACTTTTGAGAGAAGAGTAATGCTGGAAGATAGACCACTTCTAATTATGCCAAGCTCTTTATATTGCTACACCTTGGGAAGAAACAGCGCAGTCCGATTGGAAAAGGCAGCTCAACTTGATGCTGCATAAATCTATTAGTCGATAAGAATTTTCTGAAGATTTTTGTGATCGATTTTAAACTTTGCCATCTCTACATCATGATCTTCCCGCGCAGCCTGCAAAGCTAGGGCGCGCACTAATTTTAAAATTGCTGGATCTGGTTCTTTTTTAGACTCATGATTTTTTGCCATGACCTATAGCAGCACATTTTCCGAAGCATGTCTGCAAAATGTGCGGGAAAGGTGTAGCGGATGGTCAATTTCCGCACTTTTCTAAGTCATTGATTTTTATGTGTGCGGAAAGATGGTAGCGAGGGTGCGCTACACGCTTCCCGCACAACGTATGCAATTTGTTCTTAGGCTCAAAATCTAGCATCTAAAAGCCTTAAAATAAAGCACTTTGCCGGCGCGCATGGCTGCGCAGACCTGGCGGCGTGATGATCAGCTCTTTTGCGTCGCAGGGATCGCCGCCCTTGAACGTATAAGTCACGGCAGCTTCTTCCCATTCAAAGGCGGCAAAGGTTTCGCGGATCTGCGGCGTGTCGTTAATGGACAAAATGAACTTGCCCTTTATGCCGGCTAGGATCTGCGCCAGGTCCGCAAAGTCAGCTCGGGAAAACGCACCAGGTCCGTAATAATCTTCGCTGCCGTAATAAGGCGGGTCGAGATAAAAAAGCGTTCCGGCTGCGTCATACTTTTCAATGAATTCCCGATAATTCAAATTCTCGATAATGACGCCGGCCAGCCGCTCATTTAATTCGGTCAGCATAGGCGCCAGGCGCGTAATATCGAAGCGCCCTGGCCGCGCGACCTCGATGCCAAACTTGCGCCCATGCACCTTGCCGCTATAGGTGCAGCGCTGCAAATATAGGAAGCGCACCGCGCGCTCGAGATCTGTCAGCGTGGAAACGTCGATTGCTTCCAAGCGCTCAAATTCTCGCCGCGACGTAAAGCGGAATTTAAGCATATCCATGAACGGCTCGTAATGCCGTTGCAGGATGCGAAAGAACGTCGTCACGTCGCCGGAAATGTCATTGATGACCTCGCCGGCGGGCGCGCGGGTGCGGCGCAGGAAAACGCCGCCCATGCCGATGAACGGCTCCGCATAGGTTTCGTGGTTCAAGCTGTCGATAAGCTCGACGAGCTGCCCCGCCAGATTTTTCTTGCCGCCGACATAAGGTGCCGCCGGCGAAACCGGCCTGACCGACCGCATTTTGCTTTCATTATCCATATTTTCACCGAAGGGCGGTTATGCTTCCGCCGCGCGACGTCGGCGCGGGCGGGCAGCCTTTCGGTAGATGTGGCTGGACGGGCTTCTTTAAGGGTGCCCGTTGTAATCGGGCGTTAGCGCGCCCGATGCCCCGCCTTAGCGGGAAACTCTAAACGGCGGTCGATGCTCAAGCTCGGTGACGCGCCGATCGATGCCGGCAATCTGCGTCGCATGCGTGGCGATCAGCGCATCGTATTTTCGCAGATGGCTTACATCGTTCGCCATTTGCGTCATGTCTTTTGCGACCGCCTCAAACCGCACTTCGAAGGCGCTGACTTTAACGCTGAGACGCCAGGAAGTGAGAGCGATCCAGCCGATGAAGGCTGTCGTCATTGTTGCGTAAATGCCGACGATGACCATCAACAACTGAAAATAAAATTGCTCCATCATTTCCCCCGAGCGTATCTAAGCTGAATTTTCTTATATCGCGCGCGTGCGTGGTCGATGATAAGGTTCGCCTGTTTAAGCGCAGCGACCGTTTGCGCGGCATGCCGGCGGATATCGTCGCCCACTTTTAACGGCGGGACCGGAACTGGCCGCGCGAAGCCAGGCCAGGCCGGTAGATTGCGCGCTTGCTCAACGTATTCCGAGCACCCCGTCAACGTCAGACTGAGTAGCGCGGCAAGCAAGATCATCCTTGAGTTTCTTCGCATAGGTTTCCACTTTCTCGGTTTTTGTTTCGAACGCTTTTTCCAACACTTTTTCGCGCTGCTCGTCGTCAGCTTCGGACTCTTTTGCAATGTTTAAGTCCATGCCTTGCGCAGCGCTTTTGCTTTGTTGCTTTTCGATTTCGCAAAGCCTTGCGCGGTAGCGATCGCCAGACAAAAAGCTGGCAACGCCGAAAAGAACGATGCCGCCAGCGATCGCCAGATAAAAATATCGCCCGAAAAACTTCTTTACGGCGTCGCCGGCAATAAGCAGAGCTGCGACGCCGATGATCGGGATAAGGTATGGCGCAAGGAAAGACTTAATTAGAAACAGCATGTTCTTGGACCTCTTCTATTTCGTAGACGTCGACATAAGTTTGCGCGTTCATCGCCTTTGCAATTTTTGCGCGCTCTTTTTTCGACCACCAGCGATAAGCAAAGCCGCCGGCGGCTATCAGAAGTGACAAGACGACAAGCCCGAGCAGAATGTTTTGAATCCATTCACCGCCCGACCACGCGAGCGGCTCAAGGTGCTGGCGCGTCGTTTCGATAATGCCGCCGCCGAATGTGCCGCCGCCGGCAGCGCCTTCCGCAGCCGTTTCATGTTGCGGCGCTGCAATATCGTCGGGATAAGCGTCAGGGTTAGCTTTTTGATTGCCGCCAAGCTCTGCGGCCTTCGCTTCCGCCTTCGTCGGCACAGATCCGCTTGCCCAGGCTTGAGCGCCATGAAGCACGTCAGCAACGCGGATGCGCCAGCCTTTGCCAAAGGTATTATATGTTTTCAGCTTTTGCAGCATACCGAGCCGCAAGGATAGGATCTTGGCGATCAGTAGATCATGGTCAGCATGCGCGCGAACAGCGGCGATCGTTGCTTCATCAATATTGCCGTCCACCCTGGCGCAGCCCGCCGCGCGTTGTAACCATTTCGCGCTTTGCATGACACCGGAATTGAATGCGCCGTCTAATACGCAATAGTCAACGCCTGCCGGCAGATCGTCAAAGCGAATTTTCCTAGCGTAAAGATTCCGGCAAATGTCGCGCACTTCATCTTTAGTGATTTTCCGCACCGATCTTTTTTCTAGATGGCGGTTTTCCCGATAGCCGTCATAGACCCTTTGCGTGACGCCAAAATTAGTAGCGCCGCCTGGGTCGCGCGGATGGTTCACATGGCCGCCTTCATGGACGAGAACACGCTGCAATGATCTTTCAAAATTCTCTCTCAAGCGCTTTCTCCTAAAAAAACGATCAATGCTTCGGGTTGATTCAGGGTTAAATGAACAGCGTCAGCAGTCGGTCAGAAAGCCGTGATGCAGGAAGCCGTGATAACCTGGCACCGCGATCGAACCCGCACCGGCGCTGCATGTGTTGCCGTTCTTGTCGACGTGCAGGGTGCCGTCTTCGGGATTGCCGTGACGCACCCAACACCGATGCACCTTGTCGTCCTTCTTCGTGCAATTATTAGCGCGGCTATCGATGCACCAGGGGCGCTTGCCTGGCAGGATGACGACCAGCGATCGCCCGTCAGCACCGACCATTCCCATTTCCGCATACCAGGGCGCGCTATAACAAGCGCCTGGCGGTAGATCTCGCATCGGCCATTCATTCCCTGCGGCATCACGATAGATCGCATCCTGGAAAAGTTGGTATGGATCTTCGCTCTTGAACGCTTCGCCGCATGCTTCGCATTTCACCGGCCAGCGCGGATCTTCGTGCGGCGGTGCCATATCGTCATTCGGAAGCAAATAACCGCGCTCTGTCCTGCGCGATTTTACACGGTGAAAAAGCACCTGGCCGTTGCAATAGCTTCCGCGCGGACATTCATGCGTGTTGAAGCTGCGATAGCGGCGAAGATACGTTTGAACGTCGCCGCTATCCGCGCAGAAGAATACTTTTATTTTCGACATGGTTTCACCAGCGCGACGCGATACGATAATGCCGGCGCGCGTAATAAGAGCGCTGATAACGCGGCTTTCGATATCCCCCGCCGCCATGCCGAAAACGAAAGCCCCACTCCCGCCGACCCCAAGGATCGTATGAAATATGGATATGATGAACGCGGCTGGCGTCGATCGAATAGCCGCCAGGCCAGCCCTTGAGCTGGCTATAGATGCAGCCATAACGACCGCGCACGTCCACGGCCTTGCCGCTTGCGTGAAGGCTTATGCGCCTCGTTCCGCGCACATAGGTTCGCCGCAAGGCGCTAATGACGCGCGTTCCAGGGCATGCGCGTTGAATGTTTGAAACCTTGTTGGCAAGCGGCGCAACAATGCCGCCGCGCGCTTCGGCAACGAATGAGCTTGCGCCCCAAATAAAAAAGGCCGTCAAAATGACGGCCTTGCTGAAAATGTTTAGTCTAAGCATGCCTCACCCCCTTCGAGTTCGGTTGCGCCATTGCTGGCGCTTAAAAAACCGCAATGCGGTCCTTATTGAGTCCCTGCGCGATCGCTTTTTCTGCGGCATGGCGCAGGGCATCAAATTCGGCTGGCGTCATAAGATTTGCTTGCAGCGTGTCGCCGATCGGCTTTCCGTCAACTTTGCATGCCGCCCAAAGCATGAGCGCGCGGCGCTCGGGACCGTCGGTCAAGTAGCGCGTCGGCCATTCCATGATGCGGTCCATGCGCGTCAATTCTTCATTCGTCGCCCGACGTCGGCGTGGCGGTCCGCCGCCGGCAATCAGCCCGCGCGCGATCGCTAAATGCGTCGCCGATCGGAAACCTCGCGGGCGCTGGTGATCAGGCGTCCGCGCCAGGGTGCGGTAAGCCTCGATCATCAATTCGCCGACATAGGTGTTTGACCAATAGTCGGGGAGTTTTCGCTTCGGTTGCTCCGCAAGGATGCGTCTGATCTCGTCGGCGTTGACAGCTCTTTGCATGCGTCCCTCTCGTTGAATGAAAGAATTTTCTTGAGAGTCCGCGCGCCATTGCGGACCGTTGTGGATTGCCGACCGCAGCAATTCCTTGCGCGGTTTCAGCTCGGGCAGCCGCGCCAGCGCATTGTAAAAGTCGCGCAAACACCGCAAGCCTTCCTGTTCGGTGAGCCGCCGGCTGCGGACGTAAAGCCTGTTCACAAGTTGCGGCGGCGTAAGCTGGCGCATTTCCGCAGCCGTCAGCATGTTTTCCGGTGCCAGCACCCGCAACGTCTGGCGACCGGCGTTGCGGTGCATGCTTATGCCGAGCTTCTTTGCCGCCCATTTGACTTGGCGCACTTCGCGCGCCGTCGTCATTTCGACGATCGCGGGAATGCCGCAGCCGTAGCGATAGCCAAGGCGGACGATCTCTTTGTCGCGCGCGGTATAATCCCACCTGATAAACCCGCCCAGGACGTGCAGGCCGGAACACCGCATCCGCGAAAGCAGACGGCGCACCTGTTTTTCGCCAAGCCAGAATTGATCGGCCAGCGTCACGGCGTCGCAGCCGGCATTCCATAGCTTGCGGATCGTTTCGTTGCGATCGGTGTGAGGATCTCCATTGTTATAGCGGCAAGCCGGTTCCTCTTTCGGCGGGCGCTTCAATTCAAGCCGTCGCGCCAGCCTGCCGATCGTCACCGCCGACACTCCGAAGTCGCCGACAAAATCTTCGGCCAGTTTCCATTCCGACCAGCCCTGCTTCAAAGCTTCGAGCTGCGCCGATGTGGGGTTGAACCTAGTTGCGGCCGCGCGGCGTTCATCCCATCCTGGCGGGCGCTTCCAGCCGTGGCGCTTTGCGATCACAAAAACGGTCGAGCAACCCGCCTTGAAGTGATCGCGGATATATATTTCAGCGTCGCCCGCTTCATACATTTTGCGCATTTCGGCAAGCTCGATCGCCGTCAGAGCGCCGCCGCGCAGCCGCCGGCCTTTCGTGCGCGTTTGCTTGATCTTGTGATAGCGAAGCGCGCGCTGCACCTGGCCGCGATCGAGATCAAGCGCGTCCGCCATATCCTTTTGCGACGCATGCCCTGCGACCAGCTTGCGCAGCTTTTTAACTGCGGCAGCGCTCATATCCTTGGCGCGCCAGGGCTTCTTTTCCCGCAAGAATTTGTAGCGCCAAACTTTATGATAGATCGTCTGTCGATCACATTTGAACGATGCGGCCAGCGCATCGGGGCTGCCGCCCTGCCACCATTCCTTTCTTAGCTTTTCGAGATCGTTCACCGACCATTTTTCAAATTGCGCGCGCACGATCGCGCCGGAAGGAGCGCAAGCCATGATCCCCTCCGAAGCGATTAGCTGGTTGTTAAATTAAGGCGTTACTTCATCTTCGGCGACGATGCCGCGTCCGTAACCGATACTGACCTGGTAGACGCGCAGCTTGATCGACGACGTTTGCAGCGCACCGAAGTCCGCAGTCTGCATTGCCGCCGTGTAGACAAATTGCTGTTCGGTCACGCGCACGGTGCGCAAAACCGTATCGTCGGCAGGATCTAGGATTTCGACGTCGTAAAGCTCTTGTTCCTCGCCAAGCGGCACGTCGGGCTGATCCCAACTGTCGCCGCCGATGCGGGTGCGGCGCTTCCATTTCAAGATCCAATCATCCGTCGTCGGCAGCCCATGAACGCCCTGCAAATGAACGGGGCTTAAAGGCCGCATGCCGACGTTCGCCGGCGTGAAGGTGATTGCCTGATATGTCGGGTCGTCTAACGGCTTATCGCTCGGTCCCCATTTCATATTCCAGCCGCGCCCGCGCGAGTCTGGCGGCATGGACGATTGAACGACGTCGCTTGTCAGCATCACGAAAGGCGCGCCGGCCTCGAGCGGGTTTTCAATTGCGAATTCCGTTCCTGCCTGGCCGCGCAAGATCCGCGAAAGCCGATAGGTCGTTGCGCTTGTCTGCTCGACTTCGCCAAATTGCAGAAGTTCCCAATCGTCGTTCGAGTTTTTCAAAGCGCAAAGATTGCCGCCGGCGAAAAGTTGCTCGTCCGTAATTGACTCAAGAAGCTGGGTCGGCGGGATCTGCACATAAAGGTCGTGCGTCGTGTCGAGTAGCCAGGGATCGCCAGGATAGAAGTCGGCGGTCGTGACGCCGATCGTCGTCCGGTTTATGACGAGCTGATCAAGCGCAAAGCCGACGTCGGCTGGCGACCGATATACCGCGCAGCGCGCCCAAGGTTCCGCATAAGCCGCAAGGCGCGGAACGCCCGCGACTTCCGACACGTCGATAAGCGGCAGATCCATGATATGCAGGATCACCGGACCTGAATTTGAAACCTTCGTCGGCACCCGCGTCGGCGCTGCGCCTTCGGCAATGCCGTAAGTCGCGGCATCCGTGCGCACCAGCTTTGCAGGGCGCATGTGCTGATAGCCTAATTCCGCAATTCTCATTTCGAAAAAGCGGCCATTCAGATCCAGGCTGATAACGTCGGTCGGCTCCAATGCGAAAGCGCTTGGCGGCAAGGTCAGTTCTGCGCGCTCACGCATCACATGCTGGTCGACAAGGATATTCTCGACGATGCCCTGCGCCTGGCCGAAGTCCAGCGAGATAGAAGGCGTCAGCTCGATCGTCTTTGAATTGCTTCCTTTCAGGCGGCGCGCATAAACGTCAGAAACGAGATAGTCGCTGTCGGGATCGATGAACTTTAGATGCGCGGTGCGCGGCAGATCCGTTTCCTGGCCGCGCGTGATTTGATAAAAACCCCTTTGCTCGCCGGTGTCGACAATATCGTCCGATGTGAATTCCTTGGCAATGCCGCCGCCACGATGCACGAATTTGATTGCGCCGTCGCTTTCTACGGCATCGAAAAAATAAACTTGCATCAAGGGCTGCAAAGCCGACCGCGGCGACATGACGCTGTCGACCACATAGCCGCGCACCAGGCCGCTTAGTTGCCCGACCTCGACGGCGACGCCTAGATCGAGCGTTAATTCCTTAACGACGTCCGCAAGCGAACAAAGGTTTAGCCGGCCATTCAACCAATGGCCGCGCCGGTAATTTGCAACGTCGCGCCAGGCGGTCGAGTCATTCGGGAATTGCGGGTATGGCCGCGCATCCCATGACCAGGCGAACAGCTTATCGGTGTCGATCATCGGTTCGCCGTAAACGCCGGAAACCGGATTGTTGCCGTTGATCGGCAGCCAGTAGCTTATGATCGCGTCGAAATAGGCGCGCTGAATTAGGTCGTCGCGCTGCGCGTTCGAATAATAAGGAACGCCGCTATCCGACGACTTCGGATCAAAGAAGACGTTCGGCTGGTTCGTTGCCTTATCGATCGCAGGGCAGCCGAATTCCGTGAACCAAATCGGCTTGCTTTCCGGCACCCAGGACGTCGGTGAAGCATCCTCGACGCCGCCTGGCCGGTTGTAATGCTGGTTTTCCCACCAGTTGCGGAAGTCCTTGTAGCGGAAAACCCAATGCTTGCCATAAGCGCCGTCAATGACGGGTGTGCGCGTCTGTGAATCGCGGTCGGCGCTTGATGCGTAATAATAATCGTAAAGCTCCCCGCCTTCGAGCTGCGATTGCAGATAATCGATATCGTAAATCGACTTCGCGCCCGCCTGGGCGTCAAGGTGCTGCCGCCCGTCGCGCCAGTCGGATATCGGCAGATAATTATCGATGCCGATGAAGTCGAGATTTGCCGCCGACCACAAAGGGTCAAGGTGGAAATAGACGTCGTTCGATCCGTCCGACGGCCTGTAATTCGCGTATTCATCCCAATTCGCGCCATAGCCTATTTTTACGTCGCTGCCGACGATCGAGCGCACGTCGTCGATCAGCGTCACCAGCTTTGCGACCGCAGGGAACGTGCCGGCAGCCGACCGTGCTTGCGTGAGCTGCGTCAGCTCGGAACCGATCAAAAATGCGTCGTCCACGCCCAGGCCGGCTTGCTGGCATAGCTTCGCATAATGCAGAACAAGGCGGCGGTATTTCCATTCGTTCGGTCCGGTGTAAGGAATGGTGTCGCCGTTCCATGTGCCGAAGTCGCCAACCGCAGACGTGCCGAAAAAGGCATTGACTTGCGTTGCAGCCGTCGCCGTCTTGTCGGGCGTTCCGGTAAAGCCGATCGCCGGCGAAACGCCGATCTTGCCACGCCAGGGGAAGGTCGGCTGGCCGACGCCGGCAGCACCGTTGCTGTAAGGGTTCGGCAGCGTATTGCCTGGCGGAATGTCCATTATTACGAAGCAATAAAAGAGGACTTTTAAGCCGCGCGATTTTATTTCCTCGATCGCCTGATAGACGCTTCGATCGGCGGGCGCGCCACCCAATAAAGCGCCGACGCTGTCCGTGCTGACCACGATCGCGGTGCTGCGATCGATGCCGCTAACTTTCCAGCTCCAAGGCGTTGTTTTTTTGCTTGCGCCATATTCGACTTTAGGACGCACCTCGCATTCGGACGCGCGCAGATCCGTTCCAAGCCAGCCGACGACAAGCGCGATCGTGTCGATGTTAGGAACGGCAGACTGCAATTGATCGAGCGAAACGAGAAAATCAGATTTTCCGTTCGCGCCGTGCTGGTTTTCGGGAATGGTGTTTCCGAAACCATCATCACGATAAACCGTGTCCGTCGAATAAACGAATTCCGACAAGCCAGGAATAAGGGTGACGCCCTTCAATTCATCTTCCAGGCGGAAGCCCGTCGGTGCCGGCTGGCGGATCACTTCGATTGTGATTTGCGGAATGCGGTTGCCGAAACGCTCGAGCGGCATTTCCTCGAAAACAATGTAAGACGTGCCGCGAAAAGCGGGCGCGTTGTCTTCGCCCTCGATCGCCTGGATCTTCGGATCTGCTTCCTGATCTTCCGTGCCCTTGTAAAGCCGGAATGTGTAAAGCGACATATCGAGCGGCTTGCCGTCAGCCCAAACGCCGGCGATATCCTGGATCTCGCCTTCGCAAAGCCCGAGCGCGAACGAGCAAAAATAAAGATAGGTCGTCGCCGTTTGCCCGCCGCCGGAAGATCCGCCAAGCAGAGCGGTTGCCTTGCCGCCGCCGGATTGCGACGTCGTGGTCGTCTTCACCTGTTCGCGTAGGTTCGTCGCCCATATCAATTGCGTCGACACGCGCATGCGCCCGTAAAGGCGCGGGATCGGCGCGCCTTCGCTTGCCGACGTGACCTTGAGATCAGATAAGCGCGGACCTTCCTGCGGCGCGGCTTTCGACCCGCCGCCCAATAGGGCGCGGTCGGCAATGCCGCCAAGCAGATTCCCGATGAGGCCGCCGATCGGTCCGAACAAGGTGCTGCCGGCAGCCGTTAAAAGAAGCTGTGCCATTAGACAACACCTGGAAATTGAAACGCATAGGCGACGCGGCGACGCCATGCTTGCGGGATTGCAGTTTCCATGACCGCATGACGGTCATAGGCATGAATGATAAAACCAGGCCGCGAAATAATCGCCGCATGTTTCGCAACGCCGCGATCGCGGACGCGCAGCAAAATCAAATCGCCAGGCTGCGCCAGATCCAGCAATTTATCGCCGGTCATGACTTGATCGGCGCCTAACTCGATCATGTGCCGGCGCGCGGCGTCGCGCAGATTTTCCGTCTGGCTTTCTTCCGCCCAATTCGCCGTATAGGGCGTGATCGGTTCCGGCTCGGTGCCGTAGATCTCCCGCCAGACGCCGCGAATAAGCCCCAGGCAATCGGTTGCGACGTCTTTCAGGCTTCCTTGATGCCGATAGGGTGTGCCGATCCAGCCGCGCGCGACTTCGACGATCTGTTCGCGGCTGATCGCATTTTCAGAACCTAGAGCTTCCGTCATTTACGTCCCCAGTGTTGGCGTAGCTCGTCAGCGCGTCGGTGCCTGGTATGAACGGAAAGCCGCGATAATTGACGACGTTGTCGAAACGCGCCTTGCATGTCGCCACGCTCTTGTCGCAACCCGCCGTCACGATAAAATCGTCGCCGACTTCGATATCGAAGGGCATTGTTTCCCAAAGCTCGAACTGGACGATCGACCCGTTGTTGGAATGGTATTTTACTTCGATAACCGCGCCGGCATTTTGCCCCGTCGTCCAGGTCAGCTTGCCGCTTTTGAACCAGCCGTCTTGATAGGAACCAAGGCCGGAAGCCGCAAACGATCGGTTGGATGCAACGGTCGTGATAGCGCCGGTGCCTTTGAACGTCGCCGACGTGAGATCCACGCCGCAGCGCGCGTCGCCAAGGTCAGCGTCGCAGCCGCGCGAATAAATGCGCCCGCGCTCTTGATTGAGCGCATGCGATAAACCGCGCATTTCAACCACGAAATTCACGCGCCCGCGCGAAACCTCGCCGACCGATCCGGCGAAGATCACGGCGCGGTTTGCCGTGTCCGTCCAATCGACCAGGTATAGGGTCAGCTCCGCATTGTCATACAGTCCTGCGGCCAGGTCGTTTTCATTGAGCTTGTCGCTTTGCAGCGCACCGTGGATATCCATTGTGTCGACGGCAAGGTCGTGCGTCTGATTGACTTCCGTGGGATCGACGCCCGAAAGGGCTTCATAAGTCACGCTGTCAAACGTCAGATCGCGGTCGTGATCGGTGAAGCCGAGCTTTTCGCCGTCGGTTCTCTCCAAAAGCCAGCACCGCGCGAAAGTCGTGACGCCGCTTTCAAGCAGATCCTTCATTGGCGTTGAAAGTGAGCGCATGGCTAGATCCTGATTTCGATGATCGGGATATCGGGCACGTCGCCGGCTTCAAAAAATGAAAGGTTGATCGCCAGCATGTCGGTGTTGAACCGCGCCGGCACGTCGAATTCGAAACCGGCCTTAACTGTGTGTCCGTTCGGCGGCTCATTGCCGCCGGTGAAAGTGATAATGCCCGTCGTGTGCGCGACGTTGAAATGAACGCCGGAAGTTTTCTCGACATTGTTCACCGCAACGCGCACCGTGCCGGCAACCGGCTTCTTGATCGTGCGCGTCCAGGTCACGCCGCCCGACGTGTAATCCTTGACGAGCTGGAAGTCCGCCGCAGATCCGTTGCCGACCCCGAGCAATTGATCGAGAGGCGAAAGCGCTTGCAGAGGCGCGCAGGATTTATAGTCCGACCAATCCTTGAAGCGGAAGCCGCGAAGCTGCGCATTGCGCGCCTCAAAGAAGGCGATAACGGCGTGAATGTCGTCCCTGTTCTTGATGCCGCTACCGGCGTTGCCCTGCCGCCTTGAGTTCGCCCAAACCGCATTGCGTTCTTCCGCGCCGCTTCCGAGCGCGGCAATTTCGGTGCGGCGGCGCGGTCCGAAGTTCGCGCCAAAGGATATCTTCGGCGGGAACTGCACTTCGTCGAAGGGCTGCGGCATCACATCACCCTTTGCGCGCGTTTAACGGCGTTGCCGATCGTTCTTGAAACCTCGCCGCTCGATCGCCGGAAAGATTCGATATCCTTTGCGACGATCGTCACCGGCGCATGAACCATCATCGAGCCGCCGCTTTGCTGCGACATGCCGCGAAGCTGATCTTCGGTGTAAATCGTGCCTGGGCGGTCAGGGACGAATAGTTCCTTGCGGCCTTTTTCGCCGACCCATACCGGACTATTTGCGTAAACGTCGCCGCCTTCGGCGCGCCCTGGGTTGAAGGCGCTCGAGATCAAGCCCATGACGCCGCCCAAGCCGCCATTCGTGCCTTTAAGCCCAAGGATGCCGGCAAGCGGACCGTCGCCCATCACGGCAGCTTGTAAGGCCGCCTTGCCAAGCTGCGTGACCATGTTCTTCAACACGTCCACGGCCTTGTCGCCCTTGAAAATTATGGAGTCGAGCGCATCCACGACCAAATCGCCGGACATGCGCAGCGCGTCGTTATAGTTGTCGACTTCGCGCTTTAGATCCTCAAAGGCTTGCTTCTTTTCGTAAAGCGCTGCGACTGCCGCGCGGATCTGATCTTGCTCTGCCGCGCTTGCGCCGGTGCCGGCGCGCCGCAGCATGTTTATTTCAGTTTCGAGCTGTTCCGCTTCACGCCGCTTTTCGACGTTAAGGGTCAATTGCTCACCTTCCAGACGCAATTGCTGTAGGACTTCGGCGGTGCGGTTGCGGTCGGCACCGCCGCCGCCCATCCCGCCGCCTGGCGGCATGACCGTGCGCCTGGGCGGTCGCCCAAGGCCGTCAGGACGCGGCAGAGGTGAAGGCGCATTAGGATCTATAGCGCCGATGCCTGGCGCGCTCGGATCAATGCCGCTAGGGTTCGGCAGCGTTTCGTCGTCGCTCAAGCCCCAAGGCAGCTTGCCGTTCATAAGATCCATGACGTCAGGACCGACGGCACCGGCGACAAAGCCTATGGCCGCGCCTTTTTTGCCAGCAAGCCCGCCAATTTTCATAAGCAGGATTGCAGAAGCGAAGCGCTCGATCAGGCCGATATTGTCGCCGATCAATTTGAAAACGTCGCCGATCGTGTGCGCGAAGTCTTCCATTTCGCCATTTGCGCCGTTCATTCCAGTGACGACGTCCAGCACGGCGCGCTTAAATTCCGTATCGATGATGCTGGTAAAGCGCGACCAGTTGTCGTTCAATTCTTCGGCGGCTTTCATCGTGTCGCCGCTCAAAACAATCCCGAGCCGGCGGGCTTCTTCCTGATTTTCGCGCAAGCCCTGGCTGCCCTGCGAAAGCACGTTCACCATTCCCATGCCGGCCTTGCCGAAAGCCGTTGTCGCAAGCACCATGCGGTCGTTTTCATTCGCCGCGTTCTTCATCAAGTCGGCGTAATTAAGAAGCTGTTGCTGCGCGCTGATCATATTGCCGTTCTGATCGCGCAACGGCACGTTGTTAGCTTGAAGGATCTCTTTTAGCTTGCCCGTGCCCTGCGCAGCTTCGCCTAAGCGCTTCGTGAATTGCTCCATTGACTTGTCGAAGTCGGCGATCTCGACGTCCGCCAAGTCCGCCGCATGGTGCAATTCCTGCAATTGCTCGACCGTCAGGCCGACGCGCTCCGCCGTCTTCACCAGGCCGGAAGATTCCGACACGACGTTGCCGATCATCCTTGCAAGCGAAAGCGCGCCGGTGACGCCGACGACGCCTAGCAACGTGCTTTTCAGGAAGGAAAGGTCGCGGTTTACAGTGTTTAATCTGCCGCGAAATGTGTTGAACGCGGCGGCGCTTTGGTCGCGCGCGCTTAGGATAATATCAAGCTGTTCGCGTGAAAGCATGGCTTATCCTGACTTGTTTTCTTCTTTGATTTTGAAAAATGCGATCCACTCAAGCAGCTCTTGCGGCGTGAGTTCTTTTTCGAGATCCGCGACCGTTCGCCCCCAGCGATCCGCAAGCGCAAAAACGTGCATGCGCTCGGGATCGCCGATTAGTTTTTTTTCGCTTCCTCGAGATCTTCAGTATTGAGGACCGTTATGCGCAGCATGGCGTTTACAATTCGCGCTATGATCGCCGTATCAGCCTTGCGCCGCAATTTCGGCTTATCGGCTTTGTCGAATAGCTGTTCGCCATTTTCATCGATCGCCATGTCGACAAGGACTTCGATTTGATCGGCTTCGTTGGAAAGCAGCTTGCGCTTTCTTTCCATCGAAAGCAGATTCCATCGAATGCGCAAAGGAACGCCGTCTACGCTCCATTCTGGAATATCGATATATTGTTTTTCATTCTTCTCGTAATGAGAAGTTACGGCGTCGATCGCACCCATGCTTATCTCCTGATTTTCGTGTTGCTGAATTGAAAACTGACGCGCCCGATTAAATCGTCGGGTGCGTTAGCGCTTCTTTGCCAAGGAAAGTGAAGCTGCGCGTGATCTTGTCGCCGACCGGAATTGAGCGGCCAATTTCGGTGACGGTTGCGGTGCCGGAATGATACTTCTGGCCGCTTCCGGTGCCGTCGTCGTAAAGATCAAGCTCGACTTCCGCGCCGATCGTCAGCGCTTCCTGGCCGGCGTCGGCCTTGTCCTGGGTGCATTCCAGCGAACCTTCCCACATCGGAACCCCGACCAGGTGCTTTGCGGCTGTGTCGCCCTGAGCCGTTGCGTCCACTGTTGGCACGGACTCTTTCAGCGTCCAGCTTTGCACTTCCCCGATCGTGACGCCGCCGACTTTAACGACACCTTCTTTACCGTGACGAATTCCCATGATGTTCTCCTAAAAGTTGATGATGAAGGCGCATAAGCTGCGCCCGAGCTTTCCGATTAAATTGCGATATGCGGCGCAGCTTCCTTGGTCATGTAGACCACGCGGAAATTGAGCCGGATCGCGCCGATATGACGGTCGCCTGGCGCTTCCACGTCGCCGTCCGTCGATGCCAGCGTGACTTCTTTCACCAGGCCGTTTAGATCCTGCCCCGCGCCGACGGCCTGTTCGATTTCAAGCGCGATCTGATCAAGCTGATCGTCGGGCGGGTCCTTGGAAACGACCCGCCCTTCAACCGCCACGACAACTGTGCGCTGCAAGGTCGAAGGCTTGCCGGATGAGGCAAGATCGACCAGCTCGGGCGCGCGTTGCAGCGTGTAAACCAAAAGCGTCGGCAAATGGTTTTGCTCAAGGGCGCGTGTGCGACCAACAAAGACGCGGCTGCCGGTCGTCGGCAAGCCGGTCACTATGGCTTTGAATGCGTCCCTGATCAGCTTGCGCGCGTGAGGCATGGTTAAGCCGACGTGCCGAGAATGACGATCCGGTATGTGACGCCGGTGCTGCCGGCGGCATTCAGCATCTTAATGATATCTGCGGTCGTCGCGGTGACGGTTTTGCCGGCAGTTTTCGACGTCAGCAAAATGCGATCGCCTGGCGCAAGCACCAGGACGTCGGACGCATCCTTGAAGAAGCCAAGGAAAGCGTTTGACGCAGCGCCGCCGAATTCGACGTTGTTTGTATTGCCGGAATCCGCCTCGATTAGAATAGCGCGGACTTTGGCAAAGGTGACTGCGCCGCCGATCGGATCAAGAAGCCCGCCGCCGGCCAGATCTAGGTTTTCGGAAGCCGACGCGCCAAGGGTTCTTTGCGCCGCGTAAATGCGATCGGCTTTTCCCGCCGTCGTGCCGCTATCCATGCGGATTGCGTCAAGGGCAAGCAGTTTCAGTTCCGGCGCGGAATTGGTGAATACGGCAGCGCCTTCAAGAAGGGATTCGATTGAACAGTTGATAACGGAGCGCACGGACATTGGTGTTTTCCTTTTGGTTGAAGCAGAAGTTAGTCGGCTTGCTCGAGCGTAAGAACGATCATGCCTTGTTCGTCAGGGCGGATCGGTTGCGTCACGCGCATTGTTTTTGAATCTGAAACGCGCTGCACAATGTCGCCTTCTTTCGGGGCGGCAATGTCTGCGGCGCGCACATGCAGTTCGACGACAACTGCGTCAGTGTCCGCGCTTTCAAACGCGGCGCTGATAGGTGTTTCAATCCAAATGGCTTCGATGCCAATTGGAATGCCGCCGTCGGGCGTATAGTTGACGGACTCCCCGAAGGTTTCCGTGAAGATATCGGAAAGTCCGTCAATCAGTTTCATGGCGATTTCCGTTAAACGCCGACCGCGATCCAGTTTACTTTCTTGCTGAAAGCGCTGGCCGCAACGGGCGTCACGTCAGCACCGTCACCTGATTTCCAGGTTTTGATGATGACCGAACCCGCAACCGGCGCGCCGGCCTGGTCGCCCACTTGGGCGGAAACCAGGGTATTCGCGTCGGCTGGATCGGTTTCGAAGGAAGCAACGACGGAAAGCACCGTCGTCAAGCCTGTGGCAATCGTGTCGGCTGCGGTGACTGTCGTGTGCTGGCCGCGCGCGATTTTATAGTTCGCGCCCACGCCGGCAATCGCATTGGCGATCGCCGCAGACTCGCCTTTGTCAAGGCTGACGCTGCCCGTCGTGTCGTCCGCGCCGGCGTCGGCGAAGGCAACACCGATCGGATCATTGCCGGCGGCATTCTTCGTGAAGTTCTTGGCGGAAGCATCCCAATAGAGCTGATCGCCTTGAGTCCACGCTGCGCCGGTTGCTTTCGGCAGCTCGAACACGCCGTTGCGAACAAGCGGCACCGGAGTGCCGTTATCTGCCGCGACCTGGGCGACGCCGAACAACTGCCCCACTTTGATGAACTCGCCGGAGTTAACCGCTTCCGGCGCGGTTACGACGACGATATCGCCGTCTTGTAAGTAGTTTTTCATTTCTTTTCTCCATTGCCTTGCGCGCTGCGCTTCGGCGTTAAGGTTTCACAAAGACGAAGGGCGCTGTTTTTTTCAGCGCCCTTTCGTCAGTAGTTTTTGGCTTGTTCCGTCAGCGCTGATTAAGCGCCTGGGTTCTTGTAGAGGCCGCGGTGATCGATAGCCTTTGCAGCGAAGTCGAGACGTCCTTTGATCTCGATTTCGTCGACCTTGAAGCCGACACGTTCTTCGACATAAACGCCTTCTTCGCCTTCCAGGTATGAGTATTCGATCGTGTCGATAGTCGCCGGATCTGCGGCCTGATACCAGGCGTTGCCGGTGAGACGTGCTTCCACGATCAATTCCTGCGAGCTTTGGAAGACGTTGACGCCGCTTGCTGCGTTCGGCGTCACCGCCGTCAGCATCTTCTGCGCTTCGACTTCCTTGTCCGGGCTGACGATCAGGAATTTCGGAACCAGGTTAAGCGGTTCACGATCAGCCGCTTTTGCAGCAAGCGATTTTTGCTTGCGCATTGCAGCCTTACCAGCCGTCAAACCAGCTTCGTTGATTGCCGATGCCGAACCCAGGTTGCCGTGATCCGCATGGAACAATGCAATGGTGTCGTTCATGGCCGGATTGCTGGTGAAGATCGACCAGAAGGTCGAGGCTTCCAGCTCTGCGGCTGCGCGACCAAGAAGCGTCGGCAGTCGATCGAATGCCGACAAGTCGTCATTGATCAACGTCTGGCGCGTAATGGCAATGATGCGGCCATAGGTGGCGAGTGCGTATTTCTCGACACCTTCGGTCAGGGCGCCGTAGCTATATTCGTCACCCTCGCGCACACGCTTGAAGGAAGGCGCAGACGAAAGCTGAACAACTGACTTTTCTTTGAAGTCAGGATTGTTCGACTGCCGCGCAATGCGCTTCCAGTTTTGCGGTGCCGCTTCATAAGCGGCGCGCAGACGCTTCGACGCGACATTTGCAAGCAAGTTTGCAAAGTCGGACGTCGAGTGCATGCCGCCGGCGGACCGCGTGTCGAGGCCAAGCAGAACCGTTGCCAGTTCCATGCGCGTTTGACCGCGCAATTTCCTGCCCTGCGTTTCCTCGAGGAACACGCGCCCCATTTCAAGAAGCGACATGCCGCGATAATTGCGGGCAGCCTGTCTTTCAGGCGCATCCGCCTTCAAGCCTTGCGGGTTCGCGCGCAGCACGATAGCGGCTTCGACTGCCGTGCGGATCGTGTCGCCTTCGTCGCGGGTGACTTGCACCTGCGGGACCTGGCGTGGCGCGTTCTTGGCGGCAATGCGCGTTTGCAAGGCATCGGTTGCAGCTTCAAGGGTGCGGACATTCGCGTCGCCCAGGATCTCGATCGCAACATCGGCACCAAGACCGAAAGCTGCGGCGCGCGCCTGGAGTTTTTGAATGTCGGCTGCCGGCCACGCATGCGCGCGGGCGTCAGTCGTCACTTGCGCAGTCTGCGGTGCAGTCTGCGTCTGTTGCGCGCGTTCCTGGGTGGCAGGATCGGGCTGGGTAGTCGTAGTTGCGGCAGGCTGCGTAACCGCCGCAGGATCATTTCTGTCCATAAGGACCTCCGTAATTGCGGGCGTAGCCCGTGTGATGATGCAGGGATGAACCGCTCCCTGCGGTGCGGAACGCATGCCGGCATCGGGATCTGCCGGAACTGGAACGAACGAGATTTCGACCGGCTCCCAATCGGTCGCGCGACGGTATTTCACGCCTTCTTTGGTTTCTTCGACCATCGCGTGAACGATGTAGCCGCAAGAAATATTCCCGATTATCCCGTCGGCGATATCGCTGACGATGCCGGAAATGTCGTCGCGTGAGGAAAGCCGGATCTTCGCGCGGCCTTCGCCGTCCTTGATCCATGCCTTTTCGATCACGCCAATAATGTTTTTGAGTTCCCAGGAATTGTGCGTATCAAGCACCGGCGCGCGGCCAGAGTTGAAACGATCCATCCGCACCGCCTCGGGGCTTACGTCGAGCTGTTCGATCCATTGTTCGTAATAGCCGCGCTTTACGTCAGCGCCTTTCGTCCATACGACTTCGAATGTGCGCTGCTCTTTATCGAGCGTCGCGGAATCGACCGACGCATCACGCCGCCCGATCGGTAGATTGATATGCTCGGGCTGCGCTGCGGCAGCCTTACTTGCTGTTTTGGTCATTTTCTTCCTCTTCGGTTTTGGCGTTTTGCCCGTCATTTGCCGGTGCCATGCCTGGCGTTGCCCCTGGCGAAAGGCCGGCTGCCTTGAGCAAAGGCATGTCTTGCGTGATCTCTTTCAGCAATTCGTCGGGGTCGTAGCCGGCTGCGGCTGCTTCCTCGCGCCATGATGCAAGGCCGGCGGCGATTTCCTCGCGCTTCGCCTTGATATCCTTCAACGGATCGACCCACGGACGCTTCGGCGGCGTCCAAATGGCCGGCGTGTCGGCTGCAACTTGCAAGCCGCGCCCTGCCGAGATCTGCATCACCCGCCGCCATGCTGGACGGCAGGCTTGCGGGATCGTCATGAAGTATTGCCAGTGATCGAGGACCGCCCAAAAATCGAGCTTGCCTTCGCGCATCGAAGAAAAATTCGCGCCGCTCAAATTGCCCGACGCTTGCGCGTAAGTGAGGCCGACGCCGGCGGCGAAAGCGTAAAGCTGGCGGTCCATGTGTTCGGTCGCGCCGGTGCCAGGCGTCGGTGCCGCCGTCGATATTTCCTCGCCGTCCTGCAAGTGTGCGATCAGGCCAGGCGCGATCTTTTCAAGACGGCGGCTGTTTTTGTCCGTCGACTGATCGACCGATTGCGCAATGCCCGTCGTGCTGGTGCCGTTCCTGCGCACGAAGACCGTGAAGCATGCTTCGATCTTTTTGCGGATCAGTTCTGCTTCCTCATAATCGGCGACGTCGCGCAAGCGCAGCATTGCCGGCGCAAGCCAAGGAACGCCCGTCACCTGGCCGGCGCGGTCGAGACGGAAAACATGGTCGCATTCCGTTGCCGGCACACGCTGCGAAAGAAAGTTAGATCCGCGCCGCGTGATAGTGTTCAATTCGCCAGGGTGAACGGGGAAAAGCCAATAGGCGACGCGCTGACCATAGCCGTTATATTCAACGCCGTGGATAATGACATTGCCGTCCGTTTTTATTTCCGTGCGCTGCGTGTCGAGAAAATCATGCTCCAAAACTTCGCATTGGAGCGGAACTTTCAAGCTCATGCCATTGTGCTTGAAACCTGGCGGGCGAACATACCAGCGCAGGAATGCAGCGCCGCCTTCGACGACTTCGCCGATAAGTTTTGCCTGGATGCCGTAATAATCGGTCAGCCCTTCGGGATCGCAATTCTCGACGAATGAAGCCCAAGCATCGGATGCCGCCTTTTTCGCGCGCGCGGCGGTGACGTTCGGGCGCGGCATGATGCCGGTGCCGATGATGTGCGACACCAGCTTGCGCTTGGCGTTTACGCCCCATTCGTTATTGCGGCAAAGATCGCGCGAACGCCGGCGGATAAGCGCCAGGGAAGGCGCAAGCTCCGCATTGGCAGATCCGCCGGTCGCTCGCCAGCCTTCGGTGCGGCGGTCGCGGCGCGCAGCATCAAAAGAGCGCGCGGCGATCAGCGCTTGCTCGAGCGCGACTTTGCCTAAAAGCCGGTGCGCGCCCCATTTAGGCGAGATATTGGCGATCCCGCGCTCAAAAAGATTAAGATCCATGAATCACCCGCGATCAAAGACGGCCAGAGTTGAAGTCGTTTGCTTTGCGCTTGCCGTAGCGATCGCATCCTTCGCGTAGGCAAGAGCTTTCAGCATGTCGGCGGTAGATTGATATTCGACCGTGCCGGAAGTGTATTGAACGCGGCGGATGCCGCGCGCGATCGCTTTTTCCAGCTTGTCGATATCGGTTTGAGTCAGCGCAGTTGTCATTTACCAGCCCTTAAAGTTTGATGTCGTAACCGGCCAAATAATCTTTTGCCGCTTCGGAGATTTCGGGCGCTTTCTTGCGGTCCGCATCTTTCCGTTTTTCGATCGCCTTATCTGCGTCTTTCACGTCCACCACTTTTGCCACGGCGCGCGGCGTGAACAGATCCACCTTGGTCATTTCTTCCGGCAAGCCGCGCGCGCGCGCCAAGGCGACCCATTGGTCGGGCGTTGACGACGAAATGCCGAGATATTCCCAAAGCGCAAAGTTACCGACTCGGCAGTCAAGGAAATGGTTAGGACCTTGCTTCACCCATTCGCGGCCAGTGACCCGCCCGCGATATTTTATGTCTTGCAGCACTTCCGCCGTGAGCTGCTTAAAATAGTTTTCATCGACCCATGCGCCGAAGTGACAGTAACCTTCCGGCGCGATCGGAGCTGCCGGCGGCGCTGGCATTTCAATGCGCAGTTGCGAGTAGACTTGCGACTTCAACGGCCAGGTGCCTAAGCCCCAAACTTTCGCGCCTTCCTTGATCTTCTTTCCGCCCAGGTCGATATCGACAAGGGACGGCTGCCCGATCGCTGCGCGCCCCGCCCAGCCCTTCAAGCCCTTCGTGGCGAGGATCATATCCCTGCCAGTGTCGGGGTGCGGACGCTGGTTATTGCGCACCCAAGCATAAACGATATGCGACCGATAACCGGAGTCGATGCCGAGCGCGTCCAGCTTGCGCTCACGCCCGAACGCATCGGGAAATTCCCGATCAATCGTTTCGCGCTTGAGTTGTTCGAAAACAGGACCTTTCGGATCTGCCGTGTCGCCGTCGATGTAGCGCGCGTCGACAAGCCAGTTTTCCCTATTCGGCGCGACCGCCACGATCTCAAGCCAAATGCCGCGCATCTGCACGTCGGCGAAGGCCGTGAGTATCAAGCCCGTCGGCGGAATGTGACCTTGTTTCAGATCCGCTTCGCGGCGCTCGAGGATCTTCACATAATCGGGCGCGTCGCCGCGATATTTGTAAGGCAGCCCAAGCACCGTGTTCGTGAACGTCTTTTTTTGCGACTCCGTTTTGGCAGTAAGAAAATCTTCGGCGATCGCCTCATAGCTCATCATCATCGAAATAAACGCATCGATGTGAAAGCCTGGATCGCGTCCCTCGTTAGGGAATTTTGGCACCCACTTGCCGGCACGGACCGCAACGACCCGTTCCGCTTCGCTGATATGATGCCCGCAATGAGGACATTCATACGTCGTTTTGTGCGGATGATCGGCGTCGATCAGAAGGCGCTCAAACTCATGCACGAAAAATTCCTTGCAGTTCGGGCAAGGGCAATTCCAAAAGCGCTGGTCGGATCTCTGAAACGATAAATCGATGCGGCAATGGCCGTCGGTATTTCCGCTATTGTCGCCGGTGTCCACTTCCGGCGTCGAAATTTCGAGGATCTTAAAACTTTTCGTTTTGCGAAAAGCGGTGAAGCGACCGAAAAACAGTTCTTCGGGATCGCCGTAACCTGGAATATCCTGCCATTTCGAGACTTCGTCTTTTACCCCCTTCTTGATGGTTTTCGACGAAAGGTCCATCACCGCGTTTGCGTTCGCCAGCGCCAGATAGCCGCCGTTGAACTTCTTTTCGCCAGCCGTCGATCCCATGCCAGAGCGCGACGTCTGCGGATAAATCACCGTCCTTTTGATGCGCCTTTGCCAAGCGTCGATCATCGGTTGCAGCTTTTGCGAATTCAGCTCGCGCAGCGCGTCGATATTCGGCATGCCGTAAAGCATGTTTGCCGGCTCACGCTCTGCAACGTAAAGGCACCAGGCGATCGCCAGCACGGACACCGCCGATTGCTGCGATTTCCTGACCGTCACCCAATTGCAGGGATGGTCGTCAGTTAAGCAATCCGCAATGCCTGGCAGATAAGGCGCGCCGTCAGGACTCCACGGTTCGCCGGCCGCCGGTCCGTCGACCAGGACGATATTTTGCGGCAACCATTTCGAAAACGGCATCGGCTGCGGCGGGCGGATAGCCAGCGCCAGGCGCGACGCCAGGAAATGCAATGCGCCAGGATGCGCGCTCACAACGGCACCGCCTGGTCAGTCGTTTCCCCTTTCGGCTCAGTTTCGATCTTCGGTGCGCGCTCCGCGATCACCGCCATTTTTTCAGCAATGTCTTCCCGCATTTTTACGGCAAGCTGCTTCAAGGCAACCCGCAAGCCGTGCGGTCCGTCGCGCCCGACCGTTGCGGCCAGCTCGTCGGCCTGTGTCGGCAGCCGGTCGATAATCAAATTTATGTCGCCGCCGATCTCAAGAACGGCATCGGACAAGCGATCGACTCTGATCAGTTTGCCGCGAATTTCTTCCAGCTCGAGCCGCCGGCGCTCCGCTTCGTGCCATGTCGCTTGCCGGCGCGCTTCTTCGTATGTTTCGGACTGCGGCTGCGGCGCTGACGCGGCGGCAGCTTCCGGCTTCGGCGCTTGCGCCTTGGCTGGATCGTTAAACCGCTTCCGCAAGAGATCGTATTGAACGACATTTACGGCAGCGATCCGGCCTTGCCCGTCGCGCTCGACCGCCAGGCCGTGCTTCTCGACCAGTTCCTTCACCTTTTTGGAAACGGCCTGTTTTGAAACGCGGTCGCGCTCATGGATCTGCTTGATCGACCACATTACGACGCTTGGCGCGCCGTCAACTGAAGTTGTCGGCTGCGTCAACATCGTCAACCCTGATTTTGAAACTGGTTAGCTGGAAAAACTTCGGGGTTCGAATTACTCGCAAGGAGGGGGGCATGGGGAAGGACCCAAAGGGGGGGGGTGCCCCGTCAAGCTGCCTTCCTCAAGGTTGACCGAGGCGCGAAGCGCGCCCAGCCTTCGGCGAACCAGTAGCCGAACCTATTGCCGAAGATCTCCCGTCCCTTTTCAAAGAAGGCAAAGCGCTTCTTGTATGAAGGCGCACCTGTGAACACGATGACCGGCACCACGTCGGCGGTGCCCTTTCGATGGTAGATGCCTGGCTGCACGTCGCGGGTGGACGTGGACGACCCGAACTCCTGCTCTGGCCGCAGCACGAAGTAGCGGCCACGCGCCCTTCCTTTCTTCGTCCGCCTCGACCGCGCCGTGCTGTTGGACAACGGGTCAGTGTTAGCGCCGATATCGGAAAGGATGCGGGTGATAAGTCCGCCCTTCATATTGCCGTATGCGTCGAGCGCCACGCCCTTGCCTGGCATGGCGTATTCGTCGGACTTCATTAAGCCCGCACGAATGAGCGCCTTTTCAAAGCTCTTGTGCCGACGCCCACCGCCCATGATCTGCGGTTGCAGATAGCGCCAAGCAGGGATCGACCCGAAGCCGTCCTTGAAATGCACGATCGCCGTCAGCGTTTGCTTTGTCGCCGTTTGCAGGAAAAGGGAATTGAGCGCAAAGCGCGTCGGCCTGTCAAAGACCGCTTCCATTTCCTTGATCTCGCCAGCCTTCACGTCCTGGCCGGTTTTCGTCAGCGCGTAAGCTGTGACAAAAGGAATGCTCTTGCGTTCATATTCAGTAATGCGCGCAATGAGCGGGGCGATATTATCGCGCACGTCGAGATACAAAGCTGGTTGAGCCATAGCATCCCCACAAATGCGAAACCCCGCTCGGAAGGTTCCGGCGGGGCGTCTGGAGTCAAATTGGTATGCTTCGGAGGATGGTCAAGTTTCGACTTGCAGTCAAGGGGTCGAAAATAAAAAGTCAATTCGCGGCAACGGCGGCTGTCGCGGGCAGGACTTCATCGGTGCGCGAAGGGCGCGGAATACAATACAGAATGCGCGTTTCGCGGTTTTGTTCCCCCGCCCAAGGGCGTTCGGCTGCCATTGGGGATATTGGCCGGTGAGCGGTCAGATTATCGGCCAGGTCGTCGGCAATTTTGCGAATCGCCCCATGCCAAGCCGCGTATTCGATTCGCTCACGCGCAACTTCCGCATGCTTCGGTTCATAGATGAGCGGGCAATGCGCACCGTCCTTGTAGATCCGTTCGCCGGAACCCTTCGGCGGCACGACCATGACATTGTTCCGCCCTGCCGTGATGCCATTCGGCTTTGGAATTTCAGGTCCCCATTGCGGCGTATGTTTCAGCGTCGCGCATGTGATGATCATTCCCTTCACGCCTGGCGCGTTATATTTTAGGCGGCTGTCATCATCGGGTGTCATGGGCGCCAGCGCTCCCATGATATATTCTTTCGATTCAGGCCAGGGTATTTCGTATGATTTCAGCCCCGCGACCGCAGCGTCAAGTTTCAGCGCATCGACGTGCGGCGGTCCTGCAATTTCAGGCATCCACGGCCAATCGCCGCCGCTTGCCTGGTCGATCCTGCAATAATACTGCCCGAATTTCAGCATGGGTCCGTAGATCGACGCCAGCGTGCCAGGCTCGAGCAAATTAGGATTTTTCAAAAGCTCGTCGCCGTAAGCCCATTGCAATAATTTGTCGATCGGGACTTCTTTTTTCATGCTAACGCCTTTTCTTTTTTAAGATGCTGAAAATAGCCCTGCTCAATTCCAAGCAGATATTCGCTTGGGCGTGGAAAGGCGGGCTTGTCGCCGCCGATCTTTTTAATCACCCATTCGCTGTAAGTTTTCCTGAACTCGACATGATGCGCCGGCCAGAGCGCAAGCGCGTCGGCGCGGTTGAATTCGTCCATGCTCTGCCACAACGTCCAAACGTATTCTTCTTCGGCAAGCGCGCAGAGCGCATCTTCGTTGTAGAGTTTTTTCAATTGCAAAAAGGCGTTTCGGATTTCGTCGCTGGCTTCGTTCCAGCCGACCAGCTCTGCCGCAGCGTTCGGAATCGGTGACGGAAAGCGCCAGCCGCGCGCGCCGGCATGAGCGCCGCAGTATTCATCGGTGCTGTCGGCAACCCTTATCGGCGCACCGTCGAAGCCGTGCGCTTTGAAAAACCTATCCCAATCCTGCCAGTGTTCGCTTTCCTCCGCATGCCAATGCGCCCAGGCATGGTCACGCCCTGGCTTGTTGCGATCAAGCACACGCCGGCAGAGCTGCGCATCGACGCTAGGCGGTTTCGGAAGCTCGAGCGGGTCAGAAGGGATGCCCATCTTTCGCCAAGCCTTGTCCTGGAAATAATCGAACAGATTGAAGATCGGTGGCGATCCTTGCTCACCCTGCGCATGCCATTTCGCCAGCGTTGCCTTGAACGTGGTGATGTAATTTCGCAAGCAGCCGTAAGCCTTGTGCGCTTCGATTTCGTCGAGCCGATCACACGCTTGCGAAGCCTTGTCGCGTTGCCGGTCACGCCGGAACGGTTTCAGGTTGTTATCCTCGCAGAACTTCGAAAAATCACGAAGGGTCGGGCGGCGCTTCGGCGGGTCGGGCGCTTTTTCTCCCCCAAAGGCGGCTGCGCCCTTAGCGCAGCAGCCGCCGTGGGGGGACTATGGGGGGATTTATATATATCTTTTCTTTCTACGGTGTCCCTATTAGCGGTGCCCCGTAAACAGGGACGTGGAGTTGAAACCCTATCCGTGTCCCTGTTTTCGGGACATGGATGCGCGGATAAATCCCTTTCCCCTTCAACGCTTTGTTCGGGTGCCTCCGCTTCGGCTTCTTCCTCGTAAGCCATTGAATCTTCGTCAGCGGCTTCCGCCTGGCTTTCGCCAAGCGCGGGGGTGCCGGCCTCGCGCCATTCGGCCTTCACCTCTCCGATCATGCCCTTGTCGTCGCAAATGACGTATTCGCAGCCGTCGAAAAAACCTTTTTCATTTTTCAGCCGTCGCCGCGCGACATAGCCGGCAGTCGCCAGCTCATTCAAAACGTCGTAGATCTTGTTTTTGCCAAAGCCGAAATAAGCGGCGAGTTGGCGCGGGCGCACTTCCCACGTCGGCGCTTGCGAAAGCACATAGACGCCGATCGCTAGGGCGGGCGCGGATAAGCGCTCGTCCTGCAAAAAATGCCGCGATAAAATGGTGAAGTTTTTTTCCGGTCCGCTTCGGATCACCAACCGCCGAACTGTCGTTCTTTCGGATCTGCTCATGACGGCACCCTAAAAGGCCAATTCCAAAAGCCTTGCAGCCCGCGACATTCGACGGGCGGCTGCCATGCGCGGATCTCCGAAAGCGGCCAGGCGAACACGTCTTGGTCGATCCAGCTTGGATCTTCCACTTTGCCTTTGAACAGGTCGTATGCGTTCACAGGCGCGCCTAAAACCGCCGTGCCAAGCCCTGCGGAAAGCGTCAGGATATTTTCTTTCGCGCGGGCGGCAACAATGGCGCGGTTCAAAAGCGGCAATGCGCGCGCGGCAATAAGCGACGGATCGCCCGCCTCGACTCTGCGCGCGGATCTCCAATAATTCGGCTTCGCGGATCTTGCGCGTGGCTGCGTGAATAACGATGCGCTCACCGACAAGCGAAGAATAACCGCGCCCGCTAAAATCCCATTTGCGGAATTCATAACGCTTCGCGCCGGCCATGATCAGCGACGCCCAAGGCTGGTAAATGGTGATTGCCTTCATTGTGTCGCCCCGCCATAGAATTGCGGCCAGCGCCGCGCGATCGCCGTTTCAGGATCACCCATAGGCTTCCCCATTCGGCGCAGACCGGCCATGCAAGCCAATTGCTTCATGGTGATTTCGCGTGCGCCGAGTTGCACAGCTAGGGTGCGCTTTGACATGCAAATGTCGTAATGATCGCCCTGATACCACTTGCGCGCGACGCCGATCTTGTCGGCCATTGCGTGTAATTCTTCTTCCGTGTCAGCAATCATGTGCGACATTTTCATGCGCCTGAATTTTCCGATCGGCGCTTTGTGCATGTCGTCGATGTAGACAGTCATGCGTCCCCTTTCAGGCATGCCGTGCAGACTGCCTTTTCGTTTTTCAGCCAGATCGGGCGCTTCAAGATCAGTTTGCCGCATTCGCAGAAGCCGCGCTGTTCAAGCCAAATACGATCCGCGCGGTAAAGCGCCGGCGAATGCAAAAGCAAGTCAAAAATCGCAAGCGGAAGCTGGACGAAGTCGGTCATGCGAACCTCGCTTCGGCTGCGCGATCGGCAGTTCTATCAAGGTAAAGCTGCGCTAGTTTTTTGATGCGCGACTTGTCGCTCTGCACTTGCCCGAGATCCGTTCCAGGATCGACAATGCCTTTTTGCTGGCTGGCTTTTACGCCGCAGACTTGCAGGACAAGCGGATCAGAACCGCCGTCGGCGTGAAGGAAAATGGCATCAACCGGCCAAGTTGTTTGCCCTGGTCGGCGAAGGCGGCCTATAAGCTGGTGATGCACTTGTGGCGACCAATCCAGTTCACCGAACACAACCGTCGAGCATCTTTCTTGAAGCCCGTCCAAGCCCGCGCCCGAGCGCAGCGAAATAATTAGCAAATTTGAATCGCCACGCAAAAATGCTTCCTTCATCCGGTCCTTTTGCTTTGACGTTTCAGATCCGGTGAACATAAGGGGCTTGAATTCGGCGAGATCATTCAGCCAGCGCACATAAACGTCGCGGTGCCAGCCGCCTAAGAGGACCGGCTTTCCGGCCTGTAACAGCATGCGCACATAGGCGGCGACGTGACGCGCTTTCGCCAAGCCCGTCATGCGCCGCGCATAAACATCAAGCTCGCGGGCAGCTTGGCCGCGTTCTTCGAAGGTGCCCGACATAACTTTCATTGCCAGCATGCGCGCGAAGGCTATTTCGTCAGCCTCGACTTCCTCGTCATAAGGAACTTCGATCGGCAGCATATTCGTCGGCGGCATTTCTTTGCCGATATCGACGTCCCTGCGCCGCAGCACGACATGATGCTCACGAAGATAGGTGCCAAGGGCGTCAGGATCTTTGACCAGCTTACCCGAACACCACTCGCGCCAAAAATCGTTATATTCACCCAGGAAGCCAGGGGCGATCAGATCCACGACCGGATAGGTTTCGGTGCCGTAATTGTAAATCGGCGTTGCCGACAAGCCCATGCGCAAAATTGCGCTGTTTGAAAACACTTTGGCGATCGCGCCTTTTGCAGTTTTCTCGCCGTGGCGCAGCTCTTGAATCTCGTCAAAAATAACCGACTTGAAAATGCCTGTCGCGGCCACGTCCGCCCAGCCTAATAATTTTGAGTAGCTGAAAATGTAAACGTCCGCCGGCGGCAGATCGTAAGGCTTTGTTTTCTTGATAATGTGAACTTTAAGCGTCGTAAATTTTTCGATAAATTTTGTTTTCCATTGTGATGTTAAATGCGCCTGGACGACGACTGCGGCCGGCAGAAATTCTTTGCTGCATATAGCGCCGATTGCGCTAACCGTTTTGCCAAGCCCGACGTCGTCAAGTAATAGAAGCCGCCCCAAACGTCGCGCAACCTCGATCGCCTGAGTCTGATAATGATACGGCGCTAGACCTTCGCGGAATGTGATCGCTTGGTCCGCCTTCCAATTAGGTAAAAGGATTTGCTCGATCGCGTCGCGGCGCATTTCAAAGTCCATGCGACCACCCCGTAAGCGCGCAAGGTCGTTGCGCTCAATCTGCATGGAATATCGACGAAGGAACCAATCTAGGTCCGCGCAATTTTCGGGCGTGTTCTGAAATGAAAAAACTTTCGTTTCATGGCGCGGGATGCGCAAGAACATGGCTTTAAGACGATGCGCGACGTGCGGCTCAACTTCCGTCATTAGCCAGCGCTGTTCTTTCGCTGCGAAAGCAATCTTACCGTAGGTTTTTGCTTTCATAGCCATGCGCGCCCCAAATCAATACGGCGCGCGGGCTTGCCGTTTATTTCGGGCGGCAGCCCCATTGCTAAATTCGTGACAAGCAATAATTCTTTGACGCGCTCATGCTGCGCGTAACGTGTTAATTGCCGGAATATCTCGCGCCGCTGCCCGTAGATTTTTACTTCCACGGCAATTGTGCCGACCATGAAGTCAACAATGTCGCCAGGACTTAACCGCACTTCGCGTTCGCACGGCAAGCCAGCATCCTTAAAGGCGCGCTCAATCGCATCCTGCGCCGCTTTCTCGTTCGAAAGCGGTATGCGTAGGCGTTGCAATGTGGATGCGATTTGCGACTGCATGCAATTATTCGTCCGCAGACTTCCGCTTGCCGGTGCCGGCGCGCTTTATGGCTTCGGCAACGGCAGCTTCACCTAACGGCGTGTCGATTAGGCGCCCAAGGGCGTTGCGATAAACATCCAGCACCGCCTCAAATTCAGCCCGCTTATTTTTGTCCTGCTTTGACTCGCTGATAATTTTGCGCATCACTTTAGGATCGAAGCCGTTTGATTTTGCGTCGGCGTAAACGGCTTTTATATCGTCGGATATTCCCGCTTTTTCATCTTCAAGCCGCTCGATGCGGTCGATATACCCTTTCAACATTTCTCTGGCGTTGCCGCCTATGTGCATTGGTGCATCGTTCATTTTTCTTCCTCCAAAAATTTATTCATTGGCATTCGATGAATGCCTTGATGAATTCTGTTGCTGGCCGCGGGTCGATCGCGTTGCCGAAGGCGCGCAGTCGTCCCACTCTGTTGGGAACCCCATGAGCCAGCAGACAAAGGCCGGATTTAACTGGCCGCGCTTTTCCGTCGGGGCATGGGAGCCATTCGACATTCCCTGCTCCGTCGCATAGTCCAAGCGATCCCACGTCCTGATTTTTCCGTCCTTGCGGATCACAGTCTGGCCCGATCCTTTGTGATCGTTCGCTGTCGGTGTCGGCCACATTGCGTTCGTGTTCACTTGCTGCGATAGCGACGACCCCGTCATGCGTTCCGTGATTTTCCCCGAGCGCTGCCCGTCCGTTGCCGATGGTGTTATCCATAGAGCTGCGTGATGTGCTTGCGCTGGCAGTGCCAGTTTGCCCTTGCTGTCTCTTTGGTTCGGACCGCCGTGCGAAGCGTCTGACGCTTTTGGCGTCGGCCACAAACCACAATCGATCTCGTCGGTGGAATGCACCGGCAGCGCAAGCTGGCAATACTGCCGATGCGCAGGCGTAATTCTCTGTTTCCAAGTCATGGAAAACGTCGTCAAGCCAGCCCGCGGCAACCGCGCTTGCAACCTGTTCGCCAAAGATTTTTGCAGGGCGACACTCGCGGATGAGCCTAAACCAATGCGGCCATAGGTGACGCTCATCCGATTGCTTGGTTCTTTTTCCTGCGGTGCTGAATGGCTGGCAGGGGCAAGAGCCTGTCCAAACAGATCGGTCGTCAGACCATCCTGCGCGGCGCAGGGCGAATGACCAGCCGCCAAGTCCAGCGAAGAAGTGACATTGGGTGAATCCGCGCAAGTCGTCTGGCTGCACGTCAACGATGCTTCGCTGGTCAACTTCGCCTGGCGCAATGAGTCCTGCGGCGATAAGGTTTCGCAGCCAATCGGCAGCGTAGGGTTCGAATTCGTTGTAATAGGCGCGGACATTCACTTCGTCGCCCCCTGCGCGGAAGGCAAAGAGGACATGGCGTCGCAAGGCGGGGTCTTCTTAGTGTCGATGCGCTCACCCGCGCGCCAGAACTCAATCCAATGTTCGCGCCCTTCGTGGCGCGTCACTTTGACAATGTCGCATTGCTTGCATGCGCGCTCGGTTTTGAAACCGAAGCGTTCTGGTTCACCCCAGCTATGCCGCATCATTGTGCCGCCTCCCTTGCAAAGAGAGGCGCACCGCCGCCGGCGCGTATTTGGTCAAGCGCTGCGCATGCTGCGGGATTAATCCACAAAACTTCAATGCGCTTGCGCGCGCCGTCGGCTAGAGCGTCAATTTCTATGCGCTTCCAATCGTGCAAGGCGCTGTCGTAAAGATCACTTGGATAACCTGAAAGCAGCGTCATGCCTTTCAAACCGCATAAAAATGCAAGCAGCTTTTCGTGATCTTCGCGCGTTAGTTCATGCTGATATGAATGATATTTGAATCCACCCTTACGCGATTTGCCTGATCTCGTTTCAGGCAGATAAGGTGGATCTACATAATGCAAAGTATCGGTTGAATCGTGACGCGCCATAATGTCCAAGGCGGGGCGATTTTCAATAACGACGCCAGATAATCTTTCAATGATGCGCACAAGCGCCGGCGGATAATTCAACCAATCTTTTTCAGGTGAACGGCCTGATTTAGGGCTTTGTGCGCGAAAGCCTGTGCTGCCGCTTGTATGTGCGGAGTCAGAACCAAAACCCATATAGGAACGAATGATTAACCGACGCGCGCTTTCGACCTTGTCTTCGGTCGATATATAACTTTCATTAAATTCCGCGCGCGCAAAGGGTGTCAGCTTTAGCGTCTCGAGTAATCGATTACTTAATTCACAATCGCGCAAGACGTGGAACAGATTCACAACGTCGCTATCAAGATCGTTGTATATTTCAGCAAACGATCGTGGTTTGCGTAGCAATACCGATGCAGCACCGCCATATGGTTCAACGTAGATCCGGTGCGGCGGAAAATGCGAAACAATCCACGGTGCAAGCACCCACTTTCCGCCATGCCAACGCAGGACCGGCCTTGTCGGGCACATTTCCGCCGCGAGGCTCATTGCGCATACCCCGCAATGGCAGGATATTTTTCAAAAATAAGAAGACAGTTGCGCTTAGTGATTCCGCAACGTTGCCAGCCGGCCATGATGAAGCAGAAGCCTGGATGAGAGCTGCGAACGCGCTTCGGATTGACATAGGTATAGTGCCGTTCGCCAGGCCAGCGCTGCCAAGCTATTTCGTCGGCCGCGTTAATTAAATCGCTGGAAAGACCGGCACCTTCATTGCGAAAAATAGCGCAGTTAATTCCTTCTTGTTCATCGGCGCTGCGGAATTTCCGCCATACGAATATCGCTTTTGCGCAAGGTGTGACCAGCACCGTTTTTTCGCCTGGTCCGACAAAAAGTTTAGGCTTGCGCCCATCACGATAATGCTTGCGCGAATAATGCCGATCGAAAAGCGCGCGCACGGAATCGTTTCCGTCTTTCACTTCAAGCCAGCCGGTGCCAAATAAATAGGGCTGCACGTTCATGCCGCGAACTCCTTGCCCCAAATTTCCATCAAAGCGTCGAGCGCTTGCAATTCGCGCTGCGCATCCTCGACGTAAGTTGGATGCGTGATGATCACCTTGTCTTTCTGCGCCGCATTCATGAGATAGAAGCGGTAGACTTTGAAGGCATCGAGCGCAGACTTAATGCGCTGCTTGTAAGCCCAATTTTCCGCGCGCATGCCCTTCACTTTGAAGATCATGTCGCGCAGCGAAAGCGTCTTGCCGGCCAGGGCATCAAGCCCGCCGGCTTTTGCGCCGACCAGGGCGAAGTGCAGTTCCCACACCTGGTTGTCGCGCTCAATGAAATGCGCGCCCAATTCAGCGTAAGGATCGCCTCCGTCTTTAAGCCGCATGAAGAACAGCTTTGCCGCCGCGCGCAGCCTGGCAACCCAGCCGTTCGGCTGCGGCACATAATGCAATTCCTCGAGCGGGCAGCGTGACGCCAAGACGGGCTTTGCTATGACGCGCAGATTTGCGCATTCCGCTTCCAGCTTTGAAATGCGGTCCATTTTCTTTTGGATCTCGCGCAGCAATTCTTCGCGGCTGGCTTCCTCTCGCAGAAGGTTAAGGTAAGCGCTCATGCTTGCCCCGCCGTCTGTTTCAGCATGCCCTTGATCTTTTCCTTCATGGCGGGCGATAGCGCGTAGCCTTGCCCCCATATGGTGTCGATCGTGATATCGAAAGGCTTGAGCTTGCGCCGCAGCTTGCAAAGGAAGACGTCGACGATTTTTATTTCCGCCTCGTCTTTCCCGTCGTCGCGGTAAAGCGCGGCCATGATCGCTTCTTTGCTGGCGCTTTCCCTATTCAGCAAAACGCCAAGCACCCGTGCTTCCGATCCGGTGAGCTGCCACTCGATCGGAACTAAAATGCCGGTGACGAAAAGCGCGCGCTCGAGCATGGCGTTTCGTTCGCGCAAGCGCTCATTGTCGATTTGAAGTGCATCGATCCTAGCTTGCTGATCCACGGCGCGCCCTTGTCGTGTGATGCGAAAGAATAGCAATCCATGCCCGCCAATGCGGGATCTGCTTTGACGCAGCCATTGCGCCGGCCTTCCGGTTCAATTCGGGACCGAGCTTGATCATGGTGCTGGTGAGATCGGCGGACGTGAATTCGCCGGCGAACTCTTTTGAGAAAAGAAGATGCTCGACCGCTTTCAAAGCGGCGGCGGAAAGCGGTGCCATATTTGAATTGGCGACCGTTTCGATAACCTGGCGCGCCTGGATTGCGGATCTGCGCTTAACCAGGGAAAGCAGGGTGGAAACCGCGATCGTTTCGCGCGGCTTGAAAATGCCGTAGCACGGCGGCACCCGCAGGATGCTAACCCCTGCGCGCTTGCAAGCGGCCTGGACAGTCTGCACGTCCTCATCACCGGCAGCGCCGGCGGCATAAAACATTTGCATGGTCGTCATGGTGATACGGTCGCGGTTGTGGCCGATGAAAGCTCTTGCGCGATCCATGACGCTGTCGGCGTCGACGACCATCACTGGAATTTTACCAATGCCGCCATGCGTAGCGGCGGCGATCGACGTATGCTGCCCGTCGATAACGTGGAAGCCGTTATCAACCCGCACGACGATCGGCGGCTTGAAGCGCCGCCAATCCCAATCGGCAACAATTTTGCGAATGAGCGCAACCGATCTTTCGGAAAGGTTGCGCTGATATGTCCCGTCGATCAAAAGCTCCGAAGGCACAACGGACTGAAAGCGCGGCGGCTTCGTCGCCGGCACGTTCGGTTTCAGTCCATTGCTGCGGATCAGCGCTTTGACGGGGCGTAATGTCATCCAGCCATTCGCCTTTCAACTTGTCCGCCATTCGGCACCGGCAGAAGCGCCGCGCTTGGCGTCGGCTCAATTGCAAGGATCTTCCTGGGCGGAAGCATTTTGTTTGCGTGATTAGAAATTTCATTTTCTAAGCGCGTTAGTTTTTCATCGAAGGCGCGATCGTCGCGGCGGTCTTCAACAATGTTGCAGCCATGAGCGATCGTCGTGCGGTCACGATCGAAATGATCGGCCAAGTCACCAAGCGACACGCCAAGCACCACATGGGCAAGGTAAATTGCGCATTGCCGCGCAAAGGCGACTTTTGCCCTGCCGCGCGTTTGTAAGTGCAGTTGTCGCGCGTTCACTTTGAATTCGCGGCAGATCAGCGTTTCGATAAAAGGCATGTGTAAGGTGCAGATAGGATTTATGGTTTCACCACTGGTTCTTTGTTGCGTTTCAGGAAGTCAGGAATTTCGAGATCCTTGCTGCGATCGAGGATCGCTTGCAGCTCGGGACTCAAAGGCGGATTGTCGCCGCCATTTGTGGAAAGACGCTGCGGAACGGACGGGGCGAGACACGGCGCTTTGTCTGCCTCGCCCGCTCCGTCAGCGTCTTCCGCCGGATGCAAGGCATCACGGCTAACCTGATCCTGGTGGTGAGAGTCGGACCTATCTAATTCACCTCTTTCATCTGCTGTTGAATGTGCCGCTTGTGCTTGATTTCCCCACGCTGTCCAGCCTGGGCGTCCGCCGCGCGAAAACAATTCGATGCGCGGCAGATCGGGCGTCATGCGCTCGATCATTTCGTAATAGTATTTCGGCTTTTCGGAATGCTTCGGGCTGCGCTTCTCGCGGTAAAGCGATTGCGCCTTTGCTTCCGGTGCGGGCGCGGGGAAACTGCCGCGTGTTGCGACGATCAGAATTTCGTGCCGGCCATAAAACCAATGGCCTGTGATCTGCGTTTCCTTATCCCAGGCGTGTTGCGACGCATATTTGAAGCCCCATGCGTCCAGGACTTTTGCCGCGTTCATGGCATGCGGGATCGTCACCCACATAAAAAGCACCGCGTCTTTCGTCGCTAGGTCCGCCACGCCAAGCGCGCAGATCTCGTCGACTGTCATTGTCGGATAATGGTTTTCGATAGAGCGGTCGCTAAAGCCGCTTTCAAAGCGCCAAGGCGGGTCGGCGTAGATCACCGGATATTTGCGGTCCGCAGGAAGCGGCTGATTGTTGGCGGAGATCTGGCGGATATTTTCAAAGCGTTCGGCGCGGCGGATATCGCGCTTTTTGGCGTTGATCTCTTTTGCCCTGGCGACGATTTCCTTTTCGCCCCGCGCGACAACTTCATTTTGTTCGGCGGCGGGCAAACTGGCGACGGCTTCGGCGGCAGACACGGCAACCTTGCCCTGCTTCACCGCCTTTTGCAGCTCGGGCGTCCCCTTGTCCTTTACAACCTTGGCGGACGCAACCGAACGCGGCGATACATTCAGCATTTTGGCGGCGGTTGCCTGGTCAACCTTTTGCAAATTTGCAGAAGGTTCGGTGATATCGGTCCGCTCACCCTGGCGCATGGTGGCGATTTCGGCGGCGGCAATGGAGCGCTGGCTTTCGGTCAGGTGCCGGCGGTGAAGATTCTTGGAAATGACATAGTCGAGCGCGCTCTGGCGCGGCGTTTCGACGAAGGTATGGAATATGGTGCGGTCGGCAGGGTGTAGATCTACCGCCTCAAAAGGCTGGCCTTCAAAGTCGCCCCACCCCTTGCCCCGCAGGGCTTTGGTTTCGACCAGGCGCAGCAAGGCGCGGTAGCGGTTGCGCCCGTCAAGGATCTGCCCGTCGAGAAGCATGACGGGTTCGCGCACGGCGTTCTGCCGGATATCTTCGACCAGCCCATCGAACTCCGCCCCGTCGATTAAGGGAAAGAGATCGGCGAACCGATGAAAGGGCAAAACGTCGTGCGCGTAAGCGGCCATTGTCTGCTCTAGGCCGCTTCCAGGTCCGCTTGATCGACCCAAATTTCCGCATAGCCGCCAGCCGGCGACCGATTAGCGACAAGGTAGTTATATTTTTTAGGCGCGATATATTCAGCGCGCGCAATAACTGTCAGCTCGGGACTGCACGTTAGCGATCCCAAGGTATGACAGGAATCGGCAGAGCTGGCCGCAATCGGCTTCTTTTTTTCGGCGGTCTTTACAAGATCACCTAACTTGAACTTGAAGCCGTCTGCCTGTTTCGATGTTTTCTTTTTAGACATGCACTTTCTCCTTTGGTTTTGGACGCTCACAACAAACCTTTTTCCTTCGCCAACCATTCCGGCATCGTGACTTTCACGCTGCCGCCGGCGCGGGTTTCGTATTCGATTTCGGCTTTCGGCAAGAAGATCCACGGCGCGTCTGCTTTCGCCGGATCGTTCACCGCCAAGGAATGCGGGCGCTTGTCGGTGCGCAGGATCAGCACGACGTCGACAAGATCGGATTTATATTGCTCGTTTGCTCTAGGCGCCGAATACTCATTGTCGCCGAAGCGTCCGCGATCGCGGCGCGGGTGCATTGATAGTTTTTCGTATGTGTCGCGGTTCATGTGTTCATCCTTCTCGTTCGCCGGCAGCAAGTCGTTCGATCAAATCCAAATGCACCTTGATGTCGGCGCAAAATCTTTCCGCTTTCGTTTGCGCGATCACGCCGGCAGCCGGCATCGTGGAGTCGCTGATCCCCTGCATCGGGTCCGCAGCCCAGGAACACGCCTTTTGCGCAATGCGCATGGCGATCGCTGAAAAGCTGGCGTTTGTGAGCGCGCTTTTTTTGGAAGAAGGTTTCATGGCCGCGTCCTTTGGATCTGGCGCATGCGGAAAATTTCGAAGATCCGGCGCAGGGTGAATGAGCGAAGAACGGAAACGATCGTTAAGACGCCGCCGATCGTGAGATTTTGGCCGGTCGTGATGTGCAGCCCGTAAGCCCTGAAAAGCCAGGCTTGCGCCGTGCATGCGATACCGAAGCCGACCGCGACATTCGTCACCGATTCAACCAAAGACATGATGCGGGATTGCTTCATGCCGCTTGCCCCAAACCCATGCGCGCCAGGTTAAGGACCGCGCGCAGGGCTTCGGTTGCTTCGCCGACGCGCAGCGTGGCTTCGCTGACGCTTTCGCCGTGCGCGCACGACAACGCGACCATGCGTTCGGCAAGCGCGATTGCGCGCCGGCGGATCTCGCAGTCCTTGCATGCGGAAAGATCGATCAGCGCCGCCCTTGCCTGGCCGTGCATGTCTTCGGTCGTAAGCGAATGGCCGATCGTGTCGGCCAGGGCTAAGGTCCGCGTCGCGGCGGTAATTTCGCACGTTTCAGGATTTATCATTGGCCGCCCTTTCGATGGGGCAAGCCGCGCGCGTCAGCTCGACGCAGCAAAGCAACGCCGACTTTGCTTTCGTGCGGAATAGGCTGCGGCTGAAAGCTGCGGTGCGTATGGCTTCGATCAAGAGTTTGTTCGCCTTGATGCCGTCGATCACCAGCTCACGATCATCGTCACCGCGTTCGGGATTTATTTCGCGGACTTCCTGGCCAAGCGCCCAGGCTGCGTCCTTGATCTGACGCTGGTCCCCACCATTCACCCATTCTTCGGCAAGCTGTTCGCCCTTCCGCGCTATGGCGGCGAGTTGCTGCAATTTTGTTTGTTGTCCTGACATACACGTCCCCCAAGTGAAAAATTATCCGACACCGCCGCAGGAACGGGTTCTGCGCCCGAATTAGCTGGCGGTGCCGGTTGCGTAGCCGTCGTGGAGAGGTCTGCGCGAAACTCGTCTGAAATGAATTGGTAGTGACGCGGCGAAGGCCGGTGCGAGACGATGAAGCAATCGAAATGGCGAAGAACGCCGTTCAAACGCCCAATTGCGTTCTGCATTTCAAGAATTGAGGTTCGCGCGTGTGCGGCGATTGCTTCATCAGCGACAAATTCCCCGCGCGCATTCCACAACGCATCGAAGACTCGCGCGTCCAGATCCCGCAAGGCACGGCCAAAGCGCCCGCGCTTGTTCTCTATGGTCAGGCTGCGGTCTTTGGGGCACCAGGTCAGCATGAAGCAACCGCCTCTGAAAACTTTAAGGCGGGCGGCTTCGGTTCCGATAAAATCTGAATAGCGGCGTCAGGATGTAATTGAATTAAATAAGCTAATAGCTTCTTTTCTTCCGCGATAATTGCGTCTTGGATGCCCCTAATTGTCGAGCCGCGCGGGTCAGTATCTTCCCGCAATGTCCTGCCGACCGTGTCTTCGTAGATGCCGGATTGTTCGCTTATGGCTTTATGGGAGAGCCTTATTTCCGCAGCGCGCTTCGCTAATTCGCTTGATTCCATTGGGTATAGGCCCTAAACCTGCAATAGTGACGGATTGGGCCTGACTCGAAGACGGACGTCAACGGCAATGTATGCGGTAATTAACAAGACAGATTTGATGCATGATCTGCCCGCTATTAACGGCGGTTCCGTCAGTCAATGGCGGAGGCAGGCCATTATGAGTAAACCAGTAAAGAAAACCGACGCAAAAAAAGCGCTTCAGGAAAAGCACCGCGCCTGGATAAAGGAGCTGCAACGCTCGACGGGCTTAAAGCTGACGCCATTGGCGACAAATGCCGGCTTAGGTGAAACGACTCTCACTCGTTTATTTAAGGACGATTATCATAACACCCTTTCGAATTTGGTCATCCAAGCCTTGTGCGATTTTTACAAGGTGCCAGGACCGGACGAGTATTTTTCAAAACGTCACCGCAGCTCTTTGGGCTTCGGAACGGACGAGCGCTCATTCGCTAATTTTGAAGAAGGCGAGTTGATAGATCCAAGCAATAGCGCAGCCGAACTTGAAGCGCTTTGGAAGATATTGAAGGCGGGGCGCACTTCCGTCGAGCCTTGGCGTTTGAAAGCCCGCGCCCTGGAAATGGCCGGCTATTTGCCTGGCGACCTCCTAGTCGTCGATACAAACGGGATTGCGGCCACGGCGCGCGCCGGCGACGTCGTGTGCGCAAAAGTAATGCAACGGCGCGACGGAAGCGCAGAAACAGTTTTTCGGCTTTTTGATCCGCCATTCCTTGTCGCGGCGGCTTTGGAAGCTGCGGCCTTCAAGCCGCTTTTGGTGGACAACGATCGCGTGATGATAAAGGGCGTCGTCGTAGGATCTGCAAGACCCTGGCGCGCTGGCGATACGCCAGATGAAAACAACTAATTTAACGCAGTTGCCTATGCCCAGGCTTAGGGTGGTGGCGCTTTCTTTTTCTAAAAAAACGGGCGCGGATATAGATAAAAAGAAGCGCGCCAAGAGGCAGGACAATTTGGGCAAGGTTTAAGACTAGCCAAAAGTATTGCATAAGCCTTACAGTATTTCGATTCCGACCTTTCCCATATCCTGCCGGTGGATTTTTGGAGTTGTCCACAAGTCCAAGTTGTGCATATATGCCCGTTTTCGGCGGTTATGACGGCGGTTTACCTCAATTTGTGACTTAGAAAACCGTCACACTTGCAGGTTTTCACCGGCTCAATTACAATGCTGACGCGAATCATCCTGTTGGAGTTTCCCGTCATGTCCTTCCCTGATTGCTGCATGGTTAAAACGGTCCTAGACGCCTGTAAGGGCGCTATCCAGGACGATGCCGCTATGATCGCCCTTATGCGCGGCGGTTATTCTTTTACCGACATTAAAGCGCATCTAGATCCTGTGCTTGTCCAGGTCCGCGCATTGCGCGCCGCGCCGCCCGAACTGGCGCTTGCAGCATGAAATGGGGTCACGGTATTGCCGCAGCCACCGCCCTTGTTATGGGGGTCGCTACGGCGCGCGGCATGCACGTTTCGCAAGCCGTAGTCACATGCCTTTGGCTTCTGATCGCCTTCAATTCTTTTGGCCGCTTCATGGATGAACAGTGAGGCCGGCATGAGCGACTTCGACGACGATGATTGTCATGGCTGGCTGATCTTTCCAGCGTTCACGCTCGCCGCCGGCGTCGCAATTTATTTTCTATGGCCGATGCCGCTATGAATTTACATGAGATCAATATTCAAATTGGTCAGCGCATTCGACGCGGACGCATTAAAAAGAAATTGTCGCAGGAAAAACTTGGCGAACCGCTAAACGTCACTTTTCAGCAAATCCAAAAATATGAGAACGGATCAAATCGCGTTAGTTGCGCAAGCCTGGTGGTGATTGCCAAGACGCTAGATCTCCCCGTCGCCTGGTTCTTTGAAGAGATTGAATCTAATGGCTGACAAAACAGGTATCGAATGGACGCAAGCGACGTGGAATCCGATCGTCGGCTGCTCGATCGTGTCGCCTGGCTGCACGAATTGTTACGCCATGAAGCAAGCGGCGCGCATCGAGCGCATGCACGAAGGCGCTTATCCAAACGGCGCAAAATCACATTACGCCGACACAACGAAAATCGTGAATGGCAACACAGTATGGACGGGCAAGCTGGCCTTCGCGCCCGAGCGCATCTTTACGCAGCCGCTTCGCTGGAAACGCCCGCGCACTATCTTCGTCAATTCGATGGGCGATCTCTTTCATGAGGACGTGCCCGATTATTGGATTGATAAAATTTTTGCGATCATGGCGCTTTGTCCGCAGCATACGTTCCAGGTGCTTACAAAGCGCGCCGATCGAATGCGCAGATATGTAAACCAAAATCTTCAAAATGGCTGCGGCCTCGATCGCATTCTTGGCAACGAACTCTTGAAGGAATACAATCGCGCGCGCCATGAAAAGCGTAAGCTGCCGGTTTTTGCGCTGCCGCTTCCGAACGTATGGCTTGGCGTTTCAACGGAAGATCAGAAGCGCGCTGATGAACGCATTCCCGAATTGCTGGCGACGCCGGCAGCCGTGCGCTTTATTTCAGCCGAACCGCTTTTGGGCGCGATAGATCTCCGCTTCCGGCAGGATCATTGCGATTTATGCGGCGGCACCGGCATGCTGGCGCGCTGGCCGAAAGGCACCTGTTATCATTGCAAAGGGCGCGGCACGGTGACGATCTGCGGCCAGCCCCGCCGTGATGGTTATGTCTCTCTTGATTGGGTGATCGTCGGCGGCGAAAGCGGACCTGGCGCGCGGCCTATGCATCCCGATTGGGCGCGCGGCTTGCGCAATCAGTGTGCCGCAGCCGGCGTTAGCTTCTTCTTCAAGCAATGGGGTGCATACCAACCGCAGTTTCCGCAATATCCTTCCGAGTATGGATCGGATGAAGACGTAGGAACGTGCGCGGGCAAAGATTTTCCATTTGAAGGCGTCCTTTACCGCGACGGCTATTTTTATGATGGCGTTGAACACCAGCCGCATATCAATTCAGGCGCTTACTGGATTGAACGTGTCGGCAAAAAATCAGCAGGTCGCCAGCTCGACGGACGCGAACACAACGATATGCCGGCGCTTGTGGGTGCCGCATGAGCGAAGAAGAAAAATTTATGCGGCAATCGGGATTAGAAAAATTCCTGTCGCTTGCCTTCATTGCGGGGCTTGTCGTTTTCTTTGGCAGCTTTGCAGTTACGGTTTTAATGATAGCGCTTATTTTTCACGGCTTCATATTTGACAAATGGGTTTTAGATTTTCCCAAAACTGTCGCCATGTGCGGTCTGTGTTTATTTTTTGCTTCAATGATTGTTTCCATAGCGATCTCCAAAGGAAAAGATCAATGAGCGCCGCGCCGTCGATCGTAGCACCGGCAGCACCGCGCGACGCCTGGGATGATTTCGTGGATTCCATACCCCGCGACCAGTATTTCAAATTGCTCGAGCGCAAGCCTTTCATTGTGCCGCCGGCGGCACCCCAGGCAGTCGCATGAGGATAAAGTCCGCGCAAGCCTTGCCCCGCACCCCTGACCCCGCAATACTGCGGCTGGCGCGCGCCTTGGCTTTACAGGCGGCGCGTGAAGACCACGACAAGGAAATGGCTGCGCATGGAGAGCTTGACGACGAAACGTGCCGCAATCTACGCGCGCTTCTCGACTGACCTTCAAAACGAAAATTCGATTGAAGATCAGATCGCGCTCTGCCGCCAGTATGCGGCCAAAGAAGATATCGAAGTCGTCAGTGTCTATGAGGACCGCGCCAGATCCGGCGGCTCCATGCTCGGGCGCGACGGCCTGGCGCGCCTGGTCGATGATGCCAGATATAAAAAATTTAATGTGTTGATTATCGAGGCTTTTGATCGCCTCTCCCGCAATATGGGCGATTTAAGCTGGCTGCACGAGCGCTTTAACTTTTTAGGCATCGAGATCCGCGCCGTCCATGATGGCGTCGCCAACACAATCACGATCGGTTTGCGCGGGCTGCAAGGTCAAATGTTTCGTGAAGATAACGCGCACAAGGTGCGGCGTGGCTTGGCTGGCAAAATCCGAAGCGGGCAATCCGCCGGCGGGCGCTCTTATGGTTATGCGGGTATCCCTGGCGATCCTGGCAAGCGCATCATCAACGAAGAAGAAGCAGCGATCGTGCGCAGGATCTACAAAGCCTTCCTTGCAGGGCGGACGCCGCGCGATATCGCACACGCCTTAAATCTTGAAAGCGTGAAACCGCCGCGTGGCAAAAGCTGGAATGCCTCTACAATTAACGGCAATATGGCGCGCGGCAATGGCATCCTGCAAAACGAACTCTATGCCGGCCGGCTTGTTTGGAACAAGGTGCGCATGGTGAAAGATCCTGACACTGGCAAGCGCGTGTCGCGCGTGAACCCGTCTGATCAATGGCAGACTGTTGACGTGCCGGATCTCGCCATAATTTCAAAGGAAGATTTTGCCGAAGTTCAAAGCCGCAAAAAAAGATATAAGGGAACGCACCCGCAAAAGCTGAGTAAGCCAAAGCATATCTTATCCGGCTTGCTGAAATGCGGGGCATGCGGAAGCGGTATGTCTGTTTTTGGCGCAGATAAATCGGGCTTCAAGCGTATTCGCTGCACGCGCGCGAATGAAAGCAACACTTGTCCAGATCCGCACACTTATTATCTTCATAAAATCGAAAGCCGCGTCCTTAAAGGGCTGCGCGATGAATTGAAAAATCCCCTGGTGATTACTGAATATGTGAAAACTTATCACAATGAGCGCAAGCGGCTGGCTTCACGGAACGGCCAATTACGCGATCGCGCTGAAAGCAAGGTCGCAGAAATTGAACGGGAGATTGTTCGCCTGGTCGACGCCATAGCAAAGGGCGTGGGCGACGTAGATATTTTGGGCGCGCGAATGAAAGAACAGGTCGCGCACAAAAAAGCCATTCAAGACGAGCTGGCAAAAATTCCTGAAAAGGAAAATATCATTGCCCTGCATCCGGCAATCATGCGCCGCTATACAGTCCAGCTAGAACAATTGCGCGTCGCGCTTGCCGCCGGCGTGAGAGAGGGTTGCACCGAAGCAGCCGGATCGCTGCGGGACCTGGTAGAAGCGATCCGCGTCCACCACACGCCCGAGGGCGGCGAAATTGAGATCATAGGCCGTATGGCCGTCCTATTAGGCCAGGAAGCCTTTCCAAACGGCATGCGCCTTATGCTTGGCGGCAGATCAGTTGGCGGCGAGAGAGTAGCGGGAGAGCGTTTCGATCTTTCCGCACAAGACGACGTGTGCGGAAAGGTGGTAGCGAGGGAGGGATTCGAACCCCCGACACAAGGATTATGATTCCTCTGCTCTAACCGACTGAGCTACCCCGCTGCCAAGGCAAAAGAGATAAGCGAGGCGGGATATAAGGTCAATCAGGATGTTGATTGACAGTTCGGTTTCGTCATGCAAGATCGCCGCTGTATTTGAAATAAAGAGTGTTTTTTTTCAAGGAGGTTTTCATGCCGCTGTCTGGATTGTCGTTAAATAACGCGCCTGCAATATTGTCGCCGGCGCCTTTCGATTTTTCCCTGCAAAATTTGCAGGATCAGGACGAAAAGCTTTACACTCCCGAGCAGCAAAAGTTTTTCGAGGAAAAAGGCATGCCGGCTAGGACACAAAGTGTTATGGCCGAAGCCGAGAAGCTGCAAGGCGAGATCGAAGCCTATCTGAAGAGCGTGGATGTCGATGCTCTGTATGCCAGACGTTATGACAGCGCTACCAAGAAAATACTGAAAAGATTTTATGACGCTCTCGAAATCTTGCAAAAGAAATGCCACAGCGTCAATCTTGCCTGGCTTCATTTTCAAAATGAAGGCGGCTATGCCCAAGCAAGCAAAAGCATTGTCGACAATCATATACCTAAATTTTCCCCCGCAGATAACGGCCTGTTTATCCGTCAAAACCAGATCGCCCGTATGCTTGGGTTAAAAAACTATCCGGATGTTTGCGCGCATTAATTGATTGCGGCTCAGGCGCCCGTTTTCTCCAGCGTAATCACACGAAAAAAGAAAGTCTTGCGGTCCTCGAGAAACCGCATGTTTCCTTTGCGCGCGGCCCAGTTGAGGATACGCGAAGCCTTGAAGGCCGAACTCCATCCCATGCGGGCGACGAACGGCTCAACGGTTGTTTCGATCTTCGCCCGCAAGCCGCCTTCCGCGCCAAAACGGCTGGTGATGACGATGCGCCCGCCGATTTTCAGCACGCGCGCCGCCTCGTCCAGCGCCTTTTCGGGATCGGGGATCAGCGGCAGTACGAAAGGAAAAGTGACGGCGTCGAAATTTTCCGGGGGCAGGGCAAGGCGCGTCGCATCCATCACCGAGAGGCCCGCCACATCCGGCATGCGCGGGCCGCCGATCTTTTTTTGCGCCTGCTTTAGCATGGCGTGCGAAAGATCGACGCCGGTGACGATGCGGTCTTGCGGATAATAGGACAGCACCAGCCCGGTGCCGACGCCGATTTCGAGAATAATCTTCCCGGCTTCCGCGGCGCGCTGCGCGGCAAGCGCTTGCGCTGGCGCAAACAGGCCGGTGTAGACCAGATCGTAAAACCTTGCCCATTTCGCATAAGTGCGCTGCAGCTTATCGCGATGAAAGGCGGGCTGAACCGTCATGAAGCGGCTGCGTGCGCGCTATCGTTTGCAGCCTGCATGATTGCAGCAGATGCTTTGCGAATAAAGCCGCCGCCCAGCACGCGCGCCTCGGGTTGCAGGCTGTCGTAAAGTACGCAGGCCTGCCCGGGCGCGACACCTTCCTCGCCGCTCAAGAGTTCGACATAAGCGTCGCCGTTTTCACAGAACAGTTTCGCCGGGCAGGGCGGACGCGTGGAGCGCACGCGCGCAAACACATCGAGACCGTTCCGCAAATCCTGCTTGTCGCCGATCCAGTTGAAATCGCGCAAGCTCACGCGCCGCGTCAGCAGCGCTTCGCGCGGGCCGACGATAACGCGGTTGGTTTTCGCATCCAGGGACACAACGTAAAGCGGCGCGTTGGCGGCGATCTTCAAGCCCTTGCGCTGGCCGACGGTGAAGTGAACGATGCCGTCGTGGCGCCCGAGCTTGCGGCCGTCGACATGTATGATGTCGCCGCCCGCTATCGCGCCCGGCTTCAGCTTTTCGATGATGTCGGCATAATTGCCGCGCGGCACGAAGCAGATATCCTGGCTGTCCGGTTTATGTGCTACCTGGAGTTCATATTTTTCTGCAAGCGCACGCACCTGCGCTTTCGTCAATGAGCCCAAAGGAAAACGCAGGAAATCGAGCTGCGCCGGCAGCGTCGCAAACAGGAAATAGCTCTGGTCGCGATCAAAATCGATTGGGCGGAAGAGCGCGCGCGTGCCTTCAACAAGACGCGATTGCACATAATGGCCGGTCGCGAGCACGTCGGCGCCCAGCTCCTGTGCTGTCGCCATCAGGTCGCGGAACTTCACGGTCTGATTGCAGGAAATGCAGGGAACGGGCGTCTCGCCGTTCAGATAGCTGTCGGCGAATGTATCGATGACGGACGCACGGAAACGCTGCTCGTAATCGAGCACATAATACGGAATGCCGATTTTTTCCGCCACGCGGCGCGCGTCAAAGATATCCTGCCCCGCGCAACAGGCGCCCTTGCGCGCAACCGCGGCGCCGTGATTGTAAAGCTGCAGCGTCATTCCGATGACGTCGTAGCCCTGCTCGCGCAGAAGGGCTGCGACGACGGAGCTGTCCACGCCGCCCGACATGGCAACCACAACCCGTGTTTGCGACGGTGCCTTATCCAGATCGAGACTATTGAGCATGCGCTGTTTTCCCATGATGTGCGCGGCCCTGCAAGACTGATAAATAAGACTTATAGGCAAGACTTGTAGGTAAGACTTGCCGCGGGCACAGGCAGCAGGCGCAAAGGGCAGAATTTGCATAGTTAAAATAGTATAACATATTGAAATCAAAGAAGAATATTTTTGGCACGCCGTCTGCATATCAAAAGGCGGAATAAGGAACATCAGCGTGTCGAGTATAGATCTTATCGCCGCTCTCATACCAGCGCCCCAACAGCCCGCGAAAAAAGCGCAGGTCTTGCCGGGCGCAAAACCCGTTGTGGCGGAGCCGCGCGATTTTTCCGCGCATCTGTCTGCAGACGATACGAAGCCGCAGGTCGATCAGAATGCAGATGACCGCACGCCGGTCGGGGATGTGCCCCAGGATGATATGCCGGACAAGTTCTGCAACGATTCTTGTGCGACAGATGCAGCCGGCAAAAATGACAGCGCAGATTCCTCGCAGGATACGAATGATGCGCAGGCATCGCAGCCTTCCTCGGTTGCCGACAATTCGCAACAGATCATCGTATCGAATGCTCTCGCCAGTGTGCTGGTGTCGGCACAGGTTAATGTGCAAGCCGATGCCGAACAGCAGCCGGTATCTTTTTCGCCTCTGTCCCCGATTGCGCCAGGCGCTGTGGATGCAGGTCTCGCTCAGGATGTGGCAGCCGCCCCGCTCTCGCTCATTTCACTCTCTCCCATTTCGTCATTGCCCGTCGCGCAGGCCGAAGGCGTTGCCCCCACCGCAAACGCATCGGCTGAAGACGGCGCTGCCGCCCCGGCGCTCTCTGCATTTGCGCAAGATCTTATACAAGATCCCGTACCGGATCTTTTGCAAAATCCGGGAGCGCCGGCGGCGGCACCTCAAAATGCGCTGTCTTCCGTATCACAGAAAAATGCCGGCGCATCCATCGCGCAGGCGACAGGGCAAGTACCGGTGCAGGTTACGGTCAAGACATCTGAAGCTCAGGTGCAGGCCGCTCCTCAAATCGTGGCGCAGCTTGTCGCGGTGCAGGCTGCGAATTCGGATCAGGCCGACCCTGATGCGCCGGTCACGGATCCTGCAACGGCAGCCGATCCTTCCATAGCGGCAGCGAGCGCGAATTCGAAAGTAAAAATTTCCGCCGAGACAAAACCCGACACGGCGGCGCCGGACAATTTCGCAGAAATACCCGCAGCTCAGGTTCAAACGCAGGCGCCGGAGCAAAAATCTCTTGGCCCCGGAAAACCGAAAAACCTGGTTGCGCAAAATGGCGAAATAGATGCGGCAAAAACGCCTGTCGATCCTGCCGATAAAGACATGCCCGCCGTTAAAACCGATGGCCCGTCGCCGGCAGTCCAGCTTGTCAAGACGGATGCGCCGGTTGCAACCGCGCATCAGCCTGCTCATCCGCAAGTGCCGCCGCAAGCCATACTGCATGCGCATGCCGCGCCGCATGTGCAGATGCAGCAGGTCCTGCGCGCACCGATGGCGATGGAGCGCGTGCCGTTCGAGATTGCTATTGCCGCCCACCGGGGCGAAAAAGAATTCGAAATCAGGCTCGACCCTCCCGAGCTTGGCCGCGTCGATGTATCCATGTCGGTCGACAAGAGCGGCAAGGTGGCAACGCATTTGATCGTCGAGCGTTCCGAAACGCTCGACCAGTTGCGCAAGGATGCGCCGAATCTGGAGCGCGCCTTGCAAAATAGCGGCCTGAAAACGGATTCGAATTCGCTGCAATTCTCGCTGCGCGATCAAAATGCGCAGAATTTTTCCGGCGGCCAGCACGATGGTTTTGCGCGCCGCAATATTCCGAAGATCGATCTTGGCGAACTGAACGGCTGGGCGGCTCCGCGCATGGCCGCACTCGATGCCGGTCGCGGCGCCGGTCTCGATATGAGAATCTGAAAGGTGACCCATGGTAAACATTGACCCGAATATTCTGGACGCGGTTGCGAAAGCGAGCGGCAACGGTGCGTCGAGCTCAAAAGCATCGGCGAAGACCTCGAGCCTGTTCAGCGGCAGTTCGGCGCTGGAGAGCAATTACGACATGTTCCTGCAGCTGCTGACGACGCAGCTCAAGAACCAGAACCCGCTCGAGCCGATGGACGCCGACAAGTTCACCGAACAGCTCACGCGTTTTTCCCAGGTTGAGCAGCAGATCAACGGCAACAAATATCTCGCCGAACTGATCGGCCAGAGCAAGGTGAATGCCAATATCGGCGCGTTGGGTTTCCTGAATACGCAGGTGACGGCGCAGGGCGATTCAGCGCTGCTGAAGGACGGCCATGCAAACTGGACGATCCAGAGTCCGAGCCAAAGCACGCTTTCCGCCAAGGTCACCATTCGCAATTCGGCGAACATCATCGTGCGCACGGAAGATATCACGCTCAAGCCCGGCGATCAGGCTTATGAATGGGACGGCCGCGATGCGAACGGGGTTGCGCAACCGGCTGGCGAGTACAAGATCGGCATCGAGGCGAAGGATTCCTCGGGCTCCATCGTCCAGGTTGGCACCATGGTTAAGGGAACGGTAACCGGTATCGATCTCTCGGGCGGCGATCCCATACTATTGGTGGGCTCGAGACGGCTCCTGATCAACGAAATCAGCTCGATCGGCGTGCCGGGAGCGGCAATAAATTGAAACTAACGCTTTTTCCAGACTTTAGTGGGACTTCCTTAACTTAAAGCGATTATGGTGAATAGAATAATTGGTCAGACGAGTGTGAGAGTATAATGACCGAACAGCAGCAAATGTTACGCCCGCGCGTTAAGTATGTCATAGGGCCAGACGGCAGTCCGTTGACCGTCGCCGATTTGCCGCCTCCTGATACACGCCGCTGGGTCATCCGCCGCAAGGCCGAAGTCGTCGCCGCCATCAGGGGCGGTCTCCTGTCGATCGAAGAAGCGTGCAAGCGCTATACGCTGACGGTGGAGGAAATCCTTTCCTGGCAGGCTTCCATCGACCGCCATGGCCTTGCCGGCCTGCGCACGACAAGAATTCAGCACTATCGCGGCTGAGATTCTGCCCAAAGCAATAATTGTTATCTCTGAAGACATAACCGAAGCGATTCAGGCTTCATAAAGCCTGCTCACTCTCATGTGCGGGCGTTTAAAACGCCTTTTCCCGAAAAGTTAACCCCATATTTACCATAACCTAGGCAAATTTTGCCTGATGCTTCGCTCAATGCGAGGCAGTGGTGGGGAACTTAAAAACGATAATGTCATCCTGAGCGCAGCGAAGGATCTCCAAGTTCGAGATTCTTCGGCTTCGCCTCAGAATGACATTAAAGGTGGGGCTTTAAGTGAACGGTTTCGTCGATTTTATCCGCACCTTCGGGGCGGGACGCATCGCCGCCATGGTTGCCGTGGCGCTGCTTATGCTCGGCTTTTTCGCTTTCATCATCCTGCGCTGGAACGCGCCGCATATGGTGACGCTGTTTTCCGACCTTTCCTTGCGGGATTCGAGCCAGGTGGTGCGCGAACTGGAGCGCGCCAGCGTGCAATACGAACTTAAATATGACGGCACCGTGGTGCAGGTGCCGAGCACGGAAGTGGCAAAACTGCGCATGCGGCTTGCGGAGCAGGGCCTGCCGCGCGGCGGCGGCGTCGGCTACGAGATTTTCGACAAGTCGGAAGCGCTCGGTACCACGAGTTTCGTGCAGAACATCAACCATCTGCGCGCCATGGAGGGCGAACTGTCGCGTTCCATCAATGAAATCGACCGCGTGCAGGGTTCGCGCGTGCATCTCGTGATTCCCGAGCGGGCACTGTTTTCGCGCGACAAGCAGGAGACGACGGCGTCCATCGTTCTCAAATTGCGCGGCGAGCTGAGCGCTTCGCAGGTCAAGGCGATCCAGCATCTCGTCGCAAGCGCCGTGCCGGGCATGAAACCGGCCTCTGTTTCGATCGTCGACGAGGAAGGGCGCCTGCTTGCGACCGGCCGCGGCGACGACGAAAGCATGACGGCAAGCGCCTTGCAGGAAAAAGCCACGGGGCAGGAAACCCACTTGCAACGCGAGATCGAGGGAATTCTGTCGCGCATCGTCGGGGAGGGGCGCTCGAAAGTGCAGGTGACGGCCGAGCTCGACTGGAACCGCATCACCCAGACGGAAGACAAGTTCGATCCCGAAGGGCGCGTGGTGCGCTCCACCCAGTCGCGCGAGGAAAAGAACCAGTCCGGCGGCGGCAGCAATAACCAGGTGTCGGTCGGCAACGAATTGCCGGGCGCTGCGCCGCCTGCGGGCGAAAATGCCCAGACGAAGGAAAGCGGCGAGAAGAACGAGGAAACCGTCAATTACGAAATCTCGCGCACGTCGCGCACCGAGATCATGGAAGCGGGACGCGTCAAGCGCATTTCGGTTGCCGTGCTGGTGGACGGCACTTATGCCAAGGACGGCGACAAGATCAATTATACGCCGCGCCCGCAGGAAGAGCTCGACCGCATCAGCAATCTCGTGCGCTCGGCTATCGGCTTCGACGAAAAGCGCGGCGACAAGGTAGAGGTGGTCAACCTGCGCTTTGCCGATGCGCCCAAACTCGATACGGCGCCGATCGAGGAGGGATCTTTCCTCTCCAGCTTCACCATGGAAGATTATTTCCGCATTGCCGAAATGGCGGTGATTTTCATTCTCGGTCTGCTGATGATGCTGTTCGGCGTGCGGCCGTTGCTACGCTCGGCGCTGTCGCCTTCTGCTGAAACAAGTTTTGTACCGCAAGCTGCGCCGCAAGCTATGGCCGCAAGTCCGGCGGCTCCTGGCCCGGCAATGGCACCCGCGCCGCAGCATGCGCAAAGAGTACAGATGCCGCCAATAGAAAACGCGACGGCAAAAGCGCTTGAAGCCGCCATGGCGACAGGCAGCATGCACAGGCAGAGCGTCGAGAAGGTCGGCGATCTCGTCAAAAGCAATCCGAAGGAAGCGGCGGCCGTCCTCCGCTCCTGGATCGGTGAAAGAGCCGCCTGATGCCAGCCGCCGCCGCACAAGCCGCACAGCCGGCCCAACCGCCCGCCCGCCGCAAGCCGCTGACGGGGCTCGAGCGCGCGGCGCTATTGCTGCTTGCGCTCGGCCCCGAATTCGGCGCTCCCGTCTGGGAGGATTTCAACGAGGACGAGATCAAGGAAATTTCGATTGCCATGTCGCGTCTCGGTTCTGTCGACGGCGGCATCATGGAAGATACTTTGATTTCCTTCCTGTCGCGCATGGGAGATGCCGGCGCGCTGCTCGGCAATTTCGATTCCACCGAGCGCTTGTTGCAAAAGTTCCTTCCCGGCGAGCGCGTTGGTTCCATTATGGAAGAGATCCGCGGCCCGGCCGGCCGCAATATGTGGGAAAAGCTCTCCAACGTGCAGGAAGACGTGCTCGCAAACTATCTGAAAAACGAATATCCGCAGACGGTTGCGGTGGTGATGTCGAAGCTCCGCCCCGACCATGCGGCGAAAGTGCTGCCGCTATTCCCGGACGATTTCGCGATGGAAGTCGTCACGCGCATGTTGCGCATGGAATCGGTGCAGAAGGAAATTCTCGACCGCGTCGAAAACACGCTGCGGTCCGAATTCATGTCAAACCTCGCGCAGACGACGCGGCGCGACTCGCACGAGGCGATGGCGGAAATCTTCATCGGCTTCGACCGGCAGACGGAAGCGCGTTTCATGACGGCGCTGGAAGAGCGCTCGCGCGAGGCCGCCGAAAAGATCAAATCGCTGATGTTCACCTTCGAGGATCTCTTGAAGCTCGACTCCGGCAGCATGCAGACCCTGCTGCGCACGGTCGACAAGGCCAAGCTTGCCATTGCCATGAAAGGCAGCAACGATCAGGTGCGCGAATATTTCTTCGCCAATATGTCCTCGCGCGCCGCAGCTAACCTCAAGGACGATATGGCAGCCCTCGGTCCCGTACGCTTGAAAGATGTGGACGAGGCGCAGAGCATGATGATCAACGTCGCCAAGGATATGGCGGCGCGCGGCGAGATTATTATCTCGAAGAATCGCGGCGGCGACGACGAGCTGGTGTATTGAGGACATGACATGACGCAACCCGCCAAATTTACCTTCGCCAACGAATTCAGCACCTCGGAACATGCGGATAAGCTGAAAGAGCTTCAGGCCGAGCTTGCCAATCTGGAAGCGCAATTGCCGCAGGCCGAGGCGCGCGGCTTTTCGGCGGGGCAGAACGATGCCAGCGGCCGTCTTGCCGAAGCGATGGCTAGGCTTTCGCAGGCAGTAACGCTCGTTCTGAACACCTTCGAGGAGGAGCGCCTGTCGCTCAAGAGGGATGCGGTGGAGCTTGCCATTCTGACGGCGCGCACCATCGCCGGTCATGTTCTCGACGAGGAACCGGTGGAAGCCATTCACGCATTGGCGGCCAGTTGCATCGACAATCTGCGCAAATGTCCGCATATCGTGTTTCGCGTGCATCCCGATATTGTGGAGGGCGTGGAAGCGAGCCTGAAAAAGCTCGCGCATGAAAGCGGGCTCGAGGGCCGGCTGATCGTGATGGGCGACCCCGAAAAACCCAAGGGCGATTGCAAGATCGAATGGGCGGAAGGCGGCTTCGAGCACCGCCGCCAGGAAATAGAAGCCAGGATCGAGGAAACCGTGAAAAGCTATATGGTAGAAAAACTCGGTTCCAACCCCGGCACGACGGAGGACAATAATGGATGAGACGAAAGAAAATCTATCGCTGCCGACTTTGGAAAAAACGGCGGAAGAAGGCCTGCGGCCCGCGGCGAAGCCCGATGGGCCGGTCGATCCCAATTACCGCAGCGCCGGCGAGCTGGAAGCCGTCTTCGACGTGCCGGTGAACGTATCGGCCATATTGGGCCGCACGCGCATGGAAGTAGGCAAGCTGCTCAAGCTCGGCGTCGGCTCGGTGCTGGAGCTCGACCGCAAGGTCGGCGAAGCCATCGATATTTATGTCAATAACCGCCTGGTGGCGCGCGGCGAGGTCGTGCTCGTCGAAAACAAGCTCGGCGTGACGATGACAGAAATCATCAAGGCTGATAAGGATTGACATAAATGTCATGCTCGGACTTGATCCGAGCATCTCATGAGATCCTCGGGACAAGCCCGAGGATGACGGAAACTACGGAGACCGCCATGCGCCTGATCATTGTCGGCACGCTGAAGGGCCAGCTTGCGCAAGCCACCCGCATTGCGCACGAGCAGGGCGCCAAGGTGACGAGCGCCGAAACGATCGATATGGCGATGAATCATCTGCGCTCCGGCCGCGGTGCCGATCTGGCGATGATCGATGTGGCGCTGAGCGTCAAGGATTTCATCAACCAGCTCGATGCCGAGAAAATCTGCGTGCCCGTGGTTGCCTGCGGCACCGAAAACAATGCCGAGGCGGCGGTGGCCGCCATTCATGCCGGCGCGAAAGAATATATTCCGCTGCCGCCGGACCCGGAGATGATCGGCGCCATCCTTGCAGCGGTTGCGCGCGACAATCTCGATTTCGTCGCCTCCGATGAAGCCATGTTGCGGGTCGTCAAGATGGCCGAGCAGGTGGCGGCCTCCGAAGCATCGATCCTGATCACCGGCGAGAGCGGCACCGGCAAGGAAGTGATGGCGCGCCTTGTACATCAGAAATCGCCGCGCGCGTCCAACCCCTTCATCGCCGTCAATTGTGCTGCCATGCCGGAAGCCTTGCTTGAATCCGAACTCTTTGGCCATGAAAAGGGCGCCTTCACCGGCGCCATAGCGCGGCGCATCGGCAAGTTCGAGGAAGCCGACGGCGGCACGCTGCTGCTCGATGAAATTTCGGAAATGGATGTGCGGCTTCAGGCAAAATTATTGCGCGCGCTGCAAGAGCGCGTGATCGACCGCGTCGGCGGCGGCAAGCCCGTGCCAGTCAATATCCGTATCATTGCGACATCGAACCGTAACCTCGCCGATGAAGTAAAAAAGGGCACGTTCCGCGAGGATCTGCTTTATCGCCTCAACGTCGTGAACCTGAAAATTCCGCCCTTGCGCGAACGTCAACGTGATATCCTGGCGCTGGCCGAGCATTTCATCAAGAAATATGCGGCGCAGAACGGGTTGCCGGTGAGGTCTTTGTCATCAGCCGCGCGCGGCGCGCTGCTGGCGGCAAGCTGGCCGGGCAATGTGCGCGAATTAGAGAACACCATGCATCGCGCCGTGCTGCTGAGCATTGGCGAGGAAATCGCCTCCGACGCCATCCTGTCGCCCGAAGGCACGACATTGGCGCATAATCTGACGCCGCAGGGACCGGCCGCCGCCGCGGCCGCCACGGCGGAAGCAATCACGCGCAATTTTGTCGGGCGCACGGTTGCCGATGTGGAGCGCGATCTGATCCTCGACACATTGGGGCACTGCCTCGGCAATCGCACGCATGCGGCGAATATTTTGGGCATCTCCATTCGTACGCTTCGCAACAAGCTGAACGAATATGCAGCCTCCGGTATCGACGTGCCGGAGCCGGGGCAAAACCGGGGCACGGCGGCGTGATGTAAAACGCCTTTATTTGACGACACATTCGCACAAAATTAACCCCCTCTTAACCATAACCTAGGCAAAATTTGCCTAAGGTGGGAATAGCGAAGCGTGGCTTATAATCGCTCCGCTCACCCCCGCGAAAGCGGGGGTCTAAATATTATGGGTTGGCCAAACTCATGGATTTAGATTCCCGCTTTCGCGGGAATGAGCGGTAATTTGATTGCCGCTAAAGACAGTTTGGGATTGCGGCACGCACAGCATGGCCATCGGCTCAACACCACAGATCGTCGCACCGTTCTTCTCCGTGAAGGACGCGGTGAATTCGCTCAGGCGCGGCGATATCGCGCTGGGCGTCGGCGTTCTGCTGATCATCGCCGTGCTGCTGCTGCCGCTGCCTGCCTGGCTGCTCGATATTTCGCTCGCCTTCTCCATCACCGTCGCCGTGCTAATTTTGATGACGTCCCTGTTCATCCGCGAGCCGCTGGAATTTTCTGCCTTCCCGACAGTGCTTCTCATCGCCACCCTGATGCGGCTTGCGCTGAACATCGCCTCCACGCGCGCGATCCTGAGTCATGGCAATGAAGGCACGTCGGCTGCCGGCGCCGTGATCGAGGCCTTCGGCAATTTCGTGATGGGCGGCAATTTCGTCATCGGCGTGATCGTGTTTGCGATCCTCGTGATCGTGAACTTCGTCGTCATCACCAAGGGTTCCGGCCGTATCGCCGAAGTGGCGGCGCGCTTCACCTTGGACGCGATGCCCGGCAAACAGATGGCGATCGACGCCGATCTGTCGGCGGGCCTGATCGACGAGAAACAGGCGCGCGAGCGCCGCAAACACCTCGAAGACGAAGCGAGCTTCTTCGGCGCCATGGACGGTGCTTCCAAATTCGTGAAAGGCGATGCCATCGCAGGCCTGCTTATCACATTCATCAACATCATCGGCGGTTTGATCATCGGTGTCGGCCAGCATGAAATGAGTTTTGCCGATGCCGGCCACAGTTTCACCATCCTGACTGTCGGTGAAGGCCTTGTCGCGCAAATTCCGGCGCTGATCATCTCGATTGCCGCCGGTTTGCTCGTTTCCAAGGCGGGCGTCTCGGGTGCCGCCGACCAGGCGCTGATGAAGCAATTCTCGAATTATCCGCGTGCGCTTGGCATGTCGTCGGCCGTGATGCTGGTGATGGGCCTGCTGCCGGGCCTGCCATTGGCTCCCTTCGCCGGGCTTTCGGCGCTGACCGCCTATCTTTCCTATATTACTATCAAAAAACAGAAGGCGGAAAAGCTTGCCGCCATCGAGGCCGCGCGCGTGCAGGCCGTCACCGAAACGAGCCCGCAGGAAGAACCGATCACGGCGGCGCTGAAAATGGACGAGCTGCGCGTGGAAATCGGTTATGGCCTGCTGCCGCTGATCGACGGCAAGTCGGGCGACCAGCGCCTCACCGACCAGATCAAGGCGCTGCGCCGGCAGATTGCCAGCGACATGGGTTTCATCATGCCGGCCGTGCGCATTGTCGACAACATGCAGCTTAGCGCCCAGGATTACCTGATCAAGATCAAGGAAGTGGATTCGGGGCGCGGGCGCATTATTCCCGGCCAGTTCATGGTGATGAATCCGGCGGGCTCGCGCATCGATCTGCCGGGCACGCATACGATGGAGCCGACCTTCGGTCTCCCCTGTACCTGGGTGGATGGTGCCTATCGCGACGAGGCGGCATTCCGCGGCTATACCGTTGTCGACGCTTCCACCGTTCTGTCTACGCATCTCACCGAAGTGATGAAGGCGAATATGGCGGAACTTTTGTCTTACGCCAATGTGCAGGCGCTGCTGAAAGAACTGCCGAAAGAGCAGCAGAAGCTCGTCGAGGACATCGTGCCGGCCCAGATCACCGTCTCCGGCATCCAGCGCGTGCTGCAAATGCTGCTGACCGAGCGCGTCTCCATTCGCGACCTGCCCACCATTCTGGAAGGCATCGCCGAAATCGTCGGCGCCACGCGCAACCCGATGCTGGTGAACGAGGCGGTGCGTGCGCGCCTCGCGCGACAGATCTGCGCGACGCACCAGAACCCGGACGGCGTGCTGCCGCTCGTCACGCTTTCCCCGGCCTGGGAGCAGGCCTTCGCCGAAAGCCTGATCAGCAACGGCGACGAGAAGCAGCTTGCCATGGCGCCATCGAAACTGCACGAGTTCATCACCCTCGTGCGCGACCGCTTCGAAGCCGCCGCGAAGGAAGGCGAAATTCCCGTGCTGCTCACCTCGCCCGGCATCCGCCCCTATGTGCGGCAGATCGTCGAGCGCTTCCGCGCGCAGACGGTCGTCATGAGCCAGGCCGAAATCCACCCCCGCGCCAAATTGAAGACGGTGGGCGTGGTTTAAGAAATGTCAAAATTGTTTAAGAATATGAAGCGTAATCCGGCCGGCGACTGGACTATCAAAGATATTGAAACTGTATGTAGTCAAAATGACTTAACCTGCGCGCCGCCTCGCGGGGGCGGATCGCATTATAAAATTTCACATCAATCGCGGCCAGATATCTTAACGATCCCTTATCGCCGTCCGGTTAAGGTGGTTTATATTCGCAAGCTGGTTGCCTATATATCAGCAATAGGAGCGCAACATGAGTAAGGTTTTTTACCCTGTCATTGTTGAACCGCTATCGCCGGAAGATGGCGGCGGTTTTGTCGCGACAGTTCCGGACTTGCCCGGCTGTATAAGCGATGGCGAAACGCAGGAAGAAGCGCTTCTTAATGTCGAAAAAGCAAAAGACGAATGGCTTGAAGAAGCCAAGCGTCTGGGCCGCAAAATTCCTGAGCCGCATTATCACGCGGCGGCAGAATAATCTTATCTCCTAATCGTTCAGCGGGTGATGGTCGCGCACGAGGCCGATGAGGCGCTCGTCCAGAAGATGCGTGTAAATCTGCGTCGTCGAAATATCGGCATGGCCCAGCAATTGCTGCAAGCTGCGCAGGTCCGCGCCGCCTTGCAGCAGATGGCTTGCAAAAGCATGGCGTATGACATGCGGCGAGATTTTCTCTTTCGGGAGACCTGCGACCTGCGCAAGGTCCTTTAAATCGCGCGCCACCTGCTGGCGCGTGATATGCCCGCTTTCGCCGCGCGCCGGAAACAGCCATTTGCTCTCATTGATGCCGAATTGTTTCAACCGTTCGTGATAGCGCGTCACGGCATCCTGCGCGAAGTCGGGAAAAGGCACGAGCCGTTCGCGCCTGCCCTTGCCGCGCACGGCGATCAGGCCCGATTTGCGGCCAAGATTGGCAGGCAGTGTAATCAGTTCGGAAATGCGCAGGCCCGTTGCATAAAGAAGCTCGAGCAGCGCACACAGGCGTGCCGCGCGCAAACGCGCCGTATCCGACAGTTTCTCGTTCTCGCAGGCCGCATGCGCCGTACGCAAAAGCCCCGCCATATCGTCGATACTCAAGTTTTTCGGCAAGGCGCGTTTGCGCCGCGGCGCTTCCAGCGTCAGGGAAGGGTCGTCCTTGCGCAGTTTGTCGGCCTGCAGGAAACGGTAATATTGTCGCAGCGCGGAAAGTTTTCGTGCCTGGCTCGATGCGGAAAGGCCGCTTTGCGCAAGCTGCGACAGGTAAAGCCGCAACTCGTCCGTTCCGGCCTTCTTTAAGGTTGCGTGCTGCCGTTTTAGAAAACGATCGGCTTCTTCGAGATCGCGCCGGTAGGCTTCGAGTGTGTTCTTGGCGGCGTTGCGTTCCGCTGCCAGCATGTGCAGGAAAGCCGCAATGTCGTTCACTGCGGCTTGATAAACTTGTCGGCGCGGACCGGGAAGCTCATGTCGCGCGGATGCGGCTCGATGAATGTCGCCAGCGAAAAGACGATGGCGAACAGGATAGCGAAGATGATGCCAAGCGTGGTGAGAAATTTGGCCAGGGAAATCATGCAGCGATCATATAACTTTATCGCGCGGACGCAAGCCGCCCAAAACCGCCGCCGCCTCAAATTAACCTTATAAACAAATTAGTTATCGCTTCTTGGACATGTCCAATTTATGGCTTTATAACGAGTATCGATCCTAAAGCCGTCTTTAACGTCGTGCCTTATGGCATGAACGACCGGAGATATTTTTTGCGTCAAACTATTGCCGCGCTGTTTGGTATTTTTCTCACCCTGGCCCTGGGGCTTGCGCCTGCCCGCGCGATCGAGGCCGTCAGCGTGCCGCTCGATGCCGATGCGGTCAATCTCACGCCTGCGGTCGAGCTGCGCCGCCAGAGCGGCGACCTGATCCAGGTTTCCACGGCGGCCGACCAGCAGGGGATCGTGCGGCGCGTGGAAGTGCATGCGCGCGAGCCCGGCAGCAGCCCCACTTGGGCCATTTTCTCGCTTTCCAATTCCACCGACGAGCAGATCGACCGGCTGCTGGTGGCGCCGCATTTCAAGCTCGCGGGCTCCGGCCTGTTCCGCCCCGATCTCGGCGGCGCGCGCATCGTCACCATCACGCCGAGCCAGGGGTTCCGGCCGGAAAGCGAGGCCAGCACGGACGCCGATATTTTCCTGCTCACGCTCGACCCTGGCACCACGGTGACATTCATCGCCGAGCTGAAAGAGCCGACCCTGCCGGAACTCACTCTATGGAAGCCCAATGCCTATAAGGACAAGCTCAACAATCTCACATTGTTCCGCGGCATCGTCATCGGTATTTCCGGCCTTGCCGCGCTGTTCCTGACAATCCTGTTCCTCGTGAAGGGCACGTCGATGTTTCCGGCCGCAGCTTCCCTTGCCTGGGCGGTGCTTGTCTATCTGTGCATCGATTTCGGTTTCTGGCCGAAAGTTTTCACCATCCATCCCGACAATGGCGCGGCTTACCGTGCCGGCGCCGAAGCCGTGATTGCCGCCACCTTGCTGATCTTCCTGTTTGCCTATCTCAATCTCAACCGCTGGCATGTCCGCTTCAACTGGATCGCGCTTGCCTGGCTTGCCGGGCTTGCCATCCTGATCGGCGTATCGGTGATCGATGCGCCGCTGGCAGCCGGCATTGCCCGCATTTCCTCGGCCTTTACGGCGGTGTGCGGCCTTGTGCTGATCGTCTGGCTGTCCTTGCGCGGTTACGACCGCGCGGTGATGCTGATCCCGACCTGGATCCTGCTGCTGCTATGGCTGGTTGCCGCAAGCTTCACGGCCATGGGCTATCTCGAAAACGATCTGATCGCCGCGGCGCTTGGCGGCGGACTTGTGCTGATCGTGCTGCTCGTCGGCTTTACCGTGATGCAACATGCTTTTGCTGGCGGCACTATTCAGGGCCTCGTTTCGGACAACGAGCGGCGCGCGCTGGCGCTGGTCGGTTCCGGCGATGTCGTCTGGGACTGGGATGTGGCGCGCGACCGTGTCCATATGAGCGCGAATGGCGAACTGGCGCTCGGCTGGCCGCGCGGCGCCATGGAAGGTCCGGCGCTGCGCTGGCTCGACTTCATCCATCCTTCCGACCGCGACAGGATCCGCACCATTCTGGATGCGCTGCTCGACCAGCGCCGCGGCCGCCTGCAGGAAGAATTCCGTCTGCGCGATCACGAAGGCCATTTCCGCTGGTTCCTGCTGCGCGCACGGCCGATTGTCGGCTCGGACAGCGAGGTGCTGCGCTGCGTCGGCACGCTGTTCGATATCACCGACAACAAGATCGCCGAGGAGCGCCTGCTGCACGATGCCGTGCACGACAATTTGACCGGCCTGCCGAACCGCGAGCTGTTCATCGACCGTCTCGATGCCGTGCTCAAACACGCACAGGCGGAGGAGGGGATGAGGCCCACGGTTTTCGTCATCGACCTCGACCGCTTCAAGCTTGTCAACGAATCCGTCGGCATGAATGTCGGCGATTCCATCCTGATGACGCTGTCGCGCCGCTTGAGCAGGCTGATGAAAGGCGGCGATACGCTCGCGAGAATTCAGGGCGATCAGTTCGCGCTGCTGCTTCTGTCCGAAACGGCGGCCGACCGCATCGCCGCTTTCGCCGAGCAGCTGCGCAAGGTCATGCGCGCACCCATTGCTTTCGGCGGGCGCGAGCTGTTCCTGACGGCCTCCATCGGTCTTGCCGTCTATGACAAGAAATACCGCTTCAACGACGACATCCTGAAAGATGCCGAGCTTGCGATGTATCACGCCAAGAAGCTCGGCGGCGACCGCATCGAGCCCTTCAAACCCGACATGCGGCGCTCGGAAAACTATCGCCTGGTTTTGGAATCCGATTTGCGCCAGGCGCTGGAGAAAAAGCAGATTACGGTTGCCTACCAGCCCATCGTTCATCTGCAGGACAACCGCATCGCCGGCTTCGAGGCGCTGGCGCGCTGGGAGCATCCCAAACGCGGGCGCATCAACACGTCCGAATTCATCGCGCTGGCCGAGGAAATCGGCATTATTCAGGATCTCGGCCTTTACGTGCTCGATCAGGCGGCGAAAAGCTTAAGCGGCTGGCAGGCGGAGTTCCCGCATCAGCCGCCGCTCTTCGTCAGCGTCAATCTCTCTTCGCGGCAATTGATGCGCCACGACCTGATCAACGAGGTGAAAACCGTTTTGCAGCGTTACGAAATGGCAAAGAACAGCCTGCATCTGGAGCTGACCGAATCCCTCGTCATGGAGAATCCGGAATTCTCGACACAGGTACTCTCGCGCATTCGCGAGCTGGGTGCCGGACTGTCGCTCGACGATTTCGGCACGGGCTTTTCGAGCCTTGCGCAGTTGCACCGTTTCCCATTCGACATCCTGAAGATCGACCGCCAGCTCGTGCGGCCGGATCAGTCCGGGCGCAGGCCGGTAATCCTGCGCTCCATCATCAGCATGGCGCGCGATCTCGGTCTCGATGTGATCGCGGAAGGCGCGGAAACGTCGTCGGACGGGCTGGAACTTCTTCAGCTCGGTTGCGTCTATGCGCAGGGTTACGCCTATGGCCAGCCGCAGGATGCCGAAAAGACGGCGGATCTGTTGCGGCGCGCATTCCAGAAGAAGCAGAAAGTGCACGCATAAATTACGCGTGTCCTGCTTCCCCCGATAGGAAAGCGGGATCGACCCCAAGGATGCCCAGAGCGCGGGAATATTTGCTGGTCAGATCCGCCTCGAAAATCAGCGCCGGCGTTGCCGGCCCATGCAGCCAGGCATTGTCCTGCAATTCCGCTTCCAGCTGGCCGGGTTTCCACCCCGCATAGCCAAGCGCCAGCAGGGACTGGCTGGGCCCCGTATTCGTGGCGATCGCTTTCAATATATCGAGGGTTGCCGTCAGGCATATGCCCTGGTTGATCTCGATGGTGGCCTGATCGATCATGTAATCGGCACTATGCAGCACGAAGCCGCGGCTTTGTTCCACAGGCCCGCCCTGCAGCACGGGAAAGCTTTCGAGCCCGGCAGGCAAGCGGCCGGGATTGGAATCGGGGATGATCTGCAATTGCGCCAGCAATTCCGGAAAGCGGATATGCGGCGAAAGCTGGTTGATGATGATGCCCATCGCGCCGCTGCCCGAATGCGCGCACAGATAGATTACAGTGCGGCGAAAACGCGTATCGTCCATCGAAGGCATGGCGATAAGGAAATGGCCTTCGAGCGAGCTCGAATCGGCACTTTTGCGGCCATGAGGAGACAGGGTCATCAATGCCAGCATGCCCCAAGATCGGCTGCGGCGAAAGACTTGATTCCGCCCCGATCGCATCGCATGAATAGTTGTATGCAGCTTTTACGGCTACTCCCCTTGCTGGTGCTGATTTTTGCCGCACCGTTTCCAGCGCTGGCGCAATCGTCGCAGGTTATGCTGCTGCAGGGCGGGCGGCAGGAAGACGGCAGCTATCTGCTCGGGCTTTCGGTGAAGCTTGCACCGGGCTGGATGACCTATTGGCGCTATCCCGGCGAGGTGGGCGTGCCGCCGAAAATTTCCATCGAAGGTTCCGAAAATATCAAGGACCTGAAAATGGACTTTCCCGCACCGAAACTGTTCTACGAGGGCGAATTCACGGTACTCGGATATGAAGGCGAGGTTATATTTCCGCTGCATGCCGTGCCGGAGCGCGCGAATGAACCGCTTAACCTGCATCTGACATTCTCTTATGGCGTATGCGAAAAAATCTGCGTGCCGGAAACGCGCAAATTCGAGGAAATATTGCGCGAAGACGGCGTTGCGGGAGATGCGGAGAAGATTATGCAGGCAAGCGCACGCGTGCCGCAGCCACGCAACGATCTGGGCAGCCTCGGCCTGACAAGGGAATGGCCACAGCAAGCCATGTTCACTTTCGCTAAAAAGGAAGCGTATGATTTCGCGGTTTTCGAGGCCGAAGAAAAATTGATCTTCTCGGTCGCAAAACCCGTTCAGGTCAACAATAAACAAACGGTTTCCTTTCCGGGCGCCAGCCTGCCGAAAGGAACATGGCGTGTGAGCCTCACATTCGTTACAGGAAACAGGGCGGCAACGACCACACAGAATCTTGCCGTCAGATAGCCAGGAAAGGAAATTGAAGTGATCAAGCCCGGCACGCGTTTGCCCGAACTCTCTTTCAAGATCATGACCGAAGGCGGCCCGCAGGATCGCAGCGTGGCCGAGCTGTTCAAGAACAAGCGCGTGCTTCTGGTCGCCGTTCCCGGCGCCTTCACGCCTTCCTGTCACCACAACCATCTGCCCGGTTATATCGAGAAGGCAGAAGATTTCCTTGCGAAAGGCATCGACCGGATTTATGTGACCGGCGTTAACGATGTGTTCGTGATGGATGCGTGGAAAAAAGCCAGCAATGCGGACGGCAAGCTCACATTTTTGGCCGACGGAAGCGCAGATTTCGCAAAGGCCATTGGCCTGACGCTGGATGCCAGCGCGCACGGGCTCGGCCTGCGTTCGCAACGCTATGCGATGGTGGTCGACGACGGCGTGGTCGAAAAGCTTTTCGTCGAGGATGTGCCGTCGAAGGTCGATTTTTCCAGCGCTGCCTCGGTGCTGGATAATATCTGACGGGCATCTATCCCTCCGTATTCGTACTTACATTAAATCTATCCCCGCCCGCTCCTCCTGCCTTACTCTGGCAGTATGGAGAAACCGACATTTGAACATGCGCAAGCTGCGCATGAACACTATTACGCGCGCTTTCAGGCTTATGGAGCAAGGCTGAAGCATGAGGATCTGGAGCAAAAGCTGAAAACCTCGCCATGGCTCATTCATACCAAATTCAGGCATGAGCTTGAGGGCGCCAGAATTATGTCTGCCTACAGGACAGAGCTTGAGGATTATTGGGCAGCAAAACTGTTTGAGCTTCAGCATAAATACGATCCCAGCCAGCCAAGAGTTCCTGCCGGCAACGCAGAGGGAGGACAATGGACTTATGCCGCGGGCTATGCGCGCGGCAAGGAGAGGCAAGGTTTTATTGATTATCTGCGCACTGGACGGAGAGCCCAGGTTGCAGACAGCGGCACGCTTGCGAGCGATGCAAGTGTTGATGCAAACACAACAACCGATCCTCAAACCGACGATCCGGCAGCCAGAGGCCACGTAAGGCAGCAATATATTCTGCAGGGCAGCGGTGGGAGATTCCAGATTGAATCGAACCCAAACGCAAATTCCAGTGCACCTTATTATGAAAAATTTGTCAGCTCTGATGTCAAAGATTACGAATTGGAAATCAATCAAATTGCTGCCGAAACAGGCGTTGACGCCAATGTCATTCGAGCCATAATGTATGTAGAAACAACTCATGGAAATTACATCGCCCTTGGCCCATTGGCGGATAAATTGGGCATAAGCGGATCAGTTCTTCCTATGAATATCCAAGTAGATTTCTGGGGTAAATATCTAGGTTCGCGCGAGGCGCTGGACATACCATTAAATAATATTCGCGCGGGTGCACAAATCCTTAGAGGTATTATAGGGAATCTTTGAGCCTGATACTTCTATCGCCAAGATAGCTACACTTTATAATAATCTTGGAGCAGTCAAAGTAAGCAATTATGGCGCACGCGTAGAGGCTGTTTATCATTCAAAGCCTTGGGAAAAAGAATGACGTTTCGTCAATTCAGAAATGTTCTCGCTTTTCCTGCTTTAAATGCTTTATTGCTCGGCTCTCTTTATGGAGTTCTCGTTTTATATATTGCGCTTGATCATAATCCTCAGGGCGAATTTTACCGAGAGGGGGCCGGTATTGTTTTGTCCAACGCCATACCTTTATTTTTATTGGCCGTAGCCGTCGCTAGCTTCATTGTTTTCATTATTGAAGCCATTGTAAATTCAGTCTTTTTTATGAATAAGGCATGGTTTGGAAACTTCCGAATTTCAACAAGGAAAGACTGTTTTATTTCACTAACCAACGCAATTTTGCTTGCTGCCATTGCCAAGTTTTTTTTGAAAAGCTGGAATTTTCCAGTGATAGTAATCATTTTTGTTTTCGTTTTTGAATTTATGATTCGCTATATTGTGCAAAAAATTTCATTTGCTGAACCGAGGTCTGGAGCAAGAAATAAAGGACTATTCGGAGAGGCGATTTTACCGCTTATAAATGCATTTGTTCTCAGCTTAATTGCTGCAGGTTTCGTCTTTTATCCGCATTTCCAAGAAAATTTGCACAATAGTTTTTTTGAGGAAAGCGGCAAGATAAATTATCTATTCTCGATATTCGTATTTCTGATTTTTTTCGTGCAGTTATTTTTCGTTATTTTGATGATAGAATTTCTGTCAAAACTGATTTTACATTTTGTAAAAAAGTCGGGGGAAAAAAATAGGACAAAAAGTTTATTGTTGCCAATAATAAATGCAATATTTCTCGGCATATTAGCAGGCGCATTATTTCTTTTCGTAAACTTAGCAGATGCGCACGAAAAACTGAGACTTTTCTTCTCCTGTTTTGTCACTGTTGCAATCATGGTCGTGATCGTGGAAGTTTCTATTCTTTTTTTTGCGCAGCGATTATGGAAAGGAGAATAAATTATTTTGCGTAAGTTAAAATCTTCAGCATTTCCCCGGCTTATTTTTGCTCTACAGCTTATTCCTTAAACGCCTGCAACGCCGCAACAGCGAGCGCATCCGCGCGCTCGTTCATCTCGTCGCCGGCATGACCGCGTACCCAGTGCCAATTTATGTCGTGCTGTGCCGCAAGCGCGTCGAGCTCCTGCCATAGCTCGGTATTTTTGACCGGCTTTTTTTCGGCATTGCGCCAGCCGTTTCTTTTCCAGTTCCTGATCCATTCCATCATGCCGGTGCGCACATATTGGCTGTCGGTGTAAAGATCGACTTTACTGGATTTTTTAAGGCTTTTCAGCGCCTCGATCACGGCCTGCAGTTCCATGCGGTTGTTGGTGGTATTGGCGGCGCCGCCGGAAATTTCGCGCTCATGATCTTTCCAGCGCAGGATCGCCGCCCAGCCGCCGGGGCCGGGATTGCCCGAACAGGCGCCGTCGGTGTGAATGTTGATGCGTTCAGGTTCATGCATGGGAGGCAAGCTCGTCATGAGTGCGGAAGAAACGGTTCTTGCGCAGATATTCCACCGGATCTTTTTTCGTCACGAGTACGTTTTCGTCCGCGAAAAACCGGTCGTAAAGCCGTGTGGCGAGAAAACGCATGGCCGCACCGCGGCAGAGAATGGGCAGATGATCGCGCTCGGCACGATTGAGCGGACGTATGGATTCATATCCTGCAATCATTTGCAAAGCGCGGTTGCTATTGATGCGGTGATCGTTCGTGAAACACCAGGCATTGATGCAGACGGCAAGATCGTAGGCGAGAAGATCCGCGCACGAAAAATAAAAATCGATCATGCCGCTTGGCACGCCGTTCGACCACAGCACATTATCGGGGAAAAGATCGGCATGGATCGTGCCTTTCGGCAGATGGCGCGGCCAGTGGTGTTCGATGAAATCGAGCTCGCTGCGCAGTTCGCTTGAAAGACCGGGCTCAACTTCGTCGATCTTGCTACCGCCTTTGTCGATCAGTGTTTTCCAGGCAGCGAGCGAAAGCGCATTTTCGCGGTGCGCCTTGAAATCCTCGCCGGCCCGATGAAACTTTGCCAGCAGCACGCCGACAGCAAGGCATTGCTCGCTATCTGGCGCGGTTTCGGCGATGCCGGGGAGTTCGGAAAAGAGCGCGGCCGGTTTTCCGGCAACCGTCTTTATGACTTCGCCGGCATGATCGGCGATCGGGTGCGGGCAGGGGATATCTTTTGCCGCTATATGCCGCATCAGCGCGATGAAATAGGGCAGATCTTCCCGCGATGTGCGATTTTCGAACAGAGTGAGGATGAAGTTGCCCTGCGACGTGACAAGGCGGTAATTGGTGTTTTCGACGCCTTCCTTGATGCCTTCGAAATGTTCAAGCTCGCCCAGCGCATAGGTGGAAAGAAAATTCCGCAAGACCTCGCGCGGCAGATGCGTGTAGACGGCCATGCTCAGGCCACCAGCGGCTTGTCGCGGATTTCGCGCGGAAGGGGGAAGAAAACATTCTCGTCCGCCGTGGAGACACTCTCCACCGAAACGGCAAAACGGCTATCGAAGGCGGCGATGATCTCTTCCACCAGAACCTCCGGCGCGGAAGCGCCCGCGGCGATGCCGAGCGTTTTAATGTCTTTATATAAAGACCAGTCGATTTCCCCGGCGCGTTGCAGCAACAGCGCATGAGGACAGCCTGCCTGCCTTGCGGTTTCGACAAGGCGTTGCGAGTTGGACGAATTCGGCGCGCCGACCACGATGATGGCCTCGACAAGCGGTGCCACTTTCTTCACCGCTTCCTGGCGGTTTGTGGTGGCATAGCAAATATCTTCCTTATGCGGGGCTGCGATATCGGGAAAACGCTCTTTCAGCGCGGCGACGATCGCGGCCGTATCGTCGAGCGACAGCGTGGTCTGCGTGACATAGGCAAGCGGCGCATCGGGAGGTGTCAGCCGCGCGACATCCTGCACCGTTTCGATCAGCGTGATCGCGCCATCGGGAAGCTGGCCCATGGTGCCGATCACTTCCGGGTGGCCCTTGTGGCCGATCAGGAAAATATGCCGCCCGCGCTTGAAATGGATTTGCGCCTCGCGGTGCACTTTCGTCACCAGCGGGCAGGTGGCGTCGATGGCGAAAAGATTGCGGCGTTTGGCCTCCATCGGCACGGTTTTGGCGACGCCATGCGCCGAAAAGATCACCGGCGCCTCGCTGTCCGGCACTTCGTCGAGTTCCTTGACGAAAATTGCGCCCTTGGCTTTCAGATTGTCGACGACAAAACGGTTATGAACGATCTCGTGCCGCACATAGACGGGCGGGCCGAAGCGTTTCAACGCCGCTTCCACCACATCGATGGCGCGCACCACGCCCGCGCAAAAACCGCGGGGGCTGCAAAGCAGTATTTTCAACGGCGGCCTGGCCATCTCCATCATTCTATTGGGCTTTCGATACGTTTAAAGTCAAGCTTTTGTGCTGTTGCCTCGTTCCCAGAACATGCTAAAACATGATTATTATTCATGGTGTTACATGCGACAGTTTTTGATCTGTTTTTATGCTTTGACTCTGGCCGCTTGCGGCAGCGGCGACACGCCCGTCATTTCGGCGCCCGATACGAGTGAAACGGCGCCTGCTATCGAGAATGTCACGCAATCGGCGCAGACCGTTAAATCCACCGATCCGAACGTGTCAGATATCATTTGCCCGAAAGTGGAACTGCGCGCGGGTACGGAAACCCTGCGCAATTTCGAGGTCGGCGGGCCCGGCAAGGATGACGACCTGACCTGGCAGGCCACGATCACCAATACGGCGCGCGAATGTTTCATTCTCGGCGAGGAGGTTGGCCTGAAAGTCGGCGTATCGGGCCGCGTGCTGCTCGGACCCAAAGGCAAGCCCGGCACCTATAGCGTGCCCGTGCGCATTGCCGTCGTGCGCGGCGATTCGCCGCCGCTCTGGTCGCGTGTGAATAATGTGAGCGCCACAATTCCTGCCGGCGAAGCTGCCGCTATTTTCACATCGATGCAGGAAGACATTCTCTTCCCGCGAGATCCGAAAGACAACCTTGCCAATGTTCGCGTTTACGTAGGCTTCGATCCGCAAGGTGCGCGGGCAGCAGAAAAAGCGAAAGCGGCGGAAAAATCTAAGAAGCGTTGAGTCTGTTTTTCCAGTGCAGCTCCATCAACGCCACTTCGGTGGCGGCAACGTAAACGAAGCCTCCCGAGAAGGCGTGGATGAACCCGCTCAAGCCTGCCAGGAAATAGCGCTGGAAAAGATATTTGCGCCAGAAATATAAAGTGGGGCTGAACAGCAGCCGCAAGGGCCGCGGCCGTACGCCGCGATTGTAGAGCATGTTCGCCTTCAGATAGGCGTAGTCGACATTCTTTTTGATATAATCGCGAAAGCTTAAGGTTTTCATATCGACAAGGCCAGGCGGCGGCGAGTTGATAATCGGCCCGTTCACCAGAACACGCTCGTGCACGATGGTCTGCGGCTCATAGCGCGCGCCTTCGCGCTTAAAACACCGCATGGTTTTTTCGTGGAAAACGTAATCGCATACGCCTTTCCAGGGAAGGGAAATTTTCCTGCGAATTTTTATACCGCCGGCCTGCGGATTTTTTTCGATCGTCGCCATGAGGCTTTCAAGGCAGCCGGGTTCCAGATATTCGTCGGCATCGAGGTTCAGCGCCCATGGGGTGCGCAATTGCTCCAGAGCGAACTGTTTTTGCGCGGCATAGCCGCACCACTCATGCTCGATCAGCTCGACTGGATAACCCTCATTGATGCATTGGCGGATAATCTTAAGTGTACCATCGGTGGAGCCGCTGTCGACGACCGCGACCTGCCCGCAATCGCGCACAGAATCGAGCGCTTTGCGAATGTAGTTTTCCTCGTTAAAGCAGATAATGTAAACGCCGATATCGCTGGCCTGCATGGCTGGCTCCCCGGTCCTCCAGATAGCATGAAATGGATTTTCCGCTATCAATTTAAGGGGAGGGCGTTGACCTTGCGGCGGAAGCCTGTAATCTCATCTCGCTTGCGGGAGATGCTTCTTATTATAGGGAGAGCCGAAGGCGCAACCGCTCCGGAAACGCTCAGGCAAAAGGACCGCAGGCAAACTGAACTCTGGAAAAGGCGTTAAGCCTACCGACGGGGGCAAATCGTTTCGCCGGAGCAAAGCCAGGAAAAGTGGTGACGGTTTTCCGCCCGGCTTTGCGACCAAAGATAACGATCAAATCTCTCAGGTGACAGGACAGAGGGAGCGCGAAGCCGGAAGCTGATCTGGCGGAGCAAAGCCAGGAAAAGTGGTAACGGTTTTCCGTCCGGCTTTGCGATATTAAAGCGCGGGATTTTGTCGTGAGCGAACTCAAGACACCTTTATATGATGTGCATGTCGCACTTTCGGCCAAAATAGTGCCGTTTGCGGGCTATGCGATGCCGGTGCAATATCCGACGGGCGTGTTGCAGGAACATCTTTGGACGCGCGAAAAGGCGGGCCTGTTCGATGTCTCGCATATGGGCCAGTGTTTTTTAATTCCCGAAGACGGCAAGCATGAAACGGCGGCACTTGCGCTCGAAAAATTCGTGCCTGCCGATATTCTCAACATGCAGCCGCAGCAGCAGCGCTATACGCAGTTTCTGAATAATGACGGCGGCATTCTCGACGATCTCATGGTCACGCGCACGATTTATCCCAATCATGATGGCTGGCTTTATCTTGTCGTGAATGCGGGCTGCAAGGATGCCGATTACGCATATCTGCAAAAGAACCTTCCTGCCAATGTGAAGCTGAAAGTTGCGGAAGACCTGGCGCTGATTGCGTTGCAAGGCCCGGCTGCCGCCAAGGTGCTGGGTGCCTATGTGCCGCAGGTTCCGAACATGCCGTTCATGACCTATCATGCCGACAAGTGTGAGGGCATGATGGTGCACATCTCGCGCTCCGGCTATACGGGCGAAGATGGCTATGAGATTTCCGTTCACAACAAGGATGCTTCAAGCCTCTGGAACCTGCTGCTGCAAAATCCGGATGTAAAACCCATCGGCCTTGGCGCGCGCGACAGTCTGCGGCTTGAGGCGGGGCTTTGTCTTTACGGCCATGATATCGACGAGACGACATCGCCGGTCGAGGCGAACCTTGTCTGGTCGATGCAAAAACGCAGGCGTATTGAGGGCGGCTTTCCGGGTGCCGCGCGTATTCAGAAGGAATTGTCAGGCGGTGCTACGCGTTTGCGTGTCGGCATTGCGCCTGAAGGCCGCGCACCCGCGCGCGAGGGTACGGAAATCGTCGATCCCGCTTCCGGCAAGGTGATCGGCAAGATTACCTCCGGCGGTTTTGGGCCGAGTGTGAACGCGCCTGTTGCGATGGGTTATGTCGAGCAGACATTTTCAGCGGAAGGCACGCAACTTCATCTCATGGTGCGCGGCAAGGCCTTAGCCGCAAGGGTTGCCGTGCTGCCCTTTATCAAGACGCGTTATTTTAAACCTGCAAGGGCGGCGTGATGAAAGACTATATCGTCACTCCGGCGGAAGCCGGAGTCCACAATAGAGAATGGATACCGGCTTTCGCCGGTATGACAAATAATAACTAGGAGAAAAGTATGACCATCAAATTCACCAAAGATCATGAATATATTCGCGTCGAGGGCGATACCGGCGTCATCGGCATTTCCGATTACGCGCAGGCGCAGCTTGGCGATGTGGTTTATGTCGAACTTCCTGAAATCGGCAAAAAAGTTGCGCAGGGCGATGAGGCGGCAGTAGTGGAAAGCGTAAAGGCTGCGTCCGAAGTTTACGCTCCGGTTTCGGGCGAGATTATTGCCGTGAACACGGCATTGCCCGATGCGCCCGCCAAAGTGAACGAAGCGCCGCTATCGGATGGCTGGTTCCTTAAAGTGAAAATCACGGACAGGGGCGAGCTCGATAGTTTAATGGATGAGGCGGCTTATAAAAGTTATGTTGAGAGTTTGGGTTAATTAAACGTCATCCTCGCGCTTGTCGCGAGGATCTTGATCAGATGCTCGGAACAAGTCCGAGCATGACGAGGAAGGGTTTTTTTAAAATGCGCTACCTACCCATTTCTGATACCGACCGCGAGGACATGCTCGCGCGCATTGGTGCTGCCGATATCGATGCGCTTTTTGCCGATATTCCCGCAGACAAGCGGCTGAACAGGCTTGTCGATCTGCCGCTTCATCGGCCGGAGCTTGAGGTGGAGCGCGTACTGGCCAAAATGGCGGCGCAAAATATTTCGGCGGGTTCGGTGCCCTTCTTCTGCGGTGCGGGCGCTTACAAACATCATATTCCGGCAACCGTCGATCATCTGATCCAGCGCTCGGAGTTTCTGACGAGCTATACGCCGTATCAACCCGAGATCGCGCAGGGAACATTGCAATATCTGTTCGAATTCCAGACGCAGGTGGCGTTGCTCACCGGCACGGAAGTGGCGAATGCCTCGATGTATGATGGCTCCACCGCCTGCGCCGAAGCCGTGCTGATGGCGCATCGCGTCACGAAAAAACGCAAGGCTGTTCTGTCGGGCACGTTGCACCCGCATTATCGCGAGACGGTGCGCACATTGTCCGAGCTTGCGAATGACACAATTATTGCGCTGCCCGGAAATCCCGGCGGTACGGAAGATATTTTAAGCGCGATTGATAAAGACACATCCTGCGTTGTGGTGCAGACGCCATCTTTTTATGGCGACCTGATCGATCTTCGCCCTATCGCGAAAAAAGCGCAGGAAAACGGAGCGCTTTTGATTGCCGTATTCACCGAAGCATTTTCGCTCGGCCTGATCGAAAGTCATGGCGCGATGGGCGCCGATATCGTGGTCGGCGAAGGGCAAAGCATCGGCAATGCACTAAATTTCGGTGGGCCTTATGTCGGGCTTTTTGCGGCAAAGGAAAAATATGTGCGGCAAATGCCAGGCCGCCTGTGCGGCGAGACGGTTGATGCCGACGGGCGGCGCGGTTATGTGCTGACGCTCTCGACACGCGAGCAACATATCAGGCGCGAGAAGGCCACTTCGAATATCTGCACAAATTCCGGCTTGTGCGTGCTGGCTTTCACCATTCACATGACGCTGCTCGGCGAGGAAGGTTTGCGCCGCACGGCGAAACTCTGCCATCTGAACGCTGTGAAGCTTGCCGGGGCGCTTTCGAAAATAAAGGGCATCGAGATTCTCAGCAAAACGTTCTTCAACGAGTTCACCGTGAAATTGCCCAAGCCCGCGGCTGAAATTGTGGAAGCACTGGCCCGTAAGAACATTCTTGGCGGCGTGCCCGTTTCAAGGCTTGAGCCCGGCAAAAAAGAATTCGAGAATTTGTTGCTTGTCGCTTCGACCGAAGTGAATGCGGATGAAGATCGCGCTGCATTTGTTGCAGCGCTGAAGGAGGTGCTGTGATGAATGTTGCGCCGAAGGATTTTTATCCAACCATGAAATAATAGAGCTTATAGTCGAAATGTTAGATATTCAGCTTTTGCTCGCTGATCGAAATAGAAAAGAAATTGCGATTGACGATAATGCAGCTAATAATTTTTCAATTGGGTATGTTTTTGGCTTTGTTGATGGACTTTTGCAAGCATCTAAATTGGCTAACGACGAGTCAGTTTTCGTAATTGGCACTATAGTTTTCTCGGAGATTTATGGTCGAGATTTGGGGGAAAGTTTATTTGGGAGAGCCTTATCTCTTCAACAGGAAAACCAAGAATTTATGGATGGACGAATGCGTGGTGCAGAAGAATATTTTAATTTTCTGAAAAATGGTGCTGATGCTCCCCCAATGGGATGGGCCAAACATATTATTAATATGCAGATGGGGGTTAAATGATGCTGAACCGTCAGGGCCGCCCCACAAAAGCGGAAGAACTCGGCACGCTTGAGCACGTAACTTTCACGCGCAATCGCGGGCTGGCGCAGGAAGAAGGGCTGATTTTCGAAATCGGCCATAACGATGTCTGCGGCGTCGATGTCACGGATGTGAAAATCGATGCGATGCGTCTTGGCGGATTGCAGCGCAAGGAAGAGATCGGCCTGCCGGGCCTCACCGAGCCCGAAACCATGCGCCATTACGTGCGCCTCTCGCAAAAAAATTACGGTATCGACACCGGTATTTTTCCGCTCGGCTCCTGCACGATGAAGCATAATGCGCGCCTGAACGAGAAAATGGCACGCTTGCCCGGTTTTGCTGATATTCACCCGCTGCAGCCGCAGTCAACAGTGCAAGGCGCGATCGAGCTGATGCAGCAGCTCTCAAATTATCTTCTCACGTTCACCGGCATGGAAGCCGTGGCGCTTTCGCCGAAAGCCGGCGCGCATGGCGAGCTGTGCGGCATGGCGGCGATCAAGGCAGCCATCGATGCAAAGGGCGAGAGTGCGCAACGCCGTATCGTACTTGTGCCAGATAGCGCGCATGGCACGAACCCTGCCACGGCAGCGCTGCTTGGCTATAGCGTGCGCGCCGTGCCCGCCGGCGCGGACGGCACAGTGCATATCGACGCGGTGAAAGCCGCGCTCGGCCCGGATGTCGCGGCGATCATGCTGACGAACCCGAATACCTGCGGGCTGTTCGAAAAAGAAATCGTCGCGATAGCAAAAGCCGTTCACGATGCTGGCGCTTACTTTTATTGCGATGGTGCGAATTTCAACGCCATTGTCGGCAAGGTGCGGCCGGGCGATCTCGGCATCGATGCCATGCACATCAACCTGCACAAGACCTTCTCCACGCCGCATGGCGGCGGTGGGCCGGGCTCCGGCCCTGTCGTTTTGTCGAAGGCGCTGGCACCTTACGCGCCGGTACCGTTCATCAGAAAAGATACGCTGGTTGAGAATAAGGAAGGCAGTAAAAGTTTCGGCCGCCTTTGCGCATTTCATGGTCAGATGGGCATGTATGTGCGCGCGCTGACCTATATGCTGAGCCACGGCGTGGATGGTATGCGTAAAGCGTCCGAAGATGCGGTGCTGAATGCGAATTATATTCGCGCCTGTTTAAGGGATCTGTTCACGCAACCTTTCGGCGATAAAATCTGCATGCATGAAGTGCTGTTCGACGATGCGTTCCTGAAAGACAGCGGCGTATCCACGCTCGATTTCGCCAAGGCGATGATCGACGAAGGTTTCCACCCGATGACGGTGTATTTCCCGTTGGTCGTGCATGGCGCCATGCTGATCGAGCCGACCGAATCCGAATCCCGCGCATCATTGGATCTCTTCATCGGCGCGATGCGCGATCTGGCGCTGGATGCGAAGAATGGAAATTCGGCCCGCTTCACCGGCGCGCCCTATTTCGCGCCGCGCAAACGCCTGGATGAGACGCGTGCGGCCAGAGCGCCCGTGCTGCGGTGGAAGCCTTATAGTGCGGAAGTGGCCGCCGAGGCAGCAGAATGAAAAGATTTCGTCATCCCGGCGAAAGCCGGGATCTCCGTATAGAAAGATCCCCGCCTGCGCGGGGATGACGGAGTGGCAATGGATATTCTGATTCCGCTCCCTGCCGAAATTGTAGCACTTCTCGTTTGCGTGGCCTTCGTTGCGGGCTTCGTCGATTCAATCGCCGGCGGCGGCGGGTTGCTCACCATTCCCGCCTTTTTGCTGGTGGGCCTGACTCCTACGCAAGCGCTGGCAACCAATAAAGTACAGGCCGTATTTGGCTCCGGCTCGGCGACATTCGCTTTCGCACGCGCGAAAATGATCGACTGGAAACAGGCGCGTATCGGTTTCATCTGCTCGGCGCTCGGTGCGGCGGCAGGCGCTTATCTCATTCAGAAAGTGAACCCGGATTTCCTGCGCGATATCATTCCGTTTCTTCTGGTTGCGCTCGCGCTCTATTTTGCGCTCAGTCCGAAACTGAGCGACGAGCCGCGCCGTCATCTGATCTCTGCAAAACAGCACGGTATTGGCGCGGGTAGCGTCATCGGTTTTTATGACGGGATTTTCGGGCCGGGCACAGGTTCGTTTTTCGCCATCTCCTTTGTTACATTGCTGGGTTACGGCATCAGGAAGGCGACCGCGCATACGAAGCTGTTCAATTTCGCTTCCAATTTCGGCTCGCTGATCGTGTTCCTCCTCACCGGCAAGGCGCTGATCGCTCTGGGTCTGCTGATGGGAGCGGGACAAATCTGTGGTGCGACGCTTGGTGCGCGCTCGGCCATCAAACACGGCGCGAAAATCATCCGCCCGTTGCTGGTGGTGATGTCGACGGCGATGGCGTTGCGGCTGTTTTTGGGTTGATCACATCCCCTGATAATTGGGCCCGCCGCCGCCTTCGGGCGTGACCCAGGTGATGTTCTGCGCGGGGTCCTTGATGTCGCAGGTCTTGCAATGCACGCAATTCTGCGCGTTGATCACGAAACGCGGATCCGTTTTTGAATCCTCGTTCGCATACACAACTTCATAAACGCCTGCCGGGCAGTAAAGCCGTGCCGGCTCATTATAGAGGGGAAGATTTTTCTGAACGGGAATTTCAGGATCGCGCAATAGCAGATGCGAGGGTTGGTTTTCTTCATGGTTCGTATTCGAGACGAACACGGAAGACAGGCGGTCGAAGGTCAGCGCGCCGTCTGGTTTCGGATAGTCGATGGGCAGCGCGTCTTTGATCGGTGTCATGCCCTCATGGTCCGGTTTGCCATGCTTTAACGTCCCAAATAGCGAAAAACCGAGCGTGTTGCACCACATGTCGAAACCGCCGAGCATGATGCCAAGCAGCGTGCCGAAGCGCGACCACAGTGGTTTCGCATTGCGAACTTTCCATAAGTCGCGGCCGATTTTTGTGGCGCGCCATGCGTCCCCGTAAGAAACAATCTCGTCATGCGCGCGCCCGGCTTTCAGCGCCCCGGCCACATGTTCGGCGCATAAAATTCCCGAAAGAATAGCGTTATGGCTGCCCTTGATGCGCGGCACGTTGACGAAGCCTGCCGCGCAACCCACCAAACAGCCGCCGGGGAAGGACAGTTTCGGCACAGATTGCCAGCCGCCTTCGGTGATGGCGCGCGCGCCGTAAGACAGGCGCTTGCCACCTTCAAGAAGTTTCGCAATCGAGGGATGCGTTTTGAATTTCTGGAATTCGCCGAACGGCCACAGGTTCGGGTTCTTGTAATTCAGATGCACGACAAAGCCGATGGCGACGAGATTGCCGCCATAATGATAGAGGAATGAGCCGCCGCCGGTGCGATTATCCAGCGGCCAGCCGAAAGAATGCTCGATCAGCCCCGGCCGATGTTTTTCGCTTGCTACCTGCCAGAGCTCTTTCAGGCCGATGCCGAATTTCTGTGGTTCGCGCCACGCGTCTAACTTGAAGCGCGCAATCAATTGCTTGGTCAGATGACCGCGCGCACCTTCGGCAAAAATTGTGTAATGTCCGCGCAGTTCCATGCCGCGCGCGTAATTTGCCGTCGGCGTACCGTCCTTGGCTATGCCCATATCGCCGGTTGCAATGCCGCGCACGGCGCCTTTGTCGTCATAAAGAATTTCCGCCGCCGTAAAGCCTGCGTAAATTTCCACGCCGAGAGTTTCCGCCTGCGCAGCCAGCCATTTCGTCAACTCGCCCAGAGAGCCGATATAATTGCCGTGGTTGTTCATCAAGGGCGGCATCAGGAAATTCGGCAGGCGGATACGGCCGTTTTTGCCGAAATAATAAAAACGGTCCTGATTCACCGCGGTCTTCAGCGGTGCATCTTTCTCGCGCCAGCCGGGGATCAGCGTATCGAGGCCGATGGGATCGATCACGGCGCCCGAGAGAATATGCGCGCCGATTTCCGCTCCTTTCTCGACGACGACAACCTTAATATCAGGATCGATCTGTTTTATGCGGATGGCAGTGCTCAGGCCCGCCGGCCCGCCGCCGACGATCACCACATCGTAATCCATGAATTCGCGCGGCGGCAGATTGAGAATCTTGCATTTTTTCCCCGATAGGCGTTTATAATGCAGGAAAATTTCTAACGCTATTCCAATGTCGCAAAACACACTTTCTTCTACGGAAGCATATGAAGCCCTGCGCTGGCAGGCGGCCATGGGCGCGGATGAGGCCATTTCGGAAGAGGGCGTCAATTACGCGCAAATGGCGCAGCCTGCGGCAAGGGCAGCGCCGGCACAGGTGCGCGGGCACGAAGCGCGCAGCCAGGCCGCAAATGCGGCGACATTGGAAGAGCTGCGCGCCAGCTTAGAGGCTTTCGATCTTCCCCTGAAGAAAACCGCGACACAGATGGTATTTTCGGACGGCAATCCGGAAGCCAAGGTCATGCTGATCGGCGAGGCGCCGGGGCGCGACGAAGACATTCAGGGCAAGCCTTTCGTCGGCCGCTCCGGCCAGCTGCTCGATAAAATGCTGCATGCCATCGAGCTCGACCGCAGCAATGTCTATATCAGCAATATTATTTTCTGGCGTCCGCCCGGCAACCGCACGCCGACACCGCAGGAAATCGGCCTGCTGCTGCCGTTCACGCAGCGGCATATCGAACTGGTAAAGCCCGAAATGATCGTTTTTCTCGGCGGGGTTGCGGCGCAGGCGCTGACAGGCACGAAAGACGGCATCATGAAACTGCGCGGCCGCTGGCTCACTTATGCGACAGGCGAGCTCGAAATTCCGGCGCTGCCCGTGTTCCACCCGGCCTATCTGCTCCGCAACCCTTTGGCGAAACGCCAGGCCTGGGCCGATTTTCTGGAGATAAAAGCGAAGCTGGCAGGGCTTGCCTGATTGGTAAAAGCGGGTAATGTAAGTTCCGTATATTCTTAAAGGAGATTTTTATGGTTGCGATTTCAGGCGTGAAATTTTTTTCTACACAAAAACAAGACCAAAAACCGGACCCTGCTTTTGAGCAGCATCAGCGAATCGAGGCTTTAAAAGAGGAAATTCGCGCTGCTGCAGACAATCTTATTGGGAAATATCGTATCGTTTTAGGACAGAGGCAAACGAAGGAAGACATAATTCATAACGCCCACCTAAAAAAATGGTGCAATAACAATGATTGCGACGTCGAAGTAAATGCTCAAGGCGATTTGAACCGCGGTTCAGCCTTGCCTGCCATTCAGGAATATCAGGCAAAACAATTAGAAGAGATTAGAGGGAACAGAAGTTATTTTTCATATGAGTATGACAATGACGAACGGAGTGCGCTTAATGAACTCGATAAAAAAGTCGAGGCTGCGCTGCAAGCTGTTTTCAATAGCGAAAAAGTAAAAAGCATTCTCGGATTAAAAGAAGTAAAACGCGTTTTAGAGCAGGCGGGCTATACAGACCAAAGCAAGGTCGAAGCTCTGATTTCTGACGCTCTTAAATAGACTTTGCCCTGAACAGGATACGATTAAAATAGTGAATGTCTGTTCATTGTTTTATCCATAATCTCTCTCGGCTCTTTGCAAATCGCACGCAAAGCGCTCTAATAGCACATGCGTCTGATCAAGCCGGAAATTCTTTGCGCGGGTGTGGACGAAGCCGGGCGCGGGCCGCTGGCCGGACCCGTTGCGGCAGCAGCTGTTATCCTGGATCCAAAAAAACTGCCCAAAGGGCTGAACGATTCAAAACAGCTCACTGCACTTCAGCGCGAAACGGTTTTTCTTGAAATCATTGCCAAGGCGCAGGCTATCTCCGTTTCTTTCGCCTGCGCGCGGGAAATCGACGAGATAAATATTCTGCAGGCAACTTTGCGCGCCATGCGCCGCGCGGTTGCGGCGCTGCATATTGTGCCTGAATATGCCCTCATCGATGGGCGCGACGTACCGCGTGATTTGCGTTGCGAGGGCAAAGCCGTCATCGATGGCGATGCGAAGCATGCCTGCATCGCCGCCGCCTCCATCGTCGCGAAAGTCGTGCGCGACCGCAAAATGATCATGCTCGATGCGCATTATCCGCATTACGGCTTTGCCTCACACAAAGGCTATGGGACGAAATTCCATCTCGATGCCCTGCGCCGTCATGGACCTTCCCCCCTGCATCGCCAAAGCTTTGCACCGGTACGGCAATACAGACTGGCGATCTGAAATTACTTTTCCTTAACCTAACTCTTTCATCGCCCGTCCACCATTTTGATTCACCTTAAAAGCCGGGTTCTGTCCCTCGGATCAAGTCCGAGGGCATGGTTTGGGGTTCGTATGCGTGCGCGTGAAAAAAGGGCGGATGTTTCAAAAAGCGATCTGCCGCTCGATCGGATTTTGCAGGGTGACTGCGTGGCGCAGATGGCGGCACTTCCTGCCAATTCGGTCGATCTGGTTTTTGCCGATCCTCCTTACAATCTCCAGCTTGGCGGTGGGTTGACGCGGCCGGATCAGTCGGAAGTCGACGGCGTCACCGATGCGTGGGACAGTTTTGAGAGCTTCAAGGCCTATGACGAATTCACGAAAGCCTGGCTGCTCGCTGCGCGCCGCGTCCTCAAGAAAGACGGTGCGTTGTGGGTGATCGGCTCTTATCATAATATTTTTCGTGTCGGTGCGATCTTGCAGGATCTCGGCTTCTGGATGCTGAACGATGTGATCTGGCGCAAGACGAACCCAATGCCGAATTTCCGCGGCCGCCGCCTGCAGAACGCGCATGAAACGCTGATCTGGGCCAGCGCGTCGGAAAAATCGAAATATACCTATAATTACGAAGCGGCGAAGGCAGGCAATGAAGACTTGCAATTGCGCTCCGACTGGCTGTTTCCCATCTGCACGGGCGCCGAACGTCTCAAGGACGATAAAGGCGACAAGGCGCACCCCACGCAAAAGCCGGAAGCGCTGCTGCATCGTATCCTGACGATTTCAAGCAAGCCCGGCGATGTGGTGCTCGATCCGTTTTTTGGCTCAGGCACAACCGGCGCGGTCGCGAAAAAACTGGGGCGGCATTTCATCGGCTGCGAACGCGACAAATCCTACATTGCGCATGCCGAAAAGCGCATCGCTTCGATCGAAGCCTGCGAAGATGCCGCGTTGGAAGCGGTGCCACCGAAACGCGAAGCACCGCGCGTTGCTTTCGCCAGCGTAGTGGAAGCGGGGATGCTCAAACCCGGCACGAAACTGTTCGATGCGAAGAAAAAATTCTCCGCGCTGGTGAAGGCCGACGGCACGCTTGCTGCAGATGGCATCAATGGCTCTATCCACCGCGTCGGCGCATTGCTGCAAGGCTTGCCCAGTTGCAATGGTTGGACCTTCTGGCATTTTGAAAGCGGCGGTAAGATGGAGCTAATCGATACGCTGCGCGAACAAATTCGCGGGCAAATGGCAAAAGCAGCTTAGCGCTTCTCGTCATTCCCGCGAAAGCGGGAATCCAGATGTAATGTTATGAATATAAATTGTGTAATTGAGCTCCAAAAAGCCAAATACTTTTAAAGGAAATATCTTTCAGCTGGAAAAGCTGATTGATTTCTCCAACGATCAAATCGTCAGGAGATACAACCCTCCCCTTCGTATAGCATAGAAGGTGGATTGGGTATCTACTTTCATACTTGTTCGATAGTTTTCGCGATACGATCCTATAGGAGGGATCATGTGTCCATATAACCTTTGGTTCGCTACCTTTTTGTACATTTGAAATTTCTTTAGCAAGATCAGGTGAGCAAATTTCAGCTAGCTCAAAAGCAATTTTACCCTCACTGGGATGAGTATAAAGTATGTCTGGTTCTGGTGGATTGCGACTTTCAAAAAGATTCAGATCGTCTGGCCAATTCAATTCTTTCAGAAACTTGCTAAAAACCTCTCTTTCAATCGCGGCCTTTGTTTCACTTTGTTTGCTCATAATTTTTTTCTTTATTTCTGGATTCCCGCTTTCGCGGGAATGACGGATTTGAGTGCATACCTCACCACCTTCATCATCACGCTTGGTAATCCAGCTTCTGTAAGGTCATTGACCGGATGCCACTGAAAACCTTTGGGCGTTTTGAAAGTTTTCGGCGCCTGCGCAACAAAAACTGTAATTTCCGCTTCGAAATGCGTAAAGGTGTGTGTGACGATGCCTTCGAGTTTTTTGTAAGGCAACGCAACCGGCGCATCTTTGGTTGAGGGCTTGAAATTCGCGCGCCATCCCTCGGATGGCACCTCCATCATGCCGCCCAGAAGCCCGCGCGCGGGACGGCGGCGCAGCAACACTTTTCTATCGCGCGTGATCCAGAAAGCACTGACGCGTCTTGTCTCCCGTTTTTTCTTTTCAATCTTGATTGGAAAACGCGCCTGTCCATCGCGTGCAAAAGCCAGGCAATTTTTATTCCACGGGCAAAGCGGGCAGGCGGGATTGCGCGGTGTGCAGATAGTGGCGCCCAGATCCATCATCGCCTGTGCAAAATCGCCGGGGCGATTTGCCGGCGTGAGTACGGCGACATAATCCCGGATTTTTTGCTTGGCTTTTGGCAGCGGTATTTCAATGGCATAGACGCGCGCGATTACACGTTCCACATTCCCGTCCACCACCGCGGCGCGTTGATTAAACGCAATCGCGGCAATGGCTGCGGAGGTGTAGGGGCCGATGCCGGGTAGTTCGACCAACTCTTCCGCGCTTTCGGGAAAACCGCTGCGCGCGTTCACGGCTTTCGCGCATTCGATCAGCTTGCGCGCGCGCGAATAATAGCCAAGCCCCGCCCACGCGGCCATGATGTCGTCGTCATTCGCAGCTGCCAACGCCTGCAAGGTCGGCCAGCGCCGTAAAAATTTTTCGAAATAGGGAATGACGGCCTTCACCACCGTCTGTTGCAGCATGATTTCGGACAGCCAGACATGGTAGGGGTTTGCCTTTGTTTCTGGCGCCGCCCGCCAGGGCAGAATGCGCCGGTGCTTGTCGTACCAGTTCAGAAGCAGGCGGGCAGAAGGTTTTTGCATGACGAGAAGGGCAATAAAGTATTATATGGGCCCATGCGCAAGCCGTTTGCTAAATCGCTGTCCGAACTTTTGCCGAATGTGCTGAAACCGGCCTTGGCGGAGCATGGCGTCGCCACCTCGCAATTGATTACCCGCTGGCCGGACATTGCAGGCGAGGAGCTGTCGGCTTTCACCCGGCCCCTGCGCCTGAACTGGCCGCGCGTGCCGGAGGGTGCGCCGAAAACCGGCGCAACCCTGGTTCTGCTGGTCGAGCCCGCCTTCGCGCTGGACGTGCAGCATGCCGTACCGCTGATCCTGGAGCGCATCAACGCCCTTTACGGCTGGCGGGCGGTCGAGAAGCTTGCCTTGCGGCAGGGGCAAGTAAAGGAGAAGAAAGCTATTGAAAATCAAATAGTTATCAATAGGCCGGGGCCATGTGTAACAGGTATCGAGGACAGCTCCCTGCAAACGGCCCTACAAAAACTGGGGCAGGCCATCGCCAACAAGAGTAACGATTAGCCTGTGTCCAGTGCGGTCCCAATCTTGCCATAGCAGTATGCAAATGCTTCCGTTGCAGGACTAAGGAGTTTTCATGCTGCGCATTTGCTCGATTGCCTTTGCTTTTCTGGTTCTGATTACGGCCCCGGTATCGGCCGAGGATAGCGCTTTGAGCGATGCAAGCTGGAAAGCCTTGCTGACGCCGCCTGCTTCGGGTGAGCGCGTGATAGGCAAGGCCGATGCCCCGGTTACCATTATCGAATATGCCTCGCTGACCTGCCCGCATTGCGCCGTTTTTCACGAAAAGGAGCTGCCGAAGCTCAAGAAAGCCTATCTGGATACCGGCAAGGCGAAGTTGATTTTCCGGGGTTTGAGCCTCAACCCGCTCGATACCACCGCGCAGATGCTGACGCATTGCATTGGGCAGGATAAATATTTCCCGCTTGTTTCAGCGCTTTATGCCACGCAGCGGATATGGGCTGCGGCCGACAACCCGCTGGATGCGCTGATGCAGGTGACGAAGCAGGCCGGTTTCACCAAGGAGAGCTTCGAAAAATGCTTGCAGAATCAGGCATATTTGGATGAAATCAACAACGTACGCAAAACCTTCGAAAGCAAGGTCGGCGATGCAAGAACGCCGACCTTTATCGTCGAAGGAAAAAAACTGAACGGCGAGCCGTCATTTGAAGCGTTGGAAAAACTTATTCTTCCGCATGTGAAGTCTTAAGATATGTGAAGTCCTGAATTTTATTCGTTTATTGAACTTTTTGGAGCGGGCATGCAATTTACCAAGCTAAGGCTTAGCGGCTTTAAGTCTTTCGTCGAGCCGACCGATGTCCTGATCGAGCCGGGCCTGACCGGCGTCGTCGGCCCGAATGGCTGCGGCAAGTCGAACCTTGTCGAAGCGCTGCGCTGGGTGATGGGCGAAAGCTCTTACAAGAGCATGCGCGCCTCAGGCATGGAGGATGTGATTTTCGCGGGCACCACAGGCCGTCCTGCGCGTAACTCCGCCGAAGTCATGCTGGTTGTCGAGAACAAGGACCGCAAGGCGCCGGCCGCTTTCAACGACGACGACATACTCGAGGTTGCGCGCCGCATCGAGCGCGATTACGGTTCGGATTATCGCATCAACGGCAAGGAAGTGCGCGCGCGCGACGTGCAGCTGCTTTTCGCCGATGCCTCTTCCGGCGCTCGCTCGCCCGCCATGGTGCGCCAGGGCATGATTGCGGAACTGATCAATGCGAAACCGCAGTCGCGCCGCAAGATCCTCGAAGAAGCGGCCGGTATTTCCGGTCTGAACGCGCGCCGCGCCGAGACGGAGACGCGGCTAAAAGCAGCCGAGACAAATCTGTCGCGCGTCGAGGATGTGATCAAGGAATTGGCTGCCCAGCTCGAAAATCTCAACAAACAGGCCAAACAGGCGACGCGCTATCGCACGCTTTCGACGGATATACGCGAGCTCGAGCGCAAACTCTTCGCCCGCCGCTGGCGCGAAATCGTCAAGCTTGTGGAGGATGCCGAGAGCGCGCTGAAACAGGCCGAGGCGGAGGTGCTGTCGCGCACGCAGGCGCAGCTTGAGGCGGCAAGATATCAGGCCGAAGCGGCGGCGGGTATTCCTGCTTTACGCGAGAGTGAGGCGGAGCGTGCTGCCGTGCTGCAGCGCCTTGTCTCCGCGCGCGAAGCCCTGAACGGCGAGAAGCAGCGCGCGTCAGAGCGCATGCAGGAGATCGCGCGTTTAAGCGCGCAGATCGAAGCCGACATGCAGCGCGAGCGGCAGTTGTCGCAGGATACACAGGATGTGCTCACGCGTCTTGAAGGCGAAACGCAAACGCTGAGCGTGGAAGAAGAGCAAATCAACGAGCGTGTAGAAGCGGCGAACGTCAAATTGCGCGAGGCGGAAGCGACCGTGTTCGAAAGCGAGGATGTGCTGAACGCCGCAACCGAAACTTTGGCTGCGGCCAATGCGCGCCATGCGCAAGTTCAAAAACGCTTATCCGAGGCGCAAACACGCCTGACACGCATTACCGACGAACTTACGGATCTGACATCGGAGCGCTTGTCGCTCGAGCGGCAGCATGCCGAGGGCGATCTCTCTGCGCTTGCGGTATCGGCGGAAGAAGCGCTCGTTGCCCTGAAAGAGGCCGAGAGTGCTGCGCTTGCGGCCGAGGAAACGCTCAAACAGGCACGCCGCAACGAAGTGCAGGCGCGCGGTCCGTTCAATCTGGCTGAAACTGCGGTACAGAAGCTCGAGGTCGAAATCCGCACCGTGGAAAAACTCGTGCTCGGCAAGGGCGAGGGCAATTGGCGGCCCGTGCTCGACGAGATCGAGGTCGAGAAGGGTTATGAAATCGCACTCGATGCTGCGCTGGGAGATCTGCTGGAATTACCGCTTGACGCGGCAGCACCGCGCTACTGGTCGCAGCCTGCAAGCGATGTCGGTGATCCGGTCTTGCCGGAAGGCGTGCCGCCGCTGTCGAATTTCGTGAAAGCGCCATCTGCGTTGCAAAGGGCGCTCGCACAAATTGGCGTCATCGAGGCGGGGCAGGGCGAACATTTGAAATCGCAATTGCGCCCGGGCCAACGCCTTGTCACGCAGAGCGGCGAAATGTGGAGTTGGGAAGGTGTGGTTGCGAAAATTGGCGCGCCGTCCGTTGCCGCAAACCGCCTTGCCGAGAAGAATCGTCTGCACGAGTTGGAAGTGACGCTCGCAGCCGCCCGGCAAAATCTCGAGGCAGAGCGTTCCTCCTATAACGATCTGCATGCGCAGAGCGAAAGTGCCGCGCATGAAGAGCAGGAAAGCCGCCAGCTGTTGCGCGAGGCGCAGGCTTCTGCCAATCAGACGCAGGCCGGGCTCAATGAGGCCGAGCGTGCCGCGCGTACGCTGAATGCGCGCCTTGCAGCACTTCAGGCAACGGAAGAAAAGCTTAAAGCCGACCAGAGCGAGGCGCAGCAGATCCTCGATGCCGCGCAAAACGATGCGGCGATGAACGACGAGCGCAGCGCGTTCGAGGCGGAGGTTGCACGCCTGCGCAGTCGCGCCAATGAAGATCGCGAAAAGCTTGCGGAAGTCCGCGCCGCCGCGCAGGGCATTGCGCATGAAGCGCGCCTGCGCCGTCAGCGTATTGAAACGATCGCGCGCGAAAAAGCAGATTGGGAAGTGCGCTTTGAGCAGGCCCGGGCGCAGGAAGAAGTGTTGGCCCAGCGTTTTGCCGCGCTCGGTGACGAAAACGAAAAGTTGAAAGCCCTGCCTGCGGAGCTTGAGCAAAAAGAAAACGCATTGCTTTCCAAATTGCAGGAAGCGGAAGCCGCGCGCCGGCAGGCGGCCGACGAACTTGCGCATGCGGAAAATAATTTACGCGAGCTCGACAAGACCGAAAAAACCGCAACCGCCAGCCTCTCGGAAGCGCGCGAGCATCGCGCAGGCGCGCAGGCGCGGGTGGAAGGCACGATCGAGCGGCGCGAAGCTTTGGTCGTTACCATCGCTGAGACGCTCGACATGACGCTGCAGGATCTGCTCGAGGGGCTCGATCTTTCGGCGGTCGATGCGCTGCCCGACAGCATGAGCCTCGAGGAAAAGCTCGAGCGCTACAAGCGCGAGCGCGAGCGCATCGGCGCCGTCAACCTGCGCGCCGAGGAGGAAGTGCGCGAGCTGAGCGAGCGCCACGATAAACTCGTTGCCGAGCGCGACGATCTTGTTTCGGCCATTGCACGCTTGCGTGAAGGCATCCAGACGCTGAACCGGGAAGGGCGCGAGCGGCTGCTTGCCGCTTTCACGGTCGTCAACGGCCATTTCCAGACGCTGTTCACGACGCTGTTCGGCGGCGGCACGGCCGAGCTGGCCCTGACCGAATCCGAAGATCCGCTGGATGCGGGGCTCGAGATCATCGCGCATCCGCCGGGCAAGAAACCGCAGACCATTTCGCTGCTCTCGGGCGGCGAGCAGGCGCTGACGGCGCTGGCGCTGATCTTTGCCGTCTTCCTCACAAACCCGGCGCCCATCTGCGTGCTGGACGAGGTCGACGCGCCGCTCGACGATCATAACGTCGAGCGCTATTGCGACCTGATGGACGAGATGGCCAAAACGACGGCCACGCGCTTCATCATCATCACCCACAACCCCATCACCATGGCGCGCATGCACAGGCTTTACGGCGTGACCATGGCCGAGCGGGGCGTATCGCAGCTCGTCTCCGTCGACCTGCAAGCGGCCGAACGGCTGGTGGAAGCGGCCTAACAAATAGCCTCGTCATGCCCGGGTTTAGCATCACAAATCGGGTATACCCGATTTGTGCGTATAATAACCCAGAACTTGGCAAGCCGAGTTCTGTTGGCATCCACGAATTTAAATCTTTACATTAAGTCGTGGATGGCCGGAACAAGTCCGGCCATGACGGGAACAATTTCAAGCTTGGTCATTACACGATTATTCCTTGCCTTGACACACCCCTTTGCCCCTGTTTATCTGCCTCCAATTGGTAGGCTAACGCTTTGCCGATCATGTTTTCTTTTGCCCGTGGATACCTTCATGACCGCTGAAAATCCTGAAGGCGATGCCGGGCTCGAGGCGCGCAGGCGCACGCTTTCGGGAAAACTGGGCGAAGTGCAGGCGCATCGCTCCGAGAACAATGATGCAGGCGGCGGGTTCGTGCGCGATGCATCGGGCCTCGGCCAGGCGATGCGTTTGAGCGCGGAGTTCGTGGGCGGTGTTGTCGCGGGCGGGCTGCTGGGCTGGCTGATCGACCATTTTGCAGGCTCTTCCCCTTTCGGGCTGATCGTCTGCACCCTGCTCGGCTTCGGGGCCGGGATTATGAACATGATGCGCGCGGCGGGGGTCATGCCGCGTTTCGGGAAGAAGTAGAATTGGAATTTAAAAGTGGCTGAACCTGTCAAAATAGATCCGCTCCACCAGTTCCAGGTGCACGAGATGTTCCCGCTCGGCGATATCGCGGGCTATCATTTCGGTTTCACGAATTCCGCTCTCTTCATGTTCATTGCCGTCGGCCTGATCATCGCTTTCCTGCTGCTTGCCACGCGCAAAAGCGCGCTGGTGCCCTCGCGTACGCAATCTGTAGCCGAGGTCTGGTATCAATTCGTCGAAGGTATCGTGGAAAATACATCGGGAAGAGAAGGACTGGTGTTTTTTCCGCTGATCTTTTCGCTGTTCTCCTTCGTGCTGCTTTCCAATCTTTTGGGCATGATGCCTTATTTCTTCACGGTGACGAGCCAGATCGCCGTTACCTTCGCGCTCGCCATTCTGGTGATTTCGATCGTCGTCATCACCGGCTTCGTGAAGCACGGTTTTCATTTCCTGAAACTTTTCGTGCCCTCCGGTATTCCGCTGGTGCTGTCGCCGTTCCTGATCGCCATCGAAGTGATTTCTTTCCTCTCCCGCCCGTTAAGCCTCGGCCTGCGCCTGTTCGCAAACATGCTGGGCGGGCATATCGTGCTGAAAGTTTTCGCTTTCTTTGTGCTGATTTTAAGCTCATATGGCGTGCTTGGAATTTTAGGGGCCGCGGCGCCGCTGATTACCGGTATTGCGCTTACCGCACTCGAATTCCTGATCGCCTTCCTGCAAGCTTTCGTGTTCGCGCTGCTTGCGTCGATCTATCTGAACGACGCGCTGCATCCGGGGCATTAATGAACTTTCGTTCCAACGTTTAAAAAGGAGATATCAATGGAACCAGCAGCAGCAAAACTTATCGGCGCAGGCCTTGCCATGATCGGCACCGGCGTTTCCGCCGTCGGCGTCGGCCTGATTTTCGGCAACTTCCTGCTCGGCGCGCTACGCAACCCGTCGGCCGCCGACAGCCAGTTCGGTCGCGCCTTCGTCGGCGTCGCCCTGGCCGAAGGCCTCGGCATTTTCGCCTTCGTCGTGGCGCTGATCCTGCTGTTCACTTAAAAGCAGTCATGCAGCCGCAGACAACGACGCATTCGGAGACGCAGGCGCATGGCGGGGGGCATCCCTTCCCGCCATTCGATACGTCTACGTTTCCTTCGCAGCTGCTATGGCTGGCGGTGACCTTCACATTGCTCTATGTGGCGATGGCGCGGCTCGTTTTGCCGCGCCTTGCCGTAATTTTCGACGAGCGCCGTAACCGCATCGTGTCCGATCTCGATGCCGCGCAGAAGCTGAAAGCCGAGACGGAGCAGGCGATTGCCGCTTACGACAAGGCCTTGCGCGATGCGCGCGAACGGGCCAATGCCATCGCGCAGGACGTGCGCGATAAACTGAAGGCCGATCTCGATGCGGAGCGCTCAAAAGTCGAATCTTCCCTCAATGCGAAGATCGCCGAGGCGGAAAAGCAGATCGCGGCCTCGCGCGACAAGGTGATGGGCGAGGTCGAGGCGATCGCATCCGACACGGCGGCGGCGATCGTCGAACATCTTGTCGGTGTCAACGGCGGCGGTATTTCCAATGCGGTGAAAACCGCGCTCAAGAAGATCGCTTAAAGGAGGCCGCATGTTCGCAACACCTATGGAAACGGCGACTTTCCTGGCTTTCCTTTTCGTCGCCACGTTTCTCCTGTTTGTCGTTTACCTGAAAGTTCCGCAGAAACTTTTCAGCTGGCTCGATACGCGCGCGGCGGGCATCGCCAAAGAGCTCGACGAGGCGCGCCGCTTGCGTGACGAGGCGCAGGCCCTGCTGAACGATTATAAAAAACGTGCCAGCAATGCCGAGTTTGAGGCCAAGGCCATTATCGAACAGGCCAAAACCGATGCCGAGCGGCTGAAAACCGAGGCGCAAAAGGCGCTTGCTGACACGGTCGAGCGCCGCACCAGGGCCGCGGAGAACAAGATTGCGCAGGCGCAGGCGCAGGCCATTGCCGATGTGCGCGCCGCCGCCGCCAATGTCGCTATCGCCGCAGCGGCGGATGTGCTCGGTGCGCGCGTCAGCGAGGGCTTGGGCGCCAAGCTGATCGACAAATCCATTGCGGATGTCAAAACGCGATTGAATTGATGCTGACCGCCTTCGCGCCGGCAAAAGTCAATCTCTATCTTCACATTTTAAATCGCCGCGACGACGGTTATCACGAGCTCGACAGCCTTGTTGCTTTCGCGGATGTCGGCGACAAGCTCGATCTCGATATATCGAGGCCCTTGTCGCTTGAAATAACGGGGCCGTTCGCTTCCGCCTGCGCGAGTGTAAAAGATAACAGCATCCTGAAAGCCGCGCAGGCGTTGCAGACGCTTATGCCGCAGCTTCGTCTTGGCGCTTTCACGCTTGAAAAAAATCTTCCCGTTGCGGCGGGTCTGGGCGGCGGCACGGCGGATGCGGCGGCGGCGCTGCGTTTGCTTGCGAAAGCGAATAATATTCCGGAAGATGACAATGCGCTTAAACAGGCTGCGCTGCAGGTGGGCGCAGATGTGCCGGTCTGCCTGAATTCGAAACCCGCGCTGATGCGCGGCATCGGCGAGATCGTCGAGCGTGTTTCCCTGCCGCCCCTCGCGGCGGTTCTGGTCAATTGCGGCATGCCGCTTGCGACGCGCGATGTTTTTGCAAAATTTTCTTTGAGAAAAAAACGGGTGAAAGAAAATCGTGAATCCATTCCGCAACATATCGATGCACTGGTTGATTTTCTTAAAAAACAAACGAACGATCTCGCGGAAATCGCGCGCATCCTGTGTCCAGACATTCTTAAAATAGAGAAGGCGCTGGAAGGAACGGGCGCGGTGCTGGTGCGGCTTTCGGGCTCCGGCGCAACTGTGTTCGCGCTTTATGAAAGAAATGAACAGGCCGGATCCGCCGCCGCAAAGTTGCGGGCGGAAAATCCGGGCTGGTGGGTGAAGGCTGTCACCCTGGGAAGTCCCGTTTTATAAATTCTCCGTGCTAAACGTATCGCAGGCTTCGATCTTGCCCTCGCGCAGGCCGGTTATAAACCAGCGCTGACGCTGCTCGGAGGTGCCATGCGTAAAACTCTCCGGCACCACGCGGCCTTGTGTACGCCGCTGCAACCTGTCGTCGCCGATGGCACTTGCGGCCTGCAGCGCTTCGTCCACATCGCCCTGTTCCAGCAGGGGCTTGATCTTGTCGGCCCGTTTGGCCCACACGCCGGCAAGGCAATCGGCCTGCAATTCGGTGCGTACCTGAAGCGCATTCGCTTTCGTTTCGCTCAAGCGCTCCTGCTGCTGTTGCACGCGCGGCAGGATGCCGAGCAGGTTCTGCACATGGTGGCCGACCTCGTGGCCGATGACATAGGCCTGCGCAAAATCACCGGGCGCCCGAAAACGCTGCTCAAGCTCGCGGAAGAAACTCATGTCGAGGTAAACCTTGCGGTCGGATGGGCAATAGAACGGGCCGGTGGCCGAGCCGGCAAAGCCGCAGGCCGAGTTGATGGCATTCGAGAACACGACAAGCTTCGGCTGCCGGTAAGTGCGGCCGAATTCGTTGAAATATTCTCCCCATGCGTTTTCGGTGGTCGCCAGCACGGCCGATACGAAACGAAGCTGCTTGTCGCTGTAATCGGTGGGTTTGTAAGTGTCTTCGTAAGAGGCGCCATCGCCCGGCGGGATTTCGCCAGTCAAAAGTACGCGCGGATCGATGCCGAGCACCCACAGAACGAGGCCTAAAATGATCAGCCCGGTGAAGCTCAGCCCGCCGCGGCCGACATAGAGCGGCGAGCCTGTGCGAAAGCCGCCGCCGAGCATGTTGCCGCGGCGATCTTCCACATTGCCGGAATAACCCTGGTCTTCCCAACGCATGCTAATCTCCCATTGCTAGGGCCGCGCCGTCTTTCAGGATTGCGGCGCAAGGCTCCTCATAACTTCCATCCTGCCTGTGAAGAACGAGAGGCGATAAAATTTCAAGAGGTGTTTTGCGGTTTTTGCGTGCCGATACGATAATGCGCTTGGCAGGCTCAGTTGCGCGCGGGCAAAGAGGAAGAATTTTGATCGCGCCCCATGCTTGCGCGGAGAGGGCGTTCAAGATCAGCACCAGCGCATCGGCACGGTGTATCAGCGTGAACGAGCCGTGCGTTTTTAGCCGGTTGAAGGCAAGGCCTGTCCATTCCGGCAGGTCTTCCTGCGGCATGTGCGAAGGGCCGGCTTCGGCGTCATGGCGTACCGTATCGTGATAAGGGGGGTTGGCAAACACATGGTCGAAAAGTTCAAGAGTATGCGTGCTACCAATACTGTTTTCGATCACCGTCAGCCTGTCCGCAACATTATTGAGGGCGGCATTCTTGCGCGCAAGGCTGGAAAGAGAAGGATCGCGCTCAAGGCCCGTCACCTTTATTTCTGGCACGCGCGCCAGCAGGCACAGGCTTGCGGCACCCGCGCCCAAGCCCAGTTCTAGCGCCATCTCTCCTGGCTGTGCTGGAATGGCAGCGGCGAGCAGGATCGGGTCGATCGCCGAGCGGTAGCCTTTCAGGGGCTGCTCGATCTGTACCCGCCCGCCCAGAATTTTATCGATGGATGTCGCATGTTCCAAAAGCATGCCGGTTTTGTAGCAGCATTTGGCTTGTCGCGCGAGGCGGACACGCTTATGGTGCGGCCCAATGGTGCAAGCTCTCAAGAAACAGGACATGAACGCCGCAGCGGGCGGTATCGAGGCGTTGATCGGGCTGACCCGCAGCGAGATGAACGAGGTCAATAAACTGATCCTCTCGCGCACGGGGTCGGACGTTCACCTGATCCTCGATGTCGCAAACCACCTGATTTCCTCGGGCGGAAAAAGATTGCGCCCCATGCTCACGCTCGCCTGCGCCGCGCTGGTGAACGCGCAAGGAGCGCGTGCGCGCATCCTTGCCGCCGCAGTCGAATTCATGCATGCGGCGACGCTTTTGCACGACGACGTGGTCGACAAATCCGACATGCGGCGCGGGCACAAAACGGCGCGGCGGCTATGGGGCAACGAGGCAAGCGTGCTGGTCGGCGATTTCCTGCTTGGTCAGGCATTCAAGATGATGGTGGAAACCGAATCTCTCGATGCCCTGCGCGTGCTTTCGCATGCTGCGGCCGTCATCGCCGAAGGCGAGGTGATGCAGCTTGAAAACACGCGCAAGCTGAATGCCGGCGAAGCACGCTATTTCGACGTGATCGGCGCGAAAACGGCGGCCCTGTTCGCGGCCGCCTGCGAGGTGGGGCCGTGCCTTGCAAAAAGCGGCAAGGCACAGCGCGAGGCGCTGTGCGATTACGGCTTCAATCTCGGCATCGCCTTTCAGTTGATCGACGACGTGCTCGATTACGAAGGCGGGATCGAGATGGGCAAAAATGCCGGCGACGATCTGCTGGAAGGCAAAGTCACGCTGCCTGTGCTCATTGCCTATGCGAAGGCGGATTTGGAACAAAAGAAATTCTGGGAGGATTGTTTTTCTGGTGAAATGGAGAGCCCAGATCTGACGCGCGCCATTCGTTATTTGCAGGAAACCGGCGCGCTGGAAATGGCGCGTCAGCGTGCGCAGATTTATGCGGATAGAGCCAGCGAGGCTTTAGGTGGGTTTCCGGATGGCGAAACAAAAACCGTTCTATTGCAAACCGTTCATTTCTGCGTGGAGCGCAGGTTTTGATACCTAGCCGTCATTCCCGCGCAAGCGGGAATCCAGAAATAAAGTTTAAGCTGAATAACGGAAGCTATATTCGCATTTTTCATTACATCTGGATCCCCAACACAACTCGGATATATCCGAGTTGTGTATTGATACTGCCACATCGGGCAAGCCCGGTGTGGAGCGCGGGGATGACATCAAGGAAGGAAATTAACCCTCCAATTTCGAAAAATCCGCAATCTGCGCCGTTGCCTTGCGGATACGCGCGAGAAGCTGCAGGCGGTTTTCGCGGTGCGGTGCCTCGTTCACCATCACCTTGTCGAAGAAAATGTCGATGGGTGCACGCAAAGCCGCAATCGCCGTCATGGCTAGTGTGAAATCCTCTTTCTTCAGGGCTGCGGCAACTTCCGCCTCGGCCTTGTCGATATTCTGATGCAGGTTTTTTTCTTCCGGCGCGCTAAGCTTCTTGGCGTCGACCTTGCCGTCATAAGCCGTCTTGTCTTTCTTTTCCTCGATTTTCAGAATGTTCAGCGCGCGCGTCACGCCTGCCTGTAGTGCCGCGCCGTTTTCTGTTTTGAGGAAGGCGGACAGCGCATCAACGCGGCGGACGATCATGAGCAGATCGTCCTGACTGGGCAAAGCAAGCACGGCATCGATCACATCGTGACGCTGCCCCTGTTCGCGAAGCTGCACTTTCAGGCGATCGTGGAAGAAGGAGAGAAGATCGTCGTTGCAGATTTTCTTCAACGGCAGCCGCAATTTATTTTCTGTTACAAGGCGAATGACGCCCAATGCCGCCCGCCGCAATGCGTATGGATCTTTTGAGCCGGTCGGTTTCTCATCGATTGCCCAGAAGCCTGTCAGCATGTCGAGCTTGTCAGCCAGTGCTACGGCGATGGAAACAGGATTGCCGGGTACGATGTCGGATGGGCCAAGCGGTTTATAATGCTCTTCGATTGCCGCGCAGATATTTTCCGGCTGGCCTTCGAGCTTTGCATAGATGTGGCCCATGAAGCCCTGCAATTCCGGGAACTCGCCGACCATTTCGGTAACGAGATCGGCCTTGCACAATTTTGCCGCAAGCTCGGCCTCCGCCGGTTTTGCGCCGACAAGCGGCGCAATCTCTTTCGCCAGTGCTGCGATGCGTTTTACGCGCTCGTCTTGTGTGCCGATTTTTTCATGGAAAATAATGCGGTCGAGCTTCGGCAGACGATCGAGCAGTTTTTCTTTTTTATCCTGCTCGAAAAAGAATTTCGCGTCCGACAGCCGCGCGGCGACCACGCGCTCATTGCCCTTGATGATGGCTCGGCCATCATCCTTGGCGACAAGATTGGAGGTGATGATAAACTTGTTCGTCAGCCCGCCATCCTTGCCGCGCAACACGAAGCATTTCTGGTTGTTCCGGATGGTGGTGCGAATGACAGGCCCGGGCAATTGCAGAAAAGTTGTGTCGAAAGACCCCATCAGCACGAGCGGCCATTCGACAAGGCCCGCCACTTCCTCGAGCAGGCCTTCGTCTTCCACCAGTTCGCATCCTTGCGCGAAGGCAAGCTGTTTTGCGTCATGCAGGATCGTGTCCTTGCGGCGCTGGCGGTCGAGCATGACATGTGCCGCTTCCAGCTTTTTCGCATAATCGCCGAAGCGCTCGGCCGTGATGGATTGCGGCGCCATGAAGCGATGGCCATGCGTCATATTGCCGCTGCGAATGCCTTCGATTTCGAAATCGATAATCTCCGGCCCCTCCGTCTCGGCACCGAGCGTGCAAAGGATGGAATGCAGCGGCCGCACCCAGCGAAGAGACGACGTTTCGGCAGAAGCCACGCCCCAGCGCATGCTTTTCGGCCAGGCGAAATTCCGTATCGTCTCAGGAATGATTTCGGCCAGCAGGGCGCGCGTCTCGCGGCCTTTTCTGGCGATGGTCGCAACGTAATGCTGCCCTTTTTTCTCGTCGCCCTCAACGCGCGCGTCCTTGATCGAGGCAAGACCTGCGCTTTTCAGAAAGCCCTGAATTGCCGCATCCGGCGCGCCCAGTTTCGGCCCGCGTTTTTCCTCTCGCGTATCGGGGGATTTCGCGGGCAGGCCGGCAATATGCAGGCAGAGGCGGCGCGGCGTGACATGCGCGATGGCGCCTTCATAGGTAAGCCCGGCATCGACCAGCGCGCCGGCGATTTTTGCTTTCAATTCCTCCGCCGCGCGCGCCTGCATGCGCGCCGGAATTTCTTCGGAAAAAAGTTCGAGGAGAAGATCAGGCATTATCGGCCTTTGCAGTTAAATCGTAATGATAATAGAACCTGTCGAGCGGCAATTTCAGTTGATGCATCAGCGGCGGCAGGCTGTCCTCAGCGATCGGGCGAAAGCCGTTCTTTTCGTAAAAACGTTGCGCCGCTTTCAGTTTTTCGAGTGTGCCCAGATAAATATCGTTGTAACCCGTTTTCTTTGCCCAGTCGAAAAATTCCATCAAGAGTTTCTTGGCGGTGAAATGCGGCGCGCCGCGATAGGTTTGCTGAACGAACATTTTCCGTAAAAGGCCAACCTTGCTTCCTGCGTTCAGAAGGCCGAGCGTGCCGACAACCTCATCGTTATCGAGCGCGAGCCAGAAATTGCCGCCGCGCCCGATGTAAAAACCTTCGATATCCATGAGGTCCGGCTGCTGCTCCGCGGTGACGGGGATGGCAACTTCGTTCTGCTGAATATCCAGTACGAGTTTTTTGGTTTGCTCAAAAAAGCGGCTGTCGAAATCGATGATTTCAATCATGTTCTACCTATATCGTCATCCCCGCGAATGCGGGGATCTTTATTGGTAAGAAGATCCCGGCCTTCGCCGGGATGACGAGTTTGCTCATGCTCTGCCTCCCGCCGTCTTCAGCCATGCACTGCCGCAGGCTTTCGCGAGTTCGCGCACGCGCAGGATATAGCTCTGCCGCTCGGTGACGGAAATCACGCCGCGCGCGTCGAGCAGGTTGAAGCAATGGCTTGCCTTGATGCACTGGTCGTAAGCAGGCAGGGCCATGCCGCCTTTTTCAATCAGTGTGCGGCATTCCTGTTCGGCATCCTCGAAATGCCGCTTGAGCATGCCGGTATCCGCGTGCAGAAAATTGTAATGGGAATATTCCTGCTCGGCCTGTTTGAACACATCGCCATAGGTGACCTTGTTTGCGCCCTCAAAGCCGTTGAAATTGAGATCGAAGCCGTTGTCGATGCCTTGCAGATACATGGCAAGACGCTCGAGACCATAGGTGAGCTCGCCGGCAACCGGCGCGCATTCGAAACCGGCGACCTGCTGAAAGTAAGTGAACTGCGTCACTTCCATGCCATCGCACCAGCATTCCCAACCCAGGCCCCAGGCGCCCAATGTGGGGCTTTCCCAATCGTCCTCGACGAAACGGATGTCGTGCGTCAGCGGGTCGATGCCGATATGCCGCAGACTTTCGAGATACAGATCCTGCAGGTCGGGCGGCGAAGGTTTCAGGATCACCTGAAACTGGTAATAATGCTGAAAACGGTTGGGATTTTCGCCATAGCGCCCGTCCTTCGGGCGGCGCGAAGGCTGCACATAGGCGGCATGCCATGGTTTCGGGCCAAGCGCGCGCAGCGTGGTGGCGGGGTGGAATGTTCCCGCTCCCATTTCCATGTCGTAGGGCTGCAAAATCACACAGCCTTTTCCGGCCCAGAACTGCTGCAGGCTGAGGATCAGATCCTGAAACGAACGTGAAGGAACAAGCGCCATAAATGCGTTTTATACGCTGCCCGGCCCGAGGGTAAGAGGGAATGAGACGCTAAAACATTGCTGCCAACAGAAATGGCTCAAGTCTGGCGCTATTTTTCTTGCCCTGCCGCCTCGATGCGGCCATGCTTTGCCGCTAAAGCCTAAGGTGTTTCGGAGCTTATGAATATGCATTTTCGGACTTTTGCCGGTGCGCTCGTTTGTCTGCTGGTTTTATCGTATCAGGCTGGCGCGACCGATGACAAGGCCATCCTGAAGACGGCGCCGGAGGTCAAAAGCGAGCCCCGGGCGGGTTTCGCCGGCAGCTATCTCGCGGGCCGCATGGCAAGCGGCTACAAGGATCTCGACGCGTCGGCGACTTATCTGAAAAAGGCGCTGAATCTCGATCCGAAGAACAGCGATTTGCAGGCGCGCACCTTCGAAGTGCTGGTCGGTTCCGGGCGGATGGCGGAAGCGCTCGATCTTGCGCCCGAACTGCTGCAGCAGAAAAATGCAGGCAAGCTCGTTCAGCTCGTCTCCGCTATCGACGCCTTCAAGCACCGGCAGTACAAAAAGGTCATCCAGCTTACCGATGCGCCCGAGCGCGGGGATGTGACGAATATCACCGACGGCCTGCTGCAGGCCTGGGCGCTTTACGGCCTGGGCGAAACCAAGACCGCGATCTCCCTGCTCGATCGCCTGAAAGGGCCCGACTGGGTTGGCATTTTCCGCGATTATCATGCGGGCCTGATCCTGTCACTTGCAAACGATAAGGAAGAGTCGGGTCTGCGCCTGGCGCGCACCTACAAAGCCGACAAGGCATTGCCGATCTCGCGCGCGCAGGCGGTTTATCTCGCACGGGCGGGCAAACGCGACGAAGCGCTGAAGGTCGTGCAGGATTTTCTCAAACAGGCGCCGAACAATTCGCTCATGCTCAGGCTTGGCGAGGATATCGAAGCTTCGCGCAATGTTCCGCCGCTCGTGAACGATGCCGTTCAGGGCGCATCCGAGGTGATGTTCCAGCTCGGCGCCGAACTCGCCCGCAACAATGGCGACGAACTGGCCGCGATCTATCTCCAGCTTGCGCTTTATCTGGACGACAAAAATGCGCTGAACCTTTTGGCGCTCGCCGATCTTTACGACCAGCTCAAACAGCCCGCAAAAGTCATAGAAACGCTGCGCCGGGTTCCGGGCGATTCGAATTTGAAACCGGTGGCGGAATTGCAGCTTGCCATCGTGCTCGACTCGCAGGAGCAGACCGAGGAATCGTTCAAGCATCTCGATGCGGTGATCGCCGCCAATCCTTCAAATCTGGAAGCGCTGGTGACGAAGGGCAATATCCTGCGTGTGCGCAAACGTTTCGCCGAAGCGCAGACCTATTACGAGAAAGCCATCCAGCTTGTGCCAAAGCCGGAGCAGAAACACTGGACCCTGTTCTTCTACCGCGGCATCACATATGAGCGCGCCAAGCAATGGCCGAAAGCCGAAGCCGATCTGAAAAAGGCGCTCGAGCTTCAGCCCGACCAGCCCACCGTTCTGAATTATCTGGGCTATTCCTGGATCGACCGGAGCATGAATCTGGAAGAAGGCATGGCCATGCTGAAGCGCGCCGTGCAGCAGAATCCGAACGACGGCTACACCATCGACAGCGTCGGCTGGGCCTATTACCGCATGGGTCAATATGACGACGCCGTGAGCTGGGTGCAGCGTGCCGTTGCCAAGAAACCGTCCGACCCGGTGCTCAACGATCATCTCGGCGATGTGTATTGGAAAGTGGGGCGCAAGCTCGAGGCCTATTTCCAGTGGCGGCAGGCCAAGGATCTGAAACCGGAGCCGGACGATCTTGCCCGCATCGAGCAGAAGCTGAAAAACGGTTTTATAGACGACAAGGCGCAGCCGCCGCCTTCGGTCGGCCTCAACAACCAGCCGCCGCAAACCGACAAAAATTAAGCTCTTATCAAGGTTAATCTGGTGTTATGGCGCGAGGGTAAGCGTTAAGCGTGCGGACGTAGTATGAGTTTTTCAAAACGACATTTGACGGGCGTCAAACGGGGTTTCGGTTTTTTCCTTCTCATTCCCTGCCTGTTTTATCTTAGCGCCGATATCGGCCGCCACGATGCTGCTGCTGCCATTCTTCCGGCTTCCGGTTATTCAAGCCTCAGTGAGCAGGATGATATAATATTCGACGCGATATTCCCGGGTCGTATTCCCGATGCGCAAGAGCTCGCTCTGGCGCCGCAGCCTATCTCCCAGTCGGGCACGATGTTTGCCGCTCTTGAAGCTAATGAAAGCGACAGCATCCTGCAGCAGCCGGACTATCAGGCGGAGGTGCGTGCCATGCATGCATTGTTCAGCTTTCCCGAATTCAAGCCGGAAGAAAAACCGGAGACATTCGATAGCTTCAAACAGTTTTCGATCCGCAGCAAGGACGAATACGATGCGGCGCATTATTGCCTCGCGCAGGCGATTTATTTCGAAAGCCGCGGCGAGCCGGAGCGCGGACAGCGCGCGGTGGCGCAGGTCATACTCAACCGCGCGAAAAGCGGGTTTTTCCCGTCGACGATCTGCGGCGTGATCTATCAGAACACAAGCCGCCGCCATGCCTGCCAGTTTTCCTACGCCTGCGACGGCCGCCCCGAGCGCATCAGGGATGCGGCCGCATGGAAGCGCGCAAAAAAAATCGCCGATGACGCGCTGAGCGCGCGCATTTATCTTGCCGATGTCGGCAAGGCTACGCATTACCATGCAAACTGGGTGGGGCCGGGCTGGCGCAAGGGCATGCATCGCCTGAAAAAGATCGGCACACATATCTTTTATGCAGAGCGCGCCAAGCGCGTGGCACAGATTTGATCTGTCATCCCCGGCGAGCCTTGCAAAGCAAGGCGAGGGAAGGGGATCTAAAAGCTTATGGATTCCCTTCCCCTCGCCGATGTTTCACGTCAGCTCGGCCGGGAATGACAATGAATGACTAAACGTCGATCTCAAGGCTGACATCGAAATTCGGTGCGGAATGCGTCAACGCGCCGCAGGAAATCAGATCGACTCCGGTTGCGGCGATAGTTTTCACATTCGCCAGGGTCACGCCGCCGGACGCTTCCAGCACGGCGCGGCCTTTCGTCAGCTGCACGGCTTTTTGCAGCGTGGCGACATCCATATTATCGAGAAGAATGCGCTTTGCCCCGGCTTCCAGAGCCTCTTCAAGCTGGGCAAGCGTATCCACCTCGATCTCGATTTGCAGGTAAGGATCGGACGCAGCCTGTGCTTTTTGCAGGGCGGGCTTGATGCCGCCCGCAAGCGCCACATGGTTGTCCTTGATCAGGATCGCGTCATAAAGACCGAGCCGGTGATTGGTACCGCCGCCGCATGCCACTGCATATTTTTCTAAGCTGCGCAACCCCGGCGCGGTCTTGCGCGTATCGCAGATGCGCGCTCTCGTGTGCGAGATTTCGTCCACGAATTTTTTGGTCAGCGTGGCGATGCCGGAAAGGCGGCCGAGAAAATTCAGCGCCGTGCGCTCGCCCGTCAAAAGCGTGCGGGCCGAAGTTTCGATATGCGCTATTGCCGTTCCCGCTTTCACGAAGGTGCCATCCTCGGCAAGGGGCGTGAAAATCGCGGTTTCCTCAAGCAGCCTGAAAGCCAGCGCCGCGCAACGCAGGCCGCAGACCACGCCGTCCTGCTTGGCAAGGATCGTTCCTTTCGCCTGCAGATGCGGATCGATCAACGCTTTCGTCGTGACATCGCCTGCGTGGCCCAGATCTTCCTCGAGTGCGGCCAGAACCAATGGCGTGATCTGCTGATCCGAAAGGGCAACGGAGGAGGGCATCGCAAACAGGCTGGCAGCTTTCGGTTCAGGCCGCATGTTGCGTCTTGCTGGCACTGTCGCTGCGAAAATGCGCACCGATACTCTGTTTGCGCGCAAGCGCCGCGGCCACGATACGGCCTGCCGTCTCGATGCTGTTCCTGAACGCTGCGGTTTTGGCACCTTTGCTTAAAGTGTCGATATGGCTTGCGGCTTTTTTCAGCCCCTGCTCGTCGCGGATAACGCCGGCATATTCGCTCATCAACCCGCGCAATTCCTGAAATGCCGCCTCGTCGGGATTTTCGCGGGCCGCATCGAGGCCGACGACATTTTCGACCAGGCGGGTTTGGGAATCGAGGTGAAGAAGCTTGATATCGCTCGCCGCGCGCGCCGCAAACACGACCGATTCCAGCAGCGAATTCGAGGCAAGGCGATTGGCGCCGTGCACGCCGGTGCAGGCCACTTCGCCGACCGCCCATAAACCGTCCAGCGTGGTGCGCGCATTCGCATCGGTGGCGATGCCGCCCATATGATAATGCGCGGCAGGGGCAACGGGTGCCAGATCGATTGCAGGGTCGATATTCGCCCGTTTACAGGCGGCATAGACGGTCGGAAATTTCTGCGCGAATTCCTTGCCGATCGCTTGCCGCGCGTCGAGAAAAGCGCCGCCCTTTTTATTCTGCTCGAATACGGCGCGTGCCACGATATCGCGCGGCGCGAGCTCGGCATCCTTGTGAAGGACAGGCATGAAACGCTTGCCGCTTTTATCGACCAAGGTCGCGCCTTCGCCGCGCAAGGCTTCCGTCAGCAAAGGCGCCGGATCGAGCCCGGCATTGAGCGCGGTCGGGTGAAATTGCATGAATTCGAGATCGCGCAGAACGGCGCCGGCGCGCGCCGCCATGCCAAGGCCCGAGCCCACGGATTCGCGCGGGTTCGTCGTCATCGCATAGAGGTGGCCCGCGCCGCCCGTGGCCAGCACCACGGCCTTGGTGCGGAAGGCGACGGTATTGGCCGCCGTGCCGGAAAGCGGACGGGCCAGCAGGCCGGTGATATCCTTGCCTTCCGCGATCAGTTCTTCGGCAACGAAACCTTCGAGCAGATGGATGGATGGGCTCGCGCGCACGGCGGCGATCAGCGCCTGCATGATGGCGCCGCCCGCCTTGTCGCCGCTCACGCGCACGATGCGCGGAACGGAGTGGGCCGCCTCGCGCGAGAGCAGCAGCTTGCCTTTCAGGTCGTGGTCGAAGGGAACACCATAGGACAGCAGATCCTGCACGCGCTCGGGGCCTTCGCCGATCATCAGCCGCGCCATGCGCTCGTCCACAAGTCCCGCACCGGCCTTGATCGTATCGGCAAGATGCGATTCGAGCGTGTCGCCGTCCGAGACGGCAGCGGCAATGCCGCCCTGCGCCCAGGCCGAGGAAGCGCCGGCGCCAAGCTCGGCGGCGGAGAGAATGGTCACGGGGCGGGGCTTGAGCTTCAGTGCGCAGAACAGGCCCGCAAGCCCGCCGCCGACGATGATGACATCGTCGACACGCTGCAGGGGGGTTGTGGGGAAAAGATCGGCTTTCATGTTCCTATATTATCCAAATCCATTCTAATTCTCCCGGCCCCTCGCTTTAGGCTCGGGGCGTTCGTCGCTCGAAAATGTCCACCGGACATTTTCGTTTGGCTATCGCCAAACCGTTCCTCACCCCAAATCCACCATACGCTGCAGCGGTATGCGGGCACGCTCGATGATCTCGGGCGCCACGAGAACTTCGTGTTTCATCTCCGTCAGGCTCGCGAGAATTTTCGGTAGCGTGATGCGCTTCATATGCGGGCAGAGATGGCAGGGGCGCAGAAACTCCACGCCGCTCACTTCGGCTGCGACATTATCCGCCATCGAACATTCGGTGACCATGACGACGCGCTTTGGCATCTCGCGTTTGACATAATCGATCATGCCCGTGGTCGAGCCGGTGAAATCGGCCTCGGCAATCACATCGGGCGGGCATTCGGGATGGGCGATGATGCGGATGGAAGCATCGGCCTTTCTGATTTTCGCCAGTTCCTCGCCGCTGAAGCGCTCGTGCACCTCGCAGGCGCCATGCCAGGAAATGATTTTCACCTTCGTCTGGCTCGCCACCCATTTCGCGAGATACTGGTCGGGCAGGAAAATGACTTCCGGCGCGTTTAAGCTTTCCACCACGCGCACCGCGTTCGAGGAGGTGCAGCAGATATCGGATTCCGCCTTCACGTCGGCGGACGTGTTCACGTAAGTGACGACAGGCAGGCCGGGATAGGTTTTTTTCAAAAGCCGCACGTCGTCGCCGGTAATGCTTGATGCGAGCGAACAGCCCGCCTGCAGATCGGGGATGAGCACGGTTTTATCCGGGTTCAGGATTTTCGAAGTCTCGGCCATGAAATGCACGCCGCATTGCACAATCACTTTCGCCTTCACCTTCGCCGCTTCCTGCGCGAGCTTGAGGCTGTCGCCGACGATATCGGCCACGCAATGAAAGATTTCCGGCGTCTGGTAATTATGCGCGAGGATGACGGCGTCGCGCTGTTTTTTTAAAGCATTGATGGCGTCGATGGTCGGTGCCATGGTCGGCCATTCGATTTCGGGGATGACGTTTTTGACGCGCGCATAAAGCGGCGCCGTGCGCGCTTTGACCTCAGGCGTAAAGGCAAGCGCCTTTTGCGCGCCATCTGGCTTTTCGAGAACATCAAGCCCGGAATGCATGTTACGCCCCTTAATATCTATTAAATAGGGAGAATTCCTATGAAAATCAATTAAATCAGCAAGGTTCAGGCGGCCTTTTCGGAGCGCTGGAAAGCCAGCAAATACAGGTTTTGCGCCTTTTCCGTGGGCCAGGGATCAAAAAGCTCCTCGACCAGCTGTTTGGGTAGCGGTGCGGGATCGCCGAAGAAGCTGGCTGCCTCCTCGAGCGAAAAGCCGGCAAAGCGCGTGGCTTCATAATAGGCGGCAAGGCGGTCCACCTGCTTGATCTGTTTGGCCAGAGCCTGCGGCGTTTCAGCTTTGAGGCCGTAACGCAGGTGAATGGCGCCCTGCAGCCGCTTTTCGATGGATTTATAATGCTCGCCGAGTGCTGCCTTGAAGGGCGCGATCATGTCGCCGATCACATATTCGGGCGCGTCGTGCAGGAGGGCATAGCGCGCCTCGATCTCGGGCGCTTTCGGGTTGAAATGATAATGCAGGCGCATGACGGCCAGCGAGTGTTGCGCAACCGAATAAGCATGCGCGCCGCGCGTCTGCCCGTTCCAGCGCGCGACACGCGCAAGCCCATGCGCGATATCCTCGATCTCGATGTCGAGCGGGGAGGGATCGACGAGGTCGAGCCTGCGGCCCGACAGCATGCGCTGCCAGACGCGGGGCGAAGCTTTCGTTTTTCTAGCCACGTTTCTTTCCCAGTTTGGTGCAGGCTTTATGACGATGACATTCGAGCAGATGATCGTTGACCATGCCGACCGCCTGCATGAACGCATAAATGATCGTGGGGCCGCAGAAGGAGAAGCCTTTTTCCTTCAGCGCTTTCGACAGGGCGCGGCTTTCTTTCAATTCGGTCAACAGCTTGTGCCGTGCCGTGCGTTTTGTCTGAATGGGCGTGTGATCGACAAACGACCAGATGAAATCGGCGAATTCGCCTTTTTCCTGTATGTCGAGCCAGGCACGCGCGGATTTGATCGTGCCTTCGATCTTGGCGCGATTGCGGATAATGCCCTCGTCCTGCATCAGGCGCGCGACATCTTTTTGCGTAAAGCGCGCAATTTTCTCCGGTTCGAAATTCTTGAACGCCTTGCGGAAATTTTCGCGCTTTCTCAGGATCGTGATCCAGGAAAGCCCCGCCTGAAACCCGTCCAGGATCAGCTTCTCAAAAAGCGCACGGCTGTCATATTCCGGCACGCCCCATTCCTCGTCGTGATAGGCGACATAAAGCGGATCGTGCCCTGGCCAGGCGCAGCGGGTGAAACCGTCTTCATGTTTGATTAGCCTCGTCATGCCGCGCCCGCTATGGCGAAATTAGCCCATTCCGGCTGAAGCGGTTTAAGCTGCGCCTTACCTGCGACGACCGGCGCATGTGCGGTCAAGGCCTGCTCCAGCCGGTCGAGACGTATCAACCCGAGCGCTCGCTTGTCCGAGCTTGAGCAGAGCTGGCCGAGCACGAGATCGCCCGCGCTGATGGGCGTGTCTTTTAGCGCCGTGCCCTCGATTTCAAAAAGAAGAATGCGTTTTCGCGCCATGCCGCGATGGTGCATGCGGCTGACGACTTCCTGTCCCACATAGCAGCCCTTTTCGAAATCGGTGCCGTTCAGAAGATCGAAATTGGCCTCCTGCGGAAAGGTGTCGCCCAGGGCGTAGTCTTTTTCCGCTTCCGGAATGCCATGGAAAATACGATGCGCATGGTAATCGGCGGCCGAATGCTTCGATGCCTGCGCGCCGAAGGAAACCGCCATGTTTTTTTCGACAAAGGCGCGGCGCCCCAGCGCTTCCCAGCGCGGGTCCGCAAAGCCGGTGGCGGGCGGGCTGTTAAAATCCCATAGGGCGGCCATATGCCAGCCGGGCTTTGCGTCTATCTCCACCCTGGCGCGCAGCTTGTAGAAATTCAGACGCTTTATAAGCGCATCGGCATGGCTGGCCGTGGTTTCGATCCAGAAGCGGTCGCCGTGCTCTAAGATCAGGATGTCGAAAAGGATTTTGCCCTGCGGGCTTAGCAGCGCTCCTGCCTGCGCTTTTTCGGGCGATACCTTCTCCATATCCAGCGTCAGCAGGCCTTGCAGAAAGCCGCGGGCATCGGCGCCGCCGACTGTCAAAACCCCGCGATCTTCGAGAAAAGTGTAAGAAGTGGCCATTTCGAGTCGGTCTTGCTAATACAGTCTTCGGATTAAGCCTGCCGCTGGCCTGGTGCAAGAAAGAATTGGCGCGAGGAAGAAATTGATGCCGGAAACTTACGATCTTGTTTTGAAAAATGGCACTGTCGTCACGCATGAAGGCGAAGCCGTGCGCACAATAGGCGTAAAGAACGGCGCAATTGCCTCGATCAGCGATATCGGCCCCTCCCATGCGGGCGAGACGATCGACTGTACGGGCCTGCATATCCTGCCCGGCGTCATCGACACGCAGGTGCATTTCCGCGAACCGGGGCTGACGCATAAGGAAGATCTAGAAACCGGCGCGAACGGGGCCGTGCTCGGCGGGGTGACGGCCGTGTTCGAAATGCCGAACACCCATCCACAGACCGTGACGGCGGACGCGCTGGCAGACAAGCTCGCGCGCGCCAAGGGGCGCATGTCGTGCGATCATGCCTTCTTCGTCGGCGGCACAGTGGAAAACTGCGAGATTTTAGGCGATCTGGAACAGCTTCCCGGCTGCGCGGGCGTGAAAGTCTTCATGGGGTCGAGCACGGGCTCGCTTCTTGTTGCAGACGATCTCACGCTGGCCGAAATCCTCAAGCGCATCAAACGCCGTGCCGCTTTTCATGCCGAGGATGAAACGCGGCTGATCGAGCGCAAGATCTTGGCCGAAAGCGGCAAACCGGAAACCCATCCCGTCTGGCGCGACGAGCAGGCAGCCATGCAGGCGACCCAGCGCCTCGTAACGCTGGCCGAGAAATATCAGGCGAAAATCCATGTACTGCATGTGACGACGGTGCAGGAAATGGAATATCTGGCCAGGCACAAGCAATTCGTGACTGTCGAAGTCACGCCGCATCATCTGACGCTTCACGCGCCCGATTGCTATCACCGTCTCGGCACGCGCGTGCAAATGAACCCGCCGGTGCGGGATATCAAGCACCAGCAGGCGCTATGGCAGGGCATCACCGATCATACTGTCGACGTGCTCGGCTCCGACCACGCGCCGCATACGCTGGAGGAAAAGGCCAAGCCCTATCCGCAAAGCCCTTCCGGCATGACGGGCGTGCAGACCTTGCTGCCCTTGATGCTCGATGCCGTGAACCGTGGAAAGCTGAATCTACAGCGTCTTGTCGAGCTGACCTCCGACGGTCCGCGCCGCATTTTCAATATCAGCAAAAAAGGCCGCATCATGCAGGGCTACGATGCCGACTTCAGCATCGTCGACCTGAAACGCCGGGAAACGATCACGAATTCGTGGATCGCCTCGCGCAGCGCATGGACGCCTTATGACGGGCATGAAGTAACCGGCTGGCCGGTCGGCACCATCGTGCGCGGACAAAAGGTGATGTGGGATGGCGAGATTGTATGCAAGGGGATAGGCAAGCCCATAAGTTTCCGCGGCGGCTGACACCGAAAATATTTTCGTGAATTGTTGCGAGCGAGCAGGCATTGCGGTAGCCACTCAAGTTTAAAATTCAATGTCATTCCCGGCCGAGCTCAACGCCAGTTGAGCGAGGGGAAGGGAAATCCAAAACTTCTGTAAATCAGATCCCCTTTCCCTCGGCGCTCGTTGCCACTCGCGCCTCGCCGGGGATGACAATGGGGGAACTTATACTAAGTCATTCCGCTGTGCGACTTGCTTTGTATTACTGATTATCGAGTATTGGCTGACCTCAGCGCATCGGTTATAAATCCGTTCCATGCTATCGAACGAACAACATCTCATTACCGGCCTTGTTATCGGCATGATCATGAGTGCGCCGATCGGCCCGGTGAATTTCCTTTGCTTTCATCGCACCCTGCATCGCGGCCTGACGGCCGGGATGATGGTGGGGCTCGGCGCGACGCTGGCCGATGGCATCTTTGCGTCCATTGCCATTTTCGGCCTGAAATTCGCGAGCCAGTTTATCGAAAATAATATCGGCATCATGCAGGTGGTCGGCGGGTTGCTGATTATAGGCTTTGGTCTTTATCTCTTGCGCCACAAGCCGCTTGCGGTACCGCCGCCCCATACGGGCAAGCAAAAAACCTGGCGGGGATTTCTGACCGGCGTGGCGCTCGTTCTCACAAATCCCGGCAATTTCTTCGGCTTTGCCGCCATGTTTTCTGGCATCACCGATGTCATTACCGGGGCGCCTTCATGGTTTCATGGCGTGAATTTTATCATTGGCGTGGTGCTCGGCGCTCTTTTGTGGTGGAGTCTTTTCACAAGCCTTGTCTGGTTCATGCGCGGCAAGATCACGCAGACGACGCTGGTCAAGATCAATAGGATTTCCGGCGCGCTGATCCTGCTATGCGGCATCCTGCTGGTCGGCCGCTACGCGATCGACTATCTGCCCTTATGGTCTACTGTCGGGTAATATGGATTGAAAATTCGCCGGCATTCACGCGCGGCGAAAGCTGGCTCAGCAGTTCCGCGACATAAATCTCGCCCTTGAGCGCGACAAGCTCTTTCAGCGCCGCTTCGAGCGCGGCTTCGGCGATGTAATCGGGGTCGAGCCCGTTCGAAACGGCCTCGATCCACGCACCGGTCAGATAGCTGAGCGCAAGCTGCCTTTGTTCCTGCGCCCGTTCTTCTTCTTTTTGTTTTTGCCAGAAAAAACTCATCTCGATTGCACCCGCGGTGTCCTTGTATCCTCCAACAATAGCAAGGGAAAAGGCCCACGTCTGCTAATCCTTAACGTAAGGTTAACGCGATTTATAAATTTCGCTCGATTTTGATGTAAAATGGGCAAAAAATCAGTCGGTAAAACGCGATGTCAGGTCGCGCGAGAGGCGGATTCCCTCCTCGCGATAGCGCTCCCCCGCCAGTTTTGCCGAAGCATTGCATTTGCGGTAATTTTCGCGAAATCCGCTATAAGTGCGGTTGAAGGCGCCGATCATGCGCTCGCGCCGCTGCTCGGTCGGGTTTTCGGCATCGAGCAGTTCGAGCATATGCGTGCGCCATATCCCCTTTTCCGCCGGCTGGCACAAAGGCCGCAGATAATGCAGCGCGCCCAGGATCTCGCTCAAACGATCGAGCCGCGACTGATAGGGCGGGTCGGCAAGCGCTGGCTCGGCAGCTTCCGGTTTTGGCGATGTTTTAGGCACGAAGGGTTTTTGCGGTGCGGTGCGTACATGCGGGTCGGCGGGTCTTGGGTCGAAAAGAGATTGCGCATGCACGGCTTGCGCAATCACGAGCGAGCCTGCGGCAAACAGAAGGCGGGTAAGGTTGCGATTCATGAATTCGTCTTTCGCAATAATTCCCAGCAGGCGCGGGCGTGATTTTCAAGCCCTTCCGTCAGATTAAGCGATGACAAGTCATCAACGGCCATCCAGCGCAAAGCCTGCGCATCGCTTGCCGCTTTTGCCTCGCCCTCTGTCCAGTTTCCCGTAAACAGGGCAATGAGCACATGATGCGTCAGCAGATCCTTGCTCTTCAATATGATTTCGACCGGGCGGACGAAGCCAAGCTCTTTCGCGGCAAGGCCGGTTTCCTCGGCAAGCTCGCGCAAGGCTGCCTCTTTTAGCTTTTCGCCGGGGCGCACCTTGCCGCCCGGAAAACTCCACGAACCTTCAAAAGGCGGCTTGCTGCGTTGCGCGAGGAGCACTTTGCCGTCCTTCCATAAGGCCACGGCAACGGCGAGCGTGGGCCGCACGAGCGAGTGGATTTCAGCCAATGATCTTGCCCGGGTTCATGATGTTGTGTGGATCGAGCGCTGTCTTGATCTTGCGCATGAGCTCGATTTCGACCTGCGGTTTGGCTTTTGCGATTTTGCCCACTTTCAGCATACCGATGCCGTGCTCGGCCGCAATCGAACCGCCAAAGCCGAGCACGATTTCATGCAAGGGATCGCCGATCTCGTCCCAGCGGTCGAGAAAGGCCTGCCGACCCATGCCAAAGGGCTGGCAGATATCGTAATGGATATTGCCGTCGCCGAGATGGCCGAAAGGAATGGGCCGCGCGCCCGGGCAAAGTTTTTCCAGTCTTTCCGCAGCCTGTGCGAAAAATGCGGGCACGTATGACAGCGGCAGGGAAATGTCGAGCTTGATCGAACCACCTTCCTCGCGCTGCGCTTCCGACAAGGCCTCGCGCAGATGCCAGAATGCCTTGCGCTGCTGCCCCGTCTCGGCAATCGCCGCATCCGTCATTATGCCTTGTTCGAGCGCGCTGCCGAGACATTGGTTTAAAAGCTCGCGCAGGTCGGTATTTTTCCCCGCGACAAGCTCGATCAGCACATACCAGGGCGAAACATTTTGCAGTGGTCGCCGTGTGCCTGCGATATGCGAAAGCACCATTTGCAGGCCGATCTCGGGCATGATCTCGCAACGCGAAAGCTGTTGCGGAAAACGGTCCTGCAGCAGGCCGAGCAGCGAGAGCGCCGCCTCAGGCGTCGGCACGGCGATGAAGGCGGTTTCCACGACCTCAGGCAGGGAGAAGAGTTTCAGCGATGCGGCGGTGACGATACCGAGCGTGCCTTCCGCGCCGATGAAAAGCTGTTTGAGGTCGTATCCGCTATTGTCCTTGCGCAGGACTTTCAGATTGCTCCAGATCTGCCCGTCCGGCAGCACCACTTCGATGCCGAAGACGAGATTGCGCATCATGCCGTAAAGAAGCGCGTTCATGCCGCCGGCATTGGTCGCAATCGTGCCGCCGATCTGGCAGGAGCCTTCGGAGGCAAGCGACAGCGCAAACAGGCGGTTTTCCTGCTCGGCTGCCGCCTGCACGCTTTGCACGGTGACGCCTGCCTCCGCGATCATGGAAAACCCGTTTGCGTCGAGCGCGCGGATCTTGTTCAGCCGCGACAGGGAGAGAATGAGCGAGCGCGGATCGAGGCTCACCTGCCCGCCGACAAGCCCGGTATTGCCGCCCTGCGGCACGATGGGCGTATTCGTCGCCGCACAAAGCTTCACGATATCTGAAACCTGCTGTGCGGTTTCGGGGCGCACGACGGCGAAGGATTTTCCTTCATAAAGATTACGCCATTCATGATTGTAGGAAGCGCTGTCGGCGCCCGTCAGCACATATTGCGCGCCGGCGATGGTTTTCAGTTTTTCGAGAATATCTTTTTGCTGTGTCATGAATTCGAACCCAGTGCCGCGCGTTTCAGGCGGTCGTTGATGGCAGCGCCCAGACCATGTTCAGGAACAGGCATGACGGCAATAGCATGTGCATCAAGCTTATCAAGCGTGCGCAGATGCGAGAACAGATTGGCCGCAGCTTCCACAAGATCGCCCTTTTCGGAAAGATTGAGCATCTGCCGCGCGCCTGCAAGCGGTGTGCCGAAAGCCAGCAAGACCTCGTTTCCCGGAATAGTTTGCGCATTCAGGCGCAAGGGCGTTTTCGTGGCGTAATGCGCGCTTAATTGCCCCGGCGCGGAGGGGTTTTGCGGATCACGAAGCAAGGGGACGGAGATTTTTTGCCGAAGCACGGTTTCAATTTCGGAAAGCGGGATTGCGCCTTGCCGCAACAGCGCAGGCGCACCCGTTAAATCGACAATCGTGCTCTCAAGCCCGTGCCTTGCAACGCCGCCGTCGAGAACGATATCGACCGTATTGCCGAAATCGTCGGTCACATGCTGCGCGCTCGTTGCCGAAACATGGCCCGAGCGGTTGGCGCTGGGCGCAACCAGAACGCCGCCGAATTCTTTTAAGATAGTTTGCATAACGGGATGCGAAGGTGCGCGCAGTGCAATCGTCTCGAGCCCGGCGCGCGCAAGCTCGCAGACGCGATTGCCGCCGGTATAGGACAGTACCAGTGTCAACGGCCCCGGCCAGAAAGCCTGTGCCAGCTGCTCCGCTTTTTCGTTGAATTGCGCAAGCTGCCGCGCCCGATCGAGATTAGTTATATGTGCGATCAGCGGGTTGAAGGAAGGGCGCGCTTTCGTCGCAAAAATCCTGGCAACGGCCTCAGGATCGGCCGCATCCGCGGCAAGGCCATAGACCGTTTCGGTCGGCAGGGCGGCAATGCCTCCTTTACGTAAAATCTCGCAGGCGCGGGCAATTTCCGTTTCTTTTAACTGAACATGTGCCATTGAGCATGTGTTTGGTCTTTTCCGCGCGGGCGTGCAAGTGCACATTCCCCTCCCCCTGCAAGGGGGAGGGTCAGGGTGGGGGTCAAATATTTATGCCTTTAATAAGGACCCCCTCTTGATCTCCCCCCTTTCAGGGGGGAGAAAAATAGGATGGCCTATACCGCACCCATTACCGACATCCTGCTGGCGCTGGAACAGGCGGGCCTCGCCCAGGGGTTCGAAGACGAGCTTTATCTCGATCTAAGCCAAGATGTCGCCGCCGCCGTCATCGAAGAGGCCGGCCGTTTTGCCAATGAGCGTATTGCGCCGCTGAATTGGCTTGGCGACCAGGTCGGCGCGAAATTCAGCGAAGGACATGTAGCCCTTCCCAAAGGCTGGGCCGCAGCCTATCGCGACTGGTGCGAGGCCGGCTGGAACGCGCTGCCCTGTCCGCCGGATTTCGGCGGGCAAAACCTGCCATCATTGATCAACGCCGCCTGCACGGAAATATGGAACGGTGCCTCGATGGCTTTCGGCCTTTGCCCCATGCTGACGGCAAGCGCGGTGGAAGCGCTTTACAGCCACGGTTCGAACGAATTGAAGCAGCTCTATCTCGGCAAAATGATTTCGGGAGAATGGACCGGCACGATGCAGCTGACCGAGCCGCAGGCAGGCTCGGACCTCGCGCAGATCCGCATGCGGGCAGATCCCGTGGGCAACGGGATCTATCGCCTCTTCGGCACCAAGATCTTCATCACCTATGGCGAGCACGAGATGACCGGCAATATCGTGCATTTCATTCTTGCCCGCATCAAGGGCGCGCCGGAAGGGATCAAGGGGCTCTCGCTGTTCCTCGTGCCGAAGTTCCTCGCGAACCACGATGGGAGTCTGGGCGTGCGAAACGATATTCGCGCCTCCGGCATGGAGCACAAGCTCGGCATTCATGCGTCGCCCACCTGTACCATGGTCTGCGGCGACGAGGGCGGCGCCGTCGGCTATCTGATCGGCGAGGAAAACCGCGGCATCAATTGCATGTTCACGATGATGAACAGCGCACGCCTCGGCGTTGGCCTGCAGGGCGTCGGTATTGCCGAAGCTGCGACGCAGCAGGCGATGGCTTACGTAAAAGAGCGCAAGCAGGGGCGCGCGGGCAAGGAAAATTCCGCGCCGATCATCAAACATCCCGATATCGTCCGTATGCTGCTGGAAATGCGCGCCAAGACTTTCGCAGCGCGGCTGATCTGTTATATGACCGCAGCCTCGCTGGATCGCGCGAAACTGAAACACGATGCGCCGAGCGAGGAACGCGCGGCGTTGCTGACGCCGATCGCCAAGGCCTTTGCGACCGATATCGCCAATGAAGTCGCATCCCTCGGCATTCAGGTGCATGGAGGTGCCGGATTTATCGAGGAAACGGGCGCCGCGCAATTCTATCGCGATGCGCGCATCAGCGCGATTTACGAAGGCACGAACGGTATTCAGGCAAACGATCTGCTTACGCGCAAGCTTCCCATTCGCGAAGGGGCCGCCATGCATGAGGAGATCGGTTATATTCGCCGTGTCGCGCAACGTGTCGGCGCGGCAAAAGGCGATTTCGGTGCAACTGCTATGCGGCTGGAGGAGGCTGCGAGCGCGCTCGAAAAAACCACGCAGCATTTGTTGCAACTGATCGAATCCGATCTATCGCAGGCGCTTGGCAATGCCGTTCCCTATTTGCGGCTTGCCGCTTTGAGCATCGGTGGTGCGGCATTAGCGGAGGCGGCGCTGCGTTCGAATAAAAAACGGCTTATCCATCTCGCGCGTTATTTTGCCGAGCAGCAGGTCGTTGCCGTAAAAGCGCTGCAATCGTCGATTATCGAAGGCGGCGAGAGTATCGCACTCGACGCCCTCGATGCCGCATGACGCTTTATATCACGCACCCCGTTTTCCTTGAGCATGAAACGCCACCCGGCCATCCCGAGCGGGCGGATCGCCTGCGTGCCATAGAGGCGGAATTGGCAAAGCCGGTTTATAACGGCTTGAAGCGGGAAGCCGCCTTAAGTGCGCCGCGCGATGTGCTGGAACTTGCACATGCGGGAGAGCATGTCGCGCATATTTTTTCGCTCGATGCCAACCCGGATCTTGTCATGCTCGATGCCGACACGGCCATGGGCCCGCATAGTCTTGAAGCAGCGTTGCATGCGGTGGGCGCAGCCTTGCGCGCAGTGGATGCGGTTGTTTCAGGAGAGGCGGATAATGCATTTTGTGCCGTGCGTCCGCCCGGCCATCATGCGGAATACGACAGGGCGATGGGCTTTTGCCTCTTCAACAATGCGGCAATCGCAGCAAAGCACGCGCAGAAGGCGCACGGTCTTAAAAAAATTGCGATTGTCGATTTCGATGTGCATCACGGCAACGGCACGCAAGATATTTTCGAAGACGATGCCAGCGTATTCTATGCCTCTTCGCATCAATGGCCTTGCTATCCCGGCACGGGAGCTGCGCACGAAACGGGGGCGGGCAATATTGTAAATGTGCCCCTGCCGCCCGGCACGACCGGCAGGGATTTTCGCGAAGCTTATATTTCCTGCATTTTTCCGGCCCTTGAAGTTTTCGCGCCTGAGCTTTTGATTCTCTCTGCGGGTTTTGACGCACATTGGCGCGATCCGCTGGCGCAGGTTGAGCTCGAGGAAGAAGATTTCACCTGGGTCACGCGGGAGTTGAAAGCAAGAGCGGAAAAACTGTGCGCAGGCCGTCTCGTTTCGCTGCTCGAAGGCGGCTATGACCTTGAAGGACTTAAGTTATCGGCCGGCGCGCATGTCGGGGCGCTGATGAGTTGAGTTTATGACCGAATGGCCTATTCTGTGAGAAAGGACAAAGCCGTGGCAAAAACCAGCACAGATATCGACAATTTCAGTTTCGAAAAAGCCCTGGGCGAGCTTGAGCAGATCGTCGTCAAGCTCGAGCGCGGCGATATTCCGCTCGCCGATTCGATTGCGGCCTATGAGCGCGGCGAGGCGTTGAAAAATCGCTGCGAAAAACTGCTCAAGGATGCCGAGTTGAAAGTGGAAAAAATCCGCCTCGGCGCCGACGGCAGCGCATCGGGGCTTGAACCCTTCGAAAACGAAAAAACCGCCAGCGCCGAATAGGCCTTAGCGAGGCTTATTTTCAATCGTATTTCTGAGCGTGGTTACGATGTTCTTGACTGCAACATCGCCATCTTTGCCGTAAACGGGATCGCTTTCATTGACCGATAGATTGCCTTGCGCCTCCTTGCTGTCGTCGGTATGGACCTGGTATGACAAGATTTTCTCGGGAAGTGTGCCGACCGGGTAGCGCAACTCTCTCAGCCGGTTAATTTGTTCATTGGAAAGCGAAGGCACATTATTTGTATTTGTCTTCAGAATATCAGCGATCCGGCTGGCAACAAGCTCGATCAGTTTTTGTTCATCGACAGTAGTGGACGCCTTGTATTCGTTCCTCACTTCATCAAGGAAGGCTTCATACGAAAGTTTTTCTTGCTCTTGAGTCCGATAGAAGCTTTTCCCTTGAAATGCGGCCGATGGGGTTCGAGCGGCATGCGTAATCGTAACCATAATTCCTCCATAAAATCGGATAAAGTGTGAGTATTGTTTCTAGGTGGAGAAGGAATTTTATGCAAGTGCGGGCTTTACTTGTTCCCAAACCGGAAAAAACTATGTTAATGCATGGCCTTGCATAGGTTTTACACATGCTGCTCGATACTATCGCCACGCCCGCCGATCTGCGCAAGCTGAAGGACGATCAGCTCCCGCAGCTTGCCGAGGAATTGCGCCTGGCCACTATCGATGCCGTATCCGTCACGGGCGGACATCTCGGCGCGGGCCTGGGCGTGGTCGAACTGACGGTGGCGCTGCATCACGTTTTCGATACGCCGAACGACAGACTGATCTGGGATGTCGGCCATCAGGCCTATCCGCATAAAATTCTTACCGGCCGCAAGGATCGCATTCGCACATTGCGAAAGGGTGGCGGACTTTCCGGTTTCACGAAACGCGCCGAAAGCGAATACGACCCGTTCGGCGCCGCGCATTCCTCCACCTCGATCTCGGCGGGCCTGGGCTTTGCGGTCGCGCGCGATCTGCTGGATAAAGACAATCATGTCGTCTGCGTCATCGGCGACGGTGCGATGTCGGCCGGCATGGCCTATGAGGCGATGAACAATGCCGGAAGTTTAGGCTCGCGGCTGATCGTCATTCTGAATGACAACGATATGTCGATTGCCCCGCCCGTCGGTGCCATGTCGGCCTATCTGGCACGGCTTTTGTCGGGCCGTGCTTATCTGTCATTGCGCGATATCGGCAAGCAGCTCACCCGCAAATTCGGCAAAACGATCGACCGCACCATTACGCGCGCGGTGGAACATGCGCGCGGCTATCTCACCGGCGGCACGCTGTTTGAGGAGCTCGGCTTTTATTATGTCGGCCCGGTCGACGGCCATAACCTCGACCATCTTCTGCCTGTGCTGCGCAATGTCCGCGAAGTCAAGGACGGGCCTATTCTCGTGCATGTCGTCACCAAGAAGGGAAAGGGCTATGCACCGGCCGAAGCCGCGGAAGACAAATATCACGGCGTGCAAAGCTTCGATATTCCGACAGGTACGCAAAGCAAGGCCAAGGCTGTCGCGCCATCCTACACAAAAATCTTCGCCGACAGCCTGATTACGGAAGCGCAGCATGACGAAAAAGTCGTGGCGATCACGGCGGCGATGCCGTCCGGCACTGGGCTCGATAAATTCGCCGAGAAATTTCCCGAGCGCTTTTTCGATGTCGGCATTGCCGAGCAGCATGCGGTGACATTTGCGGCGGGGCTTGCCTGCGAAGGCATGAAGCCGTTCTGCGCGATCTATTCCACTTTCCTGCAGCGCGCCTATGATCAAGTGGTGCACGATGTGGCGATACAAAATCTGCCCGTCCGTTTTGCCATGGACCGCGCCGGGCTTGTGGGGGCGGACGGGCCGACGCATGCGGGCAGTTTCGATCTCGCCTATCTTTGCTGCCTGCCGAATTTTGTCGTAATGAGCGCGGGCGATGAGGTCGAGCTCATGAACATGGTTGCCACGGCTGCGGCTTATAATGAAGGGCCCATCGCGTTCCGCTATCCGCGCGGCGAGGGCCTGGGGCTGTCCCTGCCTGCGCGCGGCGAGGTGCTGGACATCGGCAAGGGCCGCCTGCTTGCGGAAGGAAACGATATCGCAATTTTAAATCTCGGCACGCGTCTTTTTGAGGCGCAGAAAGCGCGCGAATTGCTCGCACAGTCCGGTATTAGCGCAACCATCGCCGATATGCGTTTTGCCAAGCCGCTCGACGAAAATCTCATTCTGCAGCTTGTGCGCAATCATGAAGCGGTCATCACGGTGGAAGAAGGTGCGCGCGGCGGTTTCGGTGCGCAGGTGCTGCATCTGCTCGCAGAAAAAGGGCTGCTGGATTCCGGCCTCAAAATCCGCACATTGACCTTGCCGGATGTTTTTCAGGATCAAGATAGTCCAGAAAAAATGTATGCGCAGGCGGGACTCAATGCCGCATCTATCGCGGAGACGGCGCGCCTGCTTGTTGCACCCAAGCTGCGCGACCTGTCGCGCCGCGCCTGATGCAATTTATCGACAAGCCGTCGCCGAATCTCGGCGAGCGCCGCACAGGCCCTACCGATATTCTCCTGCTGCACTATACCGGCATGGCTTCCTACTCTGAGGCGATCGAATGGTTGTGCAATCCGCAATCGCAGGTTTCCTCGCATTACACGATTACGGAAAACGGTGAAGTTTACCGTCATGTCGACGAGGCCGTGCGCGCTCAGCATGCAGGGGTCAGCTTCTGGGCCGGTGAGACCGACATCAACTCGCGCTCCATCGGCATCGAAATCTGCAATGGCGGGCACGATTACGGCTTGCCGGATTTTCCAAAGCCGCAGATTGCGGTTTTGATCGAGCTTTGCCGCGAGATTGTCGCACGGCACAATATTCCAAAACAGCGTGTGCTCGCGCATTCCGATGTTGCGCCCGCGCGCAAGCGCGACCCCGGCGAGAAATTTCCATGGAAGCTGCTTGCCAGAAAAGGCATCGGCCATTGGATCGAGCCTGAACCGCTGGTGGAAGAGGGAGAAGGTTTCCGGCGCAATGATGCGGGCATGCATATTTCCGCCATGCAGCGCATGTTTTCGATCTATGGCTATGGTCTCGATATTTCAGGCACGTTCGACGAAAAGACCGAAGCTGTGGTGACGGCCTTCCAGCGGCATTTTCGCCCGGGGCGCGTGGATGGCATAGCCGATCCTTCGACGCTTGCGGCATTGCACAAGTTGATCGGGGCGTTGCCAAACGCAGCGAATAGGGGGTGATTTCTATTCGCTACTCGCCATTCGCTTTTTCGTTGACTTTGAAGCCATAAAAACTCATCTTTTTCCTTGCCAGCCGGCCGGGCAGCCGCGGGAAGAAATTCTCGAGGAAAGTCCGGGCTCCGGGGAAAAACGGTGCCGGGTAACGCCCGGCGAGGGGAGCAATCCCCGCTTTCGCGGGGACAGGTCCCTTCAGGGAAAGTGCCACAGAAAACAACCGCCCTCGCAAGAGGGTAAGGGTGAAAAGGTGGGGTAAGAGCCCACCGCAACTTCAGCAATGACAGTTGGCAAGGCAAACCCCGCCGGGAGCAAGACCAAATAGGGGCAGCGCGGCCAAAAGCCAGATCTTTTCCCGATCAGCTGCCCGGGTAGGTTGCTTGAGATGCATAGCAATATGCATCCCAGATGAATGGCTGCCGCACTGTCTTCGTATCCAATTTCGAAAGGCGGTGCACAGAACCCGGCTTACAGGCCGGCTGGCATTTTGACTTAACCGTCTTCGTAAACTATAATTCTCGCATTACTTAAATTTTTATCGAATTGTATCGAGTTTTTTGATGAGTGGAATTTCTTCCGTTTCCCCGGATCGCAAAAGCGAAACCTCAAAGCCAGATTTTTCTGCGAGTGCGCAGCGGCAAGCCAGCGATTTGGAATACATTGAGCGGAAACTGATCAAGGGAAGCGGCTTGGGTACGAGGCTTTGTGGTAAGCGGGACAAAAGTGGCTCGGATAACAGAGGGATTATGGAATTCGCTTCCGGCATTATGAATGGTATTACCTCGTGGAGCAGCGAGCTGAGCCGGGAAGAAGAGCAGAGAGCAGAGGCAGCTTTCTTCAAGACACGCGAGAAATTGATCCGCGAGCATGGTCTTATAACATGGAATGTGGTTGGCGCCGACAATCCGCACGATTCTACTAATCCAACCTCAAGATGCGTCATGACATGGCGAAAAAATGATTTGATGAAATTGTTAGATGGGCAGAAGCCAACCGACGCCGATCTTTTACATGAAGATATTCCGGAAATTAGTCAGGGCTGGGCAAAAAAATATCAAAGCAATCTGCTCTACGATGTCGCTATTCCCTCAGAAATTCCGAAGAAAATAATCGATAACAGCGGTAGGCGGGTTCTAACCGATCTGGCGCTTTATTTTCATGGCAATAACGGAGCTATCGGTTTTCCGGGATATGGAAATCAATCTAAAGATCTGAAAACGTATGATGTGCTTAATGGCATATTGACCAGACTGAGAGATGCCGGTCTGCTGAAGGCCGGTGCGAGAGTGGGCTTGAGCGGTTGTTACAGTGCTAAAGGCGATATAACTAAAGATAGTCTTCAGCTTTTATCGAATGAATTCAAAGTACAGATTATGGCATCAGACGGAATGGTCAACAGTTTTGCGCCGCATGCGAGCGGTTATATATCTTTCTTTCCTATCTCTCCCAAACCGCAACCTGCCGCTCCCCGGCGAAACACAAGACAATAAATTGTTTGCGTAATCGCTGCCGGAAGATCTATAGGCAATGGAAACTTCTTTTGGTCCTATGAACCATATCCCCGTCCTGCTCAACGAAGTTCTCGCAGCGATAAAACCGCGCGCGAACGAAATCATCGTCGATGCCACGTTCGGCGCGGGCGGTTATGCGCGTGCATTTTTGGAAAGCGGTGCGCGCGTGATTGCGTTCGACCGCGATCCTTCTGCAAAAATTGCGGCGCAAAAACTGGCGGCAGAATTTCCGCAGCGGTTCCAATTCGTCCATGCGCCGTTTTCGGAGATGGAAGAAAAGCTCGGTACGCAGCATATCGATGCTATCGTTTTCGATCTTGGCGTATCTTCGATGCAGTTGGACGAGGCGGAGCGCGGGTTTTCCTTCATGCGTGACGGACCGCTCGATATGCGCATGAGCAGTGAGGGGCAAAGCGCTTCCGATCTTATCAACAGACTGCCAGAAAAGGAATTGGCAGATCTGCTCTATCAATATGGCGATGAGAAAAAATCGCGCAGCGCTGCGAAAGCGATTGTAGAGCAGCGCGAGGAAAAACCTTTCACCCGCACGCTGGAGTTTGCCGAACTGATCGAGAAAACCATCGGCCGCGATCCGCGCTCAAAAATCCATCCCGCCACGCGCAGTTTTCAAGCTTTACGTATTGCCGTGAACGACGAGCTTGGCGAATTGAAGTGCGGGCTCGAAGCGGCGGCCCGACTTCTGCGCCTAAACGGACGACTCGGCATCGTTACTTTCCACTCGCTGGAAGACCGCATGGTGAAGCGGTTTCTGGCCGCCGAGAAAGCCGGTTCGCGCCATGCGCCGGCCGGGAAGTTAACGAAACCTCAATGGCAGGCGGCTAAGCCGGTTGCCGCTTCCCATAGCGAGATCGCCGAAAACGCGCGCGCCCGCTCGGCGAAATTGCGTTTTGCAGAAAAAATCTAGGAAAATGCACGACTTTTTAATCTGAATGATTTGAATATAAGCATGGTTCATTAAGTCTTTCGGGTTAGGCCTTGAAGGCAGCAAGAGTGGCGTTAAGTTCCATGCGTTTTTTGGATATATTCCTGTTTTTGGCCGTCATCGGCGCCGCGGCTTTCGTCTACGACATCAAATACCGCACGGGCAGGCTGGCGCGCGAAACCACCCAGCTCGAAAATTCCATCCACGAAGAAGAAAATACCATCGTCACGCTGCGTGCCGAGTGGAGCGCGCTCAACCAGCCGTCGCGCTTGCAGGCGCTGGCAAGGCGCCATTTGCCAGAATACCAGAACCTTGCCGTAAAGCAGATGGCCTATGCCTATGAGCTGCCGGAGCGGCCGCTCGATCTCGGCACATTCATCAACAATCTCGATGCGCAGCCGGGGCTCGAGACGCCGATCGACAAAAAAGCGGTGAAGCCAGCACCGAAACCGAAATTGCAGGCGGCCGTTCCGCCATCCAGTGCTCAACCCATGAAATTGATCCCCGTGTCCAGACATTAAGTTGCGAGTGTGACGAGTATGAGTGTGTTTGTTACGAGTTTGCTTGGGCCGGTACCGGGGCGCGAGAAGGCGCCGCAGATCAGATATCTGGAATTCGAGGGCGCGCATAAAAAAAGGCTCGATCTCGGGCGCTCGCGCCTGCTGCTTGCCTTCTTTGCATTCGTGCTGATTTATTGCGTGATCGGCGGCAGGCTCGTCTATCTCGCTTTTTTCCCGGAACTGGAACGGGCGGCGCGTGTGCAAAACGATATGCCGGCCACCATGCGGCCCGATATTCTCGACCGCAACGGCCAGATCGTCGCGACAGATATCCGCCAGTCTTCGCTTTATGCCGAACCGCGCCGCATTATCGATCCGGACGAGGCGGCGGAGCAGCTTGCCAAAATCTTTCCGGACATGGATCCGATCGAGCTGCGCGCGAAACTGTCCTCGAACAAGGGTTTCGTCTGGCTGAAGCGCGAGATTACACCGCCGCAACAATTCGAAATCCACGCGCTCGGCCTGCCGGGGATCGGCTTTCGTGACGAGAACCGCCGCGTTTATCCTTCAGGCCGCATGCTGTCGCATGTGCTCGGCCATGTGAATGTCGATAACCAGGGCATTGCCGGGCTCGAGAAATGGGTGGATCAGGATCGCAGCCTCGCAAGCCTGCGTGCCGCTGGTTTTGAAGCCGGGCAGCAGGAGCCGGTGCGGCTTGCCCTCGATCTGCGCGTGCAGCATGTGCTGCATGACGAACTGGTCGACGCCATGAAGCGTTACGAGGCGATTGCCGCCTCGGGCCTGATCATGAATGCGCATACGGGCGAGATCGTCGCATTGACCTCGCTGCCGGATTACAACCCAAACGATGCGGGCGAAGCGCTGTTGCCGGACCGTATCAACCGCATCACCACCGGCACCTATGAGATGGGCTCCACCTTCAAGGCGTTCACGCTGGCGATGGCGCTCGATTCCGGCCAGTTCCATATGCAGGACAAGGTGAACGCCATCACGCCGCTGCGTTTCGGCGGACAGGAGATCGACGATTTCCATGGCCAGCACCGCATGCTCGATCTGATGGAAGTATTTGTCTATTCCTCCAATATCGCCACCGCCAAGATCGCGCTGGCGATGGGCGTCGACAAGCACAAAGAGTTTTTAAAGCGCATGGGCATGTTCGACCGGCTGCAGACCGAACTGCCGGAAAACGCCGCGCCGCAAGTGCCGAAGAATTGGGGCCTCGTGAATACGGCAACCATCGCCTTCGGCCATGGCATTGCGGTGGCACCATTGCAGGCCCTGTCGGGAACGGCGGCGCTTGTGAACGGCGGCTATCTGCTGAAGCCCACTTTTGCAAAGCGTACGGCCGAAGAGGCGCAAGCGCAGGCGGTTCAGGTCATCAAACCCGAAACCTCGGAATTCATGCGCCAGCTTTTCCGCGCGAATGTCGAGCGCGGCACCGCCAAGAAAGCCGATGTTGTCGGTTTCAATGTCGGCGGCAAGACCGGCACGGCGGAAAAAGTCATCAATGGCCGCTATGCCAAGGACAAGAATATGACCGATTTCCTTGCGGCTTTCCCGAGCGATAATCCGCAATATGTGCTTCTCGTCATGCTGGACGAGCCGAAGCGCGTGGCGGAGACGGGGGGGGCTGCAACCGCAGGCGCCAATGCCGCGCCGACGGCGGGCCGGATTATCGCACGCGCCGCACCCCTGCTGTCGATTTCGCCGCGACTCGACCGTCTTGCCGGTGCGGAACGCGAAAGCACGGCCCATTGAAGGCTTGACCAATTTCGGTCATGTTCTACCGTCATTGTCGTAAATAGGATGAGGATGCTGCTGAAGGACCTGCTTCAGGATAATGAAGCGCGGGTAACAGGCCCGCTCGATACCGAAATCGCCGCGCTCTGCCTCGACAGCCGCAAGGTGAAAAAAGGCGCGCTGTTTGTGGCCTTGCCTGGCGCGCGCGCCGACGGGCTTGCATTCGCTGCTCAGGCAATCGCGGGTGGAGCGAGCGCTATTCTGGCAGGAAAACCGCCGCCGCAAAATCATCCGGCATCCATTCCCTGGATCGAGACAAAAGAGCCGCGCCAGTTTCTCTCAAAGATCGCGGCGCGCTTTTACGGTGCGCAGCCCGAAACGATCGTTGCGGTCACCGGCACGAGCGGCAAAACTTCCACGGCAGATTTTCTGCGCCAGATTTACGAGCATTCCGGGTTTTCCTCGGCCAGCCTCGGCACGCTCGGCATCGTTACAAAAGAAGGCGAGATTTATGGCGCGCTGACGACACCCGATACGCTCACCCTGCATGAAACGCTTGCCGGTCTTGTGCACAGGAATATCACGCATCTGGCAATCGAGGCCTCCTCGCACGGGCTCGACCAGTTCAGGCTCGACGGCGTGCGGTTGAGCGCAGGCGCCTTCACAAATTTATCACATGACCATCTCGATTATCATTCCAGCATGGAAGCCTATCTGCAGGCCAAGCTCCGCCTTACCGAGCTGCTGCCAAAGGATGCGCCTTTTGTTGTGTGGGCAGATAGTCCTTATGCCGGTAATTTTATCGGCGCTGCGAAAGAACGTGGCTTGCAGACGATCACGGTTGGCATCAAGGGCGAAGATCTGAAACTTCTGTCGCGCGTGCGGCTTCCGCAAGGCCAGCGCCTCTCCTTGGGTGGGCCATGGGGCAGGGCGGAAGTGCTGCTGCCGCTAATCGGCGATTTTCAGGCCGAAAACGCATTGCTTGCCGCCGGTCTTGCGCTTGCCACACATTGCCCGCATGCGCGCGTGTTTTCGGCATTGGAAAAGCTTGCAGGTGTGCGCGGCCGCATGGAAAAAGTGGCCGATTATCAGGGCGGCAGTATTTATGTCGATTATGCGCACAAGCCCGACGCGCTTGCCAAACTGCTCGACGCCATGCGCCCTTATACGAAAGGCAAGCTCATCGTTATATTTGGCTGTGGCGGCGACAGGGATGCGGCCAAGCGGCCGGTGATGGGAAAAATAGCGATTGAGAAAGCCGATGTCGTGATCGTTACCGACGATAACCCGCGCTCGGAAGATCCGGCGAGTATTCGCAAGGCCATTCTTCAAGCGGCATTGGGTGCAATCGAAATCGGCGACCGTAAAAAAGCTATCCAGGAAGGCATGGTGCGCCTGCATAAAGGCGATATTCTTGTCGTTGCAGGCAAAGGGCACGAAGCGGGACAGATCATCAACGGCATCACGCATCCGTTTTCGGACCATGATGTCATCAGGGAAGTGCTTCGCTCATGACATCGCTCTGGACCGCCGAAGAATTAATTGCCGCCACACATGGCAGGCTGCAAAATGCCAGCGCGCAGGAATTCTCTGGCCTCTCCATCGACACGCGCACGATCAAGCCCGGCGAGATTTTTATCGCATTGAAAGGCGATAAATTCGACGGACACGATTTCGTTGCCGCCGCATTCAAGGCGGGCGCTGCGCTTGCCGTGGTGCGCGCGGACAGGCTAAGCAGCCTGCCTGCGGGCGCCTATCTTGCCGTCGACGATGTCGAAGACGCCTTGCGCGCCATGGCGCAGGCGCGCCGTGCTTTGGTGAAGGCGAAAATCGTTGCGGTCACCGGCTCGGTCGGCAAGACGACGACGAAAGAAATGCTCCGCCTTGCCCTGTCGGCATCCGGGCGCACGCATGCGTCCGTGGCCTCGTTCAACAATCACTGGGGCGTGCCGCTTTCCCTGGCGCGCATGCCGCGCGATACCGAATTCGGCGTTTTCGAAATCGGCATGAATCATGCGGGCGAGATCACGCCGCTCACAAAACTCGTGCGCCCGCATCTGGCGATCGTCACGACGATCGCGCCTGTGCATCTGGAATTTTTCGACAGCGTTGAGGGTATTGCGGAGGCCAAGGCCGAAATTTTTAAAGGGCTCGAGCCGGGCGGTAAGGCGATCATCAATATCGATAACGAGTTCGCGCCGCTGCTTGAAAAACGCGCCCGCGAAAATGGCGCGCATGTCATCAGCTTCGGCGAAAATGGGCGGGCCGATGCGCGTCTCCTGCAGGTCATGCTCCATCCCGCCCATTCGCATATTTCCGCAAAAGTCTTTAGCACCGAGGTTGCCTATAAAATCAGTATGCCCGGTAGGCATATCGCGCAGAATTCGCTCGCGGTGCTGGTAGCTTGCATGGAAATGCAGGCCGATCTCGCTCTTGGCGCCTTAAGCCTGTCGAAAATGCAGGCCGGACGCGGGCGGGGCGCGCGCTTCGATCTGCCGCTCGGCGGCGGCCGTTTCACCCTGGTGGACGAAAGCTATAACGCCAACCCCACCTCCATGCGCGCGGCCCTGGCGCAGCTTGGCGAAACCGAGCCCGAGCGCGGGGGGCGGCGCATTGCCGTGCTGGGCGATATGTTAGAGCTGGGCGAAACGGCGGCAGACCTGCATGCCGGGCTTGCGGGAGCGGTGCTCAAAGCCAGGGTAAACCGGGTTTATCTTGTTGGCCCGCTGATGGAAAGCCTGTGGCGGGGCTTGCCAATCGATCTGCGCGGCGCCTATGCACTGTCATCGGCGCAAATCGAGCGGCCCCTGATCGAGGCGATCAGGCCGCATGACGTGGTGATGATCAAGGGCTCGCTCGGCACGAAAATGGGGCCAGTGGTTGAATCGCTGCTCATGCGTTTTGGGCCGCCCGCATAAGGAAGGAATTGCATGCTTCAACTCCTCAGCGAATGGGAAGGCTATTTCCAGTTCTTCAATCTCTTCCGCTACATTACATTCAGAACCGGGGGTGCGACGATCACGGCGCTGGCTTTCGTTTTCATGTTCGGCCCGGCCATGATCACAAAACTGCGTGTGAAGCAGGGCAAGGGCCAGCCGATCCGCGAAGACGGGCCGCAAAGCCATCTGCTCACCAAAAAAGGCACGCCGACCATGGGTGGCCTGATGATCCTCTCCGGCATCATCGTTTCATCACTGCTGTGGTCGGATTTTTCCAATCCTCTCGTCTGGATCGTATTGATGGTGACGATCGGCTTCGGCTTGATCGGCTTTTACGACGATTATCTGAAAGTCACGAAGCGGACATCGCGCGGCTTTAGCGGGCGGCAAAGGCTGATGGTCGAATTTCTGTTTGCGGGGCTCGCTTGCGTTTTGCTGATCCTCGCCAATCCCTCGCCCCAGAACATGTCGCTGGCCTTTCCGTTCTCGAAGGAATGGATCGTCGATCTCGGCTGGTTTTATGTTGCGTTCGGCGCTTTTGTGATCGTCGGCGCCGGCAATGCCGTCAATCTTACCGACGGCCTCGACGGTCTTGCCATCGTGCCGGTGATGATCGCCGCCGCCAGTTTCGGCCTGATCGCCTATCTGTGCGGCAACGTGGTTTTCGCCAACTATCTGCAGGTGCATCACACGCCGGGCACGGGCGAACTTGCCGTCATCTGCGGCGCGATGATCGGCGCGGGTTTGGGGTTCCTGTGGTACAATGCGCCGCCCGCGCAGATTTTCATGGGCGATACCGGGTCGCTGGCGCTGGGCGGCCTGCTCGGTACGGTCGCGGTCGCAACCAAGCACGAGATCGTGCTTGCCGTAATCGGCGGCATTTTCGTGATGGAAGCGATTTCGGTCATCGTGCAGGTGGCTTCCTTCAAGACCACCGGCAAACGCGTGTTCAAGATGGCGCCGATCCACCATCATTTTGAGCATCTCGGCTGGTCCGAGCCGCAGGTGGTGATGCGCTTTTGGGTAATCGCCGTAGTGTTGGCGCTGATCGGCCTGTCCACGCTTAAACTGCGCTGATGATCCCTCTCACCCATGTCAAGGATAAAAATTTCGCCCTATTCGGGTTAGGCAGTTCGGGGATCGCGACGGCAAAAGCGCTCATGCTGGGCGGTGCCCGCGTGTCCGCTTGGGACGATAGCGAGGCGAGCCGTTTGCATGCGGCTGAGGCCGGCCTGCATCTGGCCGACCTGAACACCGCCGACTGGAAAAATTTCGACAGTTTTATCTTGAGCCCGGGCGTGCCGCTCACCCATCCAAAGCCGCATTGGAGCGTCGAGAAAGCACGGGCGGCGGATGTCGAAATTATCGGCGATATCGAGCTTTTCTGCCGCGAGCGAAGCAAAGTTGCGCCGAAATCAAGACTTGTCGCTATTACCGGCACTAACGGCAAGTCGACGACAACCGCGCTGATTGCGCATATCTTGTGCGAAAGCGGCGCGCAGGTCGAAATGGGCGGCAATATCGGCCGCCCGGCGCTCGATCTGCAATTGGGCGACGAAAAAATTTTCGTGCTCGAATGTTCGAGCTACCAGATCGATCTTGCGCCCTCGCTTGATCCACTTATTGGTGTGCTGCTGAACGTGTCGGAAGATCATCTCGACCGCCATGGCTCGCTCACGCATTACGCCGATGTGAAGGAGCGCCTGATTGCGGGTACGACTGGTCTTGCCGTTATTGGCGTCGACGATGTTTATAGCGAGGCGATGGCGACGCGTGCCGCGCAACGCATCCAGACATGCCGGATTTCTATGTCGAAAAAACCGGCCGGCGGCATCTGGCTCGATGGCGCCATATTGATGGAGGGCGAGCACCGCATCATAGATCTCTCCACCTGTCCAAGCCTGCGTGGCACACATAATGCCCAGAACGCGGCTGCGGCATTCGCGGCCACGCGTTTTTGCGGCGTGCCGGAGCAGACCATTATTGTCGCCATGCAGTCTTTTCCGGGCCTTGCCCATCGCATGCAGCGCATCGGCCATATCGGCAAGGCGCTGATCGTTAACGACAGCAAGGCGACCAATACCGATGCCGCGGCCAAGGCCTTGGGTTCCTACGATAATATTTACTGGATTGCCGGCGGCCGCCCTAAAACCGGCGGAATTGTCCCGCTTAAGGGTTTTTTCCCCATTATCCGTCATGCCTATCTGATCGGCGAGGCGGCTGACGATTTCGCCAAAACCCTTGAAGGACATGTGCCGGTGACGATTGCAAAGACCCTGGACCGTGCTGTGGAACAAAGCGCCCGCGATGCGCAGTCTGCCCTTGCGCCGCATCCGGTCGTGCTTTTTTCTCCGGCCTGTGCCTCCTTCGACCAGTTCCGCAATTTCGAGGAGAGGGGCGAGGCCTTCTGCCGTTTCATGGAAAGCCAGCCCGGTTTCGAAAGGCTGAAGTAATATTCATGCGCGCACGCAAAACGAAATTTACGGAATGGTGGTGGACAGTCGACCGGCTGATGCTGTTCACCGTGCTTGTGCTGATGGTGTGCGGCTTCGTGCTGTCCTTTGCCGCCAGCCCGCCGATCGCGCTGAAGCGCTCATTGCCCGCTTTCTATTATGTCGAACGGCATGCGCTGTTTCTGATCCCCTCCATCGCCGTGATGATCGCGACATCCTTTTTAACGCCGCGTCTCGTGCGCCGCGTCAGCCTGGCCGTTTTCGCCGCCATGCTGCTTGGCCTTGCCGGTACTTTATTTATCGGCGCCGAGGTAAAAGGCGCGACACGCTGGCTGAGTTTCGGCGCCTTTTCGATCCAGCCTTCCGAATTCATCAAGCCCGCCTTTATCGTGATTGCCGCCTGGCTGATGAGCGAGGGGCAGCGCCGCCCGGGTTTTCCCGGCAATCTGATCGTGCTCGCACTGCTCGGCTTTATTATTTCCCTGTTGATGCTGCAGCCCGATCTCGGCCAGACCATTCTGATCGTCATCATCTGGGGCGGTATGTTTTTCGTGGCCTCCATGCCCTGGTTCTGGGTGCTGATGACGGCAACGGCCGCAGGCGGAGGCCTGGCCGCCGCTTATACCATGCTGCCGCATGTGCAAAGCCGCATCGACCGTTTCTTGCATGGCACGGGCGATACGTTGCAGGTGGATACGGCAGTGGAAAGCATTTCACATGGCGGCTGGCTCGGCGTTGGACCGGGCGAAGGCATCGTCAAGCGCTCGCTTCCCGACAGCCATACCGATTTCATCTTCGCGGTGGCGGGCGAGGAATTCGGCATTCTCGTCTGCCTCGCGCTCGTGGCTATTTTTTCCTTCATCGTGCTGCGCGGCTTATGGCATGCTATCAAGATGGAAGATCATTTCACGCGCCTTGCCGTCACAGGCCTGACGTTGCTGTTCGGCATGCAGGCCATTATCAATATGGGTGTTAATCTCAATCTTATTCCGGCGAAAGGGATGACGCTGCCTTTCATCTCCTATGGCGGCTCCTCGATGATCGCCGGTGCTTTCGGCGTCGGTCTCCTGCTGGCGCTGACGCGCAAACGCAAGGCCGGAAAACTGCGCCATGCCTTGTCGAGCAGGCAGGGCGCATGACAGGTCGCACCGCTTTGCTGGCCGCAGGCGGCACGGGCGGCCATCTTTTTCCGGCGCAGGCTTTGGCAACGGAGCTTATATCGCGCGGCTGGGCCATCGAGCTTGCGACCGACGAGCGTTGCGATCAGTACGATTTCCCGGCGCGGAAGATCCACATTATCCCGTCCGCAACATTCCGCTCGCGCAATCCGTTTTCGCGCCTGCTCACCTTTATCACGATCGGGCGCGGCATTCTGAAAACGCGCCGCATTGTCAAAAAGCTGAAACCGGATGTCGCCGTCGGCTTCGGCGGCTATCCCACCCTGCCGCCGCTGTTCGCGGCGATGGGCCTTAAAATTCCCACGGTGATCCATGAGGCGAATGCGGTAATGGGCCGTGCCAATAAAATTCTGGCGCCGCATATGACGGCCATCGGGCTTGCGGTCGAAAACACCGCGCTGCTCGAGGATGCCTTCAGGGCAAAAGCGCGCGTCGTCGGCATGCCGGTGCGTGACGAAGTGTCGAGAGCGGCGTTGCAGCCCTATCATACCCCCGCCGCCGATGACGATATTCGCGTCCTGATTTTCGGCGGCAGCCAGGGCGCGCGTATTTTCGCCGATATCGTGCCCGGCGCGCTTGCGATCCTGCCTTCAAGACTGCGTGCGCGGATCGCGCTTGTGCAACAGGTGCGCGAGGAAGACCTGCCACGCACGGATGCCGCTTATGCCAAGCTCGGGTTGAAAAACTATGAAATATCTAGCTTCTTCAATGACTTGCCGCAACGCATGGCGCGGGCACATCTGGTGCTGGCGCGCGCCGGCGCCTCCACGGTGAACGAAATCACCGCCATTGGCCGCCCCTCCATTCTCGTGCCATTGCCACATGCGCTCGACAACGACCAGTTGCGCAATGCGCAGGCGCTGGCGGCATCTGGTGCTGCGATCCTGGCCGAGCAGAAGGAGTTGAACCCCGAACGCCTGGCCGCGCTTTTTTCCCTGACCCTGCACGATCCTCTATGGATGGAAAATTGCGCGAGGGCCGCCAAGGCGGCGGGCCGCCCTGATGCTGTCAAATTGTTAGCCAATCTTGTGGAAGATACGGCTTTACGCTTAAACGAAGGGCAGCAGGGTTAAGATGAAACTTCCGCAGAATGTAGGTCCGCTCCATTTCATCGGCATCGGCGGCATCGGCATGTCGGGCATCGCCGAGGTGCTGATCAATCTCGGCTATACGGTGCAGGGCTCCGATATCGCCGACAATTACAATGTCAAACGCCTGCGCGAAAAGGGTGCGACGATCATGGTCGGCCACAAGGCCGAAAATATCGGCGATGCGGAAGTGGTCGTCGTCTCTTCCGCCGTGAAGAAAGACAATCCGGAACTGATGGCGGCGCGCGAGCGCCACATCCCCGTCGTGCGCCGTGCCGAAATGCTGGCCGAGCTGATGCGCCTGCGCTCCTGCGTCGCAATCGGCGGCACGCATGGCAAGACGACGACGACATCGCTCGTCGCCTCGCTTCTGGAAGCGGGCGGTTTCGATCCCACATTCATCAATGGCGGCATCGTCAATGCTTATGGCACCAATGCCAAACTTGGCACCGGCAAATGGATGGTGGTGGAAGCGGACGAGAGCGACGGTACTTTCGTGAAACTGCCGGCCGATGTCGTCATCGTTACCAATATCGATCCCGAACATCTCGACCATTACGGCAGTTTCGAAGACGCCAAGCGCGCTTACATTCAATATGTCGAGAATATTCCGTTCTACGGTTTTGCGGTCATGTGCATCGACCATCCGGTCGTGCAGCAGCTTGTCGCCAAGATCATCGACAAGCGCGTGGTCACCTATGGCGAAAACCCGCAGGCCGATGTGCGCCTGTTCAATCTCGGCAATCAGGGTATCCGCACGACATTCGAGGTTGCGATCACTGATCGCAAGAAGGATTTGGTGCGCACGGTTTCGGACCTGTCGATTCCGATGCCCGGCTATCACAATGCGCTGAACGCCACGGCGGCAATTGCGGTCGCAAGCCAGCTCGGCATTTCCGACGACGATATCCGTAAGGGCCTCGCCTCGTTCGCCGGCGTCAAGCGGCGCTTTACGCATGTCGGCACCTGGAACGGCGTCACCATCATCGACGATTACGGCCATCACCCGGTGGAAATTACCGCCGCGCTACGTGCGGCAAGACAGGTGGCGCAAGGCAAGGTGATCGCGGTGGTGCAACCGCATCGTTACACGCGCCTGCTCTCGTTGTTCAACCAGTTCTGCACCTGCTTCAACGACGCCGATACGGTGATCGTCGCAGACACCTATGCGGCGGGCGAGCAGCCTATCGAGGGTGCCATGCGCGAGGATCTGGTGCAGGGCCTCAAAGCGCACGGCCATCGCAATGTACTTCCATTAGAAAAAGCCGAAGATCTGCCCGTGCTTGTCAAATCCATTGCCGAGCCGGGCGATCTCGTCATCTGTCTCGGTGCCGGCTCGATCACACAATGGGCAGCGGCGTTGCCTGGAGAGTTGGCAAAGAAAGCGGCGTGAATGTCGGAAAGAACCTGCCTTGCCGTTCGTCACATAAATTTCGAGGGCCTCGGTATATTGGGCGGCATATTGCGCGAGCGCGGCTATCACACACATTATGTCGATGCGCAGGATTTGTCGTTAAGCCGGGACAGGTTTCTGAACGCCGATCTCGTCATCATGCTCGGTGGCCCGCATGCGGTCTATGATGCCGACAAACATGATTTTCTTAGCCATGAAATCGACCTCGCGCGGGCGCGGCTGCAGGCGGAGAGGGCGATTTTGGGCATCTGCCTCGGCGCGCAGATCATGACGGTTGCCATGGGAGGCAAGGTTTATCCCAGCGGTGCGCGCGAATTCGGCTGGGGTGGCGTGCACTTGACGCAAGAAGGGCGCGACTCGGCTCTGGCGCCGCTCGCGCATATTCCCGTCCTGCACTGGCACGGCGACAATTGCCAGCTTGCACCCGGCGCAGTTCTTCTCGCACATAATAATTTTTCGCCGGTGCAGGCGTTTCAGAGAAAACCGCACCAGCTCGGCCTGCAATTTCATCTGGAAACGGGGCCTGAGCGCCTCGAAGGCTGGCTGACGGCCTATCAAGGCGATCTCGCGCAATTCGGCATGAGCACCGACGATATCCGCACGCAGGCAAAAAAATTCGGCGAAGCCTCGGTCGAAGCCGGAAAAAAAATATTTTCGAACTGGTTCGACATGGTGGAAAAACTGCCATGAGCTTGTTTGAGGATCTACAAGCCCTTAATTTGAGAGGCACGCTGCAGGCCAACCTGCCGATGTCGGAAATCTCCTGGTTTCGCACCGGCGGCCCTGCGGAAGTTCTGTTCGCACCGGCCGACGAAGAAGATCTGGCGCAATGCCTGAAAAACCTGCCGCCGGATGCACCCGTTACGGTCGTCGGCCTCGGTTCCAACCTGATCGTGCGCGAAGGCGGCATCAAAGGTGTCGTCATACGTCTCTCGGTAAAGGGCTTCGGCGCCATCGTGCCGCAGAAAGATTACCGTGTTGCCGCGGGCGCGAGCGCACCCGATGTGCGTATGGCGAAGGCGGCGGCAGAAGCAGGGATTGCAGGATTGGCTTTTTACCGGGGCATTCCCGGCTCTATTGGCGGCGCGCTGCGCATGAATGGCGGTGCGTATGGGTGCGAGACGAAAGACGTGCTGATCGAGGCGCGCGCGCTGGACCGGCTTGGTAATATCCATGTTCTCAAGAATACGGATTTCGGATTCACCTATCGCAGCAGTGCCGTGCCTCCCGGTTATATTTTCACGCAGGCTTCGTTTCAGGGCGCGCCCGGCGAGCGCGAAATCATTCTCAAACAGATGGAAGAAATTCAGGACAAGCGCGAAAGCACGCAGCCGATCAAGTCGCGCACCGGCGGCTCGACTTTCAAGAATCCGCCGCACCACAAAGCATGGCAACTGATCGATGCGGCAGGATGTCGCGGGTTGCGCGTCGGCGGCGCGCATATGTCGGAGCTGCACTGCAATTTCATGATCAACGACGAAGGCGCCAGCGCTCATGATATAGAAACGCTTGGCGAAACCGTGCGGCGGCTTGTCTTTCAGCATTCCGGCGTCCTGCTCGAATGGGAAATCAAGCGCATGGGAGAGTTCGGGCCGGGCAGGGAAGTGAAGATTTTCAAACCGAAAGGAGCCGCCGCTTGAGCAAACATGTCGCAGTATTGATGGGTGGCTGGTCTTCCGAGCGTGAAGTGTCGCTGAACACGGGGGCGCAATGCGCGGATGCGCTCGAAGCCTGCGGCTATAAGGTTTCGCGCATCGACATGCAGCGCGATATCGCAACCGTTCTCGAACAACTGAAACTGGATGCGGCCTTCCTAGCGCTTCATGGTGTGCCGGGCGAAGACGGCACCATCCAGGGGCTGCTGGAGTTGATGCAAATTCCCTACACGCATTCCGGCGTGCTGAGCAGCGCTCTCGCCATGGACAAGCAGATGGCGCGTATCATGCTTTCAAATGCGGGCGTGCCCGTTGCCGAAGGGCGCATTGTTTCGCGTGCGGAGGCAGCCAGAAAACATGTCATGAAACCGCCCTATGTGCTCAAGCCTAATGCCGGCGGTTCGTCGGTCGGCGTGTTCATCGTTGCTGTGGACATGGCGCACCCGCCACAGGAGTTAACGAGGCCGGATTGGGACCATGGCGATCAACTTTTGGTAGAAAAATTCGTCCCCGGCATGGAATTGACCTGCGCGGTGATGGGCGAAGTGCCTCTGGGCGTTATCGAAATCGTGCAAAATGCCCGTTTTTACGACTATGAATTGAAATATGCGCCGGGGGGATCAAAACACATTCTTCCGGCCCGGATTAAACCGAATATTTACCAAGAAATACAACACTTATCCTTGTTGGCGCATCAAGCCTTGGGCTGCCGCGGGGTCACGCGTACGGATTTCCGTTACGACGACCGCGGCAGTGGCGAAGTGATCTGCCTCGAGGTGAACACGCAGCCAGGGATGACGCGCACATCGCTCGTCCCCGAACTGGCTGCTCACGCGGGGCATTCCTTCCAGGATCTGGTGCGCTGGATTTTGGAGGATGCATCGTGCAATCGCTGAGAGAGCTGCCCGGCAGAATTGCCGCTTCGGCGTTTCCTCGCTTTTTTGGCGGTCGCGATCATGCAAAGCGCAGATATGCGAAACACGGCTCCCGCAACTTTTCTGCGCCGCGCAAGACGCTGCGCGTGGAACGCCCGACCTGGCGCGATAAGCTTCGCCGCGGCGAAGCGCCGATGCGCGAAGCACGGCTTGTGCTGGCCGCTTTTTTCGCGCTGATCGGTGTTTATGGTCTCGCCCTTGGCGATGCCATGGAAAAGATCAGGGATACGGCGCATATTGCCCTCTCGGGCGTTGCGCGCACGCTGGGTTTCGAAATCCGCGAAGTACGCGTGGCCGGCGGCTCGCGCCTGACATCCGAGGAAATCACCGGCCTGCTCGATGTCAAATCTTCTTCGGCGCTGACGCTCGACGTGAACGCGGCGCGGCAGCGCTTTCTCGATATTCCCTGGATCAAGGAAGCGTCCGTTCGCCTCCTCATGCCGGCCACGGTGGAAGTCAGCCTGGTCGAGCGTACGCCTTATGCGCTCTGGCAGCGCGATGGTGCGGTTGCGATGATCGATCGCGACGGCCGCAAGATCGGCGCTTACACGGATGTGCGTTTTTCCTCCCTGCCTCTCATCGTCGGCGATGGTGCCGATGCGCAGGCCGGACCCTTGCTTGAAGAACTTGCGCGCTTTCCGGCCCTGCAATCGCGCATGCGGGCCGCCATCCTCGTCGCCAACCGCCGCTGGAACCTGAAACTTTCCGACGGCATCGATATCAAATTGCCCGAGCACGATCTGGGCGCGGCACTTGCCGCGCTCGCAAGGCTCGACAAGGACGATGCGCTGCTCAAGCGCGATATCACCATCGTCGATCTGCGCCTGCCGGACCGCGTCATCGTGCGGCTTTCGGAGGGCGCGCTGAAGCAGCGCCTCGATACGCTCAAGATCCGCGCCGGCAGTTACAAAAAGACAGCGCCGATCTCGCCACCGAAAACAGATGGGGCGCGCGTATGAACGCCCTCTTTCACAAAAGCGCGCGTTTAAAAACCCTGTCACCGAAGAGAACGACAATGGTGACCGTGCTCGATATCGGCTCTTCCAAGATCGCCTGCGCAATTGCGAAATTGCGGCCCGTCTCCGCTTCTAACTATCTGCCGCATCGTACGCATACGGTCGAGCTTGTCGGTTTCGGTCATCAGCGTGCGCGCGGCATCAAATCGGGCGTGATCGTCGATATGGATGCGGCCGAGCAGAGCATCCGTCTTGCGGTAGATGCGGCCGAGCGCATGGCGGGTCTTACCATCGAGAGCCTGATCGTCAATATTTCTTCCGGCCATCTTTCATCCGAGGCCTATGCCGCCTCCGTGAGCATTGGCGGACATGAGGTCGAGGATGCGGATATCCGCCGCGTGCTCGAAGCGGGTTCCGTGCATTCCCTGCGCGAAGGCCGCCTTGTCGTTCACTCCCTGCCTGTCGGCTTCTCGCTGGACGAAACAACCTCCATCCGCGATCCGCGCGGTATGATCGGCGAGACCTTGAGCGTCGACATGCATGTGATTTCCGCCGACTCTGCTCCGATCCGCAATATTCTTTTATGCGTCGAGCGCTGCCATCTGCATGTCGATGCGGTGGTGGCGACGCCATATGCCAGCGGTCTTTCCGTTCTTGTCGACGACGAGACGGAGCTTGGTGCCTGCCTTGTCGATTGCGGCGGCGGCACGACGACGCTTGCCGTGTTCCAGCACGGGCGCTTCGTACATGCGAACGGCATTCCCGTCGGCGGCCATCACATCACCACCGATATCGCGGTCGGTTTGTCCACGTCGATCCAGCAGGCGGAGCGTCTCAAGACCTTGCATGGCTCGCCCCTGCCGTGTCCGTCGGACGATCACGAATTCCTGTCCGTCACGCAGGCGGGGGACGATGCGGAAACGGTGCAAGTTCCGCGCGCGCAACTGGTGAAAATCATTCGCCCGCGCGTCGAGGAAATGCTGGAGCTGGTGCGCGGCAAGCTCAAGGCATCCGGGTTTTTGAATCAGATGGGGCGTTGCATCGTTCTCACCGGCGGCGCTTCGCAGCTCACCGGTCTTTCGGAAGCGGCGCGGCGAATCCTGGGCAGCCAGGTGCGCATCGGCCGGCCGCTCGGCGTGTCCGGTCTGCCGGAGGCGGCCAAGGGGCCTGCTTTCGCAACTGTTTTCGGCCTCGCCATTTATCCGCAGATCGCGCAGATCGAACAGGTCGAGCCGCGCAAGATGCGGCAGCTGATGACGGGAACGGACGGCTATATGGCCCGCATGGGCGCGTGGATCCGCGAGAGTTTTTGAAAGGCGCTGTATCAGGATCCGATACGGGGCCACGAGTAGAGAGAGTGAAGAAGAGGAAGCCATGACGATCAATCTGAAAATGCCGGAAATTACCGAGCTGAAACCGCGCCTGATAGTATTCGGTGTCGGAGGCGCTGGCGGAAACGCGGTCAACAACATGATCGCATCCGGAATGCAGGGCGTGGAATTTGTTGTCGGCAATACCGACAGCCAGGCGCTTACCGCCTCGCGCGCAACGCGCATCATCCAAATGGGTGTCGCCGTCACGGAAGGATTGGGCGCGGGCTCGCATCCGGAAGTCGGTTGCGCCGCCGCGGAAGAGACGATCGACGAGATCCGCGATCATCTTGCAGGCGCGCATATGGCTTTCATCACCGCCGGCATGGGCGGCGGCACCGGCACAGGTGCGGCCCCTGTGGTTGCGCGGCTTGCCAAGGAAATGGGTATTCTTACGGTCGGTGTCGTCACGAAGCCGTTCCATTTCGAAGGCATCAAGCGCATGCGCACGGCTGATGCCGGAATTTTAGAGCTGCAAAAGCATGTCGATACCTTGATCGTGATCCCGAACCAGAACCTCTTCCGTGTCGCGAACGAGAAAACGACCTTTGCGGATGCGTTCGGCATGGCCGACCAGGTGCTCTATTCGGGCGTGGCCTGCATCACCGACCTGATGGTGAAGGAAGGCCTGATCAATCTCGACTTCGCCGATGTGCGCTCCGTCATGCGCGGCATGGGCAAGGCGATGATGGGCACGGGCGAGGCCTCGGGCGAAAACCGCGCCATGCATGCGGCGGAAGCCGCCATCTCCAACCCGCTTCTCGACGATGTCGAAATGCGCGGCGCCAAGGGTCTGCTGATTTCGATCACCGGCGGCAGAGATATGACGCTGTACGAACTCGACGAAGCCGCAACCCGCATCCGCGAGGAAGTGGACCAGGAAGCGAACATCATCGTCGGTGCGACTTACGATGACAGTTTAGAGGGCATTATCCGCGTCTCGGTCGTGGCAACCGGTATTGAGGCCGCAGCCAAGGCCGCGGAGCCGCTCTCGGCGCTCGAGATCAACCAGCGTGCCCGCCTTGGCATAACCAAGTCGGCCCCTGCCGACTTGGCATTCACAAATCCCATCTCGCCAGGGCGAGATGGCGCGCGCCCGATAGTGCAATCAGCTTCAGCGCCGACACCGTCATTGAGCGATCCCGATGTCATGATCCGCGCGATCACGCCATCGACACAGCCGCAGATGGAAACCGTGCAAGAGGAAATTCCCGAAGCGCAGCCCGAGCAGATCTCGTTCATCCCGCCGGAGCCGATGCGTTCTGAGCAGCGCACGCCACGCATGCCGCGTATCGATGAACTGCCGCTCGTCGCGCGCCGTCAGGTCGAGGCATCGCAAAGCAATGCGGGATACGAAAATCCGCTCGAGGAAAAACGCGCAGGCCTGCGCGACCGCCTTGCTGCGCTCGGCTTTGGCCGCAAAAGCGAAGAGGAAGCTTACGCGGAGCAGAGCTTTGCCATGCCGCGCGTGGCGGCTCCTCCCATCGCGCGTCCTGCAACGCCAACGCCGGAGCGCCGTCCCGCGGCGCAGACACCGAGAGCCCAGGAAAGAGCCCATGAAGACGATTATCTGGAAATTCCGGCCTTCCTCCGCCGTTCGAACAGCTAGATTGTCTTTAAGATAGCTACAAAACGCCGGGTAAAAGTCCGGCGTTTTTTATTTGGTCAGCTACTTATTTCCGCATGAGCAGGAAGCTAAGTTTATGCCGGCTACAAGAGTTTTCACGGAAATGTACACTTGTGTCAGAAAGCAAGAAATATTATGTTCTTAGCATGAGAGCCGCGCTTGCAGCTAAAGCCATTCATATAAGATATGGGCTTCGGCTTTTTGCTATAATGTTCCCGTTTCTGCTGATATTCGTTCATGGGCTGGATCAAAGTTTTTTCAACGCGCTTCAGATTTTCACGCACGTTCCTTACAATTTCTGGTTCTGGCTTATCTTTATTACAGCGCCGCTGCTAGTGTTCAACGCTAAGCCGGAAAGCAGTGCTGACTGGCGCATAGATCGGCTCATTCTTGCCATCGGCGCAACCTATATTCTCATGAATTTTTCTTTGCACACTAGCCGTCAAATCATTTGGAGCGCATATGAAGCCTGCCAAAGCCGGTTTTCCGATGGTGCTATCCAGCATCACAAAGAATGCGGTGAAATCAATATTGCCGACGGCGCAAGCAATATTTTTTATCTCATTTTCGGCTGGCTACCTGCAACAGGATATGTCGGTCTTTGTGAATTCATCTGGCGATGGCGATATCGGCGTATCGTACGCAAAAAGGAAACTTATGCAGGAATGGTGTTTAGCAGTGTTGTCGTTATTATCGCGGCGCCCGTAATTTTATACGCATTGTTCATTTTTAGTGTCGTCATTTACGAATATATTTATCCTTACTCGCTTCACCGGTAGCGACTTCCTCCTTTATTTAATTTAGCCTCGGCTTTGAAACTAGAATGCCACGAAGCGTGAATGGAGAAATAGGTTCCTCCTCCATCTGTAATGCTAACCAGCCAAGGCATAGAAGCTTCAGGATCGGATGTGCCGGTTGTGATTTTTTCTCTGATATCTAGAGGATCTGCATATGTATCCTTGAAATAAAAATCGATACGGCCTTCGATGTACATCTGACCATCTTTGTGCCGCACATTACCTGTAAATGTACCGCCAATCGTAGAGCTGCCGAATCCGAAAATATAATTTCTAAATTCTTCGTAAGATTTATCAAATGCATAGCTGAATTGGCCATCCTGATGTTTTCGTGCCTCATCCACAATTTGTGCATTAAGTCGTTGATAGATATTGTCTCCATCTTTGACGATTTTGAACAAATAGAATTCTATCACGTCAGGTAAATTGCCAATTTCCTGAAGATCAATTGCACTTCCATCTCGCGACAAGAAATGTCTTGCAAAATCGTAATCGTCCCATGGCAAATTATTGCTGGAGACGTCGCTAGTGAGTTCCTGATATGCAAACTCGCTAGTTCCCTGTGTATAAGGCTCCGCCGTGCAGCGGCAGTTGTAATCTTCGCCTGGATGTTCCGTCGGCGGCGGATTGCCCCAGCCAAAAATCTTACCTTCATTGGCCGCATGGGCCGGACGCACCTTGTCGTCGTTTGCTGTGCGCCAGATGTAATGCGTGGTCGTATGGCTGGCGCTCGTTTCGGCCTTTAGGGTCAGCTCGATCGGCAGGCCACGGCGGATATAGATCTCGAAGGCACGTTTGTACTGCGGCGTCCTGAAAATATTCATGCCGCTATAGTAAGTGTGTCGGCGAAACCGGGGATAAGCGGGAATATTTCAGCCTGTAACCAAGCTTCATTGAAAAACGCAAAGCTGTTAAAAACAGAGCTGTGGTTAAATTCAATGTTTTCAATAGGTTAATTATGACCTTGTAACAAAGAGTTGATTTTCGTGATGTGTATTTTAGCTTCGAATAAGGCTTTATCCGTAATGTTTTGGGGATCATCCGCGCAAGATCTGGGACACTCTCTTGGTGGACTCTTGGCGGAAAAGGGGCAGGTAGAAATTGCAAGAAAAGTTGCAAGGCTGGCAATCGACATTAGCTAAAGCCGTCCGGCTGTCCGGCATCGGCGTTCATGGCGGCAAAACTGTCGCGCTGACGCTGTATCCTGCCGAAAGCAATACGGGCATCGTCTTCCGCTGTGTCAAAAGCGGCACGCTCGTTCCCGCCGTTCTGGCGCGCCTGATGGGCACCGAGCTTGCGGTTGCCGTCGGCCAGAAAAATGGCGCCTGTTTTTCCACGATCGAACATTTGATGGCCGCCTGCAGCGGTCTTGGCATCGATAACGTTATTGTCGAGATCGACGGTGCGGAAGTGCCCATTCTCGATGGTTCGAGCGCGCCTTTCGTCGAGGCGATCCTCGATGCAGGCATCGTTGCCCAGAGTGCGCCGCGCCGTGTCATCGAGGTATTGCGCCCGGTACGCATCGACAATGGCAGCCAATGGGCGGAGCTTTTGCCTTATGACGGGTTTCGCGTCGATATCGATATCGAATTCGAGCACGAAGCGATCGGCCGCCAGCGCCTGATCCTCGATATCACACCGCAGAGTTTTGCCGACGAAATTGCGAGCGCCCGCACCTTCGGTTTCATGCAGGATGCGGAACGCCTTCGTGCTGCCGGTTTCGGCCTCGGCGCTTCGCTGGAGAATACCGTCGTGCTGGGCGAACAGGGCGATGTGCTAAATCCGGCAGGATTGCGCTATAAAGACGAATTCGTCCGCCACAAGGCGCTGGACGCGGTGGGCGATCTGGCTCTGGCCGGGCTGCCGCTGAAGGCGCTCTATCGCTCCTATAAGGGCGGCCATAAGCTGAATGCGGGCATTCTCAATGCGCTCCTGATCGACCGTACGGCCTATCGTATCGTCGAAACCGGCGTGCCTGTCAGCCGCCCCGTGCGTGCGCCGGTCAGCCTGAAAGTGGCCGCGCCGACCTTTACGCCTTCACGCTAAGACAGCTTCCTGGCCCGAAAACGGCTTGCTTGCGCTAAGGCCTTGCCCTATATCCATTTTTAGTGGTGATGGCTTTGCGCGCGGCAGTTCTTTCAAGAATGATTTTAGCTTGCCTGTTCCTTGTGAACATGGCTGTAGCCTCGCATGCCGACGGCATCGACGATCTGTTCGATTTTCTCAAGCCTTCCTCAAAAGAAGATATCAAGCCCGCCGTTCCGGCCGAGCAGCTTTATAACGAAGGTTTGAAGCTACAGAAGGACGGCCGCTGGAAGGGTGCGGCCAAGAAATTCCAGGAAATCGAAAAATCGGAACCCTATTCCGAATGGGCGAAAAAGGGCCGCCTGATGACAGCCTATTCCTTTTATAAAGCCGAAGAATATGAAGATGCCGCCACGGCGGCCGAACGTTTCGTCAGCCTGCATCCGGGCTCGGAAGACATTCCGCTCGCGAAATTCATCATGGGCGATTCCTATTACAAGACGATCCCCGACGTCACGCGCGATCAGTCGCGCACGCAAAAAGCCATTACCGTTTTGCAGGATCTGGTGCAGCAATATCCGCAATCGCCTTATGCCCCCATGGCGCAGGAGCGCCTTTTGATGGCGCGCGACCAGATCGCCGGCAAGGAAATGGATATCGGCCGCTTCTATCTCAAGCAGAAAAACTATCTGGCGGCGGTCAACCGTTTCCGCGTGGTCGTGGAGCAGCATCAGAACACGCGCCATGTCGAGGAGGCGCTGTACCGGCTGGTCGAGGCCAATCTGGCGCTCGGCCTTGTGGCGGAGGCGCAGACGGCGGCAGCCGTGCTCGGCCACAATTTCCCGCAAAGCCAGTGGTACAAGGATGCTTATGGCCTGCTCCAGCAGGGCGGAGCCACGCCGCAGGATAACGGCGATAGCTGGATCTCGCGTGCTTTCAGGCGCATAAGCGGCTAAATTGGCGGAATGCTGACCGCTCTCAACATCCGCGATATTGTCCTTATCGACAGGCTTGATCTCGAATTCGCGCGCGGGCTTTCGGCGCTGACAGGCGAGACGGGCGCCGGTAAATCCATTTTGCTCGACAGTCTCGCGCTTGCCATCGGCGCGCGCGGCGATGCAGGCTTGGTGCGCTCGAGCGCGGAGATGGGGCAGGTGAGTGCCGTTTTCGACCTGCCGAACGATCATCCGGCCTTCGCAATCCTGAAAGACAGCGGCATCGATATCGACGAGCAGATACTGATCCTGCGCCGCCAGCAAATGCTGGATGGCCGCACGCGCGCCTTCATCAACGATCAGCCGGTCTCCGCACAAGTACTGAAAACTGTCGGCGCGCTGCTCGTCGAAATTCACGGCCAGCATGACGACCGCGCGTTGGTCGATGCCCGCACGCACCGCGCGCTGCTCGATGCCTATGGCGGGCTGGAGAAGGAAAAAACGGCCGTGCGCAAGTGCTGGAATGGTTGGCAGGAAAACCGCAAGGCTTTCGAGGTTCTGCAGGCGCAGCTCGATGAAGCGCGTCGCCAGGCCGATTATCTGAGACACGCTACCAAGGAATTGCAGGAGCTCAGGCCCGAAGCGGGCGAGGAAACGGAATTGGCCGGGCGCCGTCAACTACTTATGAATGCCGAAAAAATCACGGAGGATTTACGCGAAACATTCGATGCGCTGGACGGTTCCGCTTCGCCGATCCCTTCGTTGAGCGCATTATTGCGCAAGCTCGAGCGCAAGGCGGAAGCGGTACCGCAAGTCTTAAACGCAGGCGTCACCGAGCTTGCGAAAGCAGTGCAAGCGCTGAACGAAGCGCATGCTGCCTTCGATCGCGCGCTGCGCGAGAGCGACCATGATCCGCGTAGCCTGGAGCAGATCGAGGAGCGCCTGTTCGCGCTGCGTGCCATGAGCCGCAAATATCAGGTGCCGGTGGACGAACTGAATGCGCTTGCCGAGCGTTATACGAAAGAAGTCGAGCTGCTCGATCATAGCGAGGAACAGCTCGATGCTTTACGCAAAACATGTGCGGAAGCGGAAACGGCTTATGGAAAGGCCGCAGAAAAACTTTCCGCCGCGCGCAAGAAGATCGCTGTAAAACTCGACAAGGCCGTGATGGGCGAGCTTAGCCCCCTGAAACTCGAGCGTGCGCGCTTCATCACGCAGATCGAGGCACAAGCTCCGGGGCCCGATGGTATCGATCAGGCCTCGTTCTATGTGCAAACCAATCCCGGCATGCAGGCAGCGCCTTTGATGAAGATCGCCTCCGGCGGCGAACTGGCGCGTTTCATGCTGGCGCTGAAAGTGGTGCTGGCCGATGCCGGTTCTGCACCCACGCTGATTTTCGACGAGATCGATACCGGCGTCGGCGGCGCGGTTGCCGAAGCTGTCGGCATGCGTTTAGCGCGTCTTGCGCAGCGCGTGCAGGTGTTGTGCGTCACGCATTCGCCGCAGGTGGCGGCGCGCGCCGATGCGCATTTGCAAATCGCCAAGGAAGCCCTGACCAAGAACAAGGTCGCAACGCGTGTGGCCGTGCTCGACACGGCCCGCCGCCGCGAGGAAATCGCTCGTATGCTGTCGGGTGCGAATGTAACGGACGAAGCGCGCGCGCAGGCACAAAAATTATTGAATTATGGTACGTAAAACCAAATCCGCTGAAATGCCCGAACAGGAAATGGCGCGGCTCGCCGACGAGATCGACGCTCATGACGAACATTATCACGGCAGCGATGCGCCGCTGATTTCGGATGCGGCATATGATGAGTTACGCCGCCGCTACGACGAGCTCGAAGCACAATATCCCCTGCTGGCGCCGGCCAATGCGCCCTCAAAACGCGTGGGTGCGAAACCTTCCGAAAAGTTTAAAAAAGTGCGCCATGGCGTTCCCATGCTGTCGCTCGATAATGCATTCGACGACGAGGATGTCGGCGAATTTATCGCCCGTATCCGCCGCTTTCTGAAATTGCCGGAGGATGAGGCGCTTGCTTTCACGGCGGAGCCGAAGATCGATGGGGTATCCTGTGCGTTGCGTTATGAGAAAGGCGCGTTCACGCAGGCTGCCACACGCGGCGACGGCATGGTGGGCGAGGATGTCACCGCCAATATCCGCACCATTGGCGATATTCCGCTTCAGTTGAAAGGAAATGTGCCGGATGTGCTGGAAGTGCGCGGCGAAATCTATATGCGGCATGATAAGTTCGCAGCGTTGAATGCGCGCCAGGAATTGGGCGGGAAACAGATCTTTGCCAATCCGCGCAACGCGGCAGCGGGTTCGTTGCGGCAGCTCGATCCTGCAATCACAGCATCAAGGCCTCTGCATTTTTTTGCTTATTCTACCGGAGAATTATCCGCACCTCTCGCGCAAACGCAATTCGAGATGGTCGCAGCGCTCAAAAAGGTGGGGCTACCCACCAATCCGCAGATGCGGCGATTTACCGATTTCGATAGCCTGATTGCCTATTACAAGGATATCGAGCAGCAACGTAGCAAGCTCGGCTACGATATTGACGGCATCGTTTACAAACTCGACCGGCTCGACCTACAACAGCGGCTTGGATTTGTCGGCCGTGCGCCGCGCTGGGCCGTTGCGCATAAATTTCCGGCGCAGAAGGCTGTCACGCAGATTATCGATATCGATATTCAGGTGGGGCGTACCGGCGCGCTTACGCCGGTTGCCAAGCTTGCGCCTGTGACTGTCGGCGGCGTTGTCGTCAGGAACGCCTCCTTGCATAATGAAGACGAGATTGCGCGTAAGGATATCCGGATTGGCGATACGGTTGTTCTGCAGCGCGCGGGCGATGTCATTCCGCAGATCTTAGAGGTCGCGCTCGATCAGCGCCCTAAAAATTCAAAACCTTTCAAATTTCCGACCACTTGTCCCTGCTCGTTAAAAACGCCCGCCATTCGCGTGAAAGATGAAAAGGGAGAGGAAGAAGTAGTGCGTCGCTGCACCGGCGAATGGGCTTGCCCCTTCCAGCGTATCGAGCATTTGCGTCATTTCGTCTCGCGCCGCGCTTTCGATATCGAGGGACTTGGCGAAAAGCAGATAGAGCTTTTTTACGAGAAAGAGCTGGTGCGCGAACCCGCCGCCATCTTCACGCTGGAAGAGCGCGATCTGAAAAGCGCACACCCCTTGAAAACATGGGAAGGTTTCGGCGAGCTGAGCGTGAAAAATCTTTTCAACGCCATCAACGCGCGCCGCACTATTTCCCTCGAGCGCTTCATTTATGCACTTGGCATTCGCGATATCGGCGAGCAGACGGCGCGCTTGTTGGCGCAGGCCTATGGGGATTGGGAAAGTTTTCATCGCGCGTGCCTTGCCGTCGCCAAAGGCGACGAGCAGGCGGCTCTCGATATGGATGCGATCGAGCAGATTGGATCTGCAGTTATTGAGAGCGTTCGCCATAACTTCAAACAGCCGGAAAGCCGCGCTGCTATCGAGCGCTTGGCAAAACTTATCGAGATTCAACCTGCCGAAAAAGCTGCGCAGAATAGCGCCGTTGCAGGCAAGACGGTTGTGTTTACCGGTACGCTTGAAAAAATGACGCGTGACGAGGCGAAGGCGCAGGCGCAGCGTCTCGGCGCGAAAGTTGCAAGTTCCGTGTCAAAGAAGACCGATCTTGTGGTGGCGGGACCTGGCGCCGGTTCCAAACTGAAAGAAGCACAGACCCATGGCGTCAAGGTGATCGACGAAGACGCATGGATTCGCCTTGTCGCAGGTTTAAGCGGATAGGGCTTTTGCAAGAACCGGCAGGCTGCGATCCATACGATAATCGATAGCGCTGTGATCGTCCGGGAATTCTTCGTAAATATGCGGGATATTCAGCCGCTCCAGTTCGCGATGCATGCGGCGCGCGCCGTAAAGCAGGTTGAACTGGTCGATATCGCCGCAGTCGATGTAAAGCGCCTTCATCTTTTTCAAACCGGCACTATGCTTTTCAAGCAGGACGAGCGGGTCCCACGCCATCCATTTTTTCCAGCGCTCCGAAATCAGCTCGCAAGTATGTAGATCGACAGGCAGGCGAATGCCGTAAGGCGAGCTGGGATCGGGATCGAAGCTCGCCGCCATCGCCAGCATCATGAGGATGTGGGTATCCTTGTCCTTGACTTTTTTTGCCACGAAAAAATTCTCTAGCCATTTTTTTGCGGAATTTTCCGTTTTCGCAAGCTCGCGCAGCACGGCCGGAAATTCGTGCAGAAACATCAGCTCGAAACCCATATCGCCGGAATGGCAGGCGGCGGCGCTCCAGAAATCCGGATAGAGCAGGGCATGTACGATGGCGCCATAGCCGCCCGAGCTTTTGCCGAATACGCCGCGCTTGCCGATGCCGCCGCATTTGAATTTCTCTTCCACAAAGGGCACGGCTTCCTGCAGCAGGAAATCCGCCCAGTGGCCCATGGCTTCACTGTTGATATATTGGTTGCCGCCGAGTTTCGTGAAGCAGTCCGGAAAGGCGACAATACAGGGCGGCATTTCATTGGCGGCAATCAGGCGGTCGAGCCGCTCCGGCACGTTTTCCTGAAAATTTTTCCAGCTTGTATGCGCGGGCCCGCCGCCGGTAAAGCCGACAATATCGACCAGGAGCGGCAGGCCCTTGCCGTCGCATCCTGCGGGAATATAGACATCGACCATACGCTCAATCGGATCGTTCAGCAGATTGTTGGCCAGAACCTTGCTGTTCAGATAAAAGCGGCGAACTTCGCCGGCCGGCGATGCAGGTTGACGGCGCATTATAATGTCTCTGTTGCTTTGTTCAGCCAAGCGCGTTCCGCCTCGTTAAGAAGCGGGCCGATCTCAGCGCGCACGCGTGCGTGATAGGCGTTTAGCCAATCGCGCTCCTCTGCCGTTAGCAAACTCGCATCGATCAATTCGCGCTCGATCGGCGCAAGCGTAAGCGTTTCGAAGCTGTGCATGGCGCGGTTGCCGCCCGGCGGCACTTGCGGTTCCTCGACGATGACGAGATTTTCGATGCGGATGCCGTAAGCGCCTTCTTCATAATAACCCGGCTCGTTGGAAAGGATCATGCCGGTCTTCAGGGCCGTTGTCGGTATTTTGGAAATGCGCGAGGGCCCTTCATGCACGCCAAGATAGCTGCCGACGCCGTGGCCGGTGCCGTGATCGTAATCGAGGCCGATATCCCACAACGCCTTGCGCGCCAGAATATCGAGCTGCACGCCACCGGTCCCTTTCGGAAACCGCGCGGTCGAGATCGCAATCATACCTTTCAGAACCAGCGTATGGTTGCGGCGCATGGTATCCGAGGGTTTGCCGACCAGCGCCGTGCGCGTGATATCCGTGGTGCCATCGAGATATTGCCCGCCGGAATCGACGACGATCAGGCTGTTATTGTCCAGCTTGCGGTTCGATTGCGGGGTTACGCGATAATGGCCGATGGCGCCGTTGGGTCCTGCGCCGCAAATGCTGTCGAAAGACGTATCCTGCAGCGCGCCGGTTTCCTTGCGGAATTTGTAAAGCGCCTCGACAAGATCCATTTCCGTCAGTTTTGTTTTATCCTGCTGCGAGAACCAGCAGAGAAAACGCGAAACGGCCGCACCATCGCGCTTATGTGCCGCACGCGCGCCTTCAAGTTCCGTGGTATTTTTCTGTGCTTTCATCAGTGTGATGGGATCAGAAATTTCGGCAAGCGTACCGCTACCTTCTTTAACGGTATCGCGCACTGCAAGCACGCTGGCCTTGGGGTCAACCAGCGTTTTACTGTCTTTCGGAAGCTTGCGCAACGCGCCGACAAAATCTTCTATAGGCAGGAAGCCCGCTTCTTTTGCGAGCGCGTCGCGCACATTGTCTTTCACCTTGCGGCTATCCATGAAAATCTCGGCCTTGTCCGGCCCGATAACAGCAAAGCCGAGCGTCAGCGGCGTGTGCTCGATATCGGAGCCGCGAATATTGAAAGCCCAGGCAAGATTGTCGGTTTGCGTGACGACAAGATGCGTAACACCCTTGTCTTTCATTTCCTTGCGGATGCGCTTGAGTTTGGAGGCAACGCTTTCGCCTGCATATTTTTCGTCGTGCACACGCGCCAATGACAAAGGCGGCGGCGGACGATTGCTCCACAGCTTGTCGACTGGGTTCGCGTCAAGCGCGACAAGTTCGACATTTTTCGGCTCAAGCGCTTTGCGGATTTGCTCGAGCCCGTCTTTTGTATGCAGCCATGGATCATAGCCCAATTTCGCGCCCGCAGGCACGTTTTCGGAAAGCCAGTCCTCGATGGATTTATTCACGGTGCAGACGATTTCGAACAGCGATGCATCGATCTCCTGCGCCGCCTGAATGGTGTAGCGTCCGTCGATAAAGGCGGCGGCCCTGTCTTTTATAATAGCGACAAGCCCCCACGAGCCGGTGAAACCCGTCAGCCATTCCATGCGCGCGGCGTTCGGCGGCAGATATTCGTTTTGATATTCATCGGAACGCGGCAGCAGCAAGCCGTCCAGCTTCAGCGCGGCAATCGCATTTTGCAGCGAATGCAGGCGTTCTTTATGAGGAATTTCTTCTTTCATCTGTGCAGCCTGTGGCATATTGTTGTCCTTTTGCGGCTATCTAGCGCTTTTTGAAAACCAATGTCACCCATTCGTTGATAGGACGGCGGCGCAAAAGCGCGAAATTCTGACTTGTATAGGCGGCAGAAATGCGCCGTGCCTGCCAGCTCAGCAGGCCGGAGAGGATCAGCGTGCCGCCGCGCGCCGTCACTTTCGCAAGCTGCGGCGCAAGAGATACCAAAGGTTCGGCCAATATATTGGCGATCACCAGCGGGTAGGGCGCATTCTGCTCGATCAAGGCGTGCCGCGTGCCGCGTGCTTGCGCAAGGCGCACCTGCTTCAGGCGCCCGGCCAGCTTGCGATGGCGCGCCGCAACATCAACCGCGTCTTTGTCGAGATCGCTGGCAATGGCAGAGATGGGAAGTCTTTTTGCGGCGGCGAGCGCCAAAATGCCCGTGCCCGTGCCGACATCGAGCAGCATGGGTTTTTGCGCGTTGATGCGTGCGGTTTTGCACCAGCGGTCCAGCTCCATCAGGCAGCCCAAAGTAGTGGGGTGGTGGCCGGTACCGAAAGCAATGCTGGCCTCGATCTCGATTTGCGTTTCGTTGACACGCGCCTTGTGCCTGTCATGCGCGCCGAACACCACGAAACGCCCTGCGCGCACGGGCGGCAGATCGTCGAGGCTTTTCTTTACCCAGTCCCGGTCGTCCACTTGTTTGAAACGAAAACCGTCGAGCGTGTTGTCGTTCAACAACCTGCGTACGGTCTGCAGAAAATCGGCCTGGTCGATCGGCTTTGCGCTCCACGCCTCGAAACGCCAGAGCGGCGGCTCGGCTTCGAACGCACCGGCTGCGGAAATCGGCAAGAAGTGCTCGCCTTCCATGAGCTTATCGGCTAGCTGTGTTGCGGTTTTTTCAGGCAGTTCGGCGGTGATGAGAAGAGTGGGCATTGCTTTTTAAATAAAGCAATGGGAAAGAAAAGTTCAATAAATGATCTTGAAATTATTTTTTGCCTTCAAGACGATCTTTTATGTTCCAGGCATTGTGAAGGTTTTTGAGTGCGCTCAGGCATCTGTCTTTGCCCATTCCAGCGCATGCAATGGCGCCAACTGCAGCTACGCCTAACAAACCGACGCCTGTTGCCGATAGAGCACCAAGACCAGCCATGCCTGCCCCGTAACCAATGAATAGACCTCCTGTAACGGGCACTGAAACCATCGATTCAGCATCGTCCCTGCCATTACCATTGTCCCCGCTAGGAGGACTTACATTCTGTGGTTTATTACCGTCTTTACCCTGATGCAACTCATTGCTTATAATGGCGCGGAACGAAACAGGATAAGGAAGAAGCAAATTGCTCCCAACATTTCTTTTGATACTTTCAACCATTGGAGCCTCTCAAATCATCAATAATATGATTTAGCAATAATACTCTTTTACGCAGAATCAAGCAGTTAAATCAAGCCTTCTCCAAAAACGAAGCTACCACTTTCTTTTCGCCCGCTTTTTCGAAAGCTACTGTGAGTTTATCGCCGTCTATGGCGGCAATTTTTCCATAGCCAAATTTCTGGTGGAACACGCGCTCACCTAAAACAAAACCGTGCGAAAGCACTTTACCCTCGATCACCTTCACGCCCGCTGTGCGCCGATAAGGCTTGTCCATGCGCTCGGCACGGTAAGCTTCCGCGCGTTGCCAGCCGGGCGTTGCGCGCGATGTGCTTGATGTCTCGAAATCGAAACGGCTGGGCGTGGAATATTGCTGCGCCATCTGCCCATGTGTCACTTCCACATGCTGCTCCGGCAATTCGTTCACAAATCGCGAGGGCAGGGAGGGCGACCATGTGCCGTGCAGCAGGCGGCTTTGCACGAAGGAAATCTTCGCGCGCTGTTTCGCCCGTGTGATACCGACATAGGCAAGGCGGCGCTCTTCCTCCAGCCCCGCGCGGCCGTTTTCGTCCATCGAGCGCTGCGAGGGAAACAGACCTTCCTCCCAGCCGGGCAGGAACACGGTTTCGAATTCCAGCCCCTTGGCCGCATGCAGCGTCATGATGCTCACCGCGTCGTTCTCGTCCGTCTTGTCGGCATCGAGGATGAGCGAGATGTGTTCAAGAAAAGCTGCCAGGCTGTCGAATTCCTCAAGCGCGTTGATCAGCTCTTTCAGGTTTTCGAGCCGTCCTTGAGCTTCGATGCTACGATCATTTTTCCACATGGCGGTATAGCCGCTTTCGTCCAGCACCATCTCGCTCAGCGGAATATGGCCTAGTGTCGCAACGGCCTGGTGCCAGCGCGTAAAATCGCGCACGAGACCTTGAATTGTGCCGCGGATTTTTGGCTTCAGTTCTTCGGTTGCAACGAGCTCGTGTGCCGCCTGCATTAACGAGATGTTTTTATCGCGTGCGTAAATATGCAGCTGCTGCAGGCTGGCTTCGCCCAAGCCCCGTTTTGGCACGTTGATAATGCGCTCGAAAGCAAGATCGTCGTTCGGGTTTGCGGCCACGCGCAGATAGGCGATGGCATCGCGGATTTCCTGCCGTTCATAGAAACGCGGACCGCCGATAACGCGATAATTCAGGCCTAAAGTTACGAAGCGTTCTTCAAACGCGCGCATCTGTGCTGCCGTGCGCACGAGAATGGCCATCTCATTCAGGCGATGTTTCTTGATCTGCAATGCTTCGATCTCATCGCCGATATGCCGCGCTTCCTCTTCCGAATCCCACAGCGCGGTGACGGAGACGGGCTCACCCATGTCTTCGGCGGCAGGGAACAAGGTTTTGCCGAGCCGCCCGTCATTATGCGAGATCAGTTTTGCCGCAGCGCCGAGAATGTTGCCGCTGCTACGATAATTACGCTCGAGCCGCACAACTTTCGCGCCGGGGAAATCTTTTTCGAAACGCAGAATATTGTCTACCTCCGCGCCGCGCCAGCCGTAGATCGATTGGTCGTCGTCGCCGACACAGCAGATATTGGCGCTTCCTGGCGCCAGCAGCCGCAGCCACAAATATTGCGCGACATTCGTGTCCTGATATTCGTCGACAAGAATATAGCGGAAGCGTTCGCGATAATTTTGCAAAATATCTGGGTGTGTGCGGAACAGACGGATGGGCGCCAGCAGCAGATCGCCGAAATCGAGGCAGTTGAGAGTTTTCAACCGCTCCTGATAAATCTTGTAAAGCTCCAGCGCGCGGCCATCGGCATAAAAAGCATTATCGCCCGCAGGTACGCTGGAAGGTTCAAGCCCGCGATTTTTCCAGCCGTCGATCAGATTGGCCAGCAGCCGTGCCGGCCAGCGCTTGTTATCAATATCTTCGGCCTGCAAAATCTGCTTGAGCAGGCGGATCTGGTCGTCCGTATCCAGCACGGTGAAATTGGAAGAGAGGTTCAGTGCCTCCGCATGCCTTGAAACAATCTTGCGGCCGATAGAGTGGAAAGTACCGAGCCACGGCATGCCTTCAATGGATTGGCCGATATGGGAGCCGACGCGCTCGCGCATTTCGCGGGCCGCCTTGTTGGTGAACGTGACGGCCAGAATATTTTGCGGCCGCGCACGCCCAAGGCTAAGAATATGCGCAATGCGCGTGGTGAGGACGCGCGTTTTCCCGGTGCCAGCGCCGGCAAGCACAAGAACAGGCCCATCCAGCGCTTCCACCGCCTCGCGCTGCTCGGGGTTGAGCACATTCAGATAATCGGCCCCGGCGCGAGCCATCATGGCGCGCGCTGCGATGCTTTCAGGGTTGGCGGCGGGATTGGTCATGCAGGGTAACTTAAGGGCTTAAAAGCCTATTTTAAAGCGCCATTTCTGCATGATTTGAGAATATAAATGCGTATGGCCGACGATAAATTTCTGTTTTTGCGCCTGGAATCGATTTCAACGATCAATTGCGCCAAAGTAATGCCGCGCACTTTTGCCAATTCGCGCAGCGCTTTCCAGAACGGTTCTTCCAACGATACAGACGTGCGATGGCCTGCGATGGTGACGGAGCGTTTGAGCATATTCTCTAATCGTCATTGCCGGGCTTGACCCGGCAATCCATCTTAAAAGAAGGCGTGTGCGTTCTGCGCACACTTTATTTGTTTCTGGATCCTCGTGCCTGATCCTCGCGCCTTTGGCGCTCGGGCACGAGGATGACGAGTAAAATTAGTCATCGCGCTTATTTCCTTCCAACTGCTTTTCAATCTGTGTCTTCTCTGCCTTGCGCTTGATGCGCGACAATTTACTCTCACCGAACGAAGCGCGGTTTTCGGTCGCTTTCTTATCCTTGTCGGCGCGCTTTTTATCCTTGCGTTTTGAACGCAGGTTGATGATATCGGCGCTCATACAGCTTCACGCCGCCTCATGTGTCTTCGCAAAGGAAACGAATTCGGAAAGCACATAATCCCAGCCGGTATTATATTGCTTTTTTTTCTCTTCACCCTCATCGCCAAGCCGTTCCCAATGGCGATGGATGAGATCGACCTTGGTCTGCGTGCCCGCCGGCGAGAAGATGATCTCGATCTCCGTCGATTGCGTCATCGGCTTGCCCATCTGCCAGCACAGGCGCAAAACCTCGCCGGGCTTGTAGGCGAGCACGATGCCCCAGTCGCGATGCTGGCCGTCGGCCAGCACCTCGTAGAATCTCGCACCGGCATGCGGCTCGATTACGATGGAATTCGCCTGCTCGCCTTTTGCCTTGTCGGCAAGCGAATGGGTTTTAAGCGGCCACCATTCACCGATGCAACTGGTGAAAATATGAAAGGCCTCCTGCGGCAGCCAGGGCACGAAAACGGTTTTATGCAGGGCGTTGTTGAGGTCTGTGTCCATAACGCGATCCCGGAAAGATGCTCATTTTAAGCCAGCTTTTGCGATTGGGGAAGTCCAGAATTTGAATTCAGGATTAAGGATCAGTGGTGTGCCTTCACTTTTTCATAAAGCGTTGCCATGGCGGCATCATGGATAGAATGCTCTTCAAGTTTTTCAACCAATTGAAATAAATAATCGCGGTTTGTGCCCAAACTTCCCTCGGCTTGGGCGACGATTTTTGCCGCTTCTTCAAGTGGAAAAGGCGTATAGCGCGGCGTTGTCCGGTTGACGACGAAAACGAGGCCGGGCCTCGTGATGCCGCCGATCTCGAGCGGCAGAAGTTTCGGCGTATAGACGGCAGCCAGCATTTCCCTGATCCACAAGTCCTCGAGTACCGGCTCTCTTTTCGATGCCGAGATCCGAAATGCAACGCCTTCGCAGGCGCCGCCTTCGTCGAGCGCCAGCATCAGGCCCGGCCGCTCCGGTGTGCCGCGATTGGCAGGCAGGTCGATGCAGAACGCGCGCGAATAGCCTTGCAGTTTCGCAGTCCGGCTTTCCTCATAATCGAAAAGCGGTTTCCAGATCAGCGAGCCGTAACCGAACACCCACAAATCGTCATTTGCAGGAAAATCCGCCAACAGGTCTTGGCGCGAAGCTGCAAGTTCTTCGTCAGTGAGACATTTGATGCCTGTCGTGCGCTCGATCTCGGTGCGAATCCATGCGACATTTTTCAGAGCCTCTTCGAGGTTCTTCGGCTGATTATTCATCAACCCACCATTTTTTTGGGGTCGACCAGCCTGTCGTAATCCACCGCTTTCACAAGGCCGGATTTGATCGCTTCTTCGCGCAGCGTGGTGCCGTTTTTATGCGCGGTTTTGGCGATCTTTGCGGCATTATCGTAGCCGATTTTCGGCGCCAGCGCGGTGACCAGCATCAAGGATTGTTTCATCAGCTGATCGATGCGTTTTTTGTCGGCTTTCAGGTCGGCGATGCAATGATCCTGAAATGAGCGCGCCGCATCGCCGATCAGTTTTATCGATTGCAGCACATTGTAAATGATCACGGGCTTGAACACGTTCAGTTCGAAATGACCCTGGCTTGCGGCGAATGTAACGGTGGATTGGTTGCCGAATATCTGCGTGCACACCATGGTCAGCGCTTCCGCCTGCGTGGGGTTCACCTTGCCGGGCATGATGGAGGAGCCGGGTTCGTTCTCGGGTAGAATGAGCTCGCCCAGGCCGGAGCGCGGGCCCGAGCCCAGAAAACGGATATCGTTGGCGATCTTGAACAGGTCTGCCGCCAGCGCGTTTAAAGTGCCATGCACGTGTGTAAGCGCGCCGTGCGAGGCCAAAGCCTCGAACTTGTTCGGCGCCGTGTAAAAAGGCAGGCGTGTGATCTGCGCCACATTTTTGGCGAACAGCTCAGCAAAACCCTTCGGCGCGTTCAGCCCGGTGCCGACGGCGGTGCCACCCTGCGCGAGCGCATAGATATCGTCCAGGCTGCGTTTGATGCGCTTGATGCCGTTGTGAAGCGCGCCGACATAGCCGGAAAATTCCTGTCCCAGTGTCAGCGGCGTTGCGTCCTGCGTATGCGTGCGGCCGATTTTAATGATAGAGGCGAATTCCTTTTCCTTTTTCTGCAAACCCTTTTGCAGATGCGCCAGCGCCGGGAAAAGCTCCGCCGTAATCGTCTCGGCCGCCGCAATATGCATGGCAGTGGGGTATGAATCGTTCGACGATTGCGACATGTTCACATGGTCGTTCGGGTGTACAGGCTTTTTGCTGCCCATTTTCCCGCCGAGACTTTCGATGGCGCGGTTCGAAATCACCTCGTTCACGTTCATATTCGTCTGCGTGCCGGAACCGGTCTGCCAGACGGCTAGCGGAAAATGCGCATCGAGTTTGCCCTCGATCACATCAATGGCGGCTTTCACGATCGCCTTGCCGATTTTCTTGTCGAGCAGGCCAAGCTGCATATTTGCTTCTGCTGCAGCAGCCTTCACGATGCCGAAAGCGCGGATAATTGCGAGCGGCTGCTTCTCCCAGCCGATCTTGAAATTGCTTAAGCTGCGCTGCGTCTGCGCGCCCCAATAGCGGTCTGCCGGAACTTCGATGGCGCCAAAAGTATCGGTTTCTGTGCGGGTTTTGGTCATGCTTTACTTCCCTCCCCCACGAAATTCGGCTTGTCGAATTTCGATTCCTAGACACAAGTCGGGTATACCCGACTTGTGATGGGGGAGGGTCAGGGTGGGGGTTGATTCCAAACTAGTTAGTAGGTCAACCCCCCACCTAACCTCCCCCCTTTCTGGGGGGAGGAATTTTTGGATTGCCACATCAAACTTCATAATATCAAATCAATTCTTCGGCTTACGAAACTTATCCAGGCTCACAACCTCGGCGCCAGGTCCCTTGGGCGTTTCTTTCTTAGCCCCGGACTTGGCTTTGGGCTTGATCTGCGGCATTTCGGGCGCCGGCAGGGCCTGGGGTTCCGAGCCCGCGCCTTTCGGCAGCGCTTTACGCGTCTTGCCCTTTGTCTTCCCGCGCCCTTTTTTGCTTTTGCTGTCCTCTGCGCCGTCTTCGTCGTCTTGCATGAGCTCCGGATCCTCGTGCTGATCGTCGACCTCAACAAGGTCTTCCTCGCTGTCATCGAGATCGATGATTTCGAATTGCAGGCCGAACTGGACGGAAGGGTCAAAAAAGCCCTTGATGGAGTTGAAAGGAATGACGAGGCGCTCGGGCACATTGCCGAAAGACAGGCCGACCTCGAAGGCATAATCGTTCACGGTCAAATCCCAGAACTGATGCTGGAGCACAACCGTCATCTCGTTCGGATATTGCTCGCGCAGGCGCTGGGAAAGCCGCACGCCGGGATAGTTGGTATCGAAGGCGATATAGAAATGGTGCTCGCCGGGCAGGCCCTGTTTGCCAACATCGATAAGAACCTTGCGCACGACGCCGCGCAGGGCGTCCTGCGCCAGCAGATCGTAGCGGATCATGTCGTTGCTCATTTACCCATCCCAGAATCACGCGGCCGCTCGGCCAGTTTGAGCGAATTTTCAAGCAGATACAATCGGGGAGGCGGAAAGGGAAGAGGCAGCCAACCTTTTTCCGTTTGTTTGAGACATTCTCTTCCCGCTCATTCCCGCGAAAGCGGGAATTTAAATCAATCGGCCTGGCACAGCCTTGGTATTTAGACCCCCGCTTGCGCGGGGGTGAGCGGTTGATTATAGAGAAAGAAGTGGAGGCTTCTGTTGCCAGGCGCCTCCGGACCCCGCCTACAGGGGCTTATTCCCGTAGGGCTTTAAAGAACGTGCTTAAGCCGCCAAAGCGGTTTCAGCCATAACGGGAACTTTCGCACCCTTTACGTTGTCGTTCTTTGCATTAGCTACAATAGAGCTTGCAACTAAAATTTAGCCCGATAACGGCGGTACAATGCCGGGCAAAAACACGCTCTTTACACCCTCGTCGAGCCTAGTTCGTCCCCATGAAAGCTCCCAAAGGGAGAGATTTGGTGGAGACGCCGGGTACTGCCCCCGGGTCCGAATGGTTTATTACAACGGCCATTTATCGCCATAGCCAGCAAGCTGGCAGGGTTAATATAGGCGATTTTGGAGGGATTTTAAAGGGGAAGCTTGCAGCAGAGTTTACGAATTTGGATGCGTAACCTTATAGTATAAGGTTAAAATTTGCTTTTGCTTGTTTGTTTGTTCTTGTTCTGACACACTTGTCTTTACTTAGAGCCTATCTTATTCGGCTTTATTCAGGAGACATTTTCATGACGGACGTTAGTTTTAATCCAGGCCTAAATAGCGGTATTCAAAATCCTGCGGATCCATTTCAAGATCAGGTGAACAAACAGCTAGACCAGCAGAAACAAGCAATATTAGGAGGATTTGGAGGAAACTCTACAGATCCTGCACTTGCAGCTACGAGAGAGGCGTCTGCTAAGCAATATATGACAGGAACTTTGGAAAAATTTCTGTACACGGCAGATGGCACCATAAACTATCAGAGCCTTGCAGCCCATCTTAGTACTACAACAAGCAAGGGTGAAAAGAATATGGTCGACTTTGTGCGGCTAGTCATCGGAAAACATGAAGGGCCATTAACAGGTCAGGATTTAAAAAACTATTTTGATCTTGTGAAAGACGATCCAGAAGTAAAAACGCCACGTGATTTATTGGTAAAACTTGCAAAGTTATTTGCGGCGATAGAAAATCCCTCATAACGTTTAGTGCATAGGGGTGGGTTGAACGAAGTGAAACTCACTCTATAATTATTTGGCGGGTTTTATTCACTCAATCCGCCTTACGGTTGGATGAATGCACCAATACCTCGATCTGCTCGAAAAAATCCTGCGCGACGGTGTGAAAAAGCACGACCGCACCGGTACGGGCACGCTTTCTGTCTTCGGCCATCAGATGCGGTTCGATCTGTCGGAAGGTTTTCCGATGATAACGACGAAAAAACTGCATCTGAAATCCATCATCCATGAACTGCTGTGGTTCCTGAGCGGCGACACCAATATCGCTTACCTGAAAGAACATGGCGTGCGCATCTGGGACGAGTGGGCAGATGAAGAAGGCAATCTCGGCCCCGTTTACGGCAAGCAATGGCGCTCCTGGGCCGCACCCGATGGGCGCACGATCGACCAGATCGCAAACCTGCTGGCAGATTTAAAGCGCAACCCGGATAGCCGCCGCCTGATCGTTTCGGCATGGAACCCGGCCGATGTGCCGAAAATGGCGCTGCCGCCCTGCCACTGCCTGTTCCAGTTCTATGTGGCGGAAGGCAAACTCTCCTGTCAGCTTTACCAGCGCTCGGCCGATGTGTTTTTGGGTGTGCCGTTCAATATCGCGTCCTATGCGCTGCTGCTTTTGATGGTGGCGCAGGTGAGCGGCTTAAAGCCCGGCGAATTTGTGCACACGTTTGGCGATGCGCATCTTTACACCAACCATATCGAGCAGGCCGAGCTGCAGCTTTTGCGCGCGCCGCTGGCTCTGCCGCAAATGAAACTGAACCCGGCTGTGAAAGATCTCTTCGCGTTCAAATTCGAAGATTTCACTTTGGAGAATTATGAAGCCCACCCGCACATCAAGGCGCAGGTTGCTGTTTAGAGCGGCGGCATAATCGATCAAATTTTACCTGTTAACTTTATGCTGAAATAGAACGCAGCAAACGGGCCGGTGCTTATTGACAGATTTTGCGCGTGTATTTTAAAATTGATCGTATTTATATTTTAAAAGCGATGGCTTTATGAATTGGAAAACGGACCTCGATCTGATTTTAGGAAGCTTCACGCCGCTTCCAAGGGTTATTTATGACCCTTATTTCCGTTTGCCTGCACCGGTTGTGACGATCTGGCCCTTTCCGGCTACGATAAACCCGAGCCCGATTCTCATAAATTCCAACTGGTTTTTGCGGCCGGGCCTGATATGGCCCTTCCCGGTCAATATCCCGCGAATTCCTCAAAATCCTTTGGGGCATTTGCCGGTGACATTGATCCCAGGCCAAAAGGCGACAACGAATTTTATCGTATCCAAATCGCCGACCCTGCAGGCCATTATCAAGGCGGCGGAGACGGATAAAGACGTCTTTGGTGCGAAAGAATTGCTGCAGGTCTATGGCGAACTCGGAATTCTGACCAAGGAAGAAGTCGAAAATATCGCTACCGGCCCGGATAAACCGCTGGGCATCGATATCGTCAAGAAACTCGTTATTGACGCGGGCATGTTCAGCAATGTTAAGCCCGAAGTGCTGAACAGCTGGTTCAAGGGAAATATGAGTTTCAAGGCTTTCCATGAAAGCTTCATGGGCATGGCGAAAGATTTTTATAACAGGACTTACGCTCCCGATAACGCCAATAATCATCCTGTCATTTTTGTCCTGAACCGTATCGGCGCGATCGCCAAAGGAGAGACCGCCAAGCCGAAATATTTTTCGGGCGAAGCAGTGAAACTCACTCCGAACAAAACCGCGCAGCCGAACCTGAATATCGTGCTTAGTAGCGGCTTTCCGGACAGAGCGCCGGATAAAAACCTGACTCCGGAAGCGCTACTGGATGCGTATATCGGCATTGCCGGCAAACTGATTCCGCAGGCGTTAATCGACAAGATCAGAGCCGATTTCAACGCGCCGCTGGATGCGCAAACTCTGCAAGCCCTCATTCAGGCTGCAGGCTGCTTTGCCAATGTCGAGGCGGACGATATCGCGCGGCGCTTTCCCGTCGGCATCAGTTTCAGGGAATTTGCCGCGAGCATCGAAGCCACGGCGCGCGACTGCTTCATGTATAATCAGGGCCACCGGACCCCGCCGATACAGGGCGGCTGGAGCCTTGAGAAAATCCTTAGAGATACCGAGATGACGAAAAGCGTCGGTATGACGAAGGTTTTAACTTAAAACTTCTCTTCCTTCAGCGGCAGGGTGACGAAGCGCAGCTCGCCCTGCGCGTTGGCGAGCAGCAACAGCGCCGATTTGCGCCCCTGCTTGGCAAGCTCGGCAAAGCGCTTCTCCACATCCTCGGGTTTGGATACGGCTTCCTGCGAAATCTCGGTGATCACGTCGCCGGGCTGGATGCGCCGCTCGCTTGCGGCCGAATTCTTGTCTACATCGGTGACAAGCACGCCCTTGACGTCCTTCTCGAGCTGGAACTGTTTGCGCAAGGCGGGTGTCAGCTCGGCGAGCGCAAGACCTTTTAGCGTCTTGCCTTTGACGGCTGGTGTCTGGTCGTTGTCATCGTCGTCGTTATCGGCGGTTTTCTTGCCTTTATCGTCCTTTTCCTCGAGCCGGCCGACTTTCACCTGCACGGTCTGCTCCTTGCCCTTGCGCAAGACGATGACGGGAACGGTCGCATCGATCTCGGTATCGGCAACGAAACGGGAAAGCTCGCGCGAGGAGGCGATATCACGATTGTTGAATTTCAGCACCACGTCGCCTGCCTGAAAGCCCGCCTTTTTCGCCGGCCCGTCTTCCGCGACATCGGCAACAAGCGCACCCTTGGCTTCTTTCATGCCTAGGCTTTCGGCGATCTCATCCGTGACGTTCGAGATGCGCACGCCCAGCCAGCCGCGGCGCGTTTCGCCATATTTCTGGATCTGGGAGACCACCGTCTGGGCAATATTCGAGGGCACGGCAAAGCCGATGCCGACCGAACCGCCTCCGCCGCCGGGCGAAATAATGGCGGTATTGATGCCGATGACTTCGCCGTCCATGTTGAATAGCGGACCGCCGGAATTGCCGCGATTGATTGACGCGTCGGTCTGGATGAAATTGTCGTAAGGTCCGGCCTGAATGTCGCGGTTACGCGCGGAAATGATGCCCGCCGTGACAGAGCCGCCGAGCCCAAACGGATTGCCGATCGCAACCACCCATTCGCCGATTCGGGCCTTGTCGCTGTCGCCGAATTTGGCGGCGGTCAGCGGCTTGGATGGTTCGACTTTCAGCAATGCGAGATCGGTTTTCGAATCGCGGCCCAGAAGCTTGGCTTTCAATTTGGAGCCGTCGTGGAAAATGACGGTAATTTCGTCCGCTTCGTCGACCACGTGATTATTGGTGATGACGATGCCGGAAGCGTCGATCACGAAGCCGGAGCCGAGCGAGGAAATTTTGCGCTCGAGCCGGTCGGGCTTGTTTGGATTCAGTTCTCCTTCCGGAAACTGCTTGTTGAAATAATCCTCGAAGAAATCGCGGAACGGGCTGTCGGGCGGCAGTTGCGGCATCTGCACCGAACGCCCGCGCGAGACGCGCTGCGTCGTCGAAATATTCACCACCGTGTCGATCAGCTTTTCGGAAATATCGGCGATACTGTCCGGTCCCTTGCGCAGGAATTGCGCGCAGGCGGGCATATTCAGGGGAAGGAAAAGCGCACAGGCCAGAACAAGAATAAGCGGAAGTCTTGAGCGCATAAGTTCGTCCTTAAGTTGAAGCCCCGAATTGGTTTGCATTATAGGCTCCGATCATGGCCAAAGCATGGAAAAAGCGGGGAATTTTTTCAACCCGCCCGGCAGATATAAACAAGAATAAGACCGATGGCGGCGGCAATCAGGCCATAGCGGCGCAAAAGGCTGTCCGGCATTTTGAAGACATGGTTCAAGGCGTCGCGCATACCTTTCGGAAAGGCGGCGTAAGAGAGCCCCTCCAGAACCAGGAGCAGACCGATGGCCGTGATGAAATCTTTCATGTCAAACGAGGACTAGCGTTCCGTCTTGCCGTTGAAGAAACGTAAAAACTCGGAATCGGGCGAAAGTACGAACATCGTTTCCTTGTCGCCCAGGCTTTGCTCGTAGGCACGCAGGCTGCGGCCGAAGGCAAAAAACTGCGGGTCCTGATTATAGGCGTCCGCGAAAATGCGCGCCCGTTCGGCCTCGCCCTTGCCGCGCGCGATTTCCGACTGCTTTCGCGCCTCGGCGCGAATGACGACGGCCTGTTTCTCGGCCTCGGCGCGGATCTTGCGCGCCTCTTCCTGGCCGCGGGCGCGCAAATCGGTCGCGTTGCGCTGGCGGTCCGAGATCATGCGCGCGAAAGTGCCGTTGGTGATGACTTCCGGCTGATCCGCCCTGCGGATGCGCACGTCTTCCAGCACCACGCCGAAGGGCTTCACGGTCTGCGCGAAATCTTCCTTGATCGCCTGCATGATGGCGCCGCGCTTGGCGGAAAGCACATCGGCGAAAGGCCGTTGGCCAATGATCTTGCGCATCGAGCCCAAAAGGAAGCCCTCGAAGCGGGGCAGGGCGACGCTGAGATTGCCTTGTACCGTCTGGTAGAAAAGCTGCGGATCTATCACGCGCCAGCGCGCGACCGCATCGATCAGGAAGCGGCGCTGGTCGGCATCGGCAATCTCGAGCTCGGGCGTCTGCACCGGCAGCAGGCGGTCGTCGACATAGATCACGTTCTGGATCGGCGCGGGCAGTTTGACGTACAGGCCGGGATCGCGCTCGATGCTGACCACCTTGCCGAATTGCAGCAGCAGCGCCTGCTGCGTTTCCTGCACCGTGTAGAAGCAGTTGAGAATTACATAGACCGCAAACAGGAGGGCGGCCAGTATGGCGATGAAGTGCGCGCGGGTCATCTGTCGTCCCCCGCTTTGCGCAGTCCCGGCAGCGGCAGATAAGGCAGAACGCCTTGTCCGCTTGCGCCGTTATACATGATGACCTTGCTGGCACCAGATAACACGCGCTCCATGGTCTCGAGATAAAGCCGCTGGCGCGTGACGTCTTTGGCATTGCGGTATTCGGCGAGAACGGAGAGGAAGCGTGCCGCTTCGCCCTGCGCCTCGGCAACCACGCGCTTGGCATAGGCGTCGGCTTCCTGCAATTGCACGGCGGCATCGCCGCGCGCGTCGGCAAGAAGCTGGTTGGCGTCGCGATGCGACTGGTTCTGGAAGGTCTGCGCATCCTGTGCGGCTTGTTGAACGTCGTTAAATGCTTCACGTACTGCCGGGGGAACTTCAGGACGTGAAATCGTGACATTGGTAATGGTCACGCCTGCGCCATAACGGTCGAGCGTATCCTGCATGATCCTGATGACATCGGTCTGCAGGATCACCTGGCCCTTGGTGACGACATCCTCGGCGCGGTTGCGGCCGACCACTTCGCGCATGGCGCTTTCGGCAACCGCGCGGATGGTGTCGCGCACGCCCACCACATTGAAGAGGAAATCCTGCGGCGCGCTCGTCTTGATCGCCCAGGTCACGTTGAAGCCCAAGGAAACGATATTTTCGTCCGAGGTCAGCATCAAGGCTTCCTCGGGCGCTTCCTTGCGGCCCGAGCGCTCGCCCACGGTGCGGTAGCCGATCTCCTCGAGGTTTTCGGCCGTCACGCGCAGGATCTGCACACGGTCGAACGGCCAGAGCATGAAGTTGAGGCCGGGCGGGCGCGGCGGTGCCTGATAGGCGCCAAAGCGCGTGACGATGCCGATCTGGTCCGGCGCTATGGTGAAGGCGGATTTGTAGAGGAACAAGGCAGCAAGACCTAGCAGACCCAGAAGGCTCACGGTTTTGATGTCCCAGCCGCCGCCATTATTGTGGAAATTTCCTCTCAGCCAGTCCTGCAGGCGGGTGAACAGGTCGTCGAAAACCGACTCCTGCCGCGTTGCGCGTTTTTCGCGCTGCTGCTTGCGGTAATCCTCGGGCTCTTGCTGATCGCCGCCGGAGCCCCATGGGCCACCGGGCGGATTGTTCCAGGACATAGGTTACCTTATTAAAAAAAAGCTTATCTTGTTGTAACGCCTATGAAGAAAAGGGCAAGGCGATTTTTAATGACGCCCGACATCTAGGAAGAAGGTTTGCCGTACACTATTAATTCATGCCGTCGCTTTTTCTCTTCTTCCGGAAGGGAGCCAGCAGGATCGCCCCATTTGCAGTCAAGCGCCAGCAAATCACTATATGCAGGCATAAAAAGATTTGCCTTTATTGGAAAATCTCCTGTCAAATAGCGTTGCACATCCATTCTTATAATCCATTTCATGTAATCATGCGTCAGCTTTTCATCATAAATACCGCGTCGGACGCCGATGGCGACCATGTCGAGAAAATTAAGTATACCGACAATATCCGATTTGTATTTTGATGGATTTTTTTCAAGGTCGCCGTTTTTACGTGCCGCAACGAGTTGATTGTTATAATCTCGTAACGTCGCATCTGTCGCAAAACGTGTGCACATTTCTAGCGTTGCCGTTCTTTTCGTCTGCGCACGAATGGCAAGAAGCTGATAAATACCAGTTGCCACCAAAATAACCATCAACACGCCCTGCGCGACGATGGAGATGGTTTTCCACTCATCGAGATTAAGGCCGAAATATAGATCCATTCATGCACCCCGTTAAAGACGGTGTATCATTTTGTAGAATGGGTTGAGCGTTAGCGAAACCCATCATGTTATGAGATTTGTGGTGGGTTTCACTGCGTTCAACCCACCCTACAAGAGTTTATATCCTGTCATACACTTCATAAGTCGTCGCCACCGAATCGCGCGAGCTTTGGCGGAGGTCTTCGGAGTGGATCAGCTCCCATTCGGTCTTGGTCCATTTTGGGAAACGCGCATCGCCCTCGGGTTCGGCATGGACGCGCGTCAGATAGAGCCGGTCGGCGTCCTGAATGGTCTGTGCATAGATATCGGCGCCGCCCGCCACCATGATCTCTGCAACCTGCGCCTTGCGGGCATGGACTTCGGCCTTGGCGATGGCCTCGTCCAGCGTATGCACGACTTCCACACCCTCGGCCGAAAAGGCCTGGTCGCGCGTCAGCACGATCAGGTTGCGGCCTTCCAGCGGCTTGCCGATGGAGAGATAGGTCTTGCGGCCCATGATCACCGGTTTGCCCATGGTGACGGCCTTGAAACGCTTGAGGTCTGAGGAAAGCTGCCAGGGCAGCGTATTGTTGCTGCCAATAACATCGTTTTCCGCAACGGCGGCGATCAGGGACAGGATAGGATCAGCAATTGCGGTCATCAATCAGTCGCTAAAGGAATGGTTTTTAAAATCGTCTCCAAGACTGCGACTTTTCGAAAAGAATGGCAATGTATGGATTAGAAAGACCTGTTTATTCAGAAAAAATAAATTCGTCGCGCCGGTAGCCCTGGAAATAAAGGGCAGATGCCAGATCCGTATGCCGGATTTGCGCGTCCGCGGCCTCCGCCAGAACGGGTTTGGGGTGAAAACCAAGCCCCAGGCCCGCGCTCTCAACCATCATGAGGTCGTTAGCGCCGTCGCCGATGGCCAAAGCGTCATCGGGTGCCAGTCCTTTTTGCTTGCAGACATCGAGAAGCGCCTGTTGTTTGGCAGCACCCCCCAAAATGGGCTCGGTAACCGTGCCCGAAAGTCGCTCGCCCTCGCATTCCAGCCGGTTGGCGATATGGCTGTCGAAACCGAGACAGGCTGCGACATGTTCCGTAAACAGCGTAAAGCCGCCGGAAACGAGCACGGTATAGGCCCCTTGCGCCTTCATGCTGGCGGCCAGCGTTTTCGCACCCGGCGTAAACGTGATTTTTTCGATGACGTTTCGGACGCGCGTCAGCGGCAGGCCCTTGAGCAGGGCGACGCGCTCGCGCAGGGCGGTCTCGAAATCGATCTCGCCGCGCATGGCGCGCCCGGTAATGGCTGCAACGGTATCGTGCACGCCGATTTCGCGCGCCAGTTCGTCGAGCGATTCCTCGCCGATCATGGTGCTGTCCATATCGGCAAGCAGCAGTTTCTTGCGGCGATTTTCTTTGAGGAAAATACCGATATCGGCGGGCAGGCTCAGTTTTTCCTGCAAAAGGCTCGCAAGTTCGTGCCGGGCATCGAGCCGAAGCGCGGTTTTTGGCGTAAAGGCGATTTCGCAGGCCCGATGCGGCGCAAGCCAATCAATATCCTGCGCTTGCGGCAAATGTGCGCGCAGGGCATTAACTGATGCCTCGCGCAGCTTTTCATCTTTGGCGACAATGACCGCAACGAAATCCATGCCGGAAAAAAACTCCATTCAAGGCATTGCTATCGCAGGCACGACGGCATCCGGCAAGTCGGCGCTTGCCATGGAGCTCGCCGAAGCGCTGGACGGCCTGATTATCAATGCCGACAGCGCCCAGGTTTATGCCGATCTGCGGGTCGTTACGGCAAGGCCGTCGATTGAGGACGAAAAACGCGTGCCGCATGCGCTTTATGGCATCATCGACGGCGCCGGGAGCTGCTCCGCCGCCGACTGGGCGAAACAGGCGGCCTTCCTTGCAAAGGAAAGCGGGCGCATGCCCATTTTTGTCGGCGGCACGGGGCTTTATTTCCGCGCCATATTCGAAGGCCTTGCCGAACTCCCGCCTATTTCCGCTCCTATCCGCAGGAAATGGCGCGAAAAAGCGAAGCTTGCATCGGAAGATCTGCATGCTGAGCTGGGAAAGCGCGACCCGATTATGGCCAAGCGCCTGATGCCGAACGATACGCAACGCATCGTGCGCGCGCTGGAAGTGATCGAGGCGACGGGCAAATCGCTTGCCGATATTCAGGCCCGCCCCGCACAGCCTTTGCTCGATCCGGAGCGCTGGCTGCGTCTGTTTGTGACTGTTGAGCGCCCGATATTGGAAAAGCGCATCGCACAGCGTTGGTCAAACATGCTCAAAGATGGCGCGATCGATGAAGTGGCGGCACTTTTATCGCGCGGCCTCGATCCCATGCTGCCTGTCATGAAGGCGATCGGCGTACGCGAACTGGCAAGCTGTGTGCAGGGTAAAACGAATATCGAGGAGGCAGGCGCAAAAACCATGCTTGCCACCCGCCAATATGCGAAACGCCAGGAAACCTGGTTTCGCAACCAGATGCGCGATTGGCGCAAAACCGGTATCGGCGAGGCAAGAGATCTCGTGAAAGATTTTGGCGGAATATAATCTTTTTCCCGCTCTTGCGCTCCTGCAAACCTTCGGGTAGCGGTTGATTACCAGATCATGCGCCGCCTTGCTTTCAACACGCTCGATGTTTTCACGGCAAAGCCGCTCTCCGGCAATACGCTGGGCGTCGTCCATAATGCCGACGAACTCGATACCGAGGACATGCAGGCGATTGCGCGCGAGTTCAACCTTTCGGAAACTGTTTTCGTTCTGCAGCCGCACAATCCCGTCCACACGGCGCGCATCCGCATTTTTACGCCGACCCGCGAAGTGCCTTTTGCCGGCCATCCCACCATCGGCACGGCCGTGCTGCTGGCCGAGCAGAAATTTGGCCGCACCGAGAAGCACGAAGCCATCATCGTGCTTGAAGAACATATCGGCGCCATTCGCTGCGGCGTGCAGATAGACCCGCGCAAGGTCACCGGCGCCGAATTCGATACGCCGAAACTGGCATCGGAAACCGGCAAGGCGCCGACGCGCGAAAAAATGGCGCTTGCGCTCGGCCTTGTGCCTTCCGATATCGGTTTCGACAATCACAAACCCATCCGCCTGTCTTCGGGCCTCGATTTTCTGTTCGTACCCGTACGCGACCGCGATGCGCTGCATCGTACCAAGCCCATGGTGCCGCTGTGGATGGATAGTATCGGCACGTCGGCTTATGCCTATACGAAGCTGCCGGCCGAGCAGGGCGCCGATTTCCGGGCGCGCATGTTCTCGCCCAATCTGGAAATTATCGAGGATCCCGCCACGGGTTCTGCCGTGGCCGCCTTTGCCGGCGTGCTTGCCCGTTTCGAAGGCCTGCCGGATGGCGCGCATGAACGCAGCGTGGAGCAGGGTGTGGAAATGGGGCGACCTAGCCTGCTTCGTCTTGAAATTGAAATTACCGCAGGCCGGCTCACCGGCACGCGCATCGGCGGCCAGGCCGTGGTGGTGGGCGAAGGGTTCATCAAGGTTTGAAGTTCCAGCCCGGAAAACTTGCGTAAGGGCCGTATCTTCGCTACGTCATCCCTCACGGGTGATTAGCTCAGTCGGTAGAGCAGCTGACTCTTAATCAGCGGGTCGTAGGTTCGATCCCTACATCACCCACCAGCCTTCGCCTGCTTTGCAGGCTACGGCTTGGCAAGCCGGTTGGGCGACGGCGGACGAGCTTATTTCTAGCGCATCGCCACGCGATAATTGCCGCTGGGCCATCTGAACGCGATCGCCCCGCGCACCGAGCGGGGGCGCGTGCGAACCGCATTGCTGTCATTGCCAGAATGCACGAGCCAACCCTTGGCAGTCTGGCCCACGATCTTGCCGACATGGCTGCGCCACACCACAATCGTGCCAACGGCCGGGCCACGCGCCGGCGAACCATAATGTGCCCAGTTGCGGGCGAGGTTGAAGGACGGGCCGGGATCGTGGCCCACCTGCGTGCGCATATACCAGCCGCACCAGCGGCTGGGGCGTCCTGAGGCTTCGGCGGTATTCATGGCAAAGAAAAACAAGGCAAAAAGAACAAGTAGACGTTTCATAATAAAAATTCCTCATTATTGGCGCGCCGGAGCGTGCAATTTTAAACCCAACAGCGTGGGAGGTTGATTGTTTGGCTTGCGGACAAGTCCGGCAAAGCCTTGGGTAATCGCGGCTAATAACCGCGATGACTGACCCGAAAGGGCACTTGCCCGCCAAATTGGGCAGGAACAAGGCAGCCTGAGGAGCTTAAATCAGGCCATTCTTTTAACATATTGTTTTTATTTAATTTTTTATGGAAGGGCATGCGCTTCATGCCTATGCGGCGCACCAACCAAAGTGTCCCGATTTCGGGATTTCGCGATAAAGATGCGATTTAACGGCTGCGATCAGGCGATGTCGGGAAGCCGCTGCGGTGTTTTTATTTTTTGCAGCGCACGGTAAAGCTCTTTTGCTTTTTCCAAGCGGCCATGTGCGGCTTTCTCGGGTTTTCGCCGCTCGGTCTCTTCCCAAGGTTTTTTATGATTTTTTTCTTCCATCGCGATAAATAAAGCGGTGGCCGCCAGTTCCAGCTGTATGGAGTCGGCATGGGAGGCCTGGACCGCCAATTCATTCGCCGCAGCCGTGCGGTTTTCTTCCGAACGTAAAGTGTAGGTGGAATAATATCCGCCCCAGCTTGTGGGCTCTTCTTTTTCTTCGATCAGATCCATAAAATGAGCGAGGCGGGCGGCTTCGGAGAGGTCTTCGCTATAAGGGCCGTAATGCCGGTATTCGAAAGAAAATCCCTTGCCGAGCCCGGCTTTTTCAAGAAAGAAACACAGTTTTTGCAACCGCGTACGGCCGACAACCATGCCGCCTGCTTCCTGAATGATTTCAACGACCTTTTCGAAGTCGGTTTTGCCTTGCGCCTTTTGGGTCATGTGCGTTTTTCTCCGTCGATGGCCTGCCCTACGATCTTTTTCGCTTCTTCGTCTTCATCGGCAACGTAAACACGAAAGAATTTGAATGTTTCCAGAGAACGAACGACATCCGAGCATTCCTTGAGATCGACGATTTTCCCACCGGCCGTGCCATCCGGCATCCGGATGTAGATTTGATTGAGCGGCGCTTTTTTGGGTTCTTCCGCAGACACAGACTTATATGGAGACCGCCCGTCTTCGTCGATCAGGATACGCGGCATTTCCACGTTAATTTTGTCGGCCTGTTCGGTTAATTTTTCCCTGATAGCCACGCAGGATGCGTCCAATTCATCGGGTTTTTTGGGGCCGAGCTTCGTTCGCACGTCGATACATTTATAAAGCTTCCTGTCGCGGAGCCGGCAAGCCAGCTTGGCGATGCACTCGTCGGCGGCGGTGGCCAGCAGCGGCAGTGCACCCCAAACGACGGTATCGTCGAGCTCGAGAACAGTGGCAACCTGATCCGGTGATTTTGCGAAGAGGATAAGCGGGTGGGTGTCCGTCAGTCCCGTCTTGCCGACCGCATTATCCTTTGCCAAGGCGACAATGCGGCAAAGAAGTTCGGTGCATAATTTTTGCGCACTTCGTGTCGTCTTGTGCAGATAAACCGTCGGATAAAGCTGGAAAAGTCCCAGCACGAAAGCTTCTGCGGCATGCAGCGCTTTTGGTCCCAGTACGAAGGTTTCAATTTCTCCGAGCAATTCCTTGTCGACGCCATAAGGCACCTTTCCGATTTCCAGATTGGCGAGCAGCCATTCCAGATCTATGGCGGCATGTTGCGCGCCGGTCATCAGCCGGTCGCGCTGCATGTAATCGAGCCGGTCGGCGTCGAACTGGCTGGAAACGACAGGCTGATAAGCATTGTCGCTTTTGCGCTGCCTGACGATATCTGCGACATCGTTCGCAAAACCGCTGCAAAGTTCGCAAAGTATCTCGGCGATTTCTCCTTCGCGAATGAGAAGATCGCTGACATGTTCGTGATTGGCCATTTTTAGGGACAGCCGTTTGCCGACCTCTTCAAAAGCATGGCTGAACGGGCCATGGCCGAGGTCGTGCACGAGAGCCGCGGCCAATGCCTGGTGTGCATGGATCTCCTGTTTCGATGCCCGTTGCCGCTCGATCAGATCGATCAGGCGTCGTGCCGTGTGAAAAACACCGATGCTGTGGGCGAAGCGCGAATGCGTGGCGCCCGGATAGACAAGATCGGAAAAGCCCTGTTGCTTGACGCGGCGCAATCTTTGGAAAGTGCGCGTCTGTACGACTTTCCATAGCGTTCGCTCGAGTTGTTTCGATGTATCGAACTCAATAATATTGTGTAGCGGATCGCGGATCCTGATTTCTTTAGGCCCCATGATTTTGTTCATATTTTGTTCTCACAAAATTGGCAAGCGAAAAAAACGCCGATAAAAAAGATCTTCCTATATTCATTAATACGATCAACGGCTTGAGTTTTTACTGAATTCTTATAATTCGGCGACGCATGCCATATGGCCCTTTTTGCAGAAAACCCCACAACTGGATTGGAGAAACCAAGGAGCGAATATGCGCAGTCTGATTATGTGGCTTATGGGTGTACCCCTTATCGTTATTATCCTTTATAATATTTTTTATTGAAACCCGGCCCCAGCGAGCTAACGAAACATGCACGAAAAAAAGAACACGATCCTCGTCGTCGACGACGAAGAGGAAATCCGCAGAATGCTGAATATTTTTCTCGACACGGCCGATTTCAAGGTCGTCGAGAGCGATAGCGGCAAACAGGCGGTGCGCCTTGCCGCGTCGGTCAAGCCGGATCTGATCGTTCTCGATCTCGGCCTGCCGGACATGGACGGCAAGGAGGTCATCGCCGCGCTGCGACAATGGACGCATATACCCATTCTTGTCCTTACCGTGCGCTCCGACGACGAGGAAGTCGCTGCGGCGCTGAATATAGGCGCAGACGATTATATCACCAAACCCTTCAGTGCCGATGTGCTGCTCGCGCGCATCAATGCGAACCTGCGCAAGGTTGCCGTGCGCGAGGCGGGCAATCCGGAGCTTGTGAACGGCGTCATCTGCATGGATCTCGTGCGGCATGAAGTGAGCATCGACGGGCAAAAAGTCGCTTTCACGCCGAAGGAATACGATCTGCTGCGCTATTTCATGCTCAATCGCGGCAGGATGCTGACGCACAAGCAGATCCTCAAGGAAGTCTGGGGCCCGGCGCATGAGGCGGATACGCAATATCTGCGCGTCTATATCGGCCAGGTGCGCGAAAAGCTGGAAACATCGCCGGGTCTCGGCAAGCTGATCGTGTCCGAGGCCGGCATAGGCTATCGCATGGATGCAATGCCGGCAGCGAATTCCAGCGAGGCGGCTTAAGGGTCTTCAGCCTGCGGGCAATCTGATCGTGAATTCCGCGCCGCCGCCGGCATGGTTGGCGACCTCGACCGTGCCTGCAAGCAGTTTCATCAATTGCCGGCATATGGCGAGCCCAAGGCCCGTGCCGGCATTCTGGTGATCGGCTTTGTGAAAGCGCGTATATTTGGAAAATATTTCCGTTTCTTTCCCTTGTGCGATGCCGGGGCCATGGTCGCGAACGCGGATAAAGACATCGCCGCCTTCCTTACCGTATTCGATAACGATGACCGGCTTTTTTCCTCCATGCTTCATGGCATTTTCAAGCACGAGGTTGACGGCACGGGCGAGCAGCATGGGATCGGCGTGGACGAGGGTGTCGGCATTCAGCGAATGCATGGTCATTTCGCAATTTGCGCGTTTCGGGCCAAGCTTTACCCAGCATTCGCTGATCAGGCGCGTCAGGTCGCATGCTTCGTTGCGTACCCTGACCATATCGTTTTCGAGTTTCGCCATATCGAGAATATTGGTGATGAAATTGTCGAGTCTGTAAGCTTCGCTCAGTGCCGCACCGATCAATGCGCCACATTTTTCCTTGGACAGTTTTTCTTCCATGCGCCGGTAGATTTCCAGCGAGCCGATGATCGTTGCCAGCGGTGTCTTCAGATCGTGCGAAACGCCGTCGAGAATTTTCCGGTGCAGGGCTTCCCGCATATTGTCGGGAGTATTCTGATTTTGAGGTGGGGACGAATGGTCATGCATTTCACGAAAACTCTCGCTCGCGCCTGGTACCTTATATATAATATCAGCAGTTTTATAAAATAAAAATGGCGCCGCTCCCGAGGGGGAAGGAGCGGCGCATATTTAGGGCGTCTCGAAACAATATCAAGAAACAACCTAAAGTTATTTTTTTCGATAACCGGAAGCGATGCTGGAGGAGTACATCCTTCATAAAAAAACGATAAATACTCAGTGAAAGAGCTGCTCCAGCGCCAATGTTTCTTCGCCTTCCAGTTCGTCGAATTCGGTATCCAGCAGCGGGATAAAAAACAGGGAAGGCTCTTCGGCAGGCTTGGTGGGAAGCGGGGTCGTCATGCCAGCCTCCATGCTTCGGGAGCGTGCTGCTGGCAGCTTGTGAAGGGCATCGGCGCGCCTTCCAGCACCTGAATCAGATGATTGATCCGATCGATGGTGTGATCAATTTCCGCGACCTCCCTTTCCTGCACCGCGGTTGCGGGCGGGCGGCCTTCGCTTTCAAGCCGCAGAAGCTCGTCCAGCGCCTGGCATAGACGATCGCGCATGGTATGCAGGCAGGATATGCCGTCCTTGAAGAGTATCCGTGCCGAAGTAAAGCCACGGCGATAGAGAATCCATCAGCTTCTCGAGTTTGAAGGCTTGGTCGAGCACACCTTCCTTTTCGAGAACCGGTTCGGATTTCGCCAGAAGATTTCTGACATCATGGCGAAAAGGCTCCATTTCGAAGAACTCGGGCAGATTGCCGCTTTCGAGAGAGATGGTCGTGGATTGTTGCATCGCAGTCTCCTTTACCAAGTATCGGGAGAGTGTGATTTTCGAATCGGAAAAAATCAGTCGGGGAAGGTCGGTCTTTAAATAAGGATCCGGTAAAGTGACGACAGGGCCGCTCGAATATTAATTGGCGGCCGCGGATTGTAATTTGGAGCTGAGAATTTCGTAATGGATGGGCTTGCTGATATAGTCGTCCATGCCCGCGGCGATGCATTTTTCACGATCTCCCGCAAGCGCGTGCGCAGTGACGCCGATAATCGTGTTTTTGAAACCCTTGCCGGTCTCGAGTTCGCGGATAAGCCGTGTCGTTTCCAGCCCGTCCATGTCCTGCATCTGGACATCCATGAGAATGGCGGTGAATGGCGACGATGCGGCCGTGACATGCTCGATGGCCTGTTGTCCGTCTGCGGCAACGACGACCTTGAAGCCGAGGCTTTCCAACATCATGCTCGCGACCATGATATTCGGAGGGTAATCTTCCACCACAAGCACGGTGTCATGCCTGTCGGCATGATCCGGCACGATGATTTTCTCTTTTGTTTTGTTTTGCGCAGGTGCCGCCGCGACCGTTTTCAAAGACAGCGTGAGCGTGAATGAGGAGCCCTTACCCGGCTTGCTTTCGGCAACGATATGGCCGCCCATAAGTTCGGCCAACGAGCGGGAAATCGGCAGGCCCAGCCCGGTGCCGCCGAAACGGCGCGTGATCGTTTCGTCCGCCTGCGTGAATTTTTCGAAAATGACGGGCATTTTCTCGGGCTCGATGCCGATCCCCGTATCCTTGACGTCGACGGTGATAAAAGCGTCGCCTGACGAGAATGTTGCGCGCGCGAGTACGGCAATGCCACCCGTTTCCGTGAATTTAATCGCATTACCGATCAGGTTGACCAGAATTTGCTGAATGCGCGTGCGATCGCCCGTCACCCGGCACTGCTTCGTTTCGTCGACAATCCCGAAACCGAGATTTTTCTCTTTCGCCTGCGTTTCGAACATCACGCGCATGTCTTCCAGAAGCTGCGAAAAATCGAAATCCTGCAATTCAAGTTCGATCTGGCCGGATTCGATGCGCGTGAGATTGAGAAGATCGTTGATCAGTTTCATAAGCAGGTCGGCGCTCGAAAGAATGGTGTCGAGCATGTTGCGTTCCTTGGGGCCGAGCTGTGCTTCGGAAAGCAGGCGCGCAAGCCCGATAACGACATTCAGCGGTGTGCGCATTTCATGGCTCATGGTCGCCAGAAAATTGCTTTTTGCCTGGTTTGCGGCTTCCGCCTTTTCCTTGGCGAGCACCAGCTCCTGCTTCTGCTGCTCGTAGATGCGCAGCAGGCGCTCTTTTGTGAAGGCGGCCTGCATCACGGCAGGCAGCAGGTCGATATAGGTTTGCTCGCTGTCCTTGACCGCGTAATCGGCGGCACCTTTTTCGAGGGCGGCAAGCGCAATGCGCTCGTCGCCGCTGGCGGTCAGCACGATGACAGGCGTGGGATTGGGCATGGTTTTGAGACGGTCGAGCATTTCGAGCCCGCTCATGCCCGGCAGATGGTAATCGAGCAGGATCATATCATAGGTTTCCTGCACGAGCCGTTCCAGCGCCGCTTCGCCGGACAAACAGATATCGATCGTGAAACCGTGCCGCTGCAGGCGTTTTTGCAGAAGGCGCGCCAGGCCTTCGTCGTCTTCCACGCAGAGAATGCGGTTGAGCTTTGTATCAGGCATCCCGATCCCATGGTTTATGGCCCTGCGGCACCTTGACGATGGCGAGCATTAGGCCAAGCTTGCGTATGGCGTCGGAGAAATTGTCGTATTCGACCGGCTTCGTAATATAGACATTGCAGCCGAGTTGATAACAGCGTTCGATCTCGTTTGGGTTGTCGGTCGTCGTGAGGACGATAATCGGAATTGCGCGCGTGTCCGGCTCGCTCTTCAGACGTTTCAGGATTTCGTAGCCGTCGATTTCGGGGAGATTGAGATCGAGCAGCACCAGCGTGTTGTGGTGCTTGTTTTTGTTTTCCTCGCGAAAGAAATAATCCATGGCGACGGCGCCGTTGCCGATATGGCGCAGTTCGTTGCCGATCCCGGCGCGCCTGAGATTTTTTTCGATCAGGCGTGCATGCCCCTCGTCGTCTTCCACCATGACGATCGAAAACTGTTCACTGAAAATGGCCACTTCTTTCTCCGAAACCTATGCCTTTTTGTTTTCCAAAACCGGAAGCCGCAAATAGAATGTCGTTCCCTCGTTCAGCGTAGAGTCGAACCATATCGAACCGCCGAGCCTGCGCACGGTTGCCTTGACATAGGCCATGCCCATGCCGAGACCATGCACATCGCCCGTATTGCGGGCGCGGCGGAAAATCTCGAAAATTTTCTTCCGATCTTCCCTGGCGATACCGCGGCCATTGTCTTTTACAGAGAAGATGACGTCTCTGCCAGTTATTTGCGAGGAGACGGTGATTTTACCTTTCCGTTCTGGAGAAAGATATTTTAAGGCATTATCGAGCAGGTTGTTGAAAATATGCTCGATCGACAGCGCGTCCGAAACGATTTGCGGCAAAGATTCGCAGACCACCTCCGCCTCCTTTTGCGAAATGACATAAGCCATGCCGTCGATACTGCGCTCGACCAGCGTCTTCGTATCTATGGGTTCCATCCTTAGCTCGCGGCTGCCGATGCGGGAAAGATCGAGAACGGCGCTTGTCAGCTTGTCCATTGTCCCGACGGCCTTGCCGATGAACCCTAAGGATTCGGGAATATCGTTTTCGAAAATATGTTGCAGGGCGGAACGGTCTTCCGGCGAAAGCGCGTGCTTGGCATGTTCGAATGTCGGTTTGGCCATGCGTATGGCGTGTTCGATCTCGCCGGCAAAACCCTTGAGGTTGACAAGCGGCGAGCGCAGATCGTGCGAAGCGATATAGATGAAACTTTCCATATCGCTGTTGAGCTGCTTGAGCTCTTCTTCGCGGTTTTTCTGCTCCGTGATGTCGGTATGCACGCCGATCAGCCGTTCCATCTCCCCTTTCCGGTTCCAGATTCCGATGCCGCGAGAAAGGATCCATCGCCAGTTGCCATCCTTATGGCGCAGGCGGAAAACGGAAGAATAAGCAGGCGCCTGCCGGTTCAGCAGGCCGGTGAAAGCCGGAGACATAATATCGGCATCGTCGGGATGCAGATGCTGCCTGAAAGCTTCGATCGTATCCGGATGCTCCTGATCATTGTAGCCCAGCATCGATTTATAGGAGGGAGAGAAATAGATTGCCTTGTTCCGCAGATCGTAGTCGAACACGCCGTCATTCAGTTCGTTCATGATGGCCAGGAGACGCTCGTCGCTTCGCCTCACTTCCTCCTCCGCCCTGCGCGAGCGCGCGAGCAGGGAGAGAACGAGCAGGGTGATCAGCAGCATGACGCCGATGGCCAATGCCGTGCCTATGGTGAGCGAGGATACAAACTCCCTGCTCTTGGTATTGGAATCGTCGAGATAGTTCTGAAGATTGAACCGGCTGTCGCGCAGGAAATTATCCAGCATGCCGCGCAGATCGTCCATCTGCTGTTTCTGCTTCTCGAGCATTGCATCCGTGGCCGCAGATCTGCCTTTCGCATCGAATAGCTGGATTTCTGAGCGAAGCAGGGCTTTGAATTCGTCGGCTTTCGCACGAATATTTTCCAGCGGCTGCCTGATATCGGGGTTGTCTTCCGCCATCACGATAACGGCATTCATATGCTCGTCGACCATGCCCTGCGAAGTTTCATAAGGCGTCAGAAAGTTTTTCTTGCCGGTCATGAGATAACCGCGTGAACCCGTTTCCATATTAAGAAGATGGATGTAGATCAGCCGGGCGCGGCGCAGCATTTCGTAATAATGAATGGCGCGGTCGTTGATAAAGCGTGCTTCGTTATATTGCCGGTAAAGTACCGTGCTGAAGGTCGCAAACAATAGCGCGCCGATCACGAAAATCGTGAAGAAGTAATTCCGGTCTGACGTAAAGCGTTGCGGCAATTTCATGGACTAAACATAAAAACGACGGCGGAGCTTACACCGCCCGATTTCAAAGATGCAATAAAATCTATCTTCTTGCTTGCGGCCTGCGGAATCCTTCGACAAAAGCGTCCGTAATATTGCTGACGATATTCAGCGCCGGCGCCTCGTTTATGACAAGGCGTTTGGGAATTTTACGGAGTTTCCGGATACAGAGCACAATGGCCGCCAGAATAATCACAAGCAGGCATAATACCGCCCCGCCCATGATCAGGGCGGCTGTCTGCGCCTCATAACCCGAAGTGAGAAGGGCCTGATAGCCAAAGATTACGCCTCCCAAAATAAGGGAGCCGAGCAAAAGCGTGGCCATCAAGGAAAGAACGGCAACCACGACCAAGCCCGCAAACAAGTTCTCGAGCAGAGAACTGCTTGCGGACATGGTTTTCTTCAATAACAGCAGTCCCGCAATTTTTCCAAGCATGACTGCGATTTCTCTCATTTTGACCGTTGCGTTTATCTGCGGAACAAGGCGCCCAAAACAAACCCTATTCCGGCAGCGGTAAGAAGCGTCCGAAGAGGATTGGTGCGAACTTCGTCCGTCAGCGTGTCGGTCACGGTTGCGATCTGTTCGTTGGCGGCATCCAGATAATGCCGAACTTCATTGCCGGCCTTATTGGCGAAATAGGAAATTTCGCCGCTAATATCCTGGACTGCTTTTTTCTCGTTTTTCATGTCGGTGTTCGGTCTCGGTGTAGCTGTAGCCATTTTTATGTCTCCTATGTTTTGAAACTCGCAAGCGTAATATTGCAGGGTGGCATTAAGGAAGCGATGATGTTGGCCGCAGGCGGCGGCAAAGATTCAATAAAACCGCGATTTTTTGTAATTTCTTTATTATTTGAAAAACCATCCCGTTTCGCTTTCTTGCGGGCTTTTCCGGTTCACTGTTTTCCGAACACGGGAGATTTTAATGAAAATCACGATTACAGCCTTTCTTGCGACTGCAATATTTTCCTTACTGACGGCATTCAGCGCAGCGCCCATCGGCGCAATGCTGGTTGCAGGATTGTAATGTATCAGGCGGGTTTGACGATTTGCGGCAAAGCAAATCGTCTATGCTGCATGAGCGGCATATTGGTACGTATGCGCGCTAGTTTTTCACGATCGAGTTCTGCAGCAAGATAGCCATCGCCGTTTTCCAATTCATTTTCCAATTCATTTTCCAAGCGCGCCGCTATGTCTCCCCATGGGTCGGCAATCAAAGAATGTCCGAAAGTGAAACGCTGCTGGTTGTCTTGCATGAAGGGGCCGGTTTGAGCGGGTGCTGCGATATAACATTGCGTTTCGATTGCCCGCGCGCGCAGCAGGATTTCCCAATGCGCTCGCCCCGTTTCGCGCGTGAAAGCGGAGGGCACGGCAATGATATCGGCGCCGCGCAAACGCAAGGCCTGGAAAAGCTCGGGAAAGCGCAGGTCGTAGCAGATCGCGCATCCGAAAGTTAATCCTTCGCATGGATAAGTCACGACTTCATCGCCGGCGGCGATATGCGCGCTCTCTTGATAGGAAACACCGGAAGGTGTCACGATATCGAAAAGATGCAGTTTGCGATACAGCGCAATCTGCTCGCCGCGCGGATTGAAAACCACGCTTGTATTCGAAATGCGCTGGATATCCGGCCGCCATTCGTGAAAACTTCCAGCATGCAGATGAATGGAATATTTGCGGGCAAGTGTTTGCGCGAGCCGATAGGCAGGGCCTTCTCCCAAAATCTCGGCAATCGCACGCTTGTCCGTATTGCTGTCGGCGAAGTCGAACATCTCCGGCAGTGCAAGCCAATGCGGTTTTTCCTTTTCGATTGCGGTTGCGACAAGTCGTTCGGCCTTGTCCAGATTGGCGGCCTTGTCGCTGCCGACATTCATTTGCACCAGGGCGAGCTTGATCGGGGACGTGTTCATCGTGAATGAAAGCATAATGCAATTGCATGCATTTGCGAGCCGGGTCCGGCTCCGCCCCTGCCGGTAATCCAGATATATAAAAAGCAATATAATTGAACTAAATAATTGTTATTACCAAGCTTATATTCTTACAGATATTGATTTTATTCACGATACTGCAATATACAATCGAAATTTAGATGATAATTAACTGTATGAATACTTAATTTGCATAAGCTGGGGCCGCGAGAAAAGGTCAGGGAGCAGTATAATGTCGGTTATTGGACCCTCATCGGGCAAAAAACTGCCCAATAATATTCTTCTTAATAAACCCCCGAGTTTCAGCGCGACCCTGACCCAGGTAAATGCCACGCTGCAGGAAATACCGGAAGAGCAATCGAATGGTGGCAACGAATTTACCAATCTCGAGACGAGCGGAACGTTTTTTTCGCCCGCGACACCTATCGAGCCCGTCATTAATGTCGAATCTACGCCATTCAGCACATTGCTTGTAAAAAGATCCGGAGGTGGCTTTCTCGTTCTTAATCCTGACTTGTATTACCTTTTGCATGATTCTGGAAAATATAAATATTACAGGACAGGTCAATACAATTTGAGTCATGAAGATATTTTTAATCTGGCAAAACCTCAGGCAGCCAACCGCGTGGAAGTCCTGGAGCCCGAGGATCCGTTCGGCAATGTCCTTCTCATAAAACGTACCGATGTGCCGGGTACCACACTCACGGATTTATCTTATGTCAGCGTCTCCTTTGAAGATTATAAAAGCTGGCAACAGGACCACGGTATTTCCGGTCAATCCGATTTCGATCTGTATACTTATCACAAGACTGGCAATCAGAGAGACGGAAGCTATGTCTTCGATCTGTTCCGCATTGCGGCTGGGCGCGGCGGCGACAGGACCAGGATCGATAGTACGGAAGCAAACGATTTCCTTAAAAAGTTCCAGGAATATTTCACGCCGCCCGGTTCTTCCTATGATGCGAGCAAGGGCCTAAATCTCGGCAAACTTGGTACCCAGCTTCTAAAGAACGAAAATATATCTTATACGGCCTTGAGATCGCTCGATACCAATCACGACGGTTATGTATCGGTTCAGGAACTGACCGCGCCGCGCCGCGGTTATAGAATAGTATCGATGCCCGGTTTCGGCCCCGAAGATTTCTCAAGATTGTTCATCGATAAAACCGGTCTGCCCGTTATTCCGCCGGGACAGGTCAACGATCCGCGCTTTACGCCTCTCGTCGGCGATCTTTTGAACTATGCGGGCCTCGATCATATGGATCCCAATGTCGTTGATCCTTACGGGGGATATTATGCTCCTTATGGCGCTGTCGGGCCGGTGAGAAGCGACAACCGTCTCGATACGAATTTCGAAATCCAGCAATTCCTGGGCGATTTTTATGACCGTTTTCGCAGCGACGGCCTTCCTGCCTCGCCGAGATATGATAACGGCAATTCAAGAATAACATTCATCAAACTTTCCGACCTTGACGCCGATAAACTGCGGGCGGCGAATATCGATCCCGAACGCCTCCAGCAGAAATGGCTCGATCTGCAAAAGGATTCGAAAGGCAGGATTGTCGACGAAGACAGGCTGACAGTCACGGAGCTATTGAAGACTCGCAAGGTGCAGGGCCCCGATGGTAAGGACCTGCTGGTAGCAGGTCTCGGCCTGAAAGATATTTACGACATGATGGCCAACAGATCGAATATGGCGCCGGATTTCAACGCCAATACTTTGCCGGCCTGAGCGTAACGTTTCATTTTTCGCCAATGTTAATCGCGACCGCTTGAATGCCACCATTCATGGTGAATCAAGAATGAACGTGCGCGCGCGAATTTTTTCCTTATAATGGAAACATATTTTTTGAGATACGGATATGGTATGTCATAAGCGATAGAAGTAACGGACTTTAATTTAAGAATAATTCTGAAAGTAATATTTTACCTATTTATATTAATACAATATAAGTGGGAAATATTGCTTATGTTTACTATAAAGCCATTGAAATTAATACTTTATTTCGCTAGTCTGGCTTCCTCATAAAAAACAATAAAAAAATCAGGGAGTATCCAATATGAACGCACAAGACCAGCACAAACCTCTTTCACCGAGCATCACTTCCGTTTTCGGCGATCTTAACGGCATGCTGGATTGGCAGAATGCGCAGCGTTTCGACCTGAAAAGGATGCGGAGCGGCAAATAACCCGCAGCTACGACGCCACGAACAATCGACATCAGCCGGTTGCGCAATCTGAAATGCAGCAGGGAGCACGATGAAGGCAATTCCACGGCAGCGCTAGAACACAACGCAAGACCGCGTCTATTGTTCGTGAATTGAGTATGGTTAGCGTATCACTGAATTTATCCAGACCGGCAAACCGGCAAACAAACCCGTTACTGCCCAGATTTGATGCGGCCATCAATCAGCAGGGTACCGTCCTTCAGCCGCAAGGGCTGACGGGATTGATCGAGCGCAGTACTGTGGTGCGCCCGATCGTCGTCACGCCCGCGCCAACGCCTTCCGATCCCGAGCCTCAAATTTCCAATACACCGCTTTCCATCATCCTGACTGCGAATGGCCAATCAGTCACTCTCAGCCCCGATTTGTACAAAAAGTTAACGAAGGACTTAGGGTTCAGCGATAGCCGGATATTCAAGATCGGCACCAGCGGGCTTGCGAATAAAGTCACCAACCTGATGCAGCCGGATGGCACGAAACCGGTTACGCTGATCAAGCGCAATTCGAATAATGATCTGACCTATGTCAGCTTTACCAATTACCAGGCTTATATTTCGTTCGCTAACGGTAAAACGGATGATCAAGTTTTCGAGCAGTATTCCCAATTCACTCCAGCAGACTTGAAATTTATAGACCGCTTCCGCCAGATTGCGGCATCCTCGGGCGATAAATCAACGATCGATGGCGGCGAGGCGGCCGCTCTTATCAGCGAGCTTTTCGCTTTCTATACGGATGCAGCCCAGAAGCAGCGAAACCCGAACCTTCTCACGCTCGACCTGAGCAAGCTTGACCAGGACAAGCTGAAAGCTGCGAATATCAGTCTGAATGCCCTTACTGACCTTTCGAATCTGACAGGCAATGTCGGTTTCCTGTCGCCATCCAGTTTCACCATTCAACTCAATCCACATAACAAACCGGGATTCGATGCCAACGATTTGCGCAACCTGCTCATCAATAAAGACCGCATGCCGTATATTCCGTTTGATTTCTCACAACCGCAATTTTCTCCCCTGATCGACGATCTGCTCAGCTCTGCCGCCTTGGATACGAAAAATGGAGTATACGCATATCGTGCCGACAGCCAGGTTGAAATCGTAGCATGGATGACCAAGTTCTATGAGCGTTTCCGCAAGAGCGATGCGCCGGTACGGCGTGACTCTCAAGGCGAGATTATAGCGACCTCGATAAACCTGAATAATCTCGATCAGGACAAATTGAGACAAGGCAATGTCGATTTCACTCTGCTCAAGCAGAAATGGGCAGAGCTTGGCGCGGATGCGAACGGCAATCTAACAGCCGATAAGCTTGGGAATTCGCGCTTAAGCACCACGAACGGCGCAAATGCCGTCAACGGTCTCGATCTGCGTGATATCTGGGATATCATGTCCTACAAACCCGGGCCCAGACCGGAAGCCGGCGCCGATCATATGGCGTTCGTGAAAGGATACAAGGCGTTCTCGCTCAATGATCATTTCAACATCAGTGCGGCTGCGGATACGACATCGGGTAATGCATTTGCGATCGATACAGCAAGAGATGCTCTGGACTTCATCAAGGGGTTATACGCACTTTATCGCGACGATTACACGCAGCGTCCTCCGGCCAATATTGGAATTCTCTATCTTGACCAGTTGGATCTGAAAAAACTAAGAGATGCAAACATCAGCCTTCCCGCGCTTCGCGATCTTGCGCGTCAGACCGGGGATCCCACTGGCAAAACGCTCAACAATGGCAGCTTACTGGCCTTACGGCATCAATACGATAACAACGGTTTTACTCAGGATGAGTTATGGAAGCTTTATTACGATAAAGCAAAGGCGCCAATCTCTGCCCCCGTTGCATCGACCAATCCTTTCTACGTCCCCGTCGTCGATGATTTCATGAGTTTCGTAAACGCACAGCCCGATCCGGATAATGAGGCCGGAAGAAGTGCTAACCGTATCGACGGGGACAAGGAATTGCTATCTTTCCTCGCTGCCTTTTATGAGCGTTACCGCAAAAACGATGCGCCGCCGCTGCTCAGATACGACAATGGCGAGCCGATTCTCAGAGGTATAAAATTCTCCGATCTCGACGGTCAGAAATTGAAAGATGGCGGCATTAATTACCAGGCTCTCGAGAATAAATGGAAAGAATTCCAGAAAGGCAAGAACGGAATTGTCGACGAAGATACGCTGACAATCATGGAATTGACGAATTTCCGCAAAATCGTCGATACGACAAGCGGCCAAACAATTACAGCCGGCGGTATCAGTTTTGTGGATATCACGGACATTCTTGACGTTCCGATACGTGTCTATCCGGCCGGCAATAACGGCGCTCCGTCTTCGAATTCGAACAATAGTGTTGAAGATGCCGGTTCCACAGCGCTGCGCATTCGCGTACCGCAGGAGGTTTATCTGCCGCCGCTTATAGGCGTCGTCAGCGCCACGCGCAGGGTGATGCCGGCGACGATTGCGAGAGGAACACGCGGCGTGTCGTCGGTGCCGGTTGTAAGCTTTAAGGATTCCAACGGCAACAATCTGACCAGCGACGACGACGATACGGTAACGATCACCCTCAGGCAGGCAGGAAATGTGGAGCAAAGTATCACTCTGCCGACCGGTATCTATAACGCGCTGAAATTATCGCTGGGAGCGAATGGCCAAAACCCGGCCATGCTCGACACCATGATTTTCAATCTCTTCACCTATCCGTCGGCCGAACTGAAAATATTCATGCCGCCTGATGCGACGGAAAATGGTGCGCGCGTTGGATTAGTGAAAGGCCGCATCTATGTTTTCGTGGATGCCGACAGTTATCAGGCGCGCAAGGCGGCGGGCGAAACCGATGCCGAGATTTTCGACAATCCCGACAATATGGCATCAGCCGCTTAAACTTGCTCTGCATAAATAAACGGAAAGTAAATTTCATCGATACAATCGCCGATGTTTATATTAATAACAATAAAACATAAGAATTCGTCCTATATTTACTATGACCCCATTGTAATTAATACTTTATACAGCTATTATTTCGAACGTTCACAAGGGCTTAAGGGCCACTCAGCCGAGCGTTTCATGGGCCGGACAGGCGCCTTCAATACCCCCTTGGCCATGAACAACCGGTTGGAAAGCAGAGTAGCGTCATGACAGTCACGACAATCGGCATCAACTCCCTCAATCGTCTTAATAGGAGCTTTGCCGAGCAGGCCGATCTCGGTTTCGACAATGCCCTGATGGATCAGACGTCGTCCGGCAATGTGCTGACGAGCATCAGCAAGACCGTTACGACCGTTACTTTCAGATACAAGGACAGGCAGGGAAAAAATCAATCCATCAACATGGATCGGGCCATTTATGAGGCACTGTTCGAAAATCTGAATACAAGCGGTGCGACCGAAGCGAGTGTAAACAGCAAGATTCTGGACATTATCACCGACATTTCGCGCAATGCGCAGGTTTATCTTCCCCCCACGGCAAACACAGGCAATGTCGTGCTGATGCGCGGCAATCAGGGCGTCGTGATCTCGGCGAGATTTTATGACGTTTTCAAAAATGGCCGCACCGCGGATGACATCTACGACAATTTCAAGAACCCGGTGCAGATCAGCGAGACGCCGTTCAGCGTCATGCTGGTTTTCGATAAAAAGACCGTCATCGTCGCGCCGGAGATTTATAACAGGCTGGTTGCTAATAACAAGACGCCATACGAAATCTTCAAGCTCGGCCAGGGTCCCGCAAACACGATCACGATCGTCGAACCGCTCACGGCAGATGGCAGCGTCGCCGTCGTCAAGAGCGACGGCAAAGGCAATCTGAGCGGCGTCCAAGCATCGCTTGCCGATTATAACAAGATCAAGACGAAATCGCCTGCCGAGATCTACGATCTTCTGACGAAGGCTTCGCCGCCGAATTCTCTCATTCAGACTTTCCGCGACCTTGCGGCCGGGAACGGCAAATCCAAGCTGAGAATAGACAGCAAAGAGGAAGCCAAGGCCTTCATTAAATTCATCCAGGCCAACTTTTATAAGAGCACTTACGATCCGAAAGGCAAGAATGCCGATTGGCTCTATCTTAATGAGCTGGATCCGAACAAGCTCAAGGCGGCCAATATCAGGCTTGATGCCTTCAAGGCATTTGACAGCACCACTGGCGGCATAAAGGATGTTCTGTCCGCCGATGAACTGCTCGATACGCGTAGCGCTCATGACGAGCAAGGCGTCGATGCCTTGGATCTGCGCAATCTGTTCTTCGACCTTAAGAATATTGCGGAAACGCCGGCAACGTCCGCACGCTATTCGCCGATCATCGACGATTTCCTGCGCATCGCCGGTATCGATGTGCAGGGCGTAAGAAACCCGGACAAGCTGAAGCAAGTACGCATCAATACGCTGGACGAAGCCAGGCTGTTTCTTGGCGCGCTACTCGATCGCTATCACAAGCCTGGCATGGTCATGCCCGCGCGCGGGGTGGATGGATCCTTGTCGCTGGACGAGATCAGATACGAGAACTTCGATATCGAGGCACTGAAGCGCGGCAATATCGACCCCGATGCGCTGTTTCTTTTGTTCGGCAACGATTACAAGCTGACGGCAAACGATCTGCTCGCGGAGCGCCCGGATCCGCAGGATTCAACAAAGAAAATCAGCGGCAGGGGGCTTGAGGATATCTGGCGCCTGCTCAAGCAGAAACCGACGCCGACAATCCCTGTTTATGGCGCCGACAAAATGGTTACTACGCAGAAGCCACCCTTTGTCGCAACGGTGGAAAAAGTGGGTACGGACTACAAGCTGACGGTAGGGAGCAAATCCTTCGTCATCGCTAAGGAATTTTACGACCAGATCACTAAGAATGGATTCAATGCGGATGAAATCTACGACCGTCTGAATTCGGCTCCGCAGGGTGGAGCGGTATCTTTCCGGCCAAAACCGGAAAGCGGCAGCGATCAGGCCGTGCTGCTGCGCCTGAATGCCGCTAACGGAAAAATTGATGGCGTTCTCGTTTCGGATTCGCTTTACGAATGGTTTGAAACGCAAACGGCACGCTCGCTAGGCCTACGTCCGGAAGATGCGCTCTTCCCGGTATTATTCAAGTCGGAAACGCCGCGTATGGTTGGGACAGGGACACTCGATGCGGCGGCAAGCGTGGGTGTCATATCCGTGAATGGCGAGCCGATTGATCTGACCGGCATGACAACTCCGCAGGTCGATCCTCCCAGCCGCCTCGGGTCGATCAATATGAGATGGAAAAACGGGATTGTCACAATTCCGGGCAATGTATATGCGGCTCTTACGAAAAACGGCCTGAGCGCCAAGGATATCTTCACGGCCTATACGACCAGCTCCGTGTCCGGGGTACTGCAGGTGATCCAGCCGAAGGCAGGAAGCAATGGCGACATGGTCGTCATGCTGCTGCCGGGAAACAAGAGTTATAATAACTTCACTGTCAACTGCGTCCTGGTTCCGAAAAATGTTTACGGCATCATGAAAGACGGCAATAAGCAGACGGACAAAGCCATCTTCGATTTCCTTGCGACAAGATCCAGCTCCGTGCGGGTATTCCCTGCGGGCAGCGGCAGTACGGGAGAGGTCGCGCTGATCAAGGACAATGTAGTGCGCTGGTTCGATCGCGCCAAATACAACGACGCGATCCGACGCGGCAAGACGGACGCGCAAATTTTCGACGGCGGTGTCTAACGCATCTCGTAAATTTGCTCGCGAAAAATATTCCCTAACATTTACAATGAACGCAAGATGTGCACGCTTGCGCGAAAATTTTGCTATACTCGTTTTGTAATGAGCACGAAAAAAGAATTTTACGGTACGCAAGACCGAAGAAACTAACGAAGCGCTAATTTTTCCGGCGCAATTCATCCTATTCAGATTAATACTATATATATGGGCAATTCAGCCCATATTTACTATGATCGTCTTGAAATTAATACTTTATTTCGTTAGGCTCTGGGCAAGTAAAAAATTCGTTTATTTGAAACAAGAATACAGGAAGTAATTATGAGCGGTCCAAATGGCACTGGCGGTACAACACCTCCAATAATCTACCCAAATTTACAAACTCAATTTACACCGCCTTCCTTCAGTCTACCGCCGCTGAACGAGACGTTGACGTTGACGCCGGGAACGAGCACATATAACGGCCCCGTCGGCCCGCAGCCAAATATAAATCCCAATTTTTTCGCCAGTCCGGCCGCATTATATGGTACGGCGACTAATGCGATGGGTCTTGTTCGCGGTTTAATTAACAATCCATTAGGAGTTGTTCAGAGCTTGGCGCCTGGCGTAGCAGTCAGCGTTGCTGGTGCCTTGATGGCGCCGGGTACGGTGGGCGTTAGCGGTCTAATTAGCGCAGCGTTTAACGGACTGGGATTAGGCGGATTAAGCACAGCACTCAATTTGGGCGGTGGCGCAGCAAGTGCCGCAGGCGGTACGGCTGCTGCCGGAGGCGCGCTTGGCGGTATGGGCAGCACGATTATGAGCGCCGGTGCGTTCCTTTTCACCAATCCCATCGGTTGGGCCATTCTCGGCGGCATCGGTGTTGCGATCGGACTTTTCTCCATTTTCGGCGGCAAGCGTGGCAAGCGCAAGAAAGCGGAGAAAGCCGCCAAGAAATTCAACGATGCTTATAACAATCTGCTGAACGGCAAATATAGCGCTGCCAACCGCCCGGATCTGACGCAAGAGCAACGCGAAGCGCTTGCCGCACGCGATGCTATCGGCAGCCTTTCGACCAAGGAACAGGAGGCTATCAGGGATTACTCGAAAAACGGCGGCAAGATGAGTGGTAAAGGTCTTGCCGTTTTTGATGTGATTGCCAAAGTGCAAAAGGGCAACAGCGTCATGAGTACTTACTCGATTATGAATGGCGGCAAGCAGCTTGATCAGCAGACCTTCACGGCTGCCGACGTTAATGCGGCAACAGAGAAATTCAAAAGCCTTTTCGCCAGCTATAGAGCGACCTTTGCCGAGCTGAACAAGAATCTTTCAAGCGACAAGCTCGACAAAATGGCTGCAAATTCTGCATTGGGGCAACTCAGCGGCCTCGAGAAAAATGCCATCAATGCTATTGGCTCGTCCACCGATCCGGCTATCAAAAGCCAGTTCCAGTCCACAGTCGATGTCTATAATAGTGTGAAGTCGGTATTGGGATCGTCCGCCTTCACGCCTTACTTCTTCCGCTCACAGATTTATGGAATCAATCCGACGTCGAACGTGCTCAGCCTGCTTAATGGCATCAAGACCGACTGGAGCATAGAAGATATTATTAAATGGCAGGCCGAGCAGAGCAAGGATCTGCTTACTCCTGCGGAAACGAAACTCGCCGATAAAATGGCAAATCTTGCCCTGCAATTGCACGATGCGAACAAGAGCGGCAATAGCACCCTTGCCGGGCAGATCCAGACCCAGATCAAGTCTCTGCAAGATACGATCAAGAAGCTCGAAGGCCTGGAAGACAAGCTCGAGGAAGTCGAAAATAAGCTGGATGATGCATTAAAAGCTACTACGAAGATCGATGTTGATCTCATCAAGAAATTGCAGGCAGAAAAAGCAGACCTGCAAAGCCAGATCCAGAAACTGGTTCCTTAAATTAGCGAATACTCCCGCGACAAAGGAGGCAATCAGAGACCCGGGCTTCGGCCCGGGTCTCAACCATTGTTGCCGGCCCGTAAATATATTCACTCAAAATTAGCCCTGTCGTTTAAGTCCGCCTCAGCCAATAAGCGCTAGACTTGCACTGCGAATTCAGGCGCAGAACAGGCTGCCATGTTAACCATTACGCCGCTTCATACCAGTGGCCTCAACGGGACCACGACCGCCAATCTCAATGCGCAGCGCTTTGCCAGCGATTTGAGCACCGGCCAGCGGGAAGGCGGCGGCGCGTCCATGGAAAGCGGCACGTCTTCCTCGCCCGGATCGGGCGGCGGCGGTGCGCGCGAAGAAACCGCGCAGCGGCAAGCTCACCGCACAACGCGCACGCAGGCAAGGGGGCAAAGACCTGCAACGCCCGGCAGCCAGGGCTGGCGCCGGTTTTTCCATCATGCGGATGAAAGCTTGCCGATACCGCAACGCTTGCGGGCTTTCAGCGCCAGAGCGATTTGAGATTTCTGAAGCGAATTAGGCTTGCTCCGTTTATGTAGCCGGAATATAAAATTGCCAACCTGAGCGAAGAATTTCCTTTGACCGTCATGCCCGCGCAGGCGGGCATCTAATCTTTGAGATCCCCGCCTGCGCGGGGATGACGAATGAGCTTCTTCGCGGAGTTTACACTCGGACATGCCAGAGGCATGATCCGGGTGCTCAGAATAACATTATATCAAGGATAAAGCTGCGTTTTCGTCCAGCCTGCATCGTTGCGCGTGAACAATAAACGATCGTGCAGGCGAAACGGCCGGTCGGCCCAGAATTCGATCGACAACGGCACAAGACGAAACCCGCTCCAGTGCGGTGGCCGCGGCACGCTAGCGGTTGCATGATGCGCGGCCACTTTCGCGATTTCCTTTTCCAGGGCAGAGCGGCTTTCGAGCGGATGCGATTGCTTCGACGCCCAGGCGCCGAGCTGCGCTTCGCGCGGGCGGGATGAAAAATAAGCATCCGCTTCTTCCGCGCTCACGCATTCTATGTTGCCGCGCACGCGGATCTGCCGGTTGAGCGATTTCCAATATAAAACGATTGCCGCCTTGGGAGTTGCAGTAAGCTCCGTCCCCTTGGCGCTTTCCAGATTGGTGTAGAAGACAAACCCTTTCGGCCCGAACTCCTTCAGCAGGATAATGCGGACATTGGGCAGGCCCTGGGCGTCGACGGTCGCAAGCGCCATGGCGTTCGGATTGTCGGGCTCGGCCGCTTCCGCCTCGGTAAACCATTTTGAAAAAAGCGTGAACGGCTCGTTTTCGGAGAGAAACTTACTCTCCGTTAACCCTTCTGCGCTCTCCTTGGAGGATTGGCTCATGTTGTGGAGTGTCCTTTGCAAAGAACTGCTTTGCAGGCCTTGGTTTTTAGCGGTGCGCGATTCGCGGTCCTGGCGGGATTCTGCCTGGTTGCAAGCGGCTGCGCCTCGGTCAACATTCCCCTGCCTTCCCTCTGGAGTTCGAAAAGCGACGATATCGAGACAGGCAGCATAGCCGCAGCGCCTGCCGCTGGCAAAGCCGAAAGCGGTACTTTTTCGAATCTGCTGCCCGATTTTGCCAAGCCGAAAACGACCGAGGCCAAGAAACCGGACGACAAACCCTTCTCGCTGGAAGCGCCCGCCACGACAACGGCGTCGATTTCTTCCTCCGAAACCACAGGCTCCATACCTGCGGCACCCGCAACGGTCGTGCCTGCCGCGCCCGAAGAACCGAAAACCTTCCAGAAGGAAGACCAGGAATCGGTTTTGGCCGTGCTCGGCGATGTCCTGCCCGAAAAAGGCGGCGCCACCTCGCAGGCCTGGACCAACAGCGCGACAGGTTATGGCGGCATGGTGGTGCCCATGGCGCAGTTGACGAAAGCCAGTTCCTCCTGCCGCGAATTGCTGATTTCCTTCGGCAAGGACAGCCATAAGGACTGGTATAAGGGCAAAAGCTGCAACAAAGCCGGCAAATGGCAATTGAGCGATGTGACGGCCTGGCGGACTTCGAAGTAATTTTCACCCGCCCTTGTCTGAACCCGTTTCCGTCATTACATCTTTGCGCAAATGGCCCGTGATCCTTATGCCGTGCTTGGCGTGCAAAAATCGGCAACCCATGCCGATATCAAGAAGGCTTTCCGCCGGCAGGCCAAGGCCTTGCATCCGGATCGTAATAAAAGCGATCCCAAGGCGGCACAGAAATTCGCCGAACTGAACCAGGCCTACGAAATTCTTGGCGACGAAAAACAGCGTGTGCGTTTCGACAAGGGCGAGATCGATGCCGAAGGCAAGGAGCGTTTTGCAGGTTTCGCAGGCGGCGGGCAGGCGGGTGCGCAACCCGGTTTCGAAAATTTTCATTTCGATTTCGGCGATATGCGCGGCGGCCGGCGTGGCAGCGGCATGCGCGGTTTCGAGGATATCATCTCTAATCTTTTCGGCGGCAACGCTTCTTCGTTCGAAGAGCAGGTGCCGCGGCCGCCCGGCAAGTCGCCCGATATTACGGCGACCGTGCCGCTGAGTTTCATGGAAGCCGCGCGCGGCACCGAGCGCCATATTTCGCTCAGCAATGGCAAGACGCTAAAGGTGAACATTCCGCCCGGCACTGCAAACGGCACGGTATTGCGCCTGAAGGGGCAGGCAGGCGGCGTACCCGGCATGAAACCCGGCGACGTTCTTTTGAATGTGGAAGTCGCCGAACATCCGATCCTGCGCGCCGAGGGCAGGGATCTTCGCTTGACCCTGCCCATCACGCTGGACGAAGCGGTGCTGGGTGCGAAAATTCGCGTGCCGACACTGGACGGCGCCGTGGAACTAACCATTCCGCCCGGCTCCAATTCGGGAAAGAGCTTGCGCCTGAAAGGCAAGGGCCTGCCGGGTAAAGAAGGGGCGGGCGATCTTTATGTGACCTTGTCTGTCGTTTTACCCTCTTCGCCCGATAATGAACTGAAAGATTATGCCGCAAATATGCGGGCGCTGCGGCCTTATAATGTGCGGGGGCCGGAATTCAATTTCTGATTTACGGTTTGAAAATCAGGTTTGGATTTTTTTCGAAATCTTTGATCGCGTGGTCGATTTCGATCTTGGTCACGCGGTCGATATCGTCGCCTGCGGCATAGGCTTTCAATTTTTTCGCAATATCGGGATAACCGAACAAATGCCCCAGGCCATCGACAGGAAAAATCCGTGCAAATTCTTTCAGGGCCTTTTTATTATCTGCAATTTTGGACAAAATTATATACCGGAAATTCTTAATCTGATCATATAGATCGTTTATATCGGCAGGTTCGTCCGGCAATTGTATTTCTGCCAGCAGCTCCTGAAAATTTTTCTTTTCCAAAACATCCGGCATGCCGGGCCTTACAAAAGAGGACAGGTTATCGTTGGTCGAAGTCTGCTGGCCGGATTTTGCGAGATAGTCGATGGCGTTCTTGATGTTTCGCTCCAGATAACCGGCATGATTTATCATGACGACCAGATTCCTGGCGGGTTTCAGCATCTCGTCATCAAAGCGCGCCAGAAACTGCTTCACGTGATCTTTGGCGGATTCGATCGATAGCCTGTAAAGATCAAGATTTCTATTTTGCAGATCCGGCAGAACGCTCGCTTGTTCAATGATTTCGAGTTGGGATTTGAACTTCAGAAGCCTCGTTTTTATATAAAAAACCCATTCGGGCGAGAATTCCACACCCCGTTGCCAGAGTGAATCAAGCAGTACGACATGGTTCAGCGCTGGTATAGATATAGAAATACTCGGAACCGGGTTCATAATATTTTTCTTTTACAAATATAGAATAAGCTTATTTATAACAGATATTCCGGTTTTTCAAATTTGGGCCAGCAAATTATATAATAGAGAACGGCCGATCTTTCCTCTTTTAAAACAACAAGCTAGCAATTATAAGCTGAGCAGATGGATAATCAGCTTATGAAAAACAAGCGCGGCCTGGTGCTCGGCGTTGCCAATAAAATGTCGATCGCCTGGGGCATTACCAAGGCCGTACGCGCGGCAGGCGCGGAAGTAGCACTCACCTATCAGGGCGATGCTCTCAAGAAACGCGTCGAACCTTTGGCGGAAGAAATCGGCGCGCATGTAGTGGGGCATTGCGATGTCACCGAGCCCGCGACGATGGACGCCGTGTTCGCGCAGGTGGAAAAACTTTGGGGCAGGCTCGATTTTCTCGTCCACGCCGTCGCCTTCTCGGATAAAGACGAGCTGACCGGCCGCTATGTCGACACCAGCGCCGATAATTTCAACAAGTCGCTGTTCATTTCCTGTTATTCCTTCACGACGCTGGCGCAGCGCGCGGAAAAGCTGATGACGAATGGCGGCTCCATGCTCACGCTCACTTATTATGGTGCGGAGAAATGGATGCCGCATTATAATGTGATGGGGGTCGCGAAGGCGGCGCTCGAATGCTCGGTGCGCTATCTCGCCGCCGACCTTGGCGAAAAGAATATTCGCGTGAACGCGATTTCTGCGGGGCCTATCAAGACGCTGGCGGCAAGCGGCATCGGCGATTTTCGTTATATCTTGAAGTGGAACGAATATAATTCGCCGCTCAAGCGCACAGTGGATATCGACGAAGTGGGCGATGCGGGAATGTATTTCCTTTCAGACCTTTCGCGCGGCGTCACCGGCGAAATCCACCATGTCGATGCGGGCTATCATATCGTCGGCATGAAAAACCCGAGCGCGCCCGATATGAGTGTGGAGAAAGATTGATCTGCCCTTTTAGCGCCTGCGGGTCGTTGGCGGTGCAGGAATCTGGTAAATCACGTATTGGCTCGGCAAAGGCACAATTCCGCCGGGCACGTCGCCCACAGCCTGGATTATATAATATCTGCCATGCAGCAAAAACACATCTTGGCCAAGCAACCGCGGGTGATTTTGAACAAGGGTTGCTCCCTGTTCGATCAGATAATTTCTGGCAGCCTTGGCGCTATCAAAATGTTTGCCGGGAGGAAGCGGCCGTATCAGGTGAGAGATTCTAAACGTACCGTTTGGGCCCGGTGTGACCGTCACGGGCGGCGCTTCCGGTGCGGGCATGGTTTCGGCAACAGGTTCGTGCGAGACAGTAGTGCTGCCGTCCGGATTGACATGGGCAGTGAGCGGCGGCAGTTGCGGCGCGGGCATGCTTACACCAACCGGTTCGTGCGAGATGGTGATGGTACCATCCGGATTAACATGGGCTGTCAGCGGTTCATGTTGCGATGCGGGCATGCTGATCTCCAGCGGCTCGTTCAGATCGACGCTCGGTATGGGCGGTATGGTCGGCGGCGTCTCTCCGGTTCCAGGGCGCCGAATGGTTCTATGTTCCGCCCCCTGTGCAAGTAGCGCCACTGGCGGCATTTCCGGCGGCTCCAATACGATGGGCGGTTCGTCTCCCAGCATGATCGGGTGGGGTGGTATCACGCCGATAGGGATTTCATCATGTATGGGTGGATTGCTCCGCCCAAATCCAACAGTGCCATGAGGTTTCGTTTCCGCAAAAAAAGAACCCAGGCCGTCGTTATCGTCATCCTGCGGTTGTGCATCGTCTGCGGAAACGTCGGCGCCGTTCTGCTCGGCGGCATCATGGAGCATCCGCAGGAATTTTTCGCCTTTTCGATCTGCATTGCCGGCCACTGTCAGGCCAAGAAAACGTGCAGGATCGGTACGGATGATCATTGGCATACCCTTGATGATAGGCCTTAGGGGTTTCGAGCATGCCTTATCGGAGGCGAATGGGCAAACAGATTGCAAAATTAATCATAAGCGAAGCTGGATGAGAAAACTAAGATGTAATTTTTATCGGGCGTGCTTTCTTAACCATGCACAAAAAACAAACGCGCCCGGCAAGGGGCGCGTAAAAAATAACGGCCTTTTTTATGAGGCCGTTATTTTGAATGATTAGGCTGCGACACCCGTGCTGAGAGCCTGGACTTGGCTCGTCACATCTATGAGTCCGGGTGCGCCGGTATTCGGGTCCTGAGCTAGGCCGAAGAATTGGCGGCCATCTTTACTGAACGCGACGCGGCCCTGGATATTATAAGGCGTAAAGCCGTTCGCGATCATCATGCTGTAAGGATCCTGCTGCCCGGTCAGCGAGCTGTTCGTGCCGGTCAGCGCCGTGCTCGAAAGTGAGCCGAGAGCCGACGGAATGACGCCGTTCACCGTTGCCGCCGTCAGTGCGTTCGTATTAAACGCATTCATATTCAGCGCATTTGCAGTCAGCGCGTTTGTTGCCGACAGTGCGTAAGGCCTATGCGAGATGCCGCCGACCAGGCCAGATGAGACCACAATCGTAGCTGTATCGCCGTTGGTCGGATTATCGAAAACCAGCGTGCCGTTTGGTTGATTGATCGTATTGCCGATCGCGCCAAGGCCGAGCATGGCCGCATAGTTCGGGTTCACCCCCGCAAGCCCTGCAAGATAGTTCGTATTTTGCGTGAGCTGCGATGCCTGAACATTCAACCTATAGCCAGCCTGCTGCAATTTTGATGCAGCCGTCTGATAATCCGGCAAGCCGATCAGCCTGTCGACCGTGTTCGGTGTCAGGCCAAGCGCACTATTATTCAGGCCGAGGGCATTGCTGCCAAGGCCCAGGCGGCTCAGCAGGTCGTAAGTGCTGTTGCCGAGACCAAGCGCATTGTTATTGAGGCCGAAGATAGCGTTGTTGCCCTGACCGGAACCGAGACCGGAGCTGAGAAGATATTGGCGTATTAATGCCTCATACGATGTGCTCGTATTGTTGTTCAGCCCAAGCACGCCATTGCTGCCACCGTTATTCAGAAGATACTGGCGGAGCAGTGTGTCATAGGAGTTGGGGCTGCCAAGGCCCAGATTGCTATTCGGCGTGCTGTTCAGACCGAGCACGGCATTGTTGCCAATCAGGCCCGTTGCGGCAAGACCATTATTAAGAAGCAGACCGTTGTTTACGGACAATCCGTTTATACCCGTTACGGCCATGCCCTGCGCGCGGCGGTAGTTGTCGATGAGGCTGCCGATAAGAGCTATGAAACCACTCCCGCTATTCGATGCGGAGCTGCCGAGAAGAAGATCGTTAATCGTATTCATTTTTACTTTCCTTTAAAAATATGCTTGATGAAAATATAACGCAGTCAGAAACAAAAGCACTCTTAAGTTTGGATTAGTATTAATGTATAAAATGCGATCTAATTTTATGCGGAAAAATAATTTCCGGATGCGGCCGGATGGAAAAGAACCCAGGAAATAATTTTGCAAAACAGGTAGCGGGCCATGAGGCCCGCTTTTGTCTATCTTCGGCGATAAATCTTACCGCGACGGTATCTGGATTGTGTTGAGGGGAGCTGGGTTCGGTACTGTGTTCGGTGCTGGGTTCGATGTGGAATTATTGTAGGCCGCATCGGCCAGGACGATTTTGTACACCATTTGGCCGACGCATTGCGTGCCGGTTGGCGTGCTCATCATGACATATTCTATGGTGGAGGTAATTCTATATTGCTGCCTGCCGTCCTGCGAATTCCAGACGTCGCTATTGCCGATCCGGACATATCCAAGCTGGCGCAAATATGCCTCGGCTGTTGCTTGCGAGGAAAACTGGCCATTGCCTGGATTCTGCACCACGCCGCCATTGTCGATAACAGGCGTAATTTCCCTGAACTGCGCATAGCCTATTTGCTGCTGGCCGAACGGCATATAATAGGAACCGACTCTAGCAATAAAAGAGCGCCCGCCTTTGCTGTAGGTCGTACCATAGGCGGTCTGCGAAATTGTAAAGCCCAGACTTGGACTTGTCATCTGCGCATCTAAGGCCTGCTGTAACGTCAGCGGAGGCGTAACGGCAAACTGGATTCCGTTGCTTCCGTTGGCGGTCCTAAGCTCAGGCGGCAACTGGCCGGTCGGATTCGTGTTGCCGTTGCCGGTGTTTTGCGCGACCTGATAAACATACCCATCCGGAGCAACTTTAATATAAACCACTTGCCGGTTTGCATTCTGGAAAGCGAGTATCACATTGCCATAAATATCGCCCCTGCGCCCTGCATAGGTATATCCCTGTTGCTGCAGGCTATTCACGGCATTCATATATGGTGTGGGCGCTATATTGCGGAAATTCAGGCCCGTATTTCCGTAACCATTCATGCCTCCGTAATACGAGTAATAAGAATTCTGAACGCCACCATTGTTGACGCCGTTCCCATACCAGTAGGAGAGATCGGACTGGGGCAAGGTGCCGAAATTCGTAATCCCGTTCTGGACCGGCAGCGCGTTTTGATAACCGAGGCCAGGAACGTAATTATAATTCGCGAGCGACGTATTAAAGCCGCCGCCATACATATACATATTGGAAAGGCCGCTGACGGCCGACGACAACATATCCGTAAAAGTATTCATCTCAATAATCCTAATAATATTTAAGCTCACTCTACATTAAATTCATTCTTTGTTCATATTTATCTCTTGTTAAACTTACTGGTGAAAGTTTTAGGTATTAGGGTTATCGTCCGCCCTTGCGGCGAGTTCTTCCTTCCTTTACTGAACTTGTATGTCTCACAACAGCTTCGGGCATCTCTTTCGCGTCACCACTTTCGGGGAAAGCCATGGGCCTGCCATCGGCGCGGTGGTCGACGGGTGTCCGCCGCGGATTGCGCTTCATGAGAACGACATCCAGAAAGAGCTCGACCGCCGCAAGCCGGGGCAGAGCAAATTCGTCAGCCAGCGTCGCGAGGAGGATAAAATTAAAATCCTCTCCGGCGTTTTTGACGGGCAGACTACCGGCGCGCCGATCGGTCTTCTGATCGAGAACACCGATGCCCGCTCGAAAGATTACGATGCGCTAGCGCAGACCTATCGTCCCGGCCATGCCGATTATACCTATGAAGCCAAATACGGCATTCGCGACCATCGCGGCTCGGGCAGGGCGAGCGCGCGCGAAACGGCAATGCGCGTTGCCGCGGGCGCGATCGCGCGCAAGATTATTCCCGATATCAGAATCCGCGGTGCGCTTGTGCAGATGGGCGAGCATAAGATCGATCGCGCCAACTGGAACTGGGACGAAGTGACCAACAATCCGTTTTTCTGCCCGGACGCAAAGGCTGCGAAATTTTTTGAAACCTATCTCGACGATATCCGCAAAGCCGGCTCCAGCATCGGTGCGGTGATCGAGATTGTGGCCGAGAATGTGCCGCCCGGCCTCGGTGCACCGGTTTACGGCAAGCTCGATGCCGAACTCGCGACAGCACTCATGAGCATTCCTGCCGTGAAAGGTGTCGAGATCGGTGCGGGATTTGCCGCGGCAGCATTGCGCGGCGAAGAGAATGCCGACGAGATGCGCAAGGGTAAGGGCAAAGGCGGGCGGCCGGAATTTCTATCCAATCATGCGGGCGGAATTCTGGGCGGTATTTCCACCGGCCAGCCGGTGGTGGCGCGCTTTGCCGTGAAGCCGACATCGTCCATCCTGAATCCGCGAAAAACAGTTACGTCTTCAGGCGCAGAGACCGAAATAAGCACGAAAGGACGCCATGATCCATGCGTCGGTATTCGCGCGGTACCTGTGGGCGAGGCGATGATGGCTTGCGTGCTGGCGGATCAGTATTTGCGGCATCGCGCGCAAATAGGCAATTGATCAGGTAATGCCCGCCTCAGTGCTGTCGCCTGCTGCCTGGCGGACTTTCAGGAAGCGCATCAGGCGCTGCGCATTTTCGTAAGACAGGGCATTGAAGGCTTTGCCTCTTTCGTCCAGATCCATTCTGCTGGTGACCGCCTGGCGGCGGTTGCGCAGATCGACGATATAAAGATACGCCTTCTCGCTGATTTCGGCGGCGCGGCAAAGGATGATGACGGCATCCTCGTTCTTGCCGGCGAGAATGTTGACGCAAAATTCCTGCTGCAGGCCGAGTAGCTTGCCCACCAATATCGCGACATCGCTGATGCGGTCGGTGCCGCAGATTTCGATGATCGCATCCTCGGGTGAAAGCTTGCCTGCCTCGACAAGGCCGTAAAGAACTTCGGGATCGCGCACTTCCTTGCGGGCGCGGAGCCGCTGGATCAATTGGAATTTTGCGCCTTGCGCGTAATCTTTCAGCTCACTGTCCGAAGTGGCGAGATTCATTTCCAAGAGACGCGTACGCAGTTTTTCGGTCAGCATGGGCTCGAGCTTCTCGACGACGTCGACCGGCAGGTCGGCGCGCTCGACAAGCTGCGATTGCAGGACTTCATCGCCCGATGAACGGTCGACGAGTTTATTAAAGCCTTTTTCGGAAAAAGACGCGCCCTGGTTCTGCGTAACCTTTTGCAGCACGGTCTGGCTGCCGCGGTCGACGATCACATCGGTCACGCGCGGCGACAATTCTTTGCGTTCGGAAATTGCGAGCAGGTGATCCTCGCCTTTCGTGCTGGCGACGCGCACCAGATCTTCCTCGGTCAGAACCGACGAGCGGCGCAGCACGGGGTGCGCGACACGAATTTCATCATCGTCGGCCAGCCGGACCACCAGGCCGCGAGGCGCCAGCTTTTCGCGCGAAATGCGCTCCGACAGCTCTGCCCGGACAGTGGTTTCTGCCTCGTCCACGACCAGGCCGACCACGTCTTCGTACAGGTCGCTGGTAGCCTCGAGATTGTCGAAACTTTGTGCAAAAAACAGGTCCGTCAGCTCGCGCAATAGCTTGCGGCGTGAGTCGCTAGACTGCTCGCGCGACAGTGTTTCCAGGCGATGAAGCATTTGGCTTTGCTGCATGATCGCGACATCTTATGTAATGTCATTCAAAAAAGGGTAAAGAGGATGGAATTCCATAATGAGGTGTTAACGATGAACGATAGCCGCGCTCTTCAAACGCAAACCCGCATTTGTCCGCATTTCGGCGCCTGCGGCGGCTGTGTGGCGCAGGACAGGCCCGAGGCCGGCTACCCGCTTTGGAAAGAGAATTTTATCCATGCCGCGTTTCGACGGTATGGGTTTGAGCGGGGGATCGACGCTTTCATCGCCTGCCCCCCTGCAAGCCGCCGCCGTATCGTTCTAGCCTTCGCAAGGAGTGGAAAAGATATTGTGCTCGGTTTTCATGCCGCCCGCTCGCACATTATCGTGCCAATTCATACCTGCCTTGTGACCCGGCCGGAGCTGGTTTCTATCTTGCCTGGCCTGCGCGAGTTGCTTAGCGATGTCGTTCCGAAAAAGACCGAGGGCACGCTGACGCTGCTTGCAAGCGAGAGCGGTATCGATGCGGCGATCGAAGGCGTGAAAGACCCGACGCCTCTTAAGCGCTCAGCATTGGCGGACGCGGCAACAAGGCTCAATCTCGCGCGCCTGTCCGTTAACGGCGACATGCTGGTGCAGTTGCGCGAGCCGGTTCTGAAAATCGGCCGCGCATTGGTCGTGCCCCCTGCGGGAAGTTTCGTGCAGGCGGTGGCGCAGGCGGAGGAAGCGATTGCGGAAAAAATTAGCGCTGCGTTTCGGCAGCGCAAGATCAAACGCATTGCCGATCTTTTCGCGGGCTGCGGGGCTTTTACGCTGCGCATGGCGGAATTTTGTGCCGTACATGCGGTCGAGGCGAACGGGCAGGCGCTCCATGCCCTGCAAAAAGCGGCGCAGCGCGTATCGGGCTTTAAGCCTGTAAACATCGAGAAGCGCGATCTCTTCCGCCGTCCGTTATTGAAACATGAGCTGAATGCCTATGATGCCGTTATCCTCGATCCGCCGCGGCAGGGGGCGCAGGCGCAGATTGCCGAGCTTTGCAAAAGCAAGGTGGAGCTGATTGCCTATGTCTCCTGCAATCCCGAGACATTTGCGCGCGATGCGAAAAAACTCGCCGATGCCGGTTATAAAATCGATGCGCTGACCGCCATCGACCAGTTTTTGTGGTCGGAACATGTGGAACTGATTGCCATATTCGTGCGTCCGCGCTAGCACCTGTTCATGGTTCAGGATCATAATCGCATGCAGCATGCGCTTGCCGCCTTTGGGGCGGGCGGCATCGTCGTCGTCACAGACGACGACGACCGCGAAAATGAAGGCGACCTGATCGTCGCGGGCTCGCTGTGTACGCCGGAGCATATGGCTTTTATTATCCGCTATACCAGCGGCATTATTTGCGCGCCGGTAACGGCGGAAGAGGCCAAGCGCCTGCATCTCGACCCCATGGTGGCAAGCAATGATGCGCCGCTCGGTACGGCATTCACGGTCTCTGTCGACGTGCGTCATGGCCTCACCACCGGTATTTCGGCAGAGGAGCGCTGCAACACCGTGCGCGCGCTCGCCAACAACAATATCGGCGCGGCCGATTTCGTGCGCCCTGGCCATGTATTCCCGCTGATCGCCAGACAAGGCGGCGTGCTGATGCGCTCCGGCCATACGGAAGCGGCGGTCGACCTGTGCCGGCTTGCCGATCTGCCGCCGGTTGCCGCCATCGGCGAGCTGATGAACGATAACGGCACGGTGATGCGCGGACCGCAAATCCTGAAATTCGCCGAGACTCATAACCTGCCTGTGCTCACAGTCGCCGAACTAATTGCTTATCGCCAGGCGCGCGAAAAACTTGTCGAGCGCGTCGGCGAACTTGATGTACAAACGCCGATCGGCACGGCGCGCGGTATCGTTTACAAAACGCCGTTCGATCAGATCGAACAGCTCGCGCTCGTCTTCGGCGATATCGGCGGGCCTAAGGATATTCCGGCGCGCCTGCACCGGCAGAACATTCTCGACGATATCTTCGGCGATCAGGAGCGCCTGGCTGCGACTTATGCGCGTTTTCAGATCGCGGGGCACGGCGTGCTGGTCTATCTGCGCGAGGGCGCTGCCGGCGTGCCCGCGGGACATCTGGCAAAAAACGCGTCGACCGATGACAAGCGGCAGGCAAGCTGGCACGAGATCGGCCTCGGCGCGCAGATCCTGCGCGATCTAGGCGTTTCTTCCATTCGCCTGATTTCCGCCCGTCCTTTGCGTTATGTCGGGCTTGAAGGTTTCGGCATCACGATTGCCGCGACGGATTTGCTGGATGTATAATTCAATAGATAATCATGCAGATGTTATCGAATAAAACCAAAATCTCTTCTTATGGACATGTCGAAAGACAGTTCATTGAGGCGCTTTTTAGCGAGTTCATGAAATACGACAATCCGTATTTTGCCGTCGTAGGCATTGTGAAGCAATACAACAAAGGCGACAAAAAATATGTAAGCCCCGACGAGCGAGCAAGTCTGGAGCAGAAATTTCACATCATCTGGAAAGACAAAAATGGAAAGCGTTATATGGGCAATTTTGAATCCGTCGATGTGGTTTGGGATATCTGCCATTTCCTAAATCAAAACCGGGCATCCAATATTTCGAAAGAAAGCATGCTGAGGGCTTATCATTTAAATCGCCCGCGAACTTATAGATTGGCAAAGAAATGATTTTAAGCCGCAGCTCGCCGCAGCACCGGGCTTAATTCGAGCAATTGGATCGCAGCCCCTTCGCGCGCGATCAGCGCATGGCCGGAAGGAACGGGCAGCCAGATATCGGGCTCGTCGTCGAGCGGCTCGGAGACGACCATCAGCCCCTGCACGCATTGCTTGTAATAGAGCGAGGGTGGTGCGTCGTCGGAGGCATAGCGGAAGGCATACATGTCGCGCCCGTTGGCAAGTGCTGCCGTAAAGCGCAGCGGCTCTGAAGTTCCACAAACGCGCATATAGTTTTTCAGCTCGCACAATGTTGCCGTGATTGCCGCAACCGGGTCCTGGTCGAGCCCGCGCGCGAAGCTTGAGAGAAAAATGGCCTCGCTGTCGGTCGCGCCCTGGCGTGAAGCGTAAACATTGTCCGGGATCATGCTCTCGATCCTGCGGCGCAATTCACCGTAAGCGCCGATCTGCCCGTTATGCATGAACATCCATTTTCCATGCGCGAAGGGATGGCAGTTGACGCGGCTTGTCGGCGTGCCTGTGCTGGCGCGCACATGCGCGAAGAAAAAACGCGAGCGAATATGGCGCGCGATATGGCGCAGGTTTTCATCCGACCATGCCGGCAGCACTTCGCGGTAAAGCCCCGGCTCATCAAACTCGCCATACCAGCCGATGCCAAAACCGTCACCATTTGTGTGCGTCTTGCATTCGAGTGCATTTTGCGACTGTTCGATCAATGAATGGCGCGGTGCGCAGATCACGCTGTCGAGCGGTACGGGCAGGCCTTTATAGGCGATCCAGCGGCACATCCGGGCCTTAATCCTGAAGCAAGCGTTAAAATATTGCGCCTCAACTATTAACGATGTCTTGATGATTTGCGAATGGCGCCGTTTTAGGCTTTCACACCTATCTTATGCGCAGAGTCAAAAATTTTCAGAGTCAGAGTCGTTGGCCTGCCGTATCCGCCTTAGCGGACAAGCACATTATATAAATCGTAATCGACCACGAATTTGATGACCATGAGGGCGGTCAGAAAGCCGGTGACGGGGGCGGGATTGGTTTCGATTTGGTCCATGACGACCCGAAGTGCCTTGTCTACGAATTTTTCCTGCTTGTATTGGAATTTTGTTTTTGTTTGCTTGTAGCGCATTTATTTAATCCCTTATGAAGAGCTTAGTAAACCAAATTTTAGAGCTCTTGTCGACCGAAACGCGAAATTAACTTTAAGGAATGCGTTGCATTTTATGCTTTCCTTGAAAGTCTCAGGCAGGATTTGGTGTGGCGAATATTTTTATATAAAATTTTATCTTGTTTTTGCTTCTTTCTTGTCTTGTATCTTGTCGCTCATCGAAATCTCTTAAAAAAATTATATTTCTACAGTAAGGCATAATAAATCGGTCGGGCAAGAAGAAGCAGACCTTAACCTTAAAACCTCGAATGCGATGCGCAGGTTTATTTGCACACCCCTTTCCCGTTTTTTCTATGTGCGAGGTCGAGGTGAAGATGGTCTTCATGGTCGGCCTGGCCGGGGCCAAGCACGGTCGAAAAAACAGCGCAGGCGCTTATGCGTATGCTCTCTATAAAAGGTTCCGCCAGCGCTTCCTCTACCGGCACGCCATATGTCACATCGACAGGTCCGTCGCCGATGGCGTCGAGATCGTAGGACCAGTTTTCGGTATAGGCTGCCCTGTTGAATTTTTTTACCGCATCGGCGCTCACCTGGAAGGGCGGCAGGTCGGCAAGTTCCTTGCCGATGCGAATGCGCCGTCCGTCGGCCAGCTTGAAGCCGGACACATCCATCGCATTGCCATAGGCGTGCTCCGACATGTTGTAACCGCCGTTAATGCGCCGGCAGCTATAGGCGCCGACAGTTTGCACTTCGGTGACATAGGTGCCGAACTGCCGCACGGCGGCGGGCTGCACCACGTCCTTCACCCAATGGTCGAGAGCCGGGATCATCGAGCAGGCCATGGTCGTCGGCTTCGAGAGCGCAACCTTGCTTTGCGGCAGTTCGGCCACCTTGAAAGGATGGCTCATGCCACAGCCGTATGCGCCGATCGGCTCGGCGGGCACGATTTTCGCCGATGGCTGCACCGCGTTTGAGCGCAGGCAGGCGGCTTCCGCCTCGTCGCGCCAGGCGGCGCGCTGCTCGCCTGGGTAAATACCGCAGGCAATAATAAAGCAGGCGGAAAACCCTGCCGCGAGACGCAAAACAAGCTGGCGCATAATGCTAGCATTTGAGATGAAGTTTTCACGATCGGTTAAGCGGAGGAGGCAGGCTGAAATCTTGGTAAATTTTGTCTCTTGAAAAAGAGACGGCCTTAACCCATCTTCAGGCGGTTGGGCAAAAGGATCTGGCCATGGATTTTCTATTGTTTCTGTTTCTGGCGTTTCTCGTTTTCGGCGCCGGATTTATCATTGCGGGCCTGCAGATTATATTTGTGGTGGCTCTGTTTGCCGGCTTGTTCGGCGGTGCCGTGCTTTTATTTTTCCTGATCGGGCTTTCCCTGTCGCCGCTGCTTTTTCTGTTCGGCCTGTTTTTTATCGCCTGGCTGATCAACCGCAACACGCGTACGCCGCAGATCGCGCCACCGCGGCCGGAAAAATAATCACGTTTTAAATGCCGCCGGCGCGGGAGATTTTTACCGCCTTGCGATGATGTGCATGGCAAATGGCGATGGCGAGGGCATCGGTCGCATCCTCGGAAGAAAGATCGGCTTTCGGCAGCAGCATGCCGACCATATGGCTGACCTGTTCCTTGGCGGCATGACCGCTACCGACGACGGTTTTCTTGACCAGATTTGCCGCATATTCCGCAACCGGCAGGCCTGCGAGCGCAGGCGTCAGCATGGCAATGCCGCGTGCATGCCCGAGCTTGAGCGTGGAATCCGGATTGACGTTGACGAAAGTTTCCTCGACCGCCGCTTCCTGCGGTTGAAATTGCGTGAGCACATTTTGCAGTCCTTCATGCAGGGCGCACAGGCGCTCGGCCAGCGTCAGCGTTTCCTTTGCGGAGATCACGCCGGACGCGATAAAAACGAGCTTGTTGCCTTCCTGCAAAATCACGCCCCAGCCGGTGCGGCGCAGGCCGGGGTCGATGCCGAGAATGCGCACGCCGCTCATGCAAGTTTTGCGAGCTCGGCCTCGCTGATGTCGAAATTGGCGTAAACATGCTGGATATCGTCATGCTCGTCCAGCGCGCTCATGAGCTTGACGAGATCGCCCGCAACTTCGCCTTCCACGGGCACGGTATTTTGCGGCCGCCAGACAAGGGCAGCCTTTTTCGGCTCGCCGAATTTCTGCTCGAGCATTTTTGCCACTTCACCTAAATGATCGCCCGCGCAGATGACGACATGGCCGTCCGCATCCGAAACGACATCGTCCGCGCCCGCGTCGATGGCTGTTTCCAGCACGCTGTCGGCGCTTGCGGCATCGGCGGCATATTCGATCTGCCCGACATGGTTGAACATGAAAGATACGGCGCCGGTTTCGCCCAGATTGCCGCCATGTTTCGTGAATGTCGCGCGCACATCGGCAGCGGTGCGGTTGCGGTTGTCGGTCAGCGCTTCGATGATAACGGCAACGCCGCCCGGGCCGTAGCCTTCGTAACGGATCTGCTCGTAATTTGCATCTTCATTGCCCGAGGCTTTTTTGATAGCGCGGTCGATATTGTCTCTCGGCATGTTCTCGGCGCGCGCGGCAAGAACGGCGGCGCGCAGGCGCGGGTTCATGGCCGGGTCAGGTGTACCCATTTTCGCGGCAACCGTGATTTCGCGCGCTAGTTTGGAAAACAGTTTCGAGCGCACCGCATCCTGCCGCCCCTTGCGGTGCATGATGTTCTTGAATTTGGAATGGCCAGCCATATTCGCTTAAACCCAGGGAGGAACGATTTTCTCCAGGCAGCCGCCATAGCGCACGGGATAAATGGCTTTGGCGAGCCCGTTATCGTCGCGGATCTCGACGGCCACGCCTGTCAAGGTTGCCGGGCCGTCCGCGGCCTCGAAACGGCTGGAGCTGATTTTGCGCAAGAAGCGGTTGAGCGGCTCTTCCTTGTCCATGCCGATGACGGAATCGTAATTTCCGCACATGCCGACATCGGTAACATATGCCGTGCCGTTATGCAGAATGCGATGATCGGCCGTCGGCACATGTGTATGCGTGCCGACAAACAGGCTGACCCGGCCGTCGCAATAATGCGCGGCCGCCTGCTTTTCCGAAGAAGCTTCGGCGTGAAAATCGACGATGACCGCATCGGTGGTATTTTTCAGCTCCAACCCCGGCAAAGCGCGGTCGAGTGCTGCGAAGGGATCGTCCAGCGGGTCCATGAACACACGGCCCATCACATTCACCACACCGATGCGCGCATCGGAGCGCGTATGCACGATCACCGAGCCTCGCCCCGGCGTGCCGGCAGGATAGTTGAGCGGGCGGATCATGCGTTGCTGGCGGTTGATGAAGGTCAGCGCTTCTTTCTGGTCGAAGGCGTGATTGCCTAAAGTGATGACATCGACGCCTGCATCGAGCAATTCCTGCGCGATGGCTTCGGTAATGCCGAAACCGCCCGCCGCATTCTCGCCATTGCAGATGACGGCGTCCAACCGCCAGCTCGGGATGATACCGGGCAGATAGGCGCACACCGCCTCGCGGCCGGAGCGGCCCATGATGTCTCCAAGAAATAACAAGCGCATTCGATAATCCTGCGGCAAAATTACGCTTATTTACCCGTCACGAAAACATTATTTTCCGTAACGATAACATCGAGCTTCTGGTCATGCGGCTCCTGCGGCAGGCTGTCAACCTCCTGGCAGGAAAAGGCATATCCAAAGGCGTGGACAGGGGTTTTGCCGGCGCGCAGGGCCATGAGCGTGCGGTCGTAATAACCGCCGCCTGTGCCTAGGCGGGCGCCTGTCCTGTCGAAAGCGAAAAGCGGCACGATGAGGATTTCGGGTTCGACGAAAGGTGATTTCTGCGAGGGCTCGTCGATGCCGTAGCGGCCTTTGTGCAGCGTGTCGCCCGGAACATATTCCCGAAACTGCAACGGCATATCGTGCTCCGCGATCACCGGTAGGCAAAGCATGCGGCGGCGCTGGTGGAGATGTTCGGCGAGGATCAGCGGCGAGATTTCGTTGCGCACCGGCCAGTAAAGGGCGATGGGACCACGCATTTGTTCGCATAAAGACAAGGCAAGTTGCGCGGCTTCTTCGGCAGCACGCAGGCGCGTTTCGGCAGAGAGCGTATCGCGCTGCTCCTGCATGACGCGGCGAAGATAGGTTTTTGTTTTTAACATCTACAGGTGGCAGGCCGGAGCGACCGTCGGATGCGTCGATCCCGGGCACCTACTAAGTAGGTGGGCGCCGTTATGCCCCAGCCCACGGGCCAAGACAGGGACAGCTCCCTAAGAGATCGTATGGGCCCGAGGAAAAGTTGATCCAAACGCGAAGCCCAGCACTGCCATGCGTAATGTAGGCGATAAGGGTGGGATTTCAAAGGGGAATGTGAGAAGAGGCTTAAATTGTAGCTGTTTCAGCCCATGGCCTTACTTTTTTGCGGATTTCCTTTCCGCTTTGTTTTTCTGCCAAACGTAATTCATAACTTTTTTGCAGATTGAGCCAGAATTCAGCCGTTGTGCCAAAAAACTGCGCAAGACGAAGAGCCGTATCGGCCGTCAAAGCGCGTTCGCCGTTTAAAATCTGCGTAACACGATTGGTAGGCACATCAAGCGTGCGGGCAAGCGAAGCAGCGCTTAATTTCAGCTCTTTCAGTTCGTCGGCCAAAATTTCGCCGGGATGGATAGGAGTATATGGCATGTACACTTATAACATTTTTTCGCTGGATTGCCACGTCGGCGCTAACGCGCCTCCTCGCAATGACGTTGAAGGATAAGCGCCAATCCTCTAAGCCGTCATCGCGAGGCGGAGAGGCCGCCGTGGCGACCCAGTAAACTAAACCGGCCCGGCGCTCAAAGCAGCCGTCAGGCGTTCCACGCGCTCAGAGGCTGCGGTGAGCACTTCGGTGATGATATCTTCTGCCTCGCCGAACCTGTCGTCCGTTTCCGCGCGCAGGTTTTTCAGTGCGGTTTCCAGTTCGGCTTTGCTGCGCCGTTCTTCATCGAGCTGATCGATGAGCGTGAGCGCTGCCATAATGCTGAGGCGTGCATCGCCGACTTCGCCGAATCCCTGTTTAAGCTCCTGCATCTGCCGGTCGAGTTTCTGCGCGAGTGCGCGTAGATGATGCTCCTGTCCGTCCTCGCAGGCGAGGCGGTAGTCGCGGCCGTTAATAAGAACGTTGACCTGTGCCACCTAAGCCACCTCCGCCCGGGCAATGAGCGTATCGATCTCGACCAGTGTCGCATCCAGCCTTTGGCCGACCTGATCGCGCAGGCTTTCGGCATTTTGCGCCCTGTTCAATGTTTCGTCCAGTTTGCGGGCAAGTCCTGCGCGGTCGAGCGCCATCAGGTGTAGGTCTTCCTCGAGCCGGCCGAGCTGATCCTCGCTGGCCTTGCGGCGCTCCAGCGCTTCTACAAGGGCTTCCAGCCCGGCATTAAAGCGCAGAATGGCGTCTTCCATGGTCTGTTTGGTCATAAGCCATCAAACCCAAAAGCGGGCAAAAGCGCAAGTAGTGTCATACACAGCCATGCCGGCGAATTGACTGTTTACGCCTGAATGTTATGAGACTTCATGCCCACTTCATCCGCCCTCAAAGCCAAACCCAAACTTAAACCCATGCCAGACACCGCACATAATTCCATGGCCAATGCCGTTCGCACACTGGCCATGGATGCTGTGGAAAAAGCCAAAAGCGGCCATCCCGGCCTGCCCATGGGTGCGGCCGATATCGCAACCGTGCTTTTCACGCGCTTTCTGAAATTCGATTCGTCCGCCCCGCATTGGCCCGACCGCGACCGTTTTGTCCTGTCTGCGGGCCATGGCTCCATGCTGGTTTACGCGCTGCTCTATCTTACGGGATATAAGAGCGTATCGTTGGAGGATATCAAACATTTCCGCCAGCTCGGCTATAAGACGCCGGGCCATCCGGAAAATTTCGTCACCGAAGGTATCGAGACGACGACAGGCCCGCTGGGGCAGGGGCTTGGCAATGCGGTCGGTATGGCAATTGCCGAGCGGCATCTGAATGCGCAATTCTCCGACGATCTCGTTTCGCATTATACGTATGTGCTCGCCTCCGACGGCGACCTGATGGAAGGCATTTCGCAGGAAGCCATCACGCTGGCCGGGCATTTAAAACTCAACAAGCTGATTGTCCTGTTCGACGACAACCACATCACCATCGATGGCGCGCTCTCGCTTTCGGATTCGACGGATCAGGTGAAGCGTTTCGAGGCGGCGGGCTGGAATGCCGTGCGTATCGACGGGCACGACGCGGAAGCGATTGCGCGCGCGATCGAGACTGCACAGAAATCTCAACTGCCGAGCCTTATCGCCTGCCGCACGCAAATCGGTTACGGCGCGCCGAACAAGGCCGGCACTTCGAAGGCGCATGGCGAGCCTTTGGGTGAGGAAGAATTGAATGCGGCGAAGAGTTCCTATGGCTGGACGGCGGAGCCGTTCACCGTTCCGGAAACCATTCTGCAAGACTGGCGCCAGGCTGGCCTGCGCGGCAAAAAAGAGCGCGAGGCTTGGGAAAAACGCGCACAGGCGAAGCCTGAGTTCACGGAATATCTTCAGGCGGACATAAGCACGCTGCGGCCAAAACTTATTGAGCTGAAAAAACAGGTCGCTGCCGAGGCAAAAGAAATTGCTACGCGCAAATCTTCCGAGCTGGCGCTGGAGACGATCAATACCCTCCTGCCGCAGACGCTTGGCGGCTCTGCCGATCTTTCCGGCTCGAATAATACGAAGACGAAAACGCTGGAGCCCTTCACCGCCCATAATTATGGCGGGCGCTATATTTATTACGGCATTCGCGAACATGGAATGAGCGCTGCCATGAACGGCATGGCGCTGCATGGCGGCGTCATTCCTTATGGCGGCACCTTCCTGACTTTTGCTGATTATTGCCGTCCTTCCATTCGTCTTGCTGCACTGATGGGCGTGCGTTCGATCTTCGTGATGACGCACGATTCCATCGGTCTTGGCGAAGACGGGCCGACGCACCAGCCTGTCGAGCATCTCGCAAGCTTGCGCGCCATTCCGAATTTGCTGGTTTTTCGCCCCGCCGACACGGTGGAAACAATCGAGGCTTGGGAAGCCGCGCTTTATAATGAAAAGCGCCCGAGCCTGCTGGCGCTGACGCGGCAGAATCTTCCCCAATTGCGCAAACACGATCTCGATAAAAACCTCACAATGCGTGGCGCTTATACCTTAAGCGGCGATGACAAGGCGGATGTCAGCCTGTTCGCCACAGGTTCCGAAGTTCAAATTGCGGTGCAAGCAAAAGAACAGCTCGAAGCGCAGGGCATCGGCGTCCGCGTGATTTCCGTGCCGTGTTTTGAACTGTTCAATGAGCAGGATGTCGCCTATCAGGCGCGCGTGCTCGGCAACAGCAAGGTGAATGTCGGCATCGAGGCCGCCATCAAGATGGGTTGGGAGCGCCTTATCGGCGAAAGCGGGATTTTCATCGGCATGAAAAGCTTTGGTGCATCTGCGCCCTATAAAGACCTTTATTCGCATTTCAATATCACGGCAGAGGCCGTGATTACTGCCGTCAAACAGCGATTGAATATTTGATGTCATTCTGAGCGAAGCGAAGAATCTCACTTGAGATCCTTCGTTTGCAGCTCAACGTGACAAGAAGGAGAAACGAATGACAGTTCGCGTTGCCATTAACGGGTTCGGGCGTATCGGCCGCAATATTCTGCGCGCGATCGTGGAATCCGGCCGCAAGGATATCGAGGTGGTGCTGATCAACGATCTCGGGCCCGCCGAAACCAACGCGCATCTGCTGCGCTACGATAGCGTGCATGGCAAATTCCCGCATGAAGTGAAGGTCGAAGGCGACAGCATCAATGTCGGCCGCGGCAAGATAAAAGTCACCGCAATCAAGGATCCTTCCACACTGCCGCACAAGGATCTCGGCGTCGATATCGCGCTGGAATGCACCGGCATTTTCACATCGAAAGAAAAAGCCGGCACGCATATCACGGCGGGCGCCAAGCGCGTACTTATTTCCGCTCCCGGCGACAATGCCGATCTCACTGTCGTTTACGGTGTCAACCACGACAGGCTGACGAAAGATCACATCATCGTGTCGAACGCGTCTTGCACCACGAATTGCCTGGCACCGATGGCGAAGGTGCTGCACGAAAATTTCGGCATCGTGCACGGCTTCATGACGACGATCCATTCCTATACCGGCGATCAGCCTACACTGGATACGATGCACAAGGATCTTTATCGCGCCCGTGCCGCAGCACTTTCCATCATTCCGACATCCACCGGTGCTGCGAAAGCTGTCGGTCTCGTTCTGCCGGAACTGAAAGGCAAGCTCGACGGCACGGCCATTCGCGTGCCCACGCCCAATGTCTCGGTCGTCGATCTCAAATGCGTCGTTTCAAAAACAACGGACATCAATGCCGTGAACGAGGCATTCAAAAAAGCGGCGAATAGTACGCTGAAAGGCATTCTGGAGCTGACGAACGAGCCGCTCGTCTCCATCGATTTCAACCACAACCCTGCCTCCAGCACCGTCGCCGTGGACCAGACGAAGGTCATCGATGGCACTTTCGTGCGCGTGCTCTCATGGTACGACAACGAATGGGGCTTTTCGAACCGCATGGCCGACACGGCGGTGACGATGGCGAAATTGATATGAGCGTTTATAAAACGCTCGACGATATAAGTTTGAAGGGAAAGCGCGTTCTTGTACGCGCCGATCTCAACGTGCCGGTGCAGGATGGCAGAGTGACAGATGCCACGCGTATCGAGCGTTTTGCGCCGACCGTAAAAGCGCTTTTCGATAAAGGCGCTGCTTCTGTTGTCATTCTCTCCCATTTCGACCGTCCGAAAGGCAAGGTCGTGCCCGAGATGTCGCTGAAGAAAATTATACCGGCCTTGCAGGAAACGCTGGAACGCCCTGTCGCTTTTGTCGCGACGGACTGGAACGACGGCAAAGCGCAGGATGCCACCAAGGCTGCAAAGCCCGGCGATGTGCTACTGCTGGAAAATACGCGCTTTCATCCCGGCGAGGAAAAAAACGATCCGGCATTCGCGCGGCAGATCGCGGCACTTGGCGATGTTTACATCAACGATGCTTTTTCCTGCGCACACCGCGCGCACGCCTCTACCGAAGCGATCGCGCATTTCCTTACCGGCGCCATGGGCCCTTCCATGCAGGCCGAGATCGAAGCGCTTATCCGCGTGCTGGAAAAACCTTCGCCTCCCGTGCTTGCCATTATCGGCGGCGCAAAAATATCCACCAAGCTCGAACTGCTCGGTAATCTGATCGAGAAGGTCGATCGCCTTGCCATCGGCGGCGCGATGGCGAACACGTTTCTTGCAGCCCAAGGGCATCAGATCGGCAAGAAATCTTTGGTCGAGCCCGAGATGTTCGATACCGCGCGCGATATTCTGGCCAAGGCGAAGCTGAAGAGTTGTGAAGTGTTGTTGCCGGTCGATGTGATCGCGGCGCGCGAGTTCAAGGCGAACGCGCAGCATGGCGCTTTCAACCTGTCCGGCATCGATCCCGAACTGATGGTGCTCGATATCGGCCCGGCAAGCATATTGATGATGGAAAAGGCGCTCTCCGACAGTCATACGCTGCTCTGGAACGGCCCGTTCGGCGCTTTCGAACTGCCGCCTTTCGATAAGGCCACGACTGAAATTGCCCGTTATACTGCGAATCTCGTCAAAAAAGGCCAGTTGACGGCGGTTGCCGGCGGCGGCGATACGGTTGCGGCCCTCGGCCATGCCGGTGTCGTCGACGATTTTACCTATGTATCCACCGCAGGTGGCGCGTTTCTGGAATGGCTTGAGGGGAAGAGCCTGCCTGGGCTAGAGGTTTTGAGAAAAGATGGCATTAAGTCGTCATTAAGAGCGTAATCTTTTTTTAATGTCATTGCCGGACTTGATCCGGCAATCCATCTTTTAAATTTATGATGGATACGCGGGTCAAGCCCGCGTATGACAGTGAAAAAGATCTTTCGCTCAGGATGAGAATTTAGAGGAGAGTTTCATGAACATCGAAGAATTAAACAAAATTGCGAAAGCCTTGGTGGCGCCGGGAAAAGGAATTCTCGCGGCCGACGAATCCACTAGCACGATCAAGAAACGTTTCGACGACATCGGCACCGAAAACACGGAAGACAACCGCCGTACCTATCGCGAGTTTCTATTCCGCTCATCTGAGGCGATGAAAAACTATATTTCCGGCGTCATCCTGTATGACGAAACCATCCGCCAGAAGGCGAAAGACGGCACACCGCTCACGAAACTCATTCAGCAGGCAGGCTCCATTCCTGGCATCAAGGTGGATGCGGGCGTGAAACCACTGCCTCAATGCCCCGGTGAGGTTGTGACAGAAGGTCTCGACGGCCTCGATAAGCGCCTTGAGGACTATTACGCGTTCGGCGCGCGTTTCGCGAAATGGCGTGCGGTGATCGATATCGGCACAGGTATTCCGTCCTACACATGCATTATCGCCAATGCGCATGCGCTTGCGCGTTATGCGGCGCTGTGCCAGCAGGCGAATATCGTGCCCATCGTCGAGCCGGAAGTGCTGATGGATGGTGCGCACGATATCAATACCTGCGAGCCGATCACCGAATGGGTGCTGAAAACCGTGTTCGAGCAGCTCTATTACCAGCGCGTGAAGCTGGAAGGCATCGTGCTGAAACCCAATATGGTGGTGCCGGGCAAGAAGGCGCCGAAGCAGGCTACCATTCAGGAAGTGGCCGAGCGTACGGTGCGCGTGCTGAAGGCCTGCGTGCCGCCTTCGGTGCCGGGAATTGCCTTCCTCTCCGGCGGGCAATCGGACGAGGATGCAACCGCGCATCTCGATGCCATGAACCGTTTGGGCGAATTGCCGTGGGCGCTCACCTTTTCTTATGGCCGCGCATTACAGGCCGCGCCGCAAAAGGCCTGGGGCGGCAAGCCTGAGAATGTGGGCAAGGGACAGGCCGCCTTCACGCATCGCGCGAAGATGAACTCGCTCGCGAGCTTGGGTAAGTGGAGCACGCAGGTGGAAAAAGCCGCGGCTTGAACCCTATAAACGTCATGCCCGCGAAGGCGGGCATCTCAACGCCGTCATGCTCGCACTTGTTGCGAGCATCTAGATCCTCGGGACAAGCCTGAGGATGACGCAAAGAGGAGATTCTTCGCTTCGCTCAGAATGACAATAAATAGAGATCCCCGCTTTCGCGGGGATGACATTTGTTGATGGGTTTCGCTGACGCCTTGTCCACCAAAGCTCGGAAGGGGAACCTAAGGTGGATCAACTCATCCTGCGTACTGGCCTATTTGCAGCCGCCGTAGCTACCTTTGCTATATATCGATTTCAATTCGGAAGACTCACTGCTGCGGCCGGTCTTCTTAGATACGGGCCTGTCACAGGTAGTGCCGCCGGGAGCCTGCTTGGATCTTTCGCCAGCAGTGTATCTAATCCTATTATCTCCGGCATTAAATGTGTTTACGCGAGATATGGTCAGTGACATGGCTTATTCCTTCTGTATCAAACTTCGTTTTGATCGCTCAACCCGTGCTAAATTACTCAGGTCCTCTTATTCTTGCATTATTGATATTTTTGAACTCATTAAATGTAAGCCCGCCCTTGCCATCGTCCAAGCTTGCATAAATCCGCTTCACCCAAGTCGGAATATGACGAGTTAACGAACCCTGATTTCCAGAGCTATGAAACATGTAACGGCTGAGGTTGGCTTCTTTTAGACCTGCATTGAGATTTGCTATTTCATCGTCGTTTAACTGACCATCCTGCCCATCCACGCAACAGTAATCTCTACCGGGTGCACGCATATCATGTTTATTCAAAAACGCTTCGAAAACAGATGCAGGAATTGATTCCTTGCCTCTGGATATTTTATAAAAATCTGCACGCAGCTTGGCTATATCTGGCATAAAATGCTCCTTTTAATTAGTAATTAACTATAAAGTACACTGAACAACAAATGATGCAAGATGAAAGATAATTAAAATTGAATTTATTTGCTAATTGGCCACTTTCATCTATGCCTATCCCCTATGCCCCATTCCGCGCTCCTCACTGTCATGACCGATGCCGCCCGCAAGGGGGCCCGCGCCATTGCGCGCGATTTCGGCGAGGTCGAAAACCTGCAGGTCTCCCGCAAGGGGCCGGCCGATTTCGTCACCGCAACCGACAAAAAGGTCGAAAAAATCATCCGCGACGAGCTGGAAAAAGCCCGTCCCGGCTATGGGTTTTTGATGGAGGAGGGTGGGGCTATCGAAGGCGCCGACAAGACCCATCGCTGGATCATCGACCCCATCGATGGCACCACCAACTTCCTGCACGGTATCCCGCATTTTGCCATTTCCATCGCGCTGGAGCGCGAGGGCGAACTTACGGCGGGCCTTGTCTACAGCCCCATCGTCGACGAGCTGTTCTGGGCCGAGAAAGGCATAGGGGCTTTCGTGCAGGGGACCAACGGCAAGGACCGCCGCCTGCGCGTGGCTGCGCGGCGCGAGCTTTCGGAGAGCGTTGTCACCATGGGCATTCCGCATCTGGGGCGCGGCGAGCATGCGCAATATCTGCGTGAACTGACCGTGTTGATGCCGAAAGTGGCCGGCCTGCGCCGTTTCGGCGCGGCCTCGCTCGATTTGGCTTATGTCGCCGCCGGGCGCTGTGACGGCTATTTTGAACGCGGCCTCTCGCCCTGGGATGTGGCGGCGGGCATATTGCTCGTGCGCGAGGCGGGCGGTTTCGTGACGGACGCGGAAGACGGGAAGCATGCGCTTACCTCTGCCTCCATCGTCTGCGGCAATGAGCATATCCATCCGGCACTGGTGGAAATTTTAAAGAGCGTGGCGAAGACTTAAAAATTAGCCGAACAGCCACGATTGCGGATCGGCGATGGGGCGGTTTTCGTTCAGCGTCAGGATGCCTTTGATGCTGCGCACCAGCGACCACACGATCCACCACAGCCAGATGGCAAAGCCGATCAGCACCACGGACAAGAGCGCGCCGGCAACGATATAAAGCACACCGATCCAGAAGGTGCGGATTTGCCATTGATAGTGGCTGCGCAAAATCGGTTCGGCCGAGCCGGCCTTTATATGTGCGATAATGACGCCGATCACGGCGGTGATGCCGGTCAGATAGGCGACAAGATATAGGATATAGACCGCGAAAGCGATTTGCGCGTCCGACATGACGGGGCGCGCCGGGACAGGCTGAAGATTGGTGTTTGACATGAGCGGGATCATAACTCGCACAGCAGTTGTGGCAATATGTGCATCAGGATTTTCCGCTTATTTCTCGCAAGGAATCCGGTATATCTGCTAGGCTCAGATATGACCCACAGCCTCGATTTTTACCTCCGCCTTTACGACGACAACGATCTTGAGCCCGCACTCGCATTGTGGCTGAAGGCATGGCAGCATGCTTATTCCGACATCGATTTTAATGCGCGCATGGAATGGTGGCGCAATCGCTGGTTGAACGAAATGCTTCCCGTCAACGATGTCGTCTGCGCGCTCGACCGGGAGAACAGGCTGATCGGCGTCGTCACCATCACGCCTGCCACCGGCTATCTCGACCAGATTTATGTCGATCCCGACTGGCAGGGCGAGGGCGTTGCGCGCGCATTGCTCGATTACGCAAAGACGCGCTGCCCCGAGGAAGTCTCGCTGCATGTGAACCAGTCGAACGCGCGGGCGGTCGGTTTTTATCTGCGCGAGGGGTTCGAAATCACGGGCGAGGACGTCAATCCGCTCTCGAGCCTCGCGACGTACAAAATGCGCTGGCACAAATTTTCTTAAGAACTAGAATAATTCAAAAAGATATTTCGTTTAATCATTCTAATTCGAACGGATTTCGTTTGAAATGGAATTGTTCTTGTCTTCCTTGTTCTTCGCAGAACCTTGGAGAAAAAATGAAATTTGCAACAATCGATAATAATCTGAACTCGCAGCAGCAGCGTGATGCTTCTTTCGTAAACAGTTTGGAAAAGGAAGCAGGCGCCGCCGGCCGCCTCGAACGTAGCAGAAACGATTGCGTCAAAAGCTATGAAATGAAACGCGCCCTTAAAATAGGATCTACAGTTTTCGGGCTTACCGTTGCGTCGTCCGTGGGCGTCGGTGCAAGCATGGGTGCAGGCGGCGGCTGTGCTGCGGGTCTCGTTGTCTGTCCTCTGACTGGTACGGCTGGGGCTGTCGGTGGAGCCGGCGTTGGCGGGTTGATTGGTGCTGTCGCGGGCATCTGGGCCGCAGGCCTTGCCATCTTGCACGACATGGACGAGGCCCATAAAGAGGGCACGAAAAAATGTTTGATGGGGAAATAAACTAATAAAACAAGGTGTTGGCGGGCATTTAAAATCTTGCCTTGTTGAATGTTATGCAGTAAACACGTGCTTTCCGGAGTTTGCCATGAAAGAGAATGCCCATCCAGAATACCACTTCATCAAGGTGGTGATGACCGATGGCGAGGAATATGAGACGCGTTCGACCTGGGGCAAACCGGGCGATACGCTCAACCTCGACATCGACCCGAAAACGCACCCGGCCTGGACCGGCGGCGAGCAGAAGCTGCGCGGCAGCCGTGCGTCCAAATTCAACCAGAAATTCGGCTTCCTGAAGACGTAAGATTCAATAGTTTATTGTCATCCCCGGCGAGCTTTGCGAAGCAAAGCGAGGGAAGGGGATCTAGGAAATATTGAGATTTTGGATTCCCTTCCCCTCGCTCAACTGACGTTGAGCTCGGCCGGGAATGACAGGGTAATTAAATCCCCACGCACACATATTTCACGTCGATATAATCGTCGAGGCCGTATTTCGAACCTTCGCGGCCAACCCCACTTTGCTTCACACCGCCAAAGGGCGCGACTTCCGTGGTGATCACGCCTTCATTGATGCCGACCTGTCCGTATTGTAGCTGCTCCGCCACGCGAAAAGCGCGCGACAGATCGCGCGTGTAGAAATAAGCTGCCAGGCCGTAAGGCGTATCGTTCGCCATGCGAACGGCGTCTTCATCTTTCTTGAAACGAAACAGCGGCGCGACGGGGCCGAAAGTTTCCTCTTTCGCAATCACCATATCCTGTGTGGCGTCGGCCAACACGGTGGGTTCGTAAAACAAACCGCCTGCTGCCGGTTGCGTGCCACCCGTCAGGATTTTCGCGCCTTTGCTTTGCGCATCCTTCACATGGCGTGAAACTTTTTCGACCGCTTTTTGGTTGATGAGCGGGCCGATGGTTACGTCTTTCTCGAAACCATCGCCCACTTTCAGTTTTTTTACCGCCTGCGTGAAAGCGGTGGCGAAGCTATCATAAATATTTTCCTGTACATAAATGCGGTTGGCGCAGACGCAGGTTTGCCCGGCATTACGGAATTTCGAAGCAATTGCTCCTTCCACGGCGCGCGCGATATCGGCATCGTCGAGCACGATCAGCGGCGCGTGTCCGCCAAGCTCCATCGAGACGCGTTTCATATTCGCCATCGCCGCTGCGGCCAGTTGCTTGCCGACAGCCGTAGAGCCCGTGAATGTGATTTTCGCCACATGCGGGTGCTGGCAGAACGCTTCGCCGATCGGCGGTGCAATACCGGTGATGATATTCAAGACACCCGGCGGCAGCCCGGCAGCTTCGGCAATCGCGCCCCAGGCAAGACCGGAATAGGGGGTGATTTCGGAAGGCTTCACCACAATCGTGCAGCCCGCGGCCAGCGCCGCGCCCACCTTGCGGGCGATCATGGAGGAAGGAAAATTCCACGGTGTCACGGCGCCGACAACGCCGACAGGCTGTTTCAGCGTCAGAATGCGCCGGTTATCCCACGGGCTTTGGATGACATCGCCATAAATACGCCGCGCTTCCTCGGCAAACCATTGCACATAGGCGACACTACCGAGCACTTCGGCTTTCGCCTCGGAGAGGGGTTTTCCTTGTTCCAGCGTGAGAAGCTCGGCCAGCTCATCGGCGTTTGCGCGGAAAAGCTCGGCCATTTTCAGCAAGATCTGCGCGCGTTTGGCTGCCGTGAACGCCGCCCATGCGGGGAAAGCCTTGTAAGCAGCATCGATCGCCGCATCAGCACCTTCACGGCCGCAATCGGGAATAAGGCCTATTTTTTCGCCGGTGGCAGGATTGTCGACCTCGATCGTGTGGCTTTTATTCGCTGGGATCCATTGTCCGTCGACATAATTTGCCTCATGTAGCCAGCGATTTTTATGTTTGGGCATTTTTACAGGTCTCTTTGCCGAATCTTATCCTTATATAGGGGCTTTTTCGGTCCGCTGCCAGTTGCGTCTTTCCCATAAAAAGTTACAAAACAAGCCATATGTTCAAGCCCATCCATATTTTTATCGGTCTCTGTATTTTTACGGCGATGAGCATCGGCGCTTTTGCGCAATTTCGCTCGCCTAATGCCGGTAAAACGCCGGGGCAGGCGGTGCGCGCGCCGAGTATTACCGTGATGACCGTAAAGCCGCACGAGCTTGTGGCGACACTTGCCGTCACGGGAACGCTGGTGCCGCGCGACGAAATCCGCGTGATGTCGCAGATCGACAATCTTTCCGTCACCGAAATCAAGGCGGAAGAGGGCGACCATGTGCAAGAGGGGCAGGTGCTGCTCAAACTCGACGATATCATGCTGCGCTCGCAGCTGGCGCAGAGCAACGCCAATCTGGCGCGGGCAGAAGCCACCAATGTGGAAGCGCAAAAAGCCCTGCTGCGCACGCAGGAATTGCGCAAGAAAGGTTTTGCCACGCAGGAACAGCTCGATCTGCGCATCAGCGTAGCAAAGGTGGCGGCAGCGGAAGAGACGGCGCAGCGCGCGCAGCATACCGAATTTGCAACCCGCGTTGCACGCACGGATGTCAAAGCTCCCATTGCAGGTGTTGTGGCAAAGCGTATGGCGGTGGTCGGCATGATCGCCATGCCCACGCAGCCGCTTTACACCATGATCGCCAAGGGTGAGATCGAATTGCAGGCGCAGGTGGCCGATACGCAGCATAAATTTCTGGCGCCGAAGCAGCATGCGAAAATTTTTTCATCAAGCAGCAACCAGCCTATCGACGGCATCGTCCGCCTTGTCTCGCCGCAGATCGACCCGCTCACGCGCCTTGGCGATGTGCGCGTCAGTATTCCGGGCGAGAATAATTTCGCCGTCGGCAGTTTCGCGCGCGCCATGATCGAAACCGCGCGGAAAACCGCGCTGGCCGTGCCGCTCTCCGCGATTTCATACCAGCAGGATCAGGCCAGCGTGTTGCTGGTGGTTGATGACAAGGCGCAGATCAGGAATGTCAGGCTCGGCATCATGGCGGAAGGCTATGCCGAGGTAACGGAAGGCCTGCAGGAAGGCGATGTCATCGTTCTCAAGGCCGGTACATTCCTGCGCGACGGCGACCGCATCACGCCGGTGAAGGCGGAGTAACATGTCAGAAATTCGAAGGGCAGCACTGCGTGGAATATGAAGCACAAAAATTCCTCCCCCCAGAAAGGGGGGAGGTTAGGAGGGGGGTTGACTACTTTATTTCGATAATCAACCCTCACCCTCACCCTCACCCTCACCCTCACCCTCACCCTCACCCTCACCCTCACCCTCACCCTCACCCTCCCCCTGACCCTCCCCCTTTCTGGGGGAGGGAACTCGCTGGTTGCTTCTCAGGGCAGGAAGCTTAAATGCGCGGGATCAATTTTTCCGCCTGGTCGATCAGGGCGCCGACGCTGGCGGTGGTGTTATTCGTCGTCCTCTGCATTCTCGGCTTTTATTCTTTCTCCCATATTTCCGTCTCGCGTTTTCCGAATATCGATGTGCCGCTGATCACGGTGACGATTACGCAGGCGGGCGCCGCGCCTTCCGAGCTCGAGACGCAGGTGACGAAACGCGTGGAGGACGCGGTTGCCGGCATTTCCGGCGTGAAGAATATCACCTCCACCGTCACCGACGGGCAATCGAACACCAGCGTCGAGTTCCAGCTCGAAGTGCAGGCGATGAAGGCGCTGAACGATGTGAAGGACGCGGTGGCGCGCATCCGCGCCCAGTTTCCGCGCACCATCGATGAGCCGCTTGTGCAGAGTATCGATGTGGAAGGGCGCTCCATTCTTACTTATGCGGTTTCTGCGCCCGCAATGACGCTGGAGCAGCTTTCCTGGCATGTCGACAACGCGATGATCCGCGCCATTCAGGGCATCAAGGGTATCGGCCGTGTGGAGCGCTATGGCGGTGTTACACGTGAAATCCGCGTGTCGCTGGCGCCGGACCGTCTGTTCGCGCTCGGCATTACGGCGGCAGAGGTGAATCGCCAGTTGCGCGCCACCAATATCAATCTCGCGGGCGGGCGTGGGCAGGTCGGCAATCAGGAACAAGCCATTCGCACGCTGGCCAGCGCGCCTGCGGTGGGAGATCTGCGCGCCATGAAAATCGCGCTGCCGGGCGCGCGCGATATCAGGCTCGACCAGCTCGGCGAGGTGATCGATTCATATGAAGAGCCGCGCAGTTTCGCGCGCCTGAACGGCCAGCCTGTCGTCGCCTTCGGCGTGTTCCGCGCCAAGGGCGCCAACGATACGGACGTGAAAAAAGTGGTCGAGCAGAAAATCGGGGAGATGCGCAACATCTATCCCGAAGTCGGGCTGCAACTGATCGACGACACTGTGCGCTATACGTATGGCAACTATCTCGCCGCGATGAAAACGCTGATCGAGGGCGCGATATTGTCGGTCATCGTGGTATTCCTGTTCCTGCGCGACTGGCGGGCTACCGCCATTTCCGCCGTGGCGCTGCCGCTGTCGATCATTCCCACCTTCTGGGCGATTTACATGATCGGCTTTTCGCTCAATCTCGTCAGCCTGCTGGCGCTCACGTTGGTGACAGGCATTCTTGTCGACGATGCTATCGTGGAAATCGAGAATATCGTGCGGCATATGCATATGGGCAAAACGCCTTATCGCGCCTCGATGGAAGCGGCCGACGAAATCGGTCTTGCGGTGATCGCAATCACGCTGACGATCGTCGCGGTTTTTTCGCCCGTCAGTTTCATGGGTGGCATTGCCGGGCAATATTTCAAGCAGTTCGGGCTGACGGTTGCCATAGCCGTGCTGTTTTCGCTGCTGGTGGCGCGCCTGATTACGCCGATGATGGCGGCCTATCTGATGCGGCCCTTGAAAAAATCGCATGTGCACGAGCACTGGCTGATACGCAGCTATACGGATTTTCTCAACCGCACCCTGCGCCATCCCTACAAGACGATGCTGGCGGGCGCTGCCATTCTCGTTGTCTCGATTTTAGCGACAAAGCTGCTGCCGACAGGTTTCGTGCCGCGCGCCGATGCCAGCCGCACGGTTTTGTCTGCCGAACTTCCGCCCGGCTCGACATTGGAGAATACGCGCAAGATCGGCGACGAGGTGAGCGCGCGCATCAGCAAAATTCCCGGTATCGAAAGCGTGCTGGTGCTGGGCGGCGTTTCGGCGACAGGCGTGGTCGAACTGGGGCGCGCTTCGGTTACGGTTTCGCTGCTGCCGAAATCGCAGCGCGAATTGCCGCAGCACGATATCGAAGCAAAAATCTCAGATATCATCAGCGATATTCCGGATATCCGTTATTTCGTGAACAATGATCGCGGCGAACGCGAATTCGCGCTTGGCATTGTAGGCACGGATCCGGCCGCGCTCAGCCTCGGCGTTGCCAGATTGGAGACGGTGCTGCGGCAGGAAAAGGGATTCAAGAACGCGGCGGCCACGGCGGCGCTCGACCGCCCGGAAATCCGCGTCACACCGCGGCTCGATGTGGCAGCGCAGCTCGGCATTCCGCCTGAATCGATTTCGGAAACGTTGCGTGTCGCCACTATCGGCGATATTTCCGCCAATCTGCCGCAGTTCAATGCAGGAGATCGACAAGTGCCGATCCGCGTGGAGCTGGACGTACGCGCGCGCAGCAATCTGCCGCTGATCGAAGCTTTGGGCATGCGTACGGGCAATGGCGGTATTGTGCCGTTGACCACTGTGGCCGATATCGGCTTCGGGCAAGGACCTTCGACGATCGATCGTTTCAACCGCACGCGCCGCGTCGTCATCGGCGCCGAGCTGGTCGACGGCCTGCAACTGGGCGAAGCCGTCGCCAGAACGCGCGAGATTGCCAAGAATGTGCTGCCGCCCGGTGTGGCGCTCGCCGAAACGGGCGATGCGCAGGTGATGGCCGAAGTGTTCGGCGGGTTCGCCAGCGCCATGGGCGCGGGCCTGCTGATGGTGTTCGCGGTGCTGATTTTATTGTTCGGCAGTATTTTTCATCCCACCACAATCCTGCTCTCGCTGCCGCTGTCCATCAGCGGCGTGATCATCGCGCTGCTGCTGACCAATAACGCCGTCAGCATGCCGGTGGTGATCGGCATTCTGATGCTGATGGGCATTGTCACCAAAAACGCCATCATGCTGGTCGATTTCGCGGTCGAGCAGGAAAAGAAGGGCGTATCGACGCATGACGCCATCATCGATGCCGGGCGCAAGCGCGCCCGCCCGATCGTGATGACGACGATTGCGATGACGGCCGGCATGCTGCCGACAGCGCTGGGCTATGGCGACGGCGGTGAATTCCGCGCGCCGATGGCGATTGCCGTGATCGGCGGCCTGCTGGTGTCGACAGTGCTCAGCCTGATCTTCGTGCCATCTTTCTTCATTGTGATGGATCACGCGAGTCACAAGGTCGGCAGCTTTTTCGGACAATTCGTAGGGCCGAAAGAGGAAGAAATATAATCCTCTCAAAAGCGAAAGGCGGCCAGCAGAATGTCTGCTCTGGCTGGCCGCCCTATGAGGTAATGACAATCTGGTCGTCACTACACATTTTGCAATTTCCGCATTTCTCTCCAGGAGTCAATATTAATAGTAGATTAATTATAGGATATTACTAATAGGTATATACTAACAGTAATTTACAATTAGTATTAGACAAATTGTGATATATTAGACACAGAACCACAGCAAGTTTGCCGGTTCACTGTCTTAAGGGTTGCGGATCGCGGCCATACAGGTCACACATCGCGCGTCTGCTCCGGGCAACTCCCGCCCGGGCTTCCAACAAGAGGTAACTAAATGAAACTCGCAAAACTCCTCTGCGGCGTAGCAACGGCAAGCCTTCTGGCTTCCAACGCTTTTGCCGCGGATCTTCTGTACAGCAGCCCTGCCCCAAGCGCGGCCCCCGTTTACGGAGGCCCGTATTTCGGTGCCAAGATCGGTGCTGTCTGGACCGATGATGTATCTCTCGATAACGACGGTGACGCTAGCGGTCTGGCCGATGATGTCTTCGACTTCGATACAGGCTTCACCGGCTCGTTCGTTGCCGGTTATGCTTTCGGCTCGCGCTGGGGCATCCTGTCGCCGCGTCTCGAAATCGAAGCTGGCTACCAAAATAGCGAAGTTGATACCTTCAATGAAGATGGCGGCGCTGGCGCGGCTGCTTCGACAGGTGACATCGACGCCTTCTACTGGTTCACCAACCTGCTGCTCGACATTCCTGTCGGCGGCTGGGGCCTGACGCCGTTCATCGGCGGCGGTATCGGTTTTGCCAGTGTCCGCGCCGACAACCTGAACTTCCCGGTTGCGGCTGGTACAACCGCGGTTGATGACGAAGATACCACCTTCGCATGGAACCTCACAGCCGGTCTGTCCTATGACGTGACCCGCAATGTGACGTTCGATGTCGCCTACCGCTTTGTACAGTTCAACTCGGTTGATCTGCGCGATTCAGGTGGTGTGCTGTCATCGAATGATGTCGACAACCATCAGGTTACGGCTGGCGTTCGCGTCCACCTGTAATTTGTTGGGCTAGTCTCGACTAAAGAGAAACCCGGCCGCGAGGCCGGGTTTCCGCTCAGTTTTTTCTGGCGGAATCCTTGGACTTTTTCTTCTGTCTGGGTCTGCTCCAATAGGGACTTTTGCATTTAGGGCAGACCGTGGGAGGTTCCTTGTCTCTGGGAATCCATTCATGCAGACAGCGCAAGCAACGGTAACCCCAGATTCTAACTTTGGGCAGAGCAGACATGCTCAAACCCCTATCCTCTTGAGAGGAGAGCGTCAACCTATAGGTGTATATACGGTGTGATCTCGATTTAAAATAATAAGTTCGTCTCTTCAGATGTCTTTAATGCATAATCCTTGCGCATCGTGCGCCGCTTCACATTAACCTGCCAGCCGCCGCCGTTTTTTTCGATGCGATAAAGCGCATAACCTGCAGGTGCATGGCATCTTGCCGGATCGGCAGAAGCGGAAGGCACGCCGAACACATGCGCCTTTCCAACCTTATGATAAGTCTCGCGATGCAGATGGCCGTGCAATACAAGCTCTGCGCCCTCTGTTATCAAAATCTTCTTTAGCGCCTCGCTGTCTGTCAAATATCTCGAAAACTCATGCGTCGCCGTTTCAAGCGCATGATGCAGCAGCACGATACGGAATTTTCCTTCATGCTGTTTCAAGATCTGCGGAAGTTGCACAAGCTGCTCTTCGCCCACGCGCCCTGTTGCAAGGAAAGGTGCGGTCGCAATCGCGCTTGAGAGATGAATAATAACAATGTCGCCAACCACGCGCGTGAACGGAAAACCGCGCTCCATCCATGGCGACAGGTGAGGCAAGCCGTGCTCCAGCGCGCCTTTTACATAGGCATCGTGATTGCCGGGAACGACGCTCACCTGCGCGGCGGGGCCAAGAGTTTGCAGCCAGTCTTTTGCGGCTTTGTATTCGTCGATCAGCCCGAGATTGGTGAGATCGCCGGTGATGGCGATATGGTCTGGGCGTTGCGCGCGGACATCCTCAATAAGGCGGGATAAAATTTCCATGCGATGCATATTCGCACGTCCGCGCCACCAGTTGAGATAACCGAAGAAACGTTTGGAAAAAAAATCCTGCGCTTTCAGTCGCGGCAAGGGCGCCATATGCAGATCGGAGAGATGTGCGAGAGTGAATGTCATGATTTATCGCCCTTCGCGATACCAGGCGAGCGCGACAAGGCTCAAGGCAAGCATCAGGCCGGGTAATTTGTCGAGAAGGGGGAAAGTCTCTATGCCTTTTAAATCCGTGATATCGTGCTGATGCAGGCCAAGCCAGCCGGGGCCATGCGCCTGGTCGTTGGCACCGACAAGGCGCAGCCTGGGTACGATGGACGTACCGTTTTCGCCAACACGTTGCGCAGCGCCGCCGGTCGCTTCGCTCAAACCCCGGAATTTTTCGGTCGTGGAGCGCATGTCGGCGAATTCCTGCGGATTCTGCGGGCCGACGGCAAGCAGCGCGGTTTTGTCGCCTTGCGTGATGCGATAAAGGCCCGGCAGGGTTGCGGCCGTAATGCCGCGCCATAAACCGGGCCGCGCTTCCTTCAGGTTCAGGTTTTCGACCGCGCCATCTGGGCGCTGCACTTGAACCACGGTGCCGCCCTGTTGCATGCTTTGCTGCTCGATCGAGATTGCCGCACCGTCCTGTTTCGCACGCAGGGATTCTTCTTCAAGTTCCGGTTCCTTCATCAACCAATGCACAATACGGCGCAGCAAGTCCGTATGCGGGCCGCCGCCTTCGAAATTGCGCGCCCACAGCCATACCTGGTCCGACAGAAGGGTGGCGATGCGCCCATCGCCCGCATGGCCAAGCACGAGGAGCGGCAGCTTATCCGGTCCCGTCATCAGCGTTTCGCCGCCGCGTACATCGACGTTGATGGCGCGAAACCAATGGCTCCAGTGCGGCTCGGGCCCTTCCGAACCCGGCAGCCCGCGCGTGACGGGATGGCGCAAGCCCGCTTCGCTAAGACGCGGCAGATAAGGCTTTTCGGTCAGCTCGCCTGTGGGTTCCGTCGGCAATACATCGGCAAGCGCCGTTTGATAGACGCTGTCCACGCTCGCATCTTCCGGGCCCGAGACGATCAGGATGGCGCCGCCCTTGCGCACATAATCGGCCATGTTGTCGAAATAGATCATCGGCAGAATATTGCGGCGCTCGTAGCGGTCGAAAATGATCAGGTCGAATTCGCCGATTTTTTCCTGAAACAGCTCGCGCACGGGAAAGGCGATCAGCGAGAGTTCGCGAATGGGCGTGCTGTCGACTTTGTCGGGTGGGCGCAAAATAGTGAAATGCACGAGATCGACGGCGGCATCCGATTTCAGAAGATTGCGCCAGGTGCGTTCGCCCGCATGCGGTTCGCCCGAAATCAGCAGTACGCGCAAATTCTCGCGCATGCCCTTGATGCCGACGGCAGCGTGGTTGTTGAGCAGGGTCAACTCGTCCGGCGCTTTTTCGACGCCAAGTTCGATAACGTTTTCACCCGCGGTCTTGATCTCGATCTCCTGCTCGGCCGTTTCGCCGATGCGGACGAGCAGGCTGCCGGCGGGCGCGCCGTTCAGCTTGACCTGCACCTCGGCATGCTCGTTTTGCGCCTGCGGATCTTCCACGCGAAAGCGGATTTTCTGCGTGCTGTTCAGAATGGCGAAGCGCGGCGCGTCGACGATAACGATGCGCCGGTCGCGCTCGTTTTTCTCGCCAGTAATAAGAGCATGGACAGGGGCATGAAAGGGGAGCCCCGCGGTATTTTCCGGAATATCGTGCACCTGGCCGTCGGTAATCACGAAAACGCCGGCGATGCGCTCGAAAGGCGTATCGGCCAGATTTTGCAGCAGCGGACCGAAAAGCGTGGTGCCTTCGGAATCGGGCGTGACTTCGGCGCCCGTGCGGATGACACGTGTGATTATTTGCGGCAGCGCTTTCAGCTGTGCCTGCAAAGCTACGAGCGCTTTTTCGCTCTGCTCGCGCCTTTTGCCGATCGTCTGGCTCGCGCTTTCGTCCACGACGATGGCGGCAATGCCGGGCAATGTGTCGCGCAATTCGCGCTGCAGGCTGGGATTGGCAAGAACAAGGATCAGCGACAGGCCGGCCAGCACGCGCCACGGCACGCTTTTTTGCCGTCGAAAAACACCATAAGCCGAAACCGCGATCAACAGTGCAGCAAGAACGAGCAGGACATTCTGCGGCAGGAGCGGAAAAAATTGCAGCGACCAATTAGGGCCTACATTCATGATAGATGCCTATTTCGTTGGCTCAAAATGAATTTTATGCAAAAACTTTCATCGCACAGCGATGTGGAGCATCGGTGAAGATGAAAGTTTTTGAAGAAAACCATTTTCAGCCAACCCTTTCAGGGCGCGGCCAAAAAGCTTGATCGTGCTGCCGGCACGCTCTTCGCTTTTCTCCTAGCGAGCAAGCTTTTTGTCTGGCGCGAAATAGACATCTATCATGAATGTAGGCCCTTATCATTGTCCGAGCCTTTGCAGAATATCCGGCACATGCACCTGGTCGGCTTTGTAATTGCCGGTCAGGAGATAGACGACGATGTTGATACCGGCGCGGGTGCTAAGCTCGCGCTGGCGCGGATCGCTGCCGTAAAGCGGCAGAAGCGGTGCGCCGGTTTCATCCACCGCCCATGCCCCCGCCAGATCGTTGCTGGTGATGATGATCGAGGAAACGCCGTCGGCAAGGCGTACCGGGCGCTTTTCACCTTCCGCATTCGGCGCCGTGCGCTCCACCCAGAGCGGTCCGTCTTCAAAGCGGCCGGGAAAACTGTTGAGGATGTAAAAGGATTTCGTGAGTACGTGATCGCTGGGGATAGCTTCAAGCGGCGGCATATTCATGCTGCCTAAAATGCCGCGCAGAAAGACTTCTCCCGGCGTCGCGCTTTCCGCGCCTCCCATCCAGGCTTCGCCGCGGTCGCGCGTATCGAAAATAATCGTGCCGCCGTTCTTCATATAAGCTTCCACCCGCGCAAGCGTTGCAGCGGAGGGTTTTTCCATACGCGGGTCGATAGGCCAGTAAAGCATGGGGTAGAAAGTGAGCTCGTCCTTGCTCGCATCGATTCCGACAGGCTCGGACGGTTCGACCGCCGTGCGGTCGCGCAGCGACTGGCTCAGGCCTCGTAAGCCCGCAAGCGAGACGGCATCCACCTCCTCGATTCCGGTTTTGACATAGGCAAGACGATTGGCGTTCGCTGCCTGTGCGAGGCCTGTGTCCGGCGGTGGTTGCGGTTGCGCCTGCGCGGAAGAAAAGATCATGCAGGCCAGAATAAGGGCTGCGGTTTTCGCGGGCCTGAACGAAATGCCGCCTCCCAGAAGCAGGAAGCTTAAAATGCAATCTGCAAGGAACAGGATGAATGCCAGCGTCAGCAGCGCGGGTTGCAAGGTTTCGTCGAGACGTTTGCTCAAGCTGGCCTGCGCGATGTTCCTTGTTGCGAAATCGATGGGCTGCAGCCGGTCTTCGCTGCGCATCGTATTCAGCGCATGAAATGCCGTCTCCGAGCCGTAAAGACCCGGCGGATGCTCGGCATCCGGCCTCGCTTTGGAAAATTCCTGCGTGTTCAAGGCCTGCGCGCTTGCAGGCGGCGCCATCAGCTGGCCATGTGCATTCAGGCTGCGCTGCGGCTTGAGCAGGCTTGTGTTGTTCTGTGTGCTCGCATCCGCCTGTTTTTGCGGCGAGGCCAGCGTGGAAAGCAGCAGCAGACGGCGCAGGATTTCGAGAAAAGTGCCCGAGAGAGGCAGGTTCGACCATTTCGGATCGGCGCTGACATGGATCAGGACGATATGCCCGCGCCCGTGCGATTGCGCGGTGATCAGCGGCGTGCCGTCGTGCAATTCGGCCCAGGTTTTCTTTTGCAGTTCGGGCTCGGCTTCCGCCAGCACCTGCCTTGAGATGATGATGTCGTCGGGAAGCGCGATATCGCTAAGCGGTCCCGAGAACCGGCCGAGCTTTTGCTCCTTCTCCCACGACAGATCGCCGCCGAGCGCGCGCAGGGTAGGCCGCAAATTGACGGGCAGGAACGGATCTGCCTGCCTTTGCGCTTCAAGCAGACGGGAGCCTGCAAAGCGGATCAGAACGCCGCCGTCGTCCAGCCAAGCGGACAAGGGCTGATGCAGCGCTTCCGGTATGGCACCGACATCGGCAAGAACGATGGCGCCGACACGATCGTGAATAAATGTCTGAAGGCTGTCGGCCACGCTGCCGCCGGATTTCGTGACTTCGGCAAAACCGTTCATCGCTTCGCCGAGAATGAACAACGAGGACAGGAGAGGCTGCTCGTAATCCTGCGTGCTGCCGCTATAGAGGCCGACGGTCTTGCGCTGCCAGCGGTCATCCAGCAGGTAGACCGCGCCCGCGTGCTGCTCGTCCGCGATATCGAGGCGGAAAACGTCGTTGCGCAGGTTAGAGGGCAGGGCGATCCTGGCTTTCGCCGTTTCGGCACTTGTTTCGAAAGTAAACGGCGCGCTTGCCATCAGCCGGCCCTGGCGGTCGAAGGCGCGCAAATTTCCGCCTTCCTCGTTTTTACTCATGCGCGCGATCTGCGCTTCAAGCGCATCGCTGCCATTCGCGGCATTGACGATCGTGCGCAGAGTTTTTCCGTTTTGCTGCAATACGGTGAGATTTGTATGGAAAGCCTGCAAGGCGTCCATAAATTCTTTCGCATCGCCGGTCTCGACGCCGTCGCTCAGCCAGACGAGCTGGGCGGCATCACGATGCGAAAGGCTCTCCTGCAAAGGTTTAATAAGCGGCATGCGCCTTGCGAGATAAGGCTCGGGTTCGATGCCCGAAAGCTGGGCCGCTGCCATCTTGCCGTCGGTGAAACGAAAAGGCTGCCCGGTGCCCGCATTCGTGGCTGCGAGCATGACGGGAAGATTGCGCGTAGCCGCGCGCCCGATCAGATCGCGCGCATGATCCATACGTTGCGACCAATCGGGGGCAGCAGGCCAGCCATTGTCGATGATCAGCACAAGCGGCGCATCATTGAGTGCAATAGACGGGTCGGCGCGCCAGACAGGTTTTGCGAAAGCGAAAATAAGGCATGCGGCAAGTGCGAGCCGCAAAATAATCAGCCATAAGGGGCTGCTTTGCGCCGTGTTGTCCTGTTTCTTTGTCTGTAAAAGCGCAAGCGGCGGAAACCAGACGCGTTTCGGCCGCGGCGGCGTGAGCCTAAGCAGCCAGTAAAGTGCAGGCAGCAGCAACAGCGCCGTAAACACCCAGGGAGCGGAAAAGCCGAGCGCGAACCCTTCCATCATCTACCTCTCAATATCGAACTGGCCGTGCCCGGCGCCACATAAATGAGCGTGAGAAGCAGGGGCAGGGCCAATGATGCCAGCGCATCCCCCGTATGATAAAGCCGATAGGTCCAGCCGCGTGCACGCGCTTCGGAGCGAAGCGCGGTCTTGTGCCGCTCGAGCGCCCATTTGTAAGCGCGCGCATGAGTTTCGGCGCGGCCTGCCAGAAATTCCTGCTTCGTTTCCGGATCGACGAATTGCAGCCGTCCTTCGAACGGAAAGCTTTCCTCGATGGGGTCGAGAATATGCACGAGATGCAGCCGCGCCCCGTCGCCTGCGATGCGCGCGCAGCGGGAGAGGATTTCCTCCGGGGGTTTAAGAAAATCGCTGATCAGCATGCAATCGGAAAAGCGCGGTGCCGGAATATCGGGCGGCAAGCCGTCGTCGTCGCGCGCACCGAGCGGCAGGCTTTGCGCAAAGCGCGCGGCGATGCTGCGTGATGATAAAGCTGGAGTCAGGCCCAAAAGCCCGGCTCGCTCGTTCATCTCGACCAGGCGATCGGCCAGCGCGAATAGCGTGATCAGAGCCGCATCGCTTTTGGCGAATTGCGCGAGACGCGAGCGGATCAGCATGGAAGGGGAAAGGTCCACCCAGAACCAGAAACCGTGCGTGCTCTGCCATTCCTTTTCGCGCACGAACGTATGGTCGGAGCGGGCCGAGCGCCGCCAGTCGATGCTGTTTGCGGGCTCGCCGAAACTGTAGCGGCGATATTGCCAGAAATCCTCGCCCGGCCCCGCGCGCCTGCGCGAATGCACGCCGTGAAGCTGCGTTGCGGCGAGCCGCCGCGCGGCGGAAAGCAGCGCGGGCAGGCGCGATGCCAGATGATAGGCCGAAACGATCAACGGTCCGGCTTCGTTCGGCTGTAATTTCGTGGTCAGCACCACATCGGTCATGGGTATAACTCAGGAGGAGCTTTGCGTGTCGACAAGGCTTTTGATTTTTTCGTAGGCATCGTCCGAATTTTCCACATCCCTCACGGCAACGCCGCTGCTCGAGATACTGGCAAAACCGAGCGCCGAAAACGGGTTGGAATAGCCGGACGAACTTCCGGTCGCGGCCGTTGCGAGATAGATGCTGCCCAGCCCGTAAAGCCTTTGAAAGACGCCCTTGCGCAAGTCGACTTCCTTGATGTCCCTCAGCCTGATGACCTTTCTCTTGATCGTGAAAAACCCTTCCTCGAATTCAAGACGGTCGTCGTAAAATACGTATTCCGTATTCATGTAATTGAATTTCTTGGCAAGAAAGATGACGCTAGGCGTCAGGAAAAACGCAAGGCCGCCGAACAGGGTGTAATATCCGTCCGGGTCCCCGGCAAACATGTCCAGATGCGCGTGTGCCAGCATGCCGCCGAAAAACATGGCGCACCAGAAGGTCAGGAAAAGCTGGAGCGGCAACTGGCACAAAAGCGTGATCAAGCCGAGGAAAACCGGCTTGTAGGTGAGTTTTGCTACTTTCTCGCTTGGGGGCATCAACCGAACTGCTCCGTCAGGCGGCCGATTAGTGCTGGCAAATTCATGCCCTCGGCGCGGGCGGCGAAGCTGAGCGCCATGCGATGTTTCAGGATCGGCTCTGCCAGCGCCAGAACGTCGTCCAATGAGGGCGCCATGCGGCCATCGAGCAAGGCGCGTGCGCGAATGGCAAGGATAAAGGCCTGGCTTGCGCGCGGTCCCGGCCCCCACATGATGACACCCGAGAGACTTTTCGAAGCGCCTTCATTCGGCCGCGCGGCGCGTACAAGTTTGAGGAGCGCTTCCACCACGGCATCGCCCACCGGCATGCGCCGCACCAGCTTTTGCGCGCGGATCAGCTGCTCGGGATTCAAGACGGGTTTGGGCGCTGTATCCTCGGTCCCCGTGGTTTCGAACAGAATGCGTTTTTCCGAAGCGAGATCGGGATAGGTGATGTCGATCTGCATCAGGAAGCGGTCGAGCTGTGCTTCGGGCAAGGGATAGGTGCCTTCCTGCTCCAGCGGATTTTGGGTTGCGAGAACGTGGAAGGGCTGCGGCAGGTCGTGCCGCTCGCCGGCAATCGTCACGTGCCGCTCCTGCATCGCCTGCAAGAGTGCCGACTGCGTGCGCGGGCTTGCGCGGTTGATTTCGTCGGCCATCAGCAGTTCGGCAAAGATCGGCCCCCTGATGAAGCGGAACGCGCGCGCGCCGCGCTCGTCTTCTTCCAGAACCTCGCTGCCTAGAATGTCGGATGGCATCAGGTCGGGCGTGAACTGCACGCGCCTTGCATTGAGGCCGAGAATGGTGCCGAGCGAGTCAACAAGCCGTGTTTTTCCAAGGCCCGGCAAGCCGACGAGCAAAGCATGCCCGCCGGAGAGCAGCGTAATGAGCGTTGCGTCGATGACGTTATCCTGCCCGTGGATCACGCGCCTGACTTCGTCGCGCACCTTGGCAAGCTGGCCACAAACGGCCTCGAATTCCTTGGCGGTAGGCGTTTCGCCACTGGAAGAAATAGTTACATTCATGGCAGGCTCCCGGAATGGGGCGCCGGAAGCAGGAGAAACGACTCAGGCGCCTTTAGAGGCGATGGTCGCAAAGATTTGCCTATAAAACAATCTTGTGTTTGCAACGCGGGGAAGATTACGGCGCGATAATTTCGACCGTAATGAACCCGCCTTTCTTGACTTCGATGGCGCCGCCGGCAATTAGATCGTCGATCTCCTGCTTGTTCAGGATCTCCATCCTTTTCCACATCGGCTTCGTCGAACATGGGCAATATTTCAAGAAAATCGGCATAGCTTCTTTCCAGCGTGCTCGTTGAGCAGGGATTGGCGTTTAGGTAGGCTCTCCTTGTAATCTGATATGGGGAATTAGCTTTGACGCCAGCTTCCTTCAATGCCTCGTCAAATTCGGAACGGCTGATGAAACCGTCGTTATTTGTGTCACGAACCTGGATTTCCTCAATGGAAATAGACATTTTGATCTCCCCTTTTTGTAAAAAACGCTTAAACCTAGGGAAATTTCCCGTCTCGAGCAAGGAATAATCATGGCGCGTCTCCTTCTTATCCAGATCCTGCTGTTCCTGCTGCCTTTTGCCGGTTATGCGGTTTTCCTCGTTTTAAAGCGCGAAAATCCGCTCACGGGCGCGGCCTGGCGCTCTCGCGAGGTCATATGGCTTGGCGTGGCGGGTTTCCTGCTTTCCGTCGTGCTGTTCGGCTTGCTGGCACGGCATGCGGGCGAGCGGATTTCGGGCCGCTCCGGCGCATCCATCGAGGAACGCAAATTGTGAGCGTGGCCGATATCCTGAAAGATAAAGACTTAAGCGCGCTTCTGCATGTGCTCAATCCGGAATCCGATTGCACGCGCATTGTGGGCGGTGCCGTGCGCAATGCTCTTCTGGACGAACCTGTCGATGAAATCGATCTTGCCACGAAACTGTTGCCACAGCGTGTGAGCACCTTGTGCGAGGAAGCGGGATATAAAGCCGTGCCGACCGGCATCGATTTTGGCACGGTGACGATCGTGATCGGCAAGCGCTCCTTCGAGGTCACGACCTTGCGCGAGGACATCGAAACCGACGGCCGGCACGCGGTGGTGAAATTCGGCACGTCATGGGAAAAGGATGCGGCACGGCGCGATTTTACGATCAACGCGCTTTATCTCGATAGAGACGGCAAGGTTCACGATCCATGCGGCGGGCTCATTGATCTTAAAGCGGGCCGCGTCCGTTTTATCGGCGATGCGAAGCGCCGGATTGCCGAAGATTATCTGCGCATCTGGCGGTTTTTCCGTTTTTCCGCGCGTTATGCCAAAGGTGAATTCGATAATGATGGTTTGAAGGCCTGCCTGGCTTCGCGCGAAGGTCTGCCAAGGCTTTCCGCCGAGCGCGTAAAGCAGGAGCTTTTCAAACTGCTTGTGACACCCCGCGCTGTCGAGGCCGTGATCTTAATGAGCGAATTATGGCTGACGGCCAGCGTGCTCGGCGTGCAATATTTGCTCGATCTGCATGCTCTCGCTGGCAGCGATGCGAAACATAACAGACAGCCGGATGCTCTTGAGCGTCTTGCGGCCTTATGTGTCAGGATCAAAGAGGATGCGGAGCGCCTGTCGGAAAATTTAAGATTGTCGCGCGCGGAAACGCAGCGGCTCGTTGATATCGCGCGCGCGCTTTTGCTTCTGCGTCGCGAGCCGGGGGAGAAGCTGGCCCGCCTCGTACTTTACCGCTTTCCGCAAGCCTATGACAGCGCGATACGTGTCGCCGCATTGAGCATTGCGGAAAGCTGGCAAGCGTTTATCGATCTTCCGCTACGGCGCCCGGTTCCCGCTTTTCCGCTCAAAGGCGCCGATCTGATCGCGCTTGGCCATGCGCCCGGTGAGCAACTCGGCAGAAAGTTGAAAACACTGGAAGACGCGTGGATCGAGAGCGATTTTTCGCTGAACCGCGATGCGCTGATTAAAAGGGTAAAAAACTAGGCGACTTTTGAGGTGCCGGTTTTTGCAGCCGTCTCGTCCGCTGGTTTTGCCACCAGGATTTTTTTGAAAATATCGCCGTAGAATTTCGGAATATCGACCGGCACAGTCGGCATGGGCTTGCCGAATAGGTAGCCCTGTACGCGCGTGCAGCCCGCGTCGAACAGGATTTTGGCCTGCGCCTCGTTCTCCACGCCTTCGGCGATCACGGTCATCGACAATGTCTTGCCGAGGCTGACGATGGAGTTGACGATGGCCGCCACGCTCGGGTCCTTGTCGAGATTTTGCACGAAGGTCTGGTCGATCTTGATTTTGTCGAAGGGGAAGCGCGAGAGATAGCTCAGGGAGGAATAACCCGTGCCGAAATCGTCCATGACGATGGTGACGCCTAGATTGCGTAGATTGGTGAGCTGGTGCATCACGGTTTCGGTATTCTGAAGCAGAAGATTTTCGGTGATCTCGAGCTCGATGCGCTCTGGGTTGATCCCGGTTTCCTGCGCGATGCGCTTGACCATGCCGGAGGTGTCGTTTTTCATGAACTGCGCGGGAGACAGGTTGACGGCGATCTTGACGCTGGAAGGCCACATCTGCGCGTCCAGGCAGGCGCGGCGCAGGATCCATTCGCCGAGCGGAATGATCAGGCCTGTTTCTTCGGCAAGCGCGATGAATTCGGCAGGCAGGATGAGGCCCTTGGTCGGGTGAGGCCAGCGCACCAGCGCCTCGTAGCCGATCAGCGTCGAGGTCTGCAGGTCATATTGCGGTTGGTAGTGCAGGGCGAAATCGCCGCGTTGGACCGCCTCGCGCAGGTCGCTCTCCAAATCGCGGCGCAGGCGCAGCTCGGCATCCATATTCTTTTCGAAAAAACGGTAACCGCCCGGCGTTTCCGCCTTGGCGCGGTAAAGCGCGAGATCGGCATTTTTCAGCAGCGTGACGGGATTGGTGCCGTTTTCCGGCGCAACCGCGATGCCGATGGAGGAGGCAGCGACAACGGTATTCCCGTCGAGTTCGTATGGTTTCGACAGATGATCGACAAGGCGTTTTGCGAGATGCGTCACATCCTCGCATTTTTCGAGATGTTCGGAGATAATGACGAATTCATCGCCGCCTAGACGCGCGACCATGTCCCTCGCGCGGACGACTTCCTTGAAGCGCTTTGAAACCTCGACCAGAAGCATATCGCCGAACAGGTGGCCGAGCGTGTCGTTCACTTCCTTGAACTTGTCGAGGTCGAGACAGAGAAGCGCCAGATGCGTCTTGTTCTTCTGCATGCGCTCGAAGGCTTCTTCGAGACGGATGCCGAAAGAAATGCGGTTGGGCAGGCCTGTCAGCGCATCATGGTGGGCCATATGATGCATGCGTTTTTCGACGGCCGCGCGTTCTTTCATGCGCCCCCAGACGACGATTGTCGGCACGAAAAGCGCAAGCCAGACGGAAATCGCGGTCGCGATCGAGAAGAAACTGAGCGTACGCGTCAGCATGCGCGCACCCGCGCTCTGGTCCATGGTGATTTGCATATAGGCGGCGCGGCCGGCCTGTGCGGGCATGGCAACCGTCATTTGCGTATAATAATTCAGGCCGTCTCTCGTTTCGCTCTCAACGCTTTGCTGCTGCGGCTGTTCCAGGGAAGGAAAGGGCAGGGAGACGAAAGCGGGCTTTGGCGTATTGCCCTGCTTTTCTTCGCGCATCAGGTTTTTGTTGCCGTTAAAAAGCCTCAGCTCGAGAATTGCGTCGCGCTCCGCTTCTTTCTTGAAATCGTTCAGCAGGGAAGGCTGGCTTTGTGTGCTGGACAGCGCGCGTTCGACCCATTGTGCGCCGATGCGCTGCGCATCCTGATGCAGCAGGCGGTCGCGGAAGAACTGCCCGGAAATATAGGCCGAATACGCCATCACCAGCCCGAAAGAGGCCAGGGCCGCAACCATGATAACATCTTGGCGTGTCTTGGTGAACAACCCGAACCCCCCGATGACGCAAACCCGCAGCATGCACCTTCGCGCTTAATAGCGGGGTAAGAAGCATGCTGAAAGAGCGATAAACAAGACGCATAAAAACCGGTGTTTTACAGACGTTTAACCGTAATTATTTCAGCCGTTCGATCGCGACCTGATAGCTTTTTCCCAGCAGGCGATAATTTCCTTGCTGTTCCGCCAAAAACTGGTCGATGGCAGGCTTCGGGCGATCTTCGGGCGGCAATTTCCTCCCCCACGTATAATCGTCCCAAATAATCACGCCGCCCGGCGGGAGCAATTTCCATGTGCCCAATGTGTCGGCCATCACTTCATCGCGGCGATGGCCGCCGTCGATATAGGCAAGGTCGAACTTACGGCCTTCCGCGGCAAGTTTCGAGAGCGCGGCTGCGGAATCCATCTTGATTTTTTCGACGCGGCCGCCGAACGGGGCGAGGTTATGATCGAAATGCTGCTCGATCTGCGGCAACATCTGCGAAAATTGCGTGGAGACCTTGTGGTCGAGCCCGCCTGCGAATGTATCGACACAGGTGATTTTCGACTGCGGAAAGAAATTAAGAAAGAACAGCGCCGAACGCCCTTCCCATGAGCCGATTTCCAGAATCCGCAAGGGTTCCATTTTCCAGGGCAAAAGCATGTAGCGCCACGAGGCATAATTGCTGGACGTCCAGTCGGTGCTGAATTGTTTTCCGTCGAACCAGGGGCGGTAATTCCGCTTGCCGGTGATTTGATCGAGCTTGCGCCACCGCCAGGTCAGCGCCTTCGGTGCGGCTTTTGCTTGTGCGCTCATTTGCCGGCCTTCATCTGGGCAACCGCCTGCGCCGTAAACGCATCGAGCTGGCGTGCGATTTCGGTCTTGTTGAATTCTTTTTTCGCGCTCGCAAAATCATTCTCTATTTTGCGCAGCACATCGTTATTGCCCGCTTCCTGCAGATCGGCCTTGACTACGCCTTGCGCGTAGGCCTCCGCTTCCGTGCCGGACAGCCCCAGTTTTTCCGCCACCCAAAGCCCTAAAAGCTTGTTGCGGCGGGCCAGCGCCTTGAAGCGCAATTCCTCGTCCAGGGCGTATTTTCTCTCGAAGGCCTGTTCGCGTTCGTCAAAAGTGCTCATTTATCCTCGCCTGTTATAATAGGCTTATAATCGATTTGCCTGCGGCCATAAAGCCTTGCCAGGCGCACTTGTACACAGCAGCGACGCAGGCTAGGCTCAAAACCGCTTGAAGACATTGAAAGATCGCGTCACTTATGGATTTCCTCAAACCACGGTTAGCACGCATGACGAAACGCCGCCGCATTTACGAGGGCAAGGCCAAGATCCTGTATGAAGGGCCCGAGCCGGGCACCCTCGTGCAGCATTTCAAGGACGACGCCACCGCCTTCAACGCCAAGAAGAAGGACATTATCGACGGCAAGGGCGTGCTGAACAACCGCATTTCCGAATTCATTTTCAACCAGCTGAACGGCATCGGCGTGCCGACGCATTTCATCCGCCGCATGAACATGCGCGAGCAGCTGATCCGCGAGGTCGAGATCATCCCGCTCGAAGTGGTGGTGCGCAATGTGGCGGCGGGTTCTTTGTCCACGCGGCTTGGACTTGAGGAAGGTCTGCAGCTGCCCCGCTCCATCATCGAATTCTATTACAAGAACGACGGGTTGAACGACCCGCTGGTTTCGGAAGAGCACATCACAGCGTTCGGCTGGGCCAACCCGCAGGAGATCGACGACATGATGGCGCTTGCCATCCGCATCAACGATTTTCTCGTCGGCCTGTTCCTCGGCGCCGGCATCCGCCTGATCGATTTCAAGCTGGAATTCGGCCGTCTTTGGGAAGGCGAGCTGATGCGCATCGTGGTGGCCGACGAGATCAGCCCCGACTGCTGCCGGCTGTGGGACATCAAGACCAACGACAAGATGGACAAGGACCGTTTCCGCCGCGATCTCGGCGGGCTGATCGAGGCCTACACCGAAGTGGCGCGCCGCCTCGGCATCATGTCTGAAAATGAACGTGCGACGGGGCCGGTGCTGGTGAAGTAAATACTGTTCAACAGTAGCAAATAATATACAATCGCGTCTTATATTTTATGGAGAAAAACATGGCGATTATTCAGGATACAAAATGCAATTATGTTACGCCTCTTAGGGCGGAGCGGCTTAAAGGGCCCTATCAGGAAAACGAGACAGTCAAACATCTCCAAATTCTTGCCGATAAAGATAATGACGGTAACGTTGATTTTGAAACCGAGGCAAAACCCTTTGTTGCTAATTCTCAACGTCAGCTAAATAACATAAAGGATCGTGTGAATAATCTGAAAGATCGCCTGAAACAGCAACCTAGATATAAATATCTTCAGGACATGGACGTTAAAAGTGCTTGGATCGATGACTTTCTTACAATGGAAGAAGTTCTGGGAATTTTTCAAATGCATATTATTCTGGCGTCTGTGCAAATCAATGTGCTAAGCCAGAAACCGCAGACAGCCGAGATTGTCAGCCAAACCGATTTTTTATCACGAGGGTCAGTGACTCAAAGACATATTATCGACGCGCTCAAGAATAATGCTCAAAAATGTTATGGCCCTATGTAATGGTGACGTTCTAAGATTCCGAGGAAATTTTCTTGACTCTCACATAGGCCAACGCGCGACGGAACCTGTGCTGGTTAAATAGGCTTGCTTAAAGCGGATTAAGCCGTATAATCGAACTATATTTGGGATAATTTATGTCTGTTATTGATCAAAATTCCCTTGTCGGGTTTCTCAAAGGTGTGGAGCGGTTGCAGAGCGCGAAAGGCAGCAGGCTTTTCAGCTCAGCACTTCAATCTGGTGCGGTCCAAGATGCGATTTATCCTGTTACCGTAGAGAAACTGAAAGAAGCATTTAATAACCCGACGCGAGATTATGACAATCAGGATTTGGTGGCGTTGACCCGTCTTGTGATGATTCTCAAGCACGTTTCAGACCCTTCTTCCGGTGCTGAAAATATTGATCTTGGAGAGAGGTCCAACTCTCGTCTTGCTCTGAAAAACGCCGCGCTTAGGGACGATGCCGGTTCCTTGCTGGATCGCCAGCATGGCTTCGAAGTAGAGCTGGATGCAGATGGAAAACTGACGGAAAAAGGGGCTGCAAAAATTATCCGGGAGATCAAGAAGCAGCTGACATCGTTTTGTAACGATGGCTCCATTCCTTTCCAGAAAAAGAATGGCACTGTCTTGCCGGATGAAACAGAAACGCTGAACAGGCAAACGATGGCGGATGTTTTTCTCATGTTCTCCGTTCGCAGCAGCAGCCCGGCTTCATCCCAAATTTATAAAATGTTTTCTGACGATATTCGCAAAGATATAAAAAAATGACTTTCGTGCAACAGGCCAGACAGCTTTCAAGAATCCAGGACCCTTCACCTTCGAAGCCGGCATCGTCATTCCCGATCACCGCGCAAAAACTGACGGATTTCTCCTACAGAAGAGATGTGCGTGTTTACGGCAATAGTAGTCCTTCCGATAAAACGTCCCTGATGTATTTTTACAGCTTTCTGCAGAATCAGAACGAGGTCAGCGTACTTGATTCGAAAGAAGGTTTTTTTGTCCATATGGATGAAGACCCCAGGCTGAATTTGGAGGAAGCTCAAAGAGCGGTCGGGAAAGCGAAACAGGAACTACGGAATTTTTATACAGACCGCTCGATCCCTGTTTCGTTTCAAGAGAGAATTCTTCCTGCCGATCAGGATGAGCCTGTCGAGGAATATGCCTTCAACGAGACCGAAACGGCGAATTTGTTCCTCATGCTTGCTCTGAGACATAGATGGGGATTGGGTGAGCCTGTGCAATTTATGTACTACGACGGCATAGCGACCGATTTACGCAATGAATATCTTGCGAAAAAGGCAAAAAACACGTCTTCACCCTAGCAGGCCGTTATATTTGACCATTGCCCCGTTTTATGTTGAAAAAAGGCCTGTTTTCGCGCGAGAATCAACATGGGCAAGCTCAAGGCACGTGTGACCGTCACACTGAAAAACGGCATTCTGGATCCGCAAGGCAAGGCAATCGAGGGAGCGCTCGGCTCTCTCGGCATTTCCGGCGTCGGTTCCGTGCGGCAGGGCAAGGTGTTCGATATCGAGCTTGATACCTCAAATACGCAAACCGCTGAGGCGCAACTCAAAACTGCCTGCGAAAAATTGCTTGCCAATACCGTGATCGAAAATTACGCGGTGGAGATGCTGTAAGTGAAAGCTGCCGTCATCGTTTTTCCCGGCTCCAATCGTGAACGCGATCTGGCTCTCGCTTTCGAAAAAGCGAGCGGACAAAAAGCGGCCATGCTCTGGCACGGCGATACCGAGCTTCCTAAGGGTATCGATCTTGTCGCTCTTCCCGGCGGTTTTTCCTATGGCGATTATCTGCGCTGCGGCGCGATTGCCGGGCGCACGAAAATCATGGATGCCGTGCGCGAACATGCCCAACGTGGTGGTTATGTGCTCGGCATCTGCAATGGTTTTCAGATTTTATGTGAAAGTGGCTTATTGCCCGGCGTCTTGCAACGCAATCGTGGCCTGCATTTCATCTGTCAGGATGTGAATTTGCGTATCGAGCGCGCCGATACGGCCTTCACCTCGTCATATAAAAAAGGCGATGTGATCAAGGTGCCGATCGCGCATGGCGAGGGCAATTATACCGCTGATACCGAGACGCTAAAAAAACTGGAGCAGAATAATCAGATCCTGTTCCGGTATGTAACGACTGAGGGCAAGCTCGACGAGCGCGCCAATGTGAACGGCGCAAGTGCTGCCATTGCCGGCATCGTCAGCGAAAATGCGCGCGTGCTCGGCATGATGCCACATCCGGAAAACGCTATCGAGCCTGCGCAGGGCTCTGTTGGCGGATGGGGCTTGTTCGAGAGCCTGTTTGCACAAAGGAAAGCGGCATGACCGCTATGCCCAAACATAACGAGCCGGTTTCCGAAATTACGCCAGAGCTGATCGCCGCGCATGGCCTGAAACCCGACGAATATGAGCGCTTCGTCAAGTTGATCGGCCGCGAGCCGACGATTACGGAGCTCGGTATTGTTTCCGCGATGTGGAACGAGCACTGCTCGTATAAATCCTCGCGCCTGCATCTGAAGAAGCTTCCCACTAAGGCGCCATGGGTAATCCAGGGCCCCGGAGAAAATGCAGGCGTGATCGATATCGGCGACGGCGAGGCGGCCGTTTTCAAGATGGAAAGTCACAACCACCCTTCCTATATCGAGCCGTTTCAGGGCGCGACGACGGGTGTCGGCGGAATTCTGCGTGACGTGTTTACCATGGGCGCGCGGCCGATTGCCTGCATGAACGCGCTGCGTTTCGGTTCGCCCGACCATCCGAAAACGAAACACCTTGTCGGCGGCGTTGTCGCGGGCATCGGCGCTTATGGCAATTCCTTCGGCGTGCCGACGGTGGGCGGCGAAGTGAATTTCCACTCAAAGTATGACGGCAATTGCCTCGTCAATGCTTTCGCGCTGGGCCTTGCGAAAAAGGATTCCATTTTTTACGCGAAGGCTACCGGTGTCGGCATGCCTATCGTCTATCTCGGCTCGAAAACGGGCCGCGACGGTATTCACGGCGCCACCATGGCGTCTGCCGAATTCGACGAAAAATCGGAAGAAAAACGTCCTACAGTACAAGTGGGCGACCCGTTTGCGGAAAAGCTTCTGTTAGAGGCCTGCCTTGAGCTGATGCAGGAAGATGCCATCATCGCCATTCAGGATATGGGTGCGGCGGGCCTCACCTGTTCTGCGGTTGAGATGGGTGCGAAAGGCAATCTCGGTATCGAGCTTGAACTTTCAAACGTACCCTGCCGCGAAGAGGGTATGACCGCTTACGAAATGATGCTGTCCGAGAGCCAGGAGCGCATGCTGATGGTGCTGAAGCCTTCGAGCGAGGCATTGGCGCGCAAGATCTTCACCAAATGGGGGCTCGATTTTGCCATCATCGGCAAGACGACCGACACGCTCCGCTTCGTCATCAAACATCATGGCGAGGTAAAGGCCGACCTGCCAATTAAAGAACTTGGCGACGAAGCGCCGCTTTATGATCGGCCTTATCAACGCAAAACCGCAAACTCCGTTCTTGCCAATGAGAGCGTGCCCGCGCCGAATTCGCTGACGGAAACCTTAACGAAGCTGATGGGCACGCCCGATCTCTGCTCGCGCCGCTGGGTGTGGGAGCAGTATGATCACATCATCCTCGGCAACACCATGCAGCGCCCGGGCGGCGATGCGGCCATTGTCCGCCTCGACATGAATCGCCACAAGGCGCTGGCGCTGACCTGCGATGTGACACCGCGTTATTGTTTTGCAGACCCGTTTGAGGGCGGCAAGCAGGCGGTGGTCGAAGCCTGGCGCAATATCACCGCCGTCGGCGGGAAGCCGCTTGCCATCACCGATAATCTCAATTTCGGCTCGCCCGAGCGCCCGGAAATCATGGGCGAGTTCGTCGGCTGCGTCGAGGGCATTGCGGAAGCGTGCAAGGCACTCGATTTCCCGGTCGTTTCCGGCAACGTATCGCTCTATAATGAAAATAAGGTGACGGGCGATGCGATTTTGCCCACACCTGCCATCGGCGGTGTCGGCCTGCTGGAAGATTGCCGCACTATGGCAACGATCGCTTTCAAAAATGAGGGCGATGAAATCCTGCTGATCGGTGAAACACAAGGCTGGCTGGGGCAAAGCATTTACCTGCGCGAGATTATAGGTGAGGAAAACGGCGCGCCGCCGCCGGTCGATCTAGAAACAGAAAAACGCCATGGCGTTTTCGTGCGCGATCTGATCGGTGCGCGGCGCATTAATACTTGCCACGATTGTTCCGATGGCGGCTTGCTGGTTGCGCTTGGTGAGATGGCGCTGGCCGGCAATATCGGCGCTAAACTTGATACAGCACAACACTCTCACCCGCACGCCTTCTGGTTCGGCGAGGATCAGGCGCGTTATGTGATCACCGCGCTGCCAGGCGAAGCAAAAAAAATTATCGCCGATGCGCAGGGAAAAAATATTCACGTACAGAAAATCGGCGTCACGGGCGGCAATGCCATCCATCTCGGCAACGAACCGCCGCTGAAACTCAAAAACTTACGCAAGGCGCATGAGAACTGGCTGCCCTCTTTCATGAAGGGTGAACTCTGATGCCTATGGAAGCGTCCGAGATCGAGCTTCATATCAGGGAAGCTTTTCCCGATGCGCAGATCGTCCTCAAGGATCTTGTCGGCGATGGCGACCATTATGCCGCAACGGTTATTTCCGAATCTTTTCGCGGCAAATCGCGCGTTCAGCAGCACCAGATGGTGTATGCAGCGCTGAAAGGCCATATGGGCGGTACGCTGCATGCATTGGCGCTCACGACAGGCGCGCCGGAATAAAATGTTCCCGGAAAAACTCCTCAAAGGTTACCGGAATTTTCTTGCCACGCGCTTCGAGGCCGAAAAGAAGCGTTATGAAACGCTGGCCGAAGGATTGCAAAGCCCCGAGATAATGGTGGTCGGCTGCTGCGACAGCCGCGTGTCGCCGGAAATCATTTTCGATGCGCGCCCGGGTGAGCTGTTCGTGGTGCGCAATGTCGCCAATCTCGTGCCGCCGCACGAAACCAACGGTGCGTTTCACGGCACTTCCGCCGCGCTCGAATTCGCGGTGGAAGTTTTGAACGTGAAGCATATCGTGGTGCTCGGCCATCAGCGCTGCGGCGGCATTCGTGCCTATGCGGAAAAAATGGCCCCGCTCACCTCCGGCGATTTCATCGGCAAATGGATCAATATGATTGCGCCGGCCGCCGACATGCTGGGCGAGCGCGGTGATGCGCCGCTTGACGATTATGCCGCAAGGCTCGAGCTTGCCTCCATCGGCCAGAGCCTCGTCAATCTCATGACATTCGGCATGGTGCGCAGGCGCGTGGAAGCGGGTACGCTGAACCTGCACGGCGCTTATTTCGGCATCGCCGACGGCCAATTGCTGCTGCTGGATAGCGCCAACCGCGAATTCAAGGCGATAGGCTAGGGCTTGCGTTCGCTTCTCCATTTGAATATTAATCTACATATAAATTGGAGGTTATTATGGTCGAATTATTGTCTGTGTCTGGTGCGAACCTGATTTCATCAGCACCCCTTCAGCAGGGAACAAATTACAGAATGCTGTACCGCTTTTGGTGCTTTCAAGGACTTCAAGAGGTTAGGCAGAGGATTCTGAATTTATATAATCAATTTAGTGGAACGAATTTCAATCTGAAAGATCATGTTCTCGCTTACCTCTCGAAGAATGATCTCAAATTATTTGAAGAGAAGGATCCCAAGCATAAAATTACTATGCCGCAATCAAGCATTCCAGAAGACAAATTCTATAATGGAGTAATCAATTTTGAAACCTATTCCAAACTTGTTTATGATTATCTGTCCCTTAAGAGCGCGGAAGCCCGGTTAGATGGCTACCTTAAGATAAAAGGTGCACCATAATGCATTTAGCAGGCATGACTTGGCGTCGATTTTGTGCCAAGTCCTGAATGATGAACGGCCCCCTCTCTCTCCCCAATCTCTTCACCTATGTGCGGCTTGTCGCCGTGCCGGCCGTGGTTGCGTGCTTTTTCTGGGGCGGAAGTTTTTCGGTCAACGATCATACCTCGCGCTGGGTAGCGCTGGCCCTTTTTATCGTTGCAGGGATTACCGATTATTTCGACGGCTGGGCGGCGCGGCGGCTGAACAAGACGACATCGCTCGGCATCATGCTCGATCCCATCGCCGACAAGCTGCTCGTTGCGTCCTGCCTGCTACTGCTGGCAGCGGACGGCACCATTGCCGGCTGGTCGCTCTGGGCGGCGATCATCATCCTCTGTCGTGAAATTCTCGTTTCCGGCTTGCGCGAATTTCTGGGCAGTGTGGAGGTGGCGGTTCCGGTTTCTAATCTTGCCAAATGGAAAACCGCGGCGCAGCTTGTCGCCATCGGCTTCCTGCTGGCTGGGCCCGCGGGGGATCGCGTTTTCCCCTACACCACGGAAACCGGCATCGTTTTGCTCTGGCTCTCAGCCCTGCTCACACTCTATACGGGCTGGGATTATTTCCGCGCGGGGATCAGCCGGGTTGTCGAAAGCGACAGCAGATAATCGCCGCTATTTTTTATCGGCCCAGCTTCTATGCCAGGGCTTGTTGTAATCGATGGGTTTGACGCGGATCACCGCATCGATCTGGCCTGAATTTTTATATACCGGCTTTTTCTCATTGTCGTAATTGATGAAAATGGCCCTCTCCAATACCGCTATCGTATGAACATTGTCGCCGCCATATAAAAGCGCCAGTTGTTCGCCCAAGGGATCGTTGAGATTGAGGCCGTTTGCACCGATATTGCATTCTTTTCCGGGTTTGTCTTCCTGCGTTTCGGGAAGATGGCCGAAGCCGAATCGGCCCACAAAAATTGCATCCGGATATTGTGCTGCCAACTCTCTCAGCCGCAGCGCCATGGCCGTATCGCGGTCGGTGAATTCCGTTAAATTCTGAGATGTGTTTTCTGTGAATAGATTATAGTTCAGGTCGATATTGTAGGCTTTCATCGCCGGAAAAAGTTTCGACATTTTACTGAGCGCTGCGGGCAAGGAATAGCCCCATCTGTTGGGATCGTAAGGATTTTTAGGCCAGAACAGTTTTTCCCATTCGGAGATCTTGATCTGTCCCGCAACGGATGTGCCCAGATTTTTCGTTCCACTTTGTCCTTCGTTCCATTCCTTGAAGGCTTTGGAGGTCGTGGGTTGATCGGGCCGTATTTCTTGCACGAAAATGATCTGCCGCTTTTTGTCGAGGTTTTTACTTTCCTTGAGGCCGCGCATAATACCGACAATCACATCCCATTGCGCGACATGGCGATGGCTTTCGCCGACGAGGACGAACTGAGGTCCGCTTCGGCCGGCAATTGCTTTGCCGAGCTTGACGCCTTCCAAAGTCGGATCGCGAGGAAAACGATCTTTCGGATGCCCGCCCGGTTTTTTGACGAATGCGGCTTTCGCTTTTTTCAGATCTGCCTGATGTGCTTTCACCCGCTCGTCGTCGGCTCTGATGAAAAAACTCTCTTGCGTGCGTTCTTTTTGAACGGGGGCACTATTAAAATGAACTTTCAAATATAACTCCGACGCTATCGCTTTAAGTGACTGTATTGAATGCCATTTAACCGCGACTTGCGAGCCGTTGAAAGTGGAAGCTTGTAAATGTTCCCTATTTGTTCTAGTCTTTTCTCATGCATCAATTAAACGCCCCGGCCTGTCTCTATATCGATTTCGACAGTTTCTTCGCCAGTGCGGAGCAATATCTGCAACCGCGATTGCGTGGACGGCCTGTCGGCGTCGTGCCGGTGATGAGCAAGGCGACATCCGTCATCGCCGTCTCGCGCGAGGCGAAACGTTTCGGGATCAAAACCAATGCAGGCGTGCGCGAGGCGCAAGCAATGTGCCCGGAGATTGTTTTCGTCGTCGCACGGCATGAAAAATATGTCGAAATTCATCATCGCCTGATCGCGCTCGTCGATACGCTTGTCCCGGTAAAAGCCGTGCGCTCCATCGACGAGATCACATGCAGGCTTCTGGAAAACGAACAGGCGCGCGCGGCCGAACTGGCGCGGGACATCAAGCGGAAAATCCGCGAACAATTCGGCCCGGCGCTGACATGCTCGATCGGTCTTGCCGCAAACGAGCTTCTTGCCAAGATCGGAGCCGAAATGAACAAGCCGGACGGGCTCGTGCTTCTTCTGCCGCAACATATGCCGCAGGCGATCCTGCACCTAAAGCTCACCGATATTCCCGGCATCAGCCATGGCAACGAGGCGCGGCTGAAAGCGGCGGGCATCGGCACGATTACCGAATTATGGGCCCTGGCGCCGAAACAGATGCGCGCCCTATGGGGGAGCGTGGAGGGCGAGCGCCTGTGGAGCTGGCTGCACGGTTTTGACGCCGAGCGGCAGACGACGTCCCGCAGCATGTTCGGGCATAGCCGCGTGCTGGCCTGGGATTGGCGGAACGAGCCGCGCGCCCGTGCCTGTGCACGATTGCTTACCGCAAAAGCCGCGCGGCGCATGCGGCGCGAGGATTTTGCCGCCGGCATATTAAGCCTGTCTCTTTACTGCAAGGATGGTCCGCGTTTTCACGGCGATCATCGTTTTCCTACATCCGTGCACGACGATTTCAGCATTCTCAAAGGTCTTGAGCAATTGCTGGCCGAAGCCTTTGCGCATTTGAAAAACCACCCACCCAAATATGTGCATGTGTTTTTGCACAGGCTGGTGAAGCAGGACGAGCGCTGTCTCGATCTCTTCGAAAATCCGCAAATGCGGGAGAAGTGGGAAAAGCTTGCAGCCGTTTCGGACCGCTTAAGCACACGCTTTCATTCGGATATTCTGCACTTGGGTGTTTACAAGCAGCCGCCCGGCGGCTATGCGGGCGGCAAGATCGCTTTCAACCGCGTGCCGAACATGGCGGATTTTTAAATCAGATCGCCTTCTTGATGTTCGGCTTCTGGTTTCCCGCTTCCGGGTTCTGATCCCTGACGAAACCGCTATAATCGTCCATCAGCGTTTTTGTCATATTGCCGATCACGAAATTATAAGGTCCGATTTCCGATACCGGCGTCACTTCGGCAGCCGAGCCGGTCACGAAACATTCTTCGAAACCTTCCATTTCCTCCGGCATGATGCGGCGTATCTGGACGTCGAAGCCGCGTTTCTTCGCAAGCTCGATCACCGTCTGCCGCGTGATGCCGTCGAGGAAACAGTCGGCGGTCGGCGTATGGATGGCGCCGTCCTTCACGAAGAAAACATTGGCGCCCGTGCATTCGGCCACGCGCCCCTGCCAGTCGAGCATCAGCGCGTCGGCAAAACCCTTGCGTTCGGCCCGGTGCTTTGAAATCGTGCAGATCATGTAAAGCCCGGCAGCCTTGGCGGCCGACGGCGCGGTTTTCGGGTCGGGCCTGCGATATTCGGCGATTTCGAGCCTCAATCCCTTCGATTTCTTTTCCGGGTCGAAATAGCTGACCCAGTTGAGCGCGGCGATGGCAAGATGGATCTTGTTCTTCTGCGCGGAAACGCCCAGCGCCTCGTCGCCGCGGAAGGCGACGGCGCGAATATAAACATCGGGAAGCCCGTTCCTGGCGACGACCTGCGCCTTGGCCGCGTCGATCTGCTCGGCGGTCCAGGGGATTTCGAAGTCGAGCAGGCGTGCGCTGTTGATCAGCCGCTGCGAATGCTCGCGGCTTTTGAAAACAGTGCCGCCATAAGCGCGTTCGCCTTCGAAGACGGTCGAAGCGTAATGCAGCCCGTGCGTGAGCACGGAGATCGTCGCCTCGTTTGCGGGTACGACCCGCCCGTCTATCCAGACAAAACCGCCATGAACAGAGGATTGAACCATGTTGCGCCTCCAGTGAGGAATATGGAATATGACATACGAAGCGGGTCAAAAGGGCGCAACCCCCAACCTTTGAAAAGCGTTAAAAAACCGCTTCCTAATTGGCTAAGTTTTACCGTAAAACCGGCACACAACGCGAACGCAATATGGACCGCACCATGACCAGCCACGAGGCGACCGCCCGCCATCTGCTTGTCGTCGACGACGACAGGAGAATCAGGGAGCTTTTATCGCTCTATCTGCAGGAGCAGGATTTCCGCGTCACGACAGCCGCCTCGGCGCAGGATGCGCGCCTTGCCATGCACGGGCTCGTTTTCGATGCCATCATTCTCGATGTGATGATGCCCGGCGAAAGCGGCCATAGCTTTCTCGAAAACCTGCGTAGGGAAAGCACCGTACCCGTATTAATGCTGACGGCGCGCTCCGAAACGGAAGATCGCATCAAGGGGCTGGAACTGGGTTCGGACGATTATCTGCCCAAGCCTTTCGATCCGCGCGAACTGGTGCTGCGCATCAACAATCTTCTCAAAAGAACGGCCGTGCCGGCGCATGAGCCGCCGGATATGGTACGGTTCGGTCCTTATGTCTATACTTTCGAGCGCGGGGAATTGCGCAAGGGCGAAGAGATGATCCGCCTCACCGAGCGCGAGCGCTTCTTGCTGAAAACCCTTGGTCTTCGTGCCGGCGAGACCGTGCCGCGCCTTGAGCTTGCCGGCAATCAGGACGAAATTTCCGAGCGTGCCATCGATGTGCAGATCAACCGCCTGCGCCGCAAGATCGAAAACGATCCGGCCAATCCCGTTTACCTGCAGACCGTGCGCGGCATCGGTTACCGGCTGGTGGTATAGTCATTGCACATGACAAGCGGAAAAGATTTTCTCGATCTGAGCATGCGTGCTGCGAAAGCGCTGCGCCAGCTTATGCGCCGTATTTCTGCCTCGGAGCCGATGCGGCCCTGGCGCGCGCTGCGCCACAGCCTCTATCGCATGACGCCGAAAGGGCTGTATACGCGCTCGTTGCTGATCATCATTGTGCCGATGATCGTGCTGCAATCCATCCTCGCTTTCGTGTTCATGGAACGGCACTGGCAGAAAGTAACGCGCCGCCTTTCCGCCATGGTCACGTCCGATATTTCTGCAATGATCGACGTGTACAAGACATATCCGCAGGACGAGACCGGGCAGATGATTTCGCGCATAGCGCGCGATAATCTGCACCTGACCGTGGAATTGCTGCCGCCCGGCGATCTGCCGCCGCCTTTGCCGCGCCCGTTCTTTTCGCTGCTCGACGATGCGCTCTCGCGCGAGTTGCGTACGCAGATCGGCAGGCCGTTCTGGATCGATACGGTCGGCCGCTCGAACATCGTCGAGATCAGGGTGCAGCTCGATAAAGCCATCATGCGCGTCTATGCGCCGCGCAGCCAGGCCTATGCGTCGAACAGCCATATTTTTATCGTATGGATGGTAGTTTCGGCCGGCATATTGATTTTGGTCGCCATTCTCTTCCTGCGCAACCAGATCAAGCCCATCCTGACCTTGGCGAATGCCGCGGATGCTTTCGGCAAGGGGCAGGAAGTTGCGGCATTCCGCCCGCGCGGTGCACGCGAGGTGAGGCAGGCGGCGCAGGCTTTTCTCGTCATGAAAAAGCGCATCGAGCGTCAAATCGAGCAGCGCACGACCATGCTCAACGGTGTGAGCCATGACCTGCGCACGCTTTTGACACGCTTCAAGCTTCAACTGGCGCTTCTGAAGGATGCGCCGGAAGCTTCGGATCTGGTGCGCGATGTCGACGAAATGCAGCGCATGCTCGAGGCCTATCTTTCCTTTGCGCGTGGCGATGCCGACGAGGCGCCGGAGCAGGTCGATTTTGCCGATTTTCTCGAAGCGCTGGAAAAAGATTATGCCCGCGCCGGGCGGGTTATCGCCATATCCTTTTCCGGCGCCCCGCAGCTGGCGCTGCGCCCGCAGGCGTTCCGCCGTTGTCTCGACAATCTGATCGCCAATGCCGTACGTCACGGAAAAAAAGTGCGTATTGCGGCAACGCATGCCGATGGTTATCTTAGCATAGATGTGGAAGACGACGGGCCGGGCATTCCGCCGGAGAAGCGCGAAGACGTGTTCCGGCCTTTCTTCCGCCTTGACGATGCGCGCAACCAGGATGAAAGCGGCACCGGCCTCGGCCTTGCCATCGCGCGCGATATCGCAACCAGCCATGGCGGCGATATCGCGCTCTCCGACAGCGCGCTGGGAGGTTTGAAAGCCAGCATAAAGATACCCGCATGACGCCCCTTACGCTCACCGCGCGCGCTGCACAGCGCATCAAAATTCTTCTCGAAGGAGAGCCGGACAAGATAGGTTTGCGGCTTGCCGTTTCCGGCGGCGGCTGTTCCGGGTTTCAATATGAGTTTTCGCTGACAGATGCGAAAGCGGCCGACGACATCGCCATCGAGAAAGACGGCGCCGTGCTTCTGGTCGACGAAATTTCGGCCCAATATATGCAAGGATCGGAACTCGATTATGTCGACGATCTGATGGGCGCTTTCTTTCGCGTCAACAATCCGAACGCCACCGCAAGCTGCGGCTGCGGTACGAGCTTTTCGGTTTAAAACGGCTCGTCGGTGCGCAGTTTGCGCGGTTTTTCCTCGATGGGAACCGTAAATTTCTGGAACTGATAATTGATGCTGCGGCCTTTGCCTGACCTGCGCGTGACAATGTCTATAGTTTTTGCATCCGGATTTTTTTCCAGAAGATTCCACAAATCATTTAGAGAATTAATTTTCTCTCCATTTATTAGCCAGATCCGGTCTGCACTTTCGACTCCTTCACGGTCGGCAGGCGAAGAATTGTCCAGATAGTCGACCATAAGATAAGGTTGATAATCATAGCGGTCTTCGTAATTGTACCAGTCGTTAGTTATCAACATGCCCGACAGGATAATACCATTTTTCTTGACTAAGAATTTTTCTGGCTTGATCGGGGCGGCGATTTCGATCGTCTTACCCTCACGGCTGACCTTGAATTTTACGTTTCCAATTTTGCCGCGCAGGATATGGATCAGTTGCGTAATATTGGCAACTTTTTCATTGCCATCGGCAGCAAGAATTTTATCTCCATATTTGAATTCTTTCCAATCATCATCCCGTGCATGCGAAACGATAAGCTCGTTATTGACATCGTCGACCAAAAAAACCACGCCGAGCCTAGGCGGCGCCGGATTTTTTCCGACATTGAGAAGATCCAGAATGCGGCAGGCATATTCGATAGGTTCGGCAAACCCCAATCCATCCGCTCCTTTTATCTCGGCCGAATTGACGCCGACGACGCGGCCTGTCAGCAGATTGATCAAGGGGCCGCCGGAATTGCCGCCATTGATCGGCGCATCGGTCTGCAAGGCTTCTCGTGAGGGAACTGTATCCGCTCCCAGATCGTATCTGCGTCCGGAAATGATTCCGCGCGTTGCCGAGAAATCCAAACCATAAGGATGTCCGTAAGCGCCAACGGGTGTACCTTGCTTTACATCTCCCGAACAATCCAATTGCGCATTAATGGCTTTCTCCGGTACGAGTTTGGGATCAATCTCGATAATCGCCAGATCATTATGCGTATCGACAAAAACCGGCTTTGCCTGAATATAACTGCCGCCCTTGAACATCACGCGCAGATTGACCGGCGAGCGCGTCGACACATGCGCGTTCGTCAGGATCCAACCTTTATCCTTATTGACAAGCAGGCCCGCGCCAAGCGCACCGCTGCGCGTGTCGTCTTCAAGTGGCCACGTAATATAATGCTTTATTTTGACGCCGTATTTTTCAGCATCGGCGAAAATTTCCTGCGCGTCGATGACCTTGGTCTCGGCAACAACGTGTTTTGGCAAAAAGAGAAGAAAGGCGACTAGGAAAATGCTAAAAAATCCGCGCATGTGACAGCTTTCAATATCTTGGAAAAAGTGCAATTTGTCAGCTTATGTCTTTAAAGATCGCCACATGGAACGTCAACTCCATCCGCCAGCGCCTCGATCTGATGCGCAACTGGCTGCAGGAACATGCGCCGGACGTGCTGTGTCTGCAGGAGATCAAATGCGAAGATCATGCGTTTCCGCATGCGCTGTTTTCCGAGTTCGGTTACAATATTGCCGTTCTCGGGCAAAAGACATTCAACGGTGTGGCGCTGCTGTCCAAATCTCCCATCGAGGATATCAGGCAGGGCCTGCCGGGCATGGAGAAGGACCCGCTCGCACGCTATATCGAGGGCGTGATTTCGACGAAAAACGGCGTGGTACGCGTCGCTTCCATTTATGCGCCCAATGGCAATCCCGTCGGTTCGGAAAAATTCGCCTACAAGCTCGACTGGCTGCAAAAACTGCACGCACATGCACGCAATCTGCTCAGATATGAAGAGCCGCTGGTGCTGGCAGGAGATTTCAATATCATCCCGAAGAACAAGGACGTGCACGACCCGGCAGCGTGGGTGAACGATGCGCTGTTCCAGCCGGAAAGCCGCGCCGCCTATCGCACGCTGATCAATCTCGGCTTTACCGATGCTTTTCGCGCCGTCGAGGCAGGGCCGGGCCATTATACCTTCTGGGATTATCAGGCAGGCAGTTGGCAGAAAAATAACGGCATCCGCATCGATTTTTCCCTGCTGTCGCCGCAGGCCGCCGACCGGCTGCGGAGCGCGTCTATCGACAAGGCCGTGCGCAGTGTCGAGAAACCTTCCGATCATGTGCCGGTGATCGTGGAGCTGGATATCTAGAATTTTATTTAATAGCATTCTGAAGCGAAGAATCTCTTTAAACGTCATGGCCGGATTTAGTCCGGCCATCTACGACTTAAAAGTCTTAAACTCGTGGATGCCCGGGCCAAGCCCGGGCATGACGAATGTTGCGAGATCCTTCGCTTCACTCAGGATGACATTTCGTTTTTAACCATAGCGCTTCATAGACATGAATTTTTTTTGACTCCTGCGCGCGCTCGCGTACAATTATTTTCATATTTAAATTGAACATAAATTTGAGAAAGTTTTATCGAAGTGGTCGTCTATGCGAAAATACCGGACAGTTTTACGGTCAGATATAAAGGCAAGGACGTCTCGCTCAACAACAGCTTTTGCTATTATGAGGTAGAGGCGGGCCCAGGCCGCTTCGAAATCAAGTTTTGCGATTCCGAGGTCGAGAAAGAAGTCGGCCATGTTTTCTATCCTGATCCGGCGTTTTCAAGTAGCGGCCAGCCCGCCGTTGCGCCGGAGCTGAGAATGGATTGGCCGGGTTTCAGGCAAATTTTGAACGATAAGGGCGTGCTGAAATCCGAGAAAAACCGCTTTTTCGATCCGAAGGCGACTTATGTCCGGGAGAAAAGCGGGGCGGCCTATTGGGCGTATGAACGCAATTACCAACCGCTGCCGTGCTGGTATCAAAGTAAAAGCATTCGCGATGTCGCAAACCTGTCCGGCGTCACCGTTTTCAGATATTCGCATATCAAGCAGGTTCTTGAAGCCGCGGGCCTTGGCCAATTCGCAAGCCAGATTATCCCTGCGGAAGCCAAATCCAATCCGCAACTGGGCATGAGCCTGAATGAGCTGACATATACCGTCACCAATCTTGCGCGCAGGAAATTGGAAAAAGACAAGGTTAATACCGCCAATATGAGCGATCGCGAAGTTCTGATGAGAGTTATAGCGTCTTCAACAGGCAATGCACGAATGCATTCCTGATACGGTTATTACTCCCGCGCCGGCTGTTTCCAGCGCTTCACATTATTGGCGGCGTTCATGCGCTCCTCGTCGGTTGCAAGCGTGTAAGCATCTTCGAACGAGGTGACGATCCCGGCATCGTCCTGTGATTTGGCCTGCTTGCGCGCGATGGAAAGCCACATCAACCCTTCCACCTTGCGGCGTGGCGTTTCGGCGGTCGAGAACAGATGGTCGCCAAGCATGGCTTGCGCCTTCACATGCCCCTTTTCGGCGGCATTGCGCAGCCAGCTGACGGCGAGCTGGCGGTTCTGCTCCACGCCCTTGCCCTCAAGATACATTTTGCCGAGCTGATATTGCGCTTCCATATCGCCGAAAACGGTGGCGCCATGGTAAAACATGTTCCAGGCCATGCTCATATCCCGCCCGACATCGCTGCCCGGAATGCCGGCGCTGTAATAGGCGCCAAGTTCGACAAAGGCGCGGCCCGCTAGCTGGCCCTGTATCGTTCCCGGCTCGTCGTCGGCGTGCTCGTCGACAATATGCTTGAACCAGTGAAAAGCCTTGGCATCGTCGCGCGGCACACCCTTGCCTTCGGCAAACATCCGGCCGAGGCGCCATTGTGCAACCGCCTGTCCGGCTTCGGCGGCGGCCGTCCAGCGGGTGATGGCTTCCTCGACATTGCCGGCCCGGTAGGCTTTGGTGCCGAGTTTCAAGGCCTCGTTCGGTGTGATATCGGCCGGGCGTGTTGCGGAAGGAGTGCCGTCGAAAGCGGTGGCAGGCATAATCAGCAAAAGGAGAAGAATGGCGCTTAAGCCATGCAGCTTCCAGTCCTTTGCGGAAAAAACCATGTTTACCCTGTCTTATATTGGCGACCTTGCCATTCTTTTATTGATAAATTGTGCCTGTGTTTCGTGGCGAAATAGAGGCGGTTTATCCCAGTGCCGCTAGCGCCTCCACGATCTTACTGCGCCGCAACATGGCGCTTGCCTGCCGCTCCTTATGTTCTTCCACTATTTCTTCCGGCGCATTGGCCGTGAATTCCGGGTTGGACAGTTTGGCTTCGATTTTAGCCAAATCCTGCTCAAGCTTTTCGGCTTCCTTGGCCAGCCGCGTGCGCTCGGCGGACAGGTCGATGATATCGGCAAGGGGCAGGGCGGCAACCGTCTTGCCGATCAGGAAACGTGCGGCCTGTTGCGGCGGCTTGGCCTCAAAAGTGATGGCGGAAATACGCGCGAGCCTTTTCAGCAGTGCATCGAAATGTTTTAGATAAGACCGCGCCTCGGCTACATCACCGGAAAACACCAGCGGGACGATGACGCTCGCGGGCACATTCATTTCCGAACGCAGTGCGCGGATGGAGGTGATACACTCAATCAGCCAGTTGATTTCTTTTGCGGCATTTGCGCCCTTTATGCCGAGCATTTGCGGCCATTCTGCCAGCACCAGCAGAGTTTCGCGTTTTGGGCCTTCAGAACCAGTGACACGCCACAACTCTTCTGTGACGAAAGGCATGAACGGGTGCAGCAGTTTGAGAATGATATCGTAAACATAAGCCGCCGTGGCCTGCGTTTCGGTTTTATCGATATCCTCGCCTTGCAGCACGGGTTTGGCCAGTTCCACATACCAGTCGCAGAATGTGCCCCAGACGAAATGATAGGCCGCATCCGCAGCTTCGTTGAAACGATAATCCTCGATCGCTGTTGTGGTTTCCGCGATGGTTTTATCAAGCTCGCTTAAAATCCACAGGTTCAGCGTTTCCTTCGCCTTATGTGGATCGAAACTGGTTGCGCGCGCGCAACCATTCATGGAAAGAAAACGACCAGCGTTCCACAGCTTGGTGCCGAAATTGCGATAGCCTTCGATGCGCTGGTTCGACAGTTTGATGTCGCGCCCTTGCACCGCCATCGCGGCAAGCGTAAAGCGCAGCGCATCTGCGCCATACATGTCCATAATACCTAATGGGTCGACGACATTGCCTTTCGATTTGCTCATCTTCGCGCCGCTGGCATCGCGCACCAGAGGGTGAATATATATGTCACGGAAAGGTACGGTGTCGGCAACGAATTCGGAGGCCATCATCATCCGCGCTACCCAGAAGAAGATAATGTCGAAACCGGTGACGAGGGTATTGGTTGGAAAATAACGTTTCAGGTCGGGCGTATCTTCCGGCCAACCTAATGTGACCAGCGGCCATAGCGCGGAAGAAAACCAGGTGTCCAGCACGTCTTCGTCGCGCTTCAGATATTCGCGAACGAATTTTTTGCTTCGCGCAGGGTCGGCGGCAATATCATGCCCTTCCTGCACGCTGATTTCTTCCGAAGTCGTGTAATGCGCAAGCGCAAGTGCCGCCACCGCGTCTTCATCGCGCGCGACAAAGATTTTTCCATCCGGCCCATACCATGCCGGGATCTGGTGTCCCCACCACAATTGCCGCGACACGCACCAGGGCTGGATGTTTTCGAGCCACTGGAAGAAAGTTTTGCTCCAGTTTTCAGGAATGAAATTTGTCTGACCTGCCCGCACGCGCGCCAGCGCCCTTTCGGCCAGCGGCGCTACATTCACATACCATTGCTCGGTGAGGCGCGGCTCGACCACCACGTTCGAACGGTCGCCATGCGGCACCATATGCGTGTGCGGCTCGATCTTCTCAACAAGGCCCTGTTCTTCCAGCATGGCGACGATCTTTTTGCGCGCCTCGAAACGGTCGAGGCCGCGTAAATTTTCTGGAATGTAATCATCTGCGTCCGAAAGTCCGCTTAACGCAGCATCTGTAAGTTTACCGCGCTTTATCCCCTCCCCCATCGCAAATCGGGCTTGCCCGATTTGCGCATTATTATGCGGAACTTGGGTAGACCCAAGTTCCGTGGGAGGGTTAGGGTGGGGGCATCCAGATGGTGCCTTACTGTTGCCCCCCTCCTGACCTCCCCCCTGCGGGGGGAGGGAATAGGCAAGTTCTCTGTTTTTTAAATATTCTGGTTTCACCCATGGCGCACGCTTCGTTATTTCTAGATCGTCCTTATATGAAGATTTAAGTTTGCCTTCAGATGTAAAAATATCGATTGGCTTCAAACTGTGTCGCTTGCCGACCTCAAAATCGTTGAAATCGTGCGCAGGCGTGATCTTCACGGCGCCGGTGCCTTTTTCGGGATCGGAATAGTCGTCGGCGACAATCGGGATTTCGCGGCCGACCAGCGGCAACACGGCTTTCTTGCCGATCATGTTTTTATAACGCTCGTCTTCCGGATGCACGGCAATGGCGACATCCCCAAGCATGGTTTCCGGCCGTGTGGTGGCGATGGTGATATGCTTTGAGGCATCATCTGTCAGCGCATATTTAATGTAATAAAGATTGCCCTTGATCTCCTTCTGCACCACTTCGAGATCGGAAATCGCGGTCTGGAATTTCGGATCCCAGTTGACGAGGCGCTTGTCCTTGTAAATCAGTCCCTGCTCAAACAGCCGCACGAAAAATTCGGTGACGGCCTTCGCGTAATCCTTGTCCATGGTGAAACGCGCGCGCGACCAGTCGCAGGAGGCGCCAAGGCGTTTCAACTGCTTTAAAATTGTATCTCCGGATTCTTCCTTCCACTTCCACACTTCCTTGAGGAAAGCCTCGCGGCCCATATTCTGGCGCGTGGTTTTGTTTTCCTCGAATAATTTGCGCTCCACCACCATCTGCGTGGCGATGCCGGCATGATCCATGCCCGGCTGCCAGAGCACGTCGCGCCCGCACATGCGATGATAGCGGCAGAGAATATCCTGCAGCGTGTTGTTGAGCGCATGCCCCATATGCAGCGAGCCGGTGACATTGGGCGGCGGAATGACAATGGAAAAAACTTCGGCGTTTTTGCGCTCTTCACGCCCCGCTTTGAAAGCCTGCGCCTCTTCCCATGCTTTATAAAGCCGCGGCTCGGCCTCTTGTGCGTTGAAATTCTTTTCCCACATGGGGGAATTTGTGCAGGGCAGGGACGGGGGTTGTCAACCAAAACGTCATTCCGCGCTCAGCCGTTTTACCCTACTACCTCGATCTGGGTCTTGCCGTTTGGATCAAGATAATAGGTATAGCCTTTGGGAATTCCGTTCACATTCGGCAGCACAGGATTGGCATGCGGATTTTTTGAATCCCTACCCAATTCGAGCCGCACAGGCGATTTTTCCAGAGAACCATCGGTTCCTTTTCTAACCCAGACATCGGCACTCCCGGCAGGATCATAATAGTTTCCGGCAACAAAGATCTTGCCGCTGGGATAAATAATATCCTTGATCTCATCAAAGCCGATCACGAAGCCCGCAAAAGCGGCACTTCTGGCGGCAGTGCCCATTTCAAGAGTCGATTTCAGGACATAGAACGCAAGACCGCCGAGAACCATTTGGCCTCCGCCTGTTGCCATGGCGGTATAAGCATCAATTTTCAGCTCGTTAAATTTTCGATTGAGCGCTGCCAGGAACTTGCTTGTAAAGGAGGGTGAGCTGACCGGTGGCGTGACTAAATGCGGCGCGGGGGTGGGGGCGGTCTGAGGCCCTCGCTCATATGCAACAGTAGGAGAAGTGATACGCCTTTCGGTGAGCACAAGTTCGGGGGCGTCAAACACGGGTTTCAGACAATGAAACTCGGTCAACTTGTTTAAATGGTATTTTCTAAGATCGACAAGCCTGAAAAATTCGCGGAGCTTGTCGGCTAAATCTTTGTGGTCAACATTTTTGGTTATTTTAAGAGCCGAAAAAACCTTATCTTTAAAGCTGTTGTAAGCATTCACAAAATAGACGTTTGTGATGTAATTTGGATCGATCGGCTGAACAGGGCTTTCAAATAAACGTTTTACGCCATTATAGTTCTTTTGAAGAATATTCCGTATTACGCTCAGCACGTATTTCCCGCCAAATGATCCCATGTTGCGAAGTTCGGAGATAATATCATTTAATTGGAGATCGACGTTTTCGATTTCATTCAAAAACTCGAGACAAACCTTATCCGGAACCATGGTTTCACCGTGAAGATTTATCGGCATAGGCGCGGATGCAAAAGAGCTGCGCTGCAAATTAGAAATGCCGAATTCGACCATAATATTCCCCACATGAATAAACATTATATTTATAGATGCTATATGTCGGTTTTATGCAAAAAATAAAAGGCTTATCTGTTTTGTTTTAGCGGCGTCTTGATGACAAAACAGGCAGGACGAATTTTACCGCCGCCCTCTCGCCACTCTTTCAATCTCATCGCGCACGATGCGCTCGACAAGCGAGGGCAGATTGTCGTCCAGCCACTGCTTCAGGATCGGGCGCAGCATTTCCTTGGTGAGATCCTCGATCGTGCGCGGCTCGTTCGAGAAGATTGCGCTGGCGAGCGAATTGAAGGCTGCCGAAACGGCGCTGTCCGTATGCGCCGAAATCAGGCCGCCGGGCTGCGGATAGGCCTGGGGTTGCGGCGCGTAGGCCTGCTGTTGTGGTGGCCGTGTATAGGCTTGCGGTGGGACGGCCTGAGGAGGCTGGTAAGCCGGTCTCATGGTCTCCTGTCTCATGGTCTCCTGTCTTGCAGCCTCTTGCCATTCGTTTTGGCGGGGCGGCGGTGCCGGAGCCCTCGTTGCCGTTGGCGGGCCACTACCACCACCGCCATCGAAAGAAAGATCGTCGGTATCGACAGGTGTCACGGATCTGGCGGGAATGGGATCGATAGCCGATTCCTCGGCAGCGCCGAGATCGAGAACATCCTCATTGGAGGCTTGCAAGCCGTCGAAACCGTCCGTTTCATCCGGCATGGCGTCGGAGATGAAGTCCCCTTTTTTGGCGGTTCCCGGCTCCTCGTCGGCAATAATGCGCCGGATCGACGCCAGAATTTCTTCCATGGACGGCTCAGCCGCAACGTTACCTTTTGCCATAGCCCCTCTACTTTAAACTTGAAAGCACACGTAATGCGCGAATTTACCTTAGCTTATTCTGGTGCATAAGGAAATATTGAAAAAGATTTGGTCGCGATTCGCCAGAGCCGATTTTGTCTTGCCGGTAAACTTTCGGAGATCGGCCGCAAGGTCTTAACGCCAATCTTAACGCCCTTCTTGGCGGCCTTGGGCTTCCTCCTCCCCGGGCGTGCGCAGGCCGTGCCATTTGTCGTGGACCTCCTCATAATGGAGTAGGGGGTCGTGCAAGGCGACATTAAGATCGAGCATTTGCGCATTCAGGCGCCCCACGGCACCAAGCAGGGCATAGGCCGTGACCACCCGGTTGCGCTCGGCAATCACGACATTGACGCGCGAATCGAGCAGTTCCTGCTCGGCGTTCAGAGTGTCGAGAACGGTGCGCTGGCCGACCCGGGCCTCCTCACGTACGCCTTCCAGGGCAAGCGCGTTGGCCCGCATCTGGGCGTTGACGGCGGTAATTTGCGCCTTCGCTGCGTCGAAATTGCCCCAATTGGCGATAATCAGGGCCCGGATCTGGTCACGCACCGCATCGGAATCGAGCCATCTTTGGCCGAGGCGCTCTTTCGACTGGCGGACCTGCGAGGGCGCAAGGCCTCCGTCATAGACCGGCACGGTCACGCGGCCGACAACCGCCGCCGTATCGAGGCGGTCGACACCTGCCTGCGACTGAAAACGGCGATCCAGAATGCCGCTCACCGAAACCGTGGGCAGCAGGGCGCTTTCGGCAATGCCGATGGAGAAAGCGGCGGCATCGATGCCATAAAGTGCTGCGCGGATCTGCGGATGTTCGTTCAGCCCGATCTGCTCGGCTTCGGTGACGGATTTCGGGAGCAGGGTATCGATCGCTTCTGCCGTTTTCTGTAGTCTGCCGGGTTCGGCTCTGATCACGCGGCGAAAATTGGCGCGGCTGGCATTGAGCTGCGCGCGCGCACTTTCCGTCTGTGCCCGTGCCAGCGACTGCCGCGCTTCGCTCTGCGCTACATCTGTTCTGGTTAATGTGCCGGCCTCGAAACGCGCGCGCGCTTCCTTTAGCTGCTCGCCCAGCAGGCCGACGAAATTGCGCCGCAAATCGAGAATGGCCGTATCGCGCATGACATCCATATAAGCGCCGACGGCGAGCAGCAGCACGTCCTGCTCGGAGGTGCGCAGCATTTCGCGTTGCGCGCGCACCTGCGCCTCGGCCTCGCCCACCGCATTCGGCGTGCGCAGCCCGTCGAAGAGCGTCTGGTTCAACTCGACGCCGAAACCGCCCGGCGTGAAATTCCGTTTCACCTGCCCGCTCGGGGTTTGTGCGTCGGTTGAGGAATAGCCGCCATCGGCATTGGCGTTGAGTTTCGGGCGATAGCCGGAAAGCGCCTGCGGCACGTTTTCGTTGGTGACGCGCAAGACGGCGCGGGCGCTGTTGAGTTGCGGGTTGAGTTCGTAAGCTTTCGCCAGAGACTCGCGGAAGGTTTGCGCCTGCGCGGGCCGAAAACATGCGCATAAAAAAATCATAAAAACGATCAGACATATTGAGATTTTACAGGCAGCACCTGTTACCTGCCACCTGTGGATTAAAAAACGGAGATTTGTGATGACTGCTAGCACTTTACTTTTAATCATCCTCATACTTGTGCTGATCGGTGCTGTGCCCGCCTGGCCGCATTCGCGCAGCTGGGGCTATGGGCCGTCCGGCGGTGTCGGTGCCCTTGTGCTGATCGTGATTATTTTGCTCCTGTTGGGGAAGATCTAGAATTTGGAGGCCTCGCCCGGAATTGAACCGGGGTACGCGGATTTGCAGTCCGCTGCGTCACCACTCCGCCACGAGGCCATAAGGGATAAGGTGCTATATCAGCGCAAATGCAGGCCGCCAAGGTTTATTCAAGGCTTATTCGCGGTAGCTCATAATAGCGGGAATTGCGCCTTTTCCGCGCCATAAAACCCGTTTATGAAGAGGTATGAATTGGCGGTCTTTCCTCAGTTTCGGCCTTGCCCTGCTGTTGCCCATGCGGATTGCGCGAGCAGCAGTCGAAAAAATCCAGAAAACCAATACCGAATGGAAAAAACTGCTTAGCTCCGATCAATACGCCATCCTGCGCGAGGAAGGGACGGAGCGGCCCTATAGCAGCGCCCTGTTGAAAGAAAAGCGTGTGGGCATTTTCGCCTGCGTGGCCTGCGATCTTCCCTTGTTCGATTCAAAAACCAAATATGACAGCGGTACGGGCTGGCCGAGTTTTTACGATCATCTTCCCGATGCGCTGGAAACCAAGACCGACCATATGATCGGCATTGCGCGCACGGAATATCATTGCGCACGTTGCGGCGGCCATCACGGCCATGTTTTCGAGGACGGCCCCAAACCCACAGGTCTACGCTATTGCAGCAATGGGGCGGTATTGAAGTTTGTGGCGAAAGCATAACTACCGTCATCCTCGGGCTTGTCATCCCAAGTCGGGTATACCCGACTTGGGGCATCTTATAATGCAAAACACGGATATATCCGTGTTCTGTTGGATCTCTTTAAACTTTAGATGCTCGGAACAAGTCCGAGCATGACGCATAAGGAATAACATGAACCTCGTCGATATCATCCGCGCTTTTGTCGAGGGTCTTGCCCTCATTGTCTCGCCCTGCATCCTGCCCGTGCTGCCGCTGGTGCTGGCGCCGTCATTGGAAGGCGGCCGCGCGCGGCCGATCGGCATTATCGTTGGTTTTATTTTTTCCTTTACGGCTTTTGCCCTGCTGTCGCGCCAACTGGTGAGCGTGCTGCATATCGATCTCGATACGATCAAGAATGGTTCATTGGTGCTGCTGGCGATTTTCGGGGCGATTCTGCTCTCGAAAACGCTGTCAGATAAGTTTGCCGCCGCGACGCAACGTTTTGCCGGCCTCGGCAGTTCGCTTTCCGCTAATGCAGAGGGCGGATTTTTCGGCGGCGTCCTCATTGGTCTTGCCATCGGCCTTGTCTGGACGCCGTGCGCGGGGCCTATATTCGCAACCGCGCTTGTGGAAGTCATCCGCCAGCAGAACGATGTGCAGGCTTTTCTCGTCATCATTGCGTTCGCGCTTGGTGCGAGCATGCCGATGCTGATTATCGCGCTGGCCGGGCGGCAGATTATCGGCAAGCTCGGTTTTTTTGCAAAGCATGCGGAAGCGATACGTAAAACTTTCGGCGTGCTTATTCTGGCCTCCGTCGCATTCATTTATTCCGGTCTCGATCCGCAAAAACTGTTTGCTAAAACCGAGGCCGATCTGCCGCAACAGGGCGCTGGCAAGCTTGTGAATTCCTTGCCTGCTCCTTATGCCGCGCCGGAATTTGCCGGCATCGACGCCTGGCTGAATTCGAAACCGCTGACCATGAAGGATTTGCGCGGCAAGGTGGTGCTGGTCGATTTCTGGACCTATTCCTGCATCAATTGCGTGCGCACGCTGCCTTATATCACCGGCTGGGATCGAAAATATCGCGACAAGGGGCTCGTCATCGTCGGCGTGCATTCGCCCGAATTCGAATTCGAAAAAAAGCGCAGCAATGTGGAGATGGCGATTGCCAGACATGGCATTAAATATCCTGTAGCGCTTGATAATAAGCTCGATACATTCACGGCGTTCAACAACCAGTACTGGCCCGCGCATTACCTGATCGATCGCGAGGGCAGGGTGGTTTACACGCATTTCGGCGAAGGCGAATATGCGCGCACGGAGAATAATATCCGTTTCCTGCTGGGACTCGACAAGGCAACGGAAACGATGCCGGAGCGGAGCGAATATGATGCCCGGCAAACGCCGGAAACTTATCTTGGCTATCTGCGTGCGGCTAATTTCAAGGGTCGCGACAGTTTTAGCGCCGACGCGGCGGCTGACTACGCACTGCCGAAAGGATTGCCGGTGAACGGCTGGGCGCTCGGCGGCAAATGGCGCGTCGAGGGCGAGCGGGCCATCGCGCAGGAAGCGGGCGCGAGCCTGATGATCAATTTCAGGGCGAAAAAAGTGTTTCTTGTGATGGGCAATATCACAGGCAAACCAATTTCAGCTTCACTCACGCTGAACGGCGCGCCATTGGGCGATATTGCCGGGAAAGATGCACCGGGCGGGATTGTGAAAGTGAAAGAGAATACGCTTTACGAACTCGTCAATCAGAAGGAGCCGACAGGTGGCATATTGGAAATTAAAACAGATGCGCCGGGACTAGAGGTTTATGCGTTTACGTTTGGCTCATGATTAATATACTGACTTATTAGTGCATACAAATTTGAAACTGGTGATTTGAAATCATGTGTAATGATAAAAAATAAATCCGCATCATGGGTAATTAATGTTAAGTTATTCAAAATAGCTGTTTCTGCGATGAGAGCATCCTTGGAATTATTTTTCTTATTTCCATTTTTCTCATCCAGTTTTTGCCAAATATCTTTACATAAATTGCTGCCGCCAAATTTCGCTTTTCCATATCTGGAAACTTCGAAGATAGCGGACTCCGTATTTACAACTTCGCCACCCCACTTAGCCTGATCCCAATTCGATACATCCCAAATTGCACTTTCTGTAGGCACTTCGTTTGTCAAATGTTCAAATAGTTCCAAAAATTTCTGCCGTAATACCTTATCGTTCGTTGCTTTTAATTCATCATACTGAACATGCGTGGCATAAACTTTTATTTTTCCTTTAAGAGTTGAGATATCAATTTCATTTTTTACAATGCTATTGAAGATGTTTGTATCAAACATGACTCTCATGTATTTTTCCCAAAGTAATTTTGGCGGCCTCGGCAGGGTTCGAACCTGCGACCTTGTGCTTCGAAGGCACCTGCTCTGATCCAGCTGAGCTACGAGGCCACGCCCCAATCTTACGCGAATAGGGCGCGGCTTGCCTAGGTTCAGCTCGCAGCCCTGCGATATTTCGGGCGGAATTTCTTAGTGCTTGCGCCGGGCTTTTTCCAGTCGCTGCGATGACCGCCGCCATGCGGGCGCTCATTTCTCTGCTCAGAGGAACGTTCATGAGAACGCTCTTGCGGGCGGCCCGCGCGATGATGTTGCTGCCGCGTGCTGGCAACTTCGCGACGATCGGCCGATTTCAGGCCGAGGCGATGTTCCATCACCTCCACCTTTTTATTCATCAGCTTTTCGATATCGCGGAACGAACGCGCCTCGTCATTGGCAATGAACGCAATGGCAACGCCGGAAGCGCCGGCGCGTGCCGTGCGGCCGATGCGGTGCACGTAAGATTCCGGCACATCCGGAATATCGTAATTGATGATATGCGAGAGGCCGTCGATGTCGATGCCGCGCGCGGCGATATCGGTTGCGATCAGGAAGCGCGTTTTGCCGGAGCGCAGATCGCGCAGCGCGCGTTCGCGCTGGCCCTGGCTTTTGTTACCGTGCAGCGCCACGCAATCATAACCTTTCGCCAGTAGCGCTTTCGCCACTTTATCTGCGCCGCGCTTGGTGCGCGTGAAAATAATGCCGCGCGCGATATTCTGCTCTTCAATGACTGCCTGCAACAGGGCGGGTTTCATTCCCTGATCGACGAAGATTTTATGCTGTTCGATCTTGTCGACCGTGCGCGCAGCGGGCGTTACCGCAACCTGCGCAGGATTATCGAGGAGATCTTCGGCAAGGCTCCTGATCTCGTTCGGCATGGTGGCCGAAAACATCAGCGTCTGGCGCGTTTGCGGCAGCATTTTCACTAGCTTGCGGATGGGAACAATGAAGCCGAGATCGAGCATGTGGTCGGCTTCGTCCAGCACCAGGATTTTCACGTCGTCGAAACGGATGGCGCGCTGGTTGGCAAGATCGAGCAGGCGGCCCGGCGTGGCAATCAGGATATCGACGCCCGAGCTCAGATCGCGGATCTGTTTGCCGATCGGCATGCCGCCGAAAACAACCGCCTGGCGCAGATGCGTGAATTTTCCATAGGTGCGGAAACTTTCGCCGATCTGCGCGGCAAGTTCGCGCGTGGGCGCCAGGATGAGCGCACGGCAAGTGCGCGGCATTGCACGCTTTTCGGTATCGGAGAGTTTGTGCAGGATAGGCAGCGCGAAGGCCGCCGTCTTGCCGGTGCCGGTCTGGGCGATGCCCATCAGGTCGCGCCCCTGCAGCACAAACGGGATCGCCTGTTTCTGGATGGGCGTGGGCGTGGTGTACTGCTCGGCGTTCAAGGCCTTCAGTAGCGGTGATTTCAGATTAAGAGAGGCAAACAGATTTTCATTCGTGTGTGTCACGGTTTTTCTTTCACATGATCAAGGGTAACGCCAGCGCTCAGGCGTGCGGGATCAAAGCCGCGGCCTGATGACGGACCCTCGCGTGAAACGGAATTGTCGGACAAAAAGAGCACTTGCTCTGGGAAGGCGTTGCTGGCTCTGACTTTACAGGTATCGCTGCAATAAAGAGCACTTCACGCGAACGCCGCTATGCTGCATTGCAGCAACACTTGTATGAAGGAATTCGCTCGGCATGTCAAGGAGTTTGGCATAACTGGCGATCCCGGCATGATTCGAACATGCGACCTGCTGCTTAGAAGGCAGCTGCTCTATCCAGCTGAGCTACGGGACCGTCTCCTTAGTTTTCCTTCATTGCCGGGAAATGCGCAAGCGCCGCGAACTGCAACAATATGCTTAATGCGTCCACAAATCCTTGCGGCCGGCCTTGAAATTATCGGAATAGGAGGCGGGCTGCGGCTCGCGTTTCGGCGGCTCGGGCTCAACATCGTAAGGAATTTGGTTGCGCGCTGCATAGGCCTGCGCTTCTTCCAATGTATCGAAACTTAATGTCACCTGGCGGCGCATATCGGCAGAAGCCGTCCAGCCCATTAAGGGCTCGATGGCTTGCGGACTTTCGCGCTCATACTCGAATATCCAGCCTTTTGCTGCTGCCTTGCCGGACTGCATGGCCGTTTTCGCCGATTTGTAGATGCGGGCTTTCATATCCGATGTCTTATCTCTTTATTGCAGGGTCCGAAAGGTCCGTGGTCGCAATCTCCACCTGCGGGACAGAAAAAAAGCGGCCGATGTGCTGGAGGTACCAGACCGTTTGTGCGCCCCGCTGCGTCAGGCGATATTGGCCCCCCATCTGCTCGATGGTGCGGCTGATGGCATTTTCCTTGAGGCGCTTGTCGAGCACGTGCCGTTGCGCAAGGTAATTTTGCGCAAGCTTGTCCTCGAGTTCTTTTTCGGAATAGGGGCGCACCGGCTCCTGCGCCATTTCGGACAGCAGGAAAACGGTAATCGAGCGTTCGATCGTCACCGGCACGATCACCTGGAAGGCAAGGCTGCAGGCGAGCACCGCCATTCCCGCAGGCACCAGGCTTGCGGAAATCCGGTGCCGGAAAATCGTCAGTATCAGCGCAAACCACACGACGAAGCCGATAAGCGCCGTAGCAATGCAGTAATAGGCATAATATTCGGAACGTATGGGCGCGCTCACGCGCAGGCTCAACGCGGAAACGCCGAGAACGACGGCAACGCCAAGCAGGACAAAAAGGATCTCCATGAAGATCATCACAATCAGCTTCAATATTGCGAGCATGTTTTTGTCTCGATCTTTAAGGGTTGCAGCGGGCCGATGCTGACATAGTTGTTTTGCGGAATCGTAAATCCGTACCAGGTTTTTCCGCAGGGACCGGCCGTTCTTCCCTGCCAGTTGAAATATTGCCGCAGGAAATCGGCCGGCAAGGAATATACGTCGAGAAAAGCCCATAACGGGTTCTTATCCGCAATCGCAATGCGCCCGGCCTGGTTTGCCATGGATAAAATGACATCTTGCTCCGAATTGAGGGTGACCTTAGGCGTAAGATCGTTGAAATAGGCATGCTGCCAGGGATGGCCGGGCGGAATCGGTCTTGCATGCGCTTCCGGTGGTGTGCGTTTTGGATAGCCGATCGCCGTATGCAGATCTATGCTCCGATTAAGTATGAGCGCAGATTCCATTGCAGGATGACAGTTTTTGCAACGCTTGGCGCTCTCAACATAGAAATTCCATATGCCGGGGACGAGAGAAAGCAGCGCGAGACTCCATAGCAGGACGGATCTTGAATTTCTTCGAGGCGTTAAAAAGGAAAACATCCATGTTGCGACCGTCGCGGTGAGGATGATCAGGCCGAAATTTCCGCCCCGCCAATACCAGTCATGCGAAGAGGCCTGGATGAAGGAAAGCGACAACAGGATCGTGCTCGCCAAACTCAGCAGGATCAGCCCGGCCGCCGGCCGCTTTTTGTAAAGCCTGTAAATGCAAAACGGTACAAAGCAAAAAGCGAGGAAATGAAGCAGGCCCAGTTCGGCCCCTAATAATGTGACGGATTCACCCCAGTCGGAAATGCTGGCCCCGGCAATATTTTTTTGCGTGAACCAGAGCACCGGCTGATGTAGGGAAAGATAATCTTGCCGCCCCCAGAATGTGAAAAGCTGCGGACCCAAAGTGACGATTATCGCTCCTGCAATCATAAGTACGGCAGCAAAAATTTTTCCGTTGAAACTGAAAAGGCGAGTAACCGATTTATCGCGTATGACGGAGAATAAAATTGCGAACACAAAAACGCATGCGAAGAATACGCCCGTAATCGTCGCGTAAAGCGGTACGATGCACAGCAAAATAACGCTGGTCAGAAATTTGTCCGCATCCTGCTGCTCCAATGCCTCGCCAAGCAGCAAAAGCGCCGCCAACGCAAAAGCTGCGGCCAGCAGATAGTGATATAGCCAACTCCAATAGGCCGCCATCTGCGTGATTTGATAATAGTTCCACCAGTCGCCGTGATATTCAATCGGGCTTAGAAAATCGAGGCCGTAGAAACTGAGCGCGCAGACGGACAGAACGGTGGTTACGGGTGCTAGAGACGGAATGAGCGATTTTACAAATTTTGCGAAAACGAAATAAAACACGAAAATGCACAGGCCCGATCCCACAAGCAGCGCCACGCTGGGCCAGCCATGGCCATCGACTGCGCTGTAGAGAAAAGCAGCATATTCGTAAAAATAATAGCCATAGCTGACGGGAATGCCGAGATCGAGAGGATGGGCGGGCTTGAGATAGTTGGCCGCGAAAGCCGAGGTAAATGCAAGCCCGCGGAACTGGTCGGTGTTATTGATGCCGCCATACAGATAGCACCATTGGGCCGCTCCGTGCACGACGACAAATAATCCGAAAAGCGCGATCCATGCTCGTCCGGACCACGTCGACAAAATTACTTTGGCTTTGTTCAAAATCGGAATGCGATAATGATAAGCCGAATAGAGCGCGAACATGGCCATCGCCATGCCGAGCAGTTGCGGCAGCGGCAGATATTTGTTGATGCCGGAAAACCCGCTCCAGCTCACGAGGGCCGGAAAAAATCCGGCCCATAGCAGAACCAGAATCCAGTTTTCCATTTTTGCGAAAAACGGCAATCTGCGCAGAAGCGGCACGCCTGCAAGCGCAAGCCCGACCGTGATCAAGATATAATAAAGGGTGGTGAGTAGGGACAGCGGGAGCATCGATATTTCATAGGCCACAAGCCCGGCGCCCGCCAGCAGCGGCGGCGGCTTATGCAATGAAGATACGGTCGCTTCAGCCTTCGTTAAGGGTTAACGAAACGCCGCATTGCCGGGAAGTCGTTGCATGGGCTAGTATGATCGCCGATCGGGGTGTAGCGCAGTCTGGTAGCGCATCTGCTTTGGGAGCAGAGGGTCGCAGGTTCAAATCCTGCCGCCCCGACCAGCCTTCGCTCTTCGAGCTTCGGCTCGGCGAGCCATAGACGAGCTGAGATGAAGCGAAATTAGAGCGAGGCTGTCACGCCGTAGCCCACTTGGGCGGAGGCGGACTGGATAACATCAAATCGCGTGATCGATATAACGTTTGCGCAAATGCGCCAGATAGATTTTCGGATCCAACGGTCCGCCGGTTGCAGAGCGAATGATCGCGTCTTCGGAAAACAGACTGGCCTTTTGATGAACATGCTGCGAAAGCCAGGCGCGCAAGGGCGAGAAGTCGCCCTGCTCCAGCGCCGGCAGCAGCATCTCATTGTCGTTACAGGCGGTCTGGAAGAATTGCGCGGCCATCATCGCGCCAAGCGTATAGGACGGAAAATAGCCGAAGCTTCCCGAATACCAGTGCGGGTCCTGCAGGCAGCCGCGCCGGTCGTCGGGAACTTTGAGGCCAAGCATTTTCCTGATGCCCTCGTTGAATGCGCCCGGCAGATCTTTTGCCGAAAGTTCGCCCTTGATCATGGCCTTTTCCAGCTCATAGCGCACAATGATATGGGCGGGATAGGTCAGTTCGTCCGCATCGACGCGGATGAAGCTGCGCTCGACTTTCGTCGCCAGCCTGTAAATATTCTGCGCACTCCATGCCATGCCGTTGCCGTTGAACGCCTTGGCCGTCGCTGAAGCAAAATAGGTCATGAAAGGCATGCTGCGGCAGGCTTGCTTCTCGAAAATCAGCGACTGGCTTTCATGCACGCCCATGCCGCGCGCAACGCCGGCCGGCTGATAACGCCAGGCGGCGGGGCGGTTCTGCTCATAGAGCGCATGGCCGACTTCATGAAACACGCCCATCATGGCGCTGAGGAAATCCTGCTCGTTATAGCGCGTGGTGATGCGTACATCGCCAGAAGCGCCGCCGCAGAACGGGTGCGTGCTGATGTCGAGGCGCCCGCGCTGCAGGTCGAAGCCGAGAGCCTCGGCAAATTTCAAAGCCAGGCTTTTTTGCGTGTCGATAGAGTAGGGACCCTGCAAGATTTCCGGCTGCGCGAAAGATTTTTGCCGCTCGATGGCCTCGTCGATCAGCGAAGGCAGCGTACGGCGCAATTGGTCGAACCATGGATCGATGCGCGCCTGCCGCCCGCCAGGATCGTAGCCGTCGAGCAGCGCATCATAGGCATCGAGATTGAGCGCCGCGCCGATCGCAGCACCTGCTTCCCGCTCCACCGCAATGATATTTTCGAGATGCGGCAGCACGGATGGAAAATCGTTGTTCTTCCTGGCGTCGATCCAGGCCTGCCAGGCAGCGGAGACAACTCTCGTGCGCCGTTCGACAAGATCGGCGGGCAGGGCGCTTGCATGCGCGTAGACGCGCTGCATTTCATTCAGATTGGCTTGTTGCTGCGGATTGAGTGTCGCAATTTCCTGTGCGGTCTGCGCCAGAAGTGCGGCAGTTTTTTCTGTCACCAGCACTTCGTGTGAGAGACGCGAAAGCGTGGCAAGATGCTGTGCGCGGCTATCGGCGGCGCCCGCCGGCATAATCGTTTCCCGGTCCCACGACATGATGCCGCTGACATCGCCGAGAACGGCGTGGCGCGAAAATATTTGTTCAAGTTCGAGATAAGTCTGCATGTCAGTCTTCCGTAAACACGATTCTTGATTGATTGACGTCTTCGCAATTTACCGCCCGCCAACCAAAATTGCTCGGACGTATTATTTCTGCTTGTAACGTATGCGCCAAATAAAAACACCCGGCACAAGGCCGGGTGCAGGTATATCAGGAAAGTGTCCGAAAGTTCAGACGGCTTCCTTCAGCTCTTTCGCCGCGCGGAAGGCGACTTTCTTGCTTGCTTTGATCTTGATGACTTCGCCGGTGGCAGGGTTGCGGCCCATACGCGCTGCGCGCTTGCGGACCGTGAGGATGCCGAGACCGACGAGACGGATGCGGTCTCCCTTCTTCAGATGTTTCGTCACGAGGCCGACGACATCGTTAAGGATTGCCTCCGACTGCTTCTTTGAAATTTCATGATCGTTCGCGATTGCGGCAGCAAGATGCTTCAAGCTGACGGTATTCTGTTTCGGTGTGGTGGCCATTGAATGTCACTCCTTGTGAAAATGGTCGCTCCAAATAAACACACAAGATTTCCTGGTTGCGCAAGAAACGAAATGGGGGAAACCCCCATTTTACGGGGGTTTTTCACCAGCTATATTGGATTTACCCCCAAAAATCGCACATTTATGATGAACTTGCCAGCGTGCAGGCCATATGTAATGAGCTGTTTGCGCATAGGAGTGTAGCTCAATCGGCTAGAGCACCGGTCTCCAAAACCGGGGGTTGGGGGTTCGACTCCCTCCACTCCTGCCACGCTTCGCCCTGCGGGCTTCGCGTGGCGCAGCCACGTGAAGGCGCACCTTGGGCGAAGCAGTGTCCGGCGAAGCTCCGAAGGAGCGAAGACGGACTTTTCGGAATCCGATCTAAACTCAAGCAGCACTATTATTTGCCGCCAGGCCTTAAATTTGCTATCCCCGTGCTGTGCCCATGTTTCTGCGTTGTCTCGCCATCATCAACTTAAAAGGAGACGTGCATGCGCAGTTTGCATTTCATCATTATTGTTTTTACCGGTCTGGCTTGTTTCGCAGGCTCCGCCGCCATGGCGACTGAAACATCGTCGCCGCTTGCATCATATCTGGCGCCCGCAAGCGCCAAATTTACAGAGGCCAGCGCCAAATATATGCGAAGTTCCAGAACGCTGCTCTGCTCTGTTCTGCCGAAAGAAATGCGGTTCTGCGGCCAGTGCAGCGAGGATTCCGCTTGCGGCACCGGCTGGAAATGCTGTGGGCCCTCGACCTGTCGGGAATGCAAGAACGTAACGACCTGTCCTTGAGGCTTGCACCATTACAGTAGATAAGTTCACCGGCGGCTGTCTCTGCGGCGAAGTGCGCTATGAAGCAAGGCTGCCTTATCGCTCGGTGCATTATTGCCACTGCGCGATGTGCAGGAAGGCAACGGGCAGCCCGTTTGCGACATTGATCTGGTTTTCGCGTGGGGCAGTGGCCTGGATCAGGGGCGCGCCGAAGCGCTATCGGTCTTCGCCGATTGCCGAGCGCGGCTTCTGCGAAAATTGCGGCACGCCGCTCTTCCTGCAATATTTCCCGCCGCATCGCTGCGCGCACGAGATCGCGCTGGCAGTCGGCAGTCTTGACCATCCCGAACACGCCGTGCCGCAATATCATTACGGCGTGGAAGGCCGCCTGCCATGGGCCGATTGCGGAAAAGGCCTGCCGGAAAAGGAAACGCAGGAGCGGTTTTAATTGCCGCTGGCAGCCATATTTGAAAAATCAGGTGCCGAGAAATTTTTTGCAGTTATCTGCATAAGCGGAAAGGCTGCTTATATAGCCCGCCAGCTTCTTTGTGTCTGTGTCTTTTGTTTTATCCAGGCCTAAAAGCTGGGCGGCATTGGCCAGCGTATGATTTGCCCTGAAAACATTCGCTGAAATAATAACAGTCAATTTTTTTGCCTCTTCCAGCGAAGGAGCAGGCGCATTTTTATCGCTTTCGCCGGCATTATGTTTGAATTCTGCAATATTTCCTGCCGCGTATTGGTTATGTTGTGGCTGCAAGGCGCTCAATATTGTGCGCAGTTGATTAAGGTTGCTGGCAGCATTGAGAAGATTTGTCTCAACACTTTGCAACTCCGCAGCGATGGCGTGCTGCTTACTTCGGCTAGCTGTGCGGGCGGGATTTGAATATTTGGGGTAATCCACATCGAGAATACTGGTGAGACCCTCGATAATATCATCGCGCAGTTCTCCGAGCGGAGTAAAAATAGACGGCTCCAACTTCTGTCTGAGAGCCGTAATGGAATTTTCGATTGAAGTTTTGTTATTCTCCAGCAGCGAGCTTGCGTACACTGCCTCGATCAGGGCGCTGCTGATCGGGTCCGGTTTGCCTGTGTCTTGAGGCAAAAAACTGCCGAAGCCGGTACTCGGCTTGCTCGAATTTATATGGTTCAAATTCAGAATAACGGCGACACTCATCAATACTCCTTGTATTTCTAAATAAAATTACGAAAACCTATATTCAGAAATAGGCCAATATTCAAGATGTAACACCTGATTTTATTGATCTCTATAAGTTGTAATGTTATCTTGAGCAGATGGATTTTTGAGTAAAATTTTATTCAATCGTAGATTTAATGGAGTAATAAAATGGTTGAAGTTGGAAATATAATGCCATCGGCGAATAGAAATATTGCCGGCTCGGCCAGTGTTTTTCAAAGAAAATTGAAGGCGCGACCCGATCCCGAACTGGGAATCACACTTGGGCATATCTTCTTTACGGAAGCGGACAGGCGAAACGTTGAGCGCAATAGCAATAATCTTAAAATATTTGTATGGAAGCTGAATCTTGATCGCAAATTTTGGATCGCGGATCACTTTCGTCAAGCAATTATTGCCCTTACCGGGCGTGACGGTAATACGATCACCAAAGAAGATCTCCAGCCGTATGTAAGTGCAGACTACTGGAATGATATAAAAGATCTGGATTCAAAAGATCTGTTTATCCAAGACGTTCCATATGACGAGCTGGTTCACATGAGAAAGGAGCTCTTTAAAGCTGCCAAACGGTATGTAGACACAACTTATTTCGAGCCTCTAAAAGGCAAAATCGATGCTGCAAGAAGGGCCCTAACCATTTTGGGTCAAGAGATTCCGAATCCGAAGAATGTCTTGGGAGGTGGACTGAAAAATCTTCGCGATAGAATTAAAGGAGCCTTGGGGGTGGCTTCTGCTGATGGAGAAAGGATTTTTCTCAAGCAAGCATATGATTTAATAAATGAAGAAGTTGCAACTTTTGAGAATAGTAATGGGACGCCGCAAGAGGCACAAAAGGCATATGATCGTATCATGGGTCGTTTGGCAGGGCTAATAACTCCTATCGAGATAGATCTTAGAAAATTTGATGGAGCCAGCTTGGCAATAAATGATAAGAACCTCCCAAAGGTCAAACTCTGGCTCGAGAAGGCCAAGACTTGGTAATTATTTAAAAATATACCCTTGCCAGGGCGATAAAAACCCTCTAAACACCCTTTTTCGGCGGCAAAGCACGTTCCCGGATACGATAGACTATGGCAAATCCAGTGCAATTCCTGCAGCAGGTGCGGCAGGAGGCAGGCAAAGTTACCTGGCCTTCGCGCCGGGAAACCTTGATCACTACTGGCATGGTATTTGCTTTCGTCGTGATCACGTCCTTGTTCTTTTTCGCTGCCGACCAGGTCATCGCCTGGGCGATCTCGCATTTGTTGGGTTACAGGCATTGAGTGAAGTGACATGACGGCTCGCTGGTACATCGTTCACGCCTATTCGAACTTCGAGCACAAGGTGTCCGAGGCCATTATCGAAAAGGCAAAGCAGCAGAAGCTCGACGACAAGATCGAGCAGATCCTGGTGCCGACCGAAAAGGTGGTGGAAGTACGCCGCGGGCGGCGCGTCGATCACGAGCGGAAATTCTTTCCCGGCTATGTGCTGGTAAAGGCCGAGATGACGGATCAGGTCTTCCACCTGATCAAGAATACGCCGAAAGTGACGGGTTTTCTGGGCTCCGACAACAAGCCGATGCCGATCTCCGAGGACGAGGCGATGCGCATCGTCCAGCAGGTGCAGGACGGCGTCGACAAGCCGAAACATACGGTCATCTATGTGATCGGCGAGCAGGTACGTGTGGCGGACGGTCCGTTCGCTTCCTTCAACGGCCAGGTGGAGGAAGTGGATATGGAGCGCTCGCGCCTCAAAGTGGCGGTGTCGATCTTTGGTCGCGCAACGCCCGTGGAATTGGAATTCGGTCAGGTGCAGAAGCTGTAACTGATACCGCGTGTTCGTAAGAATTCGCGGCAATTGTAATGTCGTCATCCTCGGACTTGTTCCGAGGATCTAGATGCCCGCCTGCGCGGGCATGACGAGAAGTAAGAGACTGTGGGAGGATACGCCAATCCGCACCACGGCACACCTTGCGAGAGGAGACTTTCGCATTATTTATTAGGGAGTGAGACATGGCGAAGAAAATTGCGGGCTTCGTAAAGCTCGAAATCGCGGCGGGGGGTGCTTCTCCGCAGCCGCCGATTGGCCCGGCACTGGGCCAGCGCGGCATCAATATCATGGGATTCTGCAAGGAATTCAATGCAAAAACGACGGGCCCGAATTTTGAAAAGGGCGCGCCGATCCCGGTTGTCATCACCTATTATGTCGACAAGTCTTTTTCGTTCGTCCTGAAGACGCCGCCGGTGTCTTACTTCCTGAAAAAGGCCGCCAATCTGCAATCCGGCTCCAAAACGCCGGGCCGCGGCGACAAGGTCGGCAAGATCAGCAGGAAAGATGTGCGCGCTATCGCCGAGAAGAAACTGGCCGACCTCAACTGCGATACGGTTGAATCGGCAATGCTGCAGATCGAAGGCTCGGCGCGTTCCATGGGCCTGGAAGTGGTGGCTTAAGATGGCAAAAGCTGGAAAAAGAATTCGTAAAGCCCGCGAGGGCGTAAAGATCGGAAAGTCCTATGCGCTTTCCGAAGCTGTGAAGCTGATCAAGAAAAACGCCACGGCGAAATTCGACGAAACGGTCGAGATCGCCATGAATCTCGGCATCGATCCGCAGCAGGCAGACCAGCAGGTGCGCGGTGTGTGCAACCTGCCGAACGGTTCCGGACGCAATATTCGCGTTGCGGTGTTTGCGCGCGGTCCGAAGGCAGAAGAAGCCAAGAAGGCAGGGGCCAATATTGTGGGCGCCGAAGAGCTGGTCGAAGAAGTGCTCAAGGGCACGATCAATTTCGACCGTGCCATCGCCACGCCGGACGTGATGCCGTTGATCGGCAAGGTTGCGAAAGTATTGGGTCCGCGCGGCCTGATGCCCAACCCGAAAGTCGGCACGGTGACCATGGATGTCGCGAATGCCGTTAAAGCCGCCAAGGGCGGCGCCGTCGAATTTCGCGTCGAGAAGGCCGGCATCGTCCAGGCCGGTATCGGCAAGATATCCTTTGCGGAAGAGGCGCTGGTGCAGAATATCAAGGCGTTTGCCGAGGCCGTCGCGAAAGCGAAGCCCTCCGGCGCCAAGGGTACGTTTATCGAGCGCGTCGCCATCAGCTCCACAATGGGGCCGGGGGTGCGCGTCGAGCTGTCGACATTGACGGCTTAAGTTTTGAGAATTTTCTTCGGAAAGAAATTTCCGGAGAGATGAAGGAGTGCGTAATCGCTCCTTCAAGCCCGTCCGAGACTGCAGGTGAGGCAAAATCTTTCAAGATAATGCCTCTTAAGCTTACGGCCTGCATAGACGAGAGAACGGATTTAAAGCCGTTCAAACCGTTTTGTTTCGAAAGAAACAGGGCCGGGCTGAACTGCCGCTTGAAAATGGTTTCAGGCGGTCATTCAACCCCGTAATGCGCAAAAAGCGTATTACAAAAGGTAGTGCAGATGGATAAAGCGGGAAAACGCGCACTCGTCGGCGATCTCAATGCGGCCTTCAAGGAAGCAGAAACCGTCGTCGTTGCGCATTACGCCGGCCTCACCGTCGCCGACATGCAGTCGCTGCGCAAGCAGATGAAGGCAAAAGGCGCCTCGGTAAAGGTCGCGAAAAACCGTCTGACGAAGCTCGCTCTTTCCGGTGCGGGTCTGGCCGATTTCAGCGCGTTGCTGAAAGGCCCGACCGTCATCGCCTATTCGAAGGATCCGGTTGCGGCATCGAAAGTCGCCGCCGATTTCGCGAAAGGCAACGACAACTTCGTCCTGCTCGGCGGTGCGCTGGGCACGACCCTGCTGAATGCCGACGGCATAAAAGCCCTGGCTCAGCTGCCGTCGCTTGATGAACTGCGCGCAAAACTGATCGGCCTCCTGCAGGCTCCGGCGACGAAAGTTGCCGGTGTCGTCCAGGCGCCCGCATCGCAGCTTGCGCGCCTGTTTTCGGCGTATGCGGCAAAGGCCTGAACTTGAACTTGCAACCAACGGTTTGAACAAAAAGGAACCAAACAATGACTGACCTGAATAAATTTGTTGAAGAACTCTCGAAGCTGACGGTGATCGAAGCTGCCGAACTCGCCAAACTTCTCGAAGAGAAGTGGGGCGTTTCTGCCGCAGCACCTGTTGCAGTCGCCGCCGTCGGTGGCGGTGCGGCTGCAGGCCCGGTTGCAGAAGAGAAGACGGAATTCACCGTGAATCTCGTCAGTGCCGGCGACAAGAAGATCGAGGTGATCAAGGAAGTCCGTGCTGCGACCGGTCTCGGCCTGAAAGAAGCCAAAGACCTCGTCGAGGGCGCGCCGAAAACGGTCAAGGAAGGCGCTTCGAAAGAAGAAGCCGACAAGATCAAGAAGGCGCTCGAAGCCGTCGGCGCAAAAGTCGAAGTTAAGTAAGGCTTATTTTTACAACAATGGCAGGGGCGGCAACGTCCCTGTCCTGAACTTTTTGGTTGGAATGAAAAGGCGAGACACAAATGCCAACGTCGCAAGCGCAGACATTCATCGGTCGTAAACGGGTTCGAAAAGTTTTCGGACACATCAGGGAAGTGGCGGAGATGCCGAACCTGATCGAGGTGCAAAAAGCATCTTACGATCAGTTTCTGATGGTGGAAGAGCCGCAAGGCGGCCGCCCCGACGAAGGCCTGAACGCCGTTTTCAGATCGGTGTTCCCGATTTCCGATTTCGCCAATACGGCGATGCTCGAATTCGTGCGCTATGAGTTCGAAGCACCGAAATACGATGTAGAAGAATGCCGCCAGCGCGGCATGACCTATGCCGCCCCGCTGAAACTGACCCTGCGCCTGATCGTATTCGATGTCGATGTGGAAACCGGCGCGCGTTCGGTGAAGGATATTAAAGAGCAGGACGTCTATATGGGCGATCTGCCGCTGATGACGATGAACGGCACGTTTATCGTCAACGGCACCGAGCGCGTCATCGTGTCGCAGATGCATCGCTCGCCCGGCGTGTTCTTCGATCACGACAAGGGCAAGACGCACGCTTCCGGCAAGCTTTTGTTCGCGGCCCGCATCATTCCCTATCGCGGCTCGTGGCTCGATATCGAATTCGACGCGAAAGACATCGTCTATGCGCGCATCGACCGCCGCCGCAAGATCGCGGCGACTTCGCTGCTTTATGCGCTTGGCATGACGTCCGAAGAAATCCTCGATACATTCTTCAAAAAGGTTCCCTACACGCGCACGAAACAGGGCTGGAAAATGCCGTTCAATCCGGAGCGCCTGCGCGGGCAGAAATTCGCCTATGACATCGTGAGCGCGAAAAGCGGCGAAGTGCTGATCGAAGCGAACAAAAAGATCACGATGAAGGACATCCGCACTCTCACCGAAGACAAGGTGAAGGAGCTTGGCGTTTCCGACGATGCCCTGATCGGCCAATATCTGGCCGAGGATATCGTCAACCCGGCAAGCGGCGAAATCTATGCCGAGGCGGGCGACGAGATCAGTGCGAAGCTGCTGAAAGCTTTTGCCGAGATAGGAATTGATGCGCTGTCGCTTCTGGATATCGATCACATCAATACCGGCGGCTATATCCGCAATACGCTGGCCGTCGACAAGAATGCCTCGCGCGAGGAAGCGCTGTTCGACATCTATCGCGTCATGCGCCCGGGCGAGCCGCCGACGATCGAGGCGGCGGAAGCGATGTTCCATTCCCTCTTTTTCGATCAGGAACGCTATGATCTCTCCTCGGTCGGCCGCGTAAAAATGAACATGCGCCTCGATCTCAAGGCGCCCGACACGCTGCGCGTGTTAGAGAAGGCCGACATTCTTGCCGTCATCAAGACGCTGGTCGACTTGCGCGACGGCCGCGGCGAGGTGGACGATATCGATCACCTCGGCAACCGCCGCGTCCGCTCTGTCGGCGAGCTGATGGAAAACCAGTATCGCGTCGGTCTGCTGCGCATGGAGCGCGCGATCAAGGAGCGCATGAGCTCGGTCGAAATCGATACGGTGATGCCGCAGGATCTGATCAACGCAAAACCGGCTGCCGCCGCCGTGCGCGAATTTTTTGGCTCCTCGCAGCTGTCGCAATTCATGGATCAGACCAATCCGCTCTCGGAAGTCACGCACAAGCGCCGCTTGTCGGCGCTTGGCCCGGGTGGTCTCACGCGCGAGCGCGCCGGCTTCGAGGTGCGCGACGTGCACCCGACGCATTATGGCCGCATCTGCCCGATCGAGACGCCGGAAGGCCCGAATATCGGCCTGATCAACTCGCTTGCGACCTTCGCGCGCGTGAATAAATATGGCTTCATCGAAAGCCCTTATCGCAAAGTCGAGAAGGGCAAGGTTACCGATGAGGTGGTCTATCTCTCCGCCATGGAAGAAGGCCGCTATTATGTAGCGCAGGCGAACGTCGCCATCGATAATAAAAGCAAGCTGACGGAAGAACTCGTCACCGTACGTCATGCGGGCGAAGTGATGAACGTGCCCGTTGCCAAGGTCGATCTCGTCGACGTGTCGCCGAAACAGCTTGTGTCCGTTGCCGCGGCCTTGATCCCGTTCCTCGAGAACGACGACGCCAATCGCGCGCTGATGGGTTCGAACATGCAACGTCAGGCCGTACCGCTTGTGAAGTCCGAAGCGCCGCTGGTCGGTACCGGCATGGAAGCGATCGTCGCGCGGGATTTGGGTGCGGCCATTGCCGCGCGCCGCACGGGCATCATCGATCAGGTGGACGCAACCCGTATTGTTATCCGCGCCACGGAAGAAAAAGATCCGACGAAACCGGGCGTCGATATTTACAGCCTGCTGAAGTTCCAGCGTTCGAACCAGTCGACCTGCATCAACCAGCGCCCGCTCGTGAAGATCGGCGACAAGGTGAAGAAGGGCGACATCATCGCTGATGGTCCCTCGACCGATCTCGGCGAACTGGCGCTGGGCCGCAACGTGCTCGTCGCCTTCATGCCGTGGAACGGCTACAACTTCGAAGACTTCGATTCTTCTTTCCGAGCGTATCGTGAAGGACGACGTGTTCAGCTCCATTCACATCGAAGAGTTCGAGGTGATGGCGCGTGACACGAAGCTTGGCCCTGAGGAAATCACGCGCGACATTCCGAACGTATCGGAAGAGCAGCTGAAGAATCTGGACGAGGCCGGCATCGTTTACATCGGCGCCGAAGTTCGCGCTGGCGACATTCTCGTCGGCAAGATCACGCCGAAGGGCGAAAGCCCGATGACACCGGAGGAAAAGCTCCTGCGCGCCATTTTCGGCGAGAAAGCTTCTGATGTGCGCGACACAAGCTTACGCGTACCGCCGGGCGTGCAGGGCACGATCGTCGAAGTACGTGTGTTCAACCGCCACGGCATCGACAAGGACGAGCGCGCACAGGCGATCGAGCGCGAAGAGATCGAACGTCTCGCCAAAGACCGCGACGACGAGCAGGCGATTCTGGATCGCAACACATTCGGCTCGTTGATCGATCTTCTCGACGGCAAGAAAGCCGTCTCCGGTCCGAAGAGCGTGAAAGATCACAAGCTGACCAAGGAAATGCTTGCCGAACTTTCGCGCAACCAGCTTTGGCAAATCGCGATTGCCGACGAAAAGGCGATGGTGAAGATCGAAGCCATGCGCAAGCTTTACGACGAATTGAAAAAAGCGCTCGAGCAGCGCTTTCTCGACAAGGTCGAAAAGCTGCAGCGCGGCGACGAACTGCCGCCGGGCGTGATGAAGATGGTCAAGGTCTTCGTCGCCGTGAAGCGCAAGATCCAGCCGGGCGACAAGATGGCTGGCCGTCACGGCAACAAGGGCGTCGTCTCGCGTATCGTTCCGGTAGAAGACATGCCGTTCCTTCCCGATGGCACGCATGTCGATATCGTGCTGAACCCGCTCGGCGTGCCGTCGCGCATGAATGTCGGCCAGATTCTGGAAACGCATCTCGGCTGGGCGTGTGCGGGCATGGGCCTGAAGATCGGCGAGATGGTGGAAGCCTACAAGATAAAAGGCGATACCAAACCGCTGAAACAGGTTCTCTCCACTATTTACGGCAAGGACGAGACGATCGACAGCCTGAAGGAAAACGAACTGGTCGAGCTGGGTCAGAACCTTTCCCACGGCGTTCCCATCGCGACGCCTGTCTTCGACGGCGCGCGCGAAAAGGACATCGAGCAGATGCTCGACATGGCCGGTCTCGACAAGTCGGGACAGGTGACCCTGTTCGACGGCCGCACCGGTGAGCAGTTCGATAGAAAAGTGACGGTCGGCTACATCTATATGCTGAAGCTGCACCATCTCGTCGACGACAAGATCCACGCGCGCTCCATCGGCCCGTATTCGCTTGTCACCCAGCAGCCGCTGGGCGGCAAGGCGCAATTCGGCGGCCAGCGCTTCGGCGAAATGGAAGTGTGGGCGCTGGAAGCTTACGGCGCCGCCTACACGCTGCAGGAAATGCTGACCGTGAAGTCGGACGACGTCGCAGGCCGCACCAAAGTGTACGAAGCCATCGTGCGCGGCGAGGATACGTTCGAGGCGGGTATTCCGGAAAGCTTCAACGTGCTCGTCAAGGAAATGCGGTCATTGGGTCTCAACGTCGAGCTCACACATAACAAGCGCGAAGCGGTGAACGACGACGGCACGGGTTCGCAACGATTGCCGGATGCCGCTGAGTAAGCGGCATCCATAAAATTTTGAATTCGGAATCGAAATGAAACTGCTCAGGAGAGCTTGATGAACCAGGAAGTGATGAATTTTTTCAATACGCAGGCGCCTGCGCAGGTCTTCGACAAGATCAGGATCTCGATCGCAAGCCCTGAGAAGATTTTGAGCTGGTCTTACGGCGAGATCAAAAAGCCGGAGACGATCAATTACCGCACCTTCAAGCCGGAGCGCGACGGTCTCTTCTGCGCGCGCATTTTCGGGCCGATCAAGGATTACGAATGCCTGTGCGGCAAATACAAGCGCATGAAATATAAAGGCGTCATCTGCGAGAAGTGCGGCGTCGAGGTCACGCTGTCGCGCGTACGGCGCGAGCGTATGGGTCATATCGAACTGGCGGCACCCGTCGCCCATATCTGGTTCCTGAAGTCGCTGCCGTCGCGCATCGGCATGCTGCTCGACATGACGCTGAAGGATCTCGAGCGCATTCTCTATTTCGAAAATTATATGGTGACCGAGCCGGGCCTCACCTCGCTGAAGGAATATCAACTTCTTTCGGAAGAAGAATATGTGAAGGCGCAGGACGAGTTCGGGCAGGACAGTTTCACCGCCATGATCGGTGCCGGCGCGATCCGTGAAATTCTCGAGCGCATGGATCTCGAAAAATTGCGCGATCAGCTGCGCGAGGAACTGAAGGTCGCAACCGGCGACCTGAAACCGAAGAAACTGGCAAAGCGTCTGAAAATCGTGGAAGCCTTCATTGCTTCCGGCAATCGTCCGGAGTGGATGATCCTGAAGCACGTGCCGGTGATTCCGCCGGATCTGCGCCCGCTCGTACCTCTGGACGGCGGAAGATTTGCAACTTCCGACCTTAACGATCTTTACCGCCGCGTCATCAATCGCAACAATCGCTTGAAGCGCCTGATGGAACTGCGTGCGCCGGATATCATCATCCGCAACGAAAAGCGCATGTTGCAGGAAGCTGTCGACGCATTGTTCGATAACGGCCGCCGCGGCCGCGTGATCACGGGTGCGAACAAGCGGCCGCTGAAATCGCTGTCCGACATGCTGAAAGGCAAGCAGGGCCGCTTCAGGCAGAACCTGCTCGGCAAGCGCGTCGACTATTCGGGCCGCTCGGTCATCGTCGTCGGCCCCGAACTGAAACTGCATCAATGCGGGTTGCCGAAGAAAATGGCGCTCGAACTCTTCAAGCCGTTTATCTACTCTAGATTAGATGCGAAGGGCCTGTCTTCCACTGTGAAGCAGGCAAAGAAACTGGTTGAGAAAGAAAAGCCGGAAGTCTGGGATATTCTCGACGAGGTGATCCGCGAACACCCGGTGCTGCTGAACCGCGCGCCAACGCTGCACCGTCTCGGCATTCAGGCCTTCGAGCCCGTGCTGATCGAAGGCAAGGCAATCCAGCTGCATCCACTCGTCTGTACGGCGTTCAACGCCGACTTCGACGGCGACCAGATGGCCGTTCACGTACCGCTCTCACTGGAAGCGCAGCTTGAAGCGCGCGTGCTGATGATGTCGACCAACAACATCCTGCATCCTGCCAACGGCCAGCCGATCATCGTGCCAAGCCAAGATATCGTGCTCGGTCTTTATTATCTTTCCATCATGGCGGAAGGCGAAAAGGGCCAAGGCAAGATTTTCGGCAATCTCGGCGAGCTGGAACATGCGCTGGCCGAAAAGATCATCGGCATCCATGCCAAGATCAAATGGCGTTTTAGGAATGTCGACAAGGACGGCAAACCGGTCTCGAAAATATACGAGACGTCGCCAGGCCGCGTGCTGCTCGGACAATTGCTGCCGAAGAACCCGAATATCGACTTCGATGTCGTCAACCGCCTGATGACGAAGAAGGATATTTCGTCACTGATCGACGTCGTCTACCGCAATTGCGGTCAGAAAGAGACGGTGATCTTCTGCGACCGCATGATGCAGCTCGGCTTTACGCACGCCTTCAAGGCAGGCATTTCCTTCGGCAAGGACGACATCGTCATTCCGGCGACGAAGGAAAAGATCGTCGAGGGTACGCGCAAGCTCGTCAACGATTACGAGCAGCAATATCTCGACGGCCTGATCACGCAGGGCGAAAAATACAACAAGGTGGTCGATGCCTGGGCGAAATGCTCGGATAAGGTCGCAACCGAAATGATGGGCGAAATCTCGAAAGAGAAGCGCGACGTTGCGGGCCAGAAGGCGCTCAACTCCATCTATATGATGTCGCACTCGGCGGCGCGCGGTTCGCCTGCGCAGATGCGCCAGCTCGGCGGCATGCGTGGATTGATGGCCAAACCCTCGGGCGAAATCATCGAGACGCCGATCATCTCGAACTTCAAGGAAGGCCTCACCGTTCTCGAATATTTCAACTCGACGCACGGCGCCCGCAAGGGTCTTGCCGATACCGCGTTGAAAACTGCGAACTCGGGCTATTTGACGCGCCGTCTCGTCGACGTGGCGCAGGATTGCATCGTCAACGAGCCGGATTGCGGCACGACATCGGGCATTCAGATGACCGCGATCGTGGACGCGGGCCAGGTGATTGCCTCATTGGGCCAACGCATCCTGGGCCGCACGGCAGCGTTCGATATTGTGCATCCGAGCAGCGGCAAGGTGATCGTGAAAGCTCACCAGACGATGGAAGAGAAAGACATCATCGAAATCGCCAAGGCCGGCATTCAGGAAGTGAAAATCCGCTCGGCGCTGACCTGCGAAACCAAGTCCGGCATTTGCGCGAAATGCTATGGCCGCGATCTCGCGCGCGGTACGCCCGTCAACATGGGCGAAGCCGTCGGTGTCATTGCCGCGCAGTCGATCGGCGAGCCGGGTACGCAGCTCACCATGCGCACCTTCCACATCGGCGGTGCGGCGACGGTATCCGAGCAGTCCTTCGTCGAATCTTCGTTCGAGGGTGTGGTGCAGATCCGCGGCGGCAATGTCGCGAAAGACAGCGACGGCAATTTCGTCGCCATGGCGCGCAATATGGCTATCGTCATCAGCGATGGCGATGGCGAAGAGCGCGCCGTGCACAAGATCACTTACGGCACCAAGCTCAGGGTGAACGACGGCGACAAAGTCAAGCGCGGCACGCGCCTTGCCGAATGGGACCCCTATACGCGGCCGATCCTGACGGAAGTCGCGGGTATGGTCGGTTTCGAGGATCTTGTCGAAGGTCTCTCTGTAACCGAAACGACCGACGAGGCGACCGGCATCGTCAAGCGTATCGTGCTCGACGTGCGGGCAAGCCCGCGCGCTGCCGAACTGCGGCCGGCACTTGTGGTGAACGACGCCAAAGGTAAAGTGAAGAAACTGAAACGCGGCGGTGATGCCCGTTACATTTTGCCGGCGGAAGCCATTCTGTCGGTCGATACGAGCCGCAATGTCGAGGCGGGCGACGTGCTTGCACGTATTCCTCTCGAATCCGCAAAAACACGCGACATCACCGGCGGTCTGCCGCGCGTCGCCGAGTTGTTCGAAGCGCGCAAGCCGAAAGATGCGGCGATCATCGCCGAGATCGAAGGCACGGTGCAGTTCGGTAAGGATTACAAGAACAAGCGCCGCCTCGCCATCATTCCGGACGATGCGTCGAAAGAGCCTGTCGAATATCTGGTGCCGAAAGGCAAGCACATCCACTTGCAGGACGGCGACCGTGTGGAGAAGGGCGATTACATCGTCGATGGCAATCCCGCGCCGCACGACATCCTGGCTATCAAGGGTGTGGAGGCGCTGGCCGCCTTCCTCGTCAACGAGATCCAGGAAGTCTATCGCTTGCAGGGCGTGCACATCAACGACAAGCACATCGAAGTGATCGTTCGCCAGATGTTGCAAAAAGTCGAGATCACGGATGCCGGCGACAGCAGCCTTTTCCTCGCCAATGAGCAGGTCGAACGTCTCGATTTCTTTGAGGAGAACGAGCGCCTGAAAGCCGAGAATAAGAAAGAAGCAACGGCAGTGCCGGTGCTTCTTGGCATCACCAAGGCCAGCTTGCAGACACGCTCCTTCATCTCGGCAGCTTCCTTCCAGGAGACGACGCGCGTGCTGACAGAGGCGGCCGTTATCGGCAAGTCGGACAGTCTCGAAGGCCTTAAAGAGAACGTCATCGTTGGCCGCCTCATTCCGGCGGGTACCGGCGGCGTCATGAACGATCTGCACAAGATCGCAACCTCGCGCGACGAGCTGATCCTGCAGGAACGTGCCAGGGCGCAGAAAGCGGCAGCGGCAGCCAATTCGGACCAGCAGCCGCCGATGATTACGGCGGCGGAGTGACAAAGTCAGTTAACTGACTTTGTTATCCCCGGCGAGGCGCCTGAAAGGCGCCGAAGGAAGGGGATCTAAACAACGTCATCCTCGGGCTTGTCCCGAGGATCTCATTTTATTTTAGATGCTCGGAACAAGTCCGAGCATGACGTGTAATAGGAATAAAAAGCCGCCGCAAAGCAACTTTTTTGTAAACTGCTTATATTTAAACAAGTGATGAAATTACAATAGATAGTCTTTGCGCATTTTCTTATTATGATAAGAACAAGGATGGCGTGATCGATATCCGCGAGTTCATCGACAGGATGACCTTTATTTTGTACAGCTGCGATACATTTGCTCCGGATACAAACTCCAAGGACGGTATTATCAGTAATGGCCTTGGCTGGCGTGAAGATGGCGTTGACGAGCTGGCTTATTTGCTCAGCTTCAACCTTCCCGATCCAAGAAGTCGAAAGAGCGAACTGAATAGAACTTTTTTCGGCTGGAGCAAAAGTTTCTCAGTCGGCTACAGCGATTATATTATGTTTGCCTGGGAAAAAGCGGGCGGCAGGCTTGATCATGAGGGCCGGATGACCGGCCTGCTGCGGCCATGCATGGTTTTTGATCATGAAGATAGTTGGCTTCAAATTGCCGGTGAAGAAAAAGAAAAATGTACGCCGAAGCCGCGGGTCGGAAACGTCATGGATAATCCTTAAGAGTGCGGTTTTTCTTGATCCGCCTGGTCGGGCCGCCGCAAGGCGGCTTTTTACCAGGAGGAACCCTTTACGAAAACATCTCGCATTCTAGGAAAAATTTCACTGTGCGCTAGTGAAGCACCATACTTGGAAAGCCCATTACTAAGTATTTTTTTAATAAAAGGTTCCGCATTAATAGCCTTTTGATCGCATAGAATATAACTGACTATATAACCTCTTGCCTGGAAAAATTTCGTCAATTCAGTGCGTGCTTGCGCTTCTAATGCGCGCGCTTCTTTGGCTAGTTTTTGCAACCTCTGATCTTTTTGAGAATCAAAATTAGGTTTTCCAGCCGAGAAAATCTCCTTGTCTAAAGAATATTGGACTAAAACAGTATCCCGTCTTTCCAAAATTAATTTAACGAGCTTGCAAGCTTCTATCTGATCTGCAGATTTTATCGGATTGCGCCGCAAGTCCTCTGCGTACTCAAAAAATTGAGCTTGGCTAAAACCCATACTGCTATAATTATCTTCAATTTTAGACATTTAAAACCTCTATATATTTTATCCGATATTATCTCAGTTGCAAGTAAAAGCAAAGTTTATTTAGGGTGGAAAAAGAAAGCCGCCGCAAGGCGGCGCCGTATTGTCTTACATCTTATCCGGCCTCAATCCCAACTACTGGAGCGTAGTATTACCGCCTTGTGTTTAACGGTTGGTTGCGTATGTTCGCGAGCTTCGCGTTGCTCGCGCGATAGATGATCGAATATTTGCTTGTCGATGAACCATTGGCCGTTCTTATCAATAATCTTGCCGAGTTTTTGATTGACGAGGCTGCAAACCTCGCTGGTGCATCTTTTCACAACCCGATAGCCTGATTCATTAAAAATTTCTTTCATGCGATTGAAGATTTGCAGCTCATATTTTCTTGCAACAGTTGCTTTTTGCGCAAGAAGCTGGGTTTCGGCATCTGTGAAATAATGCTCGGCATAAAGCAATCTTGAATCGGGGGGTGCTCTCCTTATTTCCTGGACATAATTATCGTATCTCGTTTTTTCTTCATCGGACTTGTCGCTCTTTTCGTATTCGGACTTGGCCCAAGTTAATTCCGCCTGCTTTGCTTTCTCAAAATGATTCTGAAGACATTCGTTTCTTTTCGCGTTATAATCATCAAGAGCTTCACGCCATAAATTCCAGCGCCCTTCGCCAATGCTCGCACGCACCCTGTTTTTTACGGCTTCATCCTTGGCGGTTTCTTCTATTTTTGTCTCTTTTTGAAGTGAAAATGTAAAGGGGCGCGCTTGCGAGGCATCGTCAGTATAAAATTTTCTTTCAATTTTGCTCATTTGAATATTCTTTCTGCAGCGAATAATATAGAAGATATCTATACTAGTCTAGCTGATACATTTCACCCCCCAATCAGTTTCTTGCTCCACCAGCCCTTGCGCTCGCCCTTGGGGCTGTCCGGGTTTTCCGTTTCCGGCAGCTCGGGGATGCGCGGCATGGGACGCGGCGTGTCGTCGTCCGCATTTTTCTTATGAGATGAAGATTTATGAGTGCCTTCCGGCTTGTCTGCCGGAGCCGTCTCGCTCGCCTGTGCGCGCATTTTGCGGCGCGGGGTGCGTTGCGGCCGCGCCTGTTTATCTGCTTTTTCTGCAGGTTCGTGCGAAGGCTCTTCATGCATCAGCGGTGCGTTTTCGTCGCTGCCCTCTGAAGCCGCGCCTTCCTCCCGGTTACGGTGTCCTGCATAATCCTCGCGGTTGCGGCCCCTGCCGCCACGGCGGCGGCGTCCGCCACGGCGCTGACGGTTATGACCGCCATCATCCTCGCGGCTCTGCCGCGGCGACGTTTCTTTGCCCTGTTCCTGTGCGGGTTCGTCCTCATCAGTGATTTCGATATCGGAGACATTAATACTGTCGACCCTGACGCCGCTTTTGGCGACGGGAACCGGCGCGCCGGCACTTGCGCCGCGCTCGATGAGGAAAGACGAGCCCGCGGGCATATGATCGTCGGCCTCGACCAGAATATTCACGCCGAAACGCTCCTCGAGACCGCGCAAATGTGCGCGCTTCTGGTTAAGGGCGTAGAGCGCAACCGAAGTGCGCGTACGCACGTTGAGATTGCAGGAGTTGTCCTGCAACAATTTTTCCTCGATCAGGCGCAGGATCTGCAAGGCGCTGGAGGCGGGTGAGCGCACATGGCCCGCACCATTGCAGGTGGGGCATGTCTCGGTGGTGGATTCGAACACGCTGGCGCGCAGGCGCTGGCGCGACATTTCCAGAAGTCCGAAATGCGAAATGCGACCCACCTGGATGCGCGCACGATCATTCCGCAGGCAATCCTTCAATTTACGTTCCACCGAACGATTGTTGCGATGCTCTTCCATGTCGATAAAGTCGATGACGATCAGGCCGGCGAGGTCGCGCAGGCGGAGCTGGCGCGAGACTTCTTCCGCCGCTTCGAGATTGGTACGAAGCGCCGTATCCTCGATATTGTGCTCGCGGGTCGAGCGGCCGGAGTTCACGTCGATGGCAACCAGCGCTTCCGCCTGGTTGATGACGATATAACCGCCGGAGCGCAGATGCACCTGGCTCTGGAACATGTGTTCGAGCTGCGTTTCGACACCATGACGGCTGAAAAGTGGCACATTGTCGTTATATTCGGAGATATTCTTGACATGGCTCGGCATAAGCATGGTCATGAAATCCTTGGCTTCGGCATAGGCCTGCTCGCCGGAAACCAGAATTTCGTCGATCTCTTTATTATAAAGATCGCGGATGGCACGCTTGATCAGCGAGCCTTCCTCATAGACGAGTGCAGGCGCCTGCGATTTCAGCGTCAGCTCGGCCACGCTTTCCCACAGCCGCATCAGATATTCGTAATCGCGCTTGATCTCGGGTTTGGTGCGCGAAGCGCCTGCCGTGCGCACGATCACGCCCATGCCTTCCGGCACTTCCAGTTCCTGCGCGATTTCCTTCAGACGCGTGCGGTCCTGCGCATTGCCGATCTTGCGCGAAATGCCGCCGCCGCGCGCTGTGTTCGGCATCAAAACCGAATAACGGCCGGCCAGCGACAGATAGGTGGTGAGGGCGGCACCCTTCGTGCCGCGCTCTTCCTTGACGACCTGCACAAGAATGACCTGGCGGCGCTTAATGACTTCCTGGATCTTGTAGCGGCGAGGGGCGAAACGGCGCGGACGATCGGAAATTTCTTCCATCGCATCACCGCCGCCGACAGCTTCTACGGTTTCTTCGGGCTGCGTGTCGCTCTCGGTATTTTCTTCCGAAGAGGCGCGTGCCTCTTCCCCTTCATTGTCGTCTTCAGACCCGGAGCTGATGCGCTCGACCGGCGTTTCGTTCTCTGCAGCGATATTGCCGTTTGTTTCTCCGGAAACTTCGGTCTCCACATCCTGATTTTCGATTTCCGGATTTTCGGTTTCCGCCGTGACCTGCTGTTCTTCGCGATTGCGTCCGCGCCCGCCACCACGACGGCGTCCGCCGCTACGCCCGCGCCCACCGCGATGCCCACCGCGTTCGTCGGATTCGGAACGCTCGGCCGCAAACTGCGCTTCTTCCTCGATCAGCGCCTGGCGGTCGGCGACCGGGATCTGGTAATAATCGGGATGAATTTCGCCGAAGGCGAGAAAGCCGTGGCGATTGCCGCCGTAATCGACGAAAGCGGCCTGGAGCGAAGGCTCCACGCGCGTTACTTTTGCCAGATATATATTGCCGCGAAGCTGTTTTCTCTGCGCGCTTTCGAAATCGAATTCCTCAACCCGGTTTCCGCGAACCACCGCGACGCGGGTTTCTTCCGCATGCGAGGCGTCGATCAACATTTTGTTTGCCATTGAAATATCCTTGTGTCTGCCACACTTGGCGGCGAAGGGGGTTAAAACTGTCTAGGAATGCGGCAACGCGACGGCGCGCAAAAACGAAAGATGTTCCTTGAGAGGGGAAATCTAAATCGATAAGCGGCGCGCAGGCGGCCATGCCAAAAATCCTTAAGAGCGCGCGGCCGGCTTTCGATGCGGGCCTCATGCGCCGCCAAATTAAAAGCCTTCAAGCTTAACCTTAGCTCCGGCCGAATGAGTTGGTTTAGAAGGCCAGAACGGGGTGCAACGGTATCCGCCGCGAGCTGTTCCATGCCTTTCAAGCCTGAATCTGGCGGAAAGTCAAGGGGATGGGGGAAAGGCTTGATTAAATGTAGTAATCATAGTTACTTCTTCCTGTGTAATGCTTGCGACTATCCATTTCATGAATTAAAACCAGAGAACTAAATTAGGGAGCAATAGTTATGACTATATAATCAGTTTTTCCAATCTGTAAAAATCTAGTTAGCGCAACCAATTTTTTACTGCCCGCATCTACAGGAGTATCCCCGAATGGAACCGATATTTTAGCAGATATAAAAACGCAGATTAAAAATCTTGATCCTGAAATAGTTTATCTGAAAAACTATTCTGAAGCCTCATCTGATAAGGCATTGGATCCAAAAGGACAGGCGGTTGAATATAAATTTGGTTTAATATGGGCCGATCCTAATGGATACTATCGCGACCATCTTCTTTTAATCGAAGGCGGTCTAAAGCGTTTCTCAAATGCTCTAGCTGCGGTCGAAGCCAGTATTACCTCTGCAAAAGCAAATCAATCTGAAGATGTGCGCAAGCACAAAGCTATGGCAATAAATGAGCTTAAAGAAGCTAATAGATTTATCGAAAGGATAACAGGTTTATTAGATATGGCAGAGCCTATCTATAATAGACACGGCATTTTCGTACCTAAGAGCGCAGAGATTCATGAAAAGCTTAAAACGTTGCTGGATAGCGCCAATAGCATCAGAGATAAGCTTAGCGCTTTGTAGTGGCTTAAACATAAGATGCTTGCGAACATGAACTAAAAAAGCCAAAACCAAGGCTTCTTAACGTCTTTCAAGCCTTTTTCAGCCAGATTTGGTTCATGCGCGCATTTTGGCAGATTTTCACCCTTTGCGGCTTTATGCTGCTGGCCATGCCTATCGCCTGGGCAGACCCCGCCGTGGTGATCAGCGATATCAAGGTGATGGGCACGCAGGACAAGACGCAGATCACGCTGACCGCATCCGAGCGCATGCCGGTGACGGTTTTTGCCATCGACGGCCCCATGCGCATTATCGTCGATGTGCCGGAGCTTTCGTTTCATGTGCCGAACGATCCCGGCAAAAAGGGGCAGGGGCTCGTTTCCGCATTCCGTTTCGGCAATTTCGCGGCGGGCCAGTCGCGCCTCGTTTTCGATATTGCGCGGCCGGCGCTGGTCGGCGAGGTGAAAATCGTCTCGACGGTGGAAGGCGCGCCGCACCGCATCGTGATCGAGCTGAACCGTACGACGCGCGAAAAATTCCTGCAGCAGATTCAGGAACGCGAAGGTGCGCGCGAACATAAGGTAGCGCCACGCGAGCAGCCGAAACAGCTCGCGGAAAAAAACAGCCTGCCGCTGATCGTGCTCGACCCCGGCCATGGCGGCATTGATAGCGGTGCGCATGCGGCAGGCGGGTTTTTTGAGAAAAACCTCACGCTTAATTTCGCGAAACTTTTGAAGAAGCAGTTACAGAATAGCGGCGAGGTACGTGTGCTGCTGACGCGCGACGACGACAAGTTCATCCCCCTGCGAGAACGTACACAGTTCGCGCGCACGAGAGGCGCTGCGCTGTTCATATCCCTGCACGCAGATTCCTATAATAATCGGCAAAACAGCCCCAGCGGTGCCACCGTCTACACGCTTTCCGAAAAAGCTTCCGATCAGGAAGCGGAATCTTACGCCGAGCGCGAGAACCGCGCCGACGAAATCGCCGGTATCGACAAGCCGCCGGACAGCAATGAGGTGGCCGACATCCTCTTCGATCTCATGCAGCGTGAAACGAAAAGTTTTTCCCTCACTTATGCGCATCTGCTCACGAAAGAGCTGAAGGGCGAGATCGAATTGAACCATAACCCGCGCCGCTCGGCCGGTTTCGTGGTGCTGCGTGCCCCCGACGTGCCCGCCGTGCTGTTCGAGATGGGCTATCTGTCGAATGCAAGCGATGTGAAGCTGATGCAGGACGAAGCCTGGCAAAACCGCACCGCCAAGGCCGTTTCCGACGCTGTTCTGGCTTTTATAGAGCAAAGCCAGGCGACGGGGAGTAATAGGCGGCAAAAATAATGCGCTATTTCGTGCTTTCACTCAAAACTATTTTAGCTACTAATTTAAGCAAATCGCCGAATGAATTATAACGCCGTTTATTAAGATCGCTGCAAATTTCTGCGGCAACCTCTTCAGAACTTGTATTAATCTTCAGTTTGTCAAAGAGATATTTCAGCGGGCCTGAATTAAAGCTTGTGCTGACACCTTGCGTATCCAAGAAATATTGAACTCGACCTGCATTTTTTATGACATCAGCAGAGATATTTTTAACACTGCGATTTTGGCTGTCTACGCAAGAATAGGAAAGATAGCCTAAGGCCCCCTCACTGCCGACATCTTGCCTACGTTCGTATTTAAGGCTTTTGTGCAATGAATTCTGTAAAGCCTTTATAGTCTCTTGAAGCCCTTCCGGCCCCTGACTGCGAAAAACTATGTCAAAGAGGGCAAGTGTCGTTACAGCAAAAAACAGGCCCGCACCCTGGCTTGGATCGAATAATTCCAGGAACTCGCTTTCGGACATGCCGGTATTTATCCCCGCCTCTTCCATATCTTTTTTCCATACGGCTATGGCGCGCTCTACGACTGGCTTGTCGAATGAAATAGGTGGCTGAAGTTTTGCTGTTTGCCAAAAACTGTTAGAATAGTTTGTTTTAACTGCTGATATATTTGTCATATCGAACCTATTTTCAGAAAAACCGCATGAATATTACTTGAGAGCGTGCAATTGTCCATATGCTGGCCTCCAGATGACAAGAGGCCGAAAAAATGTGTGTTATTAATAGGTTAGGGTTTTATATTGTTTCCTTATCGGCAGTTCATAGTTATACTGTAAAAAGTCACGCTTCCGCCAGAATCATGTATAAAATTGATGACGTAGGGTGGGTTGAATGAAGTGAAATCCACTTTTAACGTCATCCCCGCGTATGCGGGGATCTCGGAATCGGATTCATGTTCAGGAGACCCCCGCCTTCGCGGGGGTGACGCAAGGGGTGGGTTTCGCTAACGCTCAACCCACCCTACATGGCCTTAAAGGACCTCATGACCGCTAAAAAATATCGCCGCATGCTGCCCCGCCTCGTGGGGTATTTGTTTTCTATCGCCACGATTATGTTTCTGGTCGTCGCGGCGATCGGCGCCTATGGCATTTGGTATTTCGACCGCGATCTGCCGCATTACGATGCGCTGAAGAATTACGAGCCGCCGGTCACCACGCGCATTCACGCCAATGACGGCTCGCTGATCGCCGAATATGCGCATGAGCGGCGGCTGTATATTCCCATCCAGTCGGTGCCGAAACTTGTCGTCAACGCTTTTGTCGCGGCGGAAGACAAGAATTTCTGGAAACATCAGGGCATCGATCCCGAAGGCGTGGCGCGCGCCGCCTGGAGCAATTTTCGCAATCCGGGTAGACGACAGGAAGGGGCGAGCACCATCACGCAGCAGGTGGCGAAGAACTTCCTCGTCGGCAACGAAACCTCATACAAGCGCAAGGTGCGCGAGGCGCTGATGTCGATGCGCATCGAGAGCGCGTTCAGCAAGGAGAAAGTTCTCGAACTGTATCTGAACGAGATTTTCTTCGGCATGAATTCTTACGGCATCGCGTCCGCCGCGCTCGCCTATTTCGACAAATCGGTTCAGGAATTGAATCTGCAGGAAGTCGCCTATCTCGCGGCCCTGCCGAAGGCGCCGAACAATTATCATCCGTTCCGCCATGCCGATAAAGCACTCGAGCGGCGTAATTATGTCATTAAGCGCATGGTGGAAGACGGCTACGCGACCGCCGAAGAGGGCGAGAAGGCGAAGGCCACGCCGCTTGGCGTCTCCGAGCGTCCGCGCGATGCCATTCTCTTCCAGGCGAATTATTTTGCTGAGGATGTGCGGCGCGAACTCGTCGAGAAATATGGCGAGCAGAAATTATACGAAGGCGGGCTTTCGGTGCGCACCACGCTCGATCCCAAATTGCAGGTGATCGCGCGTAAGGTTCTGATGGACGGCCTCGTCGATTTCGACCAGAAGCGCGGCTGGCGCGGGCCTGTCGAGAAAATCGTTCTTCCCGCCGGCAAGGACTGGGGCGAAATTTTAGGCAAGAAGCAGGTGCTCACCGATATCGCGCCATGGCGGCTTGCCGTGGTGTTGAGCGTGTCGCCGACACAGGCGAAGATCGGCCTGCAGCCTGAGACGCTCCGCTCCGGCGATCTCGATAAATCGCGCGAAACCGGGATCATGACGATCGAGAACGTCAAATGGGCGAAGCCGGCCGAAGGTCCGCACCGTTATGAAGCTGTCAAAAGCGTCGAGCGTGTCGTGAATGCCGGCGATATTATTTATGTCGAACCTACCGACAAGAAAGACCAGTACGATCTGCGCCAGGTGCCCGAGATCGAGGGCGGCCTTGTGGCGATGGACCCCTATACGGGCCGCGTGCTTGCCATGGTCGGCGGTTTTTCTTTTGCCGAATCCGTTTTCAACCGCGCCACGCAGGCCTATCGGCAGCCGGGCTCGTCGTTCAAGCCCATCGTCTATTCGGCGGCGCTGGATAACGGCTATACGCCGTCTTCCATCATTCTCGACGTGCCTTATGCGAAAGAGCAGGGGCCGGGCCTGCCGATCTGGACGCCGCAGAATTACGACGGCAAGTTTCTGGGCCCCGCCACGCTGCGCACCGGCATCGAGCGCTCGCGCAACGTCATGACCGTGCGCCTTGCCGAGGATATCGGCATGCCGCTGGTTGCCGAATATGCGCGCCGCTTCGGCATTTACGACGACATGCCGCAAGTGCTGGCGATGGCGCTGGGTGCGGGCGAGACAACTGTGCTGCGCATGGTCACCGGCTATTCGATGATCGCCAATGGCGGGCGTAGCATCAAGTCGACACTGATCGACCGTATTCAGGACCGTTACGGCCGCACCATTTACAAACATGACGAGCGCGTCTGCCCCGAATGCAACGCGCCGAAATGGGATGGCCAGAACGAGCCGGTGATGATCGACAAGCGCCAGCAAGTCATCGACCCGATGACGGCCTATCAGATCACGAATATCATGGAGGGCGTGGTGCAGCGCGGCACAGGCACGGCGGTGAAAGCCGTGGGCAAGCCGCTTGCCGGAAAAACCGGCACCACGAACGACGAAAAGGATGCCTGGTTCGTCGGCTTTTCGCCCGACCTCGCGATGGGGCTTTATGTCGGCTACGACAAGCCGCAGCCGATGGGCCATGGCGAAACGGGCGGCATGATCTCGGCCCCCATTTTCCGCGATTTCATGATGGAGGCGCTGGCCGACAAGCCGCCGACACCCTTCCGCGCGCCGCCGGGCATCAAGCTCGTGCGGGTGGATGCGCATAGCGGCGTGCTGGCCTCGGGCGGCGACGAGCGCGTGATTTTGGAGGCCTTCAAGCCCAACCAGATGCCGCCGACGGTTTATAACGGCCCGAGCGGTTATGAAGACGGTGAATATGGCACCCAACCGCCGCCCGACAGCGATATCGGCTCCGGCACCGGCGGACTTTATTGATATATTGCCATTCGCGGAAAGCGCGCTAATATACCCTCGTTTTTTGAGGATATTTGACGATGTCTATTATTCAAGCCGCAAGCCGCGCGCCGCAGGATGCATGCGCTCCATATAGAGAAGCCGCACAGTTAGAAAAGGCACGAAAGGAGACGGATTCTTTCGTTGAAGATCTGGCGCAAGCCAATGAGCCTCAGAACAAGGAAAGCGGACCCTATAATCAGGCGAAAGCGATTGCCGCATTTATTGAAAAGAACGGAGCCTCGCTGACTGTGGCCGACATGATCGCGTTTCTTGATGCCGCCGACAAGAATATGCAGTGGAAAGAATGTTTGCAGAAAATGTCTGTAGAAAAAAATATGGATCTTGCCGCTTACAAAGCGCTGCTGCAAAGCGCCGGTGCGGATAAAATCATGCTCACTTTGGACGATAAGCGTCAAAAAGCTTATTATCCGGATACGAAAATGCCGAATTCGCCCGGCTGCGCCGAAGCGCAAGCTGCCGAAAACGATAAGCAGCTGGACAAGGATCTGGTCGATATTTTCGGCATGCTGGTGAGAAAGAATTTCTCGCAGGATGAAGAAAATATTTATGAATGGCTGCCGCTCGATGAGTGCGATAGAGTCTGGCGCAGAAATGCGCTCGCGCTGGCAAAAACCATACATAAAGGCGAAATCACCCTTAATGGCAGCGCAATTTCTTATGCCGAGCTTAACCTGGCTTTCGAGAGCAACAAAAATTTTCTGCTTGAAAAACTGGGTGAGGAAAAATTCAATGCGCTGGAAAGCGCCCTGAAAAAGAAAAGTGTGAATGCAACTGCCGCACCTTTTAAAATCACCAATTACGGCGAAATCGTTATTTTACAGAATTAATCGGATATCAAATCGGAATTTAAAAATGTATATCGGCGACGTACCTCCGGACACATATGGATTGCTTTACGATTTTCTGCTCAGGGCGGGTCTCGACGAAGATCCCATCGAAGCCGGGGAGTTGAATGCTTTATTCGCAAAAGGCTGTCTTGGCGAGCAATACCGTCTTCAGGAATATGTTCGCAGGGTCAATTCGATCATGCTTGAGGTTGTCGAGCCGGTTTCTGTGCCCGTAAAAGATGAAGATATGATCACCGGGCGCATCGTTACTGCCGGTGCGTTGAAGCGCTTCTTCAGGGGTTACCGGCCAGGCCTGCAAAACACCAGAGGTTATGAAGCGGCAAGAAAAGGCCTAAGCCTGCTTTCCAACGATGAAATTGTCTTTCATATAAAAATCGATGCGCAGGGAGACACGGTTTCGTTCAAATAGCCCGGTCTTACTTGTTATTAACTGCGACGATTTTATATCGATCCACATTCGGATTGTTGTCGAATTCCCTGCGAACCAGGGCCAGATCTTTCGTAAGTCCACCGCTCATTTTTCTGCCATTTCCGAGAATTTCCAAATCCTCTTTAAGCAGGCGCAAATTCCTCAGGTTTTCCTTGCTGAAGTTTTCCGGCTGCTTGAAATTTACGAGAGCTGCGCTCAATTCGTCGACATGAATAATATTCGACTCGCCTGCTCTTGGGGCCCTGCCGCGTTTATTGTCTGTCGGCCCGAGACCGTTTTCCGTATTGAATTCAAAGAAAATATTACCCGGGACTTCGTCTCTTGCTTTTGCAAGCGCATTCAGGAAATTTTTAGCGTGTTGTTGTGCTTGTTTATGCCGCCATGCGACGGCCGCTTTATTGATGGAATATAATTTACTCATTTCCTGCTCCTGAAATTATCTTTTGAAATACGAACCTATCAATAGATTCCTCCGCCCTTTAAGTCAATCGGGGCTTTACCTTCCCGCTGCAAATCACTACTTATGCAGCATGCGTTTCGAAGCCCAGCAGATCGTCGACGAAATCCAGCAGGCGCTCGTCCTGCTGAGGAGGCATCTTTGACTTCGATGCAAGCCGAAAACGTCTGGCCGAGCTGAACGCCGCCGCCGAAGATCCGAATCTCTGGAACGATCCTGTCCGTGCGCAGAAATTGATGCGCGAGCGCACGCGTCTTGAAAAATCGCTTGAGGCGCAGGTCAAGCTCGAAGCGGAACTGAAAGATACGGTCGAGCTCATTGACATTGCAGAAAGCGACGAGGATGAGACGATGGCGCTGGAAGCCATCGGCAGCCTTAAAACGCTCGGTAAGGCGGTGGAAGAGCAGCGCCTGAATGCACTGTTCTCCGGCGAGGCCGATGCGAATGACAGCTATCTCGAAGTGCATTCGGGTGCTGGCGGCACAGAAAGCCAGGACTGGGCCGATATCCTGCTGCGCATGTATACGCGCTGGGCCGAGCAGCACGACTTTAAGGCCGAACTTGTCGAAACAAGCCCGGGCGAGGGCGCCGGCATCAAATCGGCAACGCTGCTTGTGAAAGGAGAGAATGCCTATGGCTGGCTGAAAACGGAAGCCGGTGTGCATCGCCTCGTGCGCATTTCGCCATTCGATGCGAATGCGCGCCGCCATACCAGTTTCGCCAGCATCGATGTCTATCCCGTCATCGACGATACCATCGATATCCAGGTGAGCGAGAGCGATTGCCGCATCGATACCTATCGCGCTTCGGGCGCGGGCGGACAGCATGTGAACAGGACCGACAGCGCCGTGCGCATCACGCATTTGCCGACAGGCGTAGTGGTGGCGTGCCAGAACGACCGCTCGCAGCATAAGAACCGCGCCGAGGCGTGGAAGATGCTGCGCGCGCGCCTGTATGAGCTCGAATTAAAAAAGCGCGAGCAGGCAATGATGGCCGAACATCAGGGCAAAACGGCGATCGGCTGGGGGCACCAAATCCGTTCTTACGTGTTGCAGCCCTATCAGATGGTGAAAGATTTGCGCACCGGTCTCACCTCCGGCACGCCTTCAGACGTGTTGGACGGCAAGCTCGATAATTTCATGGAGGCGGCGCTCATCCAGCGCGTGTTCGGCGGCGGGCCGGACAAGGTGGAGGATGTGGAGTAAGGCGAAGGTGTCATTGCCGGGCTTGTCCCGGCAATCCATCATGGAGATAAAATGAGTTATTGGGTTTACATTCTCGCAAGCGATATCGTTGGAACATTATATGTTGGCATCACGAACGATCTACTCCGCCGTATGTATGAACATCGTGAAGGATTAATCAAAGGCTTTACAAAGAAATATAATATCAAAATGCTCGTTTATTACGAACAATATGAAACGGCAATAGCGGCTATTCAACGCGAGAAAAACATCAAACATTGGCCACGCGAATGGAAAATCAATCTTATACTTTCCATGAACCCACAATGGAAAGATCTTTATGATGAGATTTCTATTTAAGTTTTTCGATGGATGGCCGGGACAAGCCCGGCCATGACGTTATAAGCCAGTCCAGCGCGTCTTCGGCAGAGGGCCGGACAAAGTGGAGGATGTGGAATAGAAACACCAGGCAGAGTATCAGTAAACCTTGTTTGGGTCGCTGCTGCCGATAATTCTTCCGTTTAAAATGTGTGCGCCTTCTTCTTCCAGCAGGACTGCTTTTACCAGAATATTCGTCGCTTCTTCCGGGTCATTAACTCGCGTGAGCGTTTTATCGTCACCAATCTTATAGATGTTTGATGGCTGTCCCTCATAACTTTCAGAGTCAAGAACAGTCGTTGAAGTAAGCAAAAGATAATAAGATCCGTCCAATTCCTTTATTATAAGTTGGACGTTTAGATCTTTACCTTTGCAGGGCTCGCACTCTAGCCCTAACGAAGCGTCTTTTATGATTTGCTTTCTATTGTTCTTATTTTCGAAAACATTCTCAAGCGATGGCGGACTATTTTTATTCAGGTAAAACGTCGGCGAAGCATTTAAAGTATTTTTTGGCTGTGTGAATCGATAGTTGCCGGAAACGCAGATATTCATCATATGACTCTCCAAATAAAATTCTTTTCAAAAAATCTGCTGCAAAATAGAACGGAACCCCACTTGCCGCAAGGGAAATAATGTCTAAAATTTTAATCAATTCTGCAGGGGCTTGAATGGCAACGGCAATTTCTACCCGAAACGACATCTCGTGCCGCCATATTGCGGCAACGGTGCTTGTCATCATCGCCGCAGTCCTGGTCCTGCTTTTCATGGGCCGCGCGCCGATCTGCACCTGCGGCGCCATCAAGCTCTGGCATGGCGAACCTTTCAGCGCAGAAAATTCGCAGCATATCAGCGACTGGTACACCTTCTCGCATATCATTCACGGCTTCATTTTTTATGGCCTGCTCTGGCTGGTCGCGCGCCGGCTGCCGGCGGGTGCAAGACTGACGCTTGCCACGCTGATCGAAGCAGCGTGGGAAATTTTCGAGAATACGGATTTCGTCATTCACCGCTATCGCGAGGCGACGATCTCGCTGAATTATTACGGCGACAGCGTTCTCAATTCGACATTCGATATTCTGGCGATGATCGCGGGATTTTTATTCGCAAGCCGTTTTCCGCTATGGGTTACCATACTTGTTGCGCTGGTGCTGGAACTCGTCGCCGTTTATTTTATCCGCGACAATCTCACCCTGAATATCATCATGCTGCTCTGGCCGTTTCAGGCGATCAAGGAATGGCAGATGGGCACTGCTGTATTATGATCTCTATTTAAACTTTAAGCTTTTTGGCCCGGTGGTGGCAGCGGCTGGTTTTTCGAAAAAATAAATTCCACTGTTGCTTTTTCACAGGGAGAAATCTTTTTAAGCATGGTATCGAGACTTCTTGCTTCCTCGTACCACATTGCAGGTACGGCTTCCAACCTGTTGCCTTTTATTTTGAATTTTTGTTCCAAAGGCCAGGACAGAGTTCCATTCTCGTCAGAAACATAACTGTTTGCTTTCTTCGGGCATTTTATTATCGTGGACAGATACAGATAGAATTCACCCTTATATTTTACGACGCGCGCCTCGAACATTCCCGATTGGGGCAAGGAAATACCTGCTTTCATAAGCTCCCATAAGCCGGCCTCGCATAACCCAAGCGCTATGACCCGCCTGTTTTTAGCATCATTAATGATGGTGCCGATGGATGCGGGCTGCTGTTGTATATGTTCTTGCGTTTGCGTGAGAGCTGTTGCGAAGGCCTGATGCCGGTTGGCCAATGATGTTATGCTATCCGGAGTAACGGCTATCATTAATTGTATCCCTTATTCATAAATCAAATCGTCATAAAATAATAAAAACAGTATCGGGGCGGACAATAATCGTATCTATTGTCTAAAGCAACAAAATACATGCTCACTGCCACATGCCGAGTTTTCTTCCCGCACGCACGAAGCGCAGCGGGTTGATGGCATTGCTGGCGATGCGGGTTTCGTAATGCAAATGCGGGGCGGTCGAGCGGCCGGTCGAGCCGAGCTTGCCGACAATCTGTCCCGCCCGGATTTTCTGCCCCTCCATGACAAGGATGGCCGAGAGATGGCCGTAGCGTGTGGCAAAGCCGTTGCCATGCGTGACCTCGACAAGATTGCCGTAACCGCCGACGCGTTCGGCTTTCGTTACCACGCCATCGGCCGTTGCGCGCACCGGGTCGCCCTTGTCGCCGTGAAAATCGAGGCCGGCATGAAAAGCGGGACGTTTCACGAAAGGATCGATGCGGCCGCCGAAACCGGAGGTCACTTCGCTGTCGAGCAGCAAGGGATTGCGCACGGGCAGGATGTTCAGGGATTTGCGCAGGTCGTCGAGCCAGCCGAGCTGGCCGATGACATAGTTGGCGCGCACCTGAAAATTCTCGACCGAATCCATGCGCAGCGGAATCAGCGGCCCGCCCATGCCGGGCGGCGGCGGCGTTTTCGGTTTCGGAACGAGATTGTCGAGCGAAAGACCGAGGTCGGCAACCGCCCCGCGCACGTTCTTTTCATTGTCCTGCATCTGCGCTTCCAGCGCATTCAGCGTCGTTTCCTGGTAGCGGCCGATACGGCCAAGATCGGTGTCAATGCGCGAGAGCATGGTGTCGATACGGCCGGTGCGCTCTACCTTCGCGGGCGCAACGCTGCCGGTTATCAGATCGTCGTCGCCGAGTTTCACGCCAAGCTTGCGCGCTTTTTCCGTCAGGTCCGAAACCTGCTGCGAGCGTTTCATCAGCACGCCCTGGCGGTTCAGGAGATCGTCGAGCCTTGCCGTGAACGCATCCTGGTCGAGAAGCTGGCGCGATGTGACGCGGTCGACCTGCAGGCGCAGGGCGGCGATGCGGTCTTCATAGGCCTGCTGCTGGCGCGTCTGGCGCGCGATCATGGAAGCCAGCACATCGTCGCGGAAGACGACATAGGCGGTGGCGGCAAACAGCCAGAAAGTGAGCGCAAGCGTCACCAGCGCGCCGACGCCGATCATCCATCCATGCAGGCCGAAAGTATGCACTTCATCGCCGCGCGCGATGATCACCTGCCGCACGGATTTGTGCAGGAATTTCTGCCGGTGCGAACGCGGGTAATTCGACATGAAAACCTTAGGCTAAACCAAGGAATATTCATGCCTTATTAGGGTTAATGGCTTCTTAAACCTCAGGATATGGAAGGGTTATAAAGACCGTGCCGCCTCAAGCACATCCTGTGCATGGGCCTCGGGTTTTACCTTGCGCCAGACATGCGAAAGCCGGCCTTTTTTGTCGATCAGGAAAGTGGAGCGCTCGATTCCCATATATTTCTTGCCGTACATGCTCTTTTCGACCCAAACCCCGTAGGTTTTCAACATTTCGTGAGTTTCATCGGACAGGAGCGGTACGGAAAGCTCGTATTTATCACGGAATTTGCACTGTTTTTTGACGGAATTGGCCGAAACGCCAAGAATTTCCGTATCCGCCTTGGCGAAGGCGTTTTTCAGCTTGGAAAATTCAATCGATCTCGAGGGTGCAGCCGGGCGTATCGGCCTTGGGGTAAAAGAAAAGAATCAGGTTTTTGCCCCTGTAATCCGCAAGGCGGATTTCTTTTCCCGTACTGGCGGGAAGCGAAAAGTCCGGGGCAGTGTCGCCGGCCTGCGGGATTTTAGCCATAAATGCCTTCCTTTCGTCCGCTTTATCGTGTTTTTGTCAGCTTAAGACTTGTTCGGCAAGGATAAACAGGGCTTTGAGCCATTCATTTCGCAAACGGCTGGTGTGGAGTGCGCTGGGGCGGCGAAAACGGCAGCTTTCCCCGCAGGAAAAAAGACGCATGGCCATCAACCGCCGGCGGCTCAACCGGCGCATTCTCGGCACGGTGCTCGGTTTTTCGCTGACGATGGGAATTGCGGCAGCGCTTTTGTTCCTGCGCCTGAGTGCCGGACCTCTTGACTTGCATTTTGCCGACGGCGTCGTACGCCCCGGCCTGCAACGTCTTTTGGGGGATGAAGGCCGCGCCGATTTTTCGCGGCTCGAGCTCGAATGGATCAAAGGGCGCCTGCGCGTCCGCGTTGCGGATTTTTCCGTGCGCCGCCTCGATGGCCAGCTGATCGTGAAAGCGCCCGGCGCTTATGTCGGCTTTTCCGTATTCGATCTGCTCGCCGGAAATATCGAACCCGCCACGCTCGAAGTGACGCGGCCGCTTCTGGCGCTGACGATTTCCGCCGACGGTTCGATCGCGTTGGGCGCTACGCAGGCGAGAAAATCCGCGCCCGAACCCGTGCCGGTGCTTGGCCTGCTCGAGCCCGAATTCATGGCGCGGCTTCTGCCATACGGGCAGCATATGTTCGGGCGCGGCGCGCTGCACGCCTTGCGTCTCGAGGACGTGACGGTCGTCGTCACCGACGACCGCTGGAATATCACGCGCAGTTTCGATCCTTTCACCGTCGATCTGCAACGCACGCTGACGCAAAACCTGAATGTCGAAATTTCGGCGCCGGACAAGCGTGGCGGCTTCGGCGTGTCTCTCAAGCTCGGTCCGGTGCGGGACGGTGCGCGCGACGTCCATCTCGAAACGAAACATTTCAGCCTTGCCTCGCTGGTGCCGGACGATAGCGATATCTATGTCGCCGACACGCTGATCATTGCGAAGCTTTCGGCGCGCCTGAACGAGAACGGCCTCGTAACGCCGCTGACGGGCGAGATCGCGCTCGATGCCGGACAGATCCGCGGCGAGGATATCGACATCGAATTTGCGCCGCTTCTACTGAAAGCGAAACTGGAAACCGATGCGCGCACGCTGACGATTGCGCCGGCGCGGTTTTCGATGAATGGCGCGGAGGGCCTGTTCTCCGGCCGCATATTGTTTCCGGCGGCCGGCGATCCCACGCGCCCCGTGCGCCTCGATGTAAAAGCCGAAGATCTCGCTTTCAATGACGGCAAGCGTTTTCCCGAAGTCGGCACGATTGTGTTTGCCGGCGCTTACGAACTCGCCAACCGCACTTTATGGATCGATCATTTGCGCGCCGGGGCGAAGGAAACGGTAGCCGAGCTTAAAGGCACGGCACGGTTCACGAACACGACACCCGAGCTGAAACTTTCCTGCGAGGTCGGCGCAATAAGCGTCGAGGCCGCAAAAGCGCTGTGGCCTTCGGTTACGGCACCGCCGGTGCGCAAATGGGTGAAAGAGAATGTCGAAGGCGGACAGATCGAAAAGGGCCGTATCGATGTCGCCATTCCCGCAGGCTGGCTCGACGGGCGCCCGCTTCTGCGGCAATTCGTCAAAACCGAATGGAATGTGAAGAATATAGGCGTCAAGCTGTCGCCCGATCTGCCGCTCGCGAAGGGAGTTATGGCGCAGATCGAGGTCACGGGAAATTCGGCGCGCGTGGACGCGCTGGGCGGCAAGATCGCGTTGCCGGCGGGAGACATAGACCTGCCGAATGCCGTGTTCAATGCCGACGATTTCGCACCGAAAAAACCTTTCGGCCGCCTCAACCTGCTGATGGTGGGTTCGATGCAGGCGCTTGTCCAGCTTGCCGAAAGGAACAAGTTCAAACTCGGCAGCGCGAAAGAAGGCGGCAATTCCGGTTTTCAGATCGGCAGGCTGAAAGGCGAGGCGCTCGCCAATGTCGAGGTGCAGATCCCGCTCTGGAAAGAGGCCAAGCTTTCGGAGACCAAGACATCGCTCGAAGCCGAGCTGCGCAATGTGACCGGCGAGGATGTATTCGATAACAAAGATCTGAAGGACGGCGTTTTTCAGGTGAAGCTCGAAGCCGGTACGCTTTCCGCCGAAGGAACGGCAACGGTGGACGATGTTCCTTTCAAGATTTTCATGTCGCGCGATACGGCCGATCATGCGGTGTTGCGTGCCGAGGTGGAGGCGGACGAAGCCTTGCGCGCGAAACTCGGGATCGATCTCAAGCCATGGGTGACAGGCACGACGGTGGTGCGCCGCGTGGAGGATTTTTCCGCCGATACGTCGCAGCGCATCGAGGTCGATTTGACGGCAGCGAAATTTTCCGTGCCGCAATTGCATTTCGACAAGGCCCCGGGCCAGCAGGCTTTGCTGAGCTTCATCCCCAAAGGCGAGAAGCAGATCTCCGTCCTCGAGGATTTCCATCTGCGTGGCAAGAACTGGCTGATGCGCGGGCAGATTTGCCTGGATGACAAAGGCGCCGCCTCGCTTGTCGAATTTTCCGATATCAGGCTGCGCCCGGACGATAATTTTTCGGCGCGTATCGAGCGCGGTCCGCGCAGTACGCTGGTGCAGATTTCGGGGCGCAGCATAGATCTGCGGCCGTTTCTTGCGCAAATCCTGTCTTCCGACAGCCAGAACGACAAGCCCGATATCATGAATATCGATCTTCGTGTCGACAAGGCGATCGGCAGCAATGGCGAAACCATTCGCAATCTGCGCCTGAGCAGCAATGAGGACGGCGGGCGCGTGACGACATTCAATCTCGGCGGCGAACTGGGGCAGGGTGCTTCCTTGCTCGGCCAGATCCAGTCCGACCGCGGCCGTCCCTATATGATCGTGACGACGAATGATGGCGGCGCGCTGCTGCGCTTTCTCGACATTTACGGCAAAGTCGGCGGCGGGCGGCTGACGCTGACGCAGACGCTCACCGACAGTCCTAGCCAGGTGGCAGACGGCGTGGTGTTTCTGGAGCAGTTCCGCTTCGTCAACGAGCCCGCCATACAGCGGTTGTTCGGCGCCTCGCCGCAATCGCAGGGCGGACCGAAGCAGATCGACGACAATCCGGGCTTCGACCGGCTGCGCGTTGCCTTTTCGCGCGTGCCGGGCCTGATCCATGTGCGCGAAGGCGTGTTGCGCAATATGGAGATCGGCATCACCTTTCAGGGGCAGATCGATTTCCGCCGCAGCCTGCTCGACATGAAGGGTTCGTTCATTCCGATGTATGCGCTCAACAATCTGATGGCGCGGCTGCCCGTCGTCGGCCTGTTCATGGGCGGGCCGAACGAAGGCCTGCTCGGCGTGACATTCGCCATCAACGGTACGTTGTCGAACCCGGTTTTACGCATCAATCCGGCTTCGATGATCGCGCCCGGCTTCCTGCGCGGCCTGTTCCAGGTGCAGAACGAACAGCCGGCGCGGCGGTAAGAAAATCGGGAACTTATTGTCGAGGCGCGGCCGGCAAATAGGACAACATGGCGTTCATGAAATTTTCCTGGAGACGGGCATAAAGCTCGCCATGAACTGTATCGGCATTAACGTTTGATCGCGGGGCTATATTTGTTGCAATTTTCAAAAGAAATTTGTCGATCAATTTAGGGATAGTGCTTTTTTTACCGGGATCGGTTTCCTCTTTATTTTTCACTGCGGCTTCGGCGCATACAGCCGTGATGTCGGCAAGGAATTGATCGACGGATTGTTCTCCGAAAGTCTTGCCGATCGCGCTTCTTGTGGCTTCGATGATAAAATCGTGATTTTCAGGAAAAGTTTTTTTGGCGGTGGCCAGTGCGGCGGCAACCAGGCTTGCCTGCAATACGAGTTGCGGGCGATAAAATGCCTGCGCAAGCCGGGCGTAAAGTTCTTCATTGCGCGGATCGAGACCGCCATTGGCGCAGTTGTCGTGCACAAGCTCATGGATAGCTTCGAATTGTTTATACTCTTCCTCTCCGCAACCATATTGCGGAGCCAGCTTGCGAACTCTTTGGGGCTGTACACTGGAAACCCAACCCCGATCGGGCATCCAAAATGTGAGGCCGACATGCCGCCTGTCTTCGGTGTCCATAGCGGCAGGAAGCTCGGTATATTCATAAGTATACTTCCTTCGCTCTTTTGGGATTCCGATTTTATCTAAAGCTTTATCAAGCGCTTCCTTTTCCTTGCCATCGACGCGGCCCGGCTGACCGGCGATATAAGTTGGTTCCTGCGCCGCTTTTAAACATGAAGCGAATGTGTCGGAATAAGTTGCGGATGGTGCCGCATTATCGAAATTATTTTTATAAACGGTGCTCATGAGCGTGGTTTATTTTCCTGAATAATAAAGTGATTTAATCAAAAAATCGCATGAATACAACATTTAAAGGCCAGAAATACGCGTTATGCTAGGCTGAAATGGCGATTCGCGTTATAAATCGAGCATGACCCTGTTTTCAGAAAAGCAACCGGCCGATTCCCTGTTCGACGATGCGCGCGGGAATCCCATCTGGCTGGTGCTGATCCTGGCGCTTGTCATCGCGACCGCCGGCACGCTGCTTGCCTTCCTGAAGACCGAGGATGCGCAGCCCTTCATCATGGGCCTGCTCGCGCTGCTTGCCGTGTTCGGCCTGTTCGCATTGTTTGCCGCCGCCGTCGGGCTGATCGAGCTGACGGGATCGGCGCGGCCGAAACTCGATTTCTCGCGCGCCATTGTCGACAGTTTTCCCGAAGGGGCGATGGTCACGGACGGCTCCGGGCGTATTCTTTATGCCAATGATGCCTATCTGACGCTCACCGAAGCCGACGGGCGCGACGATGCGCGCACGCTCGAGCGCGTCTTCGCGCGTGATGCCGAAGTGGCCGAAGTGCTGTTCCGCCTCACCAATGCGGCGCGCGACCGGCGCGCGGCTTCCGACGACATTCGTGTGCGCGTCGCTTCGGGTACGCTGAAATGGCTGAAGGTGCGCGTGCAGCCGGTCGAGGCGGAAGGGCGCGCGCATCATTATCTCTGGACGGTTTCGGATGTCACGCGCGAGCGGCAGAAGCAGGAGAATATCGTCCAGGAACTGCAGCACGCCATCGATTATCTCGACCATGCACCGGCCGGTTTCATGTCGGTCGATCCCAAGGGCAGGATCACTTATATGAACGCCACGTTGGCGCAACTGCTCGGTTACGATCTCGGCGAGGCGGCGACCGGCGAACTGAGCATCAAGGATCTGATCCAGCCTGCGCATGCGGCACTCTTCGAGGGCCTTGCCGCCAAGCCCGGCGAGCAGGTGACGGAGATTTACGACATCGATCTTATGAAGCATAACGGCCGCACCTGCCCGGTGCGTTTGCTGCATCGCGTTTCTTTTGCCGCCGACGGCACGCAGGGCGCGTCGCGTACCCTCGTGCTCGACCGTGCGCCCGGCTCGGATGTGGCGGAAACCTTGCGCGCCGCGGAAGTGCGTTTCGCGCGCTTCTTCAACAATGCGCCGCTCGCCATCGCCACCGTGGACAAGGACGGGCGCATCGGCCGCTCGAATGCGCCTTTCGCAAAGCTGCTCCCCGCCTATGCCGCGCGCAACAGCCCCTTGCTCGAAGCCATCATCGATATCGATCGGCCGCAGGTGCAGGCGGCGATGGAAGCGGCAACGCTTGGCAAGGGTAATATCGCGCCCATCGATGTGACGCTTTCGGGCGACAAGCAGCGCTTTGCGCGTCTTTATGTTTCGGCGGTGGATGAGGCCGAGCGCGATTCCGAAGCGGCGCTGGTTTTCGCGACCGACACCACGCAGCAGCGCGCGCTCGAACTTCAGTTTGCGCAAAGCCAGAAGATGCAGGCCATCGGCCAGCTCGCGGGCGGCATCGCGCACGATTTCAACAATGTGCTGACCGCCATCATCGGTTTTTCCGATCTGCTGCTGGCGAGCCATCGCCCGTCCGATCCCGCGTTCCAGGACATCATGAACATCAAGCAGAACGCGAACCGCGCGGCCGGTCTCGTGCGGCAGCTGCTGGCTTTCTCGCGCAGGCAGACCCTGCGGCCGGAAGTGCTGAACCTGCCCGATACGCTTTCCGAGCTGTCGGTGCTGCTCAGCCGCCTGCTGGGCGAAAAGATCAAGCTGGAAGTACGCAACGGCCGCGACCTATGGTTCGTGAAGGCCGACCTCAACCAGTTCGAACAAGTGATCATGAACCTCTCCGTGAATGCGCGCGACGCCATGCCGGACGGCGGGCGGCTCACCATTTCCACGCAGAACGTCAAGGGCGAGACCATCAAGGATTACGGCTACAGCATCATGCCGTCGACAGATTATGTGCTGATCGAAGTGGCCGATACCGGCACCGGCATTGCGGAGCATGTGCTCGACAAAATCTTCGAGCCGTTCTTTTCGACGAAGGATGTCGGCAAGGGCACGGGCCTTGGCCTCTCCACGGTTTACGGCATCGTCAAGCAGACGGACGGCTTCATTTTCGTCGAGACGGAACTGGACAAGGGCTCGACATTTCGCATCTTCCTGCCGCGCTACATGCCGCGCACCGACGAAATGCCGGTCAAGCCGTCGACGAAAGAGGTGCAGAGCGCCGATCTCACAGGGCAGGGCACGATCCTGCTGGTGGAAGACGAGGAGGCGGTGCGCGCCTTCGCCAGCCGTGCGCTGCGCTCGCGCGGCTATACCGTACTCGAGGCCGAAACCGGCATGGCGGCGCTGGACCTGATGCGCGACCATAAGGATGAAATCGCCCTGATTGTTTCCGATGTGGTGATGCCGGAAATGGACGGGCCGACTATGCTGCGCGAAATGCGCAAGATGAAGAGCGATCTCAACATCATTTTCATGTCCGGCTATGCCGAGGAGGCTTTCCGCAAAAACCTCGATGTGAACGAGGAATTCGCCTTCCTGCCCAAGCCCTTCTCGCTGAAACAGCTTGCGGCGAAGGTGAAGGAAGTGATGCCGGGGCAAGTGTAGTTGTTTAAGGCTGTACCGTGCTTTTTCCGAATAATTTTTCCAATGCTCGTTTGAACTCTTCGCAACGCTGGCGAAAAGGCTCCAACATTTTAGCGCGCCTGGCTATTGCTTCGTTGCAAACGTACTTCAGTATTTTTTTTAATTTTTCATCTTCTTCTATAAGACTGGAATAGTATGAAATTAATTCTTGGTCATGAAAACGGCGGTCTGGATCGCTGCTTTTTAAATTCTTTTCAACTTCGTCAATAAATACAGTTGCTAGTTCACCGCTTACTTTTCCTGCTTGTATATTATATCTGAGGCCGACAAGCTCGCGCAAGAAAGCTGTTTGAGGATTACGTGCTTCTGCTATGGCGCCGCCGTCAATTTCTAGAGCTTGAGGCATAAAAATCTCCGTGTCTGGTTGAAAAACACCGCGCTCGCTTACCCCTTTGGGAAGCTTCAGGCGCGTGTCACCGCACGGATGAAATGAAATGCCTCAAGGAAACCCGCCGTTTCCGCATGAGTAGCGTGACACGTGATAGCAGGTCTCCTGACTTCGCGGTTTCGCTTGAAGCGTCTTCCCAGGCTTTGCCCAGTGACGTTATGCCTCAAACATACCGCTTACAGTTGCGGGGGCAGTTGCAGATTAGGCGTAACCGCCGCACTGCATTCCCTTTTCATCGCCTTATGGCGAACTATCGAGGCAATTGATAGGGAAGGGCCGGCACAGTGTCAAGCTCGCAACAATGCTTTCACAAGAATGAGCAATCGGGTTATCTATGATTGCATGAGCATGGATCTTTACAGCCAGCAGATCTTGCAGCTTTGCGCCGATATCCTGCGCCTAGGCCGCCTTCCCCGCGCGCATGGTTCCGCAACAAAGCAAGCCCGACTCTGCGGCTCAATAATTACTGTCGATGTGAAGCTGGATGGCGATCGCGTCAGCGATTTTGCGCAGGAAGTGGATGCCTGCGCGCTGGGCAAGGCGGCGGCATCTTTTTTCGCGCGGCATGTGATCGGCAAAACTTATGATGAGCTTAAAAACTTGCGCGATACGATGCGCAACATGCTTGAGAATAACGGCGCGCCGCCGCAAAATGAGTGGGCCGGGCTTGCGATGTTTGAAGGCGTGCGCGATTATCCCGCGCGGCACGATTCCACCATGCTCGTTTTCGATGCCACGGTAGCGGCAATGGAAGCGGCGATGAAACAAGAAATCGTCACCCCCGCGAAGGCGGGGGTCTAAATGTGAAACAAAATTACAAGATCCCCGCATGCGCGGGGATGACGGGGTAAGTGATGAAATTCCTCGCTTCTCTTCCCATCCATCTTTACCGCTGGACGCTGAAACCTTTTCTCGGCCATTGGTGCCGGTTCGAGCCGAGCTGTTCGGAATATGGGCTCGGCGCAATCGAAAAACACGGTGTGCTGAAGGGCTGGTGGCTTGCCTTGTGCCGTCTGGCGCGCTGCCGGCCCGGCGGCGGGCAGGGCTATGACCCTGTACCGGAAACATTCGTGCGCCGCACGATCCGCGTTCCAGATTACGACGGTGGTAATGGCACACATGAGATCGTTTATTACGAATGGGGCAATGCGAATGCTGCGCGCACCGTCGTGTGTGTGCACGGCATTTCGCGCAACGCACATGATTTCGATCTGTTGGCTGCAGAACTCGCGCGGCGCGGCATGCGCGTGCTTGCACTTAGCATGGCCGGGCGCGGGGAATCGGAGCGGCTGAAAAATCCTGCGGATTACAACAGCGGCAATTGCGCCGTGGACTGCCTGCATATTCTCGATCGGTTAAATTTGCAGCAGGTCGACTGGGTCGGCACCTCCATGGGCGGCGTGATCGGCATGAATATCGCAAGCCGCGCGCCCGGCCGCATCCGCAAACTGGTGCTGAACGATATCGGCATGCTGGTGAGGAAAGAGGCGCTTTCCCGCATCTATGCAGGCATGTTCAATACGCCGTTGCGTTTTAAAACACGTGCCGAAGCCGATGCCTATCTGCGCGAAACGGCCGCCGGTTTCGGCCTTGCGCATCTGCCAGACAAGTGGAAGCTGTTTTTCGATTATTCTTTCGACAGGCTGAAGGGCGGCGGCTATGCCCGCTCTTTCGATCCGGCTATCATCAACCCCAAGCGTAGCGATACCGTCGATTTCACCGAAATCAAGGATGTCGATTTGAAGCCGTTCTGGGAGGCGATCAAAATTCCCACGCTCATTCTTCGCGGCGAGCTTTCCGATATCTTGGACGCCAAAACGGTAGCCGAAATGCAGGTCCTGAATCCGCAAGCCGAAAGCGTGACGATTGCCGGTGTCGGCCATGCGCCTTCGCTGATGACGGACGACCAGATCTCGCTGGTGGTGCGGTGGCTTCAGAAATGACTTATAACGTCATCCCGGCGTAAGCCGGGATCTATAGATCGCTAAGTGATGGATACCGGCGTTCGCCGGTATGACGAATTCATTCTTGTTATAAACTTGTCAGCAAGATTTTCCTATTATACAAGGTCTCATAGCTTTACCCGCCTGGTTTGCGGGAGTGAGGATGAAGATGGTCACGGTTACTTTCCCCGATGGCGCGCAGCGCCAGTTTCCCGAAAACACAAGCGGTTACGAGATTGCGAAAAGCATTTCGCCGTCATTGGCCAAGCGCACGGTGGCGATGGCACTCGACGGCGTTCTTGCCGATCTTGCGGACTTCATAAAAAAAGATGCGAAGATCGAATTCATCGCGCGCACCGATCCGCGCGCGCTGGAACTGATCCGCCACGATGCGGCGCATGTGATGGCGGAAGCTGTGCAGGCGCTTTATCCCGGCACGCAGGTGACGATCGGCCCTGTCATCGAAAACGGGTTCTATTACGATTTCGCGCGAAACAGCGCTTTCACGCCTGAGGATTTTCCGGCGATCGAGCAAAAGATGCGCGAGATCATCGCGAAAAACGCACCTTTCACGAAGGAAGTATGGTCGCGTGAGCAGGCGAAAAAAGTTTTCGCCGACAAGGGTGAGAATTATAAAGTCGAACTGATCGATGCGATCACTGCGGGCGAGGATCTGAAAATCTACAGGCAGGGCGACTGGTTCGATCTTTGCCGCGGCCCGCACATGACCTCGACCGGGCAGATCGGCACGGCATTCAAATTGCTGAAAGTGGCGGGCGCCTATTGGCGTGGCGATTCGAAAAACGCCATGCTGACGCGCATTTACGCAACCGCTTTCGCCGGCGACGACGAGTTGAAAGCCTATCTACATCAGCTCGAAGAAGCCGAGAAACGCGATCACCGCCGTCTGGCGCGCGAGATGGATCTCTTCCATTTCCAGGAAGAGGGGCCAGGTACCGTGTTCTGGCACGCGAAAGGCTGGACGTTATTCCAGGAACTCGTCTCCTATATGCGCCGCCGCCTCAAGCCGCTCGGCTATCAGGAAGTGAACGCGCCGCAGCTACTCGACAAGTCCTTGTGGGAGACATCGGGCCACTGGGGCTGGTTCCGCGATAACATGTTCGTCGCCTGCTGCGCGGCGGAAGATAATGAGGACAACCGCACCTACGCGATCAAGCCGATGAATTGTCCGGGCCATGTGCAGATCTTCAAGCATGGACTGAAGAGTTACCGCGAACTGCCTATAAAATTGAGCGAATTTGGTATTGTCCATCGCTACGAGCCAAGCGGCGCGCTGCACGGCCTCATGCGCGTGCGTGCTTTCACGCAGGACGATGCGCACGTTTTCTGCACCGAAGAGCAGATGGCGGAGGAGTGCCTCAAGATCAACGATTTGATCCTCACCACCTATGCCGATTTTGGTTTTGACAACATCGTGGTGAAGCTCTCCACCCGTCCCGAAAAGCGGGTCGGCGACGATGCGCTGTGGGACCGGGCGGAAGCTGTAATGACGCGCGTATTGAAGCAAATCGAGGACCAGTCTGAGGCTAAGATCAAGACCGGCATAAATCCGGGCGAGGGCGCCTTCTATGGTCCGAAGTTCGAATATGTGCTGCGCGACGCCATTGGCCGCGACTGGCAGTGCGGCACCACGCAGGTGGATTTCAACATGCCGGAGCGTTTCGGCGCCTTCTACATCGGTGCCGACGGCGAAAAGCACATCCCGATCATGATCCACCGCGCCATCTGCGGCTCTATGGAGCGTTTCACCGGCATTGTGCTCGAGCATTATGCGGGCCACCTGCCGCTGTGGCTGGCGCCGGTGCAGGTGGTGATCGCAACCATCACCTCCGATGCCGACGGCTATGCACAGGAAGTGCTGGACATGTGCATCAAAGCAGGTCTGCGCGCTGAGCTGGACGCGCGCAACGAGAAGATCAATTACAAGGTACGTGAACATTCACTCGCCAAGGTTCCGGTGCTGATGGTGGTCGGCATGAAGGAAGCGGAAGCGCGCGAGGTGAATATCCGCCGTCTCGGATCGCAGGAGCAGAAATCAGCGAAGCTCGATGCGGCGCTAAAAGCGTTGACCGAAGAGGCAATGCCGCCGGATTTGGTGCAGGCGGGTAAGGCAAAAGCTGCTTAAGCTGTATTGCCCTTCGCTTGCGCTCAGGGCGCTCGTCGCTTTCGGATGTCCACCGGACATCCTCATGCGCTAGCGCACCGCTCCTCTCACTGTGTCGGCAGTTCCAGCTCGATATCCTTGCCGCTTTCGACCTTGAAGGATGTGGTGAAAGCGCGGCCCTCGTTGCGCGCGATCGCCGTATATTCGCCCTGCTGCAAGACAAGGCTCGGAAAGGCGCCGATCACTTCCTTCACCGTATCGCCGCCCGGTGTCAGCACCGACCATGTCGTATTGGCGAGCGCCTCGCTGCCCTGTTCCTTCACAAGCTTGAGCACGACCGAAGCTGCGCGATGGTTGAGGGCGGCTTCCGTCACCGTGCCGGGCTTGATGGCGATATCGGCGCTCAGGATGGCGTTGGCATCGCCATAGCGCGAGACGATGTGATAATCGCCCGCGGGCAGGCGCAGGATCTCGCCAGCTTTTGCGTTTTCCATCACCAGCGTGCCGTCGGCGCCGGGGCCGGTATAGATCGCAGCCGTCAGCTTGGAATCGGGGATGGGCGTATTGCCGACCTTGCCGGACAGGATCAGCCCGCCCGCATTCAGGATAAAGCGGTCCTGGATCGGCACATTGCTGATCTGCAGGCGCCGAGTGACGGTGGCGCGCCCGAAAGCGGCATTGATGACATAGACGCCCGGCGGCAGGCGCAGCTGCGGTTGTGCGTCGTTGGTTTGCGTAACGAGGATCAGACCTTGCTGCTCGTCGGCACGCTCGGAATAGACGCGCCAGATGACATCCTTGTTCAAAACCGGGCCGGTTTCGCTGAGCAGGGCGGTCAGTTTCACCGAGGTGCCGATATCGAGCCCGTTTTGCGGTGCGCGCGGATTTTTCCCCATATGCGGTGCGGAAAGCGGGTTTGTCAGCGGCGTATTGATGGCGGGCGGGGAAAGCTGCGGGAAAGACTGGGCAAAGCTGCGCGGCGGCTCGAATGCCAAGCCGATCAGCATCATCGTAAGCAGAACGCGCAAAACAGACATCTTCGCCACCGAAAACGGAATATAACCGGCATTATGGCAGTTTTCAGGGCAGCGGCAAGCGCGTATAAGGGCGCATAGGCAGTGAAGAGGGGCCGATATGCTTTATTTACGTAAGAACGTTCTTGCCGTCGTCGTGTTGGGCTTTGCCAGCGGTCTGCCGCTTGCGCTCGTGGCCAGCACGCTCAGCGCATGGCTGACGACCGCGGGCTTAAGCCTCAAGACCATCGGCCTGTTTGCGCTGGTGCAGATTCCCTTCAACCTGAAATTCATGTGGTCGCCTTTGGTCGACAGAACAAAGCTGCCTGGCCTTTCCGTTCTCGGCCGCCGCCGCTCCTGGCTTCTCGTCATCGAGATTGCGCTTTTTGCCACCATCCTGGCGATCACAACTTTTTCTCCCGAGCAGGATGTCAAATCCATCGCGCTGCTGACCGTACTTTTTGCCTTTCTCAGCGCGACGCATGACATCGTGATCGATGCTTACCGTATCGAAATCCTGATGCCTGAAGAACAAGGGGCGGGCGCTGCGGCCGTTACCTTCGGCTATCGCATGGGCATGATCGCTTCGGGCGGCGGTGCCCTGTTTGTCGCCAGCCGTTATGGATGGCAGGCGGCTTATATCTATGTAGGGGTCCTCATTTTCAGCGGCTTTATCGTGTCGTGTTTTGTCGGCGAGAAACCTTATCCGGTCCGCGCCACGCTCAAGGCGAAGGACTGGGTCAAGGAAGCCGTTATCGATCCTTTCGCGGATTTCATCACGCGCGAAAAATGGTTCGTCATTCTTCTGTTCGTGCTGCTTTACAAGCTGCCGGAAGCTTTCGCCATCGCGCTGACCACGCCTTTCGTCCTCAAGCTCGGCTTCGGGCTGGAAGATGTGGCGACCGTGATCAAGACCTTCGGCGTTGCCGCCACCATTGCGGGCGCGTTGTTCAGCGGCTGGCTGATCATAAGAGTGGGCCTGATGCGCGCGCTGCTGATCGGCGGCGTCCTGCAGATCGTTTCCAACTTCATGTATATCGTTCAGGCGCGCGCCGGCGCGCAGCTCGATGTGCTGTATGCGACGACGGCCATCGAATATTTCTCTTCCGGTATCGCGACCGGCGCGCTGGTTGCCTATCTCGGCTCACTGACGAAGATCAATTTCACGGCGACGCAATTTGCGTTGCTGAGTTCGGTCGCAGCCCTCGGGCGGACCGTCTTGTCTTCGCGCACGGGTTATATTGCAGAGAGCTACGGCTGGGAAATATTCTATGTGATCAGCGCGCTGCTCGGCGTGCCGGGCACTGCCCTGCTTTATTTCCTGAAAGAGCCGACCGCGCTGACCGAAAGCCGGCAGGAAGTGGCAACGGGCAAGCAGGCGAAGATAAAGCTTGTGCTGTGGCAAAAGGTTTTTCTTGCCGTCATATTGCTGGGCCTGCTGGCCTACAGCATCTATTTCGTAAAGACGGTACTTGGAAAAATCTGATCGGGAAAAATCGATCCGGCGCTATTTTACCTTCGCAGTCGCCAGCAGGCGCTGTGCGCGCGCCAGATGCGGCCGGTCGAGCATTGTGCCGTTGAAATCGATGACGCCCGATGTGACGCCCGAGCGGTTGAAGGCTTCGATAATTTTTTGCGCCTCGTCGAGAGCCTTGCGGCTCGGCCGGAACACATCGTTGTAAACCGGCACCTGCGAGGGATGGATGGCAAGCTTGCCGGTAAATCCATCCCTGCTTGCGGCTTCCGCCTCGTGGCGGGCGCCGTTAAGGTCACGCAAATTCGTGTAGACGCCATCGATCGGCTGCACCTCGGCCGCGGCTGCGGCAAACAGGGCAAGATGGCGCACCATTTTGTAGGGCTCGGTGACATTGCCGTGCTCGTCGCGATTGGCGTGCGAACCCGTCGCAGCGGCCAGATCTTCCGCGCCCCAGGCAAGGGCGGCAAGGCGCTCGCTTGATCCTTTATATGTACCGAGCGTGAACAGCGAAGACGGTGTTTCGGTTACCAGCGCAATGATGCGCGTCTTATTGGCCGACGATCCCTTGATCGCTTCATGCGTGGCAAGCTTGGCGCCGAGCCATTGCACATCGGCCCCGCTCTGCGCTTTCGAAAGCATGATCATGTCCGGCGATTGCGTCATCACCGTGTCGAGATCTTTGTCGGCAAGATTGCCCGGCGCGCTCAGCGCATTGATACGCACGATAAGGGAAGGCGAATCCGGCTGCCGCCTGGCCGTCTGCAAAAAGCCCGCGACTTCCTCGCGCGCGCGCTGTTTATTGGCGATCGTGACGCTGTCCTCGAGGTCAAGGATCAGCGAATCGGCGCCGCTGTGCAGCGCCTTCTGCATTTTATCCGGCGCATCGCCGGGAACGAAGAGTAATGAGCGCATTATCGCGTCTCCTTTTTATGGATGAAAGCCTGGCGCTTGCATTCGGCCACGAGAATGTCGTCCTGGTTGAAAGCCTGATGCAGGAAAGTGACGATACCGGCATCGGCGCGCGATTTCGATTCGCGTTTTTCCAGAACCGTGGTGCGTACATGCAGCGTGTCGCCGTGAAAAACCGGAGCAGGGAATTTTACTTCGTTCATGCCGAGATTGGCGATTGTCGTGCCGAAAGTGGTGTCGTGCACCGAAATGCCGACCATCAGGCCGAGCGTGAACAGGGAATTCACCAACGGCTTTTTCCATTCGGTGGCCGCGCTGAATGCGGCGTCGATATGCAAGGGCTGCGGGTTTAATGTCATGCAGGAAAAAAGCACATTGTCGGCTTCGGTTACCGTGCGCCGGATAGGATGATGGAATACATGGTCGATCTTAAATTCCTCATAATAAAGACCGACCGCCATCTTAGCCCCTCATTTCGTCCCATTTTAAGATTCTCTTTACCATGAAGGCCCACTCTGGGAAGAGGCTTTATCGACATGACAACAGCCCTCAATATCATTAGCGAGGATATGGCAGCGGACCCTACGCCCGCGCGCAGGGCTATTCACAATGCCAGCCGCGCCACGGGCGTCAATTTCGACTATCTGGTGACGACGGCGCAGCGCGAATCGAATCTCAATCCCATGGCCCGCGCGCGCGGCTCGAGCGCCAGCGGCCTGTTTCAATTCATCGATTCCACCTGGCTTTCGACCCTGAAGGAGCATGGCGCCGAATATGGCTATGCGCGCGAGGCCGGGGCCATCCGCGCGACCGGGCGGGGTTTTGCCATCGACGACCCCGGCATGCGCCAGCATATCATGGATTTGCGCTTCGATCCCAATGCGAATGCGATGATGGGTGCTGCCTATACGCAGCAGAATATTTCTTCTCTCGAATCGGCCCTGGGCCGTTCGCCGAATCCGGGAGAAATTTACATCGCACATTTTCTGGGCGCGCAGGGCGCGGCGAAATTCATTCTCGGCACGTTTCGCAATCCCAACGCCGCTGCTGCCGACGTTTTCCCGCGTGCGGCCGACGCCAACCGCACGATCTTTTTCGATCACGACGGCAAGCGCAGCATGAACGAGGTTTATGCCTCTCTTGTATCGCATCACCAGAATGCGGCGCTCGATACACAAAGAATTGCGCATGCTTCGCCGCCGGTCACGACTGTGGCCGATGCGCATCCTCTTTATCGCAATATGTTCACGCCGCAGCGGCAGGGCGGCGTGTCGCCGGTCGTTGCCGCGCTGTGGACACCGCAGACGGCCGGCGCTAATGTGACCCAGGCTGCCGCGCGAAAGCCGTTCTATCCCATGACGCGCACGGCAGAATCGGCCAGTCTGCCGCCAAAGAACGGCCCGACCCTTTTATAATACAACTTATTGATAATAAAGGGATTTTATCAGATAAATCATGGTGAACCGAACGTTAACGGCTTGTCCCTTAAGCTGAGACCATGTCAGCGCGCGATTTGATGCAGTGGATCTATCAGGCTTCGGCGCAGGAGCGTGCCGAAGCGGCGGCCCTGCTGGCCAAGGCCTATATCACCAACGGCACGGACGATGAAGAACATCGCGCGCAGGAGGCCACGCTCACGCTTCTGCTCGACGATACCTCGCCGCTGGTGCGCCGGGCGCTGGCGCAGGCGCTGGCGGGAAGTCCGCACGCGCCGCATCATATCATTCTCACGCTGGTGCAGGATCAGACGGATATTGCCGCCGCAGTCGCGCAGCGTTCGCCGCTTCTCGTCGATGCCGAACTGGTGGATCTTGTGGCGCAGGGGCAGGCGCGCGTGCAAATTGCGGTGGCGCAACGCCGCGGCGTTTCGAAAGCGGTTGCGGCGGCGCTTGCGGAAGTCGGCTGTCCCGAGTTCGTGTCTTGCGTTGTTACATAATTCGCATGCGCAGATTGCCGTATTCTCGGTCACGCGCATGGCGGAGCGGCTCGGCAGTGATGCATCGGTACGTGAAGCGCTGCTTGCGCGTAACGATCTTCCGCACTCCATACGCCAGCAGCTGATGACGCACCTGTCGAATGTGCTGAATTCCTTCCTTGTCACGCATGGCTGGCTGCATCGCCAGCGCGCGCTGGATGTTACGCGCGAGGCGGTGGAGCGTGCAACGCTCGTGCTTGCCGATCTGTCGGACGCGAACAATCTGACATCGCTCGTCGCGCATCTTGCCGAAAGCGGACAGTTGACGTCTGTGCTTTTGTTTCGCGCATTATGCATCGGCAATATCGCTTTTTTCGAAGAGGCAATGGTGCAGCTCAGCCATATGCCGCGCAACCGTGTGAGCGCGCTGGTGCAGGATCGCGGAACCAACGGCTTTCAGGCCTTGTACCGGCGTTGCGGCCTGCCCGGCAGCGCCTATGCGGCGTTCAAGGCCGCGCTCGACGTATTGTGCGAAACCGCGCCGGAGGAATTCTCGCCCGGGCATCTGCATTTTTCACGCAAGGTTCTAGAAAAAGTCATGGCGCGCTATATGGCTTCCGGGCCGGACGAAACGGATCAGCTTCTGCTGCTGCTGCGCCGTTTCACTGCAGAAGCGGCACGCGGAGAAGCGCGGCGTTATGCTGTCGAGAGAATTCAGGGACTGGCAGTGCAGAAAAACAAGACGCGCTGGCGGCGCGCAGCCTGATCACATGTTCTTTGTCAGCATATAATCGAGATATTCTTTCGTCACCTCGCACAGGCGTGCCACCAGCTTGCGGGCAACATCGTTGCCGTCGCCGCTCGCGCGTTCATGTACAATGGCCGAGATCGCATCGACATGGTTTTCGATCACTTCCTGCGGGATCTGGTCGGCCGCGAGATTTTGCAGAACCTCGCACAGGCTTCCGGCCAGTTCGCCGACGAGCGGAAACCCCAATGTCGCAGCCTGACCGCGCACATTGTGCAGCAGCAGGAAAAATTCCCGCGCGCTTTCCGGACTTAAGCCCCGCGTGCGAATTTCATCGCGCTTGCTGCGCAGAACCTCGATTTCCTTGGCCATCCAGTCCGGAAAATCGGAAGAGATGTCTTCCAGCGCCGTTTCGGCCTGCGCGACCACGGACATATCCAGCTTGTCGCCGCCCGCCGTTTTGCGCACAAAATTCTTCAGCGAGGTGGGCGGGGCGATAATTTCCCGTTCTTCCTCGAGTTCGAGATTTTCAGTTTGTGAATTTGCAGCCATACCGCGGGCAAGTGTAGAGATAGAGATTTAATTTTCGATGATTTGGCTTAACTATTTGATTCACGTATAGAATTGTTCCCGCAAGACACGCTCTTCCAGGCTATGCCCGGCATCGAAGAGCAGAGGAATGGTCGTATTTTTATCCTTGCGGATGCTGACGCGCCTGACATGCCGCACTTCCTTATGGTCGGCGGCGGCGGAAACGGGACGTTCCTCGGCCTCGAGAATGTCGATCGTCACGGCCGCATTCTCGGGCAGTAGGGCGCCGCGCCAGCGTCGGGGCCGGAAAGGGCTCAGCGGCGTCAGCGCCAGCAATTGCGCGCGGATCGGCAGAATAGGTCCATGCGCGGAAAGATTATAAGCCGTGGAACCGGCGGGCGTTGCGATCAATATACCGTCGCTGATCAATTCTTCCAGGCGCACTTTCCTGTCGACGGAAATGCGCAGCTTTGCCGCCTGATAGCTTTGCCGCAGCAGTGAGACTTCATTAATGGCGCGCGCATGATGTTTCTTGCCGTGTCTGTCGGTCGCTTCCATGATCAGCGGGTGGATAAGAGCGGTTTTAGCGCGCTTCAGCCGCGTGGTTAAGTTTTTCTCGTCATAGTCGTTCATGAGAAAACCGACGGAGCCGCGGTTCATGCCGAAAATCGGCTTGCCGCTGTCGATATATTTATGCAGCGTACGCAGCATCACGCCGTCGCCGCCAAGCGCGATGATGATATCGGCCTGCTCCATGCCGTTGTCGCCATAAAGCTTGACCAGGCGTTTTTTCGCCGCCTGCGCTTCCGGCGTTTTGGAGGCGACGAAGTGCAATTGCATGGATTTGTTTTTTGCTTGCGATTTCATAGGTTTTCAGGCCATTTTTAAATCCTCTACCACGAAGGCATTCAATATGCAGCCAGAAGATCAATGCTTTTCCCTGCTTTATATTACCTGCCAGGACAGGGCCGAGGCGGAAAAACTGGCCTATTTTGCTCTCGAGGCAAAACTTGCTGCCAGCGCCAATATTATTTCCGGCATGACGGCAATTTATCGCTGGAAAGGAAAAATGGAGCGGGCGGACGAGACGGTGCTGCTCCTCAAAACGCGCGTGGAACTGGTGCAAAAAGCAATCGCCGCTCTTGAGTATGAGCATTCCTACGAAATTCCCGCCATTCTGGAAATCCCACTGGGGCGGATGAATGAAAGCTATCGCGAATGGCTGCTCAAGGAGACTGTCGCGCTCTAGTTTTATACCGCTTCACGATCATGTCGCGTTTCAATTTGGAAAGCCGCTCGAGCCAGAAAATACCGTCGAGCTGGTCGATCTCATGTTGCAGGCAGGTGGCGAGAAAACCGCTTGTTTCTTCTTCATGCCGTGCCCCCGAGAGATCCTGATAAACAACGCGCACGCGGGCAGGGCGCTTGACCTGCCCGGTCACGCCCGGCATCGAAACGCTGCCTTCCATCGCCTGCGATATATCCTCGGAGCTCCAGACAATGGACGGGTTGACGAAATAGCGCGGCTTGCCTTTTTCAAGATCGATCACAGTCAGCCGCTTCAAAATGCCGACATGGCATAAGGTAATGCCGACACCGGGTGCGGCATACATGGTATCCAGAAGATCGCGCGCCAGTGTTTGCAATTCTTCGTCGAAAACATCGATCGGTGCGGCTTGTTGCCGCAGGCGTTCGTCGGGAAATTTTATGATGGGAAGAAGAGCCATAATCCCATTTCTTTTTGCGTCATCCCCGCGAAAACGGGGATCTCAAGAAATTTAGATGCCCGCCTTCGCGGGCATGACGTTAAATGTAGATTACATTTGTTGCAACTTACGTACGTCACTCCAAATTTACCCTCACGCCCGCAAAAGCCGAAAATGGCTGGCCGCGAAAGCCGAAAGCTTCCTGATATTCCTCATCGAGCGCATTCTGGACCTTCACGTATGTCTCCACCTGCTCGTTGACGCGATAAGATAACGATGCATTGAGCAGCGTATAGGCATCGAGGCCAACAAGCGGTGCCGGGAAGGTGCGAAAATCGCTGTCTACCATATGCCCGTTATAGGCGATCCCCACATTGAGCTTTGCCTTGGTATCAAAGAAGACATAGCTCACATCCAGCGCGCCGGCATGCGGCGGACGGCGGATTTCTTCCTGCCCTGCCGATGTGCGCGCGTAAGTGTAGGTATATGTGCCGGTGATGCTCAGGCCCGGCATCGGTATATAGCTCAAGAGCACTTCGCCGCCCTGGCGCGGGCTGTCGCCGGGATCGTTCACCGCCGTCGAGACGGGTGAGGAAACGGTGCGGATTTCGTTCGTCGTCACGCCGTTGAAATAAGTGAGGCCGAACGTGACGGGAATTATTTTCCACGTCTTGCTGGTGCCGACTTCCCACTCAAAGCTCTCCTCCGGCTTCAGATCGGGATTGCCGACAAAACCGCCGGAGGAGCCGAAAAGCTCGTTCATGGTGGGATTGGTAATGCCCGTGCCCACGGCGGCATGCATGCTGATGCCATAGTTGAAATTGTGCCGCGCCGTGAGGCGATAGGTCGTCGCATCCTCGAAGCGTTGGGAAATATCGTGACGCAAGGCGGCGGAGACGAAGGTCTTGTCGAAAAAGCTCGTGCGCCATTCGGCGGCAAGCCCTGTGGTGTCGAGCGAATGATTGGGCTGGAAACTTGTCTCGTAATCCAGCCATTCGTGGCTTGCCTGCACGCTCAGGTCGTGCCGGCTTTTAGAGAAATCGGGCGTATCGAAGCCATAGGCTACACGATAAAGCCCTTCATTGCGGTGTCCTTCTGAATGGAAGGGGCCGAATGCGTCGTCGGATTTGCGCAGGAAGCTGTAGCCTTCCCATGAGATCTGCTGCTGCAGGTTCGATTCAGGCGCGCGATAGCTTGCACCGATACGGCCTGCCAGATCGTGTTGCCCGTAATGCGGGTTTTGCGCATCGATCAGCGGCGGCTGTGCGGGATTGCTGGAATTGTCCTGGTCGTAATCCGCGTCGCGCGTGCCGTAACGCAACGAGCTGTCGATATCGAGGCCGTCCGTCGGCGTTGTGCCGAGGCGCAATTGCAAATTGCCGATCGTGGCGGCGTCGGCCTCGCTGCCGTTGGTGGCGAAATTGTAGCCGCGCGTCGTCAGGCCGCTCGCCGTCAGCGATCCCCAGGTTGTGCCATTTCCTCCCGCCGCGAAAAGGGAACTCGAAACCGTGCCGAATGAGCCGCCCTCAAGATGCGCATCCACAATTGGTTTACGCAGCCCTTTGCCGGATTTGGTGGTGATGGCGATGACGCCGGCATGCGCGCCGGAGCCGTAGATCCCGCTCTGCGGTCCGCGAATGATTTCGATGCGCTCGATATCGGCGGCGAGCAGGCCCGAATAATCGAAACCGAAACCGGAAGGATCGTTGAAGCGCACGCCATCGACCATCAGCAGGACATGGTTTGCCTCCGAGCCGCGAATGCGCATTTGCGTCAACCCGCCCTGGCCACCGGCCTGGTTGACGCTCAAGCCCGGCACATGACGCAGGGCATCGGCGGCGGTAACGGCGCCGAGATTTTTGATGTCTTCCTCGCCGATGACGGTAACGGAACTGCCCACTTCGCCAAGAAAAGTGGGAAGCTGCCGCTGATTGGAATAGATAGTGACAGGAGCGGGCGTGACAGGGTCCGCCGCTGCTTCGTGGGGTGGAAAAAGAGAGAGGGAAAGAAAGGCCGAAAGAGACAGAGTCCTTCCGGCCTTTAGGGCATGCTTAGACATAGGCAACTCCGCAAGTTGACAGCTTGGTCATCTTGCGGATTTCGCCGCCCCCAATGCACGCCCCGTGCGAAGGAAGGATGACGGTGCTGGCAGGTCTCCTGGCTTGCAGATCAAGGCCGTCTTCCTGTCTTCCCGCTCCCGGACTCAAAACAAACCGGGTGCAGTGACGTAAGTGGAAGAGGCTCCCTGCGTACAGTTGCGGGGGCAGCTGCGGCATCCCGGTGTAACCGGACCGCATTCCCTTTTCAGCCTGCTCGCAAAAGCAGGCCACCAACACGATGAGTTGCCTTAACAATTTGTTCACTCTTCTGTCAAAGACAATCTTAACTATCGTCGATCGTGGTTAATTTTCGAAAAAATAGGCCTGCTCAGTCGCAGAAAATTCAACTATAACAGCGTCATTCCGGGGGAGATTAACAATGTCTGAATCCGTAGCGCGCACATTTTCCGCTTTTTTCTTTTGCATCATGTCGAACATGGCGCTGGCTGGCAGCGGCGATTGTCCGCCGCTCGGCATGATGCCCGATTACGAGCGGCAGGGCGATGTGCAACCGCGCCGTTACGACGGCGAGGAGTTCAAGGTCTTCAAGGATAACGATCAGTATGAGCAGGTCTTTGTTGCCGGTAAAACCTGTCGCCAGGTTTATACGATCAAGGACGGCGCGCAGATGGCGAGCGATCTCGACATTCAGAAGAATTATATGGCGCAGCTCGACGCCTACAAGGGCAAGCAGATGTTCGCCGACGGCCGCAATCTCTTTGCTCGTTTCGAAAAGGACGGCAAGGAAAGCTGGCTGCATATTTACAGCCAGGAAAACGAAATCCAGCTGACGGTAATCGAGAAAGAACCGTTCAAGCCGGCTCTGACGAAGCCTGCGGCTTTCGATTATCCCTTGTTCGGCCATATGCCGGGCTATGTCGGCCAGTTGCAAAAGCGCAATTTCGACAAGTTCACCTTCCGCGTGCAGGATGGCGAGGAGGTGCGCGATGCGGAAGCGCTGGGCGCGCGCTGGTCGGTCGTCTATACGCCATCGGCAGGCGCGCAATATGCCAGCAATTTCGATGTCGAGGAAAATTATCGCGCCGCCGTCGAAGCTCTGGGCGGGCAGGTTCTGCATCGCGACGATCGTACCCTGTCGGCGCGTTTCGAGAAAAACGGTGCGCTGGTCTGGGTTCATATCTACACGCAGGAAAACGAAACGCAGCTTGAGGTGATCGAGGAAAAGGCTTTCGAGGCGCGTATCAAGCCGCCCGAAGCGAGCGCGCTGAAGGAGGCGCTCGATAGGGAAGGCCATGTCGCCCTCTATGTGAATTTCGATTTCGCCAAGGCCGTGCTGAAACCGGATGCGGCGCCTGTCATAGCGCAGGTGGTGAAACTGATGCAGGACGATCCTTCCCTCAGGCTTGCGATCGAGGGCCATACCGACAATATCGGCACGCGCGATTATAATATGAAGCTCTCAACAGACCGCGCCGCCTCGGTCGTTGCCGCCATTGTGGCGAAAGGCATTGCTGCCCCGCGCCTGAAATCGCAGGGTTTTGGCTTCGAGAAGCCCGTTGCCGACAATGCGAGCGGGGAGGGACGGGCGAAAAACCGCCGCGTGGAGCTTGTAAAGTTGCCGCTTGACGTTCAATAACGGGCAGGCAAAATTCGACAGCCGTGCCGGCGTAGCTCAGCGGTAGAGCAGCGGTTTTGTAAACCGTTGGTCGGGAGTTCAATCCTCTCCGCCGGCACCAGCCTACGCTCTTCGAGCTTCGGCTTGGCGAGCCATGCGAGCCGGCCGAAGCGAGGTAGAGCGTGGCTGTCACGCCGAAGCCTTGGCGAAGGCGGACTGGTTATTATCTTGATCGAGCTTCCGCCTTCGCTCTTGCGAGCTACGGCGGACAAGTCGGATGATTGACCCCCAGCGACAATATTAAGTGGTTTTGCCACCTAAATACTGTTGCATGTTTTCCACAGCCCCGGTTTGAAAACAATTCTCCCTTAAAATCGCCATTGTTTTTTATTTTACTAAGCTGTGCTAATAAGGGCCCCGAAGGCCTGTTTGTATGCAAGTATGGGCAGCTTTCGGTTCTTTGTTTTAACCTCTATTTCCAACAACAGAAGGCAGAAGCGCAAGCTTCTGAAAAGCCGGAATGAAAAAAGTATTGGGAATTGTGTTTTCAGTTTTGATGGTTGCAACGCTTGCAACCAGCGCGAATGCCGGGCCCGTCGCCTCCGGTCTCGTTCAGGGTAAGGCCGATGTCGTGCAGGCGCGTTACGGCCGTAATGGCGCCCTCGTCGGCGGTCTTGCACTCGGTGCGATTGCTGGCGCGGCGATTGCCAGCGGTGGCCGTCATTGCGACCCGGCTTGGGAAGACTGCTATCCCCGCCGCCGTTACTATCAGGAGCGCTCGGTTCGCGTCTGCAACCGTTACGGCGAATGCTGGTATGAGCGCCGCTACTAAGCTCAAGCTAGTCTGAAATTGAAAACGGGGCCAAAAGGCCCCGTTTTTATTTATCGATTTTCATTCTTTAGCGATTTGCGCTTGTCGGCGCAGCATTTTTAAGCGCCGCGACCTGTTGCTCGTCGGTGAAAATGCGCAGGAACTGATCTCTCGTTAGGGCTCTTATGAGAGGATCTTTGCTTTTCCGTTCGGCTTCCGGTTTGCCTGCGATAATCTCAAGGTAATTATTCAGCCGGAAGTTATTGAATCTATTTTTATCAAAAGCACCTTTCTGCACAGAAGCCAGAGCCTCCTTGTCGATCTTGATGCCGTTACCTTTTAGAAAAGCTTCGACATTTTCCATCGATCTTGTTTTGAGAGGTTGGTCACCCTTCTTGCCGATCCAGCTGTCGTCGTTTTTATTGATATCGGTTGAGGCAAGCCATGCCTGAATTCGTGCGCGCGGATAGAGCTGGCCCCGCTTATCTGATGGCACCGGATCGTCCTTGACTTCAACATTTTCGATCGCGGTCAGCGTATTGGCCACGGCTGTAGGTGGCGGTGGGGGTAGGCTCGCGAGATAGCGCCTCATGCGCGTTTCGTTGATAGCCTCTTCAGGTTTGACGGCATATTTCTGGGCATCATCATAGACTTTTGCATCAAAGTTGAGCCCACGCTCGGTCAGGAATTTCTCAAAACCTGGTTTCGAAAATCTCCTGACAACGATGCCCTTGTCCGTCCTAACATTGGCATCGGTTTTGGCCGTTCGCAAATCCTGCTGGGCTTTGCGGACTGCGACCATGAAATCCTCGGCCGAAACCGGGCGCGTTCTTGTCGTCGTATCCGTGCTTGCAATTGTAGTGGTCTCAACCATGACTCTCTCCCTTACTCTCTTCATCGACGGTCGGACGATTAGCTTCGCTGAAGAATATACATCGCCAATGCAGCGGCGTTCGACACGTTCAGACTCTTAATTTCACCTGGCAGGTCGATACGGGCGAGAGCGTCGCATTCTTCGCGCACCGCCTGCCGCAAGCCTTTGCCCTCGGCGCCCAGAACGAGCAAGATGGGCAAAGTAAACGAGAGTTGATCTAGCGCCTCTCTACCCTCCGAGTCAAGTCCTACAGCAGTAAAACCACGTTGTTTACAAGTAGAAATAGCCTGCTTCAGGTTCTTGACCAGCACAAGGGGCACATGCTCGAGCCCGCCCGAGGCGGATTTTGCCAGAACCCCTTGCGCCTCCGGGCTATAGCGCTCGGTCATGATGATGGCTTTCACGCCGAAGGCCGTAGCGGTACGCAGGATCGCGCCGACATTATGCGGGTCTGTAATCTGGTCGAGCGCCAAAATACAGCCCTCTGGCGGCATATCCTCCAGTGCTGGCTGGGGCAGGGGGTGCGTTTCCAGCAATACGCCCTGATGCACGGTATCTTTGCCCAGGATTTTGTCGATCTCCTGTGGCCGCACGATTTCCGGCTGCAGCGGCGAGGAAACGGCAGCGGATAATTTCCGCCAGGCGTTTTCCGTAGCGATCAGGCGTACAGGTTCGCGCCTTGGGTTGCGCAGCGCCTCTTCCACCGTATGCAGACCCCAGAGCTGCTGAATGCCTTCTTTGGCCTGCAGGCGGGATGAGGCACGCGGGCGGCGTGGCCAGGGTTTTTTAAAGGGTTTTTTGAATGCCATGCTACGCCAGTAGCGTGCCTGAAACCTGAAAGCCAGAGTAGTTATTCTTGTCGTGCCCGGGCATGGCAAAAAGGGGGGACTAGAGTTGACAGGTTTCCAATTTCCGGCTTCTGATTTCTGTCTTCTGAATAGGGAGAGTGTCCCGAGCGGCAAAGGGGGCGGACTGTAAATCCGCTGGCTTCGGCCTTCGCAGGTTCGATTCCTGCCTCTCCCACCAGCCTACGCTCGCTGCGCGAGCTACGGCTTGGCAAGCCAGTTAGGACTTAGCAAGCCAGTTAGGACTTATGGGGCGCAAATCTCATTGCGTTCCAGCCTGCTTGCCTTCCAGCTCATCCGCCAGCGCCGGGGCTTCATAGACCTTGCGCAGGGCTTCCAGAATGGCAGGGGTGGTGACGGCCACTGTGCGGTTCAGCTTTTCGTCATAGCCGTAGTCGCCGCCCAGCGAGTGGATATTGCCGTCGAACACGGCACCCACGGCACGCCCCTGCGCGTCGATCAGCGGCGAGCCGGAATTGCCGCCGATGATGTCATTCGTTGTCGAGATATCGAAAGGCGTGTTCGTGTCGAGCTTAGCCTTGGCGACTTCCCAGCGCTTGGCGAGCTTGAAGGGGAAACTGCCGGTCGCGCGCTCATACAGGCCCGCGATATTGGTGAACGGCGCAATTGTCTGCCCCTGATAGGTCCAACCCTTCACCGCACCATAGCTAAGGCGCAATGAGGACGTGGCATCGGGATAGATGCTGTCGCCGTAAACTCCAAAACGCGCCTTGGCGATGCGCTCTGACGCCTTGGCGGTGGGACCGTCGACCGTTTCGTCGTATTTCTTACGCACGGCGCGCGCATCGGCATCGATACGGCGCGCAAAAGCGATTAATGGGTCGTCGGAAGCGGCAATCGCGCCAGCACCACCCTTCCAGAGCGCTTCGCGCACTTTCGGATCGGCAAGTTTCGAGCCGCCGACAAGGCGCACTGCAAGATCTTCAGGCGAATCCTTACCGAGCAGGTTCTTCACCATTGGGTTGTCGACGGTGAGATATTCGCGCGTTTTCGATAGCCACATTTCCAGCGCAATGCGCTCGAGATCCGGATAGACAGGATTGTCGGCCAGGATTTCATGCTCCATCAGGGCAAGCTTGCTATCAGAATAATCGCGCAGGCGCTCGGCATTCGGCTTGCCGCGTTCTTCGGCTGCACGCACCAGTTTGCGCGCGAAAGAAAACAGACTGCTGACGCGCAGGCCTGCACGGCTTTCCAAAAATTCATAACCCGTGAGCTGGTCGCGGTAATCGTTCACCGCTTTGGTCATGTCGGCCCATGGATCGCCGATGTCGCTCTTGAGCTGTGCGCTGGCGAGCGCCTTGTTGCGCAGATTCATCTCTTCCGTTCGCTTTTGCGCCATGAATTCAGGATCCATCAGCGCACGCCAGCGACCGTTATAGCCTTTGAAGCTGTTTTCGACGGTGAACAGCATATCGGTGCCGATGCGCCTTTGCTCTTCGCCTTGCGCCATATAGCTGATCAGCCGCCCGCGCAATTCGGAGAGCATGGTCAGCCGTAGCGGCAATGCCCAGTCGCGCTGTAATTCGAGCTGGCTGATCGTATAGAGACGGCTCGTGGAGCCCGGAACGCCTGAGACGAACACAACCTCGTTTTCCTTCGGTGCATCTGCACGGAAGGCGAGATGATTGGGGGCATTGATCGGCTTGCCCTCCTCGTAGAGGCGGACGAAAGCGCTGTCGAGATCATAGCGCGGGAAATTGAAATTGTCGGGATCGCCGCCGAAAAAGGCGGTGGTCACTTCCGGCGCGAAAGCAAGGCGCACGTCTGGATAGATGCGATAGGTGTAAAGCTTGTATTGACCGCCCTGATAAAGGTTGATCACGGCGCAGCGTACGGTCTTGTCCTTGCAGCCTTCCTTCGATTCAAGGGCGGCGATTTCGGCATCGCGCGCCTTGATCGCGTTCGATGCGGGCGCCTTGGCGATGGCGTCTTTCACCTGCGGCGTTACATCCTCGATCTTGGTGAGGATTTCGGCCTGCATACCCTTGCACTGCTTCTCCTCGGCAATGTTCTTGCTGACGAAACCTTCCTGCACATAATCCTGGGTGGAGCTGGAAAGATTTTGCGCGCATTCGACGATGCAGTGATGATTGGTCATCATCAGCCCGTTTTTCGAGACGATGGAAGCCGAGCAACCGGTGGTGAGGCGAGCCGTGGAAAGGCGGATTTTATCGAGCCAGGCCTGATCGGGCGCAAAACCATATTTGGTTTTCACCTGCGCGCTTGGGAAATGGTCGTATGTCCACATGCCCTCGTCGGCGCGTGCCGGCATGACCGCGAGCGCGAAAGCGGCGGCAGAAAACATAAAATTAAAGCGATTGCCCATTGTAATACCCTCCAGAGCTGATCGACAAATAAGGCTTTTTCGTATTTTTGGAAAGCGGATAATCGAGGTGGTGTGGCTAGATAGCTTTAAAACCTATATTTCGGCGCCGAGCTTTTACGGTTAGTCTTTAAGGTTAAATCCTGAATTATACTTAAGGTGTAAGAATAAATGCTATTATTGTACAATGAATACAATTCCGCCCAATATCCCAGGCGCAGTATTCGCAGTGGATTCTCAGGTCGCGTTCGATCCTCAGCAAGCCGCTACGAATTTCGTCGATAAAGACGTGCAGGAGTTGTATGACAAGAGCAATATAAGGTCGAAGATCGATGCGCTGCTTGCAAGGAAGGAAGCGATCGAAGGTTATATCAATCGTGTAAGGCGAGCGTCAATCGCGGACTGGCTTGAAAGCTTTGATCTTAGGAAATTTATTGAGCCGTTAGCAATTACAGAACTTAAATTTATTTCTCAGGAAATTGGAGAATTGAAAAATGAGTTTCAAAATCTGCAATTACAACGATTTGGGGCAGTAAAGAATCATTTCATTCCAAATGAAACTTTTCTGCGGCTTGAGTATAAAATTGCTGCTGCTCTGAACGGCATACCGGTTAAAGATTGAGCAACTTTCCACTCACTCCCGCGAAAGTGAGAGTTTAAATCTCAAGGTTAAGCCAAGCCCAAAATATGGATTCCCGTTACCATAAGTCGGATATATCCGACTTGTGTATTGTAATTCATATATCGGGCTTGCCCGATATATGATGGGAATGAGCGGATAAAAGTACTGCTGCTGGAAGAAGAGTGGAGCGGGCGAAGGGAATCGAACCCTCGTATTCAGCTTGGAAGGCTGCTGCTCTACCATTGAGCTACGCCCGCTCACTTCGTTCGCGTGCGCAGCTCAATGATTTAACATTTGCCTCTTCGGGATAAACCCTCAGAGGTGAGCTACGCCCGCATATTTTAATAACAGTTATAGAGATTGCCGCCTTTAACGCAACGGTTTAACTCATTGCGAGTGCGGCTGTTTATAGCCGAACAGGATATTATCGATCCGATCCCCCTTTTTAAGCCCAAGCCGCCGCACGGTGCCGGCCCGCAATTCCAGGGCCGCGCGGACAGGTTCCTGCGAAGACATGGGTTTCAGCGACAAGGGCTCGGCCCGTTCCACGAAAGATGCGATCGTACCATCGCTTCTGATGAAAAGAATATCGAGAGGGTGCGGCGTATTCTTCATCCATATCGCCATGGCTTCGTCTTTTCCGGAGAAAAAAATCATGCCTTCGTTTTCTTTGAGTTCGTCGCGAAACATCAGGCCATGCTCGCGCTGGGAAGGGGAGAGGGCCATCTCCACCATAAAGCTGTAGAGATCACCGGAAGCAGTTTCGATCTTTAAGGGCATTGTGGGGAGTTTCGGTTGCGCACCATCGTGTGCGAAAGCAATAATGGAAACAAAGAACGCAAAGAAAAATACAAAGATGCCTGAAACCTTTTTCCCGCTCACCCCCGCGAAAGCGGGTGTCCACAAATCAGGATTTAGCATATTTGATATCCAACTGGATGCCCGCTACCACAACTCGGATATATCCGAGTTGTGCATTAAAAATGCCACATCAGGCAAGCCCGATGTAGGTGGGCATGAGCGGTTTAATTGGCAAAGGAGTGCCGCTTAATGCGAGTGCGGGACGTAGGCGCCGGTTTCTGGCCGCACTTCCGCCGCCATCAGCCCTTTCGGCCCATTGCCGAAGCGCACGAAAACGACTTGGCCGGGGCGCAGCTCGGTGACGCCGTAACGGCGCAGGATTTCCATATGCACGAAAATATCTTCCGTGCCATCGCCGCGCGTGACGAAGCCGTAACCCTTGATCCTGTTGAACCATTTGACGACTGCGCGCTCGAGGCCCGATTCCGGCACAACCTGAACATGCGTGCGCGGCGGCGGCATTTGCGAGGGATGAATGGCGGTTGACTCGTCCATGGAAAGAATGCGCAGCGCCTGCATGCCGCGCGGGCGGTTCAATACTTCGGCGACGACACGCGCGCCTTCGTAAGCGGTCTGGTAGCCGTCGCGGCGCAGGCAGGTGACGTGCAGCAGAATGTCGGGCATGCCGTTATCCGGGACGATAAAGCCGAAGCCTTTCGCGACATCGAACCATTTGATCTTGCCTGCGAGCTCGATGACATCGACATGAGGCTCTCGCGAAAGTTCATGCGCATGAATATCGCGCGCGAAGTCTGCGTCCGTGGAGATGTCAGCGCCCGGCGCCATGTCTTCGCTTTTTACTGCCATTGCCCCCACCTCAACTAACCGACTGATCATGCCGAACCGGCCTACCTTCGATTCGTCTTGATAAAGATACCAAGATTCTTTTCATTCCCCAAGTTTAAATAAATGCCACTCATTCCATTGCTGTGCAAGGGGGTAAGGAGCGGTTTGCAACGCAAACATAAGCCATCCAAAAATGCCTGACCCGTTGCATTATAAGTGCCCGATATCCGCCATATCGACGATCTTTCGGCAGCGAATATGGCAAACCCATGGCAGCCAGCCAGCAGGGCGTTACTGATGCTTGATTATCCCGACCCGTTCGGTTAGCCAGAACCTTCTCTATTTGCCGAAAGCGCCCATCGTCTATCGGTTAGGACACGTCCCTTTCACGGACGAGAGCGGGGTTCGATTCCCCGTGGGCGCGCCATTATTGTACGGCGATGCTCGCTGCCGCCCGCCAACCCAGCACGCATCGCCGTTTACCAACCCAAATTGCTCGGCCGCCATTTTTTCTGTTCATGCCGCGGATGATATGCTTAAACAGCCACAATGCGCCCATCGTCTAGCGGTTAGGACGCGACCCTCTCACGGTTGAAACCGGGGTTCGATTCCCCGTGGGCGCGCCATTATATTGCGGCCTCGCAACTAGCCGCCACGCCAACCCTAGTTGCGCGGCCTATGGAGAATTTTATGCGCCTGCTCATGCTTTTTTCGGTTCTCGTGTTCGCCTCGCCCGTTTTAGCTGCCGAAAAGAAAGAATTCGACGCCAAGGATCTTAAATCGCTGCATATCGAGAACTCTTCCGGCAAGATCGATGTGCATGCGGGTTCAGGCACGAAAGTAACGGTCGATATCGAAAAGATCGACTTTGCCGATAGCTGCAAGCTTCAGGTCGAAAAGAAAGGCACCGAACTTGTCATCGATGTGGAGCAGCCGAAGGGCGGCCTGTTTTCGCGCAAGAGCTGTAATGTGAATTTCAAGATCGGCGTGCCGAAGACGGTCAATGTCGATATCTCGAACGGTTCCGGCGATCTCGCGCTCAAGGATATGGAAAGCAAGCTTGTCTACAAGCTTGGCAGCGGCGATGTGGATGTCGATGCGCCGCTGAAGGATTTTACCGGCAAGACCGGCAGCGGCGATATCAGGATGAAGAACCTTGTCGGTGGCGGCGAGATCGCCTCGGGCAGCGGCGGCATGCAGCTTGCTTTCAAGAAACAGCCGAGCGGTAATCTCACTTTACGCACCGGCAGCGGCGATATCGAAGTGCGCCTGCCGAAAGGCTCAAAAGTGAAGACGAATTATTTTAGCGGTTCCGGCGATCTGAAAAACGAACTTGGCGATACGCCGGGCGCCACGCTGACGATCGACGTCAAGAGCGGTTCCGGCGATCTCGACATCAAGGCGCTTTAAGCCTTCCACTTCGCCTTTTTCGCGGCCTTCATGACAAAGCCGATCACCTGCGCCACGGCCTTATAAAGCTCGACCGGGATATTTTCGTCGAGCTCGACGGTGGAGAGCGCCGCCGCCAGTTCCGGGTTTTTTTCGACCGCGACATCGTGCTCCTGCGCGGTTCGGATAATATTTTCGGCAACCGCGCCCGTACCCTTGGCCACGACTTTCGGCGTGCCGGGATGCTGGTAATGCAGGGCGACCGCAACCTGTTCTTTTTCTTCCTTCTCGCTCATGTGCGCGTATCCACATGTCCACCCGCGCGCGAAACCGTGCGCGGGTGGCCCGCGCGAAAGTCGAATTCCTGTCACATCCAGTTCCTCGTCGAGCAGCGCATAATGCAGCTCTTTCGCCATGCTGTTGAACAGCGTGCAGGTCTCTTCGCGTTCTGCCCACAGCGTGATGTCGAGCATGCCGCCGCCCAGCGCCAGCAGCGCATGCACGGCGCCGAGTTCGGCAAGATCCAGCGCGAAACGCACGCGCCAGCGGTGATGATGCTCCGCTGCCGCACGTTTCTCGGCATCGCGCTCGATTTGCAGGGGAATGATATTCGCCTGGCCGTTGATCAGCAGCGGAATATCGAGATGCCAGACCTGCGCCGGCCGAACCTGTTCGCCACCCGGCGCATCGGCTCCAACCGGGAGCGAGGCAAATTGCAAAACGCGCACGCGCGCAAGCGCGCTGTCCGTCTGCTGGGTCAGCACGGCAGTGATTTCCGGAATAGTGGAAGAAGACGTTAGCGTGGCCTCGCGCCGGGGCTGCGGTTGTGGGAGCTCGTTCGGCCGCGGCGGAGCAGGGCGCGGGGCATCGCTCATGTCGCGTGTTTTAGGCGATGCTTCCGGCGTGGGCAAGCTTTTGAGAGCGGCTTCTAGCTTCAGCAGCGCCGCTTTCAGATCCGGTTGCGGCGCATCTGGCAGAAAAGCCTGCACAAGGCCTTTCGCCAGATCGTTTTCGAAAAATATGCCCGCGCGCTTGACCGCCTGCTCCAGCGTCTGCGGCGCGATGTTGTCGGAGAATGGCTTTATGGATTGCAGCACCTGCCCGATTGCGACACGCAAGGGTTCCGGCAGAGGCTTGGCCAGTTTTTCCACGGCATCGAGATTGGCGATCAGCGGCGCAATGCTGCCTGCTTTTGCAAGAGCCTCACCAAGAGCTTCACCAAGCGCTGCCGGCAGCGCGGGTGTCACGGATATTTGTGGCGTGGCAGAGCTTGGCTGTGGCGCTTCCGGAAGAATTGCTTGCGGCAAAATCGGTTGTGCCGAAGCTTGCTGCGGCGTAACAAGCTGCGTCGCCGCATTCGGTTGCGGCAATGCGGCCTCGGGCTGTGTTGCATAAGAAGCGGCACCTGCCTGCTGCGTTACCGGTGGCGGCGAAAGGATTTGTGCCGGTGTTTGTATTGCGGCTGTTTTTGTTTGTGCAGGAATTGTGGGCGACAATGTGCCGGATATATTTGGTTGCAGCGGCTGGGATGCCTGTGGCACATTTTGAGGCGATGATGCCGGGATAAATTCCGGCTGTGTTTGCTGCGCAATCTGTCCCGTTGCCGTGTATGTTGAAGGTGCGGCAGGTTGTGCAGGATTTTGACTTCCCGAAAGCGTGGTGATCACGGCGGGCGTTTGCTGTGCGGGGTGCGAAGCCTGCGCGGGCGCTTGCGAAAGCTGTGGTGCCAGCGCATCCGCTTTCGGCGCCAGCGTCAGCGTAATTGCGCCGCTGTCGGATATGGTGAGCCGTACATTTACCCCCGGCTGCAAGGCCGGATGCGAAGCTTTCAGCTCGAACGTACCGATGGAAGAGGTGAGCTTGAGAAGTCCGTCGGATAAAATCTGCGCAATCTTTGCGTCAATCGTTTGTCCGGAGGGCAGAGCGCCCGCCTCCTGCAAGGCGGAAGACAGGCTGGGTGCGGCCAGGCTTGCGGCGATTTTTGTGAGATCGGCCATTAATGCAATCCTGCCGGTGCGGCATCGACAACGCGCAGGCTTACGGATTGCCGTCCCTGCCAGTTATCGAGCGAGATGTTGGCCGCCAGATGCAATATTTGTCCGCGCGCTTTCATCAGGGTCTGGCCGAAGGCGCTGTCGACGGCGCGGAATGCCATGGCCTTGATGCGCGCGCCGTCGGCGCCCTGCAGGGATAGCCGCAAATGTTTCTCAGCCACAATATCTGCGTATAGAAGTTTCAAATCGGCAAAGGCGAATAGCGGCTCGGGGCTGCCGGTGCCGAAAGGCCCGGCCTGCTGCAAGGAAAGTACGAATTCCGGCGTCAGTGCGGCGGGCATCAGCATGGCGTCGATGGTAAGGCTGCGCTCGGTGCGTGCCTTGCGAACCTGCTCATTAAGTTCACGCTCCATGAAAGCACGAAAATTTTCGAGCTGGTTCTCTTCAAGCGTTATGCCCGCTGCCATCGCGTGTCCGCCACCCTTGACGATGATGGCTTCATTCACCGCAGCGCGCACCTTGCTGCCGAGATCGACGCCGGAAAGCGAGCGGCCCGAGCCTGTACCTTTCCCCTGGTCGAAAGCGATGGCGAAGGCGGGCCGGTTGAACTGCTCTTTCAGCCGCGAAGCGATCAGCCCCACGACGCCGGGATGCCAGTTTTGCGCACCGACGATCAGAACCGCAAGTTCGGGATTATTCTGCAAAAGAATTTCCGCCTGCTCGCGCGCCTCGATCAGTGCCGCCTGCTCGATCACCTGCCGCTCCTGATTGAGGCGGTCGAGCGTTTGCGCGATCTGCATCGCCTCGGCCTCGTCGTCGCCGATCAGCAAGCGCGTGCCCAAAGCCGCATCGCCGATACGCCCGCCGGCATTGATGCGCGGACCCAGCAAAAAGCCGAGATGGTAAGGGTCCGCAGGGCCGGAAAGCCGCGCCACATCGCATAAAGCGCGCAGGCCGACACATTTGCGCGCACGAATATTTTCAAGCCCGCGCTGCACGAAAGCGCGGTTGAGCTTGGTCAGCGGCACGACATCGGCAACGGTTGCAAGCGCGACAAGATCGAGGAGCGCCATTAAATCGGGTTCGGTAATACTGGCAGAGAGAATTTCACCTCTTTTTTCCTCCCCCCTGAAAGGGGGGAGGTTAGGTGGGGGGTCATGAGTTGTATTAACCCCCACCCTGACCCTCCCCCTTTCTGGGGGAGGGAAATTATTTTGAACTCGTCGGCTTAGAAGCTGACTTGAAGAAATCGCATCGGCGCAACTCGCGCGACAGCGCCACCAGCACCATGAATGTCACGCCCGCGGCGCAGAGATAGCCGAGCCCGGATATGTCGTCTTGCCTGTTCGGGTTCACGAGACCGCAGGTTGCGGGCAGGTTTTCGTCGGCAAGGTGATGGTCGATAACAAGAATATCGAGACCGAGTTCGCGCGCATGCGTAAAGGCCTCGAAACTCGTGCTGCCGCAATCGAGTGTGATCACGAGCGATGCACCCTGTGCCTTGAATTTCTCTAACGCTGTGTTGTTCGGCCCATACCCCTCGCTCAGCCGGTCCGGGATATGATAGAGCGCGTCGACGCCGAGCATGCGCAGATAGCGCAGCATCAGCGCGACGGAGCAGGCGCCGTCGACATCGTAATCGCCGAACAGGGCGATTTTTTCTTTTTCGAAAATCGCACGCGTCAGCCTGCTCACCAGTCTGTCCATGTCGGTGAGCGTGCTCGGGTCCGGCATCAGCTTTCTGATCGAGGGTTTCAGCGCATCGTCGATTTCCTCGGGAACAACGCCGCGCGTCGCCAGTATTTGCGCAAGATGCGCGGGAATATCGTGCTCGCGCATCAGCCGCTCGGCCACACCCAATTCTTCGCGGCCGGCGCGCATCACCCATTTGCGGTTTTGCAGGGAAGAAGCAACGCCGAGGAAAAGCGGCATTTCCAGCTCGCTTGTCTCAATTGCATCGTTTGCAGCTTGTCTCATCTGATTCTTATAAAAGATATAGTAATTATAGCATAAAACGTCATGCCCGCACTTGGTGCGGGCATCCACGAGTTAAAAGGCAAGTCGTGGATGGCCGGACTAAATCCGGCCATGACGAAATATATTCACTCATTGGCAAACTTCGAAAAATCGCGATGCTTTGCAACGACATGGCGAATTGTGCCGGTGGCGGCGCGCATGACGATGGAGCAGGTCGTGATTTCCGATTTGCCGAAGCACACGCCTTTAAGGAAATTGCCGTCGGTGACACCGGTCGCGGAAAAAATGACGTCGCCTTTCGCCATTTCCCGCATCGTATATTTCTTTTGCGGGTCCTTGATGCCCATGCGCGCGGCGCGCGCGATTTTCTCGTCCGTATCGAGAATAAGCCGCCCCTGCATCTGCCCGCCGATGCAGCGCAAGGCCGCAGCCGCCAGCACGCCTTCGGGCGCGCCGCCGATGCCGATATAAATGTCGATGCCGGTCTCGATCGGGTCCGTCGTATGAATGACGCCTGCAACGTCGCCGTCGCCGATCAGGCGAATGGCGGCCCCCGTTTCGCGAATGCTTTTGATCAGCATGGCATGGCGCGGGCGGTCCATCATGCAGGCGGTGATATCGGCAGGTTTCACGCCTTTTGCCTTGGCCAATGCCGCGATATTGTCGGCGGGATCGGCATCGAGATCGACGACGCCGTCCGGATAGCCGGGGCCGATGGCGATCTTGTCCATATAAACGTCCGGCGCGTAAAGCAGCCCGCCTTCCTCGGCAATCGCAATCACGCTGAGCGCATTTGGCGTGTTCTTGGCGCAGATCGTGGTGCCTTCCAGCGGGTCGAGCGCGATGTCGACCTTCGGCCCCGTGCCGGTGCCGACCTTTTCGCCGATATAAAGCATCGGCGCTTCGTCACGCTCGCCTTCACCGATCACCACCGTACCTGAAATGCCTAGCTTGTTGAGCTCGCGCCGCATGGCGTTCACGGCAACCTGATCGGCCTGTTTCTCATCGCCGCGTCCGCGCTGACAAGCAGCCGCCACCGCCGCGCGCTCGGTCACACGCACGATCTCCATCGACAAGGTGCGGTCGAGAATGGCAAGCGGCGTTTCGCTGTGGCGAGTCATGGACGATGTTGTAACATGTTCGCGGCCCCCGTCCATCGCGCGGACATTATCAGGGTGTCTGTGCGGGCAGGGGAGCTGCCGTCGCTTTCTTGTTTTTCTCGCGGGCGACCGTCAGGTCCTTGACCATTTTATCGCGCTCCTCGGGAGAGAGGGTTTTCGTTTCCCCCGGTGGCAGGTCGCCAATAAGCGGATATTCGCCCGTGGCATCCTTGCTTTCGATGTCTTTTGTCGGCATCAGGGCCGAACAGCCTGAAAATACAAGGCTTATCAGAATTAAGCATAAAGAGGGTTTGCGCATCGGCCCAACCTTAATATTACTGACACAGATGGGCTATTTTGGCATAACCGGCAAGCAGAACAATGCAGGGCGGCGGTAAAAAATGAGCGAGCCGGAGGGCAAATTTCAGGGATTCGAGGCGGCGGCGGACCCGCAGGCATTCGTGCATAACCTCGCCAAGCTCTACGAGGAATACGGCAAGGCCGTGGCGGCCTTTCTGGAGCCGCGCGAAAAAGGGGCCATACCTTCACCCATGCCGGCGGAAGCGGCTGAAGTCGCCACCACGCTCACGAAAGTTGCGGAAAGCTGGCTGTCCTCGCCGCAGCGCGCGGTCGCGCTGCAGACCGAATTGTGGAAAGGCTATATCGAGCTGTGGAGCAATTCGCTCAGACGGCTCATGGGCGGGTCGGTGGGCGAGGTCATGGCCGCCAGCTCTTTCGACCAACGCTTTCAGAGCCCCGACTGGTCGCGCAATATTTTTTTCGATTTCTGCAAACAGCTCTATTTGATCACGACGAACTGGGCGGAAGAGGCGGTGAAGCAGGCCGAGGGGCTCGACCCGCATACGCGGCAAAAAGCGCTGTTTTACGTGCGGCAGATTTCGGCGGCACTCTCGCCCTCGAACTTCATCATGACAAGCCCGGAGCTGCTGCATGAAACGATGAGCACCAGTGCCGCCAATCTCGTCAAGGGCATGAAGATGCTGGCCGAGGATATTCGCGCCGGCAATGGCGAGATCAAATTGCGGCAGACGGACGCGGCGCAATTCGCGCTCGGCAAAAATCTGGCGATGACAAAAGGCGCGGTGATCTACCAGAACGATCTGGTCCAGCTGATCCAGTATGCGCCCGCAACCGCGCAGGTGTGCAAACGGCCGCTCCTGATCGTGCCGCCCTGGATCAACAAATTCTATATCCTCGATCTCAACGAAGAGAAATCGCTGATCAAATGGCTGGTGGAGCAGGGGCAGACGGTGTTCTGCGTTTCCTGGGTGAACCCGGACCAGCGCCTGCGCGACAAGAGCTTCGAGGATTACATGTTCGAAGGCGTGTTGAAATCGATCGAGGCGATCAGGAGCATTACAGGCGAGGAGCAGATAAACGCGGCCGGCTATTGCGTCGGCGGCACGCTGCTCAGCTCCGCGCTGGCTTATCTGGCGCAGGAAGGAAAAGCGCCGGTTGCTTCCCTCACGCTGCTTGCGGCGCAGGTGGACTTTTCCTATGCGGGCGATCTGAAAATTTTCATCGACGAGGCGCAGATCGAGGCGCTGGAAACGGCGATGAATGCGCGCGGTTTTCTCGACAGCTCCTATATGGCCTCGACCTTCAACATGCTGCGCGCCAACGAACTGATCTGGCCCTATTTCGTCAACACCTATCTGCGCGGGCAGCAGCCGGGTGCCTTCGATCTCCTCTACTGGAATTCGGATTCGACGCGCATGACGCCCGCCAGTCATTCGTTTTACCTGCGCGAATGTTATCTGAAAAATTCGTTGAGCCAGGGAAAAATGGTGCTGGGCGGCAGGCATATCGATCTGAAGAAAGTGACCTGCCCGGTCTATGCGCTGGCGGCGAGGGAAGATCATATCGCGCCGGCAAGATCAGTGTTCTACGGCCTGCAATTTTTCGGCGGGCCGGTCACGTTTGCCCTTTCCGCGTCCGGCCATATTGCGGGGATTGTCAATCCACCCGCGCGCAACAAATACGAATACTGGACGAATGCCCATCTGACCGGCACGTTTACGGACTGGCAGGTGGAAGCGCAAAACCATGCGGGCTCGTGGTGGCCGCATTGGCAAGGCTGGCTTTCTTCGCTCGATGCCGAACAGGTTCCTGCGCGGCAGATCGGCAGCAATGCCAATTATATTCCGATCGAACCTGCGCCGGGAAGTTATGTCAGAGTGAAAGGCTGATGCGCGATCAATAACCGCCGAATTTGTAATTCAGCTCGCCGAAGATGCCGTAACGTTCGCTGGCGAGATCATTGAGCGTGAATTGCAATTGCGACTGAACCAACTCGGCTGTGCCGCCTCCTGCAAGATGCCAGTAACGCACGCCGCCGCCCACGCTGGTATTCGGTAGGATGTCGTAATAAAGGCTCGCTTCCAACTGATAACCCGCGCCTTGCCCATAATGCCTGACATTGGGAACGGGGCCGAGATCCTGGCGTAGATGATGGCTGCTCTCATTATCGAAATAGGCGAGCGGCACATAGGCTGCTTCCATATTGAGAAGAAATTTATCGTAGAATCTTGCTTGCATTTCAGCGCCGAGGCGGAAGGAAAGCCAGTTCGTTTCGTTGCTGATGGTATTGACCGAAAACGGTGTCAGCACGGTTCCCGGCGGACCACCGCAATAGCTTCCGTCTACATCGTCGTCATTGCATCTGATCCCGTAAGCATGTTCCATCTCATCCCAGTAGTGAACGCCGGCGAAGGGGTTGAACAGGAATATGCTGTTGCGGCTGCGGTCGAGAACGAACAGCCGGCCGACATCGGCGGACATATAAAACGCATCGCCGCTTTTGATCTTGCTGTATGTATCGAAATATTTGACCTGGCCGGTTGTATAATCTTCATCGTCGAGCGCGCCGCCATTGATCCAGCCGCCGCCGATAAAGCCTTTGAAGAAAAGCCTGCTGTCGGGATCGGCGGTGCGAAGCGCGAATTCCGCGCTCGCCATGCTCTTGCCGGTATAGGCGAGAACCGAAGTCGGATTGCCGTAAGAGGGGTCGTACTGGCTGGCGTCGGTGCTGTAAATCGTGCTGCCCGAGCCATACCAGAAGCGCAGGCCCATCTCGACCGGAGGACCAGAGCCGTATCTGGGGCCGCGCAATTGCGCGTTCAAAACGGGATCGACAATCGGTGGGCGCGGATCGGGCGGGTAAGATTCCGTCGAAATCGGCGGCATAGGCTATGTGCGCCTGAAACAACAGGCCGCATAAAAATGCGCATGAAGGAATGCCGGCAAAACGCACGCGCTTGTCCTTATGTGAAACGCCTGCGGCATTATCGCTCCGTTAAGGTTAATTGCAGGTTAAGTACTTGAAAATAAATAAAAAAATGTGTTTATTCAGGGGAATAGGGGTGCCTGCAGCAAGCCCAAATCCTCGTCATAGCCTAGCATCACATTCATATTCTGCACCGCCTGGCCCGAGGCACCTTTGACAAGATTATCGAGCGTCGACACGAGAATGATGCGCTCGTTCTGGCGATCTTTCGCGAGCCCGATGAGGCAGAGATTGCTGCCGCGCACATGGCGCGTCGCCGGCAACTGGCCAAGGGGCAGCACTTTCACGAAAGTTTCGCCTTCATAAGTCGAAGCGAGCGCTGCATGCGCATCATTGATGGTTTTGCCCTTGCACAAGTTGACGTAAATGGTTGCCAGAATGCCGCGATTGATCGGCAGAAGATGCGGCGTGAAGGAAGCGACGACATCGCGCCCCGCCGCTTTCGAAAATTCCTGATCGAGCTCCGACATGTGCCGGTGATGGCCGACGCCATAGGCATGAAACCCTTCGGCGACTTCGGTGAACAGGCTCGACTCTTTTGCCGCGCGGCCTGCACCCGTCACGCCGGATTTCGCGTCGATGATGATCGGATCATGCGCGATGACGCGTTTCTTGAGCAGTGGCACTAGCGGCAGGATTGCCGCCGTCGTATAACAGCCGGGATTGGCGACAAGCCGCGCCTTCCTGATCTCGCGCCGGTACAATTCGGTCAAACCGTAAACCGCCTCAGCCTGCAAATCCTTTGCCTGATGCGCGTGATTGTACCAGTGCGCATAGGCCTCGACATCGTGCAGGCGGAAATCGGCGGAGAGATCGACGATTTTCAGATTTTCATTCGCGGCGCATGCCGCCTTGATCGTGGTTTGCGTGGTGCCGTGCGGCAGGGCGCAGAAGACGACATCGAAAGCCTGCCAGTCGAGCTCCTCGATCTTTGTCAGCTTTGGCAGGCTGTTAGGCAGAAGATGCGGAAACACTTCGCCCATCATGAGGCCGGCCTTGCTCTCGCCGGTCAGCGCTGCAATTTCGGCGCGTGGGTGGTTAAGGAGCAGCCGCACGAGTTCCGCGCCCGTGTAACCGGAAGCGCCCAGAACGGCAATACGCACGCGTTTCATTTTCGTCTTGAGGATTTCTTTTTGTGCCGCAACGCCTGCAGGCACAGCAATTGCTGCAGCACGCCTGCCGCCGCATTGGCGGTGATGTCGGCATGGTCGTAAGGCGGCGATACTTCGACGATATCGGCGCCGACGATATCAATATCTTTGAGGCCACGCAGGATCGTGTAAACCTCGCGCGTGCTTAACCCCCCCGGTACCGGTGTGCCGGTGCCCGGCGCATGCGCGGGATCGAGGCAGTCGATATCGAAACTGAGATAAGCCTTGCGCTTGCCGACCTTGCGCCTGATCTGCGCTGCGATATTCGCAGCGCCGAGCGCTGTGCATTGGTCGACATCGATCTGCGCAATTTTATGCGGGTTCGGCGCAACGGTGCGAATGCCGATCTGGATCGAGCTGGCTGGATCGATCAGCCTGTCGTCGATCGCGCTGGAAACGAAATTGCCGTGATAAAGTTTTTTGTTCGTTTCGTTCCAGGTATCGGCATGTGCGTCGAAATGAATGAAGGCAAGCTTGCCGTATTTTTTCGCATGCGCGCGAAGCAGCGAATGCGTGATCGTATGGTCTCCGCCCAATGAATAAAGCGTCGCGCCGTTTTCGATGATATGCGCGGCTTGTTCGGCAATATCGTTCAGGACGATTTCAGGGCAGGAAAAATCGAACACGGCATCGCCGTAATCGACGATGGAAAGCTTCGTGAAGGGCGTGAAATCGTAAGGCCAGGCTGCGTCCGCGGGTTCCCACATCGCGCTGATACGGCGAATGGCCTGCGGGCCGAAACGCGCGCCGGGACGGTAGGATGTGGCAAGATCGTAAGGTACGCCCCAGATGACGGCATCGACATTTTTGAGATCGCGCGAATAATTGCGGCGGAATGCCGACAGCGCGCCGGAATAGGCCGGCTCGGCCCAGGCTTCGTTGTTCCTGGTGGCCAGAAAGGCCGCATCGACCGGCTGGAATTTCGTTTTGAACTTCGTCTTGAGCTTTGTCTTGCGCATTGCGCGCATCCTAGGGGCGGAAAACAAAAAGGGCAACCTCGCGGCTGCCCTTCCTGCCAAACGATCCAAAGCTTAGCGCTTGCTGAACTGGAAGGAACGGCGGGCTTTGCGGCGGCCGTATTTCTTACGCTCGACCACGCGACTGTCGCGGGTGAGGAAGCCTGCCTTTTTGAGAACGCCGCGCAGGTCCGGCTCCTGCAGGGTCAGGGCCTTAGAAAGACCATGGCGCAGCGCGCCTGCCTGTCCCGAAAGCCCACCGCCCGCAACGGTGCAGATGATGTCGTATTGTCCGTTGCGCTGGGCCACGTCGAGCGGTTGCTGCAAAACCATCTGCAGAACGGGGCGCGCGAAATAGGTTTTGTAATCACGGTCGTTGACGGTGATGGCGCCTTTGCCCGGTTTTATCCAGACGCGCGCCACGGCATCCTTGCGTTTGCCGGTGGCGTAAGCGCGGCCCTGCGCATCCACCTTGCGTTCGCGCACGGGCGGCTGAGCAATGCCCGCTTCCGTTTTCAAAGCGCTGCCGAGAGAGGAGAGGGATTGGAGATTGTCGGACATGGTCAGGCTGCCTTCACATTCTTGACGTTTTTACGGTTGCGGGAGGCGACATCGAGCTTGAGCGGTGCCTGCGCTTCATGCGGATGGTTCGGCCCGGCATAAACGCGCAGATTAGAAAGCTGCTTGTTGCCCAGCGGTCCTTCGGGCAGCATGCGCTCCACGGCCTTGCGGATGATGCGGTCCGGAAACTTGCCGTTCTTTATCTCAATGGCGCGCGCGGATTTGATGCCGCCGGGATGGCCAGTGTGCCGGTGATAGACTTTCTGCTGCCATTTGCGGCCGGTGAAAACCACTTTGTCGGCATTGACGACGACGACGAAATCGCCATCGTCCATATGCGGCGTGAAAGTCGGCTTATGCTTGCCGCGCAGGTGCATGGCGATGATTGTGGCCAGGCGCCCGACGACGAGACCGGCGGCGTCGATCAGCACCCATTTTTTTTCGATGTCCTTCGGCGTTGCCGTCGTGGTCGTCATGGATCGTCCCTTTGTTCAAACCTGCCTCTGCTTACTAAAGCGGCAATCGTGCTGTCAAGGCAAATTTACCTGCAAAATCAAGTGCTTTTGTTTGAGGTATTATAATACCACTATACCGATTTCCCTTGTTCACGTCTTATAGGCCCGCATGGACTTTTGCCCGCGATTACGTCACAAATCTGGGATATCAAAGCAAGTCATAAAAAAGAGAGACGCTTCATGATCTTCCGGCCTGCCCGAACCTGCGCCGCACTTGCCGCCCTCATTTGCCTATGCGTTTTTCCAGCATATGCGCAGGATAGCGCAAAGGACGAGCCGCCGAAGCAGATCCAGCTGAATTCGGATGCCGTGAAGCGTTTCGTGGCGACTGTCGATGACGTCAAGAAATGGCAAAAGTCCAACGACACGACGTCGAAAACCTCGGCTAGCGATGACGACGAGGAGGAAGACGAGGAAGGCGGCAGCGAGGGCGGCAATATCATCGCGCTCGTTCAGACCACGAAAAATTCTCCGGATACGATCGCCATTTTCAAAAAGCACGGCTTCAGCGATTTCGAGAAGCTGAACGAGACCGGACAATCGGTGATGATGGCCTATGGCTATGCCGACCCGGAAGGCGGTCTTGCCGATTTCGAGCCCAATATCAGAAAAACCATCGAGCAGGTGAAGAACGACAAAAACTTCAGCGATGCCGAAAAGGCCGAGGCGATCAAAAATCTGGAAAGCGAATTCCAGAGCGTGCAGAAGCTGAAACCCTTGCCCGGCAATATCGAGGCGGTAAGGCCCTATGTCGCGCAGATCAAGAAGCTGATGGAAGACTAGATATTTTTTTCGCTGCGCTCAAGATAATCTGAAGTTTTATTGTTTCTTAGGAGGAGGAGCGGGCGATACAGTGGTGACTGGAGTGCCCTGAGGAGCAATCACTGTTATAGAACTAACGGCTTTAGGATCGCTAACCCTGATTGTGACCTTGCCCTTTTCGTTTATTTCAGTAGCAATAACCGGCTTTGGTGTCGGCTCAGTTGGTGTGGTGGCGCGCGGTCGTTCTGCGGCTGGATCATGCAGCGCTTTGATGCGAGCAAGATAATTTGGCTTGAGTATTTTATTGCCTGTAATCGCTGGACCAAAAAGTTGCTTTACAAGCGCTTCGGGGTCATATGTCTTGATACCATTAGGAAACATTTGCCAAGTTCTTGTCAGTGCCTGCTCAACAGCAGAATTTTTTAAACTTATGTCAAACTCTTTTGCTAACTGCGCCAAACCTGTAGATGCAATCAAGCCATCAGTTCCATAATGGCTGATCACATAGTTTATCAGCCCTTCCAAACCAAGCTCGGATTTTTCTCCATCGTTCTCTTGTTTTATAATATCGTAAAAAGCCGCTCGTTTTGTCTCAGGATTTTCATTCCCGGCAGGTGTCTGGGCGCCGTTTGCTCTGGCCTGACCATAATGAAGTGCCCCGCTAAAAGCAGGTCCGGTCTGATTTAATTTGACTGCTGAATAATTGCCTACAACTGATGGCGCCGTCATTTTAATCTCCTAAAATAAACGTTTCAATTCGCTTTTCTGCAGGCAGATTAGGAAAAACCGTGCCTTGACGCAAGATAAACTTGCCTATTTGGCGCAACTTATGCGGGAATTGATTGGATATTCAGCCAGACTTAATGCTGGTTACTGGTTTTTAGCGTAGCGTTTACGAGGGCTGGAGCCGTTTCCACTTCATCAGTTTCTGCCCTAACATACATAGGGGAAGTATCTTTGCTAAGGGCAATCATTTCGTTTTCAAACTTGGTGAAACCCATTGGCATAGCATGATTAAGCGCGCTGAAAAAAGCGTGAGCGAAAGTTTCGGTATTCATTTGCCACTGCCTGTTCGATATTAAAGGAGATATTTTATCATTTTTCCCCTTTTTTTGAAGTCTCGCATTCTCTTCTAATTGTTGTCTGAGGGTGTCACGGACGATTTTTTGAAAACTTACATTACCTTTATTAATTCTGAAGCTTGCCATCAACTGTTCCAGTTTTGAGCCGCCAAGCTGTTCCTTGAAGAAGTTGGTGTTCAGATTGGAAATCTTTGCTTCACCATTCACATTGCCGATGGTGATATAATCGCCAAATTTGCAAACATTTTTCAAATAGCAGATCAGGATATTCTCATGCGCCTGTTCCGACGTCTGATCGCCAGAACATTTATCGCTTCTCACAATATTGTAGAAAAGCTTTTCGTAAAATGTCGGTTTTTTATTTTTCTTGTCCTCTTTCTTCTCATATTCAAGATCAAGCACATCGGAGAAAGCAGCGTTAGGATCTGTAGTATTTGAGTGCGCGGTATTTCCAATTGATAAAACTGCCATGTGAAATCACCTTTATAATAAATCAACACAACTATGATGTAGTTGCCGTTTGACGCCCCACTAGCGCAGGGCGTACACCGGAAGCAAGAATCAACTCATGCTGCACTGCAATTCTCCACAAGGAGTTTCATGAGCAAGGATAAAAAGCCCGGCTTTGCCACGCAGGCCATTCACGCGGGCGCCGCGCCGGACCCGGCAACCGGCGCCGTGGTCACGCCGATCTACCAGTCGGCGGCCTATGTTTTTCCCTCTGCCAAGGAAGCGGCCGACCGTTTCGCGCTCAAATCCGACGGCGAGATTTACGGCCGCGTCACCAATCCCACGCAAAAAGTTCTGGAGCAGCGCGTGGCGGCGCTCGAAGGGGGCAGCGCGGCACTGGCGCTCGCCTCAGGCCTTGCCGCGCAGTTCATCGCTTTCCAGACCCTGCTCGAACCCGGCGACGAATTCGTTGCCGCCAGGCAGCTTTACGGCGGCACGATCACCCAGTTCGGCCACAGCTATAAGCGCTTCGGCTGGCAGGTGAAATGGGCCGACATCAACGATCTTTCCACGTTCGAGAAGGCGATCACACCGAAAACGAAAGCGATCTATGCCGATACCATCGCCAATCCGGACGGGCGCGTGGTGGATATTGTGGGTCTTGCCAAGATCGCATCGGGCGCAGGCCTGCCGCTGCTGATCGACAACACGGTCGCGACACCTTATCTCTGCCGGCCTTTTGAGCATGGCGCGGATATCGTCGTTCATTCGCTGACGAAATTTCTGGGCGGGCACGGCAATTCCATGGGCGGCATCGTCGTCGATGGCGGCACGTTCGATTGGAGCAAGTCCGGACGCTATCCATGTCTTACATCACCGCGGCCCGAATATAACAATCTCAACTTCCATCAGGCTTTCGGCAAAATGGCGTTTGCCGTGGCTTGCCGCGCGCTCGGCCTGCAGCCGCTGGGGCCCTGCATTTCGCCGTTCAACGCGTTCCAGATTTTAACAGGTATAGAGACGCTGCCGCTGCGCATGCAGCGCCATTGCGACAACGCGCTGAAGGTTGCCGAATTTCTCTCGCAACATAATCAAGTGAAATGGATCAGCTATGCCGGGCTGCCGAAAGATCCGCATCATAATCTCGTCAAACGCTATATGCCGAAGGGCGCGGGCTCGGTTTACACGTTCGGTGTGAAGGGCGGTTACGATGCCGGCGTGAAGGTTGTTGCGAATGTGAAGCTGTTTTCGCATCTTGCCAATATCGGCGATACGCGCTCGTTGATCATTCACCCGGCTTCCACCACGCACAGCCAGCTTTCGGACGAGCACAAGATCGCGGCCGGTTGCGGGCCGGACACGATCCGCGTGTCGATCGGGTTAGAGGATCCGGAAGATATTATCGCCGATCTCGATCAGGCTTTGAGGGCGGCTTAAGGGTATCTTTTCTCGAATTTTCTGTAAGTCGGTGTCGGTACGTTTTTGAAAGGCTCATTGATGACCGAACCCGTGTGCTCAAGATAGGCTGTATATTCCGCCGTTGTGGTCGGCGTTGCAAGATAGGTGGTCAATTTTGATTTTAATGCCTCGATATCAATCTGGCCATTTTGAGACGATGCTTTGATAATATCCTGAATTTGCGGGGTATCGTAAGCTTTCAGAACTTCCCGAGGATCTTTTCCGGCGAACAACATATTCAAACCCGCACGAATAGAATTCTTATTGGGAGAAGCTGCATTGTCGGACTTGAAACCTGACAATAATGCCGTATCGAACTTCAACGCTACTTTTGCCCAATCCGGCTTTCTGACGCTATTTTTTGCGGACGAAGTTCCGGTTTCCTGAATTATCATATTCGTTATCCCTATGGCTTCAACAATATAAATATAATGTAACTCAATCCTGACCTGCGGGCAAATGCCGAAAGCTAAAATGCTTTTGATGATATATAACTATAGACAGGACAAGGATAATCCCCGCCTGATGCATCAGCGCAAGCGCGAAATTCATGCCGGATAATAATGTCGCAATGCCAAGGCTTGCCTGCAGCAATAGTGCTGCAAATAATATACCTTCACCTTTGCTTCGTTCTTTCAAAAAAATTGCCAATCCCAAAATCAACAATACATAAGCCGTGCAGCGATGCATGAATTGCACGAGTGCCGTGTTTTCGAAAAAATTCCGCCACCAGGGTTCCATAATAAAGAGACCGGAGGGAACGATATCGCCGTCCATCAATGGCCAAGTATTGTAAATATATCCGGCGCGGTTTCCTGCAACCAGCCCGCCTAGGAAGATTTGGAGGAATATAAAAGTAAGAATAGTACAATTGAACCAAAATTTGTTTACGTCATTCCCATCCCACATCGGCATGCCGATGTGGGTATTATCAAAACACAACTCGGATACATCCGAGTTGTGGCGGCGGGGATCTAGGCTTAGATGTCTACTTGTTGCACGAGCAGGATGAGTAAGTGAAAATGCTACGCGCAAAATACACGCAAAAATTATCAGCGCCAATGTAAGATGAATGGCAAGACGATAGGGTACGACATTGATGCGATCGGCAAGACCGCTCGCCACCATCCACCAGCCCACAGCGCCTTGCAGGCCGCCCAGCAGCAAAATGCCGCCGAGCTTCAGCAGCAAAGGGCGTGGCAGGTTTTTTGTGAGTGCGAAAAAAAGAAAAGGCAGCGCGAAGGCAAGGCCGATCATGCGGCCCAGGAAACGGTGCATCCACTCCCACCAATAAATTGTCTTGAAATCTTCCAAACTCATGCCGCGATTGAGTTCAAGATATTGCGTCGTCGTTTGATATTTATCGAATTCATTTTGCCATTGCTGCGCCGATAACGGCGGCAGCGTTCCGCTGAGCGGTTTCCATTCCGTAATCGAAAGCCCGGATTCGGTGAGGCGTGTCGCGCCGCCCACCAGCACCATCAATGCAATGAGTGCAGCGACGAGATAAAGCCAGAGGCGTAGAATTCTTAAATTTTGCATCGGCATTTAAGCGTCATGCACCTTGCGTCATTTCTACGCAAGCGGGAATCCGGAAATAAAGCTTTACATCTGGATCCCCGCTTTCGCGGGGATGACGACTAGTGTAAGCCTCTCATCATGACACTCAATCCTCTCCGGCTTCCCCAGCGCCTGCGTAAATTCATCGGCGTATTGCTGCTGGTTCCGTTTGTGATCGTCTATACCCTGCTTGCCATGGTGCTGGCCGTGAAGCTTCTGCCCGGTACATCGCATGTCGTTCAATTTATTTATTACGCGATTGCGGGGCTATTCTGGATCCTGCCGGCGGCGGCGATCATCTGGTTCATGCAGAAATCATAACGTCATGCTCGGACTTGATCCGAGCATCTCAAGAGATCCTCGCGACAAGCGCGAGGATGACGAAGCGAGGTGAATTCAGGTTATGCGCATGCACGCAAAGCCGTTCTGGATATAAGACGGCAGGCCGGACAATAATACATCGAGACAATGCAGCGATTGATAATCGCCCCGCAAAGGAATGCGTGGGAGTTGATGCAGATGGTTTGCATGCTCGGCATATAGCATGCCGTAAGAAGACGTGACGGCCGTGTCGCAACCAAGCTTGCATATATCTGCGTCCGGCTTTCCGTAAGTGCAGGATACATGTTTCGGATATTTTCCGAGCGCTGCTTCCAGAATGCGCGCGCCATCGCGAATTTGCTTCGGCAGATTGGTACCGCCCAGCGTTTGCACACCTATGCTGGCAAGCGGATCCGCGGCAAGCAACGCAATCTCAGGCCAGCTCATGCAGGTTTCCCGGCATGCCGTTTTCATATCGAAACCGAAAGTGGCGCAGAAATCGCGCATAAATTTATGCAGGGTCTTGTCGTCCAATGAATGCAGCCACCAGCAAAGATCGTAATAGGCTTCGTATTTTTCCTCCAATGTCGCGGTCATGTAAATGCGCGGCTCGGCTTCGGCGTTGATCATGACGACGTCGCGCGTACCGATCACATGCTCCAGCGCGCGCCACCACAGCAGGCCTTCGCCGTCGGGAAACGCGGTCGGGATATAGAGCGTGAAAGGGCAAGCGTGTTTCTTTAAAACAGGATAGGCATGGGAAAAAACATCGCGATAGCCATGCTCGAAGGCAAGAACGACGAATGGATTGCATGTGCCGGGCGCTTTTATGCGGCGCATAGCTTCATCGAGGCCGACAATGTCGAAACCAGATACGCGCAAATGTAAAATCGTGCGCTCCAGGAATTCCGGTGTGATTTCCGTGCTCTGGTTCGGCCGGAAACTGCTAAAATGACTGGGTCTGACATGATGCAGCGTGAGGATGGCGCCGACACCGCCAAGATATGGCTTCGCAAAACGGTGCATGCCGCTGAGATAGCAGCCTTCAAGCCCGAGCGCCGCCAATATAGAGTATTTCGACAACATGTTTTTTCTTAAATAATGTGTCGGACTCTAGCATTTTATCGGTATTTTTCCTGCGTTACTTTGCGGTAACCTTAAACGCTCGAATACGCTTTAAATCCTCAATGTGATTTTTCATCTTTGTCTATTAAGTATATGGCCATGAGCGGCAAAGCCCCCCAAAGCTTCCTGGTAAAACAGGAGCGCGAAGATTATGTCGTCACTTTCGCGGAATTGATGACAGCATGTGCCGATTTGTGGGCGCGGCTCGAGAAAGAGTTTATCTGCTCGCCCTATCAAAGGTTTTCCTTTTGCCGCAGCTGGTATGAAGCGCAGGCGGAGCCAAAGCCGAAACCTTGCACCGTGTTGATTTCGGATGCGAGAGGTGCGCCGCTCATGCTTATTCCCCTGATCGTCGAGACCGGTGCCGGCGCCAGAATTGCCCGCTTTATGGGCAATCCCTGCACGGTTTTCGCCGTGCCGCTGTTCAAGCCCGGCCTCGCTCTGCCACCGGCAATTCTCCGCAATATTTTTTCCCGGCTGGCGCATGACGAGAGGATAGGCGCGTTTCACATCGACAGAATTCCGCAAAGCTGGGGAGGGGAGCGCAACCCGCTTCTCGTTTTCCCCCACAAGATCTCGAATGAGGCGGCCTGCTGGCACAGGCTGCAGCCGAGCGCGAAAGCGACGCTGAATACAATGCGCAGCGAGAGCGATCTTCAGCAATTGCGCAGCAAATTGCGCAAATTAAAAGAAGCGGGCTCGCTTTCCATTTTGGAGGCCAAATATGCGGGCGAGCGCATCGATGCCTTGAAAATTTTCCTCGCGCAAAGACATGCGCATTTCCGGCGCACGAATATGCCGGATAGTTTCTGCGAAAATCATATGCAGGCGTTTTTGCAGAACCTGGCTGCTGATGAGCCGGCTTTCCGTATCTTCACATTGAATTTCGAGGACAGGATTTGCGCCGTTTTTCTTGGTCTGCAACAACAAAAACGTTTATGTGGCTGGGCAAGTTCAGAGGCAGAAGATATTGCCGCCTTCGCGCCGGGCGAAATATTACTTCAGCACATTATCGTCTCTGCCTGCGATGAAGGGCTGGATGTTTTCGATCTCGGTATTTTTGAGAACGAAAACAAATCGCACTGGTTGCACGAGCGCGAAAAACTGCACACGGCCATTTTCGGTTTCGGCTGGCGCGGCGCCGCGCTTGCGCAAATTCTCTTACTGAAATATTCGCTGGGCGCGTCGAAAAAACCGTCCCTGTTTCATTGCATCAATAATTAAATCATCGCGGCCTGGCCCTGGGGGCGGCCGACCGGGTTCTGGTCGATCAGCATTGTGACATCCACGGCCGCAGCTCCTGCCGCCAAAAATGCATCGCGCGCCTTGATCACAAGATCTTCCGGCATGCTGTCATAGCCGAGCAGAATGACGCGGTCGGCAAGGCTTGCCACATCGCCCGCTTCCTCCGTTTCCGCAACGGCCGGGCCGGAGAGCAGCACGAAATCGTAAGTCGCGCTGAGAGCGTTCAGGCATTTGCCGAACGAGGTGCGCGTCAGCGCGCGCGATGGCAGATCGCGGTGCGCGGAGCCGAACGGGATGATATTCAGCCGCGTGGTCGCGTCGCGATAAATCACGGAGGCGAACGGCGCCTTGCCTGCCAGAAGTTCGGAAAGCCCCTTGCCGGAATAATTGTTCGCAATCAGGCTGAGCTGTGGGCGCGGCATATTGACATCGACGATCACGGCGCGGCGTTGCGCCTGCACTAGCGCGCGGCCCAGGCGAAGCGCGAATTGCCCTTCCTGTATCGACGATGTGGCGCCGGCGATATAAAGAATTTGCGGCGTTTCGGTTTCGGCTTCCGGGCCCAGGAGAGCATAGAGCAAATCGGCAATCGCCGTTTTTTCGTGGCAGGGGTCAAGCGTAAATCCCTGCGCGACAGGAACTTCCGGTCTTGGATTAGACCTTGGGTTTTTCAAATCCACCTGCGGCGGGCCTAATGCCAACGGTTGCGGCCTATGCAAAACAACGCCGCGGCTCAAAGCCAGCTCGCGCGTGAGAACGAGCAAGGCCGCCATCAGCAGAGTGCCGAATGTCGCGATCAGGACGGTTGGCCCTTTTTTTGGAAAAGCCGGGCGGCTCGCGGGTGCGGCGTAGGAAACGATGCGGCCGTCGGCGTTGTGCGCCTCAAGACTGTCGCGCGCAACCGCGTCGCGATACATCACAAGCCAGGATTCGAGCAGGTCGCGCTGTGCCTTGGCTTCCCGCTCCAGCGCATGCAGCGCGACTTCATGCGTGCCGCCCGCGGTGGAAACCTTTTTCATTTCGTCGATGCTTTGCTTGATGGAGTTCAGGCGCACTTCGGCAAGTTTGGTGTCGCTCTCCAGCCCGCGCGCGATCTTGGCGATCTCCTCGCGGATCTGACGTTCGATATCGGCATGCTGCGCTTGCAATTCGCGCATTTTCGGATAGGCGGGCGGGCGGGACGTCATCGTCCGCGCAATCTCGCCGCGTATGCCTGCGCGCTGCTCGATCAGCCGCTGGATCAGCGTCGAATTTAACACATCGGCAAGCTCGATCGCCTTTTTCGAATTGAGCTGTTCGCGGATATATTTCGTCTTGGCCTGGGATTCGGCAAAGCGCGCCTGCGCCAACGCCAGCTCCTTGTTGAGCTCGGCAAGCTGCTGCGCGCCGATGGCCTGGTTGTTTTCTGCCGCATAGATTTCGTGCTTGGCGCGGAAAGCCTGAACCTTGGCTTCGGCATCCTCCGCCTGCTTGCGCATGTCGTCGATCCTGGTCTGGATGAACTGGCCGGCCTTGCGGTCGCGCTCGAGCTTGGCCTGCAGCTCGACCTCCAGATATCGCTCTGCAATGGCATTCGCGATCTTCGAGGCCAGCAGCGCGTCCTGCAATTCGAACTTCACCTCGATGACGCGCGATTTATCGACCGGATAAATTTTAAGCCGCTCGTAATAGCTATCAATCGTGCGCTCTTCCGTCGTCATGCGCGTCCTGTCCTTGATCAGGCCGAGCATGAGCAGCGGCGCACTGAGGAAATCATGCGCGCCGCCTGCGGTGAATTCGGAGAAGGTGGTCAGTTTCAGCTTGCGGATGACGTCTTTTGCAAGATCGCGCGAATACATGAGCTGCACATGGCTTGCGATGGCTTCCTGATCGAGGGGTATGTTTTCCGCCGCTGCCTGCCGCTCGCCCAGCATGGGCCGCGCGTAAACGCTTTCGCGGTTCTCGACATAAACCCGCGTTTCGGCGGAATAGCGCGCCGGGATCATGTTGACGGCGGTAAAGCTGACGAAAGCGGCAGCGCCAGTCGGGATCAGTACGAAAAAACGTTTCAGCCACAGCGCGAGCAGCAGCGGACGTGCGACCGCACCGCCAGAAATGGCGGGCGCATCCTTCATCGCCATAGGCATCGCGTCAACTCGCTGCATAAAAACGGAACCCCCTCCTAACTCTTTCTTGAACTTGGTAACTCAAGGGTTAATTTCGCTAAGAAAATTGCGATTTGTTAACCACGTCCGTTCAGGAAGCCGTAACCTTGGATAACAAGGCAATTCAGATTATTAACGAATATCATCAGGCACTTAACAGCGCACAATCCTCTGAGTCTTAAGTGATCCTGAAGGTTTTTGCCGTAAACATGATTTGTCCGCAGCCGGGGATAGGCTCAGGTCAGGCGTTCCTATCACCCCGCTGCAGACTGAATTTCAGTTTTTGTGAATTTGTCTTACTTGCTGCCCGTCGCTGATCAGCGCGAGTGTGGCGATATTCAAAAACAGACCATGTTCCACGATGCCGGGAATTTGCGAAAGTGCGCGGGCGAGCGTTTCGGGATCGGGTATTTGTTCCAGCGATGCATCGAGAATGTAATGGCCGCCGTCGGTGAGAAAGCGCTCATGTTCTTTCGTGCCGCGCAATTGCAGGCCGCCCGAGAGATTCAATCGCTCGCATAGCGCAACGATGGCGCGGCGCGTGGCGCCAAGGCCGAAAGTCACGACTTCGATGGGCAGGGGATAGGCGCCAAGCCTATCGACGCATTTGCCTTCGTCCGCAATCACCACCATTTTGCGCGAGGCGGAAGCCACGATCTTCTCAAAAAGCAGCGCACCGCCGCCGCCCTTGATCAGCGACAGGTTCGGGCCGATCTCGTCGGCACCGTCCACCGTGATGTCGAGCTGCGGCTCATCGTCGAGGGTCGTCAGGCGCAGGCCTTTTTCGCGCGCGCGTGTTTCGGAGGCTTTCGATGTGGCCACGCAGACGATATTGAGCTTTCGCGCGGCAAGGGCATCGATAAAGAAATTGGCGGTGGAGCCGGTGCCAAGTCCCACTTTCATGCCGTTTTCGATCAGTCCGGCTGCTTTTTCGCCGGCAAGGCGCTTTGCGTTTTCGTTGTTCACGCTTATCTTCTTTCTCGGCACAAGTAGGTCTGTCAAGCAAACAAAATAGGGGGTAGTGGATCAATTCCCTTCCGCTCATTCCCATTCATATCGAGCTTGCCCGATATGAACAACTTTAATGCATAACTCGGATATATCCGAGTTATGGTAGCGGGAATCCATCATAAAAAGCATGTAATGGTGAACTTTATGGACCCCTGCTTTCGCAGGGGTGAGCGGAATAAGTTTTTGAACGATAGGGGATTACATTACAAAACCATGTCGCCACCGCTGACGATTATCTTCGACCTCGACGGCACGCTGGTCGACACGGCCGGCGATCTTGTCGCAACGTTGAATGTCATCCTCTCTGCCGAAAAATGTCCCGCAGTATCCATGGAAACGGCGCGGCCGCTGATCGGCCATGGCGCGCGCGCCCTGATCGAAAAGGGGCTGCAGCTTTGCGGCCGCACCTATGACGACACGCGGCTTGCGCTGCTGACCGAGCATTTCATCAAATATTACAGCGAGCATATCGCAGATCACAGCGTGATGCGGCCCGAACTGCGCGACATCCTGAGCGGTTTTCTCAAAAAAGGATTCCGGCTCGGCGTGTGCACCAACAAGCGCACGCCGCTTGCCAACCAGCTGTTGCGCGCGCTCGATGCCGAGCGCTATTTCCATGCCATTATCGGCAGCGGCGAATTGCCTTTTTCCAAGCCCGACCCGCGCATGATGGAAGTCGCGGTTTCGGAATGCGGCGGCGATATGCGGCACACGGTCACCATCGGCGACAGCAAGACCGATGTCGACACCGCGCGGGCTGCGGGCGTGCCGATTATTCTTGTCGATTTCGGCTATACTTCCGTGCCCGCGCGCGAACTCGGTGCCGACGCGGTGATTTCGGAATGGAGCGAGCTGTGGCCGGCAATTGAGAGTTTGAATCTAACCGCTCATTCCCATTAATATCGGGCTTGCCCGATATGAACATTTCTAATGCACAACTCGGATATATCCGAGTTGTGGGTGTGGGAATCCATTATAAAAAAATCAGATAGTAGCCTTCATGGACCCCCGCTTTCGCGGGGGTGAGCGGAAAGGGTAAACGCGCAGCGCGAATGATAAAAAATCACGGGTTCGGTCACGTCCGCCGTCGCCCTTCGGGCTATGGCGTGACAGCCTTCGCATTAACCAGGGCTTGCCAAAGCCGTAGCCTGCGAAGCAGGCGAAGGCTGGTGGGCGCGACAGGGATCGAACCTGTGACCACTCCGATGTGAACGGAGTGCTCTACCGCTGAGCTACGCGCCCTGACCATAAGAGTAAATTAAATCGTTATCATTTCCGTCATTCCCGCGAAAGCGGGAATCCAGAAATAATGTTATTCTAAACCGCAAGGTAAAGACCCTTGTTCTGCAATAGTAAGACATCCTTGGCTTTCGCCTTTGTCTTGTGGCTAAAATTACAACTTTTGCCTTCGCTTTGCGAAGCAGAATGTAACTTCTTTATATCTGGATTCCCGCTTTCGCGGGAATGACGGCAAAACGATTTCGCTTTGCATGGAGCTGATGCAATTAAAAAAAATCGAGCGATGATATAAAATTATCTTTGCCTCAACCTTAATTCGTAACGCTTTTGGGCATCATCCCTTTTGCTGTGCCCGTTGTAATCATCAGGCGAAAAAAGTGAAAAGCCAAAGCGCCGCCGAGACTTGCCGTAAATTAAGACAAGTTAAGTATAAACTTCGATCAATATTGAACATATTCAGCATAAACATATGATTAACTGGATTTATTGTGCAGTTCATCTATTATTTACTCAAGATAAGCCCGGAATGGGCGTGAATATTGATTTTATTGATGGAGTAAATGATGAACGACCTTATTCAGAACGCACTTACCGCGGCGGGAGGCAAGCTGGACACGCTGCAGGCCCGTAATAAGTTTCTCCGGGAACTGGGCGGTGCTGCTGAAAAAACATGGACGCGCCTGACCGTCGATCAAATAAAAGGTCTTCAAATCTCAAACGAGGAAAAACAAGCCCTTCTTGCAATGGATACGAACCATAATGGCTTGACGAACGGCGAAATTATCAAATGGCTTAATACTCTTGGAGATTCAAGCGATACCGCTCAAATTCTAAAAGGATTAGGTTATGTTGATAAAGCTGCCGTAGCTAAACAGGAAACCAAACAAAAAGATGAGGATCTGACAAAGCTAATCAAAGATAGCAAAGAATATAAAGCTATCACCGATGAGCCTGAGCAGAAAGCTGTGCTGGCCAAGGTCAAGAAGCAGTTTGACGGCAAAGAGTATAAGTCAGAAGAAGTGACCGCCGCGGTGACAAGTGCGCGTGGCGAATACAAGGCTGGATTGGAAAAGGCCAAGGTAGAAAAAGAAAAAGCATTAGTCAAAACTGTCACTGATAGTGCCGAATATAAAGCTATAGACAGCAAGCCGGAACAGGAAGCTGTGTTGGCTAGCGTCAAGAAGAAGTTTGAAGGCCAGGATCCTGCAGTAGGAGATGTGGCCGCTGCGGTTACAAAAGCGCGCGGCGAATACAAGGCTGATGTGGAAAAGGCTAAGGGTGAGAATGAAAAAGCGTTAGTCAAAACCATCACTGAGAGTGCCGAATATAAAGCTATAACCGACAAACCGGAGCAGGAAGCTGTGCTGGCCAAGGTCAAGAAGCAGTTCGACGGTAAGGTGGAGCTTAAAGCAGGAGATTTGGCCGCAGCCATTACGAAAGCGCGTGGCGAATATAAAGACGAGACGAATAAAAAACTTATAGCAAGTGCGAAAGAGACAACTTATATGACGCCGCATGGCGCCTATTTACTGCTGAAGGAAAGCGATTTTCTGGAAAAGAAATTTCTCGGCAATATCGCCAATAAGCTTATGCCGCGAGGCTCGCCTATAGGCGATGCGATGCTGGATCATCTGACATTTGGCGGCAAACCTCTCGAAAGCAATGACGAAGCTCATATCGTCAACGCGCTCAAACATGCTCAGACGAAAGAAGGCAAGCCCGTTGTCGTCAAGATCAATGTGGTCGAAAACGGTGAGGTTGTGCAAAAGGATGTCGTCGATAAAGAAGCGCTTGCGCAATTTATCAACGAGTCTCTGGTCAGGACCGAGACCAAACGTAATAGAGATGGTACGAAAGAAACCACAAAGGTAAGAATCTCAGACAAGGGCGATTTCAGAGAGCTTGCCAAAGCCGATAAAGAAGATGCCAAGAACGATCCCAATTCGGTCAGCGTCGGGGATATCGATGCGCAACTCTTATCTTTGGCCAAGAAAAAGGCCGGTAAGAAGGGCAACTCGATAGGCTGGGAAAAGATACTGGCCGCCGAATATAACCAGACTTATAAAGTAGTTTCGGTGTCGTCCGAGCCTGCCCATCTGGCAAAAAAATAGCTTTCAAACCCGCATAATTCCAACCCTGTTGCTTACCTGCAACAGGGTTTTTGTTTTATGCCCGCAGGCCTGTAATCCTGTCATTTCTTAATGACGAAACTGAAATTATGTCGTTAGTGCAGTCCTAACCTCTTCACATCGTGATCCCCATGTTCCGTCCTCTTATCATTGTTTTTTCCTGCCTGCTCCTGATCGGGGCCGGAACCGCTGTGCGCGCCGGTATTATCGACGAGGTCGTCGCCACGCGTCAGTTCGAGGAAAAAAAGAGCAAGCTCGGCAAACGCCAGCTTCAGCAGCTCGAATTGCAGCAGAAACGGCTTGAAGTGAGGCAGGCGAGGGAAGAGCAAAGGCGCCTGCAGGCACAGGTGCGGCTCGAAAAGGAAGAGGCCAGAAAACAGGCATTTGCCGAGGCCCGTGCCGCGAAAGAGGCCGAGAAGCAAGCGAGGGAGCAGGCCCGCCTTGATGCGCGCCTTGTCAAAGAAGAGCAGCGGCGCGCCAGGATCGAGGCGGAACGTCTTGCCAAACAAAGCAAACAGGCTTCTGTTCCTGACGAGCCCCAGGATGAGCGCTTTTCGCGTTTTCCTACCTTTGCCGAGCCAGCGAGCTTCCAGCCCGAGGCGGATATGCCGCAGCAGGCTATCGAGGCCGAGCCGCAACCGCAGGCAGATCCCACCACAACCGTCCATCAGGAATGGGACGAGACGATCGACAACTGGCTGGATACGGATGAGGGAACCCGCCCGGCTCCGCGCCAGGAAGTCGTTTTTGAAACCAGGGAAGCGCCCGGCACGATCATTATCGATACCAAGGTGCGGCATCTCTATTATGTGCTCGGCGACAATCGCGCTATCCAATACGGCATCGGCGTCGGCCGGCCCGGGTTTACGTGGATGGGTGTGAAATCCGTCATGCGCAAGGAAGAATGGCCGGATTGGCGCCCGCCGGACATGATGATCGCCAGACGCCCGGACCTGCCGCGCTTCATGCCGGGCGGGCCGGCAAACCCGCTGGGCGCGCGTGCCATGTATCTTGGCGGCACCCTTTACCGTATTCACGGCTCGAACGAGCCGGAAACCATCGGCCATGCCGTATCTTCCGGCTGTTTCCGCATGGTGAACGCCGATGTCATCGACCTTTATTCGCGGACGCAGGTCGGCACCAAGGTGATTGTGCAGTAGCGGACAAAAAATTCCGTAAAGATCAATTTTCCGCTCATTCCCGCGCAAGCGGGAATCCATCATAAAAAACTCTCACATGGCATACTTCATGGACCCCCGCTTTCGCGGGGGTGAGCGGTTGGGGGCAAAAAAATCCACTGCCTTTTTTTCATCACAGACGCGTCATAAAGAATCTGTAAACACTTGGGATGTAGAAGCATCGTTTCCCCTGATGCGGACCCCAGATGACTGATTCAAAATCGAACACGACCGGTATTATATTAATGTGCGTGGCCATGGGCCTCGCCACCACCAACGATACGCTGGTCAAATTTTTCTCCGATACGCTGACCATCCCGCAGATCCTTCTGCTGCGCGGGCTTTTCGTTTGCGCGCTGTCGTTTGTTTGGGTGATCGCGGCCGGGCATCTGGCTTCGCTCGCGCAAATACGCAATCGTTGGGTTTTGCTGCGCTCCGGGCTCGAGGCGCTGTCGGCGGTCGCTTTCTTTTCCGCGCTGCCGCATATGCCGATTGCCGAAATTGCCGCTGTCTTCCTGATCACGCCGCTGCTGATCGTCACGGGTTCTGCCATTATATATGGAGAGAAAGTGTCCTATGCCGGCGGCGCCGCCATCGTCGCGGGTTTTGTCGGTGTTTTGCTGATCGTGAAGCCCGGCACGGCCAGTTTCTCCGCCTATGCATTTTTAGTGCTCGCTTCCGCACTGATCACGGCGACACGCGATCTGCTGACGCGGAAGATCAAAAAGGATGTGTCCTCGGTCATCGTCTGCCTGTCTGGCGGCATTAGCAATATGCTGATCGGGCTAGTCCTTGCCGCCTTCGCCTGGACTAAAGCGCCGTTGACGCTGCATGTTCTCTCTGCGGGCCCCCTCTGGCTCGGCCTGTTCGTTGCCGCCGTCGTGGTGACGATTGCGAATTATGGTGTCATCCTCGCATTCAGATATTCGAACGCCGCCGTGGTTTCGCCGTTCCGTTATACGTCGCTGCTATGGTCGCTGCTTGCGGGTTTTATCGTCTGGAGAAATATTCCCGATGCCTATGCGCTTGCGGGCTCGGCCATGATCATCGGCGCGGGCCTCTATTTCGTGCAGAACGAATGGGTCGGCCAGCGCCGCCGCCGCAAGCTGGAACCGGCGCTGCTGGAAGCTTAAGATAACTGTCATTTTGAACACAGCGAAAAATCTTTAGTCTCACGTCATGCTCGCACTTGTTGCGAGCATCTTGAGATCCTCGGGACAAGCCCGAGGATGACGATACAAGAAGATCCTTCGCTTCGCTCAGGATGACAATTTTATTATTTCTTCTTTTTGTTATTCGGCCGGCCGGTGAGAATTTCGATAGCGGTCGGAATAGGACCCTTCCAGTTCGCGATCGGGTTGTGCATACCATGCGCACGATGTCTGCCGGGCTTCATCGAAACCAGTTCCGCAACAATTGGCATTGCTTGTTCGTTCTGGCCACGGTCGATGACATAATATAGCGGCGGATCCTGGCTTTCCTCGGCGCTGCGGCGATAAATGTTCTGATCCTCGCGCGAGAAACTTGCCACGGTTTTTTCCGACTCCGCAAAACGCACGGGTTCTTTTTCGACAGGTGCGGAGGGGCGAGCAGGGGCACTCGTTGTTGGCGGTGCGACAAGCTTTGCTTCAGGCGCCGATGCCGCAGCCTTTGCCGGTACCGATGCCGGTGTTGCCGCAGGTGTTGCGGGTTTTGCTATGGGAGCAGGAGCAGGTGCTGAAACTACCGGTTTTGCTTTCTGCTCAGGTTTCTTTTCCTCGACTTTTGCCGTTGCGGGCGGGGTCACCGTTTTTACGACAGGTTCGGGCGCCTTGACTGCGGTCGAAGGTGTCGGTGCTAGAGCAGGAAGCCGCTCCTCGGTTTTCGGTTTTGCCGGTGGAGAAACTTCCTGGCTTTTGACGACCACGCCTTTTTTGTCATCGGCTGCTGCCGGTTTGGCAGGTGCGGCCGGAGCCGGAGCAGTAGGTGTCGGAGCTAAAGGTGCTGTAGCGATTTTTGGCGATTCCTGTTTCTTGTCGCGCGGCATGAGATCGAGCTGGCCGCAGGCCTGATCGTCGGACGGATCGGCGTCTTGCGACAGCAAGCCGATATCGCCGAACAGGTTATGCAAAAGATCCGGCGTGATCTGCGGCTGGCCGGGAATACCGGCGACTTGCCGGAACAGGCGGATGGCCTGCAGGGTTTTCGGGTGAATGCGTCCGTCGATACCGCCGGTCTCGAAACCGGCGCGTGTCAGTGCATATTGCACGGCCGCGATCTGGTCGGCGCGATAAACGCCGTCCTTCGGGCGCGCGGGCCAGACGAGGGAGAAACAGGCCTTCACGCTCTGCTTGCTTTTGACTTCGGGCGGCATCCATTCCGCAACGAAGCGAGCTTTTTCGCCAGGTTGCAGGGCGACGCCTGTGGAGGCGCAGACGAGTTTCGGCTCGGAAAAGCCGCAGGTCCAGCCTGTCGTCTTTGTGGTTGCGACCGCGCTCCCGGGAATATCGAGCGTTGCCGCACCGAGTATGGGACTGAGAACAGGAATCTTGCCCTTGTTTTCGACAGTCAGCGTGATTGCGCACGCTTCACCCGGCATACAACTCTTCGGAGGCTCAAGCCCGGTTTTCAGGCTAACCATGACCGGTGCACCGGAAACCGCTTCTTCCTCGATGCGGCGGCCCATGGCGATCATCTCGCGCTCGTATTTTTCCTTTTCGCCGAGAATGTCTTTCGGCTTTTCGTAAAGTATTTGCGGCGCCATCGCGCCCGTATCCGCAGGAGCGGCGAGTTTGAATTCTTTCTTAGTACCAGTCTGGCCCGCAAGGCAGGTCGTGCCCAAAAGCAGCAGGGCAAAAATAGCGATATAAACTGTGCTTTTCCGTATCATTTCAAATTCAACTCAGATGGTGCAAATCGATTTTCAAAAAACAGATATTCAAAACTTTAACGGATTTTATACCATTCCGGCGCGCCGCGCCCTCACATCCTGCCGGTAACCTGAATATGTAAAATGCGATGGATTTATGAGCGCTCTTACGGCCACTTTACGGTCGGCGGCAGGGAAGAGAAGATGGCATCGATATTTCCGCCCGTTTTCAGGCCGAACAGCGTGCCGCGATCGTAAAGCAGGTTGAACTCCACATAACGGCCGCGCCGCACAAGTTGCTCGTCTCGCTCCATATCGTTCCACGGCTTGTGCCAGTTGGCGCGCACGAGCGCCGGATAAATTTCAGCGAATGCCGTTCCCACATCACGCACGAAGGCAAAATCCTGCTCCCAAGCGCCCGAATTCAGATTGTCGAAAAATATGCCGCCAATACCGCGCGGCTCGTTGCGATGTTTCAGGTAAAAATAGCGGTCGCACCATTCTTTATATTCTTTGTAATCGGCGACGATGGGATGCACCTCGCAGGCCTTGCGCATTGCCGCATGAAAAGCCTGCGTGTCGGGGTCGTCCTGCGTGCGGCGCGCATTCAGGAGTGGCGTGAGGTCTGCCCCGCCGCCGAACCATTGTTTCGATGTCGCCACTATGCGCGTATTCATATGCACGGCGGGGATGTGGGGGTTCAGCGGATGCACGATGACGGAGACGCCTGCCGCCCAGAAACGCGGATCGTCGCTGCCGCCCGGAATCTCGGCACGAAACTCCGGCGCGAATTCTCCATACACTTCCGAAAAATGCACGCCGGCTTTTTCGAACAGGCGCCCATGCAAGATCGCGGTGGTTCCACCGCCGCCCAGATCGCCCGTATGATCCTTGCGCTGCCATGGCGTGCGTATGAAATGCGCCGCATTCTTGCCATAAAGTTTCGGCTCGGCTTCGGCTTCCAGCGCTTCAAATACGGTTATGATCTGCCGTTGCAGATCGGCGAACCATGCAGAGGCGCGCCGCTTTTTCTCCGCAAGCGCGTCGCCGTTTTTTTCCTGAGCCGGAGCTGCCATAACTTACCTGTTGTCGATCTGCCACATGATTCTTGAATATACGGCTTTGCGCCGCATGCAAGCTTGAGATTGCGCGCAAGTGCTGATATTCTGTAAGGCTTCATCGGATGTTTTATCGATGTTGCGCGTGCCGCGGAAAAACGGCGCGTTTTTTGTTTTTTGGACAGGTTAACGGCAATGATTTCGAAGCTGCTCGGCTGGCTCGAAAGGCGCATCGATATTTTTGCGTCCTTCGACGACAGGCAAACGCCCCCGACTGCGGTTTGGGGCTTTATCTGGTTTTACGTCCACCCCTTCCGGCATCTGCTGCTGGGGATGTTTGCGCTTATCTTCGTCATCGGCATTATGGAAGCGTCGATGCTGCTGCTGGTCGGCAGGTTTATCGACATGCTGTCGAACACCGAGCCCGCGCGCCTTCTGGAAGAGCATGGCTTGAAGCTTGCCTTGCTTGCAGGCTTCATCCTGCTGTTCCGCCCGGTTATTATCGTTATTGCCGAAGCGTTCCTGAACCAGACCTTCTTCGTGCCGATCGCCTCGCGCGTACGCTGGCGCACGCATCTTTACACGCTCGGTCATGCGCTGTCCTATTTCCAGAACGATTATGCCGGACGGCTTGCCAACCGCGTCATGCAGGTGGGGCCGGGCGTGCAGTCGGTCACGGTCGAAATTCTCGACACCATGACCTATGTCGTCGTGTATGCGAGTGTCGCGCTGCTCGCCTTTCTCTCCATCAGCCCTTATCTGATGATACCGGTGCTGCTGTGGGTTGCGGCCTATATCGCGTTGTTGTGCGTCTTCGTGCCGCGCGCGATCAGGTTGTCGCATATCCAGTCGAACACGCGCTCGGCGCTGATGGGGCGCATCGTCGACAGCTATACGAACATACAGACCGTCAAGCTTTTCGCGCAAACCGATCACGAGCGCTCGAATGTGCGCGATGTGATCGTCGATCACACGCGCAAGGTGATGGATACCATGCGGTTGCTGACCGTCGCTTCTACCACGCTGACCTTCATGAATACGACATTGCTGTTCCTGACGGGCTTGAGTGCGATACTGCTCTGGCAGCGCGCCATGATGTCGGTTGGCGAAATCGCGGCCGGGCTTGCGCTCGTCATGCGCTTGTCCGACATGGCGCGCTTCGTGATGCATACCGTGCGCGGCATTTTCGAAAATCTAGGCACGGTGCAGGAGTTGATGGATACGATCTCGAAACCGCATACGCTGACCGACCAGACCGGCGCGAAGGCATTGGAAGTCGAGCGTGGTGAGATTGTCTTCGATCGTGTCGAATTCCATTACGGAAAAAAATCGGGCGTGATCAGCGATCTGTCCTTCACCATCAATTCCGGCGAGAAAGTAGGCCTAGTCGGCCCCTCGGGCGCCGGCAAATCCACCATCGTGTCGCTGCTGCTGCGGCTTTACGATATCGAGAGCGGCCGCATCCTGATCGATGGTCAGGACATCGCGCTCGCGACGCAGGATAGCTTGCGCTCGCAGATTGGCGTGGTGACGCAGGATAATTCGCTGCTGCACCGTTCCATCGGCAACAATATTTCCTATGGCCGTTTTGACGCGACCGAGCAGGCGATCATCGAAGCCGCGAAACAGGCGGCCGCGCACGAGTTCATCCTCGGCCTGAGCGACCGCGACGGGCGCATTGGCTATGACAGCCGCGTCGGCGAGCGTGGCGTCAAGCTTTCCGGCGGGCAGCGGCAGCGTATTTCCATTGCGCGCGTGCTGCTGAAGGACGCCCCCATTCTCGTGCTGGACGAGGCGACATCGGCGCTCGATTCCACCGTCGAGGTCGCGATCCAGGAGCAATTGCACAAGCTGATGAAGGGCAAGACGGTGATTGCGATCGCGCACCGCCTGTCCACCATCGCCGCCATGGACCGGCTGATTGTCATGGACAAGGGCAAGGTGGTGGAGCAGGGCACGCATGCCGAGCTGGTGAAGTTCGGTGGTCTCTACGCCTCGCTATGGGCGCATCAGTCGGGCGGGTTTTTGGGTGAGCAAGTAGCGGCTTAAAAATCTGTCTGCCGCAAGGCCTCGCCTGTCACCATTGCCGCAGCCGTCACTAAATTAAGCGAGCGCGCTTCACCATGCATATGAATTTTCAAGCGCGCATTTGCACTCTCATGCACATAATCGGGTACGCCCGCGCTCTCGCGTCCGAAGAGCAGCGCATCGTTTTTCGAAAACCGGAAATCGGTATAGTTTTGTTCCGCTTTTGTAGTCAGCAGGACAAGGCGCAAGTTCTGCTCTTTGCAGAACTCCTGAAATTTTTCCCAGCTCTCATGGCGGCGGAGCGAGGCCGCATCGGCATAATCCAGGCCTCCGCGCTTGAAATCCCTGGAGGAGAGCGAAAAACCGGCCGGTTCGATTATATGCAATTCCAGCCCCATACAGGTGCAGAAACGGGCAAGCATGCCCGTATTTTGCGGGATATCGGGCTGGTAAAGGGCGATAATCATATTGAACGTCATCCTCGGGCTTGTCCCGAGGATCTCGTAAGATGCTCGCAACAAGTGCGAGCATGACGATGGGAGTGATTTTTGGTCAAGTTCGGCAATGACCTATAAATATCATATGTTTAGAACGGCCAAGGGGGCTTGATCGATTCTAAAGAGGCGGCTACTCAATTTCCAGCGCCGGTTCTGGCGCCTAATTCCATTGACCCATAAGGATAATGCGCCTTGGCCGACACTGTAAATGCAACCGACCCGACACGCCGTGATTTTCTTTATATCGCGACGGGGGCCGCGGCAGCCGTCGGCGGGGCAGCAACCTTATGGCCATTCATAGACCAGATGAACCCGGATGCGTCCACGCTGGCGCTGTCGTCCATCGAGGTGAATATCGCCTCTATCCAGCCGGGGCAGATCGTCACCGTGCTGTGGCGCGGCAAGCCGGTCTTTATCCGCCACCGCACGCCGGAAGAGATCAAGGCGGCGCAGGACGTGAAATTGGACGAATTACCGGATCCGCAGGAGGACAAGGCGCGCGTCCAGAAACCGGAATGGCTGATCCTTGTCGGCATCTGCACGCATCTGGGTTGCGTGCCGATCGGCCCGAAGGGCGATTATCAGGGCTGGCTTTGCCCTTGCCATGGTTCGCAATATAACTCGTCAGGGCGTGTCCGTGTCGGCCCGGCACCAGCCAATCTTGCCGTGCCCGATTACAAATTCATCTCCGACACCGTCGTGCAGATAGGTTGAGGAGCGCGCCATGACCGAACCTTTAAGCACTTATACGCCCTCGAACGGTTTCACCCGCTGGCTGGACCGCCGCCTGCCGATCATCCGCATGATGTATGGCCAGTTCATTGCCTATCCCGTGCCACGCAATCTCAATTATCTCTGGACCTTCGGCGCCATTCTCACCATCGTGCTGGCGCTGCAGATCCTCACCGGCGTGGTGCTGGCCATGCATTACACGCCGTCGGCCACCGAAGCGTTCGATTCGATCGAGCACATCATGCGCGATGTGAACTGGGGCTGGCTGCTGCGCTACATGCATGCCAACGGCGCTTCGATGTTCTTCCTTGCCGTTTATATCCATATGTTTCGCGGCATCTATTACGGTTCATATAAAGAACCGCGCGAGGTTCTCTGGATTCTCGGCGTGATCATTTTCCTCCTCATGATGGCAACCGCCTTCATGGGTTATGTGCTGCCATGGGGGCAGATGTCCTTCTGGGGCGCGACCGTGATCACCAACCTGTTCTCGGCCATCCCTGTTGTTGGCAACCACATCGTTACCTGGCTGTGGGGCGGCTTCGCGGTAGACGATGCGACGCTGAAGCGCTTCTTCTCGCTGCATTACCTGCTGCCGTTCATGATCGCGGGCGTCGTCGTGCTGCATATCTGGGCGCTGCATATCACAGGACAGAACAATCCCGCCGGTGTCGAGGTTAAATCGCGCGAGGATGTCGTGCCGTTTTCGCCGCACGCGACGGTGAAGGACGGTTTCGGCGTTGCCGTGTTCGGCCTGCTCTTCATGTATTTCGTATTCTACAACCCGAACTTTCTCGGCCATACCGACAATTACAAATATGCCGATCCGCTTGTGACGCCGAACCACATCGTGCCGGAATGGTATTTCCTGCCGTTCTACGCAATCCTGCGCGCCATTCCGAACAAGCTGATGGGCGTGTTCTGCATGTTCAGCGCCATTGCCGTGCTGTTCTTCCTGCCATGGCTCGATCGATCGAAGATCAAGTCGGGGCGCTACCGGCCGCTGTTCCGCCAGTTCTTCTGGATTCTGGTTGCGGCTTCCGTTGGTCTCGGCTGGCTCGGCTCGAAACCACCGGAAGGCGTTTATGTGATCGCGGCACGCCTGCTGACGATTTATTATTTCGTGCATTTCCTGATCATCCTGCCGCTGCTCTCGGCATTCGAGACGCCTAAAGCCTTGCCGAATTCAATCTCGGATTCGGTGAAGAAAGTCGCAGGCATCGTGCTGGCGGTTCTGCTGCTCGGCGGCAGCGCGGTCGCGCAGGATGAGCACGAGCAGCCGCATCCGCCGCAGATGAATTGGACTTTCGCTGGCCCTTTTGGCCATTACGATCGCGCGCAATTGCAGCGCGGTTACCAGGTTTACAAGGAAGTCTGCTCAAGCTGCCATTCGTTGAACCTGCTTTATTTCCGCAATCTGTCCGAGCCGGGCGGGCCGGAAATTCCGGTGAACCAGATGAAGGCTATCGCCGCCGAATATAAAGTCAGCGCGCTCGACGAGGGCGGGCAGGCCATCGAAATTCCGGCCAAGCCGCAGAATCGTTTCATCGCACCTTATGCGAACGAGAAGGCTGCGGCCTTCGCCAACCATGGCAAGGCGCCGCCCGATCTGTCGGTGATGGCGAAAGCGCGCGGCTATGAGCGCGGCTTCCCGATGTTCCTGCTCGACGCCTTTACCGGCGCCAATACAACGCTCGGCGTCGATTACATTCACGCTTTCCTGACCGGCTTCAAAGATGCGCCGCCAGGAACGAAGCCGCCGGCCGACGGCTTGAGCTATAACGAATATTTTCCCGGCAATTTCACGGCCATGCCGGCCGGGCAGATCGCCGACGGGCGCGTGCAATATCAGGATGACTCACCCCAGACGACCGAACAATATGCAACCGATGTCACCGCCTTCCTGATGTGGGCGGCGGAGCCCAAGCTGGAAGAACGCAAGCGTATCGGTTTTCAGGTGATGGTGTTCCTGCTCCTGTTCGCCGGGCTCGTCTATTACACCAAGCGGAAGGTCTGGTCGGATCTGCATTGATCGTGCCGGATAATCTGACGGAATGTCCTATCGCCGGTGCCGCCAATCATCTAACCTGTTTTCATGCAATGGCAGGATGAAGGCATAGTTTTAAGCCTGCGTCCGCATGGCGAAGGCCATGCGGTGGCGGAACTGCTCACGCGCGAGCATGGCCGCCATCTGGGCCTTGTGCGTGGAGGTTCAAGCCGCCGCCTGCGCCCCATGATGCAGCCTGGCAATTCCTTCGTGGCTACATGGAATGCGCGGCTTGAATCGCATCTGGGAAATTTTACGCTCGATCTGCTGATGGAGCGGGCGGGCCGCTGGCTGCATCATGCGGCGTCATTGCATGCGCTGAATACGCTGGCATCCCATCTTCATTTGCTGGCCGAGCGCGAGCCGCATCCCGAACTGTACGGCCGTTTGTGTCATTTGCTCGACGTGCTCGATGGCAATGATTCGGGAGCGATATTCGTGCGTTTCGAGATGCTACTGCTGCAGGAGCTTGGCTTCGGTATCGACCTGTCATGCTGTGCGGTCAGCGGCGAAACGGAAAATCTCACGCATGTCTCGCCGCGCAGCGGCCGCGCGGTAGGGCGCATCGCGGCGGCACCTTATGAAGACAGGCTGCTGCGCCTGCCGGAATTCCTGAACGAATCGGATACGGTTGCCGCCGGCCTTGAAGATATAATAAACGGCGCACGGCTGACCGGGTTTTTTCTGGAACAACATGTTTACGCGCCGCGCGGGTTGCAAATGCCGCAGGCGAGAACATCTTTCTTCAAGAACGTAGCTTAAAGATTGCCTGTGGGAAATTCTATGATGACACAAAACCGTAATAGGATTACATTATTGCTCATATAAGTTTGCAGCTTGGGGGAGCGGCAATGCGGGTTATGAACGGCGCAAATAGCTTTATTTCTCATAAATATTTTGGAGAAAACTGGGCGGAAAGCTTGCATGCAGAGAAAGCGCAACGGCCAGCACTAAAAACCCCTCGTATAATCCCCCAGCAAGATACAAGGTTTACAACCGGCGAGCATATCAGGCTTAGCAGAGCTATTCTCGACAAACTGATGCTGCCGAAAATTTTCGTAAACGGGATCGAAATACCTCCAGGATGCATTCCGGCAATGGCGGATTTTATTCCAGGTCCGGAAACGCTGGAAAATATGAAGCCGGAAGAAATTATAGAGTTCGTGGCAGCTTTGCAGCGGGAAGCTGACAATCAAACGACCAGCACGCCTGCTGTGTGGAATAAGCTGACTAACGGCCAATACGCTCTTATGACCGCAAATAAAGATCCGCATTTTGCTCCTTCGAATGAAAATGCCTCTTCTGATGAAAAGAACAATAAGAATTCATATGCGCTCTTCCATAACAAGGCACTTGAATATGCGCGTGCGAGCGATATGACAAAGGCGTACTTATATGAACTCTTCGGATGGCATTATATGGATGCTTTTGCGTCCGGACATAGCTTTAACATGATGGAGGTCAAGCGCCAGTTCGAGGAAAAACTGGCACATCCTGCCATAAAGCAAAAACTTGTCGCAGCGCTCGCCAAAGGAATATGGGCGAATGACGGCAGGAAAGTAAAAGAAGCTTTTACTGGTTATGATTTTCAGGGCCTGCTTGCATTTCTTATGGGCACGAAAAAAATGGATACGCCTGCGGCTGTGGAAAGATTCGTCAATGCGATGATGCACTATCCGAAAACATCGCATATATATTCGGACCTCGCCGTGAATATGCTCCACGATTATCTTGGTGACATTGGGCTTGATGTCGAAAATGGCGAAGCGCGATGGCACGCCTATGGCGACGGCAAGCTGGATAAAAGCCCGGAATCGAAACGATTTATCGAAAAAGCGCTTCTGGCTTCATTCAGCCAGCTCATGCATGCTAATGATGGCCCTGCTTCGATCGACGAAGTATGGAAATACGTTCCAAAACCGACAGATTCCGGTTTGGCGACGATTGCGAGAGAGTCATCAAGATTGATGGATCCTGAGTCGGAAGAAACGACCAGGTTCATTGCAGGGCAGATCAGAAATAATCTCGATTTTGTTAGAAGCGAGCTTTTACGAGATGGGTATCTGACGCTGGCGTCAGATGTAGGTTCGAATATTCAGCAGGGCATGGAAAAGAAAAGCTCTGGAGGAAACCAACCTCGCTTGTGATAAGGCCAAATACCTCTTGTACTGGAACAGAGACGGCTTTAACCCATATTCATGGCCAAAAAAACCAATCTCGCGCTGGCGGGCACAATAGAACCCGTCGATTTCACCAAGGCGCTGGAAGATCGCTACCTGTCTTACGCGCTGTCCACCATCATGAACCGCGCGCTTCCCGATGTGCGCGATGGCCTGAAGCCCGTGCATCGCCGCCTGCTGTTTGCGATGCGCGAGCTGAATTTGAATCCCAACACCGCATTCAAGAAATCGGCACGCGTGGTTGGCGATGTTATCGGCAAATATCACCCGCATGGCGACCAGTCCGTCTATGACGCCCTGGTGCGCCTGGCGCAGGGTTTCGCGCAACGTTATCCGCTTGTCGACGGGCAGGGGAATTTCGGCAATATCGACGGCGATAACCCGGCCGCGATGCGCTATACCGAAGCGCGCCTCACGCCCACTGCGGCGGCGCTGCTTGAAGGTCTCGATGAAGACGCGGTCGACTTTCGCGATAATTATGATGGTTCGGAATCCGAGCCCGTCGTTCTTCCCGCCGCGTTTCCTAACCTGCTTGCGAACGGCTCTTCCGGCATCGCTGTCGGCATGGCGACCTCCATCCCGCCGCATAATGCGGGCGAGGTGATTGCGGCAGCGCTTCATCTGATCGATCATCCCAATGCCACGACAACGCAGCTTTTGAAAAAAGTACCGGGGCCCGATTTTCCGACGGGGGGCATTCTGATCGACACGCCGGACGTTTTCAAGGAAGCCTATAATACAGGGCGCGGCGGTTTTCGCCTGCGCGCGCGCTGGCACAAGGAAGAGCAGGGGCGCGGCACCTATATCGTCGTCGTCACCGAAATTCCGTATGGTGTTTCGAAATCGCGGCTGGTCGAGCGTCTTGCCGAGCTCATTACCGACAAGAAACTGCCTGTGCTGGAAGATGTGCGTGATGAATCGGCCGAGGATATCCGCCTCGTCCTAGAGCCGAAGAACCGCAATATCGATCCGAACCTTCTAATGGAAACGCTGTTCAGGCTCACCGAGCTCGAGCAGCGCGTGCAATTGAACATGAACGTTCTCTCGCGTGGCCAGCAACCCATGGTGCTGTCATTGGTGGAAGTGCTGCGCCAATGGCTCGATCATCGTAGAGATGTGCTGGTGCGGCGCTCCAAATTTCGCGAGAGCGAGATCGAGCGGCGGCTTGAAATTCTCGTTGGCTATCTGATCGCCTATCTCAATCTCGACAAGGTGATTAAAATTATCCGCAACGAGGACGAGCCGAAGCCCGTGCTCGTCAAAACGTTCAAGCTTACCGAAACGCAGGCTGATGCCATTCTCAACATGCGCCTGCGCGCCTTGCGCAGACTGGAAGAAATGGAAATCAAGCGCGAGCACGAAGCGCTTTCCAAGGAATTGAAAGATCTGAAAGCGCTGCTGAAGTCCGAAGACAAGCAGTGGGATATCATCCGTTGGCAGCTCGGCGAACTGGCGAAGGCTTACGACAAGTCGAACCCTTACGGCAAACGGCGCACCGTATTTGAGGAAGCGGCCGAGACGCTGGAACTCGACATGCGCGAGGCGATGGTGGAGCGCGAGCCGATCACCGTCATCATGTCGCAAAAAGGCTGGGTGCGCGCGATGAAGGGACATGAGATCGACCGTGCCGCGCTTGCTTTTAAAGAGGGCGATGAACTTGGCTTTGCGCTGCCGGCGCAAACCACGGACACGTTGGTGATTTTCGCCAGCAACGGAAAATTCTATTCGCTCGATGCCGCCAAGCTTCCCGGCGGGCGCGGGCATGGTGAGCCGGTGCGCCTCATGCTCGATATGGAACAGGGCGTCGATATTATCGACCTGCGTGTGCATAACGCAGAGCAGAAACTTGTCGTCGCGAGTTCGGCCGGCAACGGCTTCATTGTCGAAGAGAAAGACGTGATCGCCAATACGCGCAAGGGCAAGCAGGTGATGAATTTGAAGGAAGGCGAGCGCGCGGTGGCGCTGGCACCTGTTGTGGGCGATCAGGTCGCTGTCATCGGCTCGAATAGAAAGCTTTTGATCTTTCCTGTTAGTGAATTGCCAATCATGCCGCGCGGCAAAGGCGTGCGCCTCATAAAGCTCACGAATGCGGAACTGAGCGATGTGAAGACCTTCAACGTCAAGGAAGGTCTTACCTATACAGATAGTTCCGGGCGCGCGGGTAGCGTGGAAGATATCAAGACGTATCAGGGCCTTCGCGCGCAGGCGGGGCTGATCGCCAAAGGTTTCCCGAAAACGAACAAGTTTAGCAATTCATAGTCGGATAAGCTTAAAACCAGCGCGCGATTGCATGGCCGTATGCGCTTGCTATCCTGACGGGCCCGAAGATTATCTCGGAGATTATCATGGCCCATCCGTTTTCGACCGTGCCGCTACATCGCAAGCCCGACGAAGATCTGCCGCCGCAGGAAGCGCCCGGCTTCAAGGCGTCGTCCGACAGCATCAATGAGCTGTGGAACGATACGAGCTGGATGATCCCGCCGAGTTTGTTTTAATTAAAATGTCATTCTGAGCGAAACGGAGAACCTCTTCTCGTCATCCCCGCGAAGGCGGGGATCTCAAAATTAGATGTCCACCTGCGCGGGCATGACGAATGTTAGTAATCCTTCGCGGAGTCGCGCTTGGATTAAACATGAAGGGTAAACTTAATTCCAGTTTAAGTTTGTTTTTTTGATGCGAATAAGTCATGCTGGGATCGATTTCGCTTTTCATTTAAAGGAACTATTTATGACAGATGTTAATGGAGTTAATCAAAACCCTTTTGCAGCCAATATTTCTTTTGCCGAATTAAATGCTCGTATGGAAACAGCCTTTCAACAAGAAGGAATGAAAATTCCCAGCTTAACGCAGGAAGAGACAAAGGCTCTCAACACATCCTCGAAGGATGAATTGAACGATATGATGATAAACGCAGAAATGCAGATTATTATAGAGCAGCATAGTAGCCCTCGAAATAATGAGAAGATTGAACATTTAGAGCTGCTGATTTCTGAAATTAAGAAAAAACTTGATCCTTCTGCGTTCAACCCCAATCGTGCTGTTTGAGAGCGTTGATCGCCTAAGCCGCGTCTTCTTCCGTCCTGCCCAATCTTTTGTCCAGATAGCCGCTGACTTCCGTAATCAACTCGTCGACATGATTTTCGAAGAAATGATTGGCGCCATCGATCACCGTGCGGTCGATGGTGATGCCGCGCTGCGCTTTCAGTTTCTCGACCAGAAGATCCACGTCGCGCAGCGGCACCACCGCATCCAGATCGCCGTGCACGAAGAGGCCGCTTGAAGGGCAGGGCGCGAGGAAAGAAAAGTCATACAGATTTGCGGGCGCGGCAATGGAAATGAAACCTTCCACCTCGGGGCGGCGCATCAGAAGCTGCATGCCGATCCAGGCACCGAAGGAAAAGCCGGCAATCCAGCACGAGCGCGCATCGGGTACGATCGTCTGCACCCAGTCGAGCGCGGCTGCGGCGTCCGAAAGCTCTCCCGCGCCGTGGTCGAAAATGCCCTGCGATCTGCCAACCCCGCGGAAATTGAAGCGCAGCACGGAAAAATTACGCTTCGCGAACATATAGAACAGGTTGTAGATGATCTGGTTGTTCATCGTGCCACCGAATTCCGGATGCGGATGCAGCACGATGGCAATGGGAGCGTTGCGGCGGCGCGAAGGCTGAAAACGGCCTTCCAAGCGGCCGGCAGGGCCGGTGAAATTGACTTCGGGCATCGAAATTCCTTGAGCGAACAGTGATTAGTGAATAGCGACTGGGGGTAAAAAAAGGAAGAACTATTCGCTGTAAAAGAGCCGAAAAATCTGTATTTGTCGCTAATATGCGCACTTATTTAGACCATAACGCCACAACACCCCTGCGTCCCGAGGCGAAGGCTGCGGCCATGCGGGCCATGGAGCTTTCGGGCAATGCGTCTTCCATCCATGCGGAAGGCCGGGCGGCGCGGGCGCTGGTGGAAGACGCGCGCGTGGCTGTGGCTGCACTGGTAGGTGCCGCGCCAAAGAACCTTACTTTCACTTCGGGCGGTAGCGAGGCTGCGGCAACCCTGCTGACGCCGGGCTTCAGGCGCGAAGGAAAGAAGCCCGCCACACGGCTGATCGTCTCTGCCATCGAGCATTCCTGCGTGCTGTCCGGCGGGCGGTTTTCGCCCGACCGATTAAGCATCGCGCCCGTCACAAAGGAGGGCGTGATAGATCTGGCCGCACTTGAAACCCTGCTTGCCGCGTCTCTTGAGACGCCGCTTCTGGCGCTGATGCTGGCCAATAACGAAACCGGTATTCTTCAGCCCGTGGCGGAAGCGGCAAGGCTGACGCACGCGCATGGCGGCTATCTGGTCTGCGATGCCGTTCAGGCTTTGGGAAAAACCGGGCTTTCGCCCGCCAGTATTGGGGCCGATGCGATCTTTATCTCCGGTCATAAGATCGGTGCGCTGGCGGGGGTGGGGGCCATTGTTAGGGCAACCGAAGATGTCCTGTTTTCACCCCTGATCAGGGGTGGGGGGCAAGAGGGCAATTCAAGGGCGGGCAGCGAAAATCTGGCGGGAATTGCCAGCTTCGGCGCCGCGGCGCGGGCATTGGCAGAAAAAGCCCCCCATGAGCGCAAAAAAATAAAGTCATTGCGGGACTTTATGGAAGAAACTTTATGCACTATATCATCTAGGTGTGAGATAATCGGGAAAGCTCAGGAACGGCTTGATAATACAAGCTGTTTCCTTGTTCCCGGCCGCAGGGCGGAAACCCTGCTGATTGCGCTGGATCTAGCCGGGTTTGCGGTGGGGGCCGGCTCGGCCTGCACATCCGGCAAGCTGTCCCCCAGCCATGTGCTGAGCGCGATGGGGCGCAGTGCGGAAGAGGCGCAATCCGGCTTGCGTATCAGCCTCGGTTGGACGACAACAGAGCAGGAAATCAAGGATTTTTGCGCCGCATGGGCCCGGCTTGGCGCAAAAGGCAGCATCGAGGCTGCATAGAAGGGTCACCGGGCTTTTGAATACCGCATAGTCGCGCTTGCGCGATTTGCGGCATTGATAATACGCAAATCGGTAGGCCGATTTGCTAAGGAGATTAAAGTGCCAGCAGTGCAAGAGACCATCGATCGGGTCAAGGCGATCGATGTCGACCAGTATAAATATGGTTTCGTCACCGATATCGAGACCGAGAAAGCGCCGAAAGGCCTTTCCGAGGATATCGTGCGTTTCATTTCAGCTAAGAAAAAGGAGCCGGAATGGATGCTTGCGTGGCGGCTCGACGCCTATAAGCGCTGGCAGACCATGGTCGAGCCGAAATGGGCGAAGGTCGATTATCCGCCGATCCAGTACAACGAGCTCTATTACTACGCAGCACCAAAGAGCACCGAAGGGCCAAAATCGCTCGACGAGGTCGATCCAGAACTGCTGAAGACTTACGAAAAACTCGGCATTCCGCTGCGCGAGCGCGATGCGCTGCTCGGCATTCAGGGCACGCGCGTGGCGGTCGATGCGGTGTTCGATAGCGTGTCGGTCGTCACCACATTCAAGGACGAGCTTGCAAAGGCGGGAATTATTTTCTGCTCCATTTCCGAAGCGCTGCAAAATCATTCAGATCTTGTGAAGCAATATCTCGGCAGCGTGGTACCGGTTTCGGATAATTTCTTCGCGACCCTGAACAGCGCCGTATTTTCGGATGGCTCTTTCGTTTACATTCCGCCCGGCGTGCGTTGCCCGATGGAACTCTCCACCTATTTCCGCATCAACGAGCGCAATACGGGGCAGTTCGAGCGCACATTGATCATCGCCGACAAGGGCTCTTATGTCTCTTATCTCGAAGGCTGTACGGCGCCGATGCGCGACGAAAACCAGTTGCACGCAGCCGTGGTCGAGCTGATTGCGCTGGACGATGCCGAGATCAAATATTCCACCGTGCAGAACTGGTATCCGGGCGATGCCTCGGGTAAGGGCGGTATCTTTAATTTCGTAACCAAGCGCGGTGACTGCCGGGGCCGCAATTCCAAGATTTCATGGACGCAGGTGGAAACCGGTTCTGCGATCACCTGGAAATATCCGAGCTGCATCCTGCGCGGCGATAGTTCGCGCGGCGAATTCTATTCCATCGCGGTTGCCAACGGCCGCCAGCAGATCGACAGCGGCACGAAGATGATCCATCTCGGCAAAAACACGACCAGCAAGATCATCTCCAAAGGTATTTCGGCCGGCGAGTCGTCCAACACCTATCGCGGTCTGGTATCTGCGCATGCAAAGGCGAAAGGCGCGCGCAACTTTACGAACTGTGACTCGCTGCTGATCGGCGACAAGTGCTCGGCGCATACCGTGCCTTATATCGAGGCGAAAAATCCGGCAGCCACGTTCGAGCACGAAGCGACAACTTCCAAAGTTTCGGAAGACCAGATGTTCTATGCCATGCAGCGCGGCTTGACGTCCGAGGAAGCGGTGGCGCTGATCGTCAACGGTTTTGTAAAAGACGTGCTGCAGCATTTGCCGATGGAATTCATGGTGGAAGCGCAAAAGCTGATTGCGGTGTCGCTTGAGGGGAGCGTGGGATGAAGCCCGTCCTTAATATTAACGAAGCCGAATATATCCACAGCAGCAAGGGCGATGTGTTCGAAGAGCGCTATGCGCCGATTGCAGAAAAAATCGGCGGTGGTAGTAAATTAGGTTACAGCGTTTCCATTGTGCCACCCGGCAAGCGCGTGTGCCCGTATCATAATCACCTCATCAATGAAGAGATGTTCTTCATCATTGAGGGTGAGGGTACGTACCGCTTCAATAATCAGGAATATAAGGTGAAGGCAGGCGATGTGGTTGCAGCGCCCCCCGGCGGGCCTGAGACGGCTCACCACATTATCAACACAAGCAAGGTCGAGCTTAAATATCTCTGCGTCTCGTCGATGGAAGAGCCGGATATTTGCGAATATCCGGACAGCGGCAAATTCCTCGTCTCATCGAATGTGCATAACAATGTGAAAGACAAGTTTCGCTATATCGGCCGCCTGAAAAATTCCATCGATTATTTCGACGGCGAGAAAATTACTTGAGAGGAAACGATGTTAGAAATTAAAAATCTCCACGCCGAAATCGACGGCAAGCCGATCCTGCAAGGTGTCGATCTGAAGATCCCCACCGGCGGGGTGCATGCGATCATGGGGCCGAACGGTTCGGGAAAATCCACACTGTCTTACATTCTTGCCGGGCGCGAGGATTATGAGGTCACCAAGGGCGATATCCTGCTCGATGGCCAATCCATTCTCGAAATGTCGCCGGACGAGCGTGCGGCGAAGGGCCTGTTTCTCGCCTTTCAATATCCGCTCGAAATTCCCGGTGTCACCACCATGACCTTTCTGAAAGCGGCGCTGGATGCGCAATATAAAAAGCGCGGCGAGAAGGAACTGTCGCCCGGCGATTTCCTGAAAAAAGTGCGCACGGCCGCGAAAAAACTCGGTATCGACGAGGATATGCTCAAGCGCGGCCTCAATGTAGGTTTCTCGGGCGGCGAAAAGAAGCGCATGGAAATCCTGCAAATGGCAGTGCTGGAGCCGCAGCTTGCCATTCTCGACGAAACGGATTCCGGCCTCGATATCGATGCGCTGAAGATCGTCGCCGATGGCGTGAATGCATTGCGCGCGAAAAATCGGAGCTTTGTCGTCATCACGCATTATCAGCGGCTGCTTAATTATATCGTGCCGGACAAGGTGCACGTATTGAGCCGCGGCCGTATCGTGAAATCCGGCGGTAAGGAGCTCGCGCTTGAGCTCGAGGCGCAGGGTTATGCAGGTTACGACGAGGCGGCCTAATGGGAAGCTTGAACGCCATGCGTACAAAGGTTGAGGAAGCGCTGATTGCGGAAGCCGCCAAGGCGAGTGCGAACGACAATCGTTCGCCTTTGCGTGCGGAAGGGTTAAAGCAATTGCAGGAAACGGGCCTGCCGCACCGGCGCGTCGAGGCATGGAAATATACCGATCTGCGCAGCGCCTGGCGCGAGCCGCTGGCTCTTGCGCAAAAGCCCGACAAAACGCTGATCGAAACCGCGCTGAAACTGGCGCCGGTGCCGGACCTGCCGGGCCTCACTTTCGTCAACGGCTATCTGGTTGCGGCATCCGATTTGCCGAATGGCGTCACGGCGATTGCGCTCGAGAACGAGACGAGCGGCGACAATCTTTCCAAACCGCTTGAAGGCTGGAGCGATCCGGCGCTGGCTTTAAACGCCGCATTCCTGAATGCAGGCGCGGTTTTGCGTATTGCGAAGGATACGGTTTTTGAGAAACCTTTGCAGCTTAGCCTGCGCACGGCAGGTTCGTCTTCCGCCTCATATCCGCGCATTGTCGTTCTGATCGAGGATGGTGCGCGCTGTACATTTCTGGAAACGCATGTAAGTGCTCATGAGACCTATGCCTGCAACGGCGTTATCGTTTTCGTATGCGGGAAGAATACAGACATTCGCCATACGCGCGTGCAGACGCAGGGCGGGAAGACCATCAATGTGCTTTCCACCGTCGCCGAGCTTGGCGAGAATGCCAGGTTTCAATCCTTCGCGCTTGAGGAAGGCGCCATACTTTCGCGCAATCAGTATTTCATCCGCCAGACAGGCAAGCACGCGCGGATCGATCTTTCCGGTGTGACGCTTGCCAAAGGCAAGCAGCATCTCGATACCACGCTTGTCGTCGATCATGCCTTGCCGCAGGGCGTTAGCCGCGAGACGTTCAAACAGGTGATTACGGACGAGGCGCGCGGCGTGTTCCAGGGCAAGGTCATTGTGCAGCCGAACGCGCAGAAGACAGACGGGAAAATGAGCGCGCGCGGCTTACTGCTTTCGGAAAGCGCCGAGTTCGACGCAAAGCCAGAGCTTGAGATCTATGCCGACGACGTGCTTTGTGCGCATGGCGTAACGGCGGGCCAACTCGACCGGGATCTTCTGTTCTATCTGCGTGCGCGCGGAATTCCGGAATCCGAGGCCAAGGCTCTTCTTACGTGGGCTTTTATCGGCGAAGCTGTCGAGCTGATCGAGTTCGAGCCGTTGCGCGCCGCTATTATGGCGAGATGCGAAGCCTGGCTTGCGGAGAATTTGTCGTGAAGACGGCAGCACGCTCGGCGAATAGTTCATTCGACATTGCTGCCGCGCGCGACGATTTTCCGATCCTGCAACGCAAGGTGCATGGCCAGCCGCTGATCTATTTCGACAATGCCGCTTCGGCTCAGAAGCCAAAATCTGTTCTCGATGCAATGCGCGTTTTTACAGAGCAGCATTATGCCAATGTGCATCGCGGTCTGCACACGCTCGCCAACGAGGCGACGGAAGCTTATGAAGGTGCGCGAAAGACCGTGCAGCGCTTTATCAACGCACCTTCGAACGATACAATTATTTTTACGCGTTCGGCGACGGAAGCGATCAATCTTGTCGCGCAATCCTTCGGAAAACTTGCGATCGGCGAAGGCGACGAGATCGTACTTTCGATCATGGAGCACCACTCCAACATCGTGCCTTGGCATTTTCATCGCGAGCGCATTGGCGCGAAGCTGGTCTGGGTGGATGTACGCGACGACGGTTCGTTCGATCTCGATGCTTTCGAAAAAGCGTTGACGCCGCGCACGAAACTGGTCGCCATCGCACATGTATCGAATGTGCTTGGCACCATCGTTCCCGTTGCCGAAGTCGTCAAACGCGCGCGTGTACGCAATATTCCCGTGCTCGTCGACGGCAGTCAGGGCGCCGTGCATGTGCCTGTCGATGTGCAGGCGATCGATGCCGATTTCTACGTGTTCACAGGCCATAAATTATACGGACCGACGGGCATCGGCGTGCTTTATGCAAAACGCGAACATCTCTCAAACATGCCGCCGTTTCAGGGCGGCGGCGAGATGATCGATGTAGTGACGAAGGAGAAGGTCACCTATCTCGACGCACCGCAAAAATTCGAAGCCGGCACGCCGCCGATCATTCAGGCCGTGGGCCTGGGCGCGGCGATCGATTATTTGAACACGTTCGACCGCGAGCAGATTGCCGCGCACGAGCACGATCTGATGCTTTATGCGCATGAACGGCTTGGCGCGCTGAAAAACATTACGATTCTCGGCACAGCACCACAGAAAGCCACGATCATATCCTTTGCCGTCAAGGGCGTGCATGCGCACGATATCGCGACATTGCTCGACCGCTCCGGCATCGCCGTGCGCGCAGGCACACATTGCGCCATGCCGCTGCTGACAAGATTTGGCCAGACCTCGACCTGCCGCGCGTCGTTTGCGCTTTACAATACGCGCGAAGAGGTCGATGTCTTCATCGAAGCGCTCGAAAAGGCGCGAGAGATGTTCGCATGACAGAAGCAACCCAGACCTCCGCATTGCCGCCCGAGGAAATCGACCGGCTGACCGACGATATCATCGCCGCGCTGAAGACCGTATTCGATCCGGAAATTCCGGTCGATATTTACGAGCTTGGCCTGATCTACCGCATCGAGATTCACGACGACCGGCAAGTGGATATCGTGATGACATTGACAGCGCCCGCATGCCCGGTTGCGGGCGATATGCCGGTTTGGGTTGAGAATGCAGTGACGGCCGTGCCCGGCGTAATGGGCGTGAAGGTGACGATGTCGTTCGACCCGCCATGGGACCCCTCCCGCATGTCGGACGAGGCGCGCGTCGCCTTGAATATGTTTTAAAGGCTCCCTATTTCGTGAACATGCGCCCCAAAATGCAGATCATGTCGCTGACGGAAGCGGCGGCAAAACGTATCGGCACGCTTTTAAGTGCCATGAAAAAGGCGGGCCTGCGTGTTGGCGTGAAGAATGGCGGTTGCGCCGGCATGTCCTATACGATCGAGGCGCTGGACTGGATCGACCCGAAAGACGAGTTGATCGAAGATAAGGGCGTGCAGATTTATATCGATCCGAAAGCGGTGCTGTTTTTGCTCGGCACGGAGCTCGATTATAAAACGGAAAAGCTGAAAGAAAGCTTCGTTTTCAACAATCCCAACCAGACGGGAGCATGCGGCTGCGGCGAATCCATTTCGCTACAGCCTGCTCAAGTGAAGGATTAAGCGAAGAACTAGGCGACGGCCGTGCCGTCCTGATTCCTGTTTTCGTTTTCGGCGCAGATCTTGTTGCGGCCGGTGCGTTTGGCGCGGTAGAGCGCCGCATCTGCGCGCTCGATCATGGTTTGCGGCGTATCGCCTTGTATCCATGTCGCGACGCCGACCGATATGGTAACGCGGCCCAGGCGCTCGTTGGTCGAGCGTTTGACGAGATCCTTCACCATGACGGCATCGCGGATATGCTCGGCAACGCGAATGCCGTGCTCCAGCGCCGTATCGGGTAGGATGACGGCGAATTCTTCCCCGCCATAACGCGCGGCGATATCCTGCCCCTTGATGTTCTGCTTCAGAACCGAGGCTACAAGGCGCAACACCTGGTCGCCTGTCTGGTGGCCATAGGTATCGTTGAACTTCTTGAAATGGTCGATATCGGTGAGCAGCAGCGAAAATTTCCTGCCGGTCTGCTCGCAATCGTCGATCGTGCGCAGCATGGACTGGTCGAAAAGCTTGCGATTTGACAGGGCCGTGAGCGGGTCTGTCAGCGATTCGTAGCGGATCGTCTCAAGGTTGACTTTCAGGTCCTTGATCTGCTCCTGCGAGGTGGACAGGTTTTCTTCCAGTTCCTTGTTGCGCTTTTCCATGCGCAACGTATCCTGAATGAGCTTGGAGACGACGGTTTTTATTTTTTCGACATCGCCGGTGCTCTGGCTGATCGCGCTCGAAGCGGTGTTCAGGTTCTTGCCGTAAGCGGTCGTCTCGCTGCGCGCTTCGCCGATGGTTTTCAGCATTTCCTGCATATGCGTGGAAATACGCAGGCCGATTTCTTCCACCTGGTCGGTAAAGCGCTGCGGCGAAAGATGGTCTTCGTAAATCTTTTCGGTTTCGCTGGCCGAAATTCGGCCGCGCGCTTTCAGAAGATCGTTGATGGCGCGGTTGAGGGCAGGGTTCAGCCCCGATACATAGGTGTACCAAAGCTCATAATTGCGCGGATAGGCCGGCATGGTATTGGCCTTGAGATGGCCGATCGCCGTTTCACCGAATCTGATGGTGCGTTCGTATTCTTCGTTCTGTTCGTCTTTGGTCACGCCACCCTCGCTTCCCGCACAGGGACAACAAGGAACCATAAAATTTTCTGCCTAATACCAGGTTAAGAAAGGTTTTTAAGTTTTCAGCGGTTTGCTTTTTTCGCGCACGCTGCGCAGCAAGAAGGCGGGCATTTCGCCCGAAAACCCGTTTTCTTCTTCCCTATCCTTGTCCGCAGGGGCCGGTTTGGCGGGCCGCACGGGAGGGCGAGGCTTGTTGTGCGCCTTGCGCTCGGGCGTATGTTTGCGCGCATGCGCAGGTTTTGCGCCTTCATTTTTGGATGGCGCCTCGGGCCGCGACGCCGACTTGTGCCCCGGCAGCCATTCGATTTTTCTGCCGATAAGTTCTTCTATGAATTCCAGATACTTATGATCAGTTGCTGAGACGATGGTTAAGGCAGAGCCAAGGCGCCCGGCGCGGCCGGTGCGGCCGATACGGTGCACATAATCTTCCGGATGATGCGGTATATCGAAATTGAAGACATGGCTGACGGCCGGGATATCGAGCCCGCGCGCGGCCACGTCGGAGGCGACCAGAAGCGGCAGCTCGCCTTTGCGGAAGGCTTCCAGGGTTGCCATGCGTGATTTCTGGTCCATATCCCCGTGCAGGGCGCCTGCCTTGAAGCCATGGCGCAGGAGGGAGCGGTGCAGATTCGCCACTTCCGATTTGCGGTTGCAGAATATGATGGCGTTTTGCAGATCCTCGGCGCCCTTGATCAATTCGCGCAGCACCGCGCGTTTTTCCGCGGGCAGCTTGCCGGAGGCGGCCAATGCCTGCGTGATGGTTTCGGAGGCGGAGGATCGCTGCGAGACTTCCACCTGTACGGGATTGGACAGGAATTGTTTGGTGATCTTTTGGATCTCGGGCGGCATGGTGGCCGAGAAGAAAAGCGTCTGCCGCGTGAAGGGCACCAGCTTGCAGATGCGTTCGATATCCGGAATGAAACCCATATCCAGCATGCGGTCGGCTTCGTCGATGACGAGAATCTCGATGCCGGTGAGCAGCAGCTTGCCGCGCTCGAAATGGTCGAGCAGGCGGCCGGGCGTGGCAATGAGAACATCGGTGCCGCGCACGATCTTCGCATCCTGATCGCCGAAGGAAACGCCGCCGATCAGCAACGCGATGTTGAGCTTGTGGTTCTTGCCGTAGCGGGTGAAATTCTCCTCCACCTGCGCGGCAAGCTCGCGCGTGGGTTCCAGGATCAGTGTGCGCGGCATGCGCGCCCGCGCGCGGCCGCCCTCTAATCTTGTCAGCATCGGCAGCACGAAGGCTGCGGTCTTGCCGGTGCCGGTTTGGGCAAGGCCCACCACGTCGCGCCGTGCCAGAATAGGCGGAATGGCATCGCGCTGGATGGGGGTTGGTTCCTTGTAGCCGGCCGCTTCCACGGCAGACAGAACCTTGGCCGAAAGGCCGAGTTTGGAAAAAGGCATATGATCCTGAATAAAGCTGCACAAAGGCAGAAGATTACGCTTTATTCAGCGTGAAATTCAGGTTCTGTCAACGGTTATTGTAAACAGGAGGGAAATAATACTGAGGCATTACTGCACGGAAGGCGCACTTAAAGCCACGGGTGCATCATCGGTGACGGTCAGGGCGACGAATTGCGGATGCCGCATTTGTGCCAAAATCAGCGTCGGCCCCACCAGCAGCGCGAAAGCGATCAGCAAAATGCCGTAACCCCCTATCATATGCAGGGTTCTCTTGTTCATTCACGGCCCCCTTTATGGCTCCTTTATTCCATAATTACATCACAAGCCCTTCAGAAGGCTGAGAAATTTCGATTGCATTTTAAAGGGCAGGGAGAAGAAAGCGTTTAGGATGAGGGAGGGGTTAAAGCAGAATTCGGTAAAAATTTAAGGTTTTCTAGATGAGCCAAGTCCAGATCATTAGGCGGATAAAAAGTAATTCCTCGTCGTCCTTGCGAGGAGCCTGCTGCGCAGGGCTCGTGATGACGGAGTGTAATCAAACATCCAGCTCCGAAGCGCTTGCAAATGCGGCGCGTTCCTGAATGAAATCGTAACGCGCTTCGGCCTTGGTGCCCATCAGGCGTTCGACCACTTTTTCGGTTGCCACTTTTTTCGCCATATCGACGGTGACGCGCAAGAGCTGGCGCGATTTGGCGCTCATCGTGGTTTCCTTCAATTGCGCCGGCATCATTTCACCCAAACCTTTAAAGCGAGAAATTTCCGGCTTCTTGTTGGCGAACTGCGTTTTCAGAAGCGTTTGCATATGTTCGTCGTCGCGCGCGTATGCGATCTGCGAGGAATGCGAGAGCCGGTACAGCGGCGGCACGGCGAGGAAGAGATGGCCTTCATCGATCATCTGCGGCATTTCGCGCCAGAAAAACGTCATCAGCAATGAGGCGATATGCGCGCCGTCGACATCGGCATCCGTCATGATGATGACACGCTCGTAGCGCAAATCGCTTTCCTTGTAGGCGCTGCCCGTGCCGCAGCCCAAGGCCTGCAATAAATCCGAAAGCTGTTGGTTGTCGCGGAATTTTTCGCGCGAAGCGGAGGCGACGTTGAGAATTTTCCCGCGCAACGGCAGCACGGCCTGGCTGGCGCGCTCGCGCGCCTGTTTTGCGGAGCCGCCCGCTGAATCGCCTTCGACGATGAATAATTCGGAGCCGAGACTGCCCGCCTGTGTGCAATCGGAGAGCTTGCCGGGCAGGCGCAATTTGCGCACCGCGCTCTTGCGCGCCACATCTTTTTCCAGGCGGCGGCGCAGGCGCTCTTCGGCGCGCTCGACCAGGAAATCCGTCACGCGCGCGGCGCGCGCGGTGTCGTCGGCCAGCCAGTGGTCGAAGGCGTCGCGTACTTGTGTTTCAACAATTTTTCCGGCTTCCGGTGTGGAGAGCTTGTCTTTCGTCTGGCCGACAAATTCCGGATCGCGCACGAACACCGAAATCATGCTGGCGGTGAACATCGCCATGTCGTCGGCTGTCACCTGCGCCACGCGCTTGTTGCCGGTGAGATCGCCATGGGCTTTTAAACCCTTGACGAGAGCGTTGCGCAGGCCCTGTTCATGCGTGCCGCCTTCCGGCGTGGGAATGGTGTTGCAATAGGAAGAACTCGAGCCATCGTCGACCACAAAAGCCACCGCCCATTCGGCAGCGCCATGGCCCGAGCGTTTTTCGGTGGCGCCTGCGAAGAACTGATCCGACACCAGCAAATCTTTTTCCACGCGCGATTGCAGAAAATCGCTTAAGCCCCCGGGAAACTTGAACGTATCCTCGGCCGGAATTTCCGTGCCTTTAATCAGGCTCTCATCGCAATGCCAGCGGATTTCGACGCCACCGAACAGATAGGCCTTGGCGCGCGACATGCGGAATAGGCGTTCAGGATCGAACTTCACCTTGGCGCCGAAAATTTGCGGGTCCGGATGAAATGTCACCGAAGTACCACGCTTGTTTTTCATCGGCCCCAGTTTCTCGAGTTTCGAGGTGGGAATACCGCGCGAGAATGTCTGGCGATAGCCTTGCTGCTCGCGCGCGACCTCGACAATCACCTTGTCGGACAGCGCGTTCACGACGGAAACGCCGACACCATGCAGGCCGCCCGAGGTTTCGTAAGATTCGCCGCCGAATTTGCCGCCCGCATGCAGCGTGCACATGATCACTTCCAGCGCCGATTTATTCTTGAATTTCGGATGCGGGTCGACCGGGATGCCGCGGCCATTATCGGTCACGGTGACGAAGCCGTCGGCGGCGACAGAAACGTCAATGGTTGTGGCGTGGCCGGCGATCGCCTCGTCCATGGCGTTGTCGATGACTTCGGAAAAGAGATGGTGCAGCGCTTTCTCGTCGGTGCCGCCGATATACATGCCGGGGCGGCGGCGCACGGGCTCGAGCCCCTCGAGCACCTCGATATGTTTTGCGGAATAGCCGGAGGATTTGCCTTTTTCGGCTTTTTCGGGCTTCTCGATTTTTGCCGGTTTCGGCACGGCTTTTACGGGTTTGGGCGTGGTTTTTACTGGTTTCGGTGCGGCTTTTGGGAGCGTCTCGAACAGGTCCGGCCAATGTTGGGTTCTCTTTTTCATCGAATCGGATTTGTAACACAAGACAATAAAAAACGCTCCCGTAAAGGGAGCGTTTTCAAGCTATCAAGCTATGAAGAGCGGATTATTCATACGCATTCCGCAAAAAATCGTTTAAGGGGATTTTATTAACACCAACTGTCGGAGATCCCTTCGGCCCAAACGTGTCATGTACGGTTTGAACAAAATACTTACTCAAATCCGTTCCTTTGGGAAAGAAAGGCTCAATTTTGCTGATATCGGCAAGTTCCAGTGTCGGGTTTTCGTCCGGTTTTTTGCTGGAGCTGGTGTGCGGCGAGACAGGTTCCTGACAGCCAAGCTCTTTGCGGATGGCGTCGCCCATCTCTTTTAATGTGAGGCCGTTGATCTTCTTCTCCTGTTTGACGCCTTCTTGCGCTTTCTTGAGCAGAAGGTCGTAATCAGGGCAGGTTGGTTCGGCAGTACGGTTAAGTGGTGCGATAGATGTCATGCTTATTCTCCTGTGTAAGTTTTCTGCAACAAACGAACGACATTGATATAGTTGGAACCGCTTACGCTGTCGGTAAGCATAAGCGGCTTTAGCTGCTCTTTCAGCTCTTCTGTCGAAAGTGCAAACAGCGGAGCGATCAAGGCAAATTCATCAGACAGAATTTTATAATTGCCGTTATAATTGCTTCTGGCCTGTTCAATGACACTGTTGACATCCATTATGATGTCTATCTCGCCCAGTACGGGCCGCCCCTCTTGGTGGATTTGATAGCTTTCGTCACCCACTTCGTTGACAGTATAATTTTTGATCAAGGCGCCACGAATTTTTTCTTCCATTTCACGAGAGCTAAGATCATTGATTTTTATGACGGTGCCATTCTTCATATATACCGGCAAATAAATATTGCCGTTCTGCGGAACGGGCGTGGGCGCGAACGCATAAGCGGCAATATTATTTGTTGGCAATAAACGCATGTGAATTCCAGAATGTTATTTTGAAATTTCAGATCCGAATTTTTGCAGAAAATCACCGACGGTGTGCGGCAGGAACTGAAATTTCGGAAATCCTACTTTTCCCACAAATTCAGTGGGCGCTGCACCTTCATAAAAATAATCTCCAAAATAGGTTTTTGGATAGAGGCTCTTCAGGGCTAAATAATCTGCTTCCGTCAGGACATGCTCCAGCGCGCTCTGTTCATTGGCCAGGCAGGTTCTATAAGCGACTGCCACTTCGCCTTCGGGCACCTCTTCCAATTCCGCGCGCTTTGTTATGATCTGGTTCAGAAGATCCTTGGCAGGCTCTTCGCCTTTTTTTGGAAGCTGGAAATGCACAACGCAGCATGCGGATGCGAATGATACGGGAGGAACACTTGTCATGGCTATTTTTCCTTCAAATCGATTTCTGAAATGGAGACATGATTTAAGCTGAAATCGATCGATCAATCAAGCGAAAGAAAATCATCAAAATATCTGATATATGAAGTGTTTATGTAAGCTATTGATTTATAACAAGGAAATTATGATCCTGTTCCAGAATTTTTGCCAGCCGCACAAAATCCTGTGGCGATAATTGCTCGGCGCGTTTTGTGGAATCGATATTAGCGGCGGTAAGCATGGCCTCGATATCCGGAATGGCTTTCAGGCTGGCGCGCAGCATGCGCCGCCGCTGCCCGAAAGCCATGCGCGTGAGATCTTGCAGCGCCTTGCGCGGCACATCGCACGCCTCAGGTTTCGGTTTGAAGTAAACCACGGAAGAAGTGATTTTCGGCGGCGGCACGAAAGCGCGCGCAGGCACGTCGAAGGCGATCTGCGCATCGCACATGGCTTGCGCAAATACGCCGATGCGCCCGTATGTTTTATTGCCGTGTGGGGCGACAATGCGCTCGGCCACTTCCTTCTGAAACATCAGCGTCATGCTCTCGAACCATGGCGGCCACGGCGAGGTGTTCAGCCATTGCACGAGCAGGGGGCTTGCAATGTTGTAGGGAAGATTGGCGATCAGGCGTGCGGGCGCGTTATCGAGACAGGCTGCGGCATCGAATTCCAGCGCGTCGCCTTTTATAATGTGTAGCCGTTCAGGATAAAAAGCGGCGATATCTTCGAGCGCTTTGATCGCGCGTTCGTCCTTCTCGACGGCAATAACTTTTTTTGCGCCTTGCGCGAGCAGTGCGCGCGTGAGCCCGCCCGGTCCCGGACCGATTTCAACGACAGTGATGCCTTCGAGCGGCCCCGCCACGCGCGCGATTTTTGCCGTGAGGTTGAGATCGAACAGGAAATTCTGACCGAGCGATTTTTTCGCGTTCAAACCATAGGCGGCGATGACATCGCGCAGGGGAGGGAGGTTATCGAGCTGGGACATGGTTACGCGGACAGTTTCGCCGCCAGTTTCAGCGCTTCGATCAGGCTGTAAGGGCTTGCCTTGCCCGTGCCTGCGATATCGAGCGCCGTGCCGTGATCGGGCGAGGTGCGCACGAAACTCAAGCCCAGCGTGACATTGACGGCGCGCTCGAAGGCCAGCGTCTTAACGGGGATCAGCGCCTGATCGTGATACATGGCGATTGCGGCATCATAGGTCTTGCGTGCCGCTTCATGGAAAAGACTGTCTGCGGCGAGCGGACCTTTAACATCGAGGCCGTTTGCTTGCAGCCTGGCGATTGCAGGCTCAAGATATTTTTTTTCTTCGTCGCCGATGGAACCGTTTTCGCCCGCATGCGGGTTCAGGCCACAGACGACAAGGCGCGGATGCGCGATCCCGAATTTTTCTGCCAGTGCCTTTGCAACGATCTGCGCGGTTTCGATCAGGCCGGCCGTATCGATGGCGCGCGGCACATCGCGTAAGGGAATATGAATGGTGAGCGGAACGGTTCTTAACTCGTCGCAGCAGAGCATCATCACAGCGCGCTTTTCTGTGCCGGTATGTTTTGAATCGAGAGCGGCCAGGAATTCCGTATGGCCGGGTGCGGGGAAGCCGGCCGCCTGCAATGTCGCCTTCTGGATGGGGTTGGTGACGATTGCGCGCGCGTTTCCCTTATGAACGGCCTCGACTGTCCGTGTGATGGATTCAATGACGGCCGCCGCATTTCCGATTTCGCTCGTTCCCGTTTTTGCGGCGACGGTATTCTGCAGAGGAATAACCGGCAGGGCTTTTTGAAAAACCCGCGCCGCATTTTCGATATTTGTCTCTTCTATGGGCAGCGAAATACCGAGCTGCGTTGCGCGCGCGCGCAGCAAGGCGGAATCCGCAAAAACGGCGAAGGGTGCGCCCTTATTCGCAGCGTAGTGTTGCCAGGCCAGCAGGGTGATGTCGGGGCCGATACCGCCCGGCTCGCCCATGGTGAGAGCGAGGGGTTTCATGCCATTACTTCTTCTTGTAATCGATGGTGGCTTTCTGTCGCAATTCACGCAGAAGGCGTTCGGAAGCGAGAGCGACTTCCTTGTTCATCAGTTCGGCACGCATCTGCGCCTTGGCGCCGTCGGTGCCGGAAATCGGTTTTTTCTCGCAGACGATCATGAACTCGAAACCGTTTTCGGCCGGCTGCACAGGCGTGGTGCCGCCGACAGGCGTTTTTTCGAGCAACTCGTTCAGACCCGCACTGATATCGTTGCCGCTGCGCCGCACGGGATCGCGCACTGCGGCATCGGTAAAGGTCTGCGCCCGTTGCTTGGCGGTGGCGCAATCCTTGATGCTGTTACGGAACGCTTCCGCCTTGCCGCGGCTGCTGGCAGACGGCCCTGACCCTTTCGGTGCGAAGACCATCGCCTGCATGATGCCGTATTCGTAAGACTTGATCGTATCCGGATCTTTGCCTTTTTTCTTCAGCGCTTCGATGACATCCTGCTCGCGCACATTCATGGCGGTGCGCGCCCTGATGCGCACCACACCCTGCCAGGCGATTTCGGCGCGCAAACGGTCGCGGAGAGTTTTTGCCTCGACGCCGCGCGAACTCATGGCGCGGGTAAAATCTTCCGATGACAGGTTCGAGCGCTTGGCGATCTTGGCGAAGGTATCGTCGACCTGCGATTCGGAAATATCAATCTTCAGTTTCTGCGCTTCCTGAAGTTTCAGGCGTTCGTCGATCAGCTCATCCAGCGCTTCCTTGCGCGAACCCTTATTCGCCAGCGCCAGCAATTTCTGGCGCTGCTGCACATCGAAATCGGATACGACCTGTCCGCTTACGGTTACGGCAATGCCTTCCGCATGGGCAGGAAAGGCAAGGGCAAGAAGAATTAAAAAAGAGAAATATCTAAACATTCAATGTCATCCTGAGCACCCGGATCATGCCTCCGGCATGTCCGAGTGTAAACTCCGCGAAGGATCTCCCCTTTATCGTCATCCTCGGGCTTGTCCCGAGGATCGGTCTTTTATTTTAAGATGCTCGGAACAAGTCCGAGCATGACGTATTGTGTTAATTCTCAAGTCCCGCTCAGCTTCGTGCGGATCTGGCCGTCGCCGAGCGTGCGCAGGTTGAAGCGCAGCATGAGCTGCTGTTGCGCTTCGATGTCGCCGTAATTCTTATAAATATTGGTGTAGTCGAGCGAAACGGTGAAGCACTCGTCGGTGTAACGTACGCCGACCTGGTTGCTGACCCAGCCCGGATCGGCGCTGAAGGCGGCATTCTGCAGCGAGTAACGGCCGCCGGCATAAACCGACCATGTGTCGTTCAGGGCATAGCTGACAAGGCCCGTCACTTCTTCAAGCGGCGTGGTGATGCCCAGATCCGGCTGCGCCGTACGCCGCACATAGGCTGCGGAAGTGAAAAGAGGACCGTAGTAGAAGCGTCCGTCGAATTCGAAACGCTCAAGCGAGAAATCGTCTTCGTCGAAGCGGAAGCGCGCCGATATATCGCTGTTTTTGTTCGGCTGCATGTAAAGCCGTGCCACGTAATCGGAGCGGTCGGTCTCAAGACCTGAATCGAACCCGGTTCCGTTGAGATCGAGCCCGCCTTGCGCAAACGAGTTCAGGCCGCCGATCTGGTAGGACTGGCCGAACAGCGCGCTTGTCTTGAAACCGTCCTGTGCCTGGAATGTATATTGCACGCCCGCGTTCACGCGCGAGCCGCCTTCCATGCGGTCGTAGCCGGAAAACTTGTCTGTATCGAAGAGGGTGGTGTCGTCGAAGACGAGGCTATGCGCATCCTCGTTCGGGATGTTGCCGATCTGCTGCTCGTCGGGGCGGAAAATCAGCTGCACGATAGGCTCGATGATATGCGTATCCGTGCCGGTGGTGGCGATGAAAGGATAACGGTAATCGACGCCGGCCGCAGGCATGCCGCGGAAATTCACATCGCCTTCATTGGCAAGGAGGCTTGGAATGACGGTGCTCAGCGGTACCGGGCGCGCAGGGTCCGGATTTGTGATGCTGACGCTCATGCTATAATCATCAATATAAGGCGATGTGTTGGCGACATCATAATAATACGCATCGCCCCGCACCGACCAGAACGGCGTGATGCGCTGGCCGATCGGATCGGTAAATGTTTTGCGCCATCCGGCCTGCATGGAGAGGCGCGTGTAATCGCCGGCAAAACCGGGTGTGAGATAACGCGTCGCCGCGGGGCCGGGAGGATCGAAAGTATAGGATAGCTGTTCTTCGCGCGTAATATGGGTGAGGTTGGCATCGATCTTGAACTCGCCGCCGAAATGAGGATCGGCCATCGCCGTGTTGTAATCGATCACAGGCCCGACAAAGGGCTGGATGTCCTGGCGCTCGCGCGGATCCGTGTTGGTATCGACAAGATCGCGGAAGTAATAGGCGCGCGCATCGAAGAAGCTGCGCTCCCCCTTACCCTGCAAGTAGAGCGTGGATACGCGCTCGGTGGCGCTGAGCGGCGCATAGCCGTAATCCTTCAGATAGCGCGGATCGCTTTCGACGGAGACATCCCAGCCCAGCGTCCATTTATCGGTGAGCAGGAAACGGCCTGTGCTCTGTAATGAACCGCGCCAGTCCTGGTTGGCGGGATCGGCAGGGCCGCCGATAGCGGTGGGGTCGAGTTGATAAATGCCCGTGCCGCGCAGCGTGTACCCGCCATTGGGCAGTGCTTGCCGCCACAGGAAATCGAAATGCGCGCCCTGCGGATTGTAAAAAGTCGGCGTGAAGGTCAAGTCGTAAAACGGAGACAGCGCAAAATAGTAAGGCGTGCTGATGCCCTGGCCGATGCGCTGATTGTAGCGAAAATCCGGCGACAAAAAGCCGCTCTTGCGCTTCACCGTGCTGTCGGGCGTCCAGAAATAGGGCAGGTAGGCGACGGGCATGCCGAACAGTTCGATGGTGGCATCTTCGAAATAGACCATCTGTTCTTTCTGGTCGGAAATGACGCGTGCGGCTTTCACCTGCCATAACGGCGGCTTTTCGGGATGCTCCTTGCAAGGTTCGCAGGCCGTGTAAACGCCGCGGTTGAAGATGGTGATATTACTGTCGCGCCGCTCGGCCGAGTTGGCTGCGAAATGCGTGCGGTCGATGCGCTCGAGGCGGAGGCTGCGCAGGAAGCCGTCGCTGAAATTTTCTGTCAAATCTACGCTTTCGCCGAAATAGACGTTGCCGATGGGATCGGTAACGCGCACGTCGCCGGTGGCGAGCACGCGCTTTGTCGTCTTGTTGTAGACGATGCGTCGCGCCACCACATGATAGCCGTTGTAAAAGATCTGCACATTACCGGCGGCGGTAACGGTCTTGCTGTCGTTGTTGGTGGTCAGCTCGTCCGCCTGCAACAGCATCTGCGCATTCGGATCGTTCTGAGCATTGGGGAAAGGGTTGGTGGCTTGTGCCAGCGTCTCGCCGCTTGGGAGAGCCGCGAAGACAAGCGCGCATAAACCGGCAACCGCCCGCCATGAGCGGGCCGGCCGGCTATATGCAACCTTTTCAGGCGGGACGCTTCCCTGGGAAGAACCCTTGAGGGAAGTACGCATTACCCGTCCTCCTGATGCAGGAGTATTGTAAGTCCAGTTAACATTGCGACAATAACAGGCACCCATGCGGCGAAGACGACACCGATCAGCCCCGACCGACCTAATTGCTTAGCGATTTCAAGGGTTAGATAAAGCAGAAAGCCCGCGCCAATACCACCCAGAATCATCGGCAATACGTGGCCAAATCGAAATAGCCTTAACGACACCGTGGCCGCGATCAGCACCATGCCGACCAGAAGCCAGGGGCGGGCCATAAGTGTTTGATATTGCAGGCGGAGTTTGGTCGCAGGCAGGCCCGCCTTCTCCGATAGTCCGATAAAGCCCGGCAGTTCGAAGAAGGAGATGGTTTCAATGCTGGCAAAGCTTTCGCGCACCTGCTCGGCGGTCAGATTCGTGGGTAGCTGATACACAGAATAATGTTCGGGACTGCCGTCCTTTGCGGTCAGAACGCTATCCTGCAACTCCCAAAACCCGTCCTTGAGCAGGGCTTTCCTGGCATCCAGGCGGGATATGAAGGTGCCATCCTTGTCGAAAACGTGAATCGTGACACCCAGCAACTCAAGGCCGCCGTTCAATGCATTGAGCGCGTTGAGAATGAATTGGCCGTCCTTGCCCTGTTGCCTGATCCAGGCGCCGGCCGAGGTTGTCTGAACGGGACCGCCGAGATTTTTCTGGCCAAACAGCTCGGCTTCGATGCGATCGGCATGCTCGCGCGTTTGGGCGGCGAGCGGGTTGTAAACCAGCGTGCTGAACATGCCGATGGCCAATGCCACGAGAATTCCCGGCAGCAGGAATTGCCAGACCGAGAGGCCCGCCGCTCGTACGATCACAAGTTCGAGACGCTGCGACAGACGCAGCAGCGCACCCATGGTGCCGAACAGCACGGCGAAAGGAAACATCTGCTCGGTAAATGTCGGCAGACGGAGCAGGGCGAGACCCACGACATCGGTAATGCCGATGCCCGCAAGATCGGATGTGCGCCGCAGCAGCTCGGCGAAATCGACAAGCAGGATCAGGCCTAAGCAGGTGAAGAACACGATCATGATCGAGGCGAAAAAGCGTCGCGTCAGGTAAAAGGAAAATGTTTTGCCGAGCATGCTTTAAGCCGCCTTCAACATTTTTTGCCGCTCCAGAAAGGAAAGCAATGAGAGTTGTGGTGTGTTTTTAAACGGACCGAATATGATCGCGCCTGCAATTCCGGCGAGCGGTACGAAGTAAATAAGCGGTGCGGCGAGCGCCGAATGCTGGGTCAAACCCGACATGCCGAAGCCAAGCACACGTAATAATACGGCAGCGACGATGGCGACATAAACGGCCCGCGTGCGGTTATGGCGGGTGGTTTGTGCGCGTCCCAATGCCGCAAAAGCGATCATTATGAAAGCAATCGAGTAAAGCGGGCTTGCAAAACGGTCGTGCAGCTCGGCCCGCGCGCGGCTCAGGAAACGCGGCGTGGAATTGGGAATGTTTTCGGGATGAAACAGTTCGGACGTAAAGCGCTCGCTTGGCGTGAATTCGGTGAAGGCAACTTCACCCATGAAAGCGCTGAGGTTGAACGCATTGCGGTCGAAGGTTGTGATCGATCCGAAATCCTTACCCTTGTTGCGGCGAATGATTTGCCCTTTTTCCAGGATCAAGAAAGTGCCTTCTGCCGTGCGGATAATAAGACCTCTCGAACTCAGATAGGTAATTTCCGTTTCTGGGTCTCGCCTGTCATTGACAAAGACGCCAAGCAGCACGCCGTTCGTAGTGCGATCGCGGACATGGAAGGTTAGACCGTTATCGATCGAAGTGAATTTTCCGGGCTGAATGATGGTGCCGAGAAGATCGGCTTTCACATTCGTTGTGTAATGGCGCAGTTCGCGCAAGGAGGCGGGCACGACGCTCAGCGACAGCGACCAGCCTGCAAGCGCCACCATAAGGGCCAGAACGAGGAAGGGGCGAAGAAGCTGTTTTTCGGAATGGCCGGACGAGGAAAGCACGATCAGTTCACTGTCGCCGCCCAGCTTGTTGAGAACGAAAAGATTGCCGATGAACAGCGCAAAAGGTGCGATGTGCAAAACCAGCATAGGCAGCGCGAGCATGGTAATAACGAAAAAGATCTTGATCGTCTGCTGCTGTGCCGTGATGACATCGAGCTGGCGCAGCGCCGTCGCCATCCACACGATCATCGTCAGCGCGCCGAGGACGATCAGGAAGGAAACGAGGGACTGGCGGAATATGTAGCGGTCTATGATCGGCATAAAAGAATCCAACAGGCAACGCATACAGTATTTTGCCGCGTATATCACCCCATCAGATCCTTTGAGGGTACGAAAGAAAGCGAAAATCGATTGCAAAATGCAGTCTTTTATATTGTATGGTTCTTTTCATCTTTATCCCGATTGAGGAGTTGTCATGTCCGCCGCCGTAAAACTAGAATTTGTGTCGCCGTTCCTGCCGAAAGACGGTGCGCTTGTCATTCTGACCGACGACAAACTCGCTTTTGGCAAAACGGCGGCCGCTCTCGATAAAAAAACAGATAGGCTGATTTCGCGCACGATTTCCGTCGCCAATTTCAAGGGCAAGCGCAGCACGTCGCTCGATATCCTGCTGCCGCAAGGCGTGAAGCTCGATCTCGTCGTCGTCATGGGGCTCGGCAAACTGTCGGAGATGACGGAGATCGACTGGCTCAATCTCGGCGGGCGCATCGCGAGCCATTTAAGCGGCAAGGGCGTGACGGAAGCTTTCGTGCTCGCCGAAGTGCCCGGCGCCGCGCTGAAAGTTGCGCGCGCGATCGATCTTGCGCTTGGTGCGCGCCTCGCCGGCTATCGCTTCGAGCATTACAAAACGAAAACAAGGAACAAGGACGAGCGCGAGCTGAAGCGTTTGACCGTGCTTTGCGAAGGCGCCGCGCAAGCAAAAAAGCGCGGCGATGTCATCGAGGCTGTCGCCGAAGGCGTGGATATCGCGCGCGAGCTCGTCAACCTGCCGCCGAACGATCTGGGTCCCATCGAATTTGCCGGGGAGTGCAAAAAACTCAGCCGCCGCGGCGTGAAAGTCAGCGTGCTGACCGAGAAAGAAATGAGCAAGCTCGGCATGCGCGCGCTGCTGGGTGTGGGGCAGGGCTCAACGCGGCCGTCGCGCCTTGTCGTCATGGAATGGCGCAACGGTGCGAAGAACGCAAAACCCATCGCTTTTGTCGGCAAGGGCGTGGTGTTCAATTCCGGCGGCATTTCCATCAAGCCGGCCGACAGAATGGAAGAGATGAAAGGCGACATGGCGGGAGCTGCCGCCGTTGTCGGCCTGATGCATGCGCTTGCAACCCGCAAGGCGCGCGCCAATGTCATCGGCGTCGTCGGTCTTGTCGAGAACATGCCAGACGGTAACGCGCAACGCCCCGGCGATATCGTGAAGTCGATGTCTGGCCAGACGGTCGAGATCATCAACACGGATGCCGAAGGCCGCCTCGTGCTGGCCGATGCGCTCTGGTATACGCAGGATAAATACAAGCCCCAGATCATGGTCGATCTGGCAACATTGACGGGCGCGATCCTGGTTGCGCTGGGGCAGGGGCATGCGGGCCTGTTTTCAAACAATGACAAGCTAGCGCAACGCTTGTTTGAGGCCGGCAAGGCAACGGGCGAAAGGCTCTGGCAACTGCCCCTGAACGACGAATACGACAAGATCATCAATTCGAAATTCGCCGATATGAAGAATAGCGGCGGGCGCTATGCGGGCTCGATTACGGCTGCGCAATTTCTGAAGCGTTTTGTCAACGATGTGCCGTGGGCGCATCTCGATATCGCGGGCATGGGGTTAGGCGCGAACGTGTCGGATATCAATAAAAGCTGGGGCCCCGGTTTTGGCGTGCGCCTGCTCAATCATTTCGTCGCGGAAAATTACGAAGGATAAGGCGCGCTTTTGGGGTCAGTACCTGTAATGTTTACGATATCCCGGAGGCATGCATCCTTTGCTGCTCATGCTGCAATGCCAGCCGCGCTTTCGCCCCTGATTCCAGCCATAAGGTTCATGTTTCATATGCTTTAGAGAGCCTGTATGCATATCAGCATTGCGATGATGAGCCGAAGCTGAAAGGCTGGTTTTTGTGCCATGGTTCCTGGCATCGGCAGGGGCTGAGAAAAGACCGGCTGCCAGAAGGGCGGCTGCAAAAATGACCGATTTATTTAGCATAAGATTCTCCTTTTAAGTCTGCTTGTTAGGTCTGCTTCCCATTAAATAGCAATAAGGCTATGCTGGTATCCCATGCGCTTTTCGCCTTCCTTTCTCGATGAAATCCGCAACCGCCTGCCGGTGTCGGCGGTGGTGGGCAAACGCGTTGCCTTGAAAAAACAGGGGCGCGAATGGCGCGGACTATCGCCTTTCAATAAAGAGAAAACGCCATCCTTCTATGTCAACGACCAGAAAGGATTTTATCACTGTTTCTCTTCCAGCAAGCATGGCGATCAATTCACCTTTCTCATGGAAGTGGAGGGTTTAAGTTTTCCCGAGGCCGTCGAGCGCCTTGCGGGAGAGGCGGGGCTTGAGCTGCCGAAACCCGATCCCGAAGCGGTCAAACGCGAGGAGCGGGCGAAGAGCCTGATTGAGATCGTCGAGATTGCTGCGAAATTTTTCGAGGCACAGCTTCACCAGCAGGCAGGCTTTGAGGCGCGCGCTTATCTCGTGCAGCGCGAGTTGACAATCGAGACGCAAAATGAATTCCGCATCGGCTATGCGCCGCCTTCCAAACATGCGCTGAAGGAATTTTTAAGTGGGAAGGGCGTTGCGGTCGAAGACATGATTGCCGCGGGCCTGCTGATCGGCGGCGACGATATTCCCATTCCTTACGACCGCTTCCGCGACCGTGTGATATTTCCTATCCAGAATGCACGCGGGCAGGTGATCGCCTTCGGCGGCCGTGCGCTTTCAAAAGACGTGCAGGCGAAATATCTCAATTCGCCGGAAACGCCGCTGTTTCATAAAGGCGCGCAGCTTTATAATCTCAATCGCGCGCGTGCGAGTGCGCATACATCCGGACGGCTGATCGTCGTGGAAGGTTATATCGACGCAATTACGCTGTCGCAGGCGGGATATGCGCATACCGTTGCGCCGCTCGGCACGGCGTTTACGGAAGACCAGCTGCGGCTTTTATGGCGGCTTGCGGATACACCGGTCTTTTGTTTCGACGGGGATGCGGCGGGCCTGCGTGCCGCCGAGCGTGCCATCGATGTTGCCCTGCCGCATTTGGCGGCTGGAAAAAGCTTGAGCTTCGCGCTGCTGCCTGCGGGGCTCGATCCCGACGATTTTGTCCGCCAGCGCGGCAATGAGGCGTTCGAGAGCGTGCTGGCAGCGGCGCAACCGCTGGTCTCGCTGTTATGGTTGCGCGAAACGCGCGACCGCGATTTGCGCACGCCCGAAGCGCGCGCTGCCCTGGAGAAGCGCTTGCATGATATTGCGCGTGTGATCCCCGATACCGTCGTCCGGAAATATTACGAAAGCGAATTCAGGGAGCGCTTGTCGCGGCTGTTTACGCCGCCGCAAAGAAGCTATTCCGAATTGAAAGTCCGGCAAGGCGACAGGAAAGCAGGAACAAGCCGCTTCATGACACCCAGCGCCATTCTCGGAAAAGCGCGCTGGCCGCTGATCGAGGCGACGCTTCTGTGTTTTGTCATTCGATATCCGGAATTTATCAGGGACAAGACGGAAGAAATCGCGCAGATCAATTTCGAGGATCCGGAACTGGCGGCGTTGCACAACAGCATCCTCGCTTTTACGAACGAAAAGGGCGACGAACCGCAAGCCGATATTCAGGCTTTCCTTGACGAGCGGGGACAGCAGGAAATCTCGCAAAGGCTGTTCGAGTATGTCCGCAAGCAGAATTATCGTTTTTTCAGCCAGGCCGATGACGATAAAAAGAGCCAGGACACTTTCATAAAGATATTGAGCATTCATCAGCGCAAGAAGGAGCTGAACCGAGAACTCATACAGATCAAAAATAATTTGACCGTGGACAACTCAAACGAGAATTTGGCGAGAATGCGGGCCATTCAGAACGAGATTTCCGCCGTCGGCGCCGAGCTGGCTGCCGTCCATAGCGGCGAATTCGACGATGCGGCTTCCTCTCCACGTCTTTGAAGAAGGCCCATTCCTCATTATTTTTTTGCAAAATATGCCGATTTCATGAGGTTTTAGATCGATTTAGGTCATGACTCGCCTTGCATCGGCAGAATTTGGCGCTAAATAAAGAGAAGTAGGAGCCTTTTTCATAACCTGATTCGCGCCGGGGCTGCGTTTCGGGGGGTGATCATATGGGCGGTTTTGCCGCTCTCTCAAGAATCGGATCGGGGTCTAATGGCCAAGCGCGACGCGACGGCGGAAGCAAAAAAATCATCGAAAGACGAGAAGGACGAATCCGACAGCCCGCTGTTGGATATGTCCGATGCTGCCGTCAAGAAACTGATACGCGCTGCGAAGAAGCGCGGCTTCATCACCTATGAGGCGCTGAATGCCGTGATGTCGACCGAGGCGGTGTCTTCCGAGCAGATCGAGGACGTTCTCGCCCAGCTCAACGAAATGGGTATCAACGTCATCGAGGCGGAAGAAGCCGAAGCCGAAGAGCGCGAGGAAGAGGACGACGAAGAGGAAGAACCAGAAGGCGGCGAACTGGTCGAAACCACTACGCGCAAGGTAGCGAAATCGGAAACATCGGGCCGCGGCGATCGCACAGACGATCCTGTGCGCATGTATCTGCGCGAAATGGGCACTGTCGAGCTTCTTTCGCGCGAAGGCGAAATCGCAATCGCAAAGAGGATCGAGGCCGGGCGCGAGGCGATGATCGCGGGCCTGTGCGAAAGCCCGCTCACCTTCCAGGCCATCATTATCTGGCACGACGAACTGGTGCAGGGAAAAATTCTGCTGCGCGATATCATCGATCTTGAGGCAACCTATTCCGGGCCCGAGGAAGCGCAGGCGGAAGGGGCCGTCAATCCCGGCATGCCCATCGCGCCGGTGGTTGTCGCACCTGTAATACAGGTGCCGGTTCCACCGCCGCAGCCCGTGCCAAAGCCGGCGCCTGTTGCCGGCGAAATACCGCCAGCGGGCGAAGGCACGCCGGAAGGCACCGAGGGCGAGCTCGATTTCGACGAGGACGAGAACGCGCTTTCACTGGTTGCGATGGAGGCCGAGCTCAAGCCGCGCGTGATCGAGGCATGCGAAAACATTGCCGCGAATTACAAGAAATTGCGCCGTCTGCAAGATCAGGATATCGCAAACCAGCTTCAGGCCGAAAAACTTTCTCCCGCGCAGGCGCGCAAATATAAAAAGCTCAAGGAAGAAATTATCAGCGATGTGAAATCGCTGCGTCTCAACCAGGCGCGTATCGATGCGCTGATCGAGCAGCTCTACGACATCAACAAGAAATTGCTCAGTCTCGAAGGCCGCCTGATGCGGCTGGCCGAAAGTTACGGCGTCAAGCGCGAGGATTTCCTCAAGAACTATCAGGGTTCCGAGCTCGATCCGAACTGGACGAGCCGCGTTTCGCATATCGCTTCGAAAGCATGGAAAGCATTCGCTGCCGACGATAAGGATATGATCAAGCATTTGCGCGGCGACATTCAGATGCTTGCCACCGAAACCGGTCTCGACATCGCCGAATTCCGCCGCATCGTGCATATGGTGCAAAAGGGCGAGCGCGAAGCGCGCATCGCCAAGAAGGAAATGGTGGAGGCGAACCTGCGTCTTGTCATTTCCATCGCCAAGAAATATACAAATCGAGGATTACAGTTCCTCGATTTGATTTAAGAAGGAAACATTGGCCTGATGAAAGCGGTCGATAAATTCGAATATCGCCGCGGCTATAAATTCAGCACTTACGCAACGTGGTGGATCAGGCAGGCGATTACGCGTTCCATCGCCGACCAGGCGCGCACCATTCGAATTCCCGTGCATATGATCGAGACGATCAACAAGATCGTGCGCACCTCGCGCCAGATGCTGCACGAGATCGGCCGCGAGCCGACGCCGGAAGAACTGGCCGAAAAGCTCGCCATGCCGCTGGAAAAAGTGCGTAAAGTGCTGAAGATCGCGAAAGAGCCGATCTCTTTAGAGACGCCGATCGGCGACGAGGAAGATTCACATTTAGGCGATTTCATCGAGGACAAGAACGCCATCCTGCCAGTGGATGCGGCCATTCAAAGCAATCTACGCGAGACAACGACGCGGGTTCTCGCTTCGCTCACGCCACGCGAAGAGCGCGTGCTGCGCATGCGCTTCGGCATCGGCATGAACACCGATCACACGCTGGAAGAAGTCGGCCAGCAGTTCTCGGTCACACGCGAACGTATCAGGCAGATCGAAGCCAAGGCGCTGCGCAAATTGAAGCATCCGAGTAGATCGAGGAAGCTGAGGAGCTTTTTGGATAGTTAGGCAACCATATGTTGCGCTTGGTGATAATAGGAATATTTATACTGCTATCAGCAGTTGGAGGTTATTATATTCCTCGTTTGTATAATTCTCAGGTCGCTTTAAAACTTAATTTTCCTGATCCAAATACAAAAATTTTCGGAAAAGTTACTCCAGGAGAAAGTTATGGGTGCAAAGCTATGATTGAAGCTCGAGCTTACGAAGACCGATTTGATAAAACTGCAAACGCACAATCAAGTATCGGAACGGATAAATTTGCTCTCAAGATTGCAGAGGATGGAAAAGGAATTTTCTTATTAAGTGCAGTTGACGTGCAATATGGTGCGACTGACGCTGGTAATCCAATCCCAATCACACTTAAAACGGATGATTATATTGTAGCTAATAGAGCTGTAGGTTTGGATGTTAATGCTCTCATTCTGAATTTAAAAACTTTTAAAGGTGTTTTTTCATATACTGGCCAAGGTATGTTGGGAATTAAGGGCCATTCATTTTTGCTCGATTGCCATTGAGATCCCCGCCTGCGCGAGCATGACAATGAGGTTTGTGCTAAAATAATAAAACACCGTCATCCCCGCGAAGGCGGGGATCTAAAAATACTAAAAATGAGATCCCGGCCTGCGCCGGGATGACGATTAAAGTAATTGATCGCTTAAATCCTTCCACTCCGGATTCTGTTCTTCAATCAGCCTGAACTTCCATTCCCTTCGATAACGCTTGATGAGCTTTTCGCGTTTAAAGGCAATCTCAAGCGTGTCGTGAAACTCGATATAAACAAGAATCGCAAGATTGTATTTTTTAGCAAAGCCATCAATAAGTTTATTTTTATGCTCATAGTTGCGGCGCGGCAAATCAGCGGTTACACCTGTGTAAAGCACGCCTCTGCGCTTATTTGTTATAATATAAACGCAAGGTTTTTTTACTTGGGATCCCCGCCTTCGCGGGGATGACGTTATTAGAAGTTAGTTTGTGGCTCAATGCTCTCCATTCAAAACCTCACTTACCGCATTGCGGGGAAGACGCTGCTTGAGGATGCCAATCTCAGCATCCCGGCAGGGCATCGCGTCGGGCTGGTCGGGCCGAACGGCACCGGCAAGTCGACCTTGTTCAAGCTGATTGCGGGCGAGCTTCACGCCGATGGCGGCGAGATCAACATGATCAAGGGCGCCACGTTTGGTATGGTGCGGCAGGATCTTCCTCAAGACGATACAAAATTGATCGACGTGGTGCTCAATTCCGATACCGAGCGCGCAGCGCTCATGCATGAGGCGGAAACCAGCCAGGACGGCGAGCGGCTCGGTGAAATCTATGCGCGACTTGGCGAAATAGATGCTTACGATGCGCCATCGCGTGCCGCCACCATTCTTGCGGGTTTGGGCTTCGACGACGAGGCGCAGAACTCGCCGATCTCGGCTTTCTCCGGCGGCTGGCGGATGCGCGTGGCGTTAGCAAGTACGCTTTTCCTGCGCCCGAACCTGCTGCTGCTCGACGAGCCGACCAACCACTTAGACTTTGAAGCGCTGGTGTGGCTGGAAAATTTCCTGATGAAATACGAGCACACGCTGGTCATCATCAGCCACGACCGCGATATTTTAAACAAGGCGGTCGACCACATTGTCAGCCTCGAGAACAAGAAACTCGTTAGCTATACCGGCAATTACGACCAGTTTGAGCGCAAGCGCGCCGAACGCCTGCTTAACCAGCAGGCGCTGCATGAAAAGCAGATGGCGGCAAAAGAGCATATGATGAAATTCGTCGAACGCTTCCGCGCCAAGGCCAGCAAGGCACGACAGGCGCAATCGCGCCTCAAGATGATCGAAAAGATGGATATTGTCGATGCCGTGATCGCCGGCCGCGTGACCGCTTTCAAATTCCCGGACCCGGAGGAACTGCGCTCGCCGCTCATCGCGCTCGAGGGCGTCGATGTCGGCTATGGCGGACCGCCTGTGCTGCGTAAACTGGACCTGCGTATCGATCAGGACGACCGCATCGCGCTGCTGGGCGCGAACGGCAACGGCAAATCCACGCTGGTGAAGCTGCTGTCGCAACGCTTGCAGGCGCAGGCTGGGAAGGTAAAGCATTCGCAGAAATTGCGCGTCGGCTATTTCGCGCAGTTCCAGACGGATGAGCTCGATACGGGCCTTACGCCATTCGAGCTGATCCGTGCCGACCTGCCGGATAAGTCTGAGGCAAAAGTGCGCGCGATTATCGGTTCTTTCGGTTTCGACAAGCGCAAGGCGGACACCAGGATCGGCGATTTGTCGGGTGGCGAGAAGGCGCGGCTATTGTTCTGCCGCATGACGCTGCACGCGCCGCATATCGTGCTGCTCGACGAGCCGACTAACCACCTCGATATCGATGCGCGCGAGGCTCTGATGCAGGCGCTCAACAATTATAAAGGTGCAGTTGTTCTCGTCAGCCATGATCCGCATCTGGTGGAATGCGTGGCCGAGCGCTTATGGCTTGTGGCCGGCGGCGTTTGCAAATCCTACGATGGCGATCTCGACGATTATCGAAAACTGGTTGTGCAACAGCGCCGCAAGGAACGCTCCGAAGCGCGGCTGGAAGTGAGCAGGAGCAAGGGAAAGAATAAATCTTCCGCAAGCGATGCCGAAAAACTCGAGCGCAAAGTGGCTGATCTTACTTTACGAAAGAACGAGATCGAAAACGAAATGGCGCTTGTCATCACCGATGGCGATGCGAAGCAAGTTAAACGCCTTAACAAAACATATGAAGATTTATGCAGGCAGCTTGAGCAGGCAGAAACAGCCTGGAAAGATTGCGTGGAGCAACTTTAGGCAAGCTATTCTTTCTCTCTGTAAATAAGCTTTCCGTTCTTGTCCTGTACCCATTCGTATATGATATAGGCCGGCTGTTTGATATCGCCCTTGGCATCGTAACTGATGGGCCCGAAGACGGTTTTGAATTCATGGCCCGAGCGCATAAATTTGGCGACAGTTTTCGGATCTGTCGATTTCGTCTCGATGATAGCCTGCTGAATGACCTGTATGGCGGCGTAGGAATTCAGCTCATAGCCGCTGGGTTCGATTCCCTTGCTCTTGAAAGCTTTCACGACATCGGCCGCACCGGGATTTTTGCGCGCATCCGGCATGAAGGTGACAAGTGTGCCAACCGCGCCGGACCCGGCAACCGAGCCGAATTCCTCGACGACAATGCCGTCGCCACCAATCAAAACGAGATTTTTCAAACCCTGATCGCGCATCTGGCGGATGATGAAACCCGCTTCCGTATATAGCCCGCCGAAATAAAGATAATCGACGTTCAGCTGTTTCAGGCGCGAGATAAGGGCGGTGAAATCTTTTTCGCCGACATTGATGCCATCGTAAAAAACTTCGGTAAGGCCGCCGGCGTTTAGCGTTTTCTTCACTTCGTCGGCAATGCCTTTTCCATAAGGCGTACGGTCGTGAACGATGGCGATACGCTTGTCCTTGAAATGCGCAAGAATATATCTTCCCGCGGCGGGACCCTGCTGATCGTCGCGCCCGCAGGTGCGGAATATATTCCAATCGCCTTCGTCGGTGAGGCGGGGGTTGGTGGAGCCGGGCGTGATCTCCAGAATGCCGCCTTCGGCATATTCTTTCGAGGCGGGGATGGAAATGCCGGAATTGAAATGTCCGATGACGAATTTCACGCCTTCGCCGATGAATTTGTTGGCAACCGAAATGCCTTCTTTCGGATCGGAATGATCGTCTCCGATAATGGTGACGAGTTTTTCGCCTGCAATTCCGCCCTTGGCATTGATATCGGCCACCGCCTGTTCGACGCCGCGCCTTACCTGCTCGCCGAACGAGGCACTGGACCCGGTGACGGGAATGCCGATGCCGATCTTGATATCGGCGAGCGCGGGAGAAAGGCCGAGAATAAATGCGAGAATTGCCGTCAGCTTGCGCATTTTAGACTCCTAATTGTTTGTCGCCGGTTTTTCGGCATAAACCAGCCTGCCGCTGGCATCTTTCTTCCATTCGTACATCACGAAATTGGCTTTTGCGAGATCGCCCTTGCCGTCGTAGCTCAGCGGCCCCAGCACTGTCTGGAACGTTTTACCGGAGCGGATGGTTTGCGCCACAATTTTCGGATCGAGCGATTTTGCATCCTCGGCAGCCTGCGCGAACACCTGCACAGCGGCATAAGCGGGGAGGGTAAAGCTCGACGTATCGATTTTTTTTGCCGTCAGTTCCTCGATGACTTTTTTCGCGGCGGGATTTTTTTGCGGATCGGAGTTATAGGTGAACAGCGTGCCGATAACGCCTTCGCCCGCAGTTTGGCCCAGTTCGCTGTTGTAAAAACCGTCGCCGCCGATCAGAAGCGTATCCTTCATGCCCTGTTCATGCATCTGGCGGACAATGAGGCCGGCTTCCGGATAATAGCCGCCGAAATACAGCACGTCGGCATTCAGTTTCTTCAGGCGCGAGACAAGCGCCGAATAATCTTTTTCGCCTGCATTGATGCCGTCGTAGATAACTTCCTTGAGGCTGCCCGCATTGATGGTTTTGCGCGTTTCGTTGGCCAGACCTTTACCATAGGCGGCCTTATCATGGATGATGGCGATTTTTTTATTCTTGAAATGGGCAAGAATATATTCACCGGCAATCTTGCCCTGCTGGTCGTCGCGCCCGGCGGTGCGATGCGTGTTCCAGAGGCCCTGTTCCGTGAAGGAGATGGCAGTGGAAGACGGCGAGATCATGAGCACGCCCGCTTCGGCATATTCTTTGGCGGTGGCATTGCTGGAGCCGGATGTCAGGTGCCCGATCACGACCTTTACATTTTCGCTGATGAATTTTTGCGCGATTGAAACGGCTTCCTTCGGATCCGAGCGGTCGTCGCCGAGGCTGACGGCAATTTTTTCGCCGAGCAAACCGCCTTTTGCATTGATGGCGGCCACGGCCTGTTCCGCGCCACTGCGCATGGTGACGCCGATTGCGGCATTGGGACCCGTCAGATCGGAGGCGATACCAAGCCTGATATCCGCGTGAGCGGCATCGGCAAGCGATAGCGAAATTACAGATGTAAAAATCAGGCGTCGAAACATGGTTTCCCCTCCGAAAAACAGTCTAGATTTCCTTCCAGCCGAGCAGACCATAGCGCCTGAAGGCCCAGGGATAAAGCCCGCTCATTAATGCCGCGCGGCGGTCGAAATAGCTCAAAGCCGCGAAAAACAGGCAAAATATGAAATCGGCAAGAAAATAATAGGTAGAAAAAAGCGTTCCGTCATAAAGCGCGAAATGCAGAAAGCGGACAAAAGCGGCAATCAGCAAAACGATCAATGGCAGAAGTTTGGCTGGATACCAGCGGGATGCCAGGCCGCGCCCGGCGATGGCGGTCATGAAACCGCCGATGCCGAGCGTGAGGATCAGGAAGGGCCAGAGGCCGGATCCCTCATATATAAATGTCGTCAATTCGTGGCCTCCAGATAAGCGGCGCGGACTTCCGGATTTTGCAGGAGATCCGCTCCCGTCCCGCTCATTGTAATCTCGCCGTTGACCATGACATAGCCGCGATGGGCAAGCCTGAGCGCATGATAAGCGTTCTGTTCGACAAGGAAGATCGTCAGCCCTTCGCGCTTGTTCAGTTCGTTCAACACCGAAAAGATCTGCTTGACGATCAGGGGTGCCAGACCAAGCGAAGGCTCGTCGAGCAGAAGCAAAGTGGGGCGCGACATGAGAGCGCGGGCGATTGCCAGCATTTGCTGCTCGCCGCCCGACAATGTGCCGCCGCGTTGGGCGAGCCGTTCCTTGAGGCGCGGGAAATAGCCGCAGACACGCTCAAGCTCTTTGTTGAAATCGATGCCGTCGCGAAGATTTGCACCCATTTGCAGATTTTCGAGCACCGTCATGCGCGGAAAAATGCGCCGCCCCTCCGGCGCAAGCGACAGGCCGCGACGCATGATATGCGGAGTGGCCAAATTCGTAATATCCTCGTCCTGAAACAGGATGCGCCCGGCGCGCGCGCGCGGGTCGCCGCAAATCGTCATCATCAGCGTCGATTTGCCGGCGCCGTTTGCGCCGATCAGCGTGACGATTTCATTTTTGAAGACGTCGAGGCTGACATCAGCCATCGCCAGGATCTGGCCATAGCCGCTGCTTACATTTTCTACATGCAGAAGAGGCGTGTTCATGCGCCTGTCTCCACCATGGTTCTGCCTGCTTCTTCCTCGTCGACGCCGAGATAGGCCGCAATGACTTTCGGGTCCTTGCGAATTTCTTCTGGCGTGCCGTCGGCGATCTTCTCGCCGTAATCCAGCACCATGATATGATCGGAAATTTCCATGACGACCGACATATCATGCTCGATCAGGAAAATGGAAACCTTGTGCCGCTCGCGGATTTTCAGGAGCATGGCATTGAGCTCGGCGCTTTCGCGATTGTTGAGGCCGGCTGCCGGCTCGTCGAGGCAAAGCAGTAAAGGCTGCGTGGACATGGCGCGCGCGATTTCAAGGCGGCGCTGATCGCCATAGGGCAACGATCCCGCGGGATCGTCGGCGCGGCGCGTGAGGTGCATCTCATTCAGCCAGAAGCGCGCATGTTCGAGCGCCTTGCGCTCGGCATTTCGGAACTCGCGCCCCGCGAAAAGTCCGCCATGCCATTTACCAGCATGCATCAGATCGTTGTGCTGGCCGAGCAGCAGATTTTCCAGAACCGTCAATGCAGGAAAAAGCCGGATATTCTGAAATGTGCGGGCTATGCGCGCAAGCTTGACGATTTTATAATCGGCCATGCGCTCCAGCAGAAATATATGCTGCGTATGCTGGTTTGCCGAACGTGTCAGGAGGGAAAGCTCGGCATCGTCGGCATCTTCCGTAAACATAGCAAGGCGGCCGCTGCTTGGCTTGTAGAAACCGGTGATGCAGTTGAAGACGGTTGTCTTGCCCGCGCCATTCGGGCCGATGAGCGCCGTGATATTGCCCTGTTTGAGCGTAAAGCTGAGGTCGCGCACGGCGACGAGGCCGCCGAACTGCATATGCAGGTGGTCGACTTGCAGCAGCTTGCCCATCAGGAAGATCCGTCCGGCTGCAGGGTTGCGGTAGGTTCGCGATCCGGCAACAAGCCGCGCGGCCGCCATAGCATGACGACAACCATGGCAAAGCCGAAAATCAGCAACCTATAGTGTGTCGGTTCGAAATCCGGTCCGAAAATATATTTCAGGAAAGCAAGGTTGCGCAAAAGCTCCACGCCGCCGATCAGGAGCCCCGCGGCAAGTATGATGCCGATTTCGCTGGAACCTGCGAGCACGACAATCGCAAGAATGACGGCCGATTCCATAAAAGTAAAACTTTCCGGACTGACGAAACCCTGCCTTGCCGCGAAGAAAGCGCCGGCGAGACCGCCGAAAAACGCACCGATTGATAGTGCCGACAATTTCGCAGTGACGATGTTGATGCCGAGCGATCTGCACGCGATTTCATCCTCGCGCAGCGCCCGCCATGCGCGCCCCAGCGGCAGGCGGCGCAATTTTCTTGTCACGAAATAAGTGAAGAACAGCAGGATGACGACAAGGTAATACAGGAAGATCATCCTGTGCATGGGGTCGTAGGCAATGCCGAAAGTTGCGGCGAAACCATTTTCGTTGGCGTTGAACGGCAGCCCGAAAAAACTGGGGCGCGGAACCCCGGAAATTCCGGCCGCGCCCTGTGTCAGATTGACCCAGTTGATCAGGACCAGTCTGATAATCTCACCGAAGGCAAGCGTGACGATGGCGAGGTAATCGCCTCGCAGGCGCAGTACCGGCAGGCCGAGCAGAAAGCCTGCCAGTGCTGCGAATAATCCTGAGAGCGGCAGGCAGAACCAGAATGCCCATGCCGGCCAGAAATCCGTTCCGAAAGTGGTTTGCAATGCGATATTCGTTGCCAAAAGCGCATAGGTATAGGCACCGATGGCATAAAATGCGGCAAAGCCAAGGATCAGCAGGCCCGCAAAGCCGACGACGATATTCAGCCCCCAGCCGAGCAATACATATGTGAAAATAAGGATGCCGAGATCGATCGCATAGCGCGAGATGCCGGGAAGAAGCGGTAGAAGTGCGGCCAGTCCCAGCACGGCAGGCACAAAATAGGGCAGGTAGCGTGTGAAATCCGCGCGGGCATTTGCCGCTGCAGCTTTTCGGGAATATTTCAATTTATGCAGAAAGTGCCAAAGGAAGTGCAAGGCAAATATGGCCAGGCTAATTCCGCATAGTAGGCCCCAGCGCTGCTCGAGAATAAGATTATTGCCGGTGGTGCTGACTTCGCTGCGAAACGCAATCAGAGGCATCAGCAGAACGAAAGCGACGATGGCGAAAAGAAAAGATTGCCGGAGGGCGCCGTATAAATGTCGATAGTTTATGCCGTTCATGTCAGACTTTCTCGACATCGGGACGGCCGAGCAGCCCCTGCGGCATGAAAATCAAGACCGCGATCAGCGTCGCGAATGCCGCAACATCTTTATACTCGATGGAGAAATAGGCCGACCACATGGTTTCGATCAGGCCGATCAGCAGGCCGCCGATCACGGCACCGGGCAGCGAACCGATGCCGCCGAACACGGCCGCGGTGAAGGCTTTCACGCCGGGCGTGAAACCGTCCGAGAAGCTGATCACGCCGTAATAGAGCAGGTACATCGTACCGGCGACGGCGGCGAGCGCGGCACCGATGACGAAAGTGAAAGCAATCGTGCGATCGGTATCGACACCGAGCAATGAGGCCATCATCCGGTCCTGCTCGCAGGCGCGTTGCGCGCGGCCGAGCGGCGTTTTCTGGATGACATACCAGAATATAACAAGCAGCACCGCTGTCACGACCATGATCAGCAATTGTTTGTGGGAAAGGGTGACGGGAAAGGCCGGATTGTCAAACAGGACAAAGACATTGTTCAGGAGCGGCTCGATCGGCTTATTGCGCGCACCCTGCGAGACTTGCACGAAGTTCGAAAGCAGCACCGACATTCCGATTGCCGATATCAGCGGTGCCAGACGGAAAGATCGTCGCAGGGGGCGATAGGCGATGCGTTCGATCGACCAGTTGAGCAGGGCGGTGAAAGCCATGGCAACGATCAGCACAAGAAGCAGCATCAAAAGGCCAGGCGCCATACCGAGCAAGCTTGTCAGGATAAGGAAGGCGACCAGCGCGATGAAGGAGGAAACCATGAACACGTCGCCATGCGCGAAATTGATCATGCCGAGGATTCCGTACACCATGGTGTAGCCGATGGCGATCAAGCCATAGATCGAGCCCAGCGTGAGGCCGTTGATCAATTGTTGTAAAAAATAGTCCACGCGCAAAAAACCTTGAAACAGAAGAACCGAGTATTAGTCAAAGGAAGGGTTGAGTTGAAGCGTCAAGGGCCAAAAGGCCTGTTTTTCTTGGATCGTCAAGAATTTCCACAGCGCGGCGCACGGGTTGGAAGCCAGATTTAAGGTAAAATGCGAGCGCCTGCGGGTCGTCGAGTGTGCAGGTATGGACATGAATATGCGCGACATTACGGGTCTTGGCGATATATAGGGCATGCGCCATCATAAAGCGGCCGAGGCCGGCACCCGTCCATTCTTTCAACAAGCCGAAAAAGGCAATTTCGCATATGCCGGGTGTGGAAAAGTCGAGTTCGGAAAAGCCTATCTGCTGGCCTGTCTGTGTCGTCAGGACGAAAATCTTTGTAGTTTGCACATGAATGATGGTGGCAAGTTCGGCATCGCTTGATTTCAGACGCGAGGCCCAGAGCCAGGGCGCGCCTACCCGCGCGAACATATCGCGATACCAGGCGACTGCGGGCTTTGGAACTTCCTGCATGGCTGCATCATCCCGAACCGGCGGTTCAGATGCAGAATTGGATGGCCTTTCAAGCACGGTGACAATGGCCGCAAGATGGCCAGTGGGCACGGCGTAAAAACCATTTTGTAGGGGAGGGGAATTATCTGGAATCATACCGATATGGAGCTGAGGACGGCAAAGAATGTGCCTGTTTATTAGGATTGTTTTCCATGCCTGTAAATCGCTTTCATGTTAGACAGGATTTAAGAGAATCGCATGTCTATTCAGGCCGAACTGAGCATTATCACGCCCACGCTGAATGAGCGCGAGAATATCGGCGCCTTGTTAAGCGCGCTTGAGCATGCCCTGGAAGGGCTGGAATGGGAACTGATCGTCGTCGACGACGATTCGAATGACGGAACGGCTGAAATCGCAAGCCAGCTCGCATTGACGCAACGCCGCCTGCGCTGCCTTCGGCGGATCGGGCAACGCGGCCTCTCCGGCGCCGCGATCGAGGGATTTCGCGCCGCAAGCGCACCCTATATCGCGCTGATCGATGCCGATCTGCAGCACGATGAAACCCTGCTGCCCTCCATGCTGCAGAAACTGAAGCACGACGATTGCGATATCGTCGTCGCGAGCCGCTATGCCAAAGGCGGGTCCGCTTCCGGTTTGAGCGGCAAGGACCGCACTCTTTTCAGCTGTCTCGGGACGCTACTGGCAAAACATGTTTTGCGGACGCGCGTTTCCGACCCGTTAAGCGGCTTTTTCACCATGCGCAGGGAAGTTTTCGAAAAAACCGCGCGCCGTCTTTCCGGCAAGGGGTTTAAAATCCTGGCCGATATTATCGCCTCCAGCGAGGCTCCGCTGCGGATTGCCGAACTGCCCTATAAATTCCGTGCGCGCAATGCTGGGAAAAGCAAATTTAACATAGCTGTGCAATTGGATTTCCTGGTTCTGCTGCTCAATAAAATCATGTTTTCTGTTTTCAGGCCATTACATCGTCCCAGATGATCTGGCGGCGCGAGGGTGTAAGTGGCCTGCCGTTCTGGATATGGCTGATCCTGCTTGCGGCGATGGCCGCGCATTATGCGCTGGCTGCGAAACTTAATCTCTCCTTTGATGAGGCCTATTACTGGCTTTGGGCGAAGAATCCGCAGCTTTCCTATTACGATCACCCGCCGCTTGCTGCCTGGCTGATTGCGCTTTCGACAAAACTGTTCGGTGACAGTGAATGGGCCGTTCGTTTTTTTGCGCCGCTGCTGATTTTTGCAACATCCTTGCTGCTTGCAGGTGCTACGCGTGATCTGGGAGGCGATGCGCGTGCCGTCAATCTTGTCGCTCTGTTGCCGGTTGCGGCGCTTGCCGGCCACATTGTAGGTCTGATCATATCTCCCGACACGCCGCTGCTTTTTGCCTCGGCGCTGACACTGCGATTTCTCGCGCGTTTTTATCGCACGGGGAATGACAGGCTCTGGCTTGCGATCGGTGCGGCAACAGGCCTTGCATTACTTGCAAAATATACGGCGGTGGTCTTGGGTGCAGGAATTATTCTCTGGCTTTGCATATCGCGCGAGCGGTGCAAGATTTTCCTGCGTTGGCAATTCTGGGCAGGATTTGGCCTCGCCGTCCTGTTTTTTTCTCCGGTGATTGTCTGGAATGCGGAGCATCATTGGGTATCGCTCGCCAAACAGGGCGGCCGGGTTATGAGTGGCTTCTCGTTCTCGCTGAAAACCTTCGGCGATTTTCTGGGCAGCCAGCTTGCCTTGCTGACGCCGCTTCTCGCTATACTGGTTATTTATGCCGCATGCAGCGAATGCCGTCGTGCCTTGCGCCATGATGCGCGTGCGCAATTATTATGTGTGCTTTCCCTGCCGTTCCTGTTTTATTTGCTAACGCTTTCCCTGACCGCGAAAATTGAAGCGAACTGGACGGTTGTGTCTTTTCCGGCATTGAGCGTGATGACGGCGCTGGTGGTTGCAAGAGATTGGCCGCGTCTGAGATTATTCTCAAATTGTGCTTTTATTTCAGGCGGTCTGCTTTCCGCTTTGCTGCTCGCCTATCTCGCGAGCCCGCTGCAACATGGGTTTGGCCGTGCCGACCCGACCCAGCGCCTTTTCGGCCAGAAGGAACTTGCCGAAAATCTTGATAAAATTGCAGGGGATCAGAAAGCCTGCATGATCGTCACATTGGATTATGCCAACGCCGCGCTTTTGAATTACTATCTGCGAGATACGCAGCACGTGCTGCAGGTCAATTTGCCGGAACGTTATGCAGGTTTTAATTTACCGAAGCTGAAGGATTGCGAAGGGCAAAACATTCTGGCTTTCGCACCCGCAAAGCTCGAAGAAGCAGGATTTTATTTCGAGAAGCTATTCCCGGGCCTGATGCATCTGCAACAAATCACGCGCTCGCACCGGAGTGCTGTCGTGGAATATTACGATGTATGGCTGATTGGCGCACGTACACTGTGACCGAATATTTTAATTCGTTTCAATTCCGAATAACGCATTCAGCAGATATTTCGGCTTTTCGCGCCGGGTAGGCATGGCGGACTGCGATGGGCGAAGCTGATGGGCTTCGGCATAGCGGGCAGGCATCGGCTGAGGCTTTGCGGCATTAGCCATCTGGCGTGCCTGCTCTTCCATCTGCCGTGCACGGCGAGAAACATAACCTTGAGGTTCCGGCTCAACCTGTTTCGGCGCCATGGCAGCCATACGTCTCAATTTCTCGTCATGCAGATTGTCATCGCGTGCGATTTCGGATCTGTCGCTGTCGGGCCTGGGAAGAATGGGTTTCTTGCGCGCAAGCTTGCGTATAACCGGTGTTTCGGGCGTGACATCGTTTTGGGCCTGATCGGGCTGAGCTTCTTTGTTAGGCACGAGCTCGATCGGCTCCGGCCCGTTCTGCTCCGTATGCGCTGCGGCAACCTTCTGCTCCTTCGCAGGAAGCATGGCGATCGCAGGCTCGCCGGTTGCGGACCCGGGAATGATGTGGACGACCTTGTAGTCCTCTTTTTTCAGCCGCCGCAAGAGTTCGGGCAGCATGGCGGCGGTGCGCGGCTGGATATCGTGCAACAGGATAATTCCGCGCTTTTTTTCGTCGAGCTGGCGCATGACGCGGTTCAGCACTTCCTGCGGGCTGCGATTCTTGACCCAGTCGCCGCCCTCGATGTCGATATCGAAAATGCCGATACCGCGCTCTTTAAGCATCTTACGCAGCGCCAGATCGCTATTCAGGCCGGGAAAGCGGAAAAACGAAGCGATTTCCGGCTGCTCGGGAGATGTTTTCAAGGCGGCGTTGACGGCGGAAATGCCGCGGTCGATCTGCTCCAGCCCGACCTCGTAAGGTTTTTTGGGCATGTACATGTCATGCGACCATGTATGGCTGGCAATGGTATGGCCGTCGGCAGCGAGTTTGCGCACAAAATCCGGATAGGTTTCGGCATTGCGGCCGACCAGGAAGAAGGTCGCATGCACACATTGACCTTTCAGGGTCTGGCGTACTTTTTCGGAGATGGCTGGTAGAGGGCCGTCATCGAAGGTAAGAACAATTTCCTTCTCTTTCAGCGGCAAGGCGTGGCGATATTGCTGCCCGACTTCCAGACCGCGCGATGTGTCGAGAACCAGCGTCCGAGAAGTGCCCAAAACATCGGTTTTATCAGTGCAAGAATCGGCATGGGCGCTTCCCGCTGATGCGAATGCCGCCATAAGGGCCGATAATACAATATACTTCTGTTTCATTGCTACACACCGGATAAAGTTACACTGCCGTATTATGCTTAATGAAGTCTTGCGCACCCTATGCGCTTGTCTAAGCCATCAAGCCCCGCTAAGCCAGAATTAAGCAAAAATTTGGATCAGCAATGCCGCAGCCACATCAAGACCGCACAGAAGATCAGGCCTTGCCCCCGTTCAGGGACGAGGAAGGGCATGTGACGCGCGCTTATGTCGAGCTTGTCGACGGAGTGCTGCGCAGCCATGACCGTGAGCGCGTGAAGGCGATTGCCGCCGAACTTCACGAAGCCGATCTTGCCGACCTGCTCGAGGCGCTGCACCCGGAAGAGCGCACCACGCTGATTGCCCTGCTGGGCAACGACTTCGATTTCACCGCGCTGACCGAAGTCGAAGATACGGTGCGCGAGGGCATTCTCGACGACATGCCGAATACCGAGATCGCCCGAAATGTGCGCGATCTCGAAAACGACGACGCGGTCTTCATTCTCGAAAACCTGAATACCGAAGACCGGGAGGACGTTCTGTCGCTGCTGCCGCTGGGCGAACGGCTCGAGCTCCAGCGCGGCCTGCATTATGCCGAGAGTACGGTCGGCCGCCTGATGCAGACGGATTTCGTCGCCGTGCCTTCTGAATGGACGGTCGAGCAAACTATCGAATACTGCCACGCCAACGAGAATATTCCCGAGCAGTTCTATGAGATTTTCGTGGTCGGCGAGGAAAGCGCGCTTTTGGGCGAAGTGACGCTCAACAGCATTCTGCGCGCCGAGAAAACGAAGCCGATAGGGCAGCTGATGCAGGTGCCGAAATACGCCTTCGAGGTAGATACGGAACAGGAAGAAGCTGCGCGCGCCTTCCAGCACTACAATCTCGTTTCGGCGCCGGTGGTCGATGCGGCGGGACGGCTGGCCGGTGTGCTGATGATCGACGACATGGTCGACGTCATCGAGCAGGAGGCCGATGCCGACATCAAGGCGCTCGGCGGCGTGAAGGCCGACGAGGATATCGGCGACAATGTGCTCGAGATCGCGCGCGGACGCTTTTCCTGGCTGTTCGTCAACCTGCTGACGGCGATTGCCGCTTCCGGCGTCATCGGCCTGTTCGAAAGCTCGCTGCAAAAAATGGTGGCGCTGGCGGTGTTGATGCCGATCGTCGCATCGCAGGGCGGCAATGCCGGCACGCAGACCATGACGATTGCCGTGCGTGCGCTTGCCACGCGCGAGCTGAACCGCGCCAATGCGTTGCGTGTTATCGTCAAGGAATGCACGGTCGGCCTGCTGAACGGTATCGGTTTCGCGGTGATTATCGGCGCGGTGGCGGCAGTATGGTTTCGACAAACGGAGCTGGGCATTGTCATCGGCATCGCCATGCTTGCCAATCTTGTCGCAGCCGCGCTTGCGGGCGTGCTGATCCCGCTGATGCTTGAAAAGCGTGATATCGACCCCGCCGTCGCCTCCGGGACTTTCGTGACGACGGTTACGGATATTGTCGGCTTCTTCGCTTTCCTGGGCGTGGCGACGGCGTGGTTCGGGTTGTAGCAACGCCGTAATGATATCGCTTATCGAGGCGGATGTACTTGCGCTTTGATTTCCGGATTATTGAGTTTTGACGGAGGACGCTTTGCGAGGGTGTTTTGTGCTGTCCTTACGGCCTTGTTGAAAATTTCTACAGGGCCGTCTATTGCCGCATTCTCTGGGGAGCACACAAGGGAGCGTTTATCCCTTTGCAAATAATCCATCATGAACGTCTGCGCCAATTCTCCCGCTTCTTGGTCTTCATATTTTATTTGGTAAGTACCATCAGCAAATATGAATTCCTTGGCTATTTTTATTAAAGCATCCTCATACTCTTTCGAACTTATTCCCTCAAAGATATCTGTGTTTGCAAGTTTATAGAATTTTTCGGCATTGGCTTGTGCCAGTTTCTTTTCAAGATATTCGTCTTTTTTCCGACAAGTTTTTTCTGCCGCGATAAGAAATAAGTTTTTAAGCTCTTCTATCGATGCTTTTTCGTTGGTCGCTCTCAAAGAATAAACCGGAAAAAAATCAACCATTAATGTCCTCCTGAAAGTCGTTCGTACGGCTAAGGCGGATTACGAGACTTGGCAGTGAGGTCTTGGTATGGCCTTCTTTTATTGATTACGCATAAAATTTCCGTAATTTTAGCACAGGGCCGGTTCTGAAACAAGGATAGGAAAATTACCTAAAACTTTAATTATTTGCCGGGCAAGCGGCATAGTGTCGAAGCGGGCTTTTGATGCGCATTGGCATATTTGTTGAAATTGGCAAGCGGGGTGTCGAAAGCGAGATCTTTCGAGAAGGGTTTTGCGCTACCCTGTGTGGCTTCGTATAAAAGTTTGTATTCTTCTTCAGAAATTTTCCTATCGCTATTCAGGTCGATCTTATCGAAGATCGGACAGAATTGCGCAACGATTTGTGTAATATATAAGTCGTATTTCTCGCCTTCAAAGAGTTGCTTACCAATGTTCATTTCGCGATAAAGTTTGTCGATTGCTTTTTTGAACTCTTCAAGCGTGCTGGATCCGTCGTCATCGCCGTCCGCGGCCTTGAAGCTTGGAAAATAAATATTTGTATCGCCCATCGCCTGCCCGTGTAGAGTTGAAAACGGTCTTAATGTATTGCACAACTATCGGGCATTCCAGTGTCAGGCCTCTTTATCCCATGCTCAAAAACACCACTTCCTTCAACTTCAATCTCGGCGAGACGGCGGACGCCATTCGCGAAACGGTACGTGATTTCGCTAGTGAGCGCATCGCACCGCTGGCGGAGAAGATCGATCGCGACGATTGGTTCCCGCGTAAACTGTGGCCGGAGATGGGCAAGCTCGGCCTGCACGGCATCACGGTCGAAGAAAAATGGGGCGGGGCGGGGCTCGGCTATCTGGAACATTGCATCGCAATGGAGGAAATCTCGCGCGCGTCCGCGAGCATCGGCCTTTCCTATGGCGCGCATTCGAACCTGTGCGTGAACCAGATCCGCCGCTGGGGAAATGACACGCAGAAGAAAAACTATCTTCCCAGGCTGATTTCCGGCGAGCATCTCGGTGCGCTGGCGATGTCGGAATCCGGTGCGGGTTCGGATGTCGTGGGCATGCGCCTGCGCGCCGATAAAAAGGGCGACCGTTACATTCTCAACGGAACGAAAATGTGGATCACGAACGGCCCACAGGCCGATGTGCTGGTGGTGTATGCGAAGACGGATATGAGCGCAGGCTCGAAAGGCATTACCGCCTTCGTCGTCGAAAAAAATACAAAAGGATTTTCGGTGGCGCAGAAGCTCGACAAGCTCGGCATGCGCGGCTCCGAAACCGGCGAGCTCGTGTTCGAGAACTGCGAAGTGCCTGCCGAGAATATTTTGGGCGAGGCGGGCAAGGGCGTGTATATTCTGATGTCCGGCCTCGATTATGAGCGCACGGTGCTGGCGGCGGGCCCCTTGGGCATTATGCAGGCGGCGCTCGATATCGCGCTGCCTTATGTGCAGGAGCGCAAACAATTCGACAGACCCATCGGCGAATTCCAGCTTGTGCAGGGTAAGATCGCCGATATGTATGTCAACATGAATGCGGCACGCGCTTATGTTTACGCGGTAGCGCAAGCCTGCGACAGAAACGAAGCCGCGCGCGAGGATGCGGCGGGCGCTATTCTTTTTGCCGCCGAAAAAGCGACGCAGGTTGCACTCGATGCCATTCAGCTGCTCGGCGGCAACGGCTATATCAACGATTATGCCACCGGTCGCCTGCTGCGCGATGCGAAACTTTACGAGATTGGCGCCGGCACGTCCGAAATCCGCCGCATGCTGATCGGGCGGGAACTGTTCGAGAAAAATAAATAGCAGATAATGGAAGAAAAATATCCAGCGCGATTGAGCCGACGTCGATATTGCTGATTATTCGCCGCCGGAAACCGAGGGCGAACGTCAGTTCTTCGTAATTGGCGGGCAGGTTGGGCAGCCGTTCTCTTTGCCTTGTGCGCTATTGTCGCCCTGCTGAGGCGTAGGTTGTTGCGGCTGTGTGCCGTTGTTTGGCGGCGTTGTTTGCTTGCCGTTATCCGGTTCGCCCGGCGGATGTTTTTCCGGATCTAGCGCGGCAACCCATGCGAAATGATGGGTGCGAATGCTGTCAGGCGATTTTGTGCGTGCAGTCGCGGGTGAAACGGAATTTTTGCTCATATGCGCTCCTGAATAACTTCATCAAATGAATAGGTCGAAAACCGACCTGCAATTATTAGCCTGTTTTTCAGAATCAGACAAGAAGCCGAATAGTGTTGTTCCCGATTATCCCGCCCGCCTGAACGTATCCGCAATCGTTTTTGCATTGCGTATGATCATGGGCTGCAGGAAACCGCCGCCCAGCGTGTAGGCGAGAGGGGACGTGGCTGGCAGGGCCTTTAGCACGTCGTCCGCCACCGAAATATCGGGCGGCAGTGTTTCGCCTGCGCGCTGCTTGCGGAAAACAATGGTGGTGCCGTCCTGCTCGAAGCGTTCGTCCGGCAGCAGCCCGGCGCGGCGGCCGGCGCGTCTTAGCGTTTCGGGTACGAAGCCATGCACATGCGCGAAATGAAAACGTTCATAGGCGGGCGTCGTGCCTGCCAGCATGTCCGGTACGCTGACATAAAGCACGCCATCGTCCTTCAGCCATGAAGCCATTTTGATCAATGCGTCGACAGGTTCGCGCAGATGTTCGAGCACATGATGCGTGGTGACGATATCGAAAGATTTTTCTTTCAACGACACATCGCGCCAGCAGGCGGCGATCACGTCGACGCCATGCTGGTTACGTGCATAAGTCGCGTAACTTTCACCGGGCTCGATGCCGATGACATCGCACCCTACCGCTTTCATGGCGGCCAGAAATTCGCCGCCGCCTGAGCCGAAATCGAGCAATTGTGCGCCCGGCTTGATCGCAGGCCGTATATAGGCCGCGCGCTCGAGTGCATAACGCGCACTACGTACGCGATGAAAGCGCGGTGGCTTTTTTCCGCCGAGCTGGTAATCGAAACGATAGAGAGAGCCGTAATAGGCGTTCAGTTCGTCTTCTGTCGGCATGGGGTCGGTGCGCAGCAGGCCGCAGCCTTCGCAGATCACGGTCGTCATGCGCTTCAGGCGCCGGTCCCATGTGGAAACCGTTTTGGTGTCCCGCGCGCCGCACAGGTTGCAGGGCTCGGCCGTGCCCTTGGCGGGATAGGGGGTGAAGGGGAGAGTGTGGGCGAGGATGGAGAGAAGCGAGCTAGACATGCCGCATTGTCTTACATTTCTTATCTAGTTTCTCAATCCCAACTACTGGAACGTAAGAATGCCTGCCGGCGCACAGGTGGTTGCGTATGTTCCTGCGTTTTGCGCTGTTCCCGCGAAAGATGGTCAGACATTTCCTTGTCAATGAACCATTGCCCATTTTTGTCGATAATTAGGCCAAGCTTTTGATTGAGAATATTGCAAGCCGAACTGGTGCACCTTTTCACAACCCGGTAACCCGCTTCATTAAAAATTTCTTTCATGCGGTTGAAGATTTGATGCTCGTATTTTCTTGCTTCTGCCGCTTTTTGGGTAAGGAGCCGATTTTCAACATGGGAAAAGTAATGCTCGGGATTGAGCAAGCTTGAATTGGGGGCCGCATTCCGTATTTCTTCGACATAAGTTTCGTATTTTACTTTTTCTTCATTGGATTTGCCGCTCTTCTCATATTCGGCCTTAGCCCAGTCTAATTCCGCTTGTTTTGCTTCTTCGAAATGGTTTCGAAGATACTCATTTCTTTTTGCGCTATAGTCATCAAGAGCTTGGCGCCACAAGGCCCAACGCTCTTCGCTGATGCTGATGCTTGCCTTCTTTTTTACGGCTTGATCGACTGCGGTTTCTTTTACTTCCTCATGCTCATATAATGGAAATGTAAAAGTCCGCGCTTGTGATGCGGAATCGGAATAAGGGTTATTTTCAATCCTGCTCATTCAAATGGCTCTTTCCTGCGAATAATTTAATACTATAGAGAATATATATTTTTAGTCGAGGCAGTGTATTAGGGTATTGAAGGATATGAATTTTTTCCAACAAGTCGAAAAACGCCTGCTTCAGCTTTGCGTGCTGCTCGGCGCCTGCGTGCCGGTGTTGGCCGGAGGCATGGGTGCGCTGCATGGTTATGCATGGCTGATCGAGAACCAGTGGGCGCGGCATAATTTCCCGCTTTTTCTCGGCGAGTTTGCGCCCGGGCTCGATCTCGACAGCCAGTTCCGCTATCTCTCCGGCCTGCTTTTGGCCGTGGGGTTCGGGTTTTGGAGCTGCGTTCCGGAGATCGAAACAAAAACAGAGCGATTTCAGCTACTTACAGCCATTGTTTTCATCGGCGGATTAGCGCGGCTGACAGGCTTTTTCGCCTATAGCGCTAACATGGTTCCCATGCCCGGTGCGTTCATAATGGAACTGCTGGTCACCCCGCTTTTATGCCTGTGGCAGTGGCGGGTTGCTCAAGTGGGTAGGTAACTACTTTAGAGGCTCGCTATTGATAAGAGAAATAACCTCGGCAACGGCCTTATTGGTAGCTTTCTGTGCCTCGCCGCCGGCACTATCCTTGCCCAGGAGCTTGGTCAGCGCAGCTTGCAAATTTGTTTTTGCAACTGAAAAGGCCTTATAATTGGGGTTTTCCGTTATCGTTGCATATTCATTGAACGCGCCACCATCGATCAGTTCTAAAAATTGCTTCAGTAAAAGATCATCAAGATATACTGGTTTATTCACTGTCTGCGTTTGCGCGTAAGCCGGCCTATTATGATAAGCAGGATCTGCATGTTGATTGAGGTATTTAGTTTCAGGGATAGTTATATTATAACTATCTGAAGGACTGGACTTAATCTCGTTAAGAAGCGGAAGAAGCTTTGCAATAGCTGCTTTGTAAGCGTCTATTGTCTCTCTTGTCGTATCGTTGAGTTCGGCCAATATCAGTGCTTTTTCCGCTTCGGTCTGCTGGCCGGCAGCTTGCGTAATATCAAGAAATGCATTGCCGGTTGCAGATGCGTTTGAGCGATCAGTTTTGCCAATAACAGTCATAATTTAGGCTCCTAATATGGTTTTTGAAATGGATGCTTTAATTTTACCGGGTGATTTTTAGCTTGTAAAGTGCCGGCGGCAATTTCGCTATAAAGCTGTTGACCTTAATCCCCGTTTCGGTTACGAACACCCAATCTACAGTTGGCTGTAGGGGTGGTTTTCAAGGCAACCTGCCATGAGCAAGCGCCCCTAAACGCGATTGAACGTAATTCGAACCCCGAATGACATGACCGGCTTGATCGTTGGTCCTCTGTGTCTTCGCCGCTCAGTGCTCAAAAAGCTCTGGGCCATTGGCGTTGATGCCATTCGGGAAAAAGGAACTTAAAGGGGTTGCATGCCGACAATTTCGCAACTGATCCGCAAGCCGCGCGCGCCGCTGAAAACGCGCAACAAGACGCCGGCCCTGAACCGCTGCCCGCAAAAGCGCGGCGTGTGCACGCGCGTCTACACCACGACGCCGAAGAAACCGAACTCGGCGCTGCGCAAGGTTGCGAAGGTGCGCCTCACCAACGGTTTCGAAGTGATCGGTTACATTCCGGGCGAGGGGCACAACCTGCAGGAACACTCCGTCGTCATGATCCGCGGCGGCCGTGTAAAGGATCTGCCGGGCGTTCGTTATCACATCCTGCGCGGTGTGCTCGATACGCAAGGCGTGAAAGACCGCAAGCAGCGACGTTCCAAATACGGAGCAAAGAGACCTAAATAGGTCTCTTTGCGGAGATCCTCGGGCGAGCGAAGCGAGACCCGGGGAACCCGGAGAGACTTAAGATCCCCGCCTACGCGGGGATGACGAAGAGAGAAGATGGAAACTAGGAACTAGAACATGTCCCGCCGCCACGCAGCTGAGAAAAGAGAAGTTCTCCCGGATCCGAAATTCGGCGATCTGGTCGTTTCTAAATTCATGAATGCTCTGATGTACGACGGCAAGAAGTCTGTCGCCGAGAGCATTCTTTATGGCGCGTTCGACATTATCGAGAAGAAGACGAAGGGCAAGGCGCTCGAAATCTTTCTTCAGGCCGTCGACAACATCAAGCCCTCCATCGAAGTGCGCTCACGCCGCGTCGGCGGTGCCACCTATCAGGTGCCGGTCGAAGTTCGCCCCGAGCGCCGCCAGGCTCTTGCCATTCGCTGGATCATCGAAGCTGCGCGTGGCCGCAACGAGCATACGATGGCCGAACGCCTCGCCGCTGAAATTCTCGATGCCTCGAACAATCGCGGCGCTGCCGCCAAGAAAAAAGAAGACGGTCACAAGATGGCCGAAGCCAACCGCGCCTTCGCGCATTACCGCTGGTAAGAGTTAGGATCCAGATATGGTTAGGAGATACATTTTGTTGGCTCAAAACGAGTTGAATAAAGCAAGTTTCAGCGAACGGCGATGCGGCACATCGGTGGAGATGAAACTTGCTTTAGGCAACCGTTTTCAGCCAACCCATAACGGGCGCGATCAAAATGGCCGGGCTGGTGCGTCGAAACGCTCGACCGTACTGCCTGTACGCTCTTCGCATTTCTCCTTCCATCCGGCCATTTTGGCTTCGCGCAAAATGCACCTTCTAACCATATCTGGGTCCTGAGATGCCTCGCCAATATAAATTAGAAGACTATCGCAATTTCGGCATCATGGCCCATATCGACGCGGGCAAGACGACGACGACCGAGCGTATTCTTTATTACACCGGCAAATCGCACAAGATCGGCGAAGTGCACGACGGCGCTGCGACCATGGACTGGATGGAGCAGGAGCAGGAGCGTGGCATCACCATCACCTCGGCTGCAACGACCGCTTTCTGGCAGGGCAAGCGCCTGAACATCATCGACACGCCGGGTCACGTCGATTTCACCATCGAAGTCGAGCGCTCCTTGCGCGTTCTCGACGGCGCGGTGTGCGTGCTCGATAGCAACCAGGGCGTCGAGCCGCAGACGGAAACCGTCTGGCGTCAGGGCGACAAGTATAAAGTGCCTCGCATCGTTTTTGCCAACAAGATGGATAAGATCGGTGCCGACTTCTATATGTGCCTGAAAGACATCAAGGATCGTCTCGGCGCGAAGGCCGTACCGATCCAGCTTCCCATCGGCTCCGAAAACAATTTCAAGGGCGTCATCGACCTCGTGAAGATGAAAGCCATCGTCTGGGAAGAAGAAGCGCTTGGTGCGAAATTCAACGAAGTCGATATTCCGGAAGACCTCGCTGACAAGGCGAAGGAATATCACGCTGCCCTGATCGAAGCCGCCGTCGAACTCGACGATGATGCGCTTACCAAATTCCTCGAAGGCAAGGAGCCCGACCAGGCAACGTTGAAGAAGCTGATCCGCAAGGCGGTGATCACCGGCGCGTTCTATCCCGTGCTGTGCGGCTCTGCCTTCAAGAATAAAGGTGTGCAGCCGCTGCTCGATGCAGTTGTCGACTATCTGCCAAACCCGCTCGACCGCGGCGCAATCAGGGGTACCAATCCGGATAATGGCGAGGAAACCTCGCGTAAGCCGGATGACAACGAGCCGGTATCGCTGCTTGCCTTCAAAATCATGGACGATCCGTTCGTCGGCACGATCACGTTCTGCCGTATTTATTCCGGCATCCTGAATTCCGGCACCACGCTGCTCAATTCCACGCGCGATAAAAAAGAGCGCGTCGGCCGCATGCTGCTAATGCATGCGAACAACCGCGAAGATATCAAGGAAGCGTTCGCGGGTGATATTGTTGCCCTTGCAGGCTTGAAAGAAGCGCGCACCGGCGAAACGCTATGCGATATGGACAAGCCGGTCATTCTTGAAAAGATGGAATTCCCCGACCCGGTCATCGAGATTGCCATCGAACCGAAATCGAAAGCCGATCAGGAAAAGCTGGGCGTGGCGCTGCAGAAGCTGGCGGCGGAAGATCCGTCTTTCCGTGTGTCCACCGATCAGGAAAGTGGTCAGACCATTCTAAAAGGCATGGGCGAGCTTCACCTCGACATCAAGGTCGACATCCTGAGGCGTACCTATAAGGTCGATGCGAATATCGGCGCGCCGCAGGTGGCTTATCGCGAAACGGTCACAAAAAAGACCGAAGTCGATTATACGCACAAGAAACAGTCGGGCGGTTCCGGCCAGTTCGCGCGTGTCAAGATCGTGGTCGAGCCGAATGAGGTCGGAAAAGGTTTTGAGTTCGAGTCCAAGATCGTCGGCGGCACGGTACCGAAAGAATTCATCCCGGGCGTCGAGAAGGGTCTCGAATCCGTTCTCGGTTCCGGCGTGATTGCGGGCTTCCCGGTCGTTGATACTAAAGTAACGTTGGTCGACGGCGCCTATCACGAGGTCGACAGCTCGGCCATCGCCTTCGAAATCGCCGCGCGCACTGCATTCCGCGAAGCGCTGCAAAAAGGTGCGCCGAAACTTCTCGAGCCGATCATGAAGGTCGAGGTCGTGAGCCCTGAAGATTATGTTGGTTCGGTCATCGGAGATCTGAATTCACGCCGCGGCCAGATCATTGGCCAGAACATGCGCGGCAATGCCACGGTCATCGATGCGATGGTGCCGCTTGCCAATATGTTCGGCTATGTCAACAACCTGCGTTCTTTCTCGCAAGGCCGCGCGACATACACAATGCAATTCGATCACTATGAGCAGGTTCCGCAAAATGTTTCGGAACAGGTTCAAGCGAAATACGCGTAACGGGTAACAACAACTAGACAGCAACGGAGCGATTAAATGTCTAAAGAGAAATTCAACCGCAACAAGCCGCATTGCAATATCGGCACGATCGGCCACGTCGACCATGGCAAGACATCGCTGACGGCAGCGATCACCAAGGTCCTGTCCGAGACGGGCGGCGCGGTATTCACGGCTTACGACCAGATCGACAAGGCGCCGGAAGAAAAGGCGCGCGGTATCACGATTTCGACGGCACACGTCGAATACGAGACGAAGAACCGCCACTATGCCCACGTCGATTGCCCGGGCCACGCCGACTATGTGAAGAACATGATCACAGGCGCCGCGCAGATGGACGGCGCCATTCTCGTGGTCTCCGCTGCCGATGGCCCGATGCCGCAGACGCGCGAGCACATCCTGCTTGCCCGCCAGGTCGGTGTGCCCGCCATCGTCGTGTTCATGAACAAGATGGATACGGCCGATCCCGAGCTTGCCGATCTCGTCGAGCTCGAAATTCGCGAATTGCTCACGAAGTACCAGTTCCCGGGCGACAAGATCCCGATCGTCAAGGGTTCCGCTCTCGCTGCCCTTGAAGGCTCGAACAAGGAGCTCGGCCATGACGCCATTCTCAAGCTGATGGAAGCTGTCGACAGCTTCATTCCGCAGCCGGACCGTCCGATCGATCAGCCGTTCCTGATGCCGGTCGAAGATGTGTTCTCGATCTCCGGCCGCGGTACGGTTGCCACGGGTCGCGTCGAGCGCGGCATCGTGAAGGTTGGCGAGGAAGTCGAAATCGTCGGTCTTCGCGACACGACAAAGACGACCGTCACCGGCGTCGAAATGTTCCGCAAACTGCTCGATCAGGGCCAGGCGGGCGATAATATCGGCGCACTGCTCCGCGGCATCGACCGCACAGGCATCGAGCGTGGCCAGGTTCTCTGCAAACCAGGCAGCATCACGCCGCACAAGAAGTTCAAGGCCGAGGCCTACATCCTCACGAAAGAGGAGGGTGGCCGCCATACGCCGTTCTTCACCAATTACCGTCCGCAATTCTATTTCCGCACGACCGATGTGACTGGCGTTGTCCAGTTGCCGTCCGGCACGGAAATGGTGATGCCGGGCGACAACGTGACCATGGATGTCGAGCTGATCACGCCGATCGCCATGGAAGAGAAACTGCGCTTCGCCATTCGCGAAGGCGGCAGAACGGTTGGCGCGGGCGTCGTTGCGAAGATCATGGACTAAACGAGAGATGGAACGGGCAGGATGCGCGAATGCATCCTGTTTTTTAAGGACAAGCAATGGCCGATCAGAGACACGACCAGAATATCCGCATCCGCCTCAAGGCGTTCGATCATCGAATCCTTGATGCGTCGACCGGCGAGATCGTGCACACGGCACGCAGAACGGGCGCGCGCGTGCGCGGTCCGATTCCGCTGCCGACGAAAATCGAAAAATTCACGGTCAATCGTTCGCCGCACATCGACAAGAAATCGCGCGAGCAGTTCGAAATGCGTACGCATATGCGCCTGCTCGACATCATCGATCCGACACCGCAAACCGTGGACGCGCTGATGAAGCTCGACCTCGCCGCCGGCGTCGACATCGAAATCAAACTTTCCGCGCACGCTGCATAAGGGGATATCATGCACGGCAGACAAAGATCAGGGGTCATCGCCAAAAAGATCGGCATGACGCGCGTGTTCACCGAAGCCGGTGAGCATGTTCCCGTCACCGTTCTGTCGCTGGACGGTTGCCAGGTCGTCGCGCACCGCACGGCCGAGAAGAACGGTTACACCGCCGTTCAGCTTGGCGCGGGCACGCGCCGGGTGAAGAATGTATCCAAGGCGCAGCGCGGTCATTTTGCGGCCAGCAAAGTCGAGCCGAAAGCAAAACTCGTCGAGTTTCGCGTGCCGGCCAATGCGTTAATTCCTGTCGGCGCGGAGCTGACGGCGGATCACTTTCTGCCGGGACAGTTCGTGGATGTCACGGGCACATCGATCGGCAAGGGTTTTGCCGGTGCGATGAAGCGCTGGAATTTCGGCGGCTTGCGTGCAACGCACGGCGTGTCGGTTTCTCACCGCTCGCACGGCTCCACCGGTAATCGCCAGGATCCGGGCCGTACATTTCCGGGCAAGAAAATGGCCGGTCATATGGGGCAGGAGCGCATCACGACGCAAAATCTCAAAATCGTCCGCACCGATGTCGAGCGTGGCCTGATCATGATCGAGGGTGCGGTGCCTGGAAGCAAAGGCGCATGGATCCTGATTTCCGATGCCGTGAAAAAAGCATTACCGAAAGATGCGCCGAAGCCGGGCAAGTTCCGCGTTTCCGGCGACGACAAAGGCAAGGAACAGCAACAACAAGAACAGCAGGCCGAAGCTCAAGCCGCGCCCGAAGCCGAACAGAAAGAGGGTGCATAATGGCGAAACTCACCGTCAAAACCCTCGAAGGCAAAGAGTCCGGCGACATCGATCTTAAGGACGAGATCTTCGGTCTCGAGCCGCGCGAAGATATTCTGGCACGCGTGGTGCGCTGGCAGCTGGCAAAACGCCGCGCCGGTACGCATGACGTGAAAAACCGCGCCGAGATCGCCCGCACCGGCAAAAAGCTTTACAAGCAGAAGGGCACGGGTGGCGCGCGCCACTCGTCGGCCCGCGCGAACCTGTTCCGCGGTGGCGGCCGCTCTTTCGGTCCGACGCCTCGCGATCATTCGCATGATCTGCCGAAAAAAATTCGCGTGCTCGGCTTGAAGCACGCACTCTCTACCAAAGCGCAGAATGACGAGCTGGTCGTGCTAGACAATATCGATTTGAAAAAGGGCAAGACCAAAGAAGTCACGCAACATCTGAACAAGCTGAAGCTCACCAACGCACTGATCATCGACGGTGCGCTGGTGAACGTGAATTTCGGCCGCGCCGCGCGCAATGTTCCGAATATCGACGTGCTTCCGGTACAGGGCATCAATGTCTACGACATTCTGCGCCGCCAGCATCTTGTGCTCACCAAGGCAGCGCTGAACGCGCTGGAGGAGCGGTTCAAATGAGCAAGGCAGCAACTAAAAAAGCTCCCGCAAAAGAAAAAGCGGTAAAAAAACCGGCCAAGGAAAAGAAGGCAGTGACGAAGACGGCATCGGCATCCATCGATCCGCGTTCCTACGACATCATCCTGTCTCCGGTGATCACCGAAAAGGCGACGCTTGCCTCGGAGCAGAACCAGGTAGTGTTCAAGGTTTTGAGCACAGCCACCAAACCGCAGATTCAAGATGCCGTGCAGAAACTTTTCAACGTGCAGGTAGTCGGTGTGAATACGCTCAACATCAAGGGCAAGCAGAAATTTTTCAAGGGCCGCCTTGGCCGCCGCTCCGATATCAAGAAAGCCGTCGTGACCCTGGCCGAGGGCCAGTCGATCGATGTGACGACGGGACTGTAAGCCATGGCACTCAAGAATTATAACCCCACTTCCGCAGGCCAGCGCCAGCTCATCCTTGTCGACCGCTCGCACCTTTATAAGGGCAAGCCGGTGAAGGAACTCACCGAAGGCCTGAATGACAAGGCCGGGCACAATAACCATGGCCGTATCACCGTGCGTTTTCGCGGCGGCGGTCACAAGCGCAGCTATCGCCTCGTTGATTTCAAGCGCCGTGACAAGCTCGGCATGCCAGCAACGGTGGAGCGCCTCGAATACGATCCGAACCGGACGGCGTTCATCGCGCTCATTAAATATAAAGACGGTACCTTGTCCTACATCCTCGCCGCGCAGCGCATGAAGCCCGGTGACGCGGTGGTTGCGGATAACGAGGCCGACATTAAACCGGGCAACGCCATGCAGCTCGGCAACATGCCGGTCGGTACTTTCGTGCACAATGTCGAGTTAAAGCTGGGGAAGGGTGGGGTGCTTGCGCGCTCGGCCGGTTCATATGCGCAGATCGCGGGGCGCGATCAGGGCTATGTGATCCTGCGTCTGAATTCCGGCGAGCAGCGCCTGGTGCTGAGCCAGTGTTTTGCGACCGTGGGTGCGGTGTCGAACCCCGATCACATGAATATTTCGATCAGCAAGGCCGGCCGCAACCGCTGGAAAGGCATGCGCCCGCATAATCGCGGCGTTTCCATGAACCCGATCGATCACCCGCATGGCGGCGGCGAAGGCCGTACCTCCGGCGGCCGTCACCCGGTCACGCCCTGGGGCAAATCCACCAAGGGCAAGAAAACACGCTCCAACAAGCGCACGAATAAATTCGTCATTCGTACGCGCCACGCGAAGAAGCAAGGTAGTTAATTATGACACGCTCAGTCTGGAAAGGTCCGTTTGTCGACGAGTTCTTGCTCAAAAAAGCAGAAGCGACTCGCAAGTCCGGCCGCAACGAAGTCATCAAAACCTGGAGCCGGCGCTCCACCATCCTGCCGCAATTCGTGGGCCTGACCTTCGGCGTCTATAACGGCAAGAAATTTATTCCCGTGATGGTTTCCGAGGAAATGATCGGCATGAAATTCGGCGAGTTTTCGCCGACGCGCACGTTCAATGGTCATTCCGGCGATAAAAAAGCAACGAGAACAGAGGCAGCATGAGCAAGCCGAAGACAAAACGCGCTCTGAAGGACAACGAAGCGAAAGCGGTTGCGCGCCTGATGCGCGTATCGCCGCAGAAGTTGAATCTTGTCGCGCAATTAATTCGTGGCAAAAAGGCGGAAGCGGCCGTAGCCGATCTGCGCTTCTCGCAAAAGCGCATCGCCAAGCAGGTGCTGCAGACGCTTGAAAGCGCCATCGCCAATGCCGAAAACAATCATTCGCTCGATGTGGACGATCTTGTCGTTGCGCAGGCCTATGTCGGGCGTGCGATGGTCATGCGCCGTTTCCATGCGCGCGGCCGCGGCCGTGCCGCGAGCGTGCAGCGGCCCTTCGCGCATCTGACGATCGTCGTGCGCCAGACTGCCGAAGAAAGCGCGCCGAAGCCCGCGAAAAAGAAACCAGCCAAAAAACAAGCGAAGAGGGCCGCCTGATGGGACAGAAGAGTAATCCGAAGGGCCTGCGCCTCGGCATCAACCGCACATGGGACAGCCGCTGGTTTGCCAATACGAAAGATTACGGCAGCCTGCTGCATGAAGACATCAAGATCCGCGACGAGCTGATGAAGGATCTCAAGGCGGCTGCTGTCTCGCGTATCGTCATTGAGCGCCCGCACAAGAAATGCCGCATCACGATTTACTCTGGCCGTCCGGGCGTCGTGATCGGCAAAAAGGGCGAAGATATCAACAAAATCAGAAAGCGCGCCTCGCAGCTCACGCAGTCTGAGGTCGTCGTCAATATTGTCGAGGTGCGCAAGCCCGAGATCGATGCGACACTGGTTGCCGCCTCGATCGCCGAACAGCTCGAGCGCCGTATCGCTTTTCGTAGAGCCATGAAGCGTGCCGTGCAATCGGCATTGCGCATGGGTGCCGAAGGCATTCGTATCAATTGTTCGGGCCGTCTTGGCGGCGCCGAAATCGCTCGCATGGAATGGTATCGCGAAGGTCGCGTGCCTTTGCATACGCTGCGCGCCGATATCGATTACGGTGTCGCCACCGCGCACACCGCGATGGGCACATGTGGCGTGAAGGTGTGGATCTTCAAGGGCGAGATCATGGAACACGATCCGATGGCGCAGGACAAACGCGCTTCGGGCGAGGACAAGGAGCAGGGCCGCCGGCGCGAAAGCGCGGCTTAAGGATTAATCATGCTGCAACCGAAGAAGACCAAATATCGCAAAGCCTTCAAGGGCCGCGTCAAGGGCCAGGCCAAGGGCGGCTTCGACCTTGCTTTCGGCCAGTATGGCCTGAAGGCCATGGAGCCGGATCGTGTCACCGCGCGCCAGATCGAGGCCGCACGCCGCGCGCTCACGCGCGAAATGAAGCGCCAGGGCCGTGTCTGGATCCGCATATTCCCGGACGTGCCGGTATCGAAAAAGCCTGCCGAAGTGCGCATGGGCTCCGGCAAGGGTTCGCCGGAATACTGGGTCTGCCGCGTAGCACCGGGCCGCATCATGTTCGAGATCGACGGCGTGAATGTCGCGACAGCGAAGCACGCGCTCGAGCTTGCGGCGGCGAAACTGCCGATCAAGACCCGTTTCATCCAGCGTATTGCCGAATGAGGATGTTATGACCCCCGAAGATGCCCGCGCCATGACCAAAGACCAGATCGAGGATGAAATCCTCAAGCTGAAGAAGGAAAAATTCAACCTGCGTTTCCAGCGTGCGACGTCGCAGCTGGAAAAGCCGGCACGCGTGCGCGAGGTACGGCGCACCATCGCGCGCCTGAAAACGATCCTCAATCAGAAGAAGGCGAAGGAGTAAGTTATGCCGAAACGTGTTCTTCAGGGTACCGTTGTTTCAGACAAGCAGGACAAAACCGTCGTCGTGCAGGTCGAGCGCCGTTATACACACCCGATTTTCAAGAAAACCGTGCGTCGTTCGAAAAACTATCACGCGCACGATCCGAAAAACAAATGCAAGATTGGCGACAAGGTCAGCATTGTCGAGTTAGCGCCGATTTCCAAGCTCAAGCGCTGGGCTGTCGTGGAGACTGCGTAACGCAGCGGATGAAAGGTATTTAACATGATCCAGATGCAAAGCACTCTCGATGTCGCCGATAATTCCGGCGCGACCGCCGTGATGTGCATCAAGGTGCTCGGCGGGTCAAAGCGCAAATATGCCAGCGTCGGCGATATCATCGTCGTTTCGATCAAGCGTGCCATTCCGCGCGGCCGTGTGAAAAAGGGTGAAGTACACAAGGCCGTCATCGTGCGCGTGCGCAAGGATATTCGCCGCCGCAACGGCGAAACGATCCGCTTCGACCGCAACGCCGCCGTGCTGATCAACAATCAGGGCGAGCCGGTGGGCACGCGTATTTTTGGACCGGTGCCGCGCGAATTGCGTGCGAAGAACCATATGAAGATTATTTCGCTCGCACCGGAGGTGCTGTAATGGCCGCAAAGATCAAGAAAGGCGACAAAGTCGTCGTTCTCGCCGGGCGCGACAAGGGCAAGACAGGCGAGGTGCTGGAAGTGCGCCCGGCCGATCAGCGCGCCGTCGTGCGCGACGTGAACATGGTCAAGCGCCACCAGCGCCAGACACCGAACCAGACGGGCGGCATTATCGAAAAAGAATTGTCAATTCATCTGTCGAACATCGCCCTGTTCGATCCGAAAACGAAAAAGCCGACACGTGTCGGTTTCAAGATTGCAAAAGACGGAACAAAGACGCGTTTTGCGAAGCGTTCCGGGGAGGCCATAGATGGCTGAGAATAATAAAGACAGCAAGGCCGTAAAGCCGGAGAAGAAATCGGCAAAGCACGATGTTGCTGTGCAGGTCGGCAAGCAGGAAACGAGGGCCGGTTATGTGCCGCGCCTGAAGAAGCACTATGAAGACGTGGTTCGCCCGGCTCTCATGAAAGAATTCGGCTATAAAAATATCATGCAAGTGCCGCAGCTTGAAAAAATCGTCCTCAATATGGGCGTCGGCGAAGCGACGGCGGACAGCAAGAAGCCTTCCGTTGCGGCGCAGGATCTTGCCATGATCGCAGGCCAGAAGCCCGTGATCACCAAGGCACGTAAAGCGATCTCGACCTTCAAGGTGCGCGAGAACATGCCGATCGGCGCCAAGGTGACATTGCGCAAGCAACGCATGTACGAGTTCCTCGATCGCATGGTCAATGTTGCCATGCCGCGCATTCGCGACTTCCGCGGCCTCAACCCGAAGAGTTTCGACGGGCGCGGCAATTACGCGCTCGGCATCAAGGAGCATATCGTGTTCCCCGAGATCAATTACGACAAGGCGGAATCCGTGTGGGGTCTCGACGTCATCGTCTGCACGACTGCAAAGACGGACGACGAGGCGCGCGCCTTGCTGAAGCATTTCAACTTTCCGTTCAGGAATTAAGGAGCTGATGAAGACTTATGGCTAAAACTTCATCCATCGAGAAGAACAAGCACAGGCGGCGTCTCACGAAGAAATTCGCGAGCCGGCGCGCCAAGCTGAAGGCGATCGTCATGAACAAGACGCTCCCTGTCGAGCAACGCTTCGAGGCAACGCTGAAACTCGCGAAACTGCCGCGCAATAGCGCGCGCAACCGCATCCGCAATCGTTGCGAATTGTCGGGCCGCGCCCGCGGGTTCTATCGCAAGGTTAAACTGTCACGTATCGCGCTGCGCGAATTGGGCAATAAGGGCCTAATTCCCGGCATGGTCAAATCAAGTTGGTAAGGAGGCACGCTCATGGCATTGAATGATCCGCTGGGCGACATGCTAACCCGCATTCGTAACGCTCTCTCGCGTAAGCGCGAGAAGGTGGCGACGCCCGCATCCAAGCTACGCGAGCGCGTGCTCGACGTGCTGCAGGCCGAGGGCTATATCCGCGGCTATTCGACGACGCAGTTCGACGGCGGCAAGTCGGAGCTGACGATCGAACTTAAATATTACGAGAACGAGCCGGTTATTAAACTGATCGAGCGCGTTTCCAAGCCCGGCCGCCGCGTTTACGCATCTGTCGATGCGTTGCCGCGCGTCCATAACGGTCTCGGCGTTTCCATTCTCTCCACTTCGAAAGGCGTGATGCCTGATTACGAAGCGCGCGAGCAGAATGTCGGCGGCGAAGTTCTCTGCAAGGTATTCTAAGGATCGGTCATGTCACGTCTTGCTAAAAAACAGATACCGGTACCGAAGGGTGTCACGCCCACGCTGTCGGGCCAGACCATCAAGGTCAAGGGGCCGAAAGGGGAGCTCAGCTTCACCGCGCCCGATTCAATCGAGCTGAAGCAGGCCAATGACGGTATTACCGTGCATCCGCGCGACGACAGCAAGCCGACGCGCGCACTGTGGGGTACGACCTGGTCCAGCATCCGCAACCTGATTGTCGGTGTAACAACCGGTTATACGAAAGAGCTCGAAATCGAAGGCGTCGGTTATCGCGCCGCCGTGCAGGGTAAAAAGCTCAACCTGGCGCTCGGCTATAGCCACGATATCAATTATGAAATTCCGCAAGGCATCGAGATCAAGACACCGAAGCCGACCGAGATTATCATTACGGGCATCAACAAGCAGAAAGTGGGCCAGGTCGCCGCCGTGATCATCGCCTACCGTCCGCCGGAGCCGTACAAGGGCAAGGGTGTGAACGAAAAGGGCAAATATATTCCCCGCAAGGAAGGCAAGAAGAAGTGAGGCTTTCATGACGCGTATTGTAATCAAACGAAAAGCGCTCGCCAATCGCAGCGTCCGCACGCGCAAATCCTTGCGCAAGTCGGCGCATGGGTATCCGCGCCTGTCCGTCTTCCGTTCGCTGCAGCAGATCTATGCGCAGCTGATCGACGACGCGAAGGGCGTCACTTTGGCGTCTGCTTCTTCTCTCGACAAGGAGTTGAAGGACAAGACAAAGAAGGGCGGCAATATCGAGGCCGCGAAAGCTGTCGGTACGTTGATTGCTACGCGCGCGAAGAAAGCCGGGATCGAGCAGGTCGTGTTCGATCGCGGCGGTTACATTTATCATGGCCGGGTGAAGGCGTTGGCGGATGCCGCGCGCGAAGCCGGACTTAAATTTTAACACGCATAATCCCAAAAAGTCCCTCGTACTTTTTGGATAAGATCATGCGCCATAAGAGAAGAGGAAGTCATGGCAAGGGAACGTGAACGCGAAAGAGGCGAAGAGCGCGACAGCGAGTTTGTCGACCGTCTCGTGCACATCAACCGCGTTGCGAAAGTGGTGAAGGGCGGTAAGCGCTTCGGTTTTGCAGCACTTGTCGTCGTCGGCGACCAGAAAGGCCGCGTCGGCCACGGTCATGGCAAGGCGCGCGAAGTGCCGGAAGCCATTCGCAAGGCAACCGAAGCGGCGAAGCGCAATCTCGTACGCGTGCCGTTGCGCGATGCGAGAACGCTGCATCACGATGTCGCCGGCCGCCATGGTGCGGGCAAGGTTCTTCTGCGTGCGGCACCTCCGGGTACCGGCATCATCGCTGGCGGCCCGATGCGCGCCGTGTTCGAATCCGTCGGTATTCAGGATATCGTCGCAAAGTCGACGGGCTCTTCCAATCCCTACAACATGGTGCGTGCCACTTTCGATGCGCTGAAAAGCCAGGATAGCCCGAAATCCGTCGCTGCCCGCCGCGGCATGAAGGTTGCGACCTTGCAAGCGCGCCGCCGCGATCCCACCATCGATGCGAGCGCATCGGAAGCATAAGAGGGGCAGATCATGGCACAGCAGAAAACAGTCACATTGGAGCAAACCGGTTCGCCGATCCGCCGCGAGGCCAGCCAGCGCGCGACCCTGATCGGCCTGGGGCTGAACAAGCGCCATCGCCGCAAAACATTACAAGATACGCCATCCGTGCGCGGCATGATCGCCAAGGTGGCGCATCTGGTGCGCATCGTCGAAGACGGACAGTCGAAGACAACAAATAAAAAAGTCGAAGACAAGAAGTGAGAATGTCATGAAGTTAAACGAGATCAGCGATAATTACGGCGCTTCCAAAAAGCGCATGCGTGTCGGTCGCGGTATCGGCTCCGGCAAAGGCAAGCAGGGCGGCCGCGGCGGCAAGGGCCAGACCGCGCGCTCAGGCGTAGCGATCAACGGGTTCGAAGGCGGTCAGATGCCGCTCCATCGCCGCCTGCCGAAGCGCGGCTTCAATAATATTTCGAAGTCGAATTTCGCCGAACTCAATCTCGGCCAATTGCAGGAAGCGATCGACAAAGGCACGCTCGATGCCAAAAAGCCGATCGATACCGAAGCGCTGCTTGCATCCGGCCTCGTTCGCCGCAAGAAAGACGGCGTGCGTTTGCTCGGCAAGGGCGCGTTGAAAACAAAAGTGACGCTCAATATCGCCGGTGCGTCGAAGCCGGCCCTCGAGGCTGTCGAGAAATTGGGTGGCAAGGTTGAAGTGTCGGTTGCGAAGGTGAAGAAAGAAAAACCTAAGCAATCAAATTAATGCTTTTTTTCCGTCATCCCGTGCCCGAACGAGCGCAGCGAGTGAGGATCAGACACGGGATCCAGAAATTAAATAAAAAGCGTGCCTTGCACGCGCATTATTTCTGGATTCCCGCTTTTGCGGGAATGACGATTACACCGTAAGGATCGTTCATGGCTTCCACAGCAGAGCAGCTTGCCGCCAATCTGAATTTCGGCGCCTTCGCCAAAGCGGAAGAACTGAAAAAGCGTATTCTCTTCACTATAGGCGCGCTGCTTATCTATCGTGTCGGCACCTATATTCCGCTGCCCGGAATTAATCCGGAGGCAATTGCCCAGATGTTCAATCAGGCGGGCGGAATTTTAGGCATGTTCAACATGTTTGCGGGCGGCGCTCTCGGCCGCATGGCGATTTTCTCGCTTGCCATCATGCCCTACATTTCCGCCTCGATCATCGTTCAGCTGATGACGTCCGTGTCGAAACAGCTGGAAACGCTGAAAAAAGAAGGCGAAGCGGGCCGTAAGCAACTCAACCAATATACGCGCTATCTTACTGTTGTTATTGCGTTTTTTCAAGCTTATGGTGTTGCCGCCCTGTTGCAATCGTCAGGCACGCTCGATCCCGGCATGTTTTTCCGTTTCTCGGCGGTGACTACGCTCGTAGGCGGCACGATGTTTTTGATGTGGCTCGGCGAGCAGATCACGGCGCGCGGCATCGGTAACGGTACGTCGCTGATTATTTTCACCGGCATCGTGGCGGAACTGCCAAGCGGCATCGCGCGCTTTCTCGAGCTTGGGCGGCAAGGCGCCGTTCTCACCAGCGTCATTCTCGGAATTTTTGTGCTGGCGATTATTATCGTTGCATTTGTCGTATTCATGGAACGCGCGCAACGCCGTCTCTCCATCCAGTATCCGAAACGCCAGATGGGCAACAGGATGTATGAGGGCCAGTCCTCGCATCTGCCACTGAAGCTCAATACGTCGGGCGTGATCCCCCCTATTTTTGCTTCGTCGCTGCTATTGTCGCTTGTTACGGCCCTGAATTTTCTGATCACGCCCGGCAGCGGCTGGCTGACGACGGCTTCCGCTCTGCTCGGTCATGGCCAGCCATTGTTCATGCTGCTCTATCTGCTGTTGATCGTGTTTTTCGCTTATTTTTACACGGCAGTCGTTTTCAATCCGACGGAGACGGCAGACAACCTGAAGAAGCATGGCGGTTTCGTTCCCGGCATTCGCCCCGGCGAACGCACGGCGGAATATATCGATTATGTGCTCACGCGCATTACGACGATCGGCGCGTTTTATATTGCCGCTGTTTGCTTGCTGCCGGAATTCCTGATGTCTTATACCGGACAGACGCTTTATCTCGGCGGCACATCGCTGTTGATTGCCGTCACTGTCACGATGGATACGGTATCGCAGATTCAGGGTCACCTGTTTGCCCATCAGTATGAAGGGCTGATTAAAAAAGCGCGCCTGAAAGGGCGCATGTAGGGGGCTTTCCCTAGCTAGGAGGCATATTTTGTTGGCTCAAAACGGACTTTATGCAACGAATTTCGGCGAACGGCGATGTGGGGCATCGGCGGAGACGAAATTCGTTGAAGAAAGCCGTTTTCAGTCAACCCTGAAGGGCGCGGTCAAAAAACGCAGCCGCGTCGTCGGCAAGCTTGACCGTATTGCCTATACGCTCTGCGCTTGCCTCCTAGCGGCTGCGTTTTTTGTCACGCGCAAAATGTGCCTCCTAGCTAGGGAAAGCCCCCCATGCGCCTGATCCTGATGGGACCGCCGGGCGCGGGCAAGGGCACGCAGGCAACCCGGCTTGCCGAACGTTTTCGCATTCCGCATCTGTCGACTGGCGACATGCTGCGCGCCGAAGTTTCGAACGGCACGGAGATTGGACAAAAAGCCAAGGCGCTGATCGATGCAGGCAAGCTTGTGCCTGATGCCGTTCTGGTCGATATGATCGCCAACCGGATTGCAAAAGACGACTGCAAGAACGGTTTCATACTCGATGGATTTCCGCGCAATGTGGCGCAGGCCGATGCACTTGCCGCCATGCTCTCGGGAAAGTCGCTGAAACTCGATGCCGTATTCGTTCTCGATGTAGATGACGAGGCGCTGCTGTCGCGTATCGAGCGCCGCAACGAGGAAAACCGCAAGGCCGGCCGGCCGGTGCGCGCCGACGATACGCCGGAAACCCTCAAAACACGTCTGAAAGCCTTTCACGAGCAGACCAAGCCACTAGCGGATTATTATGCCGGAAAAGGGCTTTTAAAGCGCGTAAACGGCATGCTTTCCATAGATGCGGTAACAACGGCCCTCATAACGCCCCTAAGCCATAAACAGGCTTCATAAATTCGACTTTTTAGACTTGACGGAAGCCCTTTTTTCCCGCTATCGAAGGGCATCATTTCAAGGAAATGCGGCAGGTCGCCTGGTTTTGCTGGGCCGTCCTGTTTTTTCGTGTTTTCGACAGATCGGCGTTCAAACGCGACTTTAAGGAGAACGGATTTGGCTCGTATTGCGGGTGTCAACATTCCAACGGCAAAGCGTGTCGCCATCGCGCTTCAATATATTCATGGCATCGGCTCCGTGAAGGCGCACGAGATCATGAACAAGGCGGGCATTGATCTTAGCCTTCGCGTCAACCAGCTGACCGATGCGCAAGTGCTGCGCATTCGCGAGATCATCGACAGCGATTATCTTGTCGAAGGCGATCTGCGCAGGGAAGTATCGATGAACATCAAGCGCCTGATGGATCTCGGCTGCTATCGCGGCCTGCGCCATCGTAAGGGATTGCCGGTGCGCGGCCAGCGTACGCATACGAATGCGCGCACGCGCAAGGGTCCGGCAAAAGCCATCGCCGGCAAGAAGAAGACGGTCTGATTAAATGGCAAAAGAAGCAACAGCGCGCGTCAAGAAAAAAGAACGCAAGAATATTTCCTCGGGCATGGTGCATGTGAACGCATCCTTCAACAACACGACGATCACGATCACCGATGCGCAGGGCAACACGATTGCCTGGTCGTCGGCGGGCACCATGGGTTTCAAGGGTTCGCGCAAGTCCACGCCGTATGCAGCACAGGTGGCTGGCGAAGATGCGGCACGCAAGGCGGCTGAGCACGGCATGCGTATGGTGGAAGTGGAAGTGTCGGGCCCGGGTTCGGGCAGGGAATCCGCGCTGCGCGCTTTGCAGGCGGCAGGTTTTACCGTCACCGCCATTCGTGACGTGACGCCTATTCCGCACAATGGCTGCCGTCCGCGCAAGCGCCGTAGAGTTTGATTATTTTTTTGAAAGTTGAGGCAAGATGACAACGACGATCCAAAAAAACTGGCAGGAACTGATCAAGCCGGAAAAACTGAAAATCACGCCGGGCTCCGACCCGAAGCGTCTCGCAACCGCCGTGGCCGAACCGCTCGAGCGCGGTTATGGCCTGACGCTCGGCAACGCATTGCGCCGCGTTCTGCTGTCCTCTCTGCAGGGTGCCGCCATCACGGCCGTGCAGATCGATGGCGTGCTGCACGAGTTCTCCTCGATCTCCGGCGTGCGCGAGGATGTGACCGACATCATCCTCAACATCAAGGAAATCGCTTTGCTAATGGAAGGCGAAGGTCCAAAGCGCATGGTTCTGCAGAAACAGGGGCCGGGCATCATTAAGGTCAGCGACATCAACGCCATTGCGGGCATCACCGTTCTGAATCCCGAACATGTGATCTGCACGCTGGACGAAGGCGCGAATATCCGCATGGAATTCACCGTCAACACCGGCAAGGGTTATGTACCGTCCGAGCGTAATCGCGCGGACGATGCGCCGATCGGCCTCATTCCGGTCGACAGCCTTTATTCGCCCGTGCGCAAGGTTTCCTACAAGGTGGAGGCGACGCGCGAAGGCCAGATCCTCGATTACGACAAGCTGACCATGCAGATCGAAACGAACGGCGCGGTCGAGCCGGACGATGCGCTCGCTTATGCCGCGCGCATCATCCAGGATCAGCTCGACATCTTCCTCAATTTCGAGGAGCCGAAACGCGATACAGGCGTGGAAGCCGTTCCCGAACTGCCGTTCAACCCCGCACTTCTCAAGAAGGTGGACGAGCTGGAACTCTCGGTGCGTTCCGCCAACTGCCTCAAGAACGACAATATCGTTTACATCGGCGACCTGATCCAGAAATCGGAAGGCGAAATGTTGCGCACGCCGAATTTCGGCCGCAAGTCGCTCAACGAAATCAAGGAAGTGCTGGCGCAGATGGGTCTGCATCTCGGTATGGAAGTAACGGCCTGGCCGCCGGAGAATATCGAGGATCTCGCCAAGCGCTATGAGGATCAGTATTAATCAACACATCGTCATCCCCGCGAAAGCGGGGATCTTGATGTAGATCCCGGCCTTCGCCGGGATGACGGCAAAGGGAATAAAGGGTTACTGCAATGCGTCACGGAAAAGCAAAACGCAAACTCGGCGTCAAGACGGCGCACCGCAAGGCCATGTTCGCAAACCTGGCGCAGGCGCTGATCAAGCACGAGCAGATCGAAACCACGTTGCCGAAGGCGAAGGAACTTCGCCCTGTCGTCGAAAAGCTTGTCACGCTTGCCAAGAAGGGTGATCTTTCCGCCCGCCGCCGTGCCATTTCCGTTGTGCGCGACGTAACCATTGTCGGCAAATTGTTCGAAACGCTCGGTCCGCGCTATAAAAAACGTAACGGCGGCTATATCCGCATTTTAAAAGCCGGTTTTCGCTATGGCGATAACGCTGCGCGCGCGATCATCGAATTCGTCGATCGTGATGAAAGCGCGAAAGGTAAAGACAGCGGGCCGGTGCAAGCGCAAGAAACAGCGGAAGCTGCGGCTTAATCTTTAGTTGTCATCCTTCGCTGTGTTCAGGATGACATGTTAGGATTTCCGCTTCTCTTCCCGCAATTTCTGCCAGTGCGCGATGCGCTCGCCTAGAATTTTCTCGAAACCAAAACCAGTAGGCTTGTAAAACTGCTCTCGCGGCATTTTTTCTGGAAAATAATTCTGACCCGAGAAAGATTCTTCTTGGTCATGATCGTAGGCATAATTTTTGCCATAACCTTCGTTTTTCATCAGCTTGGTTGGTGCGTTCAGGATATGTTTCGGCGGAACCAGCGAGCCATGTTCCTGCGCCGAACGCATGGCGCTGCCATAAGCGCGATAAACCGCGTTCGATTTCGGTGCGGTTGCGAGATAGACGCAAGCCTGCGCTATTGCCAGCTCGCCTTCGGGCGAGCCGAGCATATCGTAAGCCTCTTTCGCGGCCGTGGTAACGACCAAAGCCTGCGGATCTGCAAGACCGATGTCTTCGGATGCCATGCGGATCAGGCGGCGGGCGAGATAAAGCGGCTCTTCACCCGCGTCGATCATACGGCAGAAATAATAAAGCGCCGCGTCGGGGTCTGAACCGCGCACGCTTTTATGCAGCGCAGAGATAAGGTTATAATGTCCATCCTGCGATTTGTCGTAAATCGGTGCGCGGCGTTGCAGGATTTTTGTGAGTTGTTCCGTGTCGAAAGCCTCATTCTTACGCGCCACCCGCCATAAATCTTCCGCCAGTGTCAGCGCCGCGCGACCATCGCCGTCGGCCATGTTGATGAGGGCGATGCGTGCCTCGGGATCGAGAGGAAGTTTATGCCCTTCTTCCTCTTCGGCGCGTGCAAGCAGGCGCTCGATGGCGACTTCGTCCAGAGAGCGAAATACCATCACGCGTGCGCGCGACAAAAGCGCGGCATTGAGTGCAAAAGATGGATTTTCGGTTGTGGCGCCAACAAGCGTGATCGTGCCGTCTTCCATATAGGGGAGGAAACTATCCTGCTGCGCACGATTAAATCGATGTATCTCATCGACGAACAATAGCGTGCCACGTCCAGCCATGCGGCGCGCGCGAGCCTGATCGAAGGCTTTTTTCAGATCGGCAACGCCGGAAAAAACAGCCGAGATCTGCTCGAATGCCAAATTCACATGGTTGGATAAAAGCCGGGCGACAGTAGTTTTCCCTGTTCCCGGCGGCCCCCAGAAAATCAGGCTTCCCAAATTATTTGTATTGTCGCCCGCTTCCAACAAACGGGTAAGCGCGCCTTCAGGTCCGGTCAAATGCTCCTGACCGACAACTTCGGAAAGATTTTTCGGCCGCAGGCGGTCGGCCAGTGGACGCGGGCCGTCATTCATCATGCCGGAGACAACGAAAAGATCGGACATAATGAATATGTAGGCCTTTTTTCCTTCTTCTAAAAGAGGGCAAATTCAGCCCGTCACCACAACCGTCAAAACTTGCGCCCCGCGTTGAATGGAAACGCGCCAGGAGCGCGAGGGCAGGCTTAATATGTTCCGCAATTCCGCTGTCGTAGTGAGATCCTTGCCGTTCAGATTGCGCAGAATATCGCCGCGGCGCAGGCCCAAGCGATCTGCCGGCGTATTGTTGTCAACGGTCATCACAGCCACGCCCTCGCTTTGAAGATCCATATTGAGTTCTTCGGCCAGCGCCGGCGACAGATTGCCGAAAGTGGCGCCTTGCAAGGGCGTCAGGGCTTCTGCCTTGAAACTTTCGCGCGCTTTTGTTTCCGGCGCGGTCTGCAGGTTCAATTGCAGTTTTTTATTTGTACCCTTGCGCAGGATTTCGAGTTCGGCCGTACTGCCGATATTTTTTGTTGCCACACGAAAGCCCAGCGCGCTTGCATCGTCGATCGCATTGCCGTCGACGGTAACGATAATATCGCCCGTTTGCAGACCTGCGATACTTGCCGGGCTTTTCGGCGTAACGCTGGCCACGAGTGCGCCGCGCGTATCCTTAAGGTTCAGGCTTTCGGCAATGTCGCCGGTGATGTTCTGGAAAGTTGCGCCAAGCCAGGGGCGGCGTACCATCTTGCCGCCGGTCTGCGCGCTCTGCGCCACGATTTTCACCATATTCGCCGGAATGGCAAAACCGATGCCGATATTGCCGCCCGAGCGCGAATAGATGGCGGTGTTGAGGCCGACCAGACGCCCGCTCATATCGATCAACGGCCCGCCGGAATTGCCGGGATTGATGGCGGCATCCGTCTGGATGAAAAAACCATAATCGCCGATGCCGACGCGCGTGCGCGCCAATGCCGACACAATCCCCGAAGTCACGGTTTGTCCCACGCCAAAAGGGTTGCCGATGGCGAGCACGAAATCGCCCACCTGCAACTGGTCTAAATCGCCGAATTCCAGCGCAGTAAAAGTTTCTCCCTTGGTTTTCAGTTTCAGCACAGCGAGATCGGTGCGTTCGTCGCGCAGTACGATATCGGCTTCGAATTCGCGCTTGTCGGAAAGCGCCACCTTCACCTCGTCGGCATTGGCGATGACGTGATTGTTGGTGATGATCAGGCCATCGGGCGAGATAATCGCGCCGGAGCCGAGGGAGGATTCCACGCGCTCTTTCTTCATGCCGCCCATGCCCTGCTGGGCAAGGAACTGGCGGAAAATGGGATCGTTCAGAAACGCAGCCATCGGATTTTGCACGGTGCGCGTGCTGTAAACATTCACCACCGCAGGTGCCGCCTTTTTCACGATGGGCGCGAAGGAAAGCTGAAGCTGTGCCTGGTTTTCCGGCAGTGCGCGCAGTTGCGCCATGGCGCTTGCGGTAAAGTAGAGGCAGACGCAGGCGGCAATGATCGAACGCATTTAGAATCTCTCTGTCTCTGGCGGAGATTAATCTATTACAGGTGCCAGGCAAGAAAAAGGCGGCACAAGCGCCGCCTTATGACAGGGTTTTTAAGACCTTAATCAAGCGCTATATTTTGTATACAGCGCCTTGAATTCTGCGATTGTCAGGCTTTGCGGGCGATTGCTGGCGTTCTGACGAGCGACATGTGTGCCTTTTGCCTGCTTGTTACGTCGCGCTTTTTTAACTGGAGGATGGTTCATCCGATAGCCGACATTGACTAACTTTTCGGCAGTGTCTTTCAAACCAAGCCCCCAGTAATCATTGCGCTTGATCCCTAATCTGGTGAGATCTACACCAAGGCTTTTGGATGCTGCTTTTATACCCTTGTCGACTAGGTAAGATTGCTCTGGAGTTTCCCATGCGCTTGCATTTTCACCTGGAAAATAGCGAAGATATTTTTCAAAACCTTGAGAATGAAGAACGCCATCTGCCTTGCCGTCGAAACGGTCGACTTTATTGAGTGCTCTCAATTGTGCGCGTGTCAGAGATACCATTGCTCTTCTCCTGTAATATTGCCATGTATATTAACTATAATTTCGTGCAAAACAAGCTTTATTAAAGAATTGAAATAGATAAGATTTTAGGCAAATGGGCGTTGTCGAGCACAAAACGGTGGAACAGGACGAGGCGGGTATGCGGCTCGACCGCTGGTTCCGCGCGCATTTTCCGGAACTCACGCATATCCAGTTGCAGAAGCTGCTGCGCTCGGGGCAGGTGCGCGCCGATGGCAAGCGCGTGAAGGCCGATTTCCGCATTGCCGCAGGCATCGTCATCCGCGTGCCGCCCATGCAGGTCGAGCGCAAGACGCCGCCGAAACTCAAGCAGGTACATAATGCCGAGGATGCGCGTGCTTTCCTGCGCTCCATTACTTTGCATGAAGACGACAATGTGCTGGTGCTGAACAAGCCGCATGGGCTGGCAGTGCAGGGCGGTTCCGGCCTCACCATTCATCTCGACGGCATGCTGCGTGCGCTCACTGATCGCAAGGGACAGATGCCGCGTCTTGTGCATCGGCTAGATCGTGACACAAGTGGCGTCGTGCTGATCGCAAAAAATCGCCGCACAGCAGCAGCGCTGGGCGAGCTGTTCAAGAAGCGCGAGCCCGAGAAAACCTATTGGGCCCTGGCATACGGCGTGCCGCGCCCGGCCGAGGAAGAGATTTCCACTTTCCTGATCAAGGAAAAAAACGAGGAGGGCGACGACAAGATGCGCATCGCCCGGCATGGCGAAAAGGGCGCGCAACATGCGATAACGGAATATCGCGTGATCGAGCGCGCCGCGCAAAAACTGTCATGGGTCGAGCTGCATCCCGTGACCGGCCGCACGCACCAGTTGCGCGTGCATATGGCGCATATCGGCCATCCCATCCTGGGCGATCCCAAATATTTCGATATCGAGAACTGGGAATTGCCGGGCGGCATGCAGAACAAGTTGCATCTGCATGCGCGGCGTTTGAGCTTTAAATCCCCGTCAGGTAAGCGAATTTCGATTGAGGCGCCGCTGCCACCGCATATGCAGCAAAGCTGGAATTTGCTGGGGTTTTCGAAGACTTGATTTCGTTAAATACTGCCGATAATATTGACCGATTAATTGGAAAATCAATAATGTCAATTTATAGTTCATACACTTTGCAAAGCTCAATCGCACATTATGCGACTAGTTCGAAAATTTTCGATAACCGTTGTGCCTTTCCGCAAGATTACAATTCCCTGCGCAATTATTTTTTAAATTCTTCCGACAAATGTCTGAAATCTCTATCTGATTCTGAAAAACTGAAATTACTGTTACTTCTATATGATAGCGATTTTGATGATGAATTTAGAACTACATGTCTAACACGTCTTTATAAATTTCTAAATTTTAGCGACAAGCGCGAAGAGCATTATAAAACACTTATGAGCAGATTTTGCAATGCGATTTTTCCGTCCATTGCCGAATGGGAAAAAGACTGGGATAAACTGTCAGTAGATCAAAAGATTGAAATTGCTAAATCAATTCATGCGCAATTAATTCGTATATTCAAAGACAGTGATACGCGATTATCCGAAGTTGAGTGGATGCCCACGCAGAGAACGGGCTCGGGAGTTTATTTATGGAATGATTTCAAGACGGTTCTTTTCAACTTAGACCAAGCCAAAATCATGGGTTTTTCCAATTTTATTTTTACGTTGGTCGGACACGGGATTAATCACTTGCAAAATTTACAATTTGATACGGTCAAGCTTGAGAAACTCAGAAATGCCGCGGGGGGCAATGAGCAGTTGAACATGGACGATGCGTTGGTCTTTTTTTCTATCAACGAAAAAGGAGCGGTAGATAGAACAAAAAAGGGAGCTGTGACACCAATTGGCAAAGAAGCTGAAATGCTTGCCAAATATTGCGTGCAGCAGCTGCAAACCATAGGAAAGAATATAGTAAGCACAAAATAACTGGCTCGACGTTCTTAAATATTCGTGGCATTTAATCGCTATGAAAAAATTCTATCAGCGCGCAGATATTGAAAGTATAGAAAATGGTTACATCGTGTGTCTTGACGGTAGGCCGCTCAAGACACCCGCTCGCAATGATTTCACCGTTCCTTATTGCGCCTTGGCCGAAGCCATTGCCGCCGAATGGAATGCGCAGGGCGAAAAAATAGTTCCTTCGACCATGCTGCTGACGGGTTTCGTCAATTCCATCATCGATGGCGTGGCAAAGAAAATGGAAGATGTGCGCCACGATATCTTAAGCTATGCGAAAACGGATCTTCTGTTCTATCGCGCCGGGGAGCCGGAAGCATTGCGAGAGCGTCAGTCGCGCGCCTATGATCCAATTCTCGCCTGGTTGCGGCAATCGGGTATTGATTTTCATGCAACGCAGGGGCTCATGCCCATTGCGCAATCGGATGCAAGCCTGGATGCCCTGCACAAAAAAATCGAGACTTATGATCCCTACACGCTCGCCGCCCTCGCCAGCATGACATCACTCACGGGTTCTGCCTGCCTTGGCCTGGCGGTTATCGAGGGATATTTGGCGGCCGAAGCCGCATGGGATGCCGCCTATATCGACGAAGATTTTCAAAACGAACGCTGGGGTAAGGATGAGGAGGCCATGGCCCGCCGCGCCGCCAGATGGAAAGAGATGGAAGCCGCAGCAAGGCTGCTGGCACTAGTGAAAGAATAAATCATTGAACGTCATGCTCGGGCTTGACACTCAAGTCGAGCTTGCTCGACTTGAGCAATCATATTATGCATAAATCGGGTAAACCCGATTTATGATGGTATCCATCTTCTTTTTAAAATGATGGATTGCCGGGTCTCGGCCCGGCAATGACACATGAGAGCGCCATGAAAAAAATCCTGAAACAGCTTGAAGAGCGGCGCGCGAAAGCGCGGCTTGGCGGCGGCGAGAAGCGCATTGCTGCGCAGCACGAGCGCGGCAAGCTGACAGCGCGCGAGCGCATTGCATTATTACTCGATGAAGGCTCGTTCGAGGAATTCGATATGTTCGTGCAGCATCGCTGCAGTGATTTTGGCATGCAGGATAATAAAATCCCCGGCGACGGCGTTGTGACAGGCTGGGGCACGGTAAACGGCCGCGCCGTTTTCGTTTTTTCAAAAGATTTCACGGTATTCGGCGGCTCCCTGTCCGAAGCGCATGCCAGCAAGATTATTAAAGTGCAGGATATGGCGCTGAAAGTGCGCGCGCCGATCATCGGCCTGTTCGATGCGGGCGGTGCGCGCATTCAGGAGGGCGTTGCATCTCTCGGCGGTTATGGCGAAGTGTTTCGCCGCAATGTGGTGGCAAGCGGTGTCATCCCGCAAATCTCGGTGATTATGGGCCCCTGCGCGGGCGGCGATGTCTATTCGCCGGCGATGACGGATTTCATCTTCATGGTGAAAAACAAATCCTACATGTTCGTCACGGGGCCGGATGTGGTGAAAACGGTGACGAACGAAGCCGTCACGGCCGAAGATCTGGGCGGTGCGCGCGTGCATTCCACGAAATCGTCCGTATCGGACGGCGCTTATGCCAACGATGTCGAGGCGTTGATGCAGATGCGCCGCCTGATCGATTTCCTGCCTTCGAATAATGAAGACGGCACACCCGCGCTTCCCAGTTTCGACGATCCGAACCGACTTGAGCCCTCGCTCGATACTTTAATTCCTGACAATCCGAACCAGCCTTACGATATCAAGGAACTGATCCTGAAAGTGGCAGACGAGGGCGATTTCTTCGAAATCGGCACGGAGTTTGCGAAGAATATTGTCACGGGCTTCATTCGTCTCGAAGGCCGCACTATCGGCGTGGTCGCCAATCAGCCCATGGTGCTCGCGGGTGTTCTGGATTCTGACGCCTCGCGCAAGGCTGCGCGCTTCGTGCGTTTCTGCGATTGTTTCCGCATCCCGATCCTCACGCTGACGGATGTGCCCGGCTTCCTGCCTGGTGTCGCGCAGGAGCACGGTGGCATTATCAAGCATGGTGCGAAACTTTTGTTTGCCTACTCGCAGGCGAGCGTACCGCTCGTTACAATCATAACGCGCAAGGCGTTCGGCGGCGCTTATGATGTTATGGCCTCAAAACATATCGGCGCCGATATTAATTATGCGTGGCCCTCGGCGCAGATCGCCGTGATGGGAGCAAAAGGCGCGGTCGAAATCATCTTCCGCAACGATAATAACGATCCGAAATCCGTTGCCGAGCGTGTGAGCGAATATGAAGAGCGCTTCCTGTCGCCTTTTGTCGCGGCAGAGCGTGGCTATATCGATGAGGTGATCCAGCCGCAAACCACGCGCCAGCGCATCTGCCGCGCCTTCGCCATGCTGCGCTCAAAGCACGTTGAATTGCCCAAGAAAAAGCACGATAATATGCCGCTATAAACTCATATTGCCATATGACCTATGCAAAACGGGATGAAACCCGAAGTCCTGTTTTTTACGTTGTTTGGCTTGCTGGCAGCAATTCCTGCGCAGGCAACGCCGCCTATATGGAATGGCTTTTACGTTGGTCTTAGCGCGGGCACTTATTCGAACGAGGCCTTGCCCCCGGATTTCGCCACTGCGGATACGATATCGGATTGGAATGGTGGCATATTTGGTGCGCAATTTGGCTATATGCAACAGAGCGGCTCTTTTGTCCTGGGGCTGGAGTTCTGATTTATCCAGACAGTTCGGTACGGAAAGACAAAGCCTGTTTGAGGAAGTCATTTTTGGTATTCTCAGCATCGATGCAAACGCGCAGCGGGACCAAAAATGGCTGGCGACCGCGCGGTTTCGGGCAGGTTATCTTGTCACGCCGGACATACTGTTTTTTGCCTCGGCCGGCCTTGCCACGGCGCAGACCGATATATCCAAACTTGTGACCGAAACCGTCTTCGGCACTTTTACGGGGACGCTGCTGGAAGGTCAAAGAAGTGAAATCCGCACCGGGGTCGCTTTCAGCGCCGGCGTGGAGATCAAGACAACGGCCGCCTCAAGTGTGAAGTTCGAAGTCCTGCATTACGATCTGGGCGGCTCATCGCTAAATATTTATGACCCGCAAAGCCCCGATCCTGTGGCGATGCTTTCTTTTGAAAACAAAGGCGATATTTTTAGATTCGGCGTGAATATTAGTCTGAATGCCGATTGATCAATTGCCGTGTAGATATTGCAACGCTACCAGCGCGGCGGCAATCAGCACGCAGACTTTCAGGAATAAATAAGCGCGGCGGTGTTTGGGGAAGGGGATATCGTTCATCCATTTCCAGATCATTATATTACCTCCCAGCTTGTGCTGCCATCCTTGTTATCTTTAATGCGGATTCCCATTTGCGCAAGCTCGTCGCGAATGCGGTCGGATTCGGCGAAATTCTTCGAAGCACGGGCGGTATTGCGCGCAGAAAGCAGGTTTTGAATCAGTTCTTCTGGGTATATTGAAGCGCTTTTTGCATGGAAGCTGCTGCTGCCTGATGCAGTCAAAGTCGTCTCTACGATCAAACCGAACCCTAAAAGATTTAGCGAAGATCGCAGTTCTTCATATTCTTTTTTCTTTTTAAGCTCATGCATTTCAAATACGAATTTTGGCGTGTTGAGATCGTCGCATAATGCTTCCACTGCTTTTTCGGATGGATTTGCCAATTCCGGGGTTGGTGCAAAAATCGCCCATTCGTCAAGCGTTTTTCGAGCTTCCTCAAGCGATCTGATCGTCCAATCGATCGGCTGGCGATAATGTGTTTTCAACATGGCAAGGCGTACGACATCGGCGGGCCAGTCGTTCAACACTTCTCTAATGGTCGCGAAATTCCCCAAACTCTTGCTCATCTTCTCGCCTTCCATTTGCAGAAAGCCGTTATGCATCCAGATTTGTGCCATGCGCTTCGTGCCAAAAGCGCAGCAACTCTGTGCGATCTCGTTTTCATGATGCGGGAAAACGAGATCGATGCCGCCGCCATGAATGTCAAACTCCTCGCCTAAAAACGCCGCAGCCATCGCCGAGCATTCGATATGCCAGCCGGGGCGGCCGCGCCCCCATGGGCTTTCCCATCCCGGAAGATCATTTTTTATTTGGCCTACCGCTTCGCTACTTGAGGCCAATGGAGAAGGTTTCCACAAAACGAAATCGGCCGGATTTTTCTTGAACGGCGCCACATCCACGCGCGCGCCCGCAATCATTTCGTCCATCGGCCGGCGCGATAGCATGCCGTAATCTTTCATCGAAGGTACGCTGAAAAGTACATGGCCTTCGGCTTCATAGGCATGCCCGCGTGCGATCAGCGTTTCGATCAGGCGGATCATGTCGTGCGAGGCTTTCGCGTTCGAAATATATTCGGTGGCGCGCGGCTGGTGTGTAGGGTCGAGGCAACCGAGCGCACGCGTATCCGTCTGATATTGCGCCAGCGTGCCTTCGGTCAGCTCGCGAATGGTGATGCCGCGTTCGGTGGCGCGCTCATTGATCTTGTCGTCCACATCGGTAACGTTGCGCACATAGGTGACATACTGCTCGCCATATAGATGGCGCAGCAGGCGAAACAGGACGTCGAATACGATAACGGGTCGCGCATTGCCGATATGTGCGAAGTCGTACACGGTGGGACCGCACACATACATGCGCACGTTTTTGGGATCGAGCGGAGTAAAGATATCTTTCTGCCGTGTGAGAGTGTTGTAAAGTTTGAGCAATCAGGTCTCGCTATCTTCAAACAATCCCTGCTGCCCTGCCGTCGCAGGCGCCTGCAATCCAAGATGCGTAAACACCTGCGGCGTAATCATGCGGCCGCGCGGCGTGCGCTGCAGGAAGCCAAGCTGAAGCAAATAAGGTTCGACAATATCCTCAAGCGCATCGCGCGGCTCGGAAAGCGCCGCGGCCAGGGTTTCGATCCCCACAGGCCCGCCCTGATATTTCTCGGCGATGACGCGCAGGTAACGTTGGTCCAGCATATCGAGGCCGAACGTATCGACATCGAGCGCGCGAAGAGCATCGTCGGCAATTTTCGCGTCGATCGCCTTGCGGTCCTTCACCAGCGCGAAATCGCGCACGCGCCGTAGCAGGCGCCCGGCAATGCGCGGCGTACCGCGCGAGCGCCGCGCAATCTCGGACGCACCATCAGGTGTGACCGTGACATCGAGCACGCCTGCCGCGCGCAGTACGATCTGCTCGAGTTCAGGCTGCTCGTAAAAATACAACCGCACGGGAATACCGAAACGGTCGCGCAGCGGCGTGGTCAAAAGTCCGGCGCGCGTGGTCGCGCCGATCAGGGTGAATTGCGGCAGATCTATTTTCACGGAACGCGCAGCAGGCCCTTCGCCGATCATCAGGTCGAGCTGGAAATCTTCCATCGCAGGGTAGAGGATCTCTTCCACCGCCGGCTGCAGGCGGTGGATTTCGTCAATAAACAGAACGTCGCGTTCTTCTAGATTGGTGAGAAGTGCGGCGAGATCGCCCGCTTTTGCGATAATGGGGCCCGAGGTGGAGCGGAAATTGACGCCAAGCTCGCGTGCGATAATCTGCGCCAGCGTGGTTTTTCCCAATCCCGGCGGGCCTGCGAAAAGAACATGGTCGAGCGCCTCGTTGCGCTTCTTCGCAGCCTCGATGAAAACGGAAAGATTTTCGCGTGCCTTTGCCTGTCCGACGAACTCACTCAGATTCTGCGGGCGGATGGAAGTTTCGGCTTCATGCTCCTGCTGCACGGGATCGAGGGCGGTGTTGCTTCTGGTCATCGCACGGCCAGCTCTTTCAAGGCGCGGCGGATTAGGTTCGGCGTGTCATTTGCAGCACCCTCCTGCAGTAATTTTGCCGTCACTTCGGAGGCACGCATGGGTGCATAGCCGAGATTGACCAGGGCGGAGATGGCATCGCGCTGGGCCGTATTCTCCGGCTCGTTAATACGCGCCAGATCCTGCTCGATAAACGCGCCGGTAGAATGCGGCGTCTTGTCCTTCAACTCCTGCACGATGCGGGCTGCGAGTTTCGGGCCCACGCCCGGCGCGCGGGCGATTGCCGTTTTGTCCTGTGCGGCGAGGACGCGCGAAAGTTCATGCGTGCGCAGGGTGGCAAGGATGGCGAGCGCCACTTTTGCGCCCACGCCCTGCACGGTCGTCAGCAGGCGGAACCAAGCGCGCTCGGCGGCCGAGGCGAAGCCGTAAAGGCGGATAAAGTCCTCGCGCACGATGGTTTCGATCCACAGCAGTGCCGCTTCACCTTCCGGCGGCAGGTCGGCCAGCGTGCGTGCGTTGCAGAACACTTCATAGCCGACGCCATTGACGTCGAGCGTCAGGTGGTCGTCCTCCTTGCCGTCTATAATGCCTCTCAGCTTGCCGATCATGGTTCGATGTAACCTATTATTTCTTTATTTGTCATGCCAGTAGAAGCACATTGAATTTTTCATGCGTATCAGACAATGGATAGCTTCATTAAACCTTAAGACCTGTAAGTCTACCTTCTCAATCGGTTGAAACATACAATGGCAAAGCGCGCTCTGATCATTTTCGTCCTGTCTGCCATGGCCCTGTTCTTTGTAGGCTTTGCCTACAGCCAGGTGGAGCCTGTGTCTTCGGCCGTAGCCCTGTCGCAATCCTGAGCCGGATACCGGAAATAGCTTCAAGAAATAGCTGATTTCTTCCCCGGCTTGTGACTCACAAAAACCTCTGGCCGGCGTTATGCTGCCTGTGGATGAGTCGCTTTCTAACCCTGTTGATGACGAGCCTTGCCATGGTGGCAGGCCTGCCGGGCCTGCTGCATGCAGAAACCGAATGCGTCCGCCTTTTCGACAGGCTCGATGAAATCGAGGCCTTCGGCGGCCAGTCGGCAAGCGAAGAAGAGCTGGATAATGCGTGGGCCATGTATGACCACATGGGCTGTCCCCGGGTGCCGACGGCGCCTGGCTGCCAGGAGCTTTCTGTGCAGATCAGGACCATGCAGGCCTCAGGCCTCGGCAACAGCAATCTGAGTCGCGAGCGGCAGCAGATCATGGAAGAATTGCGTCGTCAGGGCTGCATGAATGGCACCGGCCAGCAGGACTGGGACAAGGCCACAGAAGGCGCGCGCAATCCGGGCCTGTTTCAGGAGCTTTACCGCGAGGGCGGAGGTACGGAAAGCCAGCGCTGGCGCAGCGCGCCTGACGATGGCCGCACGATCACCTTCGATGGCGGTGGGAATTACCGTACCCTGTGCGTACGGACCTGCGATGGCTTCTATTGGCCCATCAGCTTTGCGGCGCGTCCGGGCAATTTCGGACAGGATGAAGAAATGTGCAATGCTTCATGCCCCAAGCAGGCGGTATCATTGTATATCAACCGCACCGGGGAGGGTAGCGAGACGGCCAAATCGCTCGGCGGGGAGCCCTATACGGCACTTCCGAATGCCTTCCTGTTCCGCAAGCGCTACATGAAGGAATGTACCTGTGAGGCCGCCTTGCCTGATAATAATGGGCAGGCCGACACCCTCAATTCGCAGCCGGTGCCTCAGGCGCAGAAAGCGGTTAAACCGCCTGCGCCGCCTCCGGCCAATAACGAGGTGGAAATCTATCGCAGTGCGCCTATCATTGTGGGGCCAAGTAACAGGGCGCAAAAATCAACAAATTCTAATGGCTTGCGCGGAGTTTCTCCTGAACCACTTCAGGTGAGATAAGCGGCAGGAGCTGTGCCATATCGGGCCCGTGTTCCAACCCGGTCAGGGCGAGCCGCAGCGGCAGGAAGAGATCTTTTCCCTTGCGACCGGTTTTTTCCTTTAACGCGCCGGTCCACTGTTTCCAGCTTTCTTCATTCCATGGCGGCGGCGGCAGCAGCCTTGCGGCTTCATCGATAAAGGCCTTGTCGGAGACCATGGCGTGCTTCGGTTGGCTGATAATATCCATCCACAGCTTCACATCTGAAAACTGCTTCAGATTGGCGCGTATGGCATTCCAGAAAGTCTCGCTGGTGCTGACCCCTAAAGCCTTCAGCCGCGCTTCTGCCTCGGCATAAGGCATGGCATGCAGCAGGGCGCCATTGAGAGCTTGCAGGTCGTTCGGATCGAATTTGGCGGCACTTTTGGAAACATGTGAGAAATCAAGATGCTGCGCGAGGTCCTTCAGGTTCGTATAAGGCTTCACGTCTTCCGACGAGCCTGTGAGCACGGCAAGGCTTGCCACCGCCATCGGCTCGAGCCCGCTTTCCCGTAAGGAACGCAATGAAAGCGCGCCGGAGCGTTTGGAAAGACCTTCGCCGTTCGCCGTGGTGAGCAGGTTATGATGGGCGAAAACGGGCGGTTTGCCTCCCAGCGCCTCGAAAATCTGGATCTGCACGCCGGTATTGGCCACATGATCTTCGCCGCGGATGACATGGGTGATGCCCATATCGATATCGTCGACCACCGAGGGCAGGGTGTAGAGATAGGAACCGTCCGCGCGCACCAGTACCGGGTCGGACAGGCTTTCCGCATCCACCTCCACCGGCCCGCGAACAAGGTCGTGGAACGCGATCCTGCCGGGGTTCAGCATGAAGCGCCAATGCGGTTTGCGGCCTTCAGCTTCCAGCCCGGCCTTTTCCTCGGGCGTGAGCTTCAGCGCGGCGCGATCATAGACCGGAGGCAGGCCACGCGCCATCTGCCGCTTGCGGCGACGCTCCAGCTCATCCGGTGTCTCGTAACAGGGATAGAGGCGAGCGGCGCGCTTCAGCTTCTCCACCGCCGCATCGTAAAGAGCGACGCGGGCCGACTGCGCCGCGACAAGATGCGGTGAAATGCCAAGCCAGGCCAGATCCTCGACGATCGCCTCGGCATATTCCTTCTTCGAGCGTTCCTGATCGGTATCGTCCAGCCGCAGGATGAACTTGCCATCTTGCTTCAGCGCGAACAGCCAGTTGAACAAGGCCGTACGCGCATTGCCGATATGCAGATAGCCGGTGGGCGAGGGGGCGAAGCGGACGATGGAGGTCATGATTTCATATATACATAAATCGTCATCCCCATCCACATCGGGCATGTCCGATGTGGGCATTGTTAATACACAACTCGGATATATCCGAGTTGTGTGGGCGGGGATCTAAGAATAAAATGTCATCCTGAGCGCAGCGAAGGATCTCGGCCTTTTATAATAGATTTAGAGAGGTTCTTCGGCTTCGCCTCAGAATGACATATTAGATCCCCGCCTTCGCGGGGATGACGAAATCAATTCGTAGCCACATAAGAATTTATCCGCCTCTGAAAGCGTTTGTTGGTTGCCAGCAAAATAGCGACAGCCAGCGTACATAAAAGCGCTTGCGCGGCGAAGAAAATAACAAGATCGCGCACCGTGTTTCCCATCGCACCAACAAGTGCGCCGGCGATGTAATTGCCGATACCGAAAGACAGAGACCATACGCCCATCATCAGGCCGGTATAGCCGCGCGGTGCGAGCTTGCTGACCAACGTCAGGCCAACAGGAATGAAAAAGAATTGCGAAACGGTAGCAAGGAAAACTGAGGCCAACATCCAGGTTGCGTTTAATTTAAGTACGGCACCATCGCTAAACATCAACATGCCGACAACAAGAACTGCATAGCATGCGCCCAAAAATGCGAGGCCCATGGCCATTTTCAGAATTTCCGCCGGCTTCCTGCCGCGCTGGCCGAGATTGCGCAAAAATTTGAGAAAGAAAAGGCCCAGCACGATCACGATCACCGGGTCGATCACCTGAAAATAGGGAGCGGGGAATTCGTAGCCGAAAATGTGCCTGTCCGTATAACGCTCGGCGAAAATCATCAACGAGGACCATGCCTGCTCATATGTGACAGTGAAAAGCACGCCAAAGACGGCAAGCGCGATAATCGTAAGAATGCGGCCCTTGTCTTCGGTCGAAGGTGGAGAGCGCGATTTTCTATCTTTCGCGTTTTGCTCATGCTGCTTCACATGTTCAGGCAGGCGTGTGAAGGCCATCAGCACAAGTCCCAGCACTGTGCCGAGCGTGGAGGTCATGAACGCTGCTGCCCACGAATAATAGGTGGCGATCCAGGCGCAGACCAATGTTGCCGTGAGCGAGCCTGCATTCACCGCCATCAGATACAGCATGTAATTGCTTTCCTTGGCCTTGCCGTCTTTCGGCGACAGCCAGCCGAGAATGGCAGTAATGCTCGGCTCGAACAGGCCTGTGCCCAGAATGAAAATCAGCAGGCCGCAGATTAAAAGATGGAGTTGTCCATCGTAAAGAAAAACCTGGCCAATGGTCATCAGCGCACAGCCAAGAATAATGCTGCGGCGATGGCCGAGATAACGGTCGGCAAGATAACCGCCCAGCAAGGGTGTGGCGGCAATCAACCCGGAGAACAGGCCGAAGAGCTGCCCGGCCGCAATATTATCGAAAGATAGCGCCTTGACGACATAGAGAATGAGCAGCGCCTTGATGCCGTAAACGCTAAACCGCTCACCCGCGACGGTAAGCAGAATTTTGAAAAGGGTGGGGGAGTCGGATTCCGTTTTTTCTGAATTCATTATTTTATTATTTTATGCCCCGGCTATAAAATTCAGATGGTTTTCGTTAAATCGCAGTTTTGTATTTCATCGGCAATAAATTCTTCTACTTATACAAACTAAAGCCGTGCGGTGTGCCTATGTTTATGATCGAGCGGCAAGCTTAATTGCAAAACGCTCGCATGCGGCAATTTCCTGTTCAAGGTCCAGTATGCGCTGGCATTGGGCGCCTGTAGGTTCACGATTTTCTTTAATCGCATCTTGTTCCTTGCGTAATTCTTGGCGTAATTCCTGGGCTAGGATTTTGAACAAAGGAGCAAGCTCATTGTATTCGAGAATACTGTTTCTGCTCGCGCCATGAATTTGTCTCTCGTATTTTGCAATAAACCTGCCAGCGGTCTCTTCTTCAAGAATATGAGGTTTTTTGGTATGCTCCGCCAAAACCTTACGCAAAAAGGTTAGATAATCCGGATCATTATTCCGGCAGTCCCTCACGCAGCCGCTCAGCATTGTCTTGTTGATGGGATCGTTATTCGTCATTCGTATATCCTTTAAAATCTTTGGCAAGTTTAGCTGCTTTTTCTTATATGGGCGTCAGGTTAAAGGAGAGACGGTTAATGCCACCTGCGTTCGTAAATAATCCGCTAAAATTTAGTTCAAATTTTAGGCTTGACGGGCGAGAACAAAACAGGTACACCAGTTTTCACTAAATCGCATACCGAACCTGAGGAGAGGGACATGTCGAAAGAAAGTCATCTGAAAGTCGTAGAAACACCAACCGGCGATAAAGCCAAGGCGCTGGATGCAGCGCTGTCGCAGATCGAACGTAATTTCGGCAAGGGTTCAATCATGCGGCTCGGTTCCGGCAGCAAACCTGTCGAGGTCGAAGCCATTCCCACAGGCTCCCTCTCGCTCGATATTGCGCTTGGCATCGGCGGTCTGCCGCGCGGGCGTGTGGTCGAAATCTATGGTCCCGAATCCTCGGGCAAGACGACGCTGGCCCTGCATTGTATCAGCGAGGCGCAAAAACGCGGTGGTATCTGCGCCTTTGTGGATGCCGAGCATGCACTGGATCCCGTTTATGCACGGAAATTGAACGTCAATGTCGACGAGCTTCTAATCTCGCAGCCGGATTCGGGCGAGCAGGCGCTTGAAATCGCCGATACGCTGGTGCGTTCCGGCGCAGTCGATATTCTTGTTATCGATTCTGTGGCGGCACTCGTGCCGAAAGCCGAACTCGAAGGCGAAATGGGCGAAAGCCAGCCCGGCCTGCAGGCCCGCTTAATGAGCCAGGCGTTACGCAAGCTCACCGCTTCCATTTCGCGCTCGCGCACCATGGTCGTCTTTATCAACCAGATCCGCATGAAGATCGGCGTCATGTACGGCTCGCCCGAGACCACGTCGGGCGGCAATGCCCTGAAATTCTATGCTTCGGTCCGTCTCGACATCCGCCGCATCGGCGCTATCAAGGATGGCGAGGAAGTTGTGGGCAACCAGACACGCGTCAAGGTCGTCAAGAACAAGGTGGCTCCGCCGTTCAAACAGGTCGAGTTCGACATCATGTATGGCGCAGGCATTTCGAAGACGGGCGAGCTGATCGATCTTGGCGTCAAAGCGGGTCTGGTTGAAAAATCCGGCTCCTGGTTCTCCTATGACAGCCAGCGGATCGGTCAGGGGCGCGAAAACGCCAAGACCTTCCTCAAGGAAAATCCGCAGGTCGCAGCAAAGATCGAGGCGGCGCTGCGCCAGAATGCCGGTCTGATCGCCGACCGCATGCTCAAGGTCGAGGAAGAGAGCGAAGAAGCCGGAGCGGAAGACTGATTGCCAAGATTTTTACCAAGATTGTCGTGAATTTCAGCGGGCGAACGACACCCCTCTCCTGATCGTTTGCTGGACAACTGCCGGACCTGACCGCTACAAGTGAGCCTCTTCTCTTGTGGGGTCAGGGACCGGACAGATGCGCAGGCTCAACGATATACGTAGCCTATTTTTGGATTACTTCAGACGCGAGGGGCACGAGATCGTGTCCTCGAGCCCGCTTGTCCCGCGCAACGACCCCACCTTAATGTTCACCAATGCGGGCATGGTGCAGTTCAAGAATATTTTTACGGGCATGGAGAAACGCCCCTATAAAACGGTCGCCTCCTCGCAAAAATGCGTGCGCGCAGGCGGTAAGCATAACGATCTCGAAAATGTCGGCTACACGGCGCGCCACCATACTTTTTTCGAAATGCTGGGCAATTTTTCCTTCGGCGATTATTTCAAGGATCGTGCCATTGAGCTTGCCTGGAACCTGATCACGAAAGAGTTTGCCATTTCGAAAGACAGGCTGACTGTTACGGTATTTTCCGAAGACGGCGAAGCGTTGGATCTCTGGAAGAAAATTGCAGGCCTGCCCGAAAGTAAGATCATCCGCATTCCGACGAACGACAATTTCTGGCGTATGGGCGATACCGGTCCCTGCGGGCCTTGCTCGGAAATCTTTTTCGATCATGGCGACAAAATTCCCGGCGGCCCGCCAGGCAGCGCGAATGCGGACGGTGACCGTTTTGTGGAAATCTGGAATCTCGTCTTCATGCAATATGAGGAACAGCCCGGCGGCGGTCGCATTAGTCTGCCCAAACCGTCCATCGATACCGGCATGGGGCTCGAGCGTATTTCGGCCGTGCTGCAGGGCGTGCACGATAATTACGATACGGATCTCTTTTGTTCTCTTATTTCTGCAATCGCTAATGAAACTATGAGCGATCCAAAAGGCGAGGATAAATTTTCGTTTCGCGTCATTGCTGATCACTTGCGTGCAAGTTCTTTTCTGATCGCCGAAGGCGTTTTACCGTCGAACGAGGGGCGCGGCTATGTGCTCCGCCGTATTATGCGCCGGGCCATGCGCCACAGTTTGCACCTCGGTGTAAGAGCGGGTGAGCAGCTGATGTGGAAACTAGTGCCAACACTTGTTCAACAGATGGGCGATGCTTATCCCGAACTCATTCAGAGCAAATCGCTGATCGAAGATACATTAAAGCTCGAAGAGCAACGTTTCGATAAAACACTTACACGTGGACTTGCCTTGCTCGATGAGGCGACGAAGAACCTTAAGCAGGGCGCCTTACTCTCCGGTGACACAGCTTTTGCGTTGTATGATACTTACGGTTTTCCGCTCGACCTTACGCAGGATGCACTCAAAAAGCGTGGCATAAGTGTCGATGTAAAAACTTTTGATTCTGCGATGAATGCACAAAAACAAAAAGCACGCGCGGCATGGGCGGGTTCCGGCGAAACCGCAACCGAGCAGGTGTGGTTCTCCTTGCGCGAGAAAGTCGGCGCTACCGAATTTCTCGGTTACGATTATACCGAGGCCGAAGGCGTGGTCACGGCACTGCTGTTTGACGCCAAGGAAACGGGCGGTTTGAAAACCGGCGAGGAAGGTTTTGTCATCCTCAATCAGACGCCGTTTTACGCCGAGTCGGGCGGCCAGGTGGGCGATAGCGGCATCATGCGCAGCGCGAACGCCGAACTCGACGTGCTGGACACACAGAAAAAGTCGGCGATTTGTATGCACATAAGGTGAAAATGCGGAAAGGCGCCGTGAAAGTCGGTGATGCACTGGAACTGCGTGTCGATGTCGCGCGCCGCAACAAGATCCGCGCCAATCATTCGGCAACGCATCTCTTGCATGAAGCGCTGCGGCAAATCCTCGGCGATCATGTCGCGCAAAAGGGCTCGCTCGTTGCGCCAGATCGCCTGCGCTTCGATATCTCGCATCCAAAGCAGATCGCACCGAAAGAAATCGACAGGGCCGAAAAACTTTCGAACGATATGGTACGCAATAATTCTGCCGTGGTAACACGTCTGATGCCGGTCGATGCGGCAATCGCTTCCGGTGCGCGCGCATTGTTCGGCGAAAAATACGGCGATGAAGTACGTGTTGTCTCCATGGGGCCGGAGGAGGCCGGAAAATTCTGGTCGTCCGAACTTTGCGGCGGTACGCATGTGATGCGCACGGGAGATATAGGTTCTATCGTAATAACATCAGAAAACGGCGTGTCGGCTGGTGTGCGGCGCATCGAGGCGCTGAGCGGCGAGGCCGCGCACGACTGGCTTCGCGAGCGCACGCAGCGGCTGGAAGCGGTCGCAACTCTACTTAAGGCCATGCCGCATGAAGTGAACGCCAGGCTTGAAAAACTTCTTGATGAACGCCGCGAGCTCGAGCGTGAAAATATGGCACTGCGCAAGAAATCCGCGCTTGGCGGTTCCGGCGGCGATACGCAAACTATTGCCGGCGTGACCTATCTTGCGCGTGTCATAGAGAATGTCGCGCCGAACGATTTGAAAAGCCTTGTCGATGAAGGCAAGAAGCAAGTCGGCTCCGGTATCGTCGCCTTTGTCGGCGTGAATGACGGCAAGGCAGCGCTTGTCGTCGGTGTCACGGACGATCTGACAAAACGCTTCAGTGCGGTCGAACTGGTGCGGGCAGGTGCTGCGCCTTTGGGTGGCAAGGGCGGTGGTGGCCGCCCCGATCTGGCGCAAGCCGGCGGGCCGCACGCCGAACAGGCGAAGGCTGCGCTTGACGCAATCGAAAAGGCTCTCAATGCAGCGTGATCAGGCTGCTTTCCTGGCCGTCATCGCCTTCTTTAAATTTTCGTCGATCTTGTCGAGGAAACCCGTGGTGGAGAGCCATTTCTGGTCGGCACCGACAAGCAAAGCCAGATCTTTTGTCATGAAGCCGCCTTCCACGGTGCTGACGCAAACCTCTTCCAGGGTTTTCGAAAATGTCGCCAGCTCCTTGTTATCGTCGAGCTTGGCGCGGTGCTGTAGCCCGCGCGTCCAGGCAAAAATGGAAGCAATCGAATTGGTCGATGTTTCCTTGCCTTTCTGATGTTCGCGGTAATGGCGCGTGACGGTGCCATGCGCCGCTTCCGCTTCCACCGTTTTGCCGTCCGGCGTCATCAGAACCGAGGTCATCAGGCCGAGCGAGCCGAAACCCTGCGCCACGGTGTCGGATTGAACGTCGCCATCATAATTCTTGCACGCCCACACATAGCCACCCGACCATTTCAATGCCGAGGCAACCATGTCGTCGATCAGGCGATGCTCGTAAACTATTCCGAGCGTATCGAACTTTGTTTTGAATTCGGTATCGAACACTTCCTGGAAAATATCCTTGAAGCGGCCGTCATAGGCTTTCAAAATTGTGTTCTTTGTGGAGAGATAAACCGGGTATTTGCGGTTCAGACCATAATTCAGCGAGGCGCGTGCGAAATCACGAATGCTTTCGTCCAGATTGTACATAGCAAGCGCCACGCCGGCGCCCGGGAATTTGAAGACTTCCTTCTCGATTATCTTGCCGTCTTCACCTTCGAATTTGATGGTCAGGCGGCCTTTGCCCGGCACTTTGAAATCGGTTGCCTTGTACTGGTCACCGAAAGCATGGCGGCCGACAACGACAGGCTGTGTCCAGCCCGGCACAAGCCGCGGCACATTCTTGCAGATGATCGGTTCGCGGAAAATAACGCCGCCAAGGATATTTCTTATCGTTCCGTTCGGGCTCTTCCACATTTCTTTCAGATTGAATTCCTTCACGCGCGCTTCGTCCGGCGTAATCGTGGCACATTTCACGCCCGCACCATGTTTCTTGATGGCGTTGGCGGCGTCTATGGTCACCTGATCGTTCGTCTTGTCTCTGTGCTCAATGCCAAGATCGTAATATTCGAGATTGATATCGAGATAGGGCAGGATCAGCTTGTCCTTGATCGACTGCCAGATGATGCGCGTCATCTCGTCGCCGTCGAGCTCGACAACCGGATTTTTGACCTTAATTTTTTGCATCCTAAGCCCTCGATTTGTTTGATAGCAGTCTCTATAGCAAGCTTTAGGAAACGAACAATTACCAAATAGATGACATTAACGCCAATTATCATCCTTATCGAACCCCAATTGCCTGAAAATATCGGCATGGTGGCCCGTGCCATGGCCAATATGGGGCTGTCGCAGCTGCGGCTTGTAAATCCGCGCGAAGAATGGCCGAACGACAAGGCAAGGGCCGCAAGCTCCGGCGCGGATCACATTTTGGATCATGCGCAAGTTTTTAGCACAGCCGCAGAAGCCATTGCCGATTGTCATTATGTGATTGCGACGACGGCACGCAAACATGCGCAGGCAAAAGAGATCATGGAGCCCCAGGCCGCCGCGCATAAGGCCCGGGCGCGGGCACACGCGGGTCAATGCGTAGGCATTTTATTCGGTCGCGAGCGCAACGGGCTCGAAGCGGACGAAGTGAATCTTGCGCACGTCATTTTGACTTTTCCGACATCGGAAGATTTTTCATCGCTCAATCTCGCACAGGCAGTATTGTTGTTCGGCTATTCGTGGCTGCTGAGCGCGGGAGAGGAGGGCGAGCTTCTACCGCGCGTGACGGATCTTGGCTCACAGCCCGCTACTTCTGCCGAATATGAAAATTTCTTCCAGACGCTAATGAAAAACCTGAAGTCATGCAGATTATTTCAGGCCGGAGCATCGGCAACAGATTATGGAGCGCAACCTGCGCAATATTTTTATGAGACAAGGTTTGACAGCTCAGGATATCCAGACATTGCACGGCGTGTTGACGGCATTGGGTAAGCGAAACTGATTGCAATTTGCATCGAAGCTTGTATGATTTAATGATTATACAAAGGAATAATTATGGAAATTTCTTCAAGTTTATTTGCGGGGGAATTATTTAAAACAAATTCCTTTCCCCGCATCCCTGCGCTTCATCAAAAAGGTAGCGATGCATTTTCGCGAGGAGGTATGGGAGAAATTATAAGCAAGACTACGGAACTAGTAACAGCATGCAAATATATCAGATATGTTCTGTCGGGAGAGATATCTTCCGGTTTGGACGCGGCTGAGCGCGTGAAGGTTAGCGAGTATCTTAATATGCTCGAACTTAATTCAGAATGTGGAATTAAGCGTGGAGCTGAAATAGCAGGTTTTCTGTCGAGACTTGCAAGCGGCGGGATGGATGAGGACGAAATTACAATTACCGAGCTTGGCTGCTTCAGGGATTTCAATACATGCCTGCAAGGCATGATCGACGCTCTTTCTTCTTTGAGGAAGGAAATTCCTTCACAGGCGTCTGGAATAGTGTCCAAGATAAATGAAAAGCTTTCTTCTCTTAGGGCCGATCAAACCGAATTCTTGAATTTACGAAATGATTTTTTTAAAAAATGCCTGTTCAGCGAATTGTTCATAAACAGCGGTCACATGGCCTATGAGACCAAGGATTTCTTCCGCATTTTGCTGAAGCTCGATGACGAGAAAGTGAAAGCGGCGCTGAACAAATACAAAAATTCCAATGCGTACCCTAATGTCAGGAAAGCCATAGAATGGGCCATGCGGCCGGAAGTGGAACCGAATATATATGAACCGGCGCACTATCCCTGAAGCCAAAACATCTTGCCGGTTCTTCATATTGGTATATAAATAGCTTTTCCGAATTTTTGAGGGGCGGTTTATGGTCAATCTGACGGCACTACCGGGCACATTTGCGCCGGTTCGCAAAAATAATCCTGCAAGCAACTTTAATTTTCCTCTTTCTGCTGTCACGCAAGATCCGGGCTCTCAGGATAACGGTTTTAAAAAAGAGGATCTGACGGGTTTTGCGGAAAAGGGTCAAAGCGCCATCGATGTGCTTCATGACGCCAAAAAGCTCGGAGAGCGCATATATGATGATATAATCCACACGGAAATTCTTTGGGATAAAAAACCGGATAATCAAAAAGGAAAATATTATCGGACGCTTTTGGGAAATATGGGATCCATGCTCTCCGAGTTGAATGAGACCATAATAAATATCAACCGCTTTCATCGCGAATTGGATGATAATAAATTCGGCGGGAATAATGCTTTCGCTTATCTTTCGCAGAGTATTTATCGTGCTGCCAAAGCATATAATGCCAGAAAATTTGACGTAACCGTCAATCCCCAGCTTGGAAAAGACCTGGACATGATGGCTGCGAGCTTGGAAGAAGCAAGCCGCCGCCTTCGTACCTTGAAATATAATGTTTACGAGACCGTGCTGGCCAACGAAAAGTATATGTCGCAATCCGAAAATCTGGCCGGCTGCCGGTGTCTCATTCAAACCATTTTGGAATCGGAAAACGAAAAGTGGATCGGCAAGCTTGAAAAATATGCCAATGCTAACCCTGCTACCGCAAAGATCCTGGAAAAATATAAAAAAGAACATGAAAAGAAGTGACGTAATTTGACACAGCAGCCTTTAATTCTCGTCTTCGATTCAGGCTTCGGCGGCTTGACCGTTCTGAAGGAAATCGCACGCGCGCGGCCGGACGCGAATTATATCTATATTGCCGATAATGCCGCTTTTCCATACGGCAATCTGAATGAGCAGCAGTTGGTCGGCCGCGTGTTGGAGCTGTTCGAGCGGCTGATTGCCGAATTCGTGCCCAGCATTGCGGTGATCGCCTGCAACACGGCCTCGACCGTCGTACTGCCGCATCTGCGCGGCTGTTTTTCCATGCCTTTCGTCGGCACGGTGCCGGCGATCAAGCCGGCTGCGCAACAGAGTAAATCGAAGCTTGTTTCCGTTCTCGGCACGCCCGGTACGGTGACGCGCGAATATACGCGCGATCTGATCGCGCAATTTGCGGAAGATTGCGATGTCACGCTTATCGGCGCCAGATTGCTGGCGGGTATTGCCGAGGCAAAGCTCAAGGGCAAGTCCGTTTCAGAGCAGGATATTCTGGCGGAAATCAAACCGGCTTTCGTCGAAAAAAGCGGCAAACGCACCGATCAGATCGTTTTGGCTTGCACGCATTATCCGCTGCTGGTCGACGAGTTGCACAAGCTCTCGCCGTGGCCGGTGAATTTTGTCGATCCCGCGCCTGCCATTGCACGCCGCGTTGTCGCCTTGATCGGCCCCCAGTTGGAGCCCGAGGAGGGCAGCAAAACCGCCATATTCACGGGTCCCGTGCCGCAAACAAGCGGCGAGCGGCAAATGCTGTCCGCTTATGGCCTCGATCGCGTGCTTTCGATGAACAGGCCGTTGAAAACTACGACGCTGGCCACGGCGTAACGGCCAATATACTGGCCATTATCAAATAATCGAACTGGCTTATTGACAATTACTATATTGTTTTAATAGATATATTTGAGCACCTGCGGCGTCAGCTCTGCCTGTCGCCTGTCGGCCCTGAAAGGGGTAGAGGAGGGCGCGCTCTCAACCTGAGCGCGGGAAGCGATAAGATCGCAGTCTCGCATCTATTATTGGAGACTTGCGATGAGCAAACGTCAGAATTCGAAATATAAGATCGACCGCCGCCTGGGCGAAAATCTCTGGGGCCGTCCGAAAAGTCCCGTCAATCGCCGCCAATATGGTCCCGGCCAGCATGGCCAGCGCCGCAAGGGCAAGCTGTCGGATTTCGGCAGCCAGTTGCGCGCCAAGCAAAAGCTGAAGGGCTATTACGCCAATATCTCGGAGCGGCAGTTCCGCAAATACTATGCCGAAGCGATCCGCCTGAGCGGCGACAGTTCGGTCAACCTGATCGGCCTGCTCGAGCGGCGCCTGGATGCGCTCGTTTATCGCGCGAAATTCGTACCCACCATGTTTTCGGCGCGGCAGTTCATCAGCCACGGCCATGTGAAGGTGAACGGCAAGCGCGTGAAAATCGCTTCCTATCAGGTGAAAGTCGGTGATGTTGTGGAAGTAAAAGAAGCTTCGCGCCAGCTCACAATAGTGTTGGGCGCAACCCAGATGACCGAACGCGACGTTCCCGATTATATCGAGGCGGATCACACGAAGATGACGGCAAAGTTTGCCCGCATTCCGCAAATCACCGATGTGCCCTATCCCGTGCAGATGGAGCCGAACCTGGTGGTCGAGTTCTATTCGAGGTAAAATGGGCTCTGTGCCAATCGCTGAATTGTAAAACCATATCGTATTTTTATAACTTTTTTATTTTGATGATTTTCCATGGGACTAACGGGATTAGACGCGTTTAACAGTGCCGCTATTGAATGGAAAGCGGGCGATCCTGATATTGCTGCCGGCTTTGCACTCGCGCGCAAATTAGCTAAAGCCGAGGCTGCCAAAAAAGCTGCCAAAAAGAAAGCAAAAACTCCTCCAAAAGAGAAACCTGCAACTGTAATAGATCCAACAAAAGGAATGAGTGTTGCAGAGGAGCTGGATTACGTAATCGGTCTATGGAAGCGAACACCCGGCTATAAAGAGGGAACATCAAAAATCGTCTTAAAGGGAGGCAATATTCCTCGTGAGCGGCTTGTCAAAGCAGGGCTGACCGAAGAAGAAATTAAAAAATTTGATCCCGCCGGTACAGGTTTCAATCTTGAAATATTGAGACAATTTTATAGCAGCGATCATAATGGCCATATCCATAACGTTGATGAATTAGGATCGATCGATTTCGAAATAGAAAACAAGGTTATCATTCCTGCTAAACCCAGAGTGGCGGTGAGTAGCAGTATCGATCAGCTGGTCTATACGCATGTAAAGGATGAGGAGCGACTTTATTTGAAGGATATCCGCGATCTTTTTACAAAAGCGAACAGTGGCGCCTCATTTAGAAGATTTTCGAGTGCCAAGAAATTCGAGGAGTTTATGGAGAGAATTTTATTCGATAGAGGTAATATTGTCTCCAAACCTCCGGATCTTCCAGACATCAGAGGAAGGCTGCAAGAAGCATATAGAAGATATATTAAAAATGGCACGCGCTTTAATCGTGCGGGCATTATGAAGCTCGATACCTTTACCGCGATATCTCTCGATGTTTTGTTCAACAGGCGCAACGTATACAAGAAAATGATTGTCGATAGCGGCGATCCGGATAGCAGTAAAAAAGGTCTGCGTTATTTTAACCCCGTGCAGCTGCGGCATCTGAACTCTCTTTTGAACTGGGGAGAGATGACTTATTACAATGAAGATGATTAGGTCGTAAGGCTGCTAAAGCAACCATCAAGCCGCAAGCGCGACGCCTTTTTCCTTCAGCAAGGCCTGTAGTTCGCCGGCCTCAAACATCTCACGTATAATATCGCAGCCGCCGATAAATTCGCCCTTGATATAAAGTTGCGGAATAGTCGGCCAGTTCGAATAGCTCTTGATGCCTTCGCGCAACTCGTTCAATTCTAGAACATTGATGTCCTTGAAGTGCACTCCCAGTTTATCGAGTATCAGGGCAACCTGGCCTGAAAAACCGCATTGCGGCATCTGTTTCGTGCCTTTCATGAACAGTACCACATCGTTATTCTTGATTTCGCTGTCGATTTGCGTCTTTGTATCGATCATAAGGTTTCCTTGGCTTTAGCAGAACATAAGCAAACTTATTCCGAATTCAAGCATTGAAATGCGCCCAGATCTGTTGCGCCATGGCCTCAGAGATGCCGGGCACCTTCAGCAGGTCCTCGAGCGCGGCACCGGACACGGCTTTGGCCGTGCCAAAATAGTGCATCAGCGCACGCTTGCGCGAAGAGCCGATGCCGGGAATTTCATCGAGCGGATTTGCGACGATCGTTTTCGCACGTTTGGCGCGATGTGCGCCGATGACGAAGCGATGCGCCTCGTCGCGCAGGCGCTGTACGAAATAGAGCACAGGATCGCGTGGCGGAAGCTGGAACGGGGCACGTCCATGGATATGGAATTGCTCGCGTCCTGCATCGCGCTCGGGCCCTTTGGATATAGCGACCAGAGGCACACGCTCGATAATATTGAGTTCCTCCAGAATCCCGCGCACGGCTTCGAGCTGCCCCTTGCCGCCATCGACGAAAACAATATCGGGCCATGGCGCGGCTTCGGCGTTTTCGGCGCTCTCCTTCAGGAGGCGCGAGAAACGCCGCGCGAAAACCTCGCGCATCATGGCGTAATCGTCGCCCGGCGTCAGCTCGGTGTCGCGGATCGTCCATTTGCGATATTGGTTTTTGACGAAACCTTCCGCTCCCGCAACGATCATCGCACCGACAGCTTGCGCGCCCATAATATGGCTGTTGTCGTAAACTTCGATACGTTTTGGCGGTGATTCAAGTCCGAAACTTTGCGCAAGAAGCGCCAGCAGCTTGTTCTGCGTTGCCAACTCGGCCATGCGTCGCGCGAGAGATTCTTTTGCATTTTGCAACGCCCGGTATGTAAGGTCGTGTTTCTCGCCCATTTTCGGATATATAACCGCAACCTTGTGCTCACTCTTTTTTGTCAGTGCTTCGGAGAGGAGCCCGGCTTCCGGTAATGCATGCGATGTGAGAATACAGGTCGGGCAGGGCTTGTCCTCGTAAAATTGCATCATGAAATCCTGCAAAACGTCTTCGTCCGCAAGAGTGGCATCGGCATGCAGGAAATAGGGACGATTGCCCCAGTTCTGGAAATTTCGGATGAAAAAGATCTGCACGCAAACCTCGCCGCCTTCATGCGCGATTGCGAAGACATCGGCTTCCTCCACATTTTTCAGATTGATGCCCTGCTGCGTGGTAACGGCGGCCAGGGCCTCGAGACGGTCGCGATATTCCGCGGCCTTCTCGTAATTCATGGCTTGCGACGCTTCTTCCATGCTGCTTGCGAGATGTTCGCGCAGGCCCTGCATGCGTCCGCGCAGGAAATTGGAAGCGTCGTCCGCCAGTTTATTGTAGTTCCCGGGATCGATCTCGCCGGTGCAGGGCGCAGCACAACGCTTGATCTGGTAGAGCAGGCAGGGGCGGGTGCGGGATGCATAAACGCTGTCCGAGCATGTGCGTAGCTGGAAAACTTTTTGCAGCGTATCGATAGCCTGGTTGACGGCATAGCTGGAAGCGAACGGTCCGAAATATTTTCCTTTTCGCGTACGTGCGCCGCGATGCTTCATCAGGGCCGGTGCCGCGTGATCCGCCGTCAGCAGGATATAAGGAAAGGATTTGTCGTCGCGCATCAGAATGTTGAAGCGCGGCTTCATATTCTTGATCAGATTGGTCTCTAACAGCAGCGCTTCGGTCTCGGTCTCGGTAACGATGAATTCCATGTTAGCCGTCGCTGCGATCATGCGGGCAATGCGGTTGGAATGGCCGGCTGCCCGCGCATAGGATGTGACGCGGTTTTTCAAGCTTTTTGCCTTGCCGACATAGAGTACGTTGCCGTTCTTATCGAGCATGCGATAGACGCCCGGGCTTGAGGGCAGGCGCTTGCAGAAATCGGCAATCAGCTTTGCGCCGCGCAGCATGGAGGGAGAAAGTGCTGCTTCAACGAAAGCGGGTTCGCCAGGCGTTTTGTCTTCAGAGGTTTGTATCACGATGACCTGAATATAAGTATTTCAGGCAGTTTGTGCAGGCATAAATAAAAAACCCGGCTTTTGGCCGGGTTTCGTATATTTCAACTGAAGGTAAATCAGGCCAGTTGCAGATTGACCGCTTTCGGGCCTTTGCCCTTCTTGTCCGGTTCGACTTCGAAGGAAATCGATTGGCCTTCTGCGAGACCGTTCAGCCCCGAACCCTGTACGGCGGAAACATGGACGAATACGTCCTTGTTGCCGTTGTCAGGGGTAATAAAGCCAAAGCCTTTGTCGTTGTTGAAAAATTTGACCTTACCGGTCTGACGTTCATTGCGGTCGTTCATGCAGTCTTTTCTCCGAGCATTTCATTCAACCGGCTACCGGCCGGCCATCGGACATCGGGGAAAAGAAAACCGGCGAACCGGCATATGCCATTCCCAAGCCGGAACGATTCCGGCTGTACCTGTGGCGCGCACAGTACACCGGAATGGGCATGAGAAAAAGGGGTTTTTCGGCAGGCGATGCATTTAGCCCAATATCGATAAGGCTTTTTACGACAGCCAAGCCGAGGATGCCGATTAATATATTGGGAAACAATGATAATTCATAGGCGCATTGTTTCAGTCGGAATGACGCAATTTGAGCCCTAAAATAATCAATACGAGTATCAATGTAACAATATTCGCCCCGATAATCGGTATGCTGTCGACCAGCAGGCCGTAAATGAGCCAGCACGCCAGTCCTATCGCAAAACCGCTGTAACAGAGCACCGATATGCCCGCCGTCTCCCTGGTGCGGATGATATGGATGGCCTGGGGCAGCCAGCACAGGGTGGTGATACAGGCGGCCGTATAGCCAAAGAAATCGACAAGAGACATAAGCTTTCCTATCGCGCCAAATGGCCATTGGGAAAGGGCGGTACTTGTTAAATCCACGTACAACTACCATTATTACACGATGTCCCGCACCCCCCGTTCTAAAGCGTCCAAGGAACCGCAAAAACCGCTCGATCCGGCTATCGCCACGCTGCTGAACCCGGCGCTGACCGGTTTTTCCGAAGCGCCACAGGCGGGCTTTGCCGTGGAGGGAGCCTCGGCAATTTCGGCCGGCCTGCTGGAAAAACTGCTGGACGAGGGCCGCCCCGAATTCAAGCAGTTATGGACACCGCCCCGGCCCGAACGGCCGGAGAAATCGGAGGGCGGCAAGAAATTTAAAATGGTGAGCGAATTCAACCCGTCCGGCGACCAACCTCAAGCAATAGCTGAGCTTGTGGATGGCGTGCGGCGCTTCGATCGCGACCAGGTTTTGCTGGGCGTGACCGGCTCGGGCAAGACCTTCACCATGGCCAAGGTGATCGAGGAGACGCAGCGCCCGGCGCTGATCCTCGCCCCGAACAAGACGCTGGCGGCCCAGCTCTATGGCGAGTTCAGGAGCTTCTTCCCCGACAATGCGGTGGAATATTTCGTGTCCTATTACGATTACTACCAGCCCGAAGCTTATGTCCCGCGTACCGACACCTATATCGAGAAGGATTCGGCCATTAACGAGCAGATCGACCGCATGCGCCACTCGGCGACGCGCGCGGTGCTAGAGCGCGACGATGTGATCATCGTAGCCAGTGTATCCTGCATTTACGGTATCGGCTCCGTCGAGACCTATGCCACGATGACGGTGCCGCTGAAGCCCGGCGACCGTATCGACCAAAGGCGGCTGATTTCGGACCTCGTTGCGCTACAATATAACCGGACGCAGATGGATTTCGCGCGCGGGCAATTCCGTGTACGTGGCGACACCATCGATATTTTCCCCGCCCACTACGAAGACCGCGCCTGGCGCGTGAACCTGTTCGGCGACGAGGTGGAGAGCATCCACGAATTCGACCCGCTCACAGGCGAGAAAATTACCGAGATGGATTTCATCAAGCTTTATGCGAATTCGCACTATGTCACGCCGCGCCCCACCATGCAGCAGGCGGTTAAGGGCATTAAAGCCGAGCTGAAAATGCGCCTGAAAGAACTTTATGATCAGAATCGCCTGCTGGAGGCGCAGCGCCTGGAGCAGCGCACGGTCTTCGATATCGAGATGCTGGAGGCAACCGGCGTGTGCGCTGGCGTCGAGAATTATTCGCGCTGGCTGACAGGACGGTCGCCGGGTGCGCCGCCCCCTACATTATTTGAGTATTTGCCGGATAACGCGCTTGTCTTTGTCGACGAAAGCCATGTCACCGTGCCGCAGCTCGGCGGCATGTTCAAAGGCGATTTCAGGCGCAAGGCGACACTGGCCGAATATGGGTTCCGCCTGCCAAGCTGCATGGACAACCGCCCGCTACGTTTCGAAGAATGGGATGCGATGCGCCCGCAGACGGTTTCGGTTTCCGCAACGCCCGGCAAATGGGAACTGGGGCAGACGCAGGGCGTATTCACGGAGCAGGTTATCCGCCCGACAGGCCTTGTCGACCCGATTTGCGACGTGCGGCCCGCCAAATCGCAGGTGGACGATTTGCTCGGCGAAGTGCGCGATGTAGCGCACGCGGGCTATCGCACGCTTGTTACTGTGCTCACAAAACGCATGGCCGAGGATCTCACCGAATATTTTCACGAACAGGGCATTCGCGTGCGCTATATGCATTCCGACATCGACACGCTGGAGCGCATCGAAATCCTGCGCGATCTGCGGCTTGGCGCTTTCGACGTTCTGATAGGCATCAATCTGTTGCGCGAAGGTTTGGACATTCCGGAGTGCGGCCTTGTCGCCATTCTGGATGCCGACAAGGAAGGTTTTCTGCGTTCCGAAACGTCATTGATCCAGACCATCGGCCGCGCCGCGCGTAATGTGGATGGCCGCGTCATCCTGTATGCCGACAAGGTGACAGGCTCCATGCAGCGCGCGCTGGACGAAACAAATCGTCGTCGTGAAAAACAGCTTGCCTATAATCAAGAACACGGCATTACGCCGCAGAGCATCAAGAAAAACATCGGCGATATCATGCAGTCGGTTTATGAGCGCGATCACGTGCAGGTGGATGCGGGGCTCGCCGGAGAGGGCATGACGATTGGCCATAACCTTGCCAGCGTGATCGCCGATATGGAGCGCCGGATGCATGCCGCTGCCATCGATCTTGATTTCGAGGAAGCCGCGTGCCTGCGCGACGAAGTGCGCAGATTGAAAGCAACCGAGCTTGCGGTTCTGGAAAATCCATTAAGCCGCCAGGAAGATGTGGAAGAAATCGCCGGCACCTATGCGAGGCAGGGCCGCTCCACTGCAGGTAGGGCGGGAAGGAAGAAAAAGTTTTTCTAATTATTTTCTATATTTTCTCATATAGTGCACCACCTCCCGGTATGCGGGCATTCTTTCGTAATCATATTCTTTTTCTTTGTTGTTCGTTCTTAAGTCATCTCTCGATTTTTCAGTCGCTATGTAGACTGGAATGTTTATATAGCCTTCTTTTTCAGTAGGATTTGCAGAGATTTTTTCAGATTCATTGTCTTTCTTTTTAGGCGTCTCGATTTTGTCCGGGCCCCATTCCAGCCGTTTCAACCGTTCGTCGTTTTTCAGAAAATCTGCGATGGAGCGCCATAGAGCAAGATGTGTTGTGGCGCCTACATAATCGGAACTGTTCATATAGTCGTGCCAGCCGGGATCTGTCTCATCGTTGAATATGCTTCTCTCACCTTTGGGAGCGGTTTTTACTAGGTCATACAGGGTCTTGAATTCAGAAAGGCCCAGTTTTCCATCGTATGATTTTCCAAAAATTGTCTGATATTCCATTTTCAATGGTTTGTGTCCGGAAGTTGTTAGATAATCGACTACATTATCTTTTTCATTTTTATCGAAAACCATGATATCGAGTTGAAAAAAATCATCGCCTATACCTTTGTGTAAATTCTCCAGAGTGAGACCACCGGCTTCACGATATGCTTGGTCTTTATAACCATATTTTGGATAAGGCAGATCATATCGTTCCAGAAACCTATCGGCGGATTTGCTCGGGACGATGGACGGGTTCGGAGCGCCGATGCTTTTATTAAATGCGGTCATAATCTTCTGTAAATACCGATACAGATCGTTCGTCGTGTCGGCCCTGTCTTTATTGGGGAACCAATATGTAACTTCTCCATCGCTCCTTCCTGTGCCGCTCGCAATATTGGTGAGAAGTTTTTCGAATCTCGCGAAATCCCGGGCGGTGTCTTTCGGCAAGGCGTTCTGTTGTCTGGTTTTCTGAAGTTTCATATGCACTCTTGATGAATCCGGTTATTACTTATTTTCCCAATGCTATTCTCTATTTTTTAGGCGAAGGTTTTTTATTGCTAAATATCGCATCGGCTGTTCCGAAGCCGAATTTTTTCAAATTATTTAAAGTAGTAGCATAGTCCTTTGATATGACACCTTGCTTGACGACAGATTCACTAATTTCTTTATATGTTGCATTATTTTCAAGCTGGCGAGCTCGAAAAAATCCAATTACGTTCTTGCATGCATCGGATGCAATATACCCCTCATTGTCTCCTGAAAGAGTATCTATTTCTTCAGATGACAGTTTTCCATCGTTGAAAACGAGCGTCATAGGAGCGGCAGAATTCTTTTCCAATTCAATCCTATTTTTTTCGTATGTTGCATTTTGTTCATTGGTGTCGAAAGTCAGATCGTCCACCATTGCACACAGTGCCGAAAACCAATTACTTATTTCTGACACTGTGAGTGTATTCGGTTCCGAATTAGAAACAGAAAAACCGTATTTTTGCAGTAGCGGTTGCGATACGCGCAGCCATTGTTTAAAATTGCCGAACGCTTTTCTATCGTTTGCGGTTTTTGCTGTTTTCGTATCAGCGCCTTTAAACAAGGCATATTTTATATATTTATAAATATCGTTGTTTTCACCGCGATAGCTAACGCCTTTGCCATCGTTCTTATTATTGATATCGATTAGATCACGAAAAAAATCAAAATCCTCGTCATCATCATTTGCGACGGCGGCAGGTTGCGATTGTTTCTGTCCAACTTGTCCAATAAACATATATACTCCTATAAATACAGAAAATTTATGTATGCCATTTCTATGGCAGACAAGCCGGAATTTGGCAAATTGTTTTAGTTCAAATTTTAACTAACTATCTCTCCGGTAAGCCCAGTGTTTCGAGGTCAAGTAATTGACGAACAAGGCGACAATCGTGCCGCAGGCGATGGCGATGAAACGCCCGGCCTGCGGAAATTCCCACAAGATGCCGAGCGACACGCCGGCATTGATGCCGATACCCAATATGCGGCTCAGCGTAAATCGGCCGAATTCGCGCAACCAGTCCGGGTCGATGGAGAGAAAAGTATGTCTGCGGTTCAGCCACCATACAAGCGTGGTCGAGCCGGTCAGCGCCACGCAGCGCGCGGGGACATCGCTTAAGATATTCTGCAGCATGACGAACAGTCCGTAGTCGACAAGAAAGCCGATGCCGCCCACGAGGCAGAAAAAAAGAATTTCGCGGCGCAGCGGGTTGCTGTTCCAGCGGGAGAGAAGTTGTCGTGTAAGCATATATGGCATTGTGCGCAGTATGCTTGCATGGTTTTCCAAATTCGTTAAGAACGGCAACCCTGGAAACTGCAATAATATTGGGCATAAAGGGCAGGGGGCTTGGCCTTCGCGCAAATCTCAATTAGCCATAGGGCATGGAATTTTCGAACAGCCTCAAGCGCATCAAGCCGTCGCCCACCATCGCCGTGACCAACAGGGCGCGCGAACTGAAAAGCGCGGGCCGCGACATTATCGGCCTCGGCGCGGGTGAGCCCGATTTCGACACGCCCGATAACATCAAGCAGGCGGCAATCGACGCGCTCAAACGCGGAGAAACAAAATATACGGCTGTCGACGGTATTCCCGAACTGAAAGCCGCCATCGTTGCGAAGTTCAAGCGCGAGAACGGGCTGGATTATAAAACATCCCAGATTAGCGTCGGTTCCGGCGGCAAGCAGGTATTGTTCAATGCGCTGATGGCGACGCTGAATCCGGGCGACGAAGTTGTCATCCCCGCGCCTTACTGGGTCAGCTATCCCGATATCGTTCTGCTCGCGGGCGCGAAGCCCGTTTTTGTGCAGACGTCCGTGAAAAGCGGTTTCAAATTACAGCCTGCGGATCTGGAGCGCGCGATTACATCGAAAACGAAATGGTTCGTTTTCAACCAGCCCTGCAACCCGACGGGCGCCGCCTATACGCGCGAAGAGCTGAAAGCGCTAACGGACGTGCTGCTGAAATATCCGCATGTCTGGGTTCTGACCGACGACATGTATGAGCATATCCTCTACGACGACGCTAAATTTTCGACCGTCGCACAGGTCGAGCCGAAACTTTTTGATCGCACGCTCACCATCAACGGTGTATCGAAAGCCTATTGCATGACAGGTTGGCGCATCGGCTATGGCGGTGGGCCGGAGCCGTTGATCAAGGCCATGTCGACGCTGCAATCTCAGACCACGTCGAACCCGACATCGATTGCGCAATGGGCCGCGGTGGAGGCGCTGAACGGTCCGCAACATTTCATTGCCGGGCACAACAAGATTTTCCGCGAGCGGCGCGATCTTGTGGTTTCCATGCTGAACCAGACGAACGGCATGTCCTGCGCCACGCCGCAGGGCGCGTTTTACGTTTATCCCTCGATCGAGAAACTGATCGGTAAGACGGCGGCCTCCGGCATCAGGATCGATAACGATGAGGCTTTTGTCACGGCGCTATTGCAGGAAGAGGGTGTGGCTGCCGTTCAAGGTGCGGCTTTCGGCCTCTCGCCTTATTTCCGCATTTCTTACGCTACTGCGACCGAACAGCTCGAAGAAGCCTGCCGCCGCATTCAGCGATTTTGTGGCAATTTACGGTGATTGGCTGCGAGCTAGGCCTTTTGTATGGTTCCAATCCGCCTCTGTAATAATAAGCTTGGCTTCAGGACTAATTTTTTGTGCAATTAAATGCGCAAGCCGCGGTAGCGGTATTATTGAAATGATTGTTTTTCTCGGACGTGTAGAGGTTCGCAAACTCTTTAATTCTTGAGCGCTAATTTGTACGCCAAGGTCATCAAAGATTTTCTTTATGAATGCCTCTTCTTTAGCTGAATCGAGTGCGCTGCCATCAATAATTGTTTTCAAATAAAGTTCAATTTCATTAATACCGCGCTGTTCTATGCGAATGGCAGGTGCTTTCCCATTGGCCGTTTCTGGTGCGACATAATCTTTAAGTTCAATTTCCTTATCCGGAATGCCGTCATTATCTGTGTCGACGCAAATAACCGTTTTTGAGAGGCCGATACTTCCATCTCTATCCTTGTCGAGAATTTTGAGTAAGTCGTCGAAAGTTTTTGTTTTTACATCAGTTGGCGGAGAAGACTGCGTAATGCCATTCAATATCATGGTAGCCCCCTAAATAAACTGGTGGTTATTTTGTCAGACTATGTAAAAAATACCAGCTGGCATGTTATAAAAAGATTCTTAGGAGTGGCCAGCCAAAAACCGTTCCGCCTCAAGTGCCGCCATGCAGCCGAGACCTGCGGCGGTGACGGCCTGCCGGTAAACGTCGTCCGCCACATCGCCGGCCGCGAATACCCCGGGAATGGATGTGGCGGTGGAGTTCGGTGCCGTCCATAAATAGCCGGAAGGTTTCAGTTTAAGCTGATCCTTGAATAATTCCACTGCGGGCGCATGGCCGATGGCGATAAACACGCCGTCCATTTTTTTCTCGACGATCTTGCCGCTTTGAATATTTTTCAGGCGCACGCCATTCACAAGGCGCGGTTCCTTGTCGCCGAGAACTTCCTCAAGCGTCGTATTCCACAACACTTCTATTTTCGGATTGTTAAACAAGCGGTTTTGCAGGATTTTTTCTGCGCGGAATAAATCCCTGCGATGCGCCAGCGTTACCTTCGAGGCGAAATTGGTCAGAAACAGCGCTTCCTCTACGGCCGTATTGCCGCCGCCGACAACAAGCACTTCCTTGTTGCGGTAGAAAAAGCCGTCGCAAGTGGCGCAGGCGGAAACACCAAAGCCGCGGAAATTCGTTTCCGAAGCAATACTAAGCCATTTTGCCTGCGCGCCTGTGGCGATGATGACGGTTTCCGCTAGATAAACGGTGCCGTTGTCCGTCGTAAGGTGAAACGGGCGCTGGGCGAACTCGGCCTTGACCACAAGGTCATGAACGATTTTCGTGCCGACATGCTCCGCCTGTTTTTTCATCTGCTCGACGAGCCATGGCCCCTGGATGACATCGGCAAAGCCCGGATAGTTTTCGACATCGGTCGTGGTCGTAAGCTGGCCGCCCGTTTCCAGCCCGGTAATCAACACAGGCGCCAGCATGGCGCGTGCGGCATAAATGGCAGCCGTATAGCCCGCGGGTCCGGAGCCGATAATGATGGTTTTGGCAGGAATTTCGGTCATCCTTGTCATTTAGAAGTGGGGATGGTCATGGCGCAAGGCAAGAGAGGAGTTTTGAACGGGGATATCAATAATTTTCCGTCATCGCGAGCCTTGCGTAAGCAAGGCGTGGCGATCCAGCTTTTATATATTTATAAGCTGGATTGCTTCGGCGGAGGAACGCTCCGCTTCGCAATGACGACTTATTAAAGCCTCTCATCCGGCAGCGGTAAGCCACGCCAAAGCTTATCGTAGGCGCGCAGTGTCTTTTCCGCCTCGATGGCCACGTCATGGTGGGAGAGAGCCTTGTTTCGGCCTTTGCGGCCCATTTCTAAGGCTTTTTCGGGGTTGGCAATCAGCGGCTCTATAGCGCTGACAAGGGCATGCAGATTATCGGGTGGAACCAAATGGCCCGTTTCACCCTCGACCACGATTTGTTCATGCGCACCCGCAGTGGTTGCAACGACGGCCACTTCCGATGCCATGGCCTCAACGGGCGTAAGCCCGAAACCTTCCCAGCGCATCGGCGCAACATAGACGGTAAGCCGCGAAAACCATGCAGGCACATCTTCGCCTGGCACTTCGCCAATGAACACAATGCGCTCCTGCAGGCCTGCTTCTGCAATGCGACTTTTGAGTTTGTCAGTGAAGGTTTTTTGTTCAGGTGCGCTTAAGCCCACGATAACGGCGGTGAAATCCGGATAGCGTGGCAGCAGGCGGCACATCGCTTCCACAAAAAGATCCGTGCCTTTCTGATGCCGCACGCGGCCGAAAACGCCAATGCCATATTTGCCGGGCAGCCCGGTTTTTGCCCATGCCTCGATACGGTCGGGCGCAGGTTCAAAGCGTGCCGTTTCGATCGAATTGTCGATAACGAAAGCCGGGATTTGCAGATAGCTTGCCGCCTTGGTCGAGCCTGCAAGCAAGCCATCCATGCGCCGCATCAGAAATCTGGTGAAGGCGGTATGATGACGCTGTGCCGTGGACGTAAATGTCAGCAACCAGGGCTGGCGCAGAATATCGCGAAGAATGAGGCCGGCGATCATCTCGTCATTGCGGCGCGCATGCCAAATTCGTTTGCCGTGTTCCGGAGGTCTCGACCAGCCTTGTGTGAGAAGCTGCCACCATCTAATCCGCGATACGCGCGGCGGCAGGTGAGGGCCGACGCTTGCGATAGAAATATGTTTTGCAAGTTCCGGCACAATCGTGATCACGACGGACGTGATCCCGGAATAGCGCCGGTGCAGATTCGGCGCAATAACCGTGCAATTTTTCAACGATACGAATTTGCTACTCAAATCTGTATTCCCGCGAGGTTTGCGATCATTATGTTTAATAATTTGATTAATGGGAATTGTAAAAAGCCTTTTATTGGAAAACCGCTATTTTAACGGCTTGCAGGTAGAAATTATGTTGGGTTAGCGGGAGTTTTCTCGATGTATATGGCATTTGCCGCAGGCAAGGTTTCGTTCGCCGGCGCATGGCGCACTATTTTGCGCACAAAAAAGAATATATTTTTGCTGCCGATCCTTTTCATCCCGCTTGCAGCCTGCGGGAAGGCAGATCTGCAGGATTACGAGGTCGCACAGTTCATAAGAACGCTTGGCCCATCGAGCAGGTTTTTTAGTGCCAATGACGAAGGGCAACCCTTATTCAGCGCTACCGAGAAGTATAATATGGTTATGAACGGCAAGCTGGATATCATGAGCCAGTATGTCAAACGGGCAAAAAAGAAAAGTCCCGCAAAATATGAAGAAGCAGCAAAGCTTGCTAAATCCGAAGGTTTCGAGACGGTTGAAGCCTGGGCCGAAATCGGTGACCGGATCATGCTTGCTTACGTTGCCATCAAACTCAAAGATAAGATAATCCAGTACGACGAGAGTATGAAGCAGATGACGAAGGAAGCGAAAAAAAAGCTTCCCGCAAAATTCAAAAAGATTCTCAACAGTACGGATAAGCTGAATAAAACTTTGAAGGAAGCGCCCCAGAAAGACATTCAGGTCGTCGGAAAATATATATCCTATATCGATGCCGAAGCCAGAAGCTCCGGTTACGATATCAGCATCGATCCGCAGCCATAGTCATACGCTACCTGCATTCGCAGGGCAGGCTATATGAATTCTACTTTCGCCACTTCATAACTCTTGGCGCCGCCGGGCGTCGTGACTTCCACCACATCGCCTTTCTTCTTGCCGATAAAGGCGCGCGCAATCGGCGAAGCAATCGAAATCAGGCCGTTTCTGGCATCGGCTTCCATCTCGCCGACAATTTTATAACGCTTCTTCTCTTCGGTGTCCTCGTCGACCAATGTTACGGTGGCGCCGAATGTCACCTGCTTGCCGGAAAGTTTTGAAACGTCGATGACATCGGCGCGCGAAAGCTTGTCCTCGAGTTCGGCGATTTTCGCCTCGTTCATGCCCTGCGCTTCCTTGGCGGCATGATATTCCGCATTTTCGGAAAGATCGCCGTGGCCACGCGCTTCCGAGATGGCCTCGATAATACGCGGCCGTTCTTCGGACTGCAGACGATGCAATTCTTCCTGCATCGTCTTGTAGCCTTCTTCTGTCATCGGGATCTTTTCCATTTTCAACTCCTGTTCTTTCGCAAAAACGATGCCAGCGATAAAATGTCGCGACGTCGCTTCCGATTTGTTTGCGCATTTAGCTGGTTCTTGCGGTATATTCCTGCAAGGAACGGACGGTCAGCACGCCGGAGCGCATGGCGGCAATGCCTTTAGCCGCCGCAATTCCGCCTGCCAAAGTGGTGTAATAAGGCACTTTATGCAAGAGCGCGGCACGGCGCAACGAGCGTGAATCTGCCAAGGATTGCGCACCTTCCGTTGTATTGAACATCAGCGAAATTTCGCCATTCTTGATGGCATCCACGATATGCGGACGGCCTTCAAGAACCTTGTTCACTTTAAGCGCCTTCACTCCATTGTCAACGAGAAAGCGTTGGGTGCCGCCGGTAGCGACCACGTTAAACCCTTGTAAAGAAAGGGATTTTACCACCTCCAAAATACGCGGTTTATCGCGGTTTTTCACCGAAACAAACAGGGTTCCCCGCAGCGGCACGCGGGTGCCCCCTGCCAGCTGCGACTTGGCGAAAGCAATGGCGTAATCATAGTCGAGGCCCATGATTTCGCCGGTCGAACGCATTTCCGGGCCCAGAACGGTATCGACCTCGGGGAAACGGGCGAAGGGAAAGACCGATTCCTTCACCGCCACATGCCGCAGGGTTTTTTTCTTTAGATTGAAAGCCTTCAGCTTCTCTCCGGCCATGATGCGCGCGGCGATTTTGGCAATCGGCTCGCCGATGGTTTTGGCGACGAAAGGTACGGTCCTTGACGCGCGCGGGTTGACCTCGAGCACATAGATATCCTCGCCCTGAATGGCAAATTGCACATTCATGAGGCCGACAACGTTAAGCGCCAGCGCCAGCTCGCGCGATTGGCGCTCCAGTTCCCCGATCATCTTCGTGGAGAGCGAATGCGGCGGTAGGGAGCAGGCGCTGTCGCCGGAATGCACGCCCGCTTCCTCGATATGCTCCATGATGCCGCAGATAAAAGTGTCCTTGCCGTCGGAGAGGACATCTATATCGACTTCGATCGCATCGATCAGGTAGCCGTCGAACAGTAGCGGGTTTTTGCCGAGTACATGATTGATCTGTGCATTTTTATCGTTGGGATATTTGCTCTTTACTTCCGGCGGCACCAGCGCGGGCAGAGTGATCGACAAATAATCGTTGAACATGATCTCGTCGTGGATCACGGCCATGGCGCGTCCGCCAAGCACATAAGACGGGCGCACGACAAGCGGGAAGCCAAGTTCCTGCGCAATGATGCAGCTTTGCTCGATGGAATAGGCGATGCCGTTGCGCGGCTGTTTCAGTTTCAGATTTTCCAGAAGCCGCTTGAAACGGTCGCGATCCTCGGCGAGATCGATGGCATCCGGCGTGGTGCCGAGAATGGGAATACCATTTTGCTCAAGCCGGCGCGCGAGCTTGAGCGGCGTCTGCCCGCCGAATTGCAGGATCACGCCATGAAGCGTGCCGTTTTCTTTTTCTTTTTCCAGAATCTCAAGAACATCCTCGCCGGTGAGTGGTTCGAAATACAGCCGGTCTGACGTATCGTAATCGGTCGACACGGTTTCCGGATTGCAATTGATCATGATGGTTTCAAAACCAATATCGCGCAGCGCGAAAGCGGCATGGCAGCAGCAATAATCGAATTCTATGCCCTGGCCGATACGGTTCGGCCCACCGCCGAGAATAACGACTTTTTTCTTGGCCGAAGGCTTTGCCTCGTCCACCGGCGTGCCGATAAAGGGCGCTTCATAGGTCGAATACATATAGGCGGTCGGGGATGCGAATTCGGCGGCGCAAGTGTCGATACGCTTGAATACGGGGCGTATATTCTGTTTGTGTCGCCTCGCGCGAACATCTTCTTCATTGCGGTCCGTCAGCTCGGCAAGGCGCGCATCCGAAAAACCGAGAGATTTTAATGTACGCAGGTCTTCCGCATCGTCGGGCAGGTCGTAAGCGCGCAAATGCAGCTCGGCATCGACGATATCCTTAATCTGCTCGATGAACCAGCGGTCGATCTTGCAGGCGGCGTGCGCATCTTCGATTGAGAAGCCCAGGCGCAAGGCTTGCGCGAGCTTGAGCAAGCGGTCGGGCCGCGGCGCGCCCAGTGCCGCGCGAATGGCATTCGCATCGTCGCCATGGCCGAGGCCGGTAATGTCGATTTCATTGAGGCCCGTATAACCCTTTTCCAGCGCGCGCAGGGCTTTTTGCAAGCTTTCGGCGAATGTGCGGCCGATGGCCATGACTTCGCCGACCGATTTCATCGAAGTCGTGAGAATGGGATCGGCACCCGGGAATTTCTCGAAATTGAAGCGCGGGATCTTGGTGACGACATAATCAATAGTCGGCTCGAAACTCGCAGGTGTAGCGCCGCCGGTAATATCGTTTTCGATTTCGTCGAGCGTGTAACCAATGGCAAGTTTTGCCGCCACTTTCGCAATCGGAAAACCGGTTGCCTTCGAAGCCAGCGCGGAAGAGCGCGACACGCGCGGGTTCATTTCGATCACGACCATGCGGCCGCTTGAAGGATCGACGGCGAACTGCACATTCGAGCCGCCGGTTTCAACACCGATCTCGCGCAGCACCGCCAATGACGCATTGCGCATGCGCTGGTATTCCTTGTCGGTCAGCGTCAGCGCGGGCGCTACCGTAATGCTGTCGCCCGTATGAATGCCCATGGGATCTATATTTTCGATGGAACATACAATGATGCAGTTGTCGTTCTTATCGCGCACCACCTCCATCTCGTACTCTTTCCAGCCGAGCACGCTTTCCTCGATCAGAACTTCATGCGTCGGAGAGGCATCGATGCCGCGTTCGACAATTTCGATGAATTCTTCCCTGTTATAGGCAATGCCGCCGCCGGTGCCGCCAAGCGTGAAGGAGGGGCGGATAATGGCGGGCAGGCCGATATCATCCAAAATCTCCAGCGCTTGTGGAAGCGTTTTCACCTGATGCGAGCGTGGCGTCTCCAGCCCGATCCTCGTCATCGCATCGCGGAAGAGTTGGCGGTCCTCGGCCTTGTCGATGGCTTCGGCAGTCGCGCCAATCATTTCGACATTATATTTATCGAGCACGCCCATTTTTTTGAGCGAAAGTGTGCAGTTCAGCGCCGTCTGCCCGCCCATGGTCGGCAGTACCGCGTCCGGCCGCTCCTTTTCGATAATCATGGCGACGATTTCGGGTGTGATGGGTTCTATATAAGTCGCATCCGCCAGATCGGGGTCCGTCATAATTGTGGCGGGATTGGAATTGACAAGAACGATACGGTAACCCTCGGCGCGCAAGGTCTTGATGGCTTGCGTGCCGGAATAGTCGAATTCGCAGGCCTGACCGATAACGATAGGTCCCGCGCCGATCACGAGAATGGATTTAATGTCTGTGCGTTTGGGCATGGCTTCTCATACATGACCCTCCCACGCACAAAACTCGGATTTATCCGAGTTTTGATTTAAAAAGCGCACGTCCGATATATCGGACGTGCGTTGGGGAGGGTTAAACGGATTTCTAGCATAAGCCTGCTGAAATGCACATTATTTTTTAACTTGCCCTTACATCAAATATTTCCGAGACTTGATCGCATGTTCAGCTATGAAAAAAAGCAGCAGAAACTCCTGCCCCGCCGCAAATTTGTGCGGCGGCTTCTTTCGAATTTGGCGATAGTCCTGGGGCTTATCGGGACCTCGTTATTTGGCGGCATGCTCGGCTATCATCTGCTCGAAGGGCTGGACTGGCTCGATTCTTTTCTTGAGGCCGCCATGATCATCGGCGGCATGGGCCCGGTCAGCACTTTACATGGATGGGGAGCCAAGTTTTTTGCCGGCAGTTATGCGATCTATTGCGGCCTCTTGCTGATAGCGGCTTCCGGCCTGTTGCTGGCGCCGGTTTTTCATCGTGTCATGCATAATTTGCATATGGCCGAGGAAGACGATGAAAAACGGCAGAAGAAAAAATAGTCGCCATGAAGAAAAAGAAATCCGTTCTGGAGAAAATTTCTGTGCAGGACGATGAGGTCGGCAGGGGCAATCTTTTCGAACGCACTGCGCGCGTGATTGCCGAACTTTCCGGCACGGTATGGGCTTTTATCCTTGCCGTGTTGATCGTGCTGATATGGCTGATCAGCGGCCCGTTGTTCGATTATTCCGACACCTGGCAGCTTGTCATCAATACCGGCACCACGATCGTTACTTTTCTGATGGTGTTTCTGATCCAGCATACGCAGAACAAGGATACGCATGCATTGCAGCTTAAGCTCGACGAGTTGATCCGCGCGACAGAAGGCGCGCATAATGTTCTGATGAATCTCGAAGAACTTTCCGACCGGGAAATCGACGCTATTCGCGCGCGCTACCATGAGCTTGCGGCAACTGCGCGCAAGGATTTACGTGCGGGTAAAAAAGACACTAACAAGCCGGATGTGAAAGAAGATTTCAATCTCGGCTGAGACGCATGATCAGGCTTGACGTATCGAGGCGATTGCCACCCGCGTTCTGGATTTCGGCATAAAATTTATTGACAAGTTCCGTCACGGGAAGTTTCGCTCCATTGCATTTGGCTTCTTCCTGCACGATATCGAGATCCTTGCGCATGAGATCGACCGCGAAACCGAAATCGAATTCGCGCTTATGCATGGTCTGTCCGCGGTTTTCCATTTGCCAGGAACCGGCGGCGCCTTTGGAAATCACGTCGAGAACAGCCTGCACATCGAGGCCGGCCTTCTCGGCGAAATAAATACCTTCGGATAGCGCCTGCACAAGCCCTGCAATGCAGATCTGGTTGACCATTTTCGTCAACTGTCCCGTGCCCGCATCGCCCATCAACCGGCAGGCTTTGGCGTAAGAGCGCATGACAGGTTCGGCACGCCGATAAGCCTCTTCATCGCCGCCGCACATAATCGTCAGCGTGCCTTTTTCCGCGCCTGTCTGGCCGCCCGAAACGGGCGCGTCGATAAAAAACAGGTTTTTCTCTTTTGCAGCAACCGCAAGCTCGCGCGCGAGATTTGCCGATGTCGTTGTGTGATCGACAAAAACCGTGCCCGGACGCATGGATGAAAATGCGCCGTTCGAACCCGCCGTGATGGCGCGTACATCGTCGTCATTGCCGACACAGGCAAAGACAAATGCTGCATCCTGTGCGGCTTCCGCCGGGCTTTTCGCAAGCTTGCCCTCGTGGCGCTCACACCATGCGCGCGCTTTTGCCTGCGTGCGGCTGTAAACGGTGACGGAAAAACCTTTTGCGGCCAGATGCCCGGCCATCGGCGCCCCCATGGTTCCAAGACCGATAAAGGCGACATTTTGCATGAATTATCCGATAACGAGATCGACGATGAATTTGACATTCAGCGTCACAAGCAATGCTGCAATCAGCACAGCCATAATGGTAAGCCAAAGTGGGGCAACGAGCGAACCCATCTTTCTCATCGACGATGTGAGATGCACGAGCGGAATCACGGCAAAGGGCAGTTGCAGGCTTAAGACCACCTGACTGAGGATCAGCAGTTTCGCCGTCCAGCTTTCGCCGTACAGTATGGTTACGAAAACAGCGGGCACGATGGCGATCAGCCGCGTAACCAGGCGGCGCAGCCATGCGGGCAGGCGGATTTCCAGAAACCCTTCCATCACGGCCTGGCCTGCCATGGTGGCCGTCACGGTGGAGTTGAGGCCGCAACACAAAAGCGCGATGGCGAACAGGCTTGGCGCTATCGCAGAACCGAGCAGGGGGTTGAGCAGCTGATGCGCCTGTTGCAATTCCTCGACATTGCTGCGGCCCGTTTTATTGAAAACGGCCGCCGCCAGAATAAGGATCGATGCGTTGATGGTGAGGGCAAACATCAGCGCGAATGTCGAATCGAGCGTCGCGAATTTCAGTGCCTCGCGCTTTTCCGGTATGCTGTAGCCATAAGCGCGTGTCTGTACGATCGCCGAATGCAGATATAAATTGTGCGGCATCACAGTCGCGCCGATAATGCCGAGCGACAGATAAAGCATGTCCGGATTGGTCACGATTTGCGTCGATGGCAGAAAGCCCGTGAATACGGCGCCCCAGTCGGGATCGGCCATGACAATCTGCGTGATGAAGCAAAGCGCGATGATGCCGATCAACGCAATAATAAAAGCTTCGATCCAGCGAAAGCCCTTGGTCTGTAGCCAGAGGATAAGGAATACGTCGGCCGCCGTAATCAGCACGCCGATTTCGAGCGGAATATTGAAAAGCAGATAGAGGCCGATGGCGGTGCCGATTACTTCCGCAAGATCTGTGGCGACGATGGCAATTTCCGCCAGCAGCCAGAGCGGCATGGCAGTCCACTTCGGGTACGCATCGCGGCAAGCCTGCGCCAGATCGCGGCCCGTGGCGATGGCAAGCCGCGCGCATAGCGATTGCAGGATGATCGCCATGATATTCGACAACAAAGCGATGAAAAGCAGCGCATAACCGAATTTCGAACCACCGGCGAGCGAAGTCGCCCAATTGCCGGGGTCCATATAACCCACGGCGACAAGATAGCCGGGCCCCAGAAAAGCCAGAAATTTCCGCCAGCTTGATGTTGGCCCCGGTCCCGGTACGGAGATGGTGCGGAAGACATCGAGAAGCGGCGCTTCGTTTTGCGGGCGGCGCCAGCCGGAAGACACACTTTCCACGTTCGTCATATTTGTCCGTACCGCTTTGTTTTGGGAAAACATCTAATTGCGTAATCATGCGTGGAAAAAATCGGCCGGTCAAGCTAAGGGTTGGGAATGAAGTTTGCGCGCGAAAAACCAGTGCCGCAGCCCGCGCGTTTGCCGGGTGTAGCTAAGATTATCGCCATCGCCTCCGGCAAGGGCGGGGTTGGAAAATCGACGGTTGCCGTCAATCTTGCCGCTGCCTGTCTGGCAAAGGGTTTGCGCGTCGGCTTGCTGGATGCGGATATTTACGGCCCTTCGCTCGGCAAAATGCTGAATGTAAGTGGGCAGCCGCAGATGCGCGAAGACAAAAAAATCGCTCCGCTTCGCGCGCAAGGTCTCGATGTCATGTCGGTCGAGTTCCTGATGGGCGAGGGCAAGGCCATGCTATGGCGCGGGCCGATGGTGATGGGCGCGGTGCGGCAAATGCTGCTCGATGTTGCCTGGGAAAATCTCGATTTGCTTTTCATCGATCTGCCGCCCGGCACCGGCGATGCGCAGCTCACGCTGTTGCAATATGTTGTCGTCGATGGCGCTGTCGTTGTGTCGACACCGCAGGATCTGGCGCTGCTGGATGCGCGCCGAGGTCTTGAAATGTTCCGCCGCATGAATATCCCCATTCTCGGTCTGATCGAGAATATGAGCCTGTTCACTTGCTCCGGCTGCGGTTCGCATTTCGAAATTTTCGGGCATGGCGGCGTGAAGGAAGAAGCGCAGCGTCTTGCCATCCCGTATCTCGGTGCATTGCCGCTGGATCCGCTGATGCGCAGTTCTGCAGATGCAGGGCAGATTTATGTTCGGTCATATCCGGAAAGCGAAGGCGCTCAGATGTATAATGAAATTGCCGGTCGGCTTATCGATGTTCGCCAATAAAAAAGGCGGCTCTCGTAGCCGCCTTTAAGTCTGAAACTCAACTGCTCCTTTTTTAAGGTAACGGCATCAGTATAAGGGCAGCCGTTTTGCATTTGCTTAATCGAGTGCCTTACATTTTAAAGACCGCACGCGCTTCTGCGCTTAACCTTAAAATACGCGTTTAAAAATTGTTTTCACATGCCTGAAATGCGCGGCCTCGCTGAAGCAGGCGCGCAAATCCTTTTCGCTCAGATATTTTCGCACGTCCTTGTCTTTCATGAGCAATTTCAGGAAATCGCCGTCGCCTTTCCACACCGGCATGGCGTTGCGCTGCACCAGGGTATAGGCTTTTTCCCGCGGCAGGCCGGCCTGGGTGAGCGCCAGCATGACATGCTGCGAATGCATCAAGCCACCCAATTTATCGAGATTTTTACGCATATTTTCGGGATAAACGATCAAATTTTCGATTAATTGTGTCAATCGTACCAGCGCGAAATCGAGCGTGATCGTCGCGTCCGGGCCGATATAGCGCTCGACCGACGAATGCGAAATGTCCCGCTCGTGCCAGAGCGCGACGTTTTCAAGCGCGGGTTGTGCATAGGCACGCACCATGCGCGCAAGGCCCGTGAGATTTTCACTCAGCACCGGGTTGCGCTTATGCGGCATGGCGGAAGAACCCTTCTGGCCTTTGCTGAAAAATTCCTCAGCTTCCAGCACTTCGGTGCGCTGCAAATGGCGGATTTCGATGGCGAGATGTTCGATGGACGATGCAATTACCGCAAGCGTCGCAAAGAACATGGCATGGCGGTCGCGCGGGATCACCTGCGTGGAAATAGGCTCGATGCGCAATCCCAGTTTCTTTGCCACATAAGATTCCACCGAAGGATCGATGGCGGCATATGTGCCGACAGCGCCGGAAATGGCACAGGTGGCGATATCTTCGCGTGCGTGTTGCAGCCGCTGTTTCGCGCGCGAAAACTCAGCATAAAAACCAGCGAGCTTTAATCCGAATGTCGTCGGCTCGGCATGAATGCCGTGTGAGCGGCCGATCATCGGCGTCATCTGATGTTCATGAGCACGTTTTTTCAGCGCCTTGAGCAGTCGATCAAGATCGTTCAGCAAAATATCGGCAGCCTGCGTCAACTGTACCGACAGGCAGGTGTCGAGCACGTCGGAAGATGTCATGCCCTGATGTACGAAGCGCGCTTCCGGACCTACGATCTCGGCAAGATGGGTAAGGAAGGCGATGACATCGTGCTTCGTCTCGCGCTCGATTTCCTCGATGCGCAAAATATCGAATTTCGCATGTTTGCCTTTTTTCCAGATTTTCTTGGCGGCGTCTTTTGGAATAATGCCGAGTTCGGCCAGTGCGTCTGCGGCATGCGCTTCGATTTCGAACCAGATTTTATAGCGCGCCTCGGGCGACCAGATCTGCGCCATCTCCTGGCGTGCATAACGCGGGATCACTCTTTATCTCCTGTCATCTATATGTGCCGTTTCGCGGCCGCAATGTCAAAAACCCGAGCGAAAAAAGCAAGCCGGCAAAAAACCCCACCGGCAAAACCAGTGGCGAGCCATAGATGAAATAATAGGCAAAACCGTAAACGGAAGTGAAAATCAGTTCCAATATGCCATCGCTGCTGAAAAGCGTGTCATGGTCGATATAGTCCGTAAAATTGAACAAAATACCCGCCAAAAATGCCTGTCCGATCAGGGTCAGAAGCGTAACACCCAAAAACACACACAAGAAACATAAGACTGGCGGCAGGGCGCTCAGGCGCTTCATTTTTAATATTGCAATCGTGCTGCCGAACAGGGCGCCGATACACATGGTGGCAATGATCAGTTCACCCCTTCCGTCCAGCGCCCGATCTTGCACGATAAGCGTTGTTGCCGTGCCGAAAGCCACGACAAAACTGTAAGCCAGAACGAGCGCGATTTTTTTTAAGCTAGGGCTATTCACGAATAGCCGCCTTGCGAAGGGCCGCAATATTATTTGCGCATCCCGCATTGCCGCCCTTGAACACGGCGGAGCCCGCCACAAATACATTCGCGCCGGCTTTCGCGGCAAGCGGCGCCGTGTCTACCGTAATACCGCCATCGACTTCAAGAAGAATGGGACGTGTGCCGATCAGCGCTTTCGCTTGTTTCAAAATATCCACGCTGGAGGGAATGAAACTCTGTCCGCCGAAGCCGGGGTTCACGCTCATCACCAGCACGAGGTCGAGCATGTCGATCACGCTCTCGATGGTACTGAGCGGCGTTGCCGGGTTGAGCGCAACACCGGTTTTCTTGCCGAGACTTTTGATCAGCGCCAGCGAGCGATGCAAATGCGGCCCGGCTTCCGGGTGAATGGTAATGATGTCGGCACCGCTTGCTGCAAAAGCGGGGATGAAATTATCGACAGGCGCGATCATCAGATGCACGTCGAACGGCTTCTTCGTGTGCGGACGAAGCGCTTTCACCACATCGGCGCCGAAACTGATATTGGGCACGAAATGCCCGTCCATGATGTCGAGATGCATCATATCGGCGCCGCCCGCGTCCGCAGCGCGCACGGCCTCGCCGAGACTGGCGTAATCGGCGGCAAGTAGAGAAGGGGCGATTTGAATCGTGCTCATGGTAATTTGATTAACATTTTTGATTGCCAGCGCCAATGTTTATGCTAACCTTAGCCGATATATTGAAAGGAATAATAATGGTATCTGTTCAGAATTTGAGCCAAATACCATCTCAAAGTAAATTTTTTGCAGTTGCACAGGGCGACAATACAGTTGAGGTTTTTTACAAAAAACTGATCGATGATATCTACTTCACGCCGATATACGATACATGGATTTCTGAAACATTGATCTATTTGGCAATTTCAAAAGCCGTAGACGATTGGCGTAAAAATACGCTCAGAAATATGTATACCAAGATCGATGTTTTTACGAAGAAATTCAGCCTGGACTCGTATAAGGCCGCGCTTTCAGATTGGCCGAATATAGGAAAAGTTCTTCAATACGCTTTGAAAGGCCAATCGATGACCATGCGCCGTTTGGCAGAAATAATTTATAATGGCCTGGAAAGAGCTCAGGGGCAGCCGCATCCTGATCATCCTAAGGCGGTCGCGCCGGAAACGTTGCAAGTATTTTTCAATGAGCCGGAAAAGTTTTTATCTGCCACTATGATGCAAAACGAAAACTAAATTTGATCGACTTTCATGATTGTAAGATTCAATAAAAAGTATAATCCGACGCTTATTGCTTCATCTTTCCAAAGGCCGGTCTACGACGACGGAACCATGAGAATTTTTTATCGCAGCATAAGTGATTTTGGCGGCGGCGTTACGGAAATTTCCCTGCGCAAGGCCATTGGCAAAGCGGTTACGAACCATATGGCTGCGCAAAGAATGGAAACGAAAGATTTCAGCGATCAGAGACCGCTGAAAAAACAGACGATTGCCGATGCCATGAACGGCTGGCCCGGTCTGGATGCAATCCTGAAATATATCTGCATCTGGAAAACCAACCAGTCAAAATGCGATGACGAGATTGTCACGACGACAAAAGAATTGGCGGCCGAACTTTTCGAAGGTCTGAAGCTGGCGGCAAAACTCGATTGTAAAAATGAATGCATTGTGCGCGAACCGGCCTGTATGGAATTTTTCCGAGAACCGGCACCGTTTTTAAAACAACTGACCGAGCAAAATCATAAAATCTGGATGTAGACATTCATAAGCGGAATAAGATAATCTGTTCGCATGAGCGTATCTTTTCTTACAGCTTTCCTGGCAGGCCTGATTTCCTTTTTAAGCCCCTGCGTACTGCCTCTGGTACCTGCCTATCTCTGCTATCTCGTGGGCAGCAGTTACGAGGAATTAACCGAAGGCGTATCGGGGCGGGGAATGCAGCGGCGCGTTTTCCTTGCTTCCGTTCTTTTCGTTGCAGGCTTTGGCACCGTGTTCGTTCTGCTTGGCGCCTCCGCAAGTGCTGTCGGGCAGGTTTTGCGCGTCTATCAGGATATTCTGACAAAAATCGCGGGCGTGGCAATTGTGCTGTTCGGCCTGCATTTTCTTGGCGTGTTTCGCATGGGTTTCCTGAACATCGAAAAGCGTTTCGCTTTCCATGGCGACACGCCGCTGAATGCCTATGGCATGGGCCTTGCCTTCGCTTTCGGCTGGACGCCCTGTATCGGGCCCGTGCTCGCAACCATTCTCGTGCTCGCCGCGCAAGAGGAAACGTTGGCGCAAGGCATGCTGTTGCTGGCAACCTATTCGCTTGGCCTTGGTCTGCCGTTTATTGTCGCAGCGGCGGCGTTGCCGTTTTTTCTGCGTACCTCGGGGCGGTTCAAAAATTATATGCATTGGGTCGAAAAAGTTGCAGGCGCGGGACTTGTGCTGACAGGCGCGCTGTTTATCTCCGGCAATTTTACCTGGTTCGCCAACTGGCTGGTCGAAACATTCCCTGCGCTGACGAATTTGGGATAGGTTTTAAGCAGCCTTCGCTTTTTTCCCCGCCATCAATTCCACAAAGCGGTCGAACAGATAATGCGAATCCTGCGGGCCGGGCGAAGCTTCCGGATGATATTGCACCGAAAAAGCCGGCCGGTCGGTCAGCGAAAGGCCGGCGTTCGATTTATCGAATAATGATATATGCGTCTCGACAGCGGTTTTAGGCAGACTATCGCGCTTGACGGCAAAGCCGTGGTTCATCGAGGTGATTTCCACCTTGCCGGTCGTGAGATCTTTCACCGGATGATTGGCGCCATGATGGCCCTGATGCATTTTTTCCGTCTTGCCGCCGATGGCGATGCCCAAAAGCTGGTGGCCGAGGCAGATGCCAAACAGCGGTACCTTTTTCTCAAGGATAGACTTAATAACGGGCACTGCATAAATACCGGTCGCGGCCGGGTCGCCGGGACCGTTCGATAGAAACACGCCGTTCGGGTCGAGCGCCAGAATTGAATCGGCCGTTGTCGTTGCCGGCACCACAGTCACGCGGCAACCGGCGCGCACGAGCTGGCGAAGAATATTGCGCTTCACGCCGTAATCGATCACCACGACATGAAATTTTCCATTATTGCTTCGCACGTAACCTTCCGGCCAATCCCATGCGCCTTCGTCCCATGTGGCGCGCTGCGCGCATGTCACCTCCGGCACGAGATCCATACCTTCGAGACCCGGCCAGTCGCGCGCCTGTTTTTTAAGGGCGTCGAGATCGAATTGTCCCGACGCGTTATAGGTTACCACGGCATTCGGCATGCCTTTATCGCGAATCAGGGCAGTGAGGGCACGCGTATCCAGCCCACAAATGCCTACTATTCCGCGCGCTTTCAGCCATGCGTCCAGACCTCTTGAAGCGCGCCAGTTCGATGCTTGGGTGATATCGGCACGCAGCACCACGCCACGCACGCCTGCGCTTGACGCCATATTCAACGTCTCGAAGTCTTCCTCATTCGTGCCGACATTGCCGATATGCGGAAAGGTGAAGGTGATGATCTGCCCGGCATAGGAAGGGTCGGTCAGGATTTCCTGATAGCCCGTCATGGCCGTATTAAAGCAGACTTCGCCCACGGCCGCGCCTTCGAAACCTAGGCCCGCCCCTTGCAAAACCGTACCGTCGGCCAGGATCAGCCGGGCGGTAGGCGCGCGCATTCGCATTCCGGCGGGCCGGTCTTGCATGAAAAACATACTCCTATATGGCTAAGGTATGAGTTATAGGTTCCACCCCTGCAAAAGCAAGGCTTTCCGTCCTATATCTTACATAATGTCAACGAAGAGAGGCCGCGATGCGCAATAAAATCAACGAAGCTTACAAAGAGGCCATGAAAAGCCAGGACAAGCTGCGCTCGGGCACATTGCGCATGGTCAATGCCGCGATCAAGGACAAGGATATCGAAGCGCGCGGTACGGGCAAGGGGCCGATTTCGGACGACGAAATTAAAACCCTTTTACAGAAAATGATAAAGCAGCGCCACGAAAGTGCCGGCATCTATGCGCAGGCGGGCCGCATCGAGCTTGCCAATCAGGAGAACGAGGAAATCAAGATCATCGAAAGTTTTCTGCCTGAGCAGATGAACGAAGCGCAGATGAAGGCGGCCGTGGAAGCGGCAATCGCCGCAACCGGCGCCTCTTCGGTCAAGGATATGGGCAAGGTGATGGGCGAGCTGAAAGGCAAATACACAGGCCAGATGGATTTTTCCAAAGCCAATGGCGTGATCAAGGGGTTGTTGGGATAAGTATTATGTATAATACAAAAGCGTATAATGTTGAACGAATTGAAGACGTTGCAATGTAATTCATAACATAAAAGAAGTATTTTTTGATAGAAAAACGACAAATAAAAATAATATCAAAATAATTTACAGATTTTTTATTTTTATTATGCTATTTAAAACTTCTTATCTGTTTCTCAGATGAGTTTTTCAAAAAATGGAGACTTGAATGTCACAGAACACAAACACCACACCTAATCGCGATCCGAAATTGGCGCAGGCGAGCGATCCCAAGCAGCCAGATACGGCAAAGCCGGCATCGGACAGCAAGCCCGAGCAGCAGGCCGCCAATAAAACCGTTTAAAGCAAATTGCTTTTGACTGAACGGAGGGGGCTTGCCCCCTCTTTTTTATTGCACTTGGATTGCGCGCTTGGGTTGCATGAGGAAATACCCATGTTAGAAATTCAAGCATGCCCGCCGAAATCCTTTTTTATCACCTGACCACACGCCGGCTCGAGGACGTGCTGCCCGGCCTTCTTGAGACATGCCTTACGCGCGGCTGGCGGGCTTGCGTGCAGGCGGGATCGTCTGAGCGTTGCGATGCATTGGACGCTTATCTCTGGACCTATCGCGACGACAGTTTTCTGCCGCACGGGCTAGGGAGCGGCAAATTTGCGGAGCTGCAGCCAATTTGCATCACCTCCAACGACAATAATCCGAACAAGGCGCAGGTAAAATTATTTATCGACGGCGTGACGATGGATCCGGAAAACATACAGGATCTGAATCGTGCCGTGCTTTTGTTCGACGGCAACGATGAAGCCTCGCTGAACGGCGCGCGTGCACAATGGGCAGCGTTGAAGCGTGAGGGTTTCTCTCCCACTTACTGGCAGCAGAACGAAAAAGGCGGCTGGGAAAAACAGGTAGTCAATTAATCGCCTTGTGCAATGCAAAATTACTGCTATATCACCCACACATTAAATTAATTGGAGTCATCACATGGCGTTAGAGCGTACATTTTCCATTCTGAAACCCGATTGCACCGCGCGTAACCTGACCGGCGCCGTCAATGCGCTGATCGAAAAGGCGGGCTTGCGCATTATCGCGCAGAAGCGGATTCGCATGACGCGCGCGCAGGCCGAACAGTTTTACGCCGTGCATAAAGAGCGGCCGTTTTTCGGCGAGCTTGTGGAATTTATGACATCCGGCCCGGTTGTCGTGCAGGTGCTGGAAGGCGAAAATGCCATTGCCAAATATCGCGAAGTGATGGGCGCCACCAACCCCGCACAAGCGGCAGAGGGAACAATCCGCAAACTCCATGCCAAATCTGTCGGTGAAAACACCGTGCACGGCTCGGATGCGGCGGAAACCGCGAAAATCGAAATCGCGCAATTTTTTCCGGCAAACGAAATCGTCGGCTAATTGCCATTCGTCATGCGCGGGCTTGACCCGCGCATCCATCATTTTTGATAAAAGATGGATTGCCGGGTCGAGCCCGCGCATGACGAATTATTGGTTTTTCTCTCGCTGCTTTTTAATAATAGAAGCTACAATCGCAGCTACCAAAATCGTAATCGTGATCGTCAGCGTCACGCCGGGATTGATCGGCGTGAAGAGCTGATCCCAGATAATTTTTCCGCCGATAAAGACCATGAGCGCTGAAAGTGCGTGCTCGAGATAATAAAATGTCAGCAGCATCGCATTGATGACGAAATAGAGCGAACGCAGGCCGAGGATCGCCAGAATATTCGAGGTGTAGACGATGAACGGATCTGTCGTCAGCGACAGTACGGCAGGTACGGAATTGATCGCGAACATAATATCGGCGAAATTCATGGTCATGAAGGCAAGAAAAACCGGCGTAACATACAGTGCGCCGTTTTTTTTCAGGAAAAATTTCTCACCCTTCATCTCAGGCGTTACATTGAGGTAGCGCGCAAGAAGCTTGACGAATGTATTGTGGGCGATATCCGGCTCGGTATCGGTTTCGATAAACATTTTGTAGCCGGAATAAATCAGGAAAACGGCAAATAGCCATAATACCCAGTCGAAATGGGAAACAAGCGCCGTGCCAGCACCGATAAATACGGCGCGCAGCACCATGGCGAGCAATATCCCCCAGAACAGAACGCGATGCTGGTATTGGGATGGAATGGAAAAATAGGAAAAAATCACCGCGAACACGAATACGTTGTCGATAGATAGCGATTGCTCGAGTATCCATGCGGTCAGGAAAAGCTGCGCGCTTTCGCTTCCCATCTGCCAGTAAACCCAACCGCAAAAAACAAGAGAAAGCGCTGTGACGAAAATCGTCATCGCTATGCTTTGTTTGAGATCGAGAATTTCTGCCCTGCGGTGCAGGTAAAAAAGATCGAAAAAAATAATACCCAGCGTTATGGCGAGAAACAGCAGCCAGAACCAGGCCGGTACGCCGAACAGGGTGAGGGCGGTTATATCCATGATTTTCCGCGAGGCAATCTAGCCCCGATTCATGTCAGGAAGATGGTCTTACGTCAAACGCTCGAGCGCCAGGCGCAGGGCTTTAGGGTAAAGTTCGTGTTCGGCCTGCAAAACGCGCGCGGCCAATAATTCTTCCGTATCGTCCTGCTGCACGGGTACGCGCATCTGTGCGATAATTTCACCGCCGTCCACGACATCGGACACATAATGCACCGAACAGCCGTGCATCTGCGCTTTTTCCTGCAATACGCGCTTATGCGTATCGAGGCCGGGGAAGGCGGGCAGCAGGGAAGGGTGAATATTAATGATCCTGCGCGGCCAGTTCTTTAGAAATTGCGCCGTCAGCACGCGCATAAAACCGGCAAGGCAGATGAATTCGATATTTTCCGCACGAAGCTCTTTTTGCAATCCCTGCTCGAAAGCCGCCCGGTCCTTGCCGAAAGGCTTATGATCCACCACGGCGATCTTAACGCCTTCCTTGGCTGCGAATTTCAACCCGGGTGCATTTGCGATATTGGAAACAATAAGCGCGATGTGCGCGGGGTAATCCGGTTTTTTCGCAGCGTCGATCAACGCCTGCATGTTCGAGCCGCGTCCGGAAATCAGAACAGCCGTACGGATTTTTTTAAACCCTGTCACAGCTTGAGCTGTCCTGCAAAAGTAACGGGCTTATCCTTGCGTGCCTTAATGTCGCCGAGGCGCACGATCGTTTCATTGCCGTCTGTCAGCGATTTTTGCACCTGCGCGGCTTTATCGGCGGGCGCAACGATAATCAAGCCGATACCGCAATTGAACGTGCGCAGCATGATCTCCTGCGAAAGCGCGCCGGCCTTGGCAAGCCATGAAAAGACAGGCGGCGGGTTTATTGCATGAAGGTCGATATGCGCTGCCAGATGTTCCGGCAGGACGCGCGGAATGTTATCGATGAAACCGCCGCCGGTAATATGTGCCATTGCCTTGATGGCGCCCGTCTCGCGAATGGTTTTCAATACCGGTTTCACATAAATGCGCGTGGGTGTCAGCAATGCTTCGCCTAAAGGCTGGCTCGCGAAAGGTGCCGGCTCGTGATAGCGCAGCTTGACATCGTCGACGATCTTGCGCACCAGCGAATAACCGTTCGAATGCACGCCAGACGAGGTAAGACCAAAAATCGCATCGCCTTCCCGAATATCTTTGCGCGGCAAAAGCTGTCCGCGTTCGGCCGCGCCAACGGCAAAACCGGCAAGATCGTAATCGTCGCCAGCGTAGACGCCCGGCATTTCCGCCGTCTCGCCGCCGATCAGCGCGCAGCCCGCGAGCTTGCATCCTTCCGCAATACCCTTGATCAACGCAATGCCGGTATCGTTGCGCAGTTTGCCGGAAGCGAAGTAATCGAGAAAGAATAGCGGTTCCGCGCCCTGCACCAGCAGATCGTTCACGCACATGGCGACAAGGTCGATGCCGATCGTATCGTGCCTGTTCATCGCCACCGCGATTTTTACTTTCGTGCCGACGCCGTCATTGGCGGCAACGAGAACGGGATCCTTGAATCCCGCCGCTTTCAGATCGAACAATCCGCCGAAACCGCCGATCTCGGCATCGGCGCCAGGCCGCGCGGTTGCGCGTATCAGCGGGCGAATGGCTTCGACCAGCGCATTTCCGGCATCGATATCGACGCCAGCATGTGCATAGGGGTCCGTATTTGCGGTTTTTTGCATGATTTTTGTCTTAAGGGATTTTGCGCTTGGCGCAAAGCTCGTTATATCATTTATTTCATGAGGATTTTAACGCTCCCCAACCTGTTGACAGTTGCGCGCCTTGGCCTGGTGCCCATGATCGCCTATCTGCTGGTCGCGCATAATTTCAAGGCGGCGTTCGTCTGTTTCATGCTGGCCGGTATAACGGATCTGGCCGACGGCATTCTGGCGCGGCGGCTGGACCAGAAAAGCCCCTTCGGCGCCTGGCTTGATCCCGCAGCCGATAAGGCCTTGATTGTTATCATTTTTACGCTGCTTACGGCGTTGGGCGTGGTGCCGCACTGGCTGCTTATCATGGTCGCATTGCGCGATATTCTGATCGTTGCCGGGATTGCCGATCTTTATATCGCCGGAAAACCTCCGCTTATTAAGCCCCTGCTTATCTCGAAACTCAACACTTTGGTGCAAATTATCTATCTGGCCATGGTTTTATTGAACCTTGCCGTCGAAATCGACCTCGCCCCCCTTGTGGAAATTTCGGGCTATTTGACGGCCGCATTGACGGCGCTTTCGTTTCTTGCCTATCTCAGACTATGGCTCGGGCTCCGCCGCGGCGCGGTCGCTTCCGGTCAGGGTATGTAGTGTTTTCGGCAACAATGTCTGGTGGGTGACATGACAGCGCAGGTGCGAGGAACTTTTTTGTTTTGGCTCGCCGTACTCGCGCTGACCATTGCCGCACTTTTTCTTTTTAACGACATCCTCATGCCGTTCGGCGTCGGCCTGATCTTCGCCTATATGCTCGACCCGCTGGCCGACAGGCTGGAACGGCTCGGCCTGTCGCGCGGCATGGCGACATTGACGGTTCTCGGCGGCCTGATCCTGAGCATCATACTTATCCTCATCCTGCTGATCCCGCTCTTGACCGAACAGTTGACGGATTTCGTCAAAAGCCTTCCCGTTATTCTGAAGTCGCTGCAAAATTTTCTATCGGCGCAAACGGCAAAACTGCAGACGGCGCTCGGCCCGCAAATCGCCACAAAACTGCAGAACCTGCAAAACCCCATTGATCCTGCTTTAAAAGACGCCGTTGTCGTGGCCACGGCTTTTATGGGCTCGCTCTGGGCAGGTGGGCAGGCGGTATTCAACGCCATTTCGTTTTTCATCGTCATGCCGATCGTGACCGGCTATCTCCTGTACGACTGGGATCATATGGTCGCCATTGTCGATCATTACCTGCCGCGCCGCGATGTGTCGCTCATTCGCTCTATGGCGCGGGAAATGAACGAGGTGCTCGCCGCCTATTTGCGCGGTCAGGCCCTGATGTGTCTCGTGCTCGGCGTCATCTATTCCATCGGGTTGACGACGATGGGGTTGAATTTCTCGCTCTTGATCGGCCTGACGGCGGGTTTCATTTCCTTTATTCCTTATCTCGGTAATTTTATCGGCTTGAGTATCGCGCTGCTGGTCGCGCTGTCGCAATTCGGGCCGGACTTCATACCGCTGATATCGGTCGTTGCGGTTTTTGCCATCGGGCAATTGATCGACGGTTATATCCTGCAGCCGCGCCTGCTCGGAAAGGCGGTGGGCCTGCATCCTGTCTGGCTGATTTTCGCGCTATACGCTTTCGGCTCCCTGTTCGGTTTTGTCGGCGTACTGCTGGCCGTACCGATTTCCGCTTGTATCGGCGTACTGCTGCATCGCAGCCTGCGCTATTATACGCAAACACCATTTTATCAGGCTAAAGCGAAGGAAAGGGCGCGCGTATGACGCTTCCTCTTCTCGTATCGCAATTGACCTTCGACTGGCCGACGAAAGTTTCCACGGCGCGGGAAGATTTTATCGTCACGCCTTCGAACGAGAAAGCCTATCGCCTGATCAATAGCTGGCCGCGCTGGCCGGTACATGGCGTGTTTCTGGTCGGGCCGGAAAGATCCGGGAAATCGCATCTTGCAAGGCTCTGGCAGGAAAAAACCAACGCGATCTGGCTCGAGACCGTCAACGATCTCGAGGCGGCGTTCGGTTCCAAATCCGGCGGCTGTTTTATCGTTGAGCTCGAGAATACGGAAGATCTGGCCGAGACGCCGCTTTTTCACCTGATCAACCGCGCGATCCTGGGTGAGCTCTATCTGCTATTAACTGCGCCTCCCACCTTGTCTTTCGACAATCTGCGGCTTCGCGACCTGCGTTCGCGTCTGCGCGTTCTGCCCGAGATCGAGCTGGGGCCGCCAGACGATATGTTGCTGCGCGCCCTCCTGATCAAACATTTTTCGGACAGACAAATGGAGATCGCGCCGGATGTCGTCGATTATATGCTGATGCACATCGAACGCACGGCCGCCGGCGTGCGCCGCGCAGTGGAAATTTTCGACAAGCTTGCGCTTTCCGAAGGCCGCCGCCTGACAAGGGCTGCCGCATCGCGCTATCTACGCCGTGACGATCTGGAACCCGGGCAATATATCAGCGAGCCGTCGCTCAATTTCGACGCATGAAGAAAGAGCAAAGCCAGGGTCTAAATGAAACATCGGTGCGCAGTGCCTTGCCGCATCCTGTCGATATGAAGCTGGCAAAAGCGCCGGAGCGTTTCGTCAACCGGGAAATTTCCTGGCTGAACTTCAATCGCCGTGTTCTCGAGGAAGCGACGAATGCCAACCACCCGCTGCTCGAGCGGTTGCGTTTTCTTTCCATCTCCGCCGACAATCTCGACGAGTTTTTCATGGTGCGCGTCTCCGGCTTGTGGGAGCAGCATCAGGAGGGGATTTCGACGCGCAGTCAGGACGGGTTGACGCCGCAGCAGCAGCTCAAGAAAATCGGCGAGGCTGTATCCGCTCTCGTCGATGCGCAGCAAAAATGCTGGATCGAACTGCATGCGGCATTGAAAAAAAACGGCATCGATATTGCCTCGTCGGAGGATCTGACGGATTGCGAAAAAAGTTGGCTGGACGGCTATTTTCTCACTCATATTTTCCCGGTACTCACGCCGCTTGCCGTCGACCCGGCACATCCGTTTCCCTTCATTCCAAATCTGGGATTTACGCTCGCATTGCAACTGGCGCGGACGACCGACAATCGCGCCATGAATGCGCTGGTGCGCGTGCCGCACAAAGTCGACCGCTTCATCGCGTTGCCGGCAGAGCCGGGACAACGCCTGCGCTTCCTTAACCTGGAGAACGTGATCAGCCTCTATATCACGAAGCTGTTTCCCGGCTATCAGGTGAAGGGCAAGGGAATTTTCCGCATTATCCGCGACAGCGATATCGAGATCGAGGAAGAAGCGGAAGATCTGGTGCGCGTGTTCGAAACCATGCTGAAGCAGCGCCGTCGAGGCAACGTCATCCGCCTCGAAGTGGAGGCGTCCACGCCTTTATCTCTGCAGCAATTCGTCATGGAAGCGCTGCATGTGGGCGAAGACGAAGTGTTCGTCGTGAACGGCATGCTGGCATTGAACGATCTGTCGCAGCTTGTCGCCATCGAGCGGCCCGAACTGAAATTTACACCCTATACGCCGCGTTTTCCCGAGCGTATCCGCGATATGGGCGGCGACTGTTTTGCGGCGATCAGGCAAAAAGATCTTGTCGTGCATCATCCATACGAGAGCTTCGATGTGGTGGTGCAGTTTTTGCGGCAGGCGGCGGCGGACCCCGATGTCATCGCCATCAAGCAGACGCTTTACCGCACGTCGAAAGACAGCCCGATCATCAAGGCGCTGGCGGAAGCGGCGGAAGCCGGTAAATCCGTCACAGCGCTTGTCGAATTGAAAGCGCGTTTCGACGAGGAAGCCAATATCAGATGGGCGCGCGACCTCGAGCGCGCAGGCGTGCAGGTCGTCTACGGTTTCTTCGATCTCAAGACGCATGCTAAATTATCATTGGTGGTGCGGCGCGAGGGCGGCACGCTGATCAATTTCTGCCATATCGGCACAGGTAACTATCATCCCGTCACGGCCAAGGTTTATACTGACCTGTCTTTTTTCACCTGCGATCCCGTGATCACGCGCGATGTCGCACGCATTTTCAATTTCATCACCGGCTATGCCGAACCTGCCGAGCTCGAAGCCATAGATCTTTCGCCGGCCACGATGAAAAAAACGCTGCTTAGGAACATTCATAAAGAGATCGAAAACGCGCGCGCGGGCAAACCGGCCGGCATTTGGGCGAAGATGAACTCGCTGGTCGATCCCGTGATTATCGATGCGCTTTATGAAGCGTCTGCCGCGGGTGTGCGTATCGATCTGATCGTGCGCGGCATCTGCTGCCTGCGGCCGGGCGTGAAAGGATTATCCGAGAATATTCACATCAAGTCGATTGTTGGCCGCTTTCTCGAGCATTCCCGTATCATGTGCTTTGCGCATGGGCATGAGCTCCCAAATCCGAAAGCGAAACTCTACATCACCTCCGCCGACTGGATGCCGCGCAATCTCGAGCGCCGCGTCGAAGCACTTGTGCCGATCAACAATGCAACCGTGCACGAGCAGATTCTCGAACAGATCATGGTTGCGAACCTGAAAGATAATGAACAAAGCTGGGCGGTGCTGCCGGATGGTTCGTCCAAGCGTTTCACCTTGCGCGAGGGCGAGGAAGCTTTCAACGCGCATCGTTATTTCATGACCAATCCCAGCCTTTCCGGCCGCGGCAAGGCACAGAAGCTCGTTTCCCCACGCAGACTGACAGGACAATACGATGCCAGGCGCGCTTAAAGGCAAGATCGACGACGGATACGGCTCGCCGCTTTATCCTGACGATTATGCGCCCGGCCGCCTGCCGGGCTTGAAGCCCATTGCCGTCATCGATATCGGCTCGAATTCCGTGCGTCTCGTTGTCTATGAAGGCATCACGCGCGCGCCGACGCCGATCTTCAACGAAAAAATGCTATGCGGTCTCGGCAAACATGTCGCATCCACCGGCAAGCTCGCGAATGATGCGATGCAGGAGGCGCTCGCCGCGCTGAAACGTTTCCGCGCGCTATGCGACCAGATGCAGGTCTCCGTCGTGCACGTGCTTGCCACTGCCGCCGTGCGCGATGCCAAGAACGGTCACGAATTCCTGAACATGGCGGGTACCATCAGCCGCTGCCCGGTGGAATTGATCTCTGGCACGCGCGAGGCGCGGCTTTCGGCGCTTGGCGTGATTTCCGGCATTTACCGGCCCGACGGCCTTGTCGGCGATCTCGGCGGCGGTTCGCTCGAGCTGATCGATGTGAAGGATCACAAGGTGGGGCAGGGGCTCACCTTGCCGCTTGGAGGTTTGAGACTGATCGACGAAACCGGCGGCAATCTGAAAAAAGCGGAGAAGGTCGTCGACAAGATTATCGACGGTGTCGATCTGTCGCATGGCAAGGGCCGCGCTTTTTACGCGGTCGGCGGCACATGGCGGGCCATTTCGCGCGTGCATATGCAGCGCAGGGATTACCCATTACATGTCACGCATGGTTATGAGATCGAAGCGCGCGAGGCGATCGATTTCTGCAAATTCCTCCAGCGCGGCGACGACAACTCTGCGGAAGCATTGTCGCATGTGTCTGCCGAGCGCCGCCCGCTCGTTGCTTACGGCGCGCTTGTGATGGAAAAAATTCTTAAAAACCTGAAGGCGTCGCATGTCGTTATGTCGGCGCTCGGCGTACGCGAGGGTCTTCTGTTTTCGCAACTCTCGCCGCAGGAGCGCAATGCTGACCCATTGATGTCGGCAGCAAAAGATCTCTCTATGCTTTATTCACGCTCGCCGCGCCATGGCGAGGAGTTGTGCAAATGGACCGATGCGCTGTTTGCATCACTTGATGATAAAGAAACGCCGAATGAGAAACGCCTGCGCCACGCCGCCTGCCTGCTCGCCGACATGACCTGGCGCGGACATCCGGATTATCGCGGCGAGCAGAGCCTCAACATCATCGCGCACGGTGCCTTTATCGGCATCGATCATCCGGGGCGTGTGTTTCTGGCGCTTTCCATCTATCATCGTCATGAAGGCATTTCGGAAACGGGGCTGTCGCCGCGTTTTGCCGCAATTGCGGACGAACGCACGCGCCAGCGCGCCAAACTGCTCGGGCTCGTGCTGCGCGTCGCCTATGTGATTTCCGCCTCGATGCCGGGCGTGCTGCCGCGTGCCTCTTTTTATGCGCGCAAGGGAAAATTGCGGCTGGAGCTTTCGAAAGAACTCGGCGATCTTTTGTCGAAACGTGTCGCGGGGCGCGTCAATCGTCTCGCGAAATTTTTGAATCTGACGCCGGTGCTGGAGAGTGGGGAGTAATTTTAGTACGCGTGCAGCAAGTCGTGGATTACTATAATTCGGTATTGTTATACGTCATGCCCGCGAAGGCGGGCATCTCGAGATCCCCGCCTTCGCGGGGATGACGATGAAAACGTAGAGGAGTGCCATGTCCATCCCCATCACAATCGCGCTTTATTTCATTCTCTGGTGGACGCTGCTGTTCGCCGTGCTGCCTTGGGGCGTGAAAAGTCAACATGAAGCTGGAGACGTAACGCCTGGCACAGATCCCGGCGCGCCGGTCAAACCCATGCTGCTGAAAAAAGCGATCTGGACGAGTGCGATTACAGCCGTGGCGGTGGCGGTGATTTATGTGATAATGAGCAATAAAATGCTCACGCTCTGAATCATTTTTGTTTTATCGACAGCACTTCTGGAGGTTGCCTGTTGTGATCTAGAAGTCTGCGCTTTATCGATTTGGAATTTATAATTATGCTATTTATGCCATTCCATAAGTCCCTTAATTCCTGCTGTTGCTTACCCGTAACCCCTTTTTTCAAATACATTTCCATTGAGACCCTCAAGTAATGTTGCGCTGTCTCAAAATAATTTATCGCCTTTTGTAATTCATTCACAGTCGATCCCAGATATCCCAATCTCGCCTTGTCGGCAGCATGCATATTTTCGGACTTCTCTAAAAAATCATTGCTGGTTTTCAGGGCATTCCTCGCTTTAAGTGCTGTTTCTTCATATGAATGAAAATAGTTTATTGCATCCATGTTGAATACCCTGCTGATACTCGTATCAGAGTCAGGGTCAATATCATGGATACTAAAGCGTTCGAGTTTGCTGGCTAAACTGAGATAATTTTTAAGAAGAATGCGTGGGGGCAGATCTTCAAATTTGAGATCCGGATTACCCGGCAATACCATTTTCAGATAAGCCATCAAACCCATTGTATCTTGCGAAGGTGCGTATTTGTCGAACAGAAAATAAGCGACAGCATCGGCATTATATAATTTTCTGCCGTCAACAAACTTTGGCCCTGTGCTTTCGAGCAACTCTTGCAATCGCGGCAAATCAATTCCCAGGGCATCTGCCAATTGTTTTAATTGGCAATTTTCGTTGCCTGCTTTGGGACCTTCGATAAGCCTATTTAATCGCGCATATTTCGATACAGTATTTGCGAATTGCCATTTGCTGAGCAAATCCGTGTCATTGGTTATGTCATAGAAAGACTTTATGCGTTTTTCGACATCCGAAGCGCTGTAGCTATTATCAAATCCTAGCGGCTGCTGTGCTGCTAGCGTCGTGGCAAAAATATTCGGAACATTCCCGGCATTCGCGTTGAAATCGTTCGCAGCAAGAGCTTGAATATGGCTCATATCTATTCCTTTGCTAAAATACACTTTCTCGTCGTAATCAGTAAACGAATGGTTAATTTTCAAATAATGTGTGGGGAAAGTACAAAGTATCAGGATGCCTTACCATCAATTTCGCCGAGCAGCTTTCCGATCCCGCTCAACAACTCTTTCAGAAGCGCTTCGGCTTTTCTCGCTATTTTATTTTCATAAATATTGTACTGTCGGCTTACTTTGCTGTCGAAATCCAAAAAATTTGTCTGCGCTGATTGGAAATGAGATTGCGATTCCTGCAAAGCCGCACGCAGATCTTTTAGATTTGTCGACGTCAAGGCAGTTTTTAAAGCCTGATATGCTTTATCGTAAAATCCATCGATTCTTTTATTATCGTCGTCCCAATATCCCGCATATTGCAGATATGATTCTAGAACGCTTGTCTCCGGCATGGCCCATTCATCATAGTCTTCGGCCAAAGCTTCATGACCGGCGATTTCCGGTTTCTCGTTGCCCTTATTAATCAGATCCTCAATTTGGCTTTTGTATTTCTGTAGATCACTTGCGGTCTGAAAGAAAAAACCGTCAGTTGCGCGCGCTGTTGAAAGGCAATTTTGATAACTAGGAAGAGTTGAAGCAAAGCCGAATATGGTCATATCTATCTCTATAAAATAAATTCAAATATTCTAGATAACCTACGAATTCGCAAGAAAAGTGTCAATTGCGCGTTTATTTAAAATTTTAGCATAGTATTGCCCTCCGTATTTTTGCTAACCTGTTTCGGTATTTAGAGAATCCTGCCCATGCGCCTTTCCCACTATTTCCTGCCCACGCTCAAAGATACGCCGAAAGAGGCCGAAATCGTCTCGCATCGCCTCATGCTGCGCGCGGGGCTGATCAGGCAGGAATCTTCCGGCATCTATTCCTGGCTGCCTTTCGGCTATCGTGTTCTGCAAAAGGTCGAGCAGATCGTCCGCGAGGAGCAGGACCGCTCCGGCGCCATCGAACTGAAAATGCCGACGATCCAGTCGGCCGATATATGGCGGCAAAGCGGGCGCTACGACGATTACGGCAAGGAAATGCTGCGCATCAAGGACCGGCACGATCGCGACATGCTGTACGGGCCGACAGCCGAAGAAGTGATCACCGATATTTTCAAAAGCAGCGTGCAATCCTACAAGGATCTGCCGCGCACGCTTTATAATATCCAATACAAGTTCCGCGACGAGGTGCGCCCGCGTTTCGGCGTCATGCGCTCGCGCGAATTCCTAATGAAGGATGCCTATTCCTTCGATCTCGACGAAGCGGGTGCGCGCCATTCCTATAACAAGATGTTCGTCGCTTACCTGCGTACCTTCGCGCGTATGGGCCTGCAGGCGATCCCAATGCGTGCCGACACCGGCCCCATCGGCGGCGATCTTTCGCACGAGTTCATCATCCTCGCGCAAACGGGCGAGAGCGAAGTGTTTTGCCACAAGGATTTTCTCAACCTGCCCATACCGCCGCAGGATATCGATTTCGTCAGCCGCGAGGCCTTGCAAAAAACCGTCGATCGCTGGACGGCGCAATATGCGGCAACGTCCGAAATGCACGATGTCAAAGCGTTCGAAAAAATTCCCGAGAAAGATCGCCTGTCCGCGCGCGGTATCGAAGTGGGACACATCTTTTATTTCGGCAAGAAATATTCCGAACCGATGAATTGCAAGGTCGCAGGGCCGGATGGAAAACCGGTTGCGCTTGAGATGGGTTCTTACGGCATCGGGCCTTCGCGCGTCGTTGCGGCCATCATCGAGGCGAGCCATGACGAAAACGGTATCATCTGGCCGGAAAGTGTTACGCCTTTCGATGTGGCGCTGCTCAATCTGAAAACCGGCGATACGGCAACGGATGCTGCCTGCGATAAAGCCTATAAAGCGCTGCAAGCGGCCGGCAAAAGTGTTCTTTATGACGACAAGGACGAACGCCCCGGCGCAAAATTCGCGCTCGCCGATCTGATTGGCCTGCCCTGGCAACTGATCGTCGGCCCGAAAGGTTTGGCCGAAGGCAAGGTTGAGCTGAAAAACCGCAAGAGCGGCGAGCGGTTGAATGTGCCGTTAGAGGACGCAATAAGGAAATTAAGCGCGTGAAATATAATCCGTCGTCCCCCAGATGTAATGCTTTATTTCTAAACTCCCGCTTTTGCGGGAGTGACGAAATATGAGATCCACTCGCCCCTTCGCCCCTTTCGAATGGCTGATTGCCGGGCGCTATTTGCGCGCGCGCCGCTCGGAGGGTGTGATTTCCGTTATTGCCGGGTTTTCGTTTCTCGGCATCACGCTCGGTGTGGCCACGCTGATCATCGTGATGGCGGTGATGAACGGTTTTCGCAAAGAGCTGTTCGATAAAATTCTCGGCGTGAACGGGCATGTGCTCGTGCAGCCCATCGATGCGCCGCTGACGGATTATCTGCAACTCGCCGCGCAGCTCAAACAGGTGAAACACGTCAAGCAGGTTATTCCTTTTGTCGAAGGGCAGGCGTTCATTTCCGGCTCGGGCCCCGGCTCGGGCGTTCTTGTGCGCGGCGTGCAAGATGAAGACTTGCAGGCCGTATCCGCAGTCGCCGGAAATATCCGCGCTGGCAATTTGCAGGATTTTTCCGAACGTGGCGGTGTCGCCATCGGCAAGCGGCTGGCAAGCTCGCTCGGCGTGCAGGCGGGCGATATGGTGAAAATCCTTTCCCCCAACGGACCGCGCACGCCGTTTGGGCAGACACCGCGCTCGAAAACCTATCCCGTTTCCGCGATATTCGAGATCGGCATGTCGGAGCTCGATGGTCTTGTCGTGTTCATGCCGCTTTCCGAGGCGCAGGCATTCTTCAATCAGGAAGGCCGCGTGAGCGCAATCGAGCTTTATCTCGACGATCCGGACAGGGTAGCGGAGGTAAGGGAAGTTTTGAACGCTACGCTCGAGCGCCAGCTTTATTTCACGGACTGGCGGCAGCGCAATTCCACTTTCTTCAACGCGCTTGAAGTCGAGCGCAATGTGATGTTTCTGATCCTGACCTTGATCGTTCTGGTCGCCGCGTTGAATATTATCTCCGGCCTCACCATGCTGGTGAAGGACAAGTCGCACGATATCGCCATTTTGCGCACCATGGGCGCAACGCGCGGCACGATCCTGCGCGTGTTCCTGATCACCGGCGCGTCGATTGGGGTGAGCGGCACGCTGGCCGGTTTTCTTCTCGGCACGCTGGTGTGCGATAATATCGACGGCATCAAGAATTTCATTTCGAAGCTGACAGGCGCCGATCTGTTCTCGCCCGAACTTTATTTCCTTGCGCATCTGCCTGCTGAAATGAGTTGGCACGAAGTTGTCGCCGTCGTACTCATGGCCCTGATCCTTTCCTTTCTTGCCACGCTTTATCCCGCATGGCGCGCGGCAAGGCTCGATCCCGTCGAGGCGCTGAGATATGAGTAACATATCGTCATACCCGGGCTTGACCCGGGTATCCATCTTTAAAAAGATGATGGATTGCCGGATCAAGTCCGGCAATGACAAAAAGGTAAAAGCGTCATGAGCGCATCTATACTTCAATTAAGCAATATTCATCGCAGCTATGTGCAGGGCTCGCGCAGGCTCGACGTGCTGTGCGGCATCGATATTGAGCTGAAGGCGGGCGAGCTCGTGGCGCTGGTCGCGCCCTCGGGTGCGGGAAAATCGACGCTTTTGCATATCGCCGGCCTGCTGGAGCAGCCCGATACGGGCGAGGTGATCATTCAGAATGTGCAGGCGCATTCGCTCGGCGATATGCAGCGCACGCATTTGCGCTCGTGCAATATCGGGTTCGTTTACCAGTTTCATCACCTGCTTCCGGAATTTTCGGCACTGGAAAACGTCGCCATGCCGCAACTGATCGCGGGTAAGTCCAAGGGCGCGGCGCAGGAGAGGGCGCAAAAACTTCTCGAAAGTTTCGGTCTCGGCGAGCGTCTGAGCCATCGGCCGAGCGAGCTTTCCGGCGGCGAGCAGCAGCGTGTCGCCATTGCGCGCGCGCTTGCGAATGCGCCGCAACTTTTGCTCGCCGACGAGCCCACCGGCAATCTCGATCTGAAAACTTCCGAAAACGTGTTCGATGCCCTGCTCGGCGCGGCGCGGCATGCAGGTTTGGCTGCATTGATCGCCACCCATAATCTCGAACTGGCAAAACGGATGGACAGGGTGCTGACGCTGAAAGAGGGCAGGGTGCAAACCTGTGTGCTCTGAAAATTGCTGGAATATAAATAAGAAAGGATCAGGACAAACTAAGCTAGTTGAGCTTATCCTGATCCTTAACTTGGCGTTTCGCGCTCGCCGCCGTGCATATTAACTAAACCTCGTTTCAGGAAAAGCTGGGATAAATACTGACTTGACACCAAGAACAAAACATGAACATAGTGCGCGTCCCTTGATAGCAAACGAAAGGTGACGCGCATGCTGAAAGCCTATGTAGAACACGCCATGGCCTTTGTTTCCGTTGGTCTTTTTGTCGCCGTCGTCGGCGCCTGGTGCAGCCTTCTGGCATAAATCCACAGCCCCCCATGCGCGATGAGATGATCTATGGCGTGCAAGCGGCTAGTCTGTCTCCTTCGGGAGATCCTATGGCCGGTCCGGGCTTCGTTCATTTGCGGGTGCATTCGTCCTATTCCTTGCTGGAAGGGGCGATGCCAATTCCGAAACTCGTCGCCCTCGCTCAGGAAGACAAGCAGCCTGCGTTGGCGCTGACCGATACATCGAACCTGTTCGGCGCTCTGGAATTTTCCGAGAAAGCCGCAGGTTACGGCATCCAGCCCATTATGGGGCTGAATTTTGCGCTGGCGCATGATTATGCATCCTCGCGTCGCGAAAAAATCCATGCCGAGCTGCCGCGCCTCATTGTCCTCGCAAAGGATGAGGCCGGCTACCGCAACCTCATGGCGCTTTCGACGGAAGCCTTCATGCGCTCGACCGGCGAGGCAAAACCGACAGTTACCTTCGACCTGCTCGAGCAGCATTGCAAAGGGCTTATTCTCTTAACCGGTGGCGCGGGAGGGCCTATCGGCGAATTGCTGCAACATGGCGCGGCCGAAGAAGCGCGCAATTTGCTCGAAAAGCTCGCAGCACTCTTCCCGCACGATCTGTACGTCGAGCTGCAGCGCCACGGCCTGTCTGCCGAGCAGCAGCTTGAACCGCAATTCATCGATCTTGCCTACACGCTCGGTTTGCCGCTGGTTGCCACCAATTCCTGCCTGTTTGCAACGGCTGAAGATTTCGAAGCGCATGATGCGCTCTCGTGCATCGCCGCCGGCCGTTATCTCGCTGAAGAAAACCGCGTCCAGCTCACGCCGGAATTCCGTTTCAAAACGCGCGACGAAATGATGCAGCTTTTTGCCGATCTGCCGGAGGCTTTGGCAAGTACGGTCGAGATTGCGCAACGCTGCGCCTACCGGCCGGAAGTTCAGGATCCGATCCTGCCTCGTTTCGCGCCGCCCGGCCTTGCCGACCGCGACGCGGCCGAGGCCGTACAATTACGCAGTCAGGCACAGGAAGGCCTGCTGCGGCGCCTGTCCCAGCACGGCCTCGCGCCCAATCTTACGCAGACAGATTACGAAGAGCGGCTGGCTTTCGAGCTCGATGTCATCGAGCGCATGAAATATCCGGGCTATTTCCTGATCGTGTCCGACTTCATCCGCTGGGCAAAGAAGCAGGATATTCCCGTCGGGCCCGGCCGCGGTTCGGGTGCGGGCTCGCTGGTCGCCTATGCGCTCGACATCACGGATCTGGATCCTTTGCGTTTCGGCCTGCTGTTCGAGCGCTTCCTGAATCCGGAGCGTATTTCGATGCCGGACTTCGATATCGATTTCTGTCAGGAGCGCCGCGAGGAAGTCATTCGCTACGTTCAGGAAAAATACGGGCGCGAGCAGGTCGCGCAGATCATCACGTTCGGCTCCATGCAGGCGCGCGGCGTGATGCGCGATGTCGGGCGCGTGCTGGAAATGCCTTACGGACAGGTCGACAAGCTCTGCAAGCTCGTGCCGTTCAATCCCGCCAATCCCATCGACCTGCGCAAGGCCGTCGAATCCGAACCGAAGCTGAAACAGGCCGCCGACGAAGAACCCGTGGTCAAGCGCATGCTCGATATCGCGCTGAAACTGGAAGGGCTTTACCGCCACGCCTCCACCCATGCGGCGGGGATCGTCATCGGCGACCGGCCTTTGCGCGAGCGCGTACCGCTCTATCGCGATCCGAAATCCGATATGCCCGTCACGCAGTTCAATATGAAATGGGTGGAGCAGGCGGGCCTCGTGAAATTCGATTTCCTCGGCCTGAAAACGCTGACGCTGCTCACCAAGGCGGTCGAGCTTCTCAAGAAGCGCGGTATCGATCTCGATCTCGCCACGCTAAAACTCGATGATAAGAAAACTTACGACATGCTGGCGCGCGGCGAAACGGTCGGCGTGTTCCAGCTTGAATTCGGCGGGCATGCGCAAGGCGATTGCCGATATCGTGCCCGACCGTTTCGAGGATATCATCGCGCTCGTTGCGCTCTACCGTCCGGGTCCGATGGCGAATATTCCCGTTTATGGCGCGCGCAAACACGGCAAGGAACAGCCGGATTATCTGCACCCGCTGCTGGAACCCATCCTGAAGGAAACTTACGGCATCATCGTCTATCAGGAGCAGGTGATGCAGATCGCGCAGTTGCTCGCCGGCTATTCGCTCGGCGAAGCCGATATCCTGCGCCGCGCGATGGGCAAGAAAATCCGCGAGGAAATGCGCAAGCAGCAGGCGCGGTTCTGCTCGGGCGCGATCGGGCGCGGTTTAAGCAAATCGCATGCGGAAAACATTTTCGACCTGCTCGCCAAATTTGCCGATTACGGTTTCAACAAAAGCCATGCCGCGGCCTATGCGCTCGTCGCCTATCAGACGGCCTATGTGAAAGCGAATTACCCGGTCGAGTTCATGGCGGCCTCCATGACGCTCGATACCGACAATACCGACAAGCTCGCCGATATGCGCGACGAGGCCGAGCGTTTAGGCATTACCGTGCGGGCGCCGGGCATCAACACATCGCAGGCCGAATTCGCGGTCGAGAACGGAACGATCCTCTATTCGCTCTCCGCCCTCAAGGGCATGGGATATCATGCCGCTCAGGATATCGTTCGCGCGCGCGGCAACAAGCCTTTCAAAACCATCGACGATTTCATCGCGCGCATGCCCGGCAAAAGCCTCAACAAGAAAATGCTGGAATGTCTGGCCGGCGCCGGTGCTTTCGATTCCATCGAACCCTCTCGCGCGCGCCTGTTCCTCGGTGTCGATGCCGTTCTCTCGGCCGCCAATGCCGCACAGGCGGCACGAGAAGGCGGGCAATCGTCGCTCTTTGGCGGTTCCGATATGCCGGGCGTCACCCTGCCGCAGGCGGAAGACTGGCTGCCGACGGAAAAATTACAGCACGAGCATGCGGCGATCGGTTTCTATTTTTCCGGCCATCCGCTCGACGATTACGGTGCCGTGCTCGCGCGCCTGCGCGTCCAGAATTATGCCGATTTTTGCCGGGCCGTGCATGGCGGCGCAACGGCGGGGCGGCTTGCCGCCTGCGTTATTTACAAGCAGGAAAAACGCACCCGTAACGGCAACAAGATCGGAATCCTCGGTATGTCCGACCCTTCGGGCAGTTTCGAACTCGTCTGCTTTCAGGAACTCCTGACCTCCGTGCGCGATCTGCTGGAACCCGGCACGCCGCTCCTGATCCTTGTCAATGCCGAGCTGCAGGGGGAAGAAGTGCGCCTGCGCGCACAGAATATCGAGCCGCTGGAACATGCCGCCGCCAGGATCAAAAAGGGCCTGCGCGTCTTCTTTAATGAGGCCGCGAAAATCGAGCAGATCGCAAACCGTATGGACAAAAAAGGCGAGGGCGAGGTCTCGCTCGTGCTGCGCCTGAACGGTTCGCAGGAGATCGAAATGCGCCTGCCCGGCGGCTATCTGGTAACCCCTCAAATCTCCAGCGCAATCAAGGCCGTACCAGGGGTTCTTGAAGTGGTTGATATGTAATAATTACGTCATGGCCGGACTTGGTCCGGCCATCTACGAGTTTAATAGTCAAGTCGTTGATACCCGTGCCAAGCACGGGCATGACGTAAATTCTTGCAAAAATTAGATTTCTCTCCTATCACACCCCTTATCACACACGCAGCCAGGGCGCGGGATGGCCAAAAGCCGTATCGCCTCTCTTTAAGTGCCGGATATTCCGGTTTGGGCTGCGGAGGCATAACTTTAGGAGACTGAACAATGGCTTTGCCAGAATTTTCCATGCGCGAGCTTCTTGAAGCTGGCGTGCACTTCGGCCACCAATCCCATCGCTGGAACCCGAAAATGGCGCCGTTCCTGTATGGCGTGCGCTCGGGCATTCACATCATCGACCTGTCGCAGACCGTGCCGCTGCTCTATCGCGCGCTGCAGGCGGTGTCCGATGTCGTGGCGGGAGGCGGGCGCGTACTGTTTGTCGCCACCAAGCGCCAGGCGCAAGAGGAAGTGGCGAAGGCTGCCAGGAATTGTGGACAGTATTATGTCAACCGCCGCTGGCTCGGCGGCACGATGACCAATTGGAAAACCGTATCGAATTCAATCTCGCGCCTGAAAAAACTGGAAGAGATTTTGATGAATCCGAGCAGCGAGCAGGGCGCCGGCTTCACCAAAAAAGAACGCCTCGATCTTCAACGCGAGCTCACCAAGCTGGAAGTGGGTTTGGGCGGCATCAAGAATATGGGCGGCGTGCCCGAGCTGATGTTCGTCATCGATACGAACAAGGAAGAAATCGCCATTCAGGAAGCGCGCCGTCTCGGCATTCCGGTCATCGGCATCGTGGATTCCAATTCGTCGCCGGAGGGCATCACCTATCCCGTGCCCGGCAACGACGACGCGGGCCGCGCTATCGCTTTCTACTGCGATGTGATTTCGAAAGCCGTGGTGCACGGTATCGAGCGCGGGCAGGGCGCCTCCGGCGCCGATCTGGGTGCGCGCGAAACGCCGCCCGCCGAAGCTATCGCTTAAAAGGATTGGAAAAATGGCAGAGATTACAGCCGCACTGGTAAAAGAACTGCGCGAAAAATCCGGCGCGGGCATGATGGATTGTAAATCAGCACTCACCGAAAACAACGGCGATGTGGAAGCTGCGATCGACTGGCTGCGCAAGAAAGGCCTTTCCAAGGCCGCGAAGAAATCCGGCCGCGTTGCGGCCGAAGGTCTGGTAGGCGTTGCCATTTCCGGCAAGAGCGGCGTGGTGGTGGAAGTGAATTCCGAAACGGATTTCGTCGCGCGCAACGAGCAGTTCCAGCAACTCGTGAAAAACATCGCGCAGGTGGCGTTGAAAACCGGCGGCGATGTCGAGGCGATCAAGAACGCGACCTATCCCGGCGGCGCTAAGGTGTCGGATGCCATTTCATCTGCCATCGCAACCATCGGCGAGAACATGACATTACGCCGTACTGGCATTTTGAATGTGCCGCAGGGTGCTGTTGCGGCCTATGTGCATAATTCCGTCACCGAAGGTCTGGGCAAGATCGGCACGCTGGTCGCGCTGAACTCTTCCGGTCCCGAGGCTGAAGTCGCAGCTCTTGCGCGCCAGATCGCCATGCATGTCGCGGCCTCGAACCCATTGGCTGCCGATGCGCAAGGTCTGCCGAAAGATATCGTCGAGCGCGAGAAGGCCGTGTTGGCCGACAAGGCGCAGCAGTCCGGTAAGCCCGCGAATGTGATCGAGAAGATTGTCGATTTAGGTCTGAAAACTTATTACAAGGAAGTCTGCCTGCTCGAGCAGGCCTTCGTGCTCGATCCTTCCAAGAGCATTGCCCAGGTTCTGAAAGAGAACGAGAGCAAGCTCGGCGGTCCAGTCACGCTGGCGGGTTTCTTGCGCTTTGCGCTCGGCGAGGGCGTGGAAAAACAGGAAAGCGATTTCGCCGCCGAAGTGGCAGGGATGGCGAAAACGGCTTGATATACAAAGGCCTTGGAATAAAAATAAAGGGCGGCTTGCAAGAGCCGCTTTTTCGTATCAAGACTTGCGGGTCATCCTGAGCCGAAGGCCAAGGACTTAGCCGTCATCCCCGCGCAGGCGGGGATCTCGTAAAAAGATGCCCGCCTGCGCGGGCATGACGGGTTGGGGTTTTAAAGGGGAAATTCATGACCGCATGGCGGCGCGTTTTGGTGAAAGTATCGGGCGAGGCCCTGATGGGGCAAAAGGCCTTCGGGTTTGATCCGGAAACATTGGCCCGCATCGCGCAGGATCTGGCTAGCGCACAGAAAGCAGGCGCCGAGATCGGCGTCGTCGTCGGCGGCGGCAATCTGGTGCGTGGCGTCAAAATCGCCGAGCAGGGCATCGACCGCGTCACCGGCGACCATATGGGCATGCTGGGCACTGTGATGAACGGTCTGGCACTTCAGGGCGCGCTCACCACCCTCGGCGTCGAGACGCGTGTGCTCTCCGCCATTCCCGTGCCGACAATGTGTGAGGATTACGCGCGGCAGAAAGCCGTGCATCATCTGGAAAACGGCCGCATCGTCATCATGGTCGGCGGCACCGGCAATCCTTTTTTCACGACGGACACCACGGCCGTGCTGCGCGCCGCCGAAACGGATTGCGACGTCATTCTGAAGGCGACGAATGTCGATGGCGTCTATTCGGCAGATCCGAAGCAGGACCCGAAGGCCACGCGCTTCGATAAGATCACGGCGGAAGAGGCGCTGCAGCGCCGCCTGAAAGTTATGGATACGGCGGCCTTCGCGCTTGCGCGCGAAAACGGTCTGCCTATCGTCGTTTTCTCTATTCACGAGAACAAGGCGATTGCCGAAGTCTGCCAGCGCCGCGGGCGTTTCACGCTCGTCACGCCGGAACTGTCGGCTGCATAATTCAAGAGGTATATCATGACAGGAAGCTATAATCTCGATGAAATCAAACGCCGCATGCAGGCGAGCATCGCCGCGCTGAAGAGCGATCTTGGCGGCCTGCGCACGGGCCGCGCCTCCGCCAATCTTCTCGATCCCATCGTGGTCGATGCCTATGGCAGCAAGATGCATCTGCGCGAGGTCGGCAGCATTTCCGTTCCGGAGCCGCGCTCCATCACCGTGCAGGTGTGGGACAAGGGGCTGGTGCCCGCCGTGGATAAGGCGATCCGCGAAGCCAATCTGGGCTTGAATCCATCCGTCGACGGCCAGTTGCTGCGCATTTCCGTTCCGGCGCTGACGGCCGAACGCAGGCAGGAGCTTGCCAAGGTCGCGCGCGAATATGCCGAAAAGGCGCGTGTAGCGGTGCGCAATGTGCGCCATGACGCGCGCGATTTACTGAAGAGGCTTGAGAAAGAAGGCAAGGGCGAGGACGAAATCACGCGTCAGACCGATCTCGTTCAGAAAGCAACCGACGACTCCATTACCGAAATCGACAAAATGCTTGCGGCTAAAGAAAAAGAAATCACGCAAGTATAAAAGTGATGATTTGCGGGATTGTTCAATTAGCTTTGTCATCGTCATTGCGAGGAGCGATAGCGACGAAGCAATCCAGCTATAATAATAAAGCTGGATCGCCACGCCGCCTTTGGCGGCTCGCGATGACGGAATATAAGATATGAGTGAAATAAAAACGCAATCACCGCCTCGCCATGTCGGCATTATCATGGACGGCAACGGCAGATGGGCAAAGCAGCGCGGCATGCCGCGCAGTTTCGGCCACAAGAACGGCATCGAAGCCTTGCGCGGTGCCATCCGCTTTGCGGCAGAGCGCGGCATTTCCTACCTGACGCTTTACGCCTTTTCTTCCGAGAACTGGAATCGCCCCGCTGACGAGATTTCGGACCTCTTCGGGCTGATGAAAATTTTCGTGCAGAAATATCTGGCCGAACTGCACGCGGAAAATGTGCGCGTGCACATCATTGGCGAAACGGATAATTTTTCCGACGATATCCGCGTGATCATCGACGAAGCGAAAAACCTGACGAAAGACAATACGGGCTTGCAGCTCGTCATCGCGCTCAATTACGGCGGCCGACAGGAAATCGCCCGCGCCGCCGGCAAGATTGCGGCAAAAGTCGCAAGTGGCGCATTCGAGCCAGCCGCAATCACGGCCGATTTTTTTGCGCGGCATCTCGACACGGCCACCTTTCCCGACCCCGACCTGATCATCCGCACCTCGGGTGAGCAGCGGCTCTCCAATTTCCTTCTCTGGCAAGCGGCTTATGCCGAGCTGATTTTCCTGCCCGTGTTATGGCCGGATTTCGATGGGAAATGGTTTAGCCAGGCGCTCGAGGAATATGCCAGTCGCGAGCGGCGTTATGGAGGCCTTGCTCTTGCCGGCACGTAAACAAATAAAATTTTCGGGCTTCCTGAAAAACCGCAATCTGGAACTGCGTCTGCTGTCGGCGGCAGCGCTCGTGCCTGTCACGCTTGCAACCGTATGGGTGGGCGGTACGATCGGGGTGCTTGTCGCGATGGCTCTGGCATTCGTCATGTTTTTCGAATGGACGTCGTTGTCGCATGGCGAGACGAATACGTTCTTATATCGGGTTTGCCAGTTGCTGATCGTTACCTCGTCTTTTCTCCTGGTGTTGCAGGCGAACGAATTTGCGGCAATTTTCTGGGTCTGCCATGTCTGCGTGATCCTGTTTGCGCATTTCCTGTTTCGCAGCACGGATTCCTGGCAGGCGCTGGGCCTGCTTTATGCGCTCACTTTTCTGACAAGCCTGCTGCTGTTGCGCCAGAGCCCGGAATGCGGCTTCGAGGCGACGCTGTACGTTCTCCTGATCGTCTGGGCGACAGACAGTTTTGCCTATCTCGGCGGCGTCATGATCGGCGGACGTAAATTGTGGCCCGCCGTCAGTCCGAAAAAGACCTGGGCGGGTTTTTGCTCAGGACTCGCCGCAGGCGCTTGTGTGGGCGCGGTGTTTGCACTCGTCTGCGATTTCCATATGGTCATGCTGATCCTGGTCGCGATCCTGCTGTCACTGGCCGCGCAGGCCGGCGATCTGTTCGAATCCTGGATCAAGCGCCGCTTCAATGCAAAGGATTCGAGCAACCTCATTCCCGGTCATGGCGGCCTTCTCGACCGTCTCGACAGTCTCGTCGTCGCAAGCCTTGCCGCCTACATCATCGGCGCGTTGAAAAACGGACTTGCCGCACCGGCGGGAGGACTTTTGTTGTGGTAAAACGTCGCGTCAGCCTGTTCGGCGCCACAGGATCCATCGGCGCGAGTGCGATCGATCTTCTGGAGCGGCACAAAAACCTCTTCGAGATCGTCACGGTCAGCGCAAACGGCAAGGCACATGAGCTTGCCAAAATCGCACGCCGCCTTGCGGCAAAGCGTGCCGTTGTCGCGGACGAAAACGCTTATGCTACCCTGCGCGATGCGCTCGAAGGCACAACCATCCTTCACGCCGCGGGCGAGAGTGCACTGGTTGAAGCTGCGCAAGAGCCTGTCGATCTCGTCATCATGGCGATTTCGGGAACGGCCGCCTTGCGCGCTACATTCGCAGCGGCGAAAACGGGCTGCGCTCTTGCGCTTGCGAACAAGGAGAGCGTCGTTTGTGCCGGTCCGCTATTGATGGATACGATCCGGGCATCGAACACCCGCCTGCTGCCGATCGATTCAGAGCATAATGCCCTATTTCAGCTTTTGCAGGGGCACGAAAAAAATGCGCTGAAGCAGGTCACGCTCACGGCGTCGGGTGGACCTTTCCGCGACTGGCCGGCCGAAAAAATCGCGGATGTGACGCCCGAGGCCGCGCTCAAGCATCCCGTATGGAATATGGGCAGCAAGATCAGCATCGATTGTGCAACCATGATGAACAAAGGGCTGGAGCTGATCGAGGCGCAGCATATTTTTTCTCTCGTGCCTGCGCAAATGGATATTCTCGTGCATCCACAATCGGTCGTGCATGCGCTGATCGCTTTTGCGGATGGATCGACGCTTGCGCAAATGGCCGTGCCCGACATGCGTGTCGCAATTTCGAATTGCCTGCATTGGCCAAACAGAATGGAAAGCGGTGTTGCCGCGCTCGATCTTGCTTCGCTCGGCGCGCTTACTTTCGAAAAGCCGGACGAAGAAAAATTCCCCTGCCTGCGTCTTGCGCGCGAGGCGATGGGGGCAGGCGGCGCCATGCCGTGCGTGCTCGGTGCTGCGAACGAAATTGCCGTCGAAGCATTCCTGCATAATCGGCTTTCTTTTTACGGCATATCGCAACTCATTGAATCTACAATGGAAAAATCGCATTCGTTGGGCGGGGGCAAAAATTTCACATCACTCGACGATGTGTTATTGGTAGAAAAGGAATCGCGTCGGCTTGCCGCCTCGCTTTTGCCGCAACGGCATGCGAAGCCCGCGCGCATCAGGGCCTGAACAGGAATGGATCTTATTTCTTCGCTTTTCTCATTCGGTCATGGAACGTTGAGTTATCTCGTGCCGTTCCTGATCGTTCTCACCGTCGTCGTTTTTTTTCATGAGCTCGGACATTTTCTCGTTGCGCGATTTTTCGGCGTGAAGATCGAAGCGTTCTCCATCGGCTTCGGGCCCGAACTTTACGGCAGGAACGACAGGCGCGGCACGCGTTGGCGCATATCTGCGATACCTCTCGGCGGCTACGTAAAATTTCTCGGCGACGAAACGCTTTCCAGCAAACCGGAAGCGTTGAAAAAACTCGAACAATATGACGATGCGACAAGAGCGCAGCTTTTTCATCTGAAACCGGTCGGTCAACGCGCACTGATCGTTCTCGCCGGGCCTGTTGCGAATTTTCTGCTCACGATTCTGATTTTCGCTTCGTTGTTCATGGTAGTCGGCAAGCCTTATATCGAGCCGCGCGTCGGCGAGGTTTTGCAGGGCAGCCCGGCCGAAACGGCCGGATTTAAAGTTGGCGATTTAATTCTGAGCATAGACGGCAGCGATGTGCGTACATTTTTCGATTTGCAGCGTTCGATTGCGCTGTCGGATGGCCGTCCGCTGAACATCAAGGTCGAGCGCGCGGAAAAAACGCTCGATCTGCAGGTGACGCCGCGTCAGAGCGTCGAGGATGACAAGTTCGGCGGCAAGCAGCCGGTTTGGCGCATCGGTCTGCAATCGTCCGGAGGCGGCGAGGGCGGGCAGGTCAAATTCGAGCATTTCAGCCCTCCTGCGGCTGTCGCCATGGCCGCAAGCGAAACCTGGTTCATTATCGAACGGACCGTGTATCTTATCGGCGATCTTTTCGCGGGTCAGGCGCCCGTAAAGGAACTGGGCGGACCCATTCGCATTGCGCAGGCTTCCGGGCAGGCGGCCGATGCGGGACCATTGGCTCTCATGACGCTGATGGCCATTCTGTCGGTTTCGATTGGCCTCTTGAACCTATTCCCCATTCCCATGCTGGATGGCGGACATCTGGTTTTTTATGCGATAGAAGCCGTTTTACGCCGTCCTCTAAACGAAAAAGTGCAGGAAATCGGCTTTCGCATTGGTCTTGCATTGGTTTTGATGCTGATGGTTCTGGCCACCTGGAACGATGTCAGCCGCCTTGTAGGCCTGTAAGAATAGCGAAAACTATCCCAACCTTTTGTTAGGGCGGCATAAAAATGGGTTTGCAACTTTGTTTTAACCATGTAGAACGAAACGGCTTTCTTAGCCTGAATCATTAGGGTTAAGAATATCCGGCGATCCCCCGTCGGCTAATGTATTTCTGGATTGGACGAATGACAGTTTCGAGCATTCCGCAACGGCGGCGATGGACATGGGCAGCTTTGGCTTTGGCCGCTGCCTTTTTTGCACCCGTTCTGCCGGCTCACGCGCAGACCATCAGCCAGGTGGTCGTGAAAGGCAATCAGCGTGTCGAGGCTGAAACGATCCGCTCCTATGTCAATATGCGTCCGGGACAAACTTATAGCGCCGGGAAAAAGGACGAGTCGCTGAAAGCGCTGTTCTCCACCGGCTTGTTCTCCGACGTGGATATCGAGCCCAGCGGCAGCACTGTCGTCGTCACCGTCGTCGAAAATCCCCTTATCGAGCGCGTCGCGTTCGAGGGTAACAAGAAAATCGAAAACAGCGATCTGCTGAAAGAAACGCAAAGCCAGTCGCACGGCACCTATACGCAGCGCAAGGTCGAGGCCGACGTGCAGCGCATTATCGACGTTTACCGCCGCCAGGGCCGTTATGACGTGCGCGTTGAGCCGAAGATCATCGACCTCGGCAACAATCGCGTGAACCTGGTTTTCGAAATTCACGAAGGCGATAAAACCAAGGTCGAGAAAATCAGTTTCATCGGCAATCAGGCTTTTTCGGATTTCCGCCTGCGCGATATTATCACCACGACCGAATCCAACTGGCTGTCTTTCCTCAAGTCGAGCGACATCTACGATCCGGACCGTCTCGCGGTCGATCAAGAACTGCTGCGCCGCTATTATCTGAAGAACGGCTATGTCGATTTTCGTGTCGTCTCGGCCGTTGCCGATTACGACCAGAGCAAGAACGCCTTTTTCATTACCTTTACGCTCGAGGAAGGCCCGCAATACCGTTTCGGTACGGTTGATATCGAATCGAACATTGCCTCGATCAATGCCGCCGATTATCGCGGCGAGCTCAAAACCTCGTCGGGCGATGTCTACAATGCCGAGCTGGTCGACAAGTCGCTCGAAAATGTCGGCATGGAGATTGCCAAGCGCGGCTATCCGTTTTCGCAAGTTCGTCCGCGTGGCGACCGCGACGCGGCAAACAATCTTATTAACGTCACCTATGTGATCGAGGAAGGCCCGCGCCTTTATGTCGAACGCATCAATGTCAACAACAACACCCGCACGCAGGATCGCGTCATCCGCCGCGAAATCGATATCGGCGAGGGCGACGCCTTTAACCGCGTGCTGGCATCGCGCGCCGAAAAGCGTCTCAACAAGCTTGGCTATTTCAAGAAGGTCGCCATCACCAAGGAGCCCGGTTCGGCTCCCGACCGCGTCGTTATGAATGTCGATGTGGAAGAGCAGTCCACCGGCGATCTGTCCTTCAGCGCCGGTTACGCGACGAATGACGGCCTGATCGGCGAAGTCGGCATTTCCGAGCGCAATTTCCTCGGCCGCGGCCAGTTCGTGAAGGCAACGCTCGGCTATGGTTCGCGCCGCAGGAAGGCCGAATTCTCGTTCACCGAACCCTATTTCCTCGATCGCCGCCTCGCGCTCGGCTTCGATGCCTATTACCGCAGCACCACATCCAACAAGAATTCATCTTTCGAACAGGAAGTTTATGGCGGCGGCACGCGGCTCGGCATCACGATAACGGACGACCTGACGGCGCAATGGCGCATCAACGGTTACGAGCAGAATATTACCGTTCCTGCCGAATATCAGGATGCCAACCTGGCAAACGGCGAAGCTTCGACGGCCATCATCCAGGCGCAAGGCAATTCGTTCACGGCGATGACGGGCGGTACGCTGATTTACAACCGTCTCGACAATGCACGTAATCCGACAGAGGGTTACATTTTGCAGGCGAATGTCGATGTCGCGACCGTCAGCGGCACGCATGGCGCCGGCGTTCCTAATGCCGATTTCATCCGTTCCACGGCCGAGGCGCGTGGCTATTATCCGATTTTCGGCGATATGATCGGCATGCTGCGTGTGCAGGGCGGCAATATCAGCTCGCTTGAAACCACCGATGTCCGTCTCGTCGACAGCTTCTTCAAGGGCGGCGAATTTATTCGCGGCTTTGCGCCGTCCGGAATCGGTCCGCGCGACATGACGCCGGGCACGCGCCAGGATGCGCTGGGCGGCACGACCTATGTCGGCGCCAGTGCCGAATTGCAATTCCCGGTTCCATATGTGCCGGAGGATCTCGCCCTGAAAGGCGCATTATTCGCCGATGCGGGCACGCTGTTCAATGTCGGCGACCTCACGGGCACGGGCCTCACACAATGCGCAAGCGGGGCTGCGATCCCGGTGGTCGGCTGTAATTATTTCGACGATTCCTCCATCCGCGCTTCTGTCGGTCTCTCCGTCATCTGGCAAGGCTCGCCGCTTGGCCCCATCCGCTTCGACTTCGGCTTCCCGGTCATGAAGGAAGATTATGACGACACGCAAGTCTTCCGCTTCTCCGGCGGCACGAGCTTCTGACGAAGATCTGGCCACATATGCCGCTATGTCTTCGCGTTTTTTCAAAAAGGCCGGGCCGTTCAAGCTAGGTGAGTTGGCCGCCGTCGTCGGCGCAAAAATCGACACCGCCGAGGATCGTCTGATCGAGGATATCCGCAGCCTCGATGAAGCCGGTGCTACTGATCTGTCCTTTTTCGAAAATCGAAAATATCTCGATGCGTTTAAAACCACCAGGGCCGGCGCCTGCCTGCTTAGTGCCCAGTTCGCCGCGCAATGCCCGCCCGGTACGATAGCGCTTGTTGTGGATGCCCCTTATGTCGCCTATAGCGAACTTCTCACATGCTTTTACCCGGATGCGTCTGCGCCCCAGCTTTTATACGGGCACGATCGTGAGCGTGCGATTATTCATCCCACGGCCCAAATCGCAAAGAGTGTTGAGATCGATCCCGGTGCCGTCATCGGGCCGAATGTAAAAATCGAGGAATATTGCCGTATCGCTGCGCAGGCCGTGATCGGTCCGCATGTCCATATCGGCGAAGGAAGCAGCGTCGGCGCAGGCTGCGTCGTTCAGCACGCGCATCTGGGCCGGAATGTCATTCTTCATCCCGGCGTGAAAATCGGCCAGGACGGGTTCGGTTATGCCTTTGCGAAAGGCGCGCACAGGAAAATCTCGCAAATCGGCCGTGTGCTGATCGGCGACGATGTCGAGATCGGTGCCAACAGCACGGTGGATCGCGGTGCCTTGCGCGATACCGTGATCGGCGAAGGCACAAAAATCGATAATCTCGTGCAGATCGGCCATAATGTCGTTATCGGCCGCCATTGTGTCATTGTCGGACAGGTGGGAATTTCCGGAAGTGCCATTTTGAAAGATTTTGTGATGATCGGCGGGAAAAGTTCGGTTGGGGGTCATGTCACCATTCACGAAGGTGCGCAAATCGCTGCCGTTTCAACGGTCAAGGACGATGTGCCGGCCGGCGGGCGCTATGGCGGCGTACCGGCAAAGCCCGTCAAACAATGGTTTCGTGAAATAGCTGCCTTGAGCAAGCTCGCAAGCCGCACTAAAGAATAAGCAAGTAAGAGATCCTCATGAGCAGCGAGCTGAATTCCGCCGATATCAACCGTATTCTGGAACTGTTGCCGCACCGCTATCCGTTCCTGATGGTGGACCGCATCGTCGAAATGAAGGGTGACGAGTCCTGTATAGGCATCAAGAACGTTACATATAACGAACCGCAATTTCAGGGGCATTTTCCGCATGCGCCGGTTTTCCCCGGTGTCCTGCTCATCGAAGGCATGGCGCAGACCGCAGGTGCATTGTGTATCGCAAACGGCCCATTGGAAGGGCCGCCGCCGCTCGTCTATTTCATGACCATCGACGAAGCGAAATTCCGTAAGCCCGTGCTGCCGGGCGATGTCGTCGAATTTCATATGCAGAAACTGAAATATCGCAAGAACATGTGGTGGTTTCGCGGCGAGGCGAAAGTCGAAGGCGAAAACGTGGCGGAAGCCATCGTCAGCGCCATGATCGTCAGCCAAGAAAAATAATCATGGCAAAAATACATCCGACGGCGTTTGTCGAAAAAGGCGCAAGCCTGGCCGATGATGTCGTTGTCGGTCCTTATTGCATCGTCGGTGCGAAAGCGGTTCTGCACAGCGGTGTGGAGCTGATGTCGCATGTCGTTATTTCCAATGAAACCGAAATCGGCGAAGGATCGAAGATATATTCTTTCGCTTCATTGGGTGCGGCCGGGCAGATTTATCAAAACGCAAGCGAGCCGGGCAGGTTGGTGATCGGCCCGCGCTGCGAAATCCGCGAACATGTCACGATGAATTGCGGCAGCCCGCGCGAGAATAGATTAACGCAGATCGGTGCGGATTGCATGTTCATGGTCGGCTCGCACGTTGCGCATGATTGTACGATCGGCGCCAATTGTATTTTTGCCAATAACGCCACGATCGGCGGCCATGTCAAAGTAGGCGAATATGTTTTCATCGGCGGCTTAAGCGCCGTGCATCAGTTCTGCCAGATCGGCGAACATGCCATTATCGGCGGTATGACAGGCATATTCGGGCATGTTATTCCTTATGGAAATATTTTCGGCAATCGCGCCACCATCGAAGGCGTCAATCTCATCGGTCTCGAGCGGCGCGGCTTCAGTGCGGCCGATATCAAGGACCTGAACCAGGCCGTCAAGCGTCTTTTCCATGGCGAGGATGGAAATTTTGCGCAGCGTCTCGAGGCGCTCGCGCGCGATTATAAAGACAATAAATATGTCATGAGAATTGTCGAATTCATCGTGAGCGCCGACAAAAGGCGGCCACTCACCCTGGCGCAGCGGCGGTACGGCCATGAACGCACAGCAACCTGAAAATCCGCTTGGTCTCGTTATGCTCGGCGGCGCATTGCCGCGCGCGCTTGCGGAAACGCTGGTGCAGAATTCCGTGCCGTTTCATTGTCTTTGCATAGACGGGCTGACAGATAGCGCCGTTTATAATTATCCTCATACGTCAATACGATTTCTCAAAGTTGGCGAGGGGCTGGCGGGTTTGAGGAAAGCGGGCTGCAAAAAAATCGCTTTTGTCGGACAGTTTTTTCGCCCCGATTTTCTCAAAATGCGCATCGACGCCACCACGCTAAAATATCTGCCGCTTTTTCTTTTTTCGCGGACGAGCGGCGACAACGCCGTGCTGAAACGGGTAACGAAAGCTTTCGAAAAAGAAGGTTTCGAAGTCATCAGTTTGAAAGAGATTGTGCCTGCGCTGGTTGCGCCGCAAGGCCAAATGGGCCGGCATGCGCTCTCGGCCTCGCAGCAGGAAGATGCCATGCTGGGGCTGAAAATCCTGGAAACATTGGGCGGTTACGATATCGGGCAGGCGCTGGTCGTCGACAGCAGGCGCGTTATTGCCATGGAAGCGGCAGAGGGCACCGACGAAATGCTGTTTCGTGTGCACGATTTACGCAAGAGCGTGCGTTATCCCGCGCCGAAAAGATCGGGCGTGCTGATCAAGGCGGCAAAACCTCAGCAACACCTGCGCGACGATATGCCGGTCATCGGCCTCGATACCGTGCGGCACGCCGTCGATGCGGGTCTTTCAGCCATTGCCGTTGAAGCCGGCAGAGTGTTGACGGCCGATCTGCCGGACATGATCGAATATGCCAATCAACATAAGCTCGCTATTATCGGCATCGGCGGACAATGAGTGTGCCGGAACACAGGCTAAATATTTTTATGGTCGCGGGCGAGAGTTCCGGCGACCAGCTTGGCGCAGAGTTGATGCGGGCCTTGAGCAAAAAAACAGGCAACAAAATTCATTATTCCGGTATCGGCGGTCCCCTGATGCAGGCCGAAGGCCTGGATATATTTTTTCCATCAAGCGATATTGCGATGATGGGCCTGCCGGCCGTGCTTGCTAATTTTTCATTGCTGCTGAGCCGCCTGCGCGAAACGGTGCGGGTGATCGTTTCAAGGAAACCGGATCTTTTGCTGGTTATCGACAGCCCGGAATTCACGCAGCGTGTGGCAAAACGCGTGCGCAAGGCCGCATCAAGTATACCGATCGTCAAATATGTCGCACCGCAGGTCTGGGCCTGGCGGCCGAAACGCGCACTAAAAATGCGCGGCTATATCGATGAAATTCTGGCATTGCTGCCTTTCGAACCCGCATGTTACCGGCAATTGCAGGGTCCGAACACGACCTATGTCGGCCATCCTCTCGTCGCGCGCAGCGATTTATATGCGCCGCGCCAGGAAGGGGAAGGCGCGCCGATCCTTGCCGTTCTGCCCGGCAGCCGCGCCAGCGAGGTCAAGCGTCATATGAAGTGTTTTGGCGAAACGTTGGAATTTCTTGCTAAGAGTTGCGAATTTCATGCGGTAATTCCTGTCGTACCGCATTTGCGCGATCTGATCGTGCAAGAAAGCAATCGCTGGAGCGTCAGGCCGGTGCTGATCGAAGGACAGGACGAGAAATGGGCCCTGTTCCGCAAAGCGCGGGCCGCGCTTGCCGCATCCGGCACCGTCACGTTGGAACTCGCGCTCGCACAGGTGCCGCAAGTTGTCGTTTACAGGATGGAGCCTGTGATGGCCTTTGTTATCCGGCGGTTGATCAGAGTGAAATCGGCGGTGCTGCCGAATTTGATTCTTGGTGAGAATGTCGTGCCGGAGTTTTACCAGAAAGATGTTCGAGGCGATATTTTGGCACCGCTTCTGATGCGGTTGCTGCATGATGGGAAAGAGCGAGAACGGCAGCTTGGGGCCTTTCGCAAACTTTATGGCCTCATGGAACTCGACGGTGACAAGGAGCCCGCCGCTATGGCCGCCGAGCGGGTTTTAGCGAATATGAACTACTCGGAAAAACTATAAATTATTCGAAATCCTGGATTTTAATTGAATTCACTTGAATTTTCCGGCAAACGCGCCTTAAAGATCTATGGCAGGAGCACGCTTATGAGCAATAATATCGTTTTCAATACGGCCAATAAACCCTCGGCCGTTCGCAATTTTAATTTTTTTATTGATCAGGACGATCTGCAGCCCAGGGAACTCGGTCAAGCCATCCAGGCAGTCGAAAATTTTAGAATTGAGGTCGCGAAGGAACCCCCTGCAAAAGCGCCGTATTCTTATATCGTATATCAAAAGCAGGATAATGATTTTATAGCTTTGCTTGTCACGAAGGAAAGCCAAGGAGAAAACTTCGACTCAAAGTTTTATACGATCAGCTCGGATTTTAAAAAAGTAAGTTTTGGTGCTTCCCTGCCTGCTGAAATAAATAACGCCGTTGAAAATCTCGATGCGCTTAAAAACCTGAACGCATATTTGAATGTGCTCAATCATCATTGTTATTTTATCGGCCGTAAAAACGTAGCCGAATAGGGCGTTTATTTTCTCGAAGCCACCGGCACGTAATCGCGCGGCTTTGCGCCGATATAGATCTGGCGCGGGCGACCGATGCGCTGCGCGGGATCGCCGATCATCTCGGCCCATTGCGCGATCCAGCCGACCGTGCGCGCAAGCGAGAACAGAACGGTGAACATCGTGGTCGGGAAACCGAGCGCCTTCAGTGTGATGCCCGAATAGAAATCGATATTCGGATAAAGTTTCTTCTCGATGAAATAGCCGTCGGAGAGGGCGATGCGCTCCAGCTCCATGGCGACATCGAGCAGCGGATCGTCCTTGATCCCCTGTTCCTTCAGCACTTCATGGCAGGTTTTCTGCATGATCTTGGCGCGTGGATCGTAATTCTTGTAAACGCGATGCCCGAAGCCCATCAGGCGGAAGCTGTCGCTCTTGTCCTTGGCGCGGGCGATATATTTCGGGATATTGTCGACGCTGCCGATCTCCTGCAGCATGTTGAGAGCGGCCTCGTTGGCGCCGCCATGTGCCGGGCCCCACAGGCAGGCAATGCCGGCAGCAATGCAGGCAAACGGGTTTGCGCCTGAAGAGCCTGCAAGACGCACGGTGGATGTGGATGCGTTCTGCTCGTGGTCTGCATGCAGGATGAAAATGCGGTCCAGCGCGCGCGAGAGAACGGGGTTGACCTTGTAATCCTCGCACGGCACGGCAAAGCACATGCGCAGGAAGTTCGATGTGTAATCCAGATTGTTGTCGGGATAGATGAACGGCTGGCCGATGCTGTATTTATAAGCCGAGGCGGCAATCGTCGGCATTTTCGCAATCATGCGGATGGATGCCACCTGCCGCTGCACGGGATCGTTGATGTCGAGACTGTCGTGATAGAAAGCGGCAAGCGCGCCGACGCAGCCGACCATGATCGCCATCGGGTGCGCATCGCGCCTGAACCCTTGGAAGAAGCGGCTCATTTGTTCGTGCAGCATGGAATGGCGGGTGACGCGGAAGATGAAATCGTCGCGTTGCGTGCGTGTCGGCAATTCGCCGTAAAGCAGCAGATAGCAGGTTTCCAGATAGTCGCCATGCTCGGCAAGCTGTTCGATCGGGTAACCGCGATAAAGCAGCACACCCTTGTCGCCGTCGATATAGGTGATTTTAGACTCGCAGCTCGCGGTCGATGTGAAACCGGGATCGTAGGTCAAATAGCCGATGTCGCCGTATAGCTTGCTGATGTCTGCCGCAGGCGGGCCGAGAACGGCCTCGCGCACGGGCAGGTCGATTTCCTTATCGTCGAAAATAAGCTGGGCGGTTTTCTTCTTCGTCGGCTCGCTTTTCGGCTGAGATTTGACGGTCGGTGAGGGGCGTGAGCTCATGCCCAAGGCCTAGCCGATTTTCTTCGCACCTGCAACAAGACGAGGCACTTAGGGTTTGTAATCTATTAATTGATCCTTGATTCTGCTTAAGCTTTCTTGCCGCCCCAATACTGCCAGCACATCGAAAATGCCTGGCGATGTGGTTTTTCCCGTCAGGCTCGCCCGAATGGGCTGGGCAAGCTGGCCGAGCTTGATGCCATTCGATTCCGCATGCGCCTTGACGGCATTTTCAAGCGGTTCCGCCGAAAAATCCGGACAGGCGGAGAGAACCGGAAGAATATCTGCAAGCTTGTCGCGATTTTCGACGACAAGTTTTTTCGCATTCTCGTCCAGCGGGAGTGGGCGTTTTGCAACCAGAAACTGCGATGCGTCCAATAGTTCGACAAAAGTTTTTGCGCGTTCCTTCAGCGGGCTGAAAATCCGCTTGAGCTGCGCAAGTTTCTCGTCGTCAAGATTGTTTAAAAATGCTGGTCCGTCTTGCAGATAAGGCAGGCTTTTCATGAATTCCTTGAAGACTGCGTCGTCAGACAGATTGCGCATATACTGCCCATTAATATTTTCAAGTTTGACGGGGTCGAAACGCGCGGCCGATTTGCCGATCGCCTCAAGCGTAAAGAGATCGATCAGCTCTTGCGTGGAAAAAATCTCCTGGTCGCCATGGCTCCAGCCGAGGCGCACGAGATAGTTACGCATCGCTTCCGGCAATATGCCCATGGCCCGGTAGGCCTCGACACCGAGCGCGCCATGCCGCTTTGAAAGTTTTGCCCCGTCCGCACCGTGGATCAGCGGGATATGCGCCATTTTCGGAATAGTCCACCCGAACGCATTATATATCTGCGCCTGCCGCGCCGCATTGGTGAGATGGTCCACACCGCGAATGATATGCGTGATCGCCATATCGTGATCGTCGACGACGACGGCAAGCATGTAAGTGGGTGTGCCGTCGGAGCGCAGCAGCACGAGATCGTCGAGCTCCTGATTGTTGAAAACGACGCGCCCCTGCACGGCGTCCTCGATAATTGTTTCGCCTGTATTCGGCGCGCGCAGGCGGATGACAGGCGCGACATTGTCCGGCGCGTCTTTTTCGTCGCGGTCGCGCCAGCGGCCGTCATAACGCATCGGCCTGCCTTCGGCCTGCGCGGTTTTACGTAAGTCGTCGAGTTCTTCCATTGATGCATAACATTTATAGGCGTGACCGCTTTTCAAGAGCAGATCAACGGCATCGCGGTGGCGTTGCGCGCGAGCAAACTGATAGATTTCCTTGTCGTCCCATTGCAGGCCGAGCCATTTCAAGCCGTCGAGAATGGCGTCGATGGCTTCCGGCGTCGAGCGTTGGCGGTCCGTATCCTCGATACGCAGCAGCATCTTGCCGCCGGTATGCCTGGCGTAAAGCCAGTTGAACAGGGCCGTGCGCGCGCCGCCGATATGCAGGAAGCCCGTGGGCGAGGGCGCAAAACGAACGATGGTTTGTTTCATGTCTGTCATCCTGCCGTCAGTACAGATGTCGGGCGTTCCGATCAAGATTTAAAAAGCCTTACTTTAAAAGTCTCGCTTTAAAAGTCTTGCGCAAAAATCCCATGCTATGCATCTTTGAGGGCGGGAGAGAAGGAATGCATCGTTTTCGTGCATACGTACGGGCGCAGGCTCTTGCGGGAATGGGCGCTTTGCATACGCCGCCCGATTTTCGGGCCATGTTTGACAAAGCTGCGGCATATGAAATCGAATATGGCCGGCATCAGCTCTGGCCCGGTTTCTTTACGCTTCTCGGCGCGGCGCTTTATTTTGTGCTGCCCTTCACGCCGCCCGCAATTCTTCTTTTTGTGCTTTCGGCAATAGCGGTATTATTTGCCATTGCGCTGCGGCATACATTCGCACCTTTTGCAATTGCGGTCTGCATATTGAGTTTTCTCTTGGGCGCCATCGCCGCCGATCTGCAGACGCGCCGCGTCGCTTCGCCGCTGATCCATGAAGATATCAAGGGCGCGAAGATAACGGGTACGGTCACCGAAGTCGAGCATCGCATCGCGCGCCGTCCGCGTATCACTCTTGCCGTGATCGATATGGAGGGCAGGGCGCAGGCCGACCGGCCCGGCCAGTTGCGTCTGACAGGAAAAAAGCTCGGCGAGCTTGCCGAGGGGGATACGGTCAAGGTCGAGGCCAACCTGCATGCTCTTCCTCTTCCTACCAATCCTGGCGCCTACGATCCTTCCTTTTTCTGGTTTTTCGACGGCATGGACGGCACCGGCACCGTTTCAAAACAGCCGGAAAAAATTTTGCGTCAGGAATTATCGCTGCTTCAAACGGCGCAGATCTGGCTGACGCATATGCGCGCGAACATCACGCAGCGCGTACAGGCGGGTTTGAACGGCGAAACCGGCGCTATCGCGGCTTCCTTGATCACGGGCGACCGCTCGGGCATTAGCGACGATCTCTATCAGGCCTTTAACGGCTCCGGCCTTATTCATGTGCTCTCCATTTCCGGGCTGCACATGGTGCTGGTGGCGGGCGGCATGTTTTTCCTGTCCCGGCTGCTGTTTGCGTGTTTGGGTCTGATCTTCCCGAATATTCAATCGAAAAAACTGGCGGCCTTGTGCGCCATCGCCGTGGTGTCCGTTTACGAAATAATTTCCGGCGGCGCGGTTGCCACCACGCGCTCCTATATCATGATCCTGATCGTGTTCGGTGCCATTTTGTTGGACCGCCCGGCGCTCACGATGCGCAATGTCGTGATCGCCGCAATGCTGATCGCCTTGTGGATGCCGAACGAAATCCTGAGTGCGAGTTTCCAGATGTCGTTTGCCGCAACCGCTGCATTGATCGCCGCGCACGAGCGAAAATGGTTTCCGCGTGTGATGCCGTGGAACGATAGCTGGCTCGCCACGGGTTTGAGCTGGCTTGTCACGCTTGTGCTCGTTACGTTTTGCACAAGCCTTGTCGCGGAACTTGCGACCGCGCCGTTCACGCTGCATCACTTCCACCGCATCAGCACGTTCGGGGTAATCGGCAATTTACTGGCGCTGATCTTTATCGAGCTTGCGGTGATGCCGGGCGTGCTCCTCACATTGTTCGCGCTGCCGTTCGGCCTCGAAAATTTCACGCTGCCGTTTCTCGGTTTTGGTATCGACGGCATGATGGGCGTGGCGAGACTCGTCTCATCCTTTCCGCATGCGTTGGTCGGCATCAGTGGATTTGGCATAACATCCATGCTGCTTTGCAGCTTCGGCATTGTCTGGGCGAGTTTGTGGAAAAGCAGGATCGCTGTCCTCGCTCTCGTTCCATATGCTGTGGGTCTTCTGCTCGGTATTTTCGAAAAACCGGCCGATCTTTATATTTCGCAGAGCGGCTGGAGCATGGCCGTGCGAGGGCCGGACGAAAAACTGACACTGCTGCATTCGCCGCGTGAGATATTTATCGCCAGACGCTGGCTGGAAGCCGATGGCGACAGGCGCGAGATCGACGATCCCGCCCTCAAGCTCAACCAGAATTGTGACAGTCTGGGCTGCGCCGTTTACAGCAGGAAAGCGGGACTGATAGCGATCTCTTACGATCAGGCCTCGCTTGCCGAGGATTGCGCGCGCGCCGATCTTCTCATTCTGCCGCGCGCCAAAGCGCCGCCGCAATGCACGCGTCCGCAACTCGTGATCGACCGGGCCATGATCAGGGAAGGCAGGGGGATCAGCGTGAAATTTTCAGGCGAGCAGGGCGCGCCGCAGTTCACCTTGCGCAGTATTACGCAGGACTGCGGTGCGCGGCCCTGGTGTCCGGAAGCGAAAACGATTTCTCAGGAATAGCGCCGGTACAGGCTCGCCAGTATGCCCTGAACCTGGATACGTTCGGGCCCGAAAATGCGCGTTTCGTAAGCCGGATTGGCGGCCTCCAGCGCAATCGAGGCGCCCTTGCGGCGGAAACGCTTTAAGGTCGCTTCCTCGTCGTCGATCAGCGCCACGATGATGTCGCCGTTATTGGCGTGATTTTGCCGTTTGATCAAAACCGTATCGCCGTCGAGAATGCCGGCCTCGATCATGCTGTCGCCGCGCACTTCCAGGGCGTAATGCTCGCCCTGTGTCAGAAGGTCGGCCGGAACCGGCAGGGTGTTGAGCTGGGTCTGCAAGGCCTCGCGCGGCGTGCCGGCGGCGATACGGCCCATCACGGGAATTGAAATAATCTCCGCGCCCGGAGGGGCCGGGGCCACATTCTTTCGCAAGCTCACCTTGCCTAGTCCGCCTTCCACCACGCTTGGTGTAAAACCCTTGCCGCGTGAAGAGGACCCAAGGCTTGGCGCAAAGGATTCGGGCAGTTTGACCACCTCCAGCGCGCGGGCGCGATTGGCAAGCCTGCGGATAAAGCCGCGCTCCTCCAGCCCCATGATCAGGCGGTGAATGCCGGATTTCGATTTCAGATCAAGCGCTTCCTTCATCTCTTCGAAAGAGGGCGGCACACCCTGTTCCTTGACGCGCTGGTGGATGAAAGTGAGCAGTTCGTGTTGTTTGCGTGTGAGCATGCAAAACTCCGCAGAATCACAAAGACGCTCCCCTTATATATGTTCTCGCTTCGTTCCGCAAGTGCAATCGCATGTTGCATAAAGCCGCCTGTAAAGAGGGGGGATAAATCCCATCAGTAATAAAAACGGATAGCCTTATTTTCACCATGTTGGTAATGGCAATTGTCCCTCGTTCAACAAGGAGAACGCAATGCTTAAACAGTTTACTCTTTCTGCCCTGGCCGCAGCTTTTCTGCTCGGCGGCGCAGCGCTCGCCACGGAAGCGCCGGCAATGCAAAAGACCGTCACGGTCGGCGGCGCACCGATGTATCCGACAAAGAACATCATCCAGAATGCGAGCCAGTCGAAAGACCACACCACGCTCGTGAAGCTGGTGAAGGAAGCCGATCTCGTCAAGACGCTGGAAGGCACAGGCCCGTTCACGGTGTTCGCGCCGACAGATGCCGCTTTCAAGAAGCTGGGTGACAGCACTCTGAAAGACCTGCAAAAGACCGAGAGCAAAACTGCCCTGAAGGAAATCCTTAGCTATCATGTGGTCAAGGGCAAATACACCACGGAAGATCTGAAGAAGACCAGCAAGCTGACGACGGTGGAAGGCGAAACGCTGACAGTCACCGAAACCACGACAGGTAGCGGCAAGTTCGAGATCGCCGATGCCAAGGGCAATACGGCAACGATCACGACTGCAGACGTTCTTCAGTCGAACGGCGTCATTCACGTCGTCGATCAGGTTCTGCTGCCATCGAAAGCGCCGAACGTTTCCTACTAAGTCAAACGTCCGAATTTAAATGCGCAGCGGCCGGGGAAACCCGGCCGTTGTTTTTTTATGATATCTTGCCACAAGAATAAGTCGTCATCCCGGGCCCGAGCGCGCGAAGCTCGCGAGGATCAGACCCGGGATCCAGGAATCAATAAAGAAAATGGGCATTATGATGCATAAGCCGATATATCGCTGGTTGCGATTATGAGCATCAAGATCCCCGCATTCGCGGGGATGACGTTTAAATATGGCGGATTTCGCTGATGCTCAACCCACCTTGGTGAGCGGTAAAATTACCCCTCCTCCCATTCCCCTTCGAACGGGAATCTCTTCGCCCAGAAATCTTTCAACCGCGGCTCGGCGTCGACACGTCTGACGATTTCGGCAAGCTTCGGCGCTTCCTGGTAAAAGCGCTTGCGGCGCGGCGTCCAGCGCGAAACCACCGTGACATAAAGATCCAGAACGGAAAGCTCGTTGCCAAGAATATAGTTCTGCGGGCTCACCTGCCGGTCCATCAGGCGCCAGCATTCGGCGATCCGCTCGGCCGTGCGGTGGCGGATGACGGCCTCGGCGTCCTCGCCATCAGCAAGTCGCGAGGGAACATCGCGCACCCAAAACATGGAGTAGATCGCGGCGGGGATATAGACCATCCAGCGCAGATAAGCCGCGCGCGAAAGCGCATTCGGCGGCGGGCACAGCTTGGCCTGCGGATGATTATCGGCAAGCCATAACAGAATGGCAGCGCTCTCTGTCATGATTTCGCCGGAGGGCAGGACGAGGGCGGGCACCTGCTGCAGCGGGTTGACCTTCATCACGCGCTCGCGCGCTTCCTCTTCGGCCCAGGTCGCGCCCTCGATCACATGGTAAGGAAGTTGCAGCAGTTCGAGCGCGGCCTCGACGGCAATAGAGCCCGAGCCCATCGCGCCGTAAACGGTATATTCGTCTGTCTTTGTCATGCGCGCCTTATAGCTCAGGCATATAAAAAGAGAAGGGCGGAAATGATCCGCCCTTCATGTGTACATTAAGCTTGCTGTGAATTAGACGCGAACGCCGACGTTAACGCTGCCCCATCTTCCACCAAAGCCGCCGGTGACGTAAGTGCCGCCGCCATGGCGGCCCCACCAGCCACCACCGCCGTGGTGCCCACGACGTCCCCAGCCGCCACCACCCCAACCGCCTCTGTAGCGGGAATGTCTGGCGAGCACGCATGGGCGCACGTTGACGAGGCATGGGCGACCATTGAAATAGACATAGGCCAAGCCGTTATCGAAGTAACCATCGAGATAGCCGACCGCACCGTAATCATCGATGTAGTAAATAGTACCGGCTACATCATCATAGCAGATTTCGCGCGGGATATTATTGTAATAGAAATCCCCATTGTTGTAAGCGCAGTCCGCCAGATAGGCATTCCCGTAATAGCCATTGCCATAGCCAATGCCGTAGCCAACATTGCCACCATAACCAACATAGCCATTGCCGTAGTAAGCATTTTGCCATCCACCGTTTCCGTGGCTGTAAGAACCGCCGTCCCAGTTGTTACCGTGCGAACCGTTTCCGTTATGACGGCCAACCTGGTCCCAGCGTCCACGATGATTATTGTTGCCGGCGTCTTTCCACCAGTTGTTGTTGTCGTTGTCGACAAACCCGCCACCACGACCGCCATTTCCATCACCACGGCCTCTGTTGCCATCGCCGCCGCGGCGGTTGGCAGAGAAGACATTATTATTGCTGTTGGTATTCGTGCTGGTGTTAAAGCTGTTGGTGTTGTTAAAAGTATTAGAGATGCTGGTTGTGTTGTTGCTGTTGTTGAAGGTGTTTCCGGAGTTGGTGTTGAAGGTGTTGCCGGAGTCCCTTGTGAATGTGTTGCCGGAGTTGCTGTTGTCGATAAACCAGTTGCCCCTGCCGCCCCGGCCACCACGATGGCCATCGTTTCCGCCATTAGGAGTCCGGGATACGTCAAGCGTGCCCGCTCTTACAATATTGTCGCGGCTGTTCGTGGTACGAGCGATGGCATTGGGATCGACCGGTACTCCCGGGCTACGTGCCGGGAAATTATTGGTGCCGTCCATCGGCCGCATCGCGGCACTATTTGTGCGATCGGCGCCGGCGGCAGGATTAGGCGTCATTGCCCCATTGGGACGGTTGATATCAAAACTTCTTGTAGCGGCGCCGCTGCGCGATCCGGCATTCGCTTGAGAGGGTGGTGTGCTGGTGGCAAAGGGAGATGACGCGGGATTAAAATTTGTGGCACGGCGCGATCCGGCTCCGGCATTCACCTGCGTGCGAGCCGTGTTGTCGAAATTTCCTCTGTTGCCGTCTCCGGTGCGCATGACACCGCCGACGCGCGCATAGCCACCTTGACCACCCTGGCGGCCATATGCACCGCCTTGTCCTTGAGCAACTTGCCCACGCTGCCCTCTTTGGCCACCACCGCCGCCGACTCCGTTATAACCTGGCATAGTAATCTCCTTAAAAAATGAACCTGACGCTTCGATAGCAAAAAATTTAATTCAAGTAAAAAACAAAGTAAACCTAATTTATCACATTCATGTGATCAGTAGTGAGTTGTATAAAATTTTATTTATCAACCCGCGCGGGAGGGCTTTAAAGCTTAAAATGTAAGCGCCGCAAGGGTTTTCGATACATCAGCCTGCTTCATGAGTGTTTCGCCGATCAGGAATGTATTGATTCCGCTTTTACTTAACCGGCCGATATCGGCCCGGGAGGCGATACCGCTCTCGCTAACTAGCAATATTCTGGGCGGCGCGAGCCGGGCCAGTTTTTCGCTGATTTCCAGGTCGACGCTGAAATCCTGCAGGTTGCGGTTGTTGATGCCGATCAGCGGCGCTTTCAGCGCAATGGCGCGGCGCATCTCGGCTTCGTTATGCGTTTCTACCAGCACATCCATTTGCAGTGCTTTTGCCGCATTCAGCAGATCGCGCGCGCAGGCATCGTCGACTGCCGCCATAATAATCAGGATGCAATCCGCGCCGAGCGCGCGCGCTTCAAACACCTGATAAACATCGCAAAGAAAATCCTTGCGCAAGGCGGGGAGGGCGCAAGCCTCGCGCGCCTGATGCAGATAATCGTTCGCGCCCTGAAAAAATTTCACATCCGTCAGCACGGACAGGCAGGCGGCACCGCCCTCCTCATAAGCTTTCGCAAGCCGGGCTGGGTCGAAATCTTCCCTGATCACGCCTTTCGACGGGCTTGCCTTTTTGATCTCGGCGATAATCCCGATCCTGTTTTGCGCGCGCCTGACCTGCAGCGCATGCAGAAAACCGCGCGGCTTTGAAACATACTTGATCGCTTCTTCCAGTTCGGATATGGGCGTACGCATTTTCGCAAGCGCGATTTCCTCGCGCTTGTGCACCATGATTGTGTGCAGAATATTGCTCATGCCTGTTTGCTGAGTGTGGCGATTTTTTCGAGCGTGCTCGCGGCCGCTTTATTGTCCAGCACCCGCGCGGCATGGGCAGCACCTTCCCGCAAATCCCGGGCCTTGCCGGCAATCACCAATGCCGCCGCCGCATTCAGGACAACCGCGTCGCGATAGGCGCTGTGTTTGCCATCAAGAAGCGCGCGCAAAAACCCGGCATTCTCAGCAGCATCGCCGCCGCGCAGTTCTCTTGCGGGATGGCGCGCAAGTCCGGCGTCTTCGGGCGTCAGCGTAAAGCGCCGTGTTTTACCGGCATCGAATTCCACCACCTCGGTCGGCCCGGAAACGCTGATCTCGTCCAGCCCGGCATGCCCGTGCACGATCCATGCCCTGATGCCGCCGAGACGCCCGAACACGTCGGCGAAAATATCTAGCCAGCGTTCGGCATTCACGCCGATCAGCGCATATTTGACGAAAGCGGGATTGGCGAGCGGGCCAATCAGGTTGAAGATCGTCGGCATGCCGAGCTCGCGCCGCACCGGCATGACATGCTTGATCGCCTGATGATAAAGCGGCGCGAACATAAAGCCGAAATTCGCCTTCTTGATCGAATGCGCAATCGCCTCAAAAGGCGCCTCAATATTAATGCCGAGTTTTTCCAGCACATCGGCCGAACCGCATCGCGAGGAAACGGAACGGTTACCATGCTTGGCGACAGGCACGCCGCAAGCGGCCGTAACCAGCGCCGCCGCAGTCGAAATATTGAGCGAGTTCGAACCGTCGCCGCCGGTCCCGACGATATCGATGGCATTTTCCGGCGCATCGATGCGCTGGCAGCATGCGCGCACGCTGATGGCGGCACCCGTCAGTTCCTCCGCCGTCTCGCCACGCAAATGCAGCGCTGTCAACAATCCCGCAATCTGCGCCTGCGTCGCCTTGCCCTGCATGATGATATCGAAAACCGTATGCGCCTCGTCCTGCGATAGCGGCTCGTCGCTGGCTTTCGCGATAAAGGATTTCATTTCGGTTGTGACGGGCGCAACTACTGCTTCTGCCAGTCGCTCGCGCTTTGCAAGCCGAAGGAAATTTCCGATCAGGCGCGCGCCATGTTCGGTTGCAATGCTTTCGGGATGAAACTGCACGCCGTGCACGCAATATGTTTTGTGCTGAAGCCCCATGATCAGCCCGTCGCGTGTGCGCGCCGTGATTTCGAGCTCCTCCGGTAAATCTTCCGGCTCGACAACCAGCGAATGATAGCGCGTTGCCCAGATGGCGGCATTCAGGCCATGAAACAGGCCGCGCCCTCCATGTTCGATCAGGTCCGTCTTGCCGTGCATCGGCGCTTGCCGCACGATCTTGCCGCCGAAAACCTGGCCGATGGCCTGATGGCCGAGGCATACGCCGAGAATGGGAATATGCGCTGCCGCTTTTTCAATCAGCTCTAATGTAATCCCGGCCTCTTTCGGCGTGCAGGGGCCCGGCGAAATCACGATGGCTTCAGGGTTCATGGCCAGTACATCGTCGGCGCTTAAGGCATCATTGCGGCGAACGTCGACTTCGACGCCGGCAACTCCCAGCATATGCGCAAGGTTGAACGTGAAGCTGTCGTAATTGTCGAGCAGGAGCACGGTCATGCAACACCTCCCGCAACTTCGGCGGCGCGAAATACCGCGCGCGCTTTCGCCTCGCACTCGGCCTGTTCCTTTTCCGGAACGCTGTCGGCAACGATGCCCGCGCCCGCCTGCACGTAAAGCCTGTCGTTTTTCATAAGTCCGGTGCGCAGGATGATGGCGGTGTCCATATCGCCATTGGCGGAAAAATAACCGGCGCAACCGGCATAAAAACCGCGCTGGTCGGGCTCAAGCTCGTTGATGATCTGCATGGCGCGCACTTTCGGTGCGCCCGAAACCGTACCTGCCGGGAAAGCGGCCTTGAGCACATCGATGCAGTCGAGCCCCGGCCTCAGCTTGCCCCCCACCTGCGAGACGATGTGCATCACTTCCGAATAATATTCCAGCGCGAACTGTTCCTCGACTTCGACCGTGCCGGTTTGCGCCACGCGCCCCACATCGTTGCGGCCGAGATCGAGCAGCATGAGGTGCTCGGCCCGCTCCTTCGGGTCGCTCAGCAGTTTCTCACCGAGCGTCTTGTCTTCGGCTGGCGTTTTTCCGCGCCGCGTCGTGCCCGCGATCGGCCGCAGCGTCACCCTGTCGCCGCGCAACTGCACGCAGATTTCCGGCGAAGAACCGGCAATCGCAAAGTCGCTGCTTTCGTTCAAATCGAAATAAAACATATAGGGCGAGGGATTTGTCCGCCGTAACGCGCGGTAAAGTTTGAAGGGCGGCAGGGGGAAATCCGTCTCGAAACGTTGCGAGAGCACGATCTGAAATGCGTCGCCGGCGAAAATATATTCCTTCGCTCGTTCCACCATGCGCAAATAATCCTCGCGACGTATATTAGATTCTGGCGCGGCTGGAGCGAAACAGTTTTCGTCAAAGGATTCGGGTGCGGGTTTTTGCAAACAGCTAACGGCTTGCCGCAATTTTTGGCTCGCCTTTTCGTAAAGCGCTGCGGCATTGCTCGCGTCATTATGCCGGCAAGGCGTGACGAGCACGATTTCGTCGCGCACATTGTCGAATACCACAACCAGGGTCGGCCGCAGCAGATGCGCGCGTGGCAGGTCGAGCGGGTCGTGCTTGCTGTCGCCGATCGTTTCGATCTCGCGCACGCAGTCATATCCCATGAGTTCAAAAATTCCCGCCGCCATCGACGGCAGGTTTTCCGGCATGTCGATACGGCTTTCGTGCAGAAGTTCGCGCAGGCTTGCGAAAAAAGGCTTATTATCTTTCTTCACGGCATTGCCGCGGTGGATCTGGGTACCGTTCTCGTCGGCGCGCAGTACTAGATCGGGAGCGAAACCCAGGGTCGAATAGCGCCCGCGCACCGCGCCGCCTTGCACGGATTCGAGCAGGAAGCCTTCGCCGAAATGCTCAAAGAGTTTTATATAGGCGCCGACCGGCGTGTTGAGGTCGGCGGCAAGGCGTGTGTAGACGACCTGCGGCTTTCCCGCCGCGTGATTTTTTTCGAAATCCGCAAAGCCAGGCTCGATAAGCCTCATTGCGACGAGCCAGCCGTCAGCCGTTCCGCAAGCGCTGTATTCACCGTGGCGTTCAGATCCTGCTGTACGCCCGCGACGAATTGAAAAAGCAGATCGTCATGCATGCCGTCGCGAAGCATTTTCACGATCTTCTCGTCGGGCTGCAGCAAAGGTGGCACTTCGTTTTTCCTGACAACGAAAATCAGGCGGTCGCGATTATTTGCGGCAAGCCCGGTGTCAGCCTGGTTGACGGCAATACGAAAAGCGGAATTGACGGCGGAAGGCGAGAAATCCGGCACCTTGCCGTCGCGCGCGAAAGACGGCGTGCTCTTGAGCGGTGCCTGCTGCTCGCGTGCGATCGCGTCGAGTTTCTTGCCGTTCTTCAGTTCCTCAAGCAGCGCTCGCGATTTCTCCGACAGGACCATGCGCTCTTGATTGCCGCGCCATTGTTGCTCCACCTGCTTGCGTACTTCGGCAAGCGGGCGCTCGCGCTCAGCGATTATTTTCTCCACCTCGAACCACACCCAGCTTTGATTGGGAAGCTGTACGGGCTCATTATCGATCCCCTGTTCGGATTGGAACGCATCGTTAAGAACCGCAGCCTCGACAGTGCCCGGCGTTTGCGCTTCCGTCATACCCTGTTTGTCGACCGGCTGGGCGGTTTCGATCTTGAGGTTGAACTTGGTCGCGATTTCCTCAAGCCGCGCGCCGGAAGCGCGCTCGTTCTCGATCTTGTCGTGCACGTCGAACAGCGCGTCGCGGGCACGCTGCGCGGCAATCTCCTGCCTGATTGCTACTTTTGCCTTCTCGAAAGAAGCCGTCTCGCCTGGCTCGATCTTGACGACGTGCACCACCACGGGGCCGAACTGGCCCTCGATCGCATCGCTGACTTTTCCGGCAGGCAATGCGAAAGCGGCATCGCGCACGGCGGGATCGATCAAATCATTTTTGGTGACAAGACCCAGATCGTTGCGCGCCGTTCCCTTCGGTAGCAACTGGTCGGTTGCACCGGGATTTGCCTTAAGTTGCGCGGCAGTTTCTTTCGCTCTTTGCATGTCGGTAAAATTGAACTGCTCGATCTGCCGCTTTTCCGGTTTGATGAATTTTTCCGACTGACTGTCATAAGACGCGCGCGCGTCGTCGTCGCTCACGGCAATAGTCTTGGTGAAATCTTCCGGCTTGAGGGTCAGCAGTTTCAGTGCGCGACGCTCCGGTGTGTTGTAGCTTGCCTTGACGATCTCGTAATATTTTTCGAGTTCGTCGAGAATGGGCGCATCGATCTTGGCGAACTTGTCGGCCGCCAGCACGATGTAATCCACCGTACGTTTTTCGTTTTTCAGGCGATGAACGGCCTGCGTATAGACATCTGGCAGACTGGCGCCATAGCTCAGGCTTTGCGCCAGCATGCGCCGTTTCGCAAGATCGGTTCGCTCCTGCACATAACGCGCCTCGGTATAGCCGTTGACATTAAGCAGCCGTTCGAATTTCTCCTGGTCGAAACGTCCCGCAGTGCTGGCGAATGACGGGTCCTGCGCAATATCGCGGACCACGGCGTTCTTGCTTACATTCAGCCCCAGCCGCCGCGCTTCTTCGTTGAAGGCGGCTTCCGCCAGAAGCTGGCTGATGACGCGCTGACGCAGGCCAAGCGCTTCCGCCTGCTCGTTGGTGATGGGACGCCCCGCACGCCGCACCAGCGTTTGCCGTTCGAGGTCATAGGCTCGGCGGAAATTCTCGATGGAAATATCGGTGCGGCCGATACTCGCCAGCGTGTGCCCGCCGAAATTGCGAAAAACATCGCCAATGCCCCACAGGCCGAAGCTGATGACAAGCAGGCCCAGGAGAAGTCTGGCGACCCATGAACCGGCGCCGCGGCGAAGCTGTTGAAGCATGTGACCCTTTGAGGTTAAAAGCTGTTTATAAGCCCATTCCGCATAGCAAAGCCGCAGGCGGCAGGGCAAGCTAAGTCATTATAATGCATAAAGAAGCGGCGGGGATAAGTTATGGCAAAAAATCTGCGTCAGTTGATAGTCGGCAACTGGAAGATGAACGGCCTGAAGTGTGATCTTGAGCAGATCTCGCAAGTAGCTGAAAACATTAGTGAAAATTGCGATATTGCGATCTGTCCGCCTTTCACTCTGTTGCCCCTCTGCACGGAAAAGTTCGGCAGAACCCGGCTGGCCTTCGGCGGTCAGGATTGTCATGAGCGGCTATCGGGCGCCTTTACGGGTGATATTTCGGCGCAAATGCTCAGGGATGCGGGGGCGGCCTATGTGATTGTCGGCCATTCCGAGCGGCGGCAATATCATTATGAGACGAATACACAGGTTCAGGCCAAAGCGAAGACAGCGCTGGATGCCGGTCTTGTCCCCATCATTTGTGTAGGCGAAACACACGCGGAGCGCGAAACCGGCGAGGCCTGCAACGTCGTCACGCGGCAATTGCGCGAAAGCGTACCGCTTTTAGGCGATATCATCGTCGCCTACGAACCCGTCTGGGCCATCGGCACCGGTCTTACCGCGAGTGCGAAGGATATTGCTGCAATGCACACTCACATTCGTAACAGTCTGAAACAGAACCGTGAGGGAGCGGATGCAACCCGCATTCTATATGGTGGCTCGGTGAAAGGTGCTAACGCCGCCGAAATTCTTCGCTGCGAAAATGTCGACGGCGCGCTGGTGGGCGGCGCTAGTCTGAAGGCGAAAGAATTTCTGGACATCGTCGCTGCAGCGCAGCATAATCCATATAAAGATTGACGTATATTTCATTTCAAACTTAGGCTAATGAGCATTTTAACAAGGAGTTTTCCAGTCATGTCACCATTCACAAAAGTTACACAATAGAGCTTTAGAAACGCAAATAATTCTCAAAAACAGTTTCAGGGATTCCAATCATGAATGTGACTGCCGCGGCCGGCAAAACATCTGCCGTCAATCATCCTAACAATTCTGCTTTGGATGCATCGTTTGATTCAGCTCTGAGCGAGATTGCTTCTGATGCGTTAGATCCACAAGATAACAGGCTTGACCAAGCAAAACTAAAGCTCTCAGAATTAAGAAAAGAAAGTATCCAAAAGGCAGGCCAACTGCTTGATAAGAGCAAAAAACAAATCGCTGGTAGTTGGCGATACTTTAAAAGTCTTTATTGGCCGACGGCAAGTGAAGTCGAGCGACAATACGAAAATAATCCTGTTACTGCTGATGACGGCAATAATCTTAAGAATTGCTTGGCTTTAGATAAAAAAATCCAACAATTGAAGGATTTTCAAAATTCCTACAGACAAAGCTTGTGGTATACGCCACATTATTCGGCGAAGGCTATCCTAATTGTTGCAGGTTTTATTAATCTTCTAAGGGCGTTATGGAAATGGAAAAACAATCCTTATTCGGCGGATATTCGGCTTGAAGTGCTTCAAGCGTGTCAGCAGAAGGAAGTAAAAAATATAAGAGGGGATTCCGGTCTGTCTTCTGAAAAAAAAATAGATCGAATATTGCAAATTCTTGATGAATGTCCAGAGATAGCGAAAAATGCTAGCCGGCAGAGTTTTTGGCAGATTTACAAAAGCTCCATACTTGAAGTTCTTGCCATATCCGTTGGCGCAACGATTGCTGCAAATGCATTCAGTTACTGGACAGCGATCCGGCACGCGGGATTGGAAGAAATAGTGCTCCAGCGTTTATTTAATGCAAGAAATTGTCGGGATATCATAAAAAAGGGCAAAAAGGATGCAAGAAAGCTAGGTATGGATGTTCATGATCTGGCTAACGGTAATGGACATAATGGGGTAGAAAATACAACCGAAATTGATAATTCTGATACAGCCACGATTTAAAAAGAGCTTATGGAACTCCTGAACATGATCGACGATATGATCGGCGAACCTCCTTCAGCGCTGCCAGCAAAAAGTTCACGAGCCGAGATCGCAGCCTCTACTCCTTCCATACAACAGCAGCCCCAGCCTACAACGGTTGCTGATAAACAACTCTCTTCCAGAACCTATATGCAAGCTGCGCCGCGCCCAGTGGAGCCGAGCCTGATCGACTATTATATGGAAAAATATAAATCATGGCGCCGTACGGGCGACACATCACCTTGGGCGCCACCTATTTGGGATATTACGACGGTCGATGGTATAGGGAAAGCGCTGTTCATGTTCGGTGTAGCCGGGACCGGTGGTGCGGTGCTTGCTGAAAGGGCGGCTGCAGAAACTATAAGTGTCGTCGCAACCAAGGTTGGTGAAACAGTTGCACCTTATGTAGCGCCTGCCGCACAAGCATTTCTACGAAAAGCAGCGCAGGTTGTAACAGCGGGCGGAATCATGAATTCTCGCTCGAATTCATTCAAGGTCGAAACGACCAGCTTCAACAAAATTGAAACCCTCGGTTCCAGCAACAAGCAGCTTTTTGCCACTAACGGCCTCGTTTCCGGTCGGTTCCATAGTGGACTGGGCTCATATTCAATCGATGGCGGAGAATATGGAGTTTTTGTCGACGCGGAAGGCGTGCCTTATGTACTGAACCGTTTCACGGGCGATTACCTAGGTCTTCAATATTCCGGTTTTACAAAATCCCTCATTAAGACCCCGAACGGCGAACCACTCAAGACTTTTGAAGGCAAGGAAGTGAAATTGAAACCGGGCCGCGATATTGTTGTCATCGGCGACCGTGCTTCTGAAAAAACGCTGGCTCCCTATACGGGTCCTATACCATCCCCCGCGCCAACACCGATATCGGCGCCAGCACAGTCAACAATACGCCCGCGCCAAACCGGCGTTACTTCTGCTCCTCAAACTGATGGACCTGTTCCGAGCAGGTCACCGAGCCCGCAGCCGCCGCGGCCGCAGTAATCGTTATACTGGCGTTACTCCCAATTTCTAAAAATGGTATTATAAAATTATCGGATTGATGCGCAGTCTCGGAGACTCACGGTCTCTCATTGAGTTCAAAATTTTCGATCTTGATGTGCCTGAGCGGCTCGATCTGTTGAACCTTCTGGTTGACGTTGGCAACCAGCTTTGTGAATTCAGCCCATAGATTTGCGACCTGTTCGCTGCCGGTTACGAAGAAATTACGTTCTTCGCCTTCGGCAAAAGCCAATCGATGATTTTGATCGCAGGCATGCCGCGCCTCCATAAAGCGGTCTCCGGCATTTTCGATATTTTTTATAAGCGGCTCGATATCATTGCGGGGAAAATCCTGCCTGGTAAATATGTCCATGGCGCGCCTCAGGGCGGCTTCTCCTCTGTAGAGTTTATCTTTTATCTCCTCGGCCGCAGTTCTTGCTTCTTGCGAAAATTTATATTTTTTTAAAATCAAATAATAAGGCTCCGTATCATGCGCATGCTGGAACCCATCATTTATGGCAATTTGCATATACTGGTAAATTTCCGACGCCAGAACTTCGGAGGATTTTGGTTTCTCCGCAGCCGGCTGTTGCGCTGCAATACTGTTCGCAAACGCTTTGGGTGAGGCGATATTTGCCTCTTTTAAATCAAATTGCCGATTTACATACATGTAACAAGTCTATTCTTTTTTATGCTTGCTGAAAAGAAGAATTAGCGCAGTATTGCTCACAAAATCATATTATCCAATACGTGCCAGCTATTTACGGCTGGCCTGCTTGCCATCGGGCGGGCCTTAAGCTAAGCCGGTTGCATGTCCGAAATCGTCATCATTATCCATCTGCTTGTCGTGCTCGCATTAATCGGGGTCGTGCTGTTGCAGCGCTCCGAAGGCGGCGGGCTTGGCATGGGCGGCGGCGTGAGCGGTTTCCTCACCTCGCGCGGCAAGGCGAATATTCTGACGCGCGGCACGGCCATTCTCGCGGGGCTGTTTTTCCTCACATCGATGACGCTTGCCTATCTGGGTAGGCCGTCTTCCGATACGCCGCGCTCCATTTTCGATCAGGTGCCGCTGCAGCAGGCGCCCGCAACTCCGGCTCCGGCGCAACCCGCCGCACCGCAAGTGCCGATTTCGCGCTGAATAATTCGGATCTTAGTTCAGATGAAAGTTTGCGCCAACACGCAGCACGCTGACCGTGCTCTGGCGCAGGAAATCCTGCGCGTCTGAATCGGCGGTCAAGCCCGCCAGCGACTGTCGGTCATCGAAAAAGAAATAGGTGAGACCCTCGATGCGCAACGACCAGTTAGGCGCCACATGCCAGTCGATGCCGCCGCCGATCACTGGTCCCAATGACGTCACCCCGGCCGTGGCAACGGTTGCGCCTTCATTCACGATCAGCTCGGAATCCACATAGCCGATACCGCCGGTGAAATAGAACAGGCTGTTGTCGGCCGCGACGCCGATACGGCCGCGGGCGCTGAACAGCGCATTGGTTTCGAGTTCCTGGGTGTCGCCATCTCCATCGACCCGGTTGTCCTGCATGCCGCTCCAGCTGCCGTCGACTTCGATGCCGTAAACCCACGGGCCTATTTGCCAATTCTGACCTAACTGCACACCGCCCAAAAAGCCTTGCGGATTGATATCGAGGGAGCCATGATCGCCGACTTCATCATAGGTGCCGAGAATACGCGAGTTGCCGCCGCCGGCATGTACGCCGAGATAGGTGCCGGTCCAATCGACATTGCTGACAAGCCGCACCTCGCGGAATTGCTGCGGATTTGCGTCCAGGTGATAATTGAAGCCGAGATGAAAGGCATCGATATTATCGAGAGCAAGATAATCGTCGGTAGATGAATCGCCCGTCAGGGTCGGCGTGCCTTCGTGCCGATCGAAACTGTAATGCGTATATTGCGCGATCATGCTCCAGGCCGGTGCGAAAGCCCATTCCACACCGAGCGAGCCTGCAAAGCCCCAACTGCCGATAGACCGTGTGGCGGGGCTGGGGACATCCCCGATCACCGTGAAATCCGCGCTGCCATGAGCAAAACCAAGTGAAGTGAACAGCAGCACCTTGTCGATAGCGACGCCGGTTCTGAAATTCACCGAGCCGACAAAATCGCCATCGATGATTTGCGTATCGCCTTCGTCGTCGATGCGGCTGGCCGAAGCGTTGAGCCATGTCCCGTCCAGTTCGAGGCCGTAAACGAAAGTGCCTCTTTGCCAGTTGTAGCCGAACTGTGCGCCGTAGCTGGAACCGAGAGGAAAGAAATCGATCGCTGCAAAATCGGTCACGTCATCGTAATCGCCGCGCTGCTTCACGCTGCTGCCGCCGATATGGCCGCCGGCATAAAAACCGCTCCAGTCGAGTGCCGAAGCGATGTCTTCAGCGAAAGCAGGCGAAGCGCAAAGGCCCACAGCCGTTGCTACGATGATTGCGCGCGATGTGATCATGAAAAACTCCCCTGCGGGCTATACCAGCAGTTATGAGCCATAACAAGCGCTCGTTTCCTCGCTACACCGCAAGTGCCGGTTGAAAGTGCTAGCTATTGAAATCGAAAGCCCGCTTTTCCTGGTAGAAACGGAATTTTTGATCGGATTTCTGCAAGCGGTTTTGCAGATCGCGAGCTTTAATGCCAGCCCTCAATTCGTTTTTATGAGTATGGGGGAAAAGCTCGTTTTGCAATTTGTCTGCGGCATAGCCGAAGAGCGGCGTAGTGGACAGATTACGATTATTATAAATCAATTGCGCGACGGTAGTATTATTTTTTCCAAGAGGAATAAAATTGAAGCTCCGGTTTCCGGGTTTGTATTCAATAATGAAAGAGCTTTTGACAAACGAAAAATTACTGTCGTCCAGGGAGGGATAGAGCGCAATGAGCGCAGGTTTATCGAGCGAGAATGTAGCACCATTGCCTTCCTGAAAAACCAGAAAACGGATTTGCACCGGCTGTTGCGTTATTGAGGAAAAATTCCGTTGCCATACGTCGCCGATATCATTAACCGCTTGCTTCCAAACAGCATCGGCAAAAAATTTCGATAAAACCGGGTTCGTGCTGGTCAGGGAAGAATTTGCCTTTATGGGAAAGGCCGGCTTTCCGGGTGCGATATTCCGCAGAGAGGTTGCAGATAAACCGGAGCGCCCAAGACCATACGCAACCATTTCGATCCCCCGTTTAGCCCTTGTAATTCAGGCTTATTGACGCCAAAAGATAGATTGTTGGCTAAAACTGTCAAGAGTTTCATTTTCCTCTGGTGCAAGCCAGATATCTTTGATAGCCCTTGAATCCCATGACGCGGTATATCTTCATCACCGGCGGCGTGGTCTCTTCCCTCGGTAAAGGTCTCGCTTCCGCAGCGCTCGGCGCGCTTCTCCAGGCGCGCGGCTATTCCGTGAGACTGCGCAAGCTCGATCCCTATCTGAATGTCGACCCCGGCACCATGTCGCCTTACCAGCATGGCGAGGTCTATGTGACCGACGACGGCGCGGAAACCGATCTCGATCTTGGCCATTACGAACGCTTCACCGGCCGTCCCACGAATAAGCAGGATAATATCACCACCGGCCGCATTTATCAGGACATCATCGCCAAGGAACGGCGCGGCGATTATCTGGGCGCCACCATTCAGGTAATCCCGCATGTGACGGACGCGATCAAGCAGTTCATCGGTGAGGGGAATGAGGGGATCGATTTCGTGCTGTGCGAAGTGGGCGGCACGGTCGGCGATATCGAGGGCCTGCCGTTTTTCGAAGCCATCCGCCAGTTCGGCCGCAGCCAGCCGCCGCATAACGTTTTATATATTCATGTCACGCTGGTGCCGTTCATCGCCGCGGCAGGCGAGCTGAAAACGAAGCCGACGCAGCATTCGGTGAAAGAGTTGCGCACCATCGGCATCCAGCCGGATATTCTGTTGTGCCGTTCCGACCGCGCGTTGCCAGCGGAAGAACGTCGCAAGCTGGCGCTCTTTTGCAATGTGCGCGAGACGGCAGTGATCGACGCGCTGGATGCGGCTTCGATTTATGATGTGCCCGCACAATATCAGGCGGCGGGACTGGATGCGGAAGTGCTGAAAGCTTTTGGCATCGATAAGCCTCACACGCTCGACATGACGCGCTGGAGCGATATTTCAAACCGCTATCACGAGCCGGAAGGCGAAGTCAGTATTGCCGTTGTTGGCAAATATACCGGCCTGAAGGATGCCTATAAATCGCTCACAGAGGCGCTGGTGCATGGCGGCATGGCAAACCGCGTGCGCGTCAATCTCGACTGGGTGCCTTCGGAAGTTTTTGAGGCTGAAAATCCGGCCGAGCGCTTGCAGAATGTGCACGGCATTCTTGTCCCCGGCGGTTTCGGGCAACGCGGTGCGGAAGGTAAGATTGCGGCGGCGCGTTTCGCGCGCGAAAAACAGGTGCCATATTTCGGCATCTGCTTCGGTATGCAGATGGCGGTGGTGGAAGCAACTCGTAGCCTGCTTGGCATTGAAAAAGCTAATTCGTCTGAATTCGGCCCATGCGACGAAGCGGTTGTCGGCCTGCTCACCGAATGGGTGAAAGGCAATGAGCTGCAAAAGCGCGGGCTGAATACCGATCTCGGCGGCAGCATGCGCTTGGGCGCTTATAATGCCGCACTCAAAGCCGGTAGCCTGATTTCCAAAATCTACGGCTCGCAGACGATCAATGAGCGTCATCGCCACCGTTACGAAGTGAACACGAAATATAAAGAGAAGCTGGAAGCCAAGGGCTTGAGTTTCTCCGGCATGTCGCCCGACGGCCTGCTGCCGGAAACCATCGAATATCCGGATCACCCGTGGTTCATCGGTGTGCAGTTTCACCCCGAACTGAAATCGCGCCCGTTCGAACCGCACCCGCTGTTTGCTTCTTTCATTGAGGCGGCGCTGGAGCAGAGCAGGCTGGTGTGATGGATACATTTGACGTCATCCTCGCGCTTGTTCCGCACGCCATCCTCGGACTTGTTCCGAGGATCTAAAATCATGAAGGGCGGATGGGTTTATATTGTAACAAATAAGTACATGGGCATTCTTTCTATCGGCGTAACTTCTGACTTATTCACTCGCATTTTTCAGCATCGCAATTGTTTGATTGAAGGCTTCACAAAGCGCTATCATCTAACCAGGCTTGTCTGGTATGAATTTTATGATGATATACAAACTGCGATCCAAAGAGAAAAAACAATGAAACATTGGGTCAGAGAGTGGAAGATTAATGTCATCAATGAAATAAATCCGGAATGGAAGGATTTATATGAGACATTGGCATAAGATCCTCGGAACAAGTCCGAGGATGACGGTTGAATTATGAAACATCCCAACCCCATTGTTCAAATCGACAACGTAAAGTTCGGCAACACGCTGCCGTTCTCTCTTATTGCCGGGCCGTGCGCGCTGGAGAGCCGCGCGCTGGGAATGGAAGTCGCGCATGCTTTAAAGGAAATGTGCGAAGCATTAGGCATCGGGCTCATTTTTAAAGCGTCTTACGATAAAGCCAACCGCACCAGCGGCACGTCGGCGCGCGGATCGGGCATGCAGTTCGCGCTGCCGGTTTTTGCCGAGATCAAGAAAACCTACGGCCTTCCCATTCTCACCGACGTGCACGAGTCTTCCCATTGTGCACCGGTGGCGACAATTGCCGATGTGTTGCAAATTCCCGCCTTCCTCTGCCGGCAGACGGATTTGCTGGTCGCCGCCGCGAAAACCGGCAAGGTGGTGAACGTCAAGAAGGGACAATTCCTCGCGCCGTGGGATGCGCAGAATATCGTCAAGAAAATTCTCGGCGCGGGCAACGACAATATTCTGCTGACCGAGCGCGGCGCATCCTTCGGCTACAATACGCTGGTAACGGACATGCGCGCGTTTCCCATCATGAAAGAGACCGGCGCGCCGGTAATTTTCGATGCTACGCACAGCGTGCAACAGCCGGGCGGGCAGGGGACCTCTTCCGGCGGCGAGCGACGTTTCATTCCCGTTCTCGCGCGTGCAGCCTTAAGCACCGGCATTGCCGGGCTGTTCCTCGAAATCCACCCGGACCCGGACAAGGCCATTTCGGACGGCCCGAACCAGGTCCCGCTACATAAGCTGCGCGGGCTTCTGGAAGATTTCCTGGAATTCGACAGGCTGGCCAAGGCAAGGCCGGTACAGCAGCTTTAGGCGCAGCAAAACTAAGTGGCTGCTCGAAACGTGACTATAAAATCTGCCATATAAGCTACTACCATAAGGCATATTCAGGCAGCGGCGTATGCGGCCTGTCGGAGCGCTTGTTGTTCCCTTATTTTTACTAAGTATTATTGTCTTGCAAAACTTTCATATTGGGCGGCTTGTACTTAAAGCGACTTCCTTTTTTCAGTCGCCCTAAGAAGAACCTCATGACAAATAATCTATCGTCATCAAAAAATCTGATGGCGAGTACACTTGCCCAGGCAATCGTGGATACGGTTCGCGAACCTCTTCTCGTCCTAGATAAAGATTTACGTGTGATTACCGCGAGCCGTTCATATTATCGAATATTCCAGGTCAGTGCTGAAGATACGGAACGCAAGCTTTTTTATACGCTGGGGGATGGTCAATGGGATATTCCGGCGCTGCGCGTGCTGCTGGAAAAAATTATTCCTGAGCACGGCGTAATGGAAGATTATGAAGTCGAGCACGAATTCCTTAGGATTGGGAAGCGCATCATGCTGCTAAATGCCCGGCAAGTGTTTTATAAAGAAAGCTCTTATACAAATCTTCTGCTCGGCATCGAGGATGTGACCAAGCAGCGTAACCTCGAGCGCGAAAAGGATGAGTTGTTACGCCAAAAGGACATATTGCTCGAAGAAATGGAACATCGGGTCAATAACAGCCTGCAAATAATCGCGAGCATCCTTCTAATAAAGGCGCAGACTGTGCAATCGCAAGAGACGCGCCGTCATCTCGAAGATGCCCATAAACGGCTTCTGTCAGTTGCCGCCGTGCAAGGACATCTACATGCATCTGGAACAAGCGGCACCATCGATATGTTGTCTTATCTCGCAAAGTTATGCGAAGCTATTTCCGGTTCAATGATCAGCGATAATCGCCCCGTCTTACTAAAAGTAAGTGGCGGAGGAGGCATATGTACATCTCGTCATGCCATGAGCCTCGGCTTGATTGTCACAGAACTTGTTATCAATGCTTTGAAGCATGCCTTCCGCGAAACTATGAAAGATGGGCAGATAACGGTTTTATTCGATGTCTCCGGTACAAACTGGAAACTTGTCGTCGCCGATAATGGAGTTGGCAAGCCGGATAATGTCTTCGCACAACCAAAAACCGGGCTTGGAACAAGTATCGTTAAGGCTCTCGCACACCAGCTTGACGCCCAGATTGAAACTGTGAGCGGACCTCAGGGAACCAATATTTCGATTACTCACGCCACCTTTACGGCAAAGCTTCCCGCCGCTGCGTGAGGGAGATGGGTCCCCGGGTCAAGCCCGGGGACACTTGAATTTCTATGCTCATTTCATTCGCTAAGAAATTCTAAGTGGCTCCTCGGGTAAGAGGAGTGGCTCCTCGGGTAGGGATCGAACCTACGACCAATCGATTAACAGTCGATTGCTCTACCGCTGAGCTACCGAGGAATATGCTTCAGGCGAAGTGTTTTCATAACAGCTAGAAAACCGTTTGGGAAGTCCAACCCCGTCCACTCACCCCTGCGAAAGCAGGGGTCCTGGTGAAAATAAAAGCGGGATTCCCGCTTACGCGGGAATGAGCGAAAAATAACTAGGCCGCCTTCTGTGAAGGCTTGAAGAAACCCTCGCGCAGGTTGATGCCGTGCTCCAGATAGGCTTTCAGGCAGCACAGCATCTGCGTCCAGCCGAAGCAGTTGCCATAGGAACTCTCGAGACCCTTTTGGGTCGGCTGCCAGCCGCCCTCGCGGATACGGAGCTTGGTGGCATTGCCGTCGATGGCTTCGAAATGGAATTCCGTGCGCGTATTATATTCGCCGTCCATGGCCTGCCATTCGATGACGATCAGCTTGTTGTCGACCACATCGACGACCTTGATCGGAAACTCGCCGGGGTAATCGGCGAAATCCCAGGTGATGGTGGCGCCCTTGGTGAGCGGTCCGCTGGCGCGTTTGGTCGTGAAATATTTTTGCAAATGCTGCGGCTGTTGTACCGCCGCAAAAACCTGCGGCAGCGGTTTTTCGATCAACCCGAAAATCTCGAATTTAAGTTCCATGGGAATCTCCCTTGCTTATACCAATATGGCAAATTCAGCCGCCAAATCCATATCGCAATCTGCATATATCTTGCGTGATGTTCAACCCAGCTCCCTTGCGCTCTTAGTTCTGCGAAGCCATAGCGAAGCAGGGTCGGCTGATTACTTTAGTTTCGACCAAAGCCTCTTGTTGGCAAACGCTTCCCCCGATCCTGTTTTCAGATAATATTCAAATTCTTGTGCTGTTCGCTTATCAACGAATGCATGATAACTAACTAATTTCCAGGGAGCATATTTCGCAGTATGTATCGAAGCACCGGAATTATGGTCACGAAAGCGTTTTTTCAAGTCCGTAGTATAGCCAGTATAGCGTTTATCGGGAAATTGCTCGCTTTGTAAAAGATAAACATAATACATGGCGAACCTTTCGCGGTCCTCCTACGCCAAGGCTTCGGAGGACAGCCACGCTCTAATCTCGCTCGGCTGCCTTACTGACGTAAGCCAGCCGAAGCTCGAAGAGCGTAGGCTAGCTGCGGGACTAGGATTCGAACAGTTGTGAGGGTTTATCCCGAACAACAAGATAATATGTCTAGGTTCGAAAATCGTTTGGGCCCTCGGGTCAAGCCCGAGGGCACGCGTTTTCCTAAGCTTGCTTCGCGCGCCAAGGAAAACAGCGTGGCTGCGGGACTAGGATTCGAACAGTTGTGAGGGTTTATCCCGAACAACAAGATAATATGTCTAGGTTCGAAAATCGTTTGGGCCCTCGGGTCAAGCCCGAGGGCACGCGTTTTCCTAAGCTTGCTTCGCGCGCCAAGGAAAACAGCGTGGCTGCGGGACTAGGATTCGAACAGTTGTGAGGGTTTATCCCGAACAACAAGATAATATGTCTAGGTTCGAAAATCGTTTGGGCCCTCGGGTCAAGCCCGAGGGCACGCGTTTTCCTAAGCTTGCTTCGCGCGCCAAGGAAAACAGCGTGGCTGGGGGACTAGGATTCGAACCTAGACAGGCAGAGTCAGAGTCTGCAGTCCTACCGTTAGACGATCCCCCAAACTTTGGACCGCTATTTATACCTTCGTGATTTTATTTTTGTGGTCAAGATAGTTACGACATGGCTGCATACGTTCAGGCTGCCCGTTCGTCCATGTTTTGCGTTTCTCATTCTTTGTCGTATGATGGGCATGAAGCACAAGGTCCATCATGAGCAATATTGATAGTAAAATCAAGGACTTTGCAGAAATTGATCAAGTAAAAAATAAAGATGAGAACTCGAGCGGCGGCTGCGCCGGTCTATGCTGCGCTCGATCTTGGCACCAATAATTGCCGCCTGCTGGTCGCCATTTCCGAACCTCCGGGCTTCAGGGTGATCGATACGTTTTCACGCATTGTACGGCTTGGCGAGGGGCTGGCGCTGCATGGCCGCATGTCCGAGCGCGCCATGCAGCGGACCCTGTCTGCGCTACGGATTTGCCAGGAAAAGATGGCACTGGCCCGCGTAACTCGCAGCCGGCTGATTGCGACGGAGGCCTGCCGCGCCGCGGAAAATGGCGACGAATTCCTCGCCCGCGTGCGCAACGAGCTTGGCCTCAACCTGACCATTGTGGATCGCGAGACCGAGGCGCGGCTTGCGGTGCGCGGCTGCGAGCTGCTGATCGATCCGGATGCCGGCTCGGCCGTGATTTTCGATATCGGCGGCGGCTCGACCGAGCTTGCCTATCTAAGCTGCACGCCGGGAAGCATGCCGAAGGTTGTCGACTGGATGTCGCTGCCTTTTGGCGTCGTGACGCTTGCCGAACGTTATGGCGGCGCCGACGTGCCGCCGGAAAAATTCGCGGCCATGGTCGAGGAAGTGGCGAAAGTTCTCGACGGTTTTCCCGGCCGCGCCGATATCGTCAAGGCGGCGAAGACCGCGCCGTTTCATCTGCTCGGCACGTCGGGCACCGTCACGACCGTTGCCGGAGTGCATCTGGGCCTCAAACGTTATGACCGCCGCCATGTCGACGGGCTGTGGATGCGCGATCAGGATGTGACGGCGGTTATCGAACAGATGCTGGTGCAGAGCTACAAGCAACGCGCGGAAAATTTATGTATCGGCCGCGAGCGTGCCGATCTCGTATTGCCCGGTTGCGCCATTTTCGAAGCCATCCGCAACGCGTTTCCGAGCGATCGTATCCGTGTTGCCGACCGCGGTTTGCGCGAGGGCCTGCTGATCGAGATGATGCGGCAGGACGGCTTTCCGCTGATCGATCGCACCGCACCGGGCATCCGCCCGGGCGATATGCGTTTACGGAAGCCGTTGGTGAGGAGGGAAGATCAAAATTCCTCCCCCCTGAAAGGGGGGAGGTTAGGAGGGGGGTCGTCCTTACAAGGTAATTTAAAATCTGACCCCCACCCTGACCCTCCCCCTTCCAGGGGGAGGGAAGGTGGTTCATGAAAAAACTTCGCACCGCACGCGGCAGGAAACCGTCCTCGCAGCGCTGGCTCACGCGTCAGATCAACGATCCCTATGTGATGAAAGCGAAGGCCGAAGGCTATCGCTCGCGCGCGGCTTACAAACTGCTGGAAATCGACAAGCGCTTTAAAATTCTCAAAAAAGGACAGATGGTGGTCGATCTGGGCGCGGCGCCCGGCGGCTGGTGCCAGGTAGCGCTTGAAAAAATCGGCGACAACGGCAAGCTTGTTGCCATCGATATTCTGCCGTTCGATCCCATTCCCGGGGCCACGATTTTAGAACTCGATTTCACGGATGAACACGCGCCGCAAAAAATCATCGATGCGCTGGGCGAAAAGGCGGACGTGCTTTTGTCCGACATGGCGCCGAATACGGTCGGCCATCAGCGCACAGATCACTTACGCATCATTGGGCTGGTGGAACTGGCGGTGGATTTTGCGCCGCATATTTTAAAACCGGGCGGTACTTTCATCACCAAAGTGTTTCAGGGTGGGGCGGGGGCGGACCTGATGAATATTCTCAAAAAACAGTTCGAAACCGTCAAGCACGTCAAACCTCCTGCAAGCCGCGCCGAGAGCGCTGAGGTTTATATGGTGGCGATGGGGTTTCGCAACTCCTAGCCTGTCATCCCCGCGAAGGCGGGGATCTGATTATAGAATGTTATCTTGAGCGCAGCGAAGGATCTCATGAGATTCTTCGGCTTCGCCCTCAGAATGACATTAGGCCGGGATCCCCGCCTGCGCGGGGATGACGTGTGTAACAAATTCACTAGCCAGCATAACAACTTCATGCTATCAACTTATGCCAACCCAGAGCAGGAGACAGCCTGCTTCATTATAAAAGGAGTTGGCGTATGCCCCAGTTTGTAGACAGTCCGTTCGGGCGGGAAGCCCTGACCTTTGACGACGTTCTGCTGCGGCCCGGCCCCTCGAATATCCTGCCTACCGAAACCGATATTTCCTCGCGCGCCACGCGCTCCATTGCGCTGAACCTGCCTATTATCTCCGCCGCCATGGATACTGTCACGGAAGCGCGGCTGGCTATCGCCATCGCGCAGGAAGGCGGGCTTGGCGTCATTCATCGCAATCTCACGCCCGAGTTGCAGGCCGAGGAAGTTGCGCGCGTAAAGCGCTATGAGAGCGGCGTCGTCACTTCACCCGTTACCATCCGCCCGGAAGCTACGCTGGCCGAGGCGCTGGAGCTGATGAAGCGCCACGGTATTTCCGGCCTGCCTGTTACCGAAGGCGGCGGTGCGCGCGTCAGCCGCCTGCTCGGCATTCTGACCAATCGCGATGTGCGATTTGCCGAGGACCCTTCGCAGAAAGTCGGCGAGTTGATGACGAAAGACAATCTTGTCACCGTCACGGCGGATGTCAGCCAATCCGATGCGAAGAAACTGCTTCACAAGCATCGTATCGAAAAACTATTGATGATCGACCGCACCGGCAATTGCATCGGCCTGATGACGGTGAAGGACATCGAAAAGGCCCGCCTCTATCCGCAAAGCAGCAAGGACGAACAGGGGCGTCTGCGCGTGGCGGCGGCATCCACTGTCGGCGATGCGGGGCAGGAGCGTTCCGAACGTCTCATCGAGGCGGGCGTCGATCTGCTTGTGATCGACACGGCGCATGGCCATTCGCAGCGCGTGATCGATGCAGTAAGGCGCGTGAAGAAAATGTCGAACAAGGTTCAGGTCGCGGCGGGCAATGTCGCGACATCCGAAGGTGCGAAAGCGCTGATCGATGCGGGAGCGGATGCGATCAAGGTCGGCATCGGCCCGGGCTCCATTTGCACCACGCGCATTGTCGCGGGCGTCGGCGTGCCGCAGCTTTCCGCGATCATGGATGCAGTGGAAGAGGCAAAAAAATCCAACACCGCCGTCATTGCCGATGGCGGCATCAAATATTCTGGCGATCTGGCGAAGGCGTTGGCTGCGGGTGCGGATTGCGCGATGATCGGCTCGCTGCTTGCGGGCACGGAAGAAAGCCCGGGCGAAGTGTTCCTGCATCAGGGGCGTTCTTACAAAACCTATCGCGGCATGGGCTCTGTCGGCGCGATGGCGGAAGGCTCGGCCGACCGTTATTTCCAGGGCGACGTGCGCGAAACGCTGAAACTCGTTCCCGAAGGCGTTGAGGGACAGGTGCCTTACAAAGGTCCCGCGTCAGGCGTGCTGCATCAGCTTGCAGGCGGCGTGCGCGCGGCGATGGGTTATACGGGTGCGAAAACCTTGGCCGAATTCCGCGAGAAGGCGAAATTCGTGCGCATTTCTTCCGCGAGCCTGCGCGAAAGCCATGTGCACGATGTGATCATCACGCGCGAAAGCCCGAATTATCATCAGTCTTGATGCTATATAATTATCGTCATCCTCGGGCTTGTCCCGAGGATCGTATTTATAATTTTAGATGCTCGCAACAAGTGCGAGCATGACGGAGTAATAATGACCCCCGCCGCACGTTTATCGGCTGCCATGGAAGTGCTGGCCGAGATTTTCAACCGCTATCAACCCAGCACGTCCGCGCTGAAGGAATGGGGTAGGGCGCATCGCTTTGCAGGTTCCGGCGATCGCGCCATTATCGGCAATCTCGTTTTCGATACACTGCGCCGCAAAGGCTCATTGGCATGGCTGATGGCAGACGACAGTCCGCGCGCATTGGTGCTTGCGCTTTATGCGAAGTTTTGGGGCGATCTGGAAAAACTCGATCAGCTCTGCACCGGCGAAAATCATTCGCCTGCGCCGCTGACCGAAAAAGAACGTAAGCAGCTTGCGCGCACCTTCGAAAACGCACCTGCGTATGTGTGCGGATTTTATCCCGAATGGCTGGATAAAAAATTAGCAGCGCTTTACGGTGATCGGCGCGTGGAGCAGAGTGCGGCATTGGCGGAACGTGCGCCTGTCGACCTGCGTGTCAACACATTAAAAACCACGCGCGAGAAAACACTCGCACAGCTTCAGAATTTCAAGGCAATGGCTTGCGCCTATTCGCCGCTCGGCATTCGTATTCCATACGGTTTTGCGGAAGCGCGCGGCCCACATGTCGAATCCGAAGGCGTATATCAGCGCGGACATGTGGAATTGCAGGACGAGGGCTCACAGCTCGTCAGCCTGCTGGCCGATGTAAAAGCGGGCGAGCAGGTGCTCGATCTTTGCGCGGGCGCAGGCGGAAAATCCCTTGCTTTCGCTGCAATCATGCAGAACAGGGGGCAGATCATTTCTTCCGACAGCGACAAGCATCGTCTGGCGCCTATTTATGAGCGCATCAAACGCGCCGATGCGCATAATATTCAGGTCTGCCGCCCGGACGAATTGGAACAATTCAAGGCACGCATGGATAAAGTTGTGCTCGATGTGCCTTGCACAGGAACAGGAGCGTGGCGCCGCCGCCCGGACAATAAATGGAAGCTCACGGAAAAGCATATTGCCGACCGGATGAGAGAGCAGAATGAGTTGCTGGCAAAGGGAGCAGTATTCGTTCGCCCAGGCGGCGAGCTTGTTTACATGACCTGCTCGATTTTACGCGAAGAAAACGAAGACAGGGTGCGGGGCTTTCTGACATCGGAAATCGGGCAGGATTTTTCCGCCGTCGATCTTAAAAAACGCTGGCAGAGCTTACTTGCGGCGGAACTGCCAAAGCAGCCTGAAAAAGCTGCGGCAGAGGCCTTGGGCTTGCGTTTTTCGCCCGCCAGCAGCGGAACGGACGGTTTTTATATCGCGGTTCTGCAAAAAGGCGCGTAGGCATTGTTCTTGCGTATTAAATCGGCTAGCTCTGTTTCGAAGCATGGAGGCACGAATGCATAAACGCAGTATCGGCCAGGTTGTTACCTTTCTTATCTTTCTCGCGTTCGTGATCGGCGGGCGCTATTATTATTTTATCGAATTCGAGGACAGCCCTTACGGCGAGGTCGGCAAGGGGTTGCAGACGATCATGCCTGCCCCAGTGAAGGCCTGGGGCTGCAAACGCCTGCGCGAAAGATTTCCGAACCAGACGGGGCCGGGCTGCGAATAGAGAATGTTTCACCGGCATAATTTACTGATCGTCGATTTTGGTTCGCAAGTTACCCAGTTGATTGCCCGCCGCGTGCGCGAGGCCGGGGTATATTCGGAAATCGTTCCCTTTCAACAGGCGGAAGAAGCCTTTCGGCGGCTGAAACCGCAGGCCGTTATTTTTTCCGGCGGGCCTGCTTCCGTGACCGAGGCGAACAGTCCGCGCGCACCGCAAATCCTGCTCGAGGCCGGGCTCCCCATTCTTGCCATCTGCTATGGCCAGCAGACCATGTGCCTGCAACTGGGCGGCAAGGTGGAGGGCGGCCATGCAGCGGAATTCGGACGCGCCGATATCGAAATTCTGGAAAATTGCTCTCTCTTCGAAGGCGTATGGAAAAAAGGCGGGCGCTACCCGGTCTGGATGAGCCATGGCGACCGGGTGACGAAACTTCCCGAAGGCTTTAAGGTATACGCCGTATCCGAAAACGCACCTTATGCGGTTGCCGCGAATGAAAACCGCAAATTCTATTCGACGATGTTTCACCCGGAAGTCATGCACACGCCGGATGGTGCTAAAATTATCGCCAATTTCGTGCACAAGGTTGCGGGACTGCCGAACGACTGGACGATGAAAGAATTCCGGCAAAGCGCGATAGACGATATCCGCACGAAAGTCGGTAAGGAGAAAATCATCTGCGGGCTTTCGGGCGGCGTGGATTCTTCCGTCGTAGCGCTTTTGTTGCACGAGGCGGTTGGCGATCAGCTCACCTGTGTTTTTGTCGACCATGGCCTGATGCGGGCGGGCGAGGCGGAAGAAGTGGTGGGCCTGTTTCGCGGGCATTACAATATCCCGCTCATACATGTGCAGGCGCAGGACCTGTTCCTGACGGCGCTGAAAGGTGTGACCGATCCGGAACAGAAGCGCAAAACCATCGGTAAACTTTTCATCGACGTGTTCGAGCAGGAAGCGGCCAAGATCAGCGGCGTCACGTTCCTCGCGCAAGGCACGCTCTATCCCGATGTGATCGAGAGCGTGTCGTTCACCGGCGGGCCTTCGGTGACGATCAAATCGCATCATAATGTCGGCGGGTTGCCGGAGCGCATGAATTTGAAACTTGTCGAACCTATCCGCGAACTGTTCAAGGACGAGGTACGAAAATTGGGGCGCGAGCTCGGCCTGCCGGATAAATTCGTCGGCCGTCATCCTTTCCCCGGCCCCGGTCTCGCCATTCGCATTCCGGGCGAGATTACGCGCGAAAAACTCGACATCCTGCGTGCGGCCGACCGGATTTATCTCGAGGAAATCCGCCGTGCCGGATTATATGACGAAATCTGGCAGGCCTTCGCCGTTCTGTTGCCGGTGCGCACGGTGGGCGTGATGGGCGACGGGCGCACCTATGATTATGTCTGCGGGTTGCGCGCCGTGACGTCCGTCGACGGCATGACGGCCGATTTTTATCCCTTCGACATGAAATTTCTCGCGCAGGCTTCGACGCGGATCGTGAACGAAGTGCGCGGCATCAATCGCGTCGTTTACGACGTCACCTCGAAACCACCAGGCACGATCGAGTGGGAGTGACATGTCATTCTGAGCAAAGCGAAGAATCTCTTTTTTGTCATTGCCGGACTTGATCCGGCAATCCATCATTTTTTTAAGATAGATGCCCGGGTCAAGCCCGGGCATGACGAATTGAAGATTCTCAGGTGATAAATCAGGAGAATAAGCGATGACCTACCTCATCCTCGGCCTCGTTCTGTTTCTCGGCGCGCATGCGGCGATCATGCTTCGCGATTTTCGTGCAAATATTGTCGCGAAAATCGGCACGAACGGCTGGCGCGCGGGCGTAAGCCTTGCCGCGTTTGTGGGCCTCGTTCTGATCGCTTACGGATTTTCCGAATATCGCGCGCAGGGCTATATCCAGCTTTACGAGCCGCCGTTTTTTCTGCGTCACCTCGCTTTGCTGCTTAACCTGCCGGTTTTCGTGCTGATATTCGCCGCTTATTTATCGGGCCATATCAAGGCGAAACTGAAACATCCCATGCTTGTTGCGATCAAACTGTGGGCGCTCGCGCATTTATGCGCGAATGGCGATCTCGGCTCGGTTCTTTTGTTCGGGAGCATCATGATATGGGCTGTTCTGGCGCGTATTGCGATCAAGAGACGCGAGATGCCGGAGCCGCCGGTTTCGCAGGCCGTGTCCGTGCGCAACGATCTGATTGCCCTTTTACTGGGGATTGCCGTCTATCTTCTGCTAATTATGGGGCTGCATAAGGCGCTGATAGGCGTATCGCCGCTTTGATTTGCGGAAATTTGCGCTAAAAAGCCTGAATCCCTATAAAGAATATCATGAAAAACAGGTGAGCCGAATGTCCGATCTATTGCTGAAAGAAATCGACGAGGAATTGCGCCATGATCGCATCAAGGCCTTCTGGAAAAAATATGGCGTGCTGGTTGCCGGTTGCGTGGCGATCTTCGTTGTCGCGATTGCAGGCTGGCGCGGTTACGATGCCTGGCAGCAATCGCAGGCGGCAAATGACGGCGATGCCTTGTACGATGTTATCAAGGCTGGCGATAATCTTTCGGCCGAAAATCAGCGGCAGCTTGAGCAGTTGATTGCATCGGGCACGAAAGGTGCCGCCACACTGGCGCGTTTCCGTGCCGCCGGCAACGACAAAACAAAAGCGCTCAAAAATTTCGACGAGATTGCGAAAGATAGATCGCTCGATGCTTCGTTGCGCGATCTTGCCGCCATGCGCGCGGCCTGGCTTGCTTTCGACCAGGGCGACCTCGACAATGCTGCAAAAAGAGCCGAGCCGCTCGCGCAGGAGCCGAACGCCTATCGTCACACGGCGCGCGAGTTGATGGCGCTTGCCGCTTACAAGAAAAAAGATCTGCCTGCCGCTGCCCGCTGGTTCGATCTTCTGATCGCCGACCCTGCTGTGCCGGGCGATGCGCGCAATCGCGGCGAGATGATGCTGGTTCTGATCGAATCCGATGGCGTGAGCGCAGACCGCGCCCGCCTGCAGGCTCCGCCGCCGAAGGAATAAACATGTCTCCTGCGTTTCGCTGCCTGTCATGCTGTGCGCTGGCGCTGGCGCTTTTCGGCTGCGCCTCGGCCGAGGATTACCTCTCCTCGGTCAATCCGTTCAGGCATCGCGAAGAACGCTTGCCCGGCGAGCGGCGTGCGGTGCTGGCGGACGAGCCGTTGCAGGCGCCGGCAGCCGCGCGGCCCATTCTCGTACCCGCGCCGGTAGCCGTGTCAAACTGGCAAAATCCCGGCGGGCCTGCCAGCAACGCGCCGGTGAACGCCATGCTCGTATCATCGAAGCCGGCATGGAAGACCGGCGACGATAGCGGCTTGCGCGCGAGCGCGCCGCCGATCGTGACCAGCGGTTTTGTTTTTTTATATGACGGCCGCCGCGTTTCCACTTTCAACCTGAACGACGGCAGTACGGCATGGTCGACAGGTATCGCGCCGAAAAACGCGAAGGCGCCGACACCGGGCGGCGGCATCGCTACCGATGGCCGCGCCATTTACGTCGCAAGCAGCCTACGTGTTCTGACGGCGCTTGATATCAGGAGCGGCGAGCGATTATGGACGAAAGACCTGCCGGACCCGGCCCGCAGCGCGCCGACGGTTGCCGGCGGGCATATCTACGTCATCAGCGCCACGGGCGTTGTGTCGGCCTATGCGACGGAAGACGGCCGCGAGCTCTGGCGTTATGCGAGCCCTGCCAATGCGGCCGGACTTTTCACGGCCTTAAGTCCCGCCGTGCAGGATAATCTTGTCGCCGTGCCGTTTTCCTCCGGCGAGCTTGTCGGTCTCGATGCGAATAGCGGTGCGGTATTGTGGTCGGGCACGCTGCTGAGTTCGCAACGTGTGAGCGCGGTATCGAGCCTCGGCGATCTTGCGGGCCGCCCCGCCATCGGCAACGGCATGGTTTATGCAGGCGGTGCTGGCGGCCGTTTCGTGGCGGTGCGCGCATCGAGCGGCGAAAAAATCTGGGAGCAGACTATTGCCAGTGCCTTTGGACCCGTCATTGCAGGCGATGGCGTGTTCGTGCTGGCCATGACCGGCGACGTTTATGCCTTCGATCATATGAACGGCGAGGTGCGCTGGTCGGCTGCGCTGCCGAAAGGCGAAGGGCGCACCGTGTGGGCGGGCCCCGTACTTGCAAACAGCCAGCTATGGTTCGTGTCCAATCAGGGCACGCTTGCCGCCCTCGATGCCGCGAGCGGTACCATCGTTTCGCAACAAACGCTTCCCGAGGGCAGCGCGCTTGCGCCCATCACCGCCAATGGCAAATTACTGATTGCCACCATCGGCGGCGGCTTGATCGCGCTGCAGTGACATGAACTTCCGCGTGGCAATCGTCGGACGGCCTAATGTCGGCAAATCCACGCTGTTTAACCGGCTGGTGGGGCGGAAGCTTGCGCTTGTCGACGATATGCCGGGCGTAACGCGCGACCGGCGCGAGGGCGAGGCAAGCCTGGGTCCGCTCGATTTCACGGTGATCGATACGGCAGGCTTTGAGGATGCGAAGGCGGAAAGTCTGGCCGGGCGCATGCGCGCGCAGACCGAAGAAGCCATTAAAGACGCGGATGTGGTTTTGTTCGTTTTCGATGCGCGTGCGGGCATTACGCCGCTGGACGAAAAATTCGCCAAATTCCTGCGGCGCTTCAGCACATCCATTATTCTGGTTGCTAACAAGGCCGAAAACAAGACGGCGCTGGCCAATGCGATGGAATCCTACCAGCTCGGTTATGGAGATCCCGTTGCTTTGTCGGCCGAACACAATCTAGGTTTTTCCGAGCTGCTTGATGCGCTGAGCAATCATTTTCCGGATTTCGAAGAGGAAGAAGAGGCGGAGGCAGAAAGCGGCGAGGAAAGTATTTTGCGGCTTGCCATTATCGGGCGGCCGAACGCAGGCAAGTCCACGCTGATCAACACGCTGATCGGCGAGGAGCGGCTGCTCACCGGGCCTGAGGCCGGGATTACGCGAGACTCGATTTCGGTCGACTGGACATGGCGCAACAAGAAGATCAAACTTTTCGATACGGCGGGCATCCGTAGGCGCGCGCGCGTGCAGGAAAAACTGGAAAAACTTGCGGTGGCCGATGCGTTGCGCGCCATCCGTTTCGCGCATGTGGTGGTGCTTTTGATCGATATAGATTCACCGCTCGACAAGCAGGATCTGCAACTTGCGGATATGGTGATCGAGGAAGGGCGCGTGCTTGTCCTTGGCATCAATAAATGGGACAAGGTTGAAAACGGGTCCGCGCGCCGCAAGGAGCTTGAAGAGGAAGTCGCGCGCTTGCTGCCGCAGGTAAAAAGCCTTCAGCTTGTCACGCTGTCCGGCTTGACCGGCAAGAATGTCGAACGTCTGCTGGAAGCCGCATATTCCCTGTTCGATGTGTGGGGCAAGCGCGTGTCGACTTCAGCGCTCAACCGCTGGTTCGAACGTGCGGTCGGCAAAAATCCGCCGCCTGCCGTTTCCGGCCGCCGCGTCAAACTGAATTACGCAACGCAGGTGGCAAGCCGCCCGCCGACATTCGTGTGCTTCGGCTCCCGTCCGCAGGCCGTGCCGGAAAGTTACCGGCGCTATCTCGTGAATTCGCTGGCGGAGACTTTCGATCTGCAAAGCATACCGATCCGCCTGATGATGCGCGGAAAAGATAATCCTTATGCGGGGAAATCCAAAAGAAAGTAAGGTGGGTTAATCTGCCTTCACTAAGCCTACGGCGGACAAGACAAAGTTAAGCCTACTTATATATTGAACGTCATCCCCGCGAAGGCGGGGATCTCAGATGCCCGCCTGCGCGGGCATGACGTTGAAGACGGCGGGTTTCGCTGACGCTCAACCCACTCTACATCTAGCAAAAAACTTCATCCAGAAGCGGATAAAGCAGCGTCTCGTCTGGTTCCTTTTCGCCGCTGCCGCCGGGGAAAGCATCCCGCCGCAATTTTGTTGCAGTGATGCCGGGATCGAGTAGTTCGATGCGGATAGATTTGTGTTCGACTTCGGCGACGTAGGATTTCACCAAGGCTTCGAGACCCGCCTTAGAGGCGGCATAACCGCCCCAGAAAGTTTGTGGCTGCTTTGCCATCTGGTCCGTCATAAAAATCCCTAACGCCTTCGGCGCCGCGCGCAACAACGGCTCCATGGCGCGCAGCAGGCGCCAGTTGGCGGTGAGATTGACTGCAATCGTTTTTTCGAAATCTTTCGGGCGAATATGACCGAGCGGCGAGAGCGGATGAAGTTGCGCGGCATTGCCGACCAGAATATCGAGTTTCCTGAAGCGCTCATGCAGAGCGGCACCGAGCCTGTCGAGCGCGTCGTAATCCGTGATATCGAGTGGAACGAGCGTGGCGCGATTGCCGGTCGCGGCAAATATCTGGTCGTCCAGTTCTTGCAACCCGCCCGTGGTGCGCGCAAGCGCTACGACATGCGCGCCGCGTTTGGCGAGCCCTAGCGCGCAGGCAAAACCAATACCGCGCGATGCGCCGGTAACGAGCGCGATTTTGTTATCTAAGTTTGTCATCCCGTGCCCGAGCGAGTGAAACGAGCGAGGAACAGACACGGGATCCAGAAATTAAATAAAGAGCGCGCTTCGCGTGCACATAATTCCGGGATCCCCGCTTTCGCGGGGATGACGTTAGATAACATCAACTCAGCCTGCTTCCGCGATCAGGGAAAGGCGGCGGTTACACGGCTTGCCGTTTTCGGATGCCGAGACATCGGTCAGCGTGGTCGGATAATCGCCGGTGAAGCAATGATCCGTATATTGCGGCAGGGCGGCATTGCGTTCTTTTTCGCCGAGCGCGCGATAAAGGCCCGCGATGGACAGAAAGGCGAGGCTGTCGGCGCCGATGAATTTGCGCATACCTTCGAGATCGTGCGTGGCGGCGAGAAGCTTGTCGCGCTCGGGCGTGTCGATGCCGTAAAAATCCGAATGGGTGATGGGCGGCGAGGCCAGGCGGAAATGCACTTCCTTCGCGCCCGCCTCGCGGATCATCTGCACGATTTTCACCGATGTGGTGCCGCGCACGAGGCTGTCGTCGATCAGCACGATGCGTTTGCCCTGCACCTGCGCGCGATTGGCGGAATGTTTGAGCTTCACGCCGAGCTGGCGGATCTGCTGCGTGGGTTCGATAAATGTGCGGCCGACATAATGGTTGCGGATAATGCCGAGCTCGAAGGGCAGGCCGGATTCCTGCGCATAGCCGAGTGCGGCGGGAACGCCCGAATCTGGCACCGGCACCACGACATCGGCATCGACGCGACTTTCGCGCGCAAGTTCGATGCCGAGATTTTTGCGCATGTCGTAAACACTTTTGCCGCCGACGACCGAATCCGGCCGCGAGAAGTACACATATTCGAAGATGCACGGGCGCAGGCGCTGTGGCGGAAACGGTTTGATCGATTCCATTCCGTGCTCGTTGAAGATGACGATCTCGCCATTCGCGATATCGCGCACATAACGCGCGCCGATAATATCGAGCGCGCAGGTTTCGGAGGCAAGCACGGGCGAGCCGTTCAGATCGCCGAGCACCAGCGGCCGGATACCCAGAGGATCGCGCGCGCCGATCAATTCGTTGTTGGTCAGCGCGATCAGCGCGTAAGCGCCTTCGATCTGGCGCAGCGCTTCGATAAATCGCTCGATGAATTTCTTGCGGGAGGAGCGGGCGACGAGATGCAGGATGGCTTCGGAATCGGACGTCGACTGCATGATCGCGCCGTCGGCGACCAGATCGCGGCGGAGAGTGAGCCCGTTGGTCAGATTGCCGTTATGGCAGACGGCAAAGCCGCCGGTATCGAGTTCGGCGAACAGCGGCTGGACATTGCGCAGCATGGTTTCGCCGGTCGTGGAATAGCGGTTGTGGCCAACGGCGCTGCGCCCTTTCAGGCGTTCGATGACATCGGCTTGCGAAAAACTGTCGCCGACGAGGCCAAGGCGGCGTTCGGAATTAAAGCGCTCGCCGTCATAAGTGACAATGCCGCAAGCTTCCTGCCCGCGATGCTGGAGCGCATGCAGGCCAAGCGCCGTGATCGCTGCGGCATCCTCGTAGTTCCATATACCGAAAACGCCGCACTCTTCACGCAACCGGTCGGCATTAAGGTCGTCAACTGGCATACTCACTTTTTGCTCGGCTCCTTTACGAGATTATCCATGCCTTCCTGCTCGTCCTGTTCGTAACCTTCAGGATTGTCTTCCTCGGCAGCAGGTTGCTTGTTTTCGAGTTCCTTCTTTTCCTGCCTTTCCCTGAGCCGGTTGAAGGCCGCTTCGGGGTCGGAAGGCAGTTGCGCCTTGATCCATTCGCCGGTCGATTTCAGGACGGGCAGGGCGCGCGCGTCGCGTACCCAGGCAGGCTGCTTGTCTTCCTGCACCAGCCAGTTGAAAAACATATAGCCGATGACGACGATCACGAGCCCGCGGAACAGGCCGAACAGGAAGCCGGCCGAGCGGTCGAGCGCGCCGATGCGGCTGTCGAGGATGGCGTCCGAAATCCGTGCCGTGATCATGCCGACGACAAGGAGAGTAACCAGGAATGTGCCGAGCACCAGCACCGCATCGCCGATGATAGGCTGACTGAATTCGACACGCACCGTGCCGCGCAGGCTGCTGCTGTAAGCGAGCAACGCCGCAACCGCTGCCGCACCCCAGGAGGCGATCGAGAGAACCTCGCGCGTAAAGCCTCGCATCAGCGCCAGGAAAGCGGATATGAACATAATGATGATCAGGATGACATCGAGAAGGGTGAGCAGCATGAAACCTCGTCTCCGGCGCGTAAGAACGAAACTTATATAACAAGAAAAGGGTGTTTTCTCAAAGGCTCAGCGCGAGGCCTTCATCTTTGTCGGCAGGATTTTTGCCGGACTGGACGCAGATTGCCCGGCCAGTTCACCGATCAGCTGCGCAAGATCTGTGAGAGCATGCAGGCGGACCCTGCTTTTCAAGCTCTCCTCCGCACTCGCTTTAGGCAGATAAGCCATTGTAAAACCAAGCCGTTCCGCTTCCTTAAGCCGGAGGCCGACCTGGTTGACCGGGCGCACCGCCCCCGTCAGCCCGATTTCGCCGAAAAATACGGTTTCGTTCGGCAAAGGCTGGTTTGAGAGCGCCGAGACGAGGGCGGCTGCCACCGCAAGGTCGGCCGCGGGCTCGGCGATTCGCAGGCCGCCCGCGATGGTGAGATAGACATCGTGCTGCGAAAAGCGCACGCCCGCCCGCGCCTCGAGCACGGCTAGGATCATGGCAAGGCGGTTGCCGTCCCAGCCCACCACCGTGCGGCGAGGCATGCCGAGCGAGGAGGGGGCGACAAGCGCCTGCACATCGACGAGCACGGGCCTCGTTCCTTCCACGCCCGCGAACACGGCCGTGCCCGGCGCGTGGCTTTCGGATCTATCCAGAAAAAGTTCGGACGGATTGGCGACCTCGGACAGGCCGAGAGTGGTCATTTCGAACAGGCCGATTTCGTCGGTGGCGCCGAAACGGTTCTTCACGGCCCGCAAGATGCGGAAGCGATGGCCCGCATCGCCTTCGAAATAGAGAACGGCATCGACCATATGCTCAACGACACGCGGACCCGCGATCTGTCCGTCTTTCGTGACATGACCGACGAAGACGATCGCCGCACCCGACTGTTTCGCATAACGAATAAGCGTTTGCGCAGAGGTGCGCACCTGCGTCACCGTGCCGGGCGCGCTTTCCACCACATCCGTCCACATGGTCTGGATCGAATCGATAATCACCAGTTGCGGCCGCGCGCCCTGCTCCAGCGTTGCGACGATATTTTCGACCGAGGTTTCGGCAGCAAGATCGACCGGCGCCTGTGCAAGCCCGAGCCGCTCAGCACGCAAGCGGATTTGCGCGATTGCCTCTTCACCCGAAATATAGACGACGCGATTGCCGGCCTGCGCGATACGTGCCGCCGCCTGAATGAGAAGCGTGGATTTACCGATGCCCGGATCGCCGCCGATCAGCACGGCAGACCCCTGCACGAAACCGCCGCCCGTGACGCGGTCGAGTTCCGAAAGCGAGGAGCACAAGCGCGGCGGCGTTTCCGTGATGCCTTGCAGATTTTCAAGCGAAACGGCGCGGCCTTTTTTCGCCGAACGTGAAGCGGGCGCACTCGCCACGCCGGAGCCGATCACTTCCTCGGCGATCGTGTTCCATGCATTGCAGGCTTCGCATTTGCCGGACCATTTGGATGAAACGGCGCCGCAACTTTGGCAGACGAAATTGGTACGAGATTTGGGCATTAATTAAGTTCCATTGTCATTCTGAGCGAAGCGAAGAATCTCTTCTATTCGTCATCCTCGGACTTGTTCCGAGGATCTAGTGAGATGCTCGCAACAAGTGCGAGCATGACGTGAGTTGAGATCCCTCGCGGAGTTTATACTCGGACATGCCGGAAGCATGATCCGGGCGCTCAGGATGACACATATATAAATCCGCTCAAACCTTTTTCCAAGCCCGGTCAACACATCATAATCATCCGGCGTATTCCAAGCGCGCAACAATCATCATGCTGCAGCTTGCGGATCGGCAGTTTTTAGCTTCCAGAGTTCGCCGCCACTGAAGGACCAATCCTCCGAAGTCGTCGTATTAATCACGATCATCACGTCTTCAGGACGGATGCCGGGCGATTCCGCAAGAAGATCGACAAGCCGGCGATAGAAAGCCTGCTTGACTTGAGCAGAGCGCGGCTTTCCGGCGGTGACCGTAAATAGAACGAAATTTTCGGAGCGAGGGCCGCCAAGATAATGCCGATCATAAATCAATTCGCTCTGCTCGCACGGCTCGATGATTTGGAAACGGTCATCAGGCGGAACCTCGAACGCTTCCACCAGTGCGCGATGAAGATTATCGGAGATGGCGCGAATATAAGCGGGCGGTTTACCCTTGATCAGCGAAATGCGTGTAAGGGGCATGGGAACCTCGTTTCTCCTTTATAGGCACAGCAACTTATACATAACTTCTTTCATATCTTTGGCCAAGGCTGGTGAGCACTTCATAGCCGATTGTTTTCATGCCTGCTGCGACATCGTCGATAGGCAGATGCAGGCCGATCAGCTCGACCATTTCGCCGCGCTTGGGCGGATTTTCTGCATCCGTGACGTCTGCGACGATCAGATCCATCGACACACGACCGACGAGGGGATACAGCACACCATTCCAGGCAATCTGCCCGCCTTCATTATTGGCGGCACTTGCAGAGCGCAGATAACCATCGGCATAACCGACGGGGAACGTGATCAGGCGGCTGTCGCGTTTCGCTGTCCAGATTCCGTTATAACCCGCGGTTTCGCCCGCACGCACGTCTTTCATTTGCAAGACAGGCGCCTGCAACATGACGACGTTATGCATGGGGTTTTTCTGCCCCGGCACGGGATTGCCGCCATAAAGCGCATAACCGGGCCGCACCAGATCGTAAAACGGTTTTTGTTTCAGGAAAATTCCGGACGAATTCGCCATGCAGGCTTTTGCTTTCGGAAGGCGCGCGCGCATGGCGTCAAAACTATCGATCTGATGTTGATTGGGTTGCGCATCCGATATTTCGCTGCTGATGAAATGAGACATGACAAGTTCCGGCGAGCAGGCCGGAATTCGATCGAGCTGTGCGGGCTTGATGCCAAGACGGTTCATGCCGGTATCGAAATGAAGTGCGAAGGGCAACGCGCCCGCTTCAAGCCATTCTTTTACTTCTTCGGGCGAGTTTAGAACGGGGCGCAGATTATGTTTGTGGAATTCGGCAGCAGCGCCGACAGGCAATCCATTGAAAATGTAAATCACCGCATCGCCGAACAGCGCTCGTAAATTTATTCCTTCGATTAAAGTTGCGACGAAAAAAGTTTTGCAACCGGCTTTATGAAGAGCAAGCGCGACTTGCGCCATGCCACAACCATAGGCATCGGCTTTCACGACTGCGCCGCATTCGGCGCCTCGTGCTTTGCGGGCAAGTAATTGCCAATTAGCGGCAATAGCCTTCAAATCTATTTGCAGGTGCGCATTATTACTAAGCTTATAGAGCATAAGAGCTAAATTACCGGATTCTCATATTCGTGGAAACAAGAAGTAATAGCCAAAGTTGACAATAGCAATATTCATAAACATATAGATATCTTTAAAGTGAGAACAAAATGACAGTTGATAAAATTAAGGCGTCGCCTCGAGAAATATTGCCTGAAATTAATTTTATATCCTATTTGCCAAATTCAATCGCACTAGATTTGGATGATGAACGGAAGGCCTTGTTTAAAGAAAAAATTGTAAAATTAAATACAAAAACTCTTCTTGCCTATAAAGACGCTGCTAAATTCAAAATCTTATCCAATGATGGTTGGTTATGGGGATTCATACCTTCTACTCTGGTACTCGTAAGAGAAGAGTTGTCACAAGCGAATATAAATTTGGGCAATGCCATTGCTTATTTAGATGGCTCTATAGCCGCCGATAATAATAAAGATTCGTATGCTCAACTGAGATCCGCCATAAACGAATTATATTTGACCTCCAAAGCTTATCAAAAAGGGCAAGAGTATCTAGAAAAATTCCGTACTAATTTAGGGCGAGATCTTACCGGTTTGGAGTTGGAAGCTTATTCGCACTTAAAAATAAAGATTAATGGACTTGAGAAAAATGATGATAATGACCTTGGCTTGGGCGTAGAGAATATAAGATCGGAACTTTGTAAAGCACTTTTTGCAGATCCTGAAAAAGATTGTCAGGAATGTAAATAAATTCTGATCTTACATCCTCTGCGGCAATCTCGCGGCATCGGCTAAATTAGAAAACCGCGTGACGGAGCTGTCGAATTGCAGGTTCACCGTGCCTGTGGGGCCGTGACGCTGTTTGCCGATGATGATTTCCGCCTTGCCGAGCACATTTTCCATTTCCATCTGCCATTTGAAATGCTCTTCCGTGCCGGGACGCGGCTCCTTGTTCTTCAGATAATATTCCTCGCGGAACACGAACAGCACCACGTCGGCATCCTGCTCGATGGAGCCGGATTCGCGGAGATCGGACAGTTGCGGACGCTTGTCGTCGCGGCTTTCCACCTGGCGCGAGAGCTGGGAGAGGGCGAGAATGGGAACGTTCAGCTCTTTCGCCAGCGCTTTCAGGCCGGTCGTGATTTCGGTGACTTCCTGCACACGGTTTTCATTACCGCGCCGGCTGCTGCCCGTCATGAGCTGCAGATAGTCGACGACAAGAACATCGAGCCCGCGCTGGCGCTTCAGGCGGCGCGCACGCGCGGCAAGCTGCGCGATGGAAAGGCCGCCGGTCTGGTCGATATATAAAGGCACCTGCTGCATCTCTTGCGCGGCGGTAACGACGCGCGCAAATTCCGCCTCGTCGATCTTGCCGCGCCGAATACGTTCAGAGGGCACGCCGGCCTGTTCGGAAATGATACGGGTGGCGAGCTGCTCCGACGACATTTCGAGAGAGAAGAAGCCGACAATGCCGCCATTCTCGGTTTTGGCATCTTCGCCCGCGCGAAAAACCCGCGCAATGTTGAAAGCGATATTGGTGGCAAGCGCCGTTTTACCCATGCCCGGGCGCCCGGCGATGATGACGAGATCTGAAGACTGCAAGCCGCCCATTTTCTCGTCGAGATCGGTAAGACCGGTGGCGATGCCGGAGAGATGGCCGGTACGCTGGAATGCGTTCGAGGCCATTTCGATGGCGATAGTGAGCGCCGAGGAAAAACGCTGGAAGCCGCCGTCATATTTCCCGGTTTCGGCCAGTTGATAAAGCTGCTGCTCCACCGCCTCGATCTGGTGATCTGGCGTCTGTTCGGGCGGCGCGTCATAGGCGAGATTCACCATATCCTCGCCGATGCCGATCAGGGCGCGGCGTTGCGCCAGCTCGTAAATCGTGCGGCCGTAATCGGCGGCGCTGATAATGGCCGTGGCTTCGGCAGCGAGCATGGCGAGATATTTCGGTATATCGAGATCGAGCGTGACGTCCTGCGTCAGGAAGGTTTTGACGGTGACGGGGGTTGCGAGCTTGTTGGCGCGGATCAACGTGGAGAGAATTTCGTAAATGCGCTGATGAAGCGGCTCGAAGAAATGCCGCGGCTCCAGAAAATCCGAGACACGGTCGAAGGCTTCGTTGTTGACGAGGATGGCGCCGAGCAGCGCCTGTTCGGCTTCGATATTCTGCGGCGCCGCTCTGTAATTATTTTCCAGATCTTCTTGCAGACGGCGGACGGCAGTGGATTAAATCATCTTGGGTCTCTTGAGCGCCCGCACTCTCCCGGTGTCAGGCAGGGGGCGAAGCTATCATCATGCGCCGAAAAGCGTAGAGGCATGTGAGCGTCACACCCGTAATCCCCAGCATGATTTTAAATTTTTTTGCGGCGGAAAAAGGGCGTTTAAAACTACCGTCATGCCCGCGAAGGCGGGCATCTTAAAAAATTAGACCCCCGCCTTCGCGGGGGTGACGTTTTAGAAAAGACGGGTTTTGCTAGTGCTCATCCCACTCAACGTATTTGTATAATTACTCCGAAACTTCAGGTGTTTCGGTTTCTTCTTCAGGTACGACTTCAAAAATCGCCTCGGCACTGCTCAGCAATTCCTGCTTCTTTTCGTTGGCCTCCGAGCTTTCGGTCAGCCTGGTGAGGTCTTCGCCTTTTTCCTGACGCTTGGCCTCGTCCGCGGTGCGGGCAACGTTGATGGTGATGTTCGCATCGACTTCGCCATGCAGGTGCAGGATGACCTTGTGCAGGCCGATCGTCTTGATCGGCACGTCGAGGCGAACCTGCGAGCGTTCGATCTGGATATCGCCTTTGGATACGAGTTCGGCGATCTCTTTCGTGGTCACCGAGCCATAGAGCTGGCCCGTTTCACCGGCCTGGCGAATGGCCACATAAACCTTGCCGTCGAACTTCTTGGCAATCTTTTCGGCGGCCTTCTTTTCCTCGTTATTGCGTTTTTCGAGCTCCTCGCGCTGGGATTCGAAGCGCTTCTTGTTGTCGTCGTTGGCGCGAAGCGCCTTGCCACGCGGGAGGAGGAAATTGCGCGCAAAACCGTTCTTGACGCGCACGACATCGCCGATTTTCCCCAAACGGCCGATACGTTCCAGCAGAATGACTTCCATGGCTGCCCCCTTACTGCACTACATAGGGCAGGAGCCCCAGGAAACGCGCACGCTTGACGGCCTGCGCCAGCTCGCGCTGCTTTTTCGACGATACGGCGGTGATGCGCGACGGGATGATCTTGCCGCGCTCCGAAATATAGCGCTGCAGCAGTTTGACATCCTTGTAATCGATCTTCGGCGCCTGCGGCCCCGAGAACGGGCAGCTTTTCTTGCGGCGGAAGAAGGGACGGCGGACGGGAGCGCTCATGACAGCACCTCGTCTTCAGCTTTTTCTTCACGGCGTGGGAAGCGGCGCTCGCCACCATCATCGTCGCCATCGCGGCGGAAAGAACGGCGTTCACTGCGGAAACCGCCACCGCCGCTTTCACCATCGCGCTCGTCGCGATCCTTGCGCTGCATGACGGCGGAGGGGCCTTCTTCATGCTCATCCACGGACACGGTGAGATAGCGCAGGATATCTTCGTTGATCTTCATCTGGCGTTCCATTTCGGCAATTGCCGCCCATGGCGCGTCGAGATTCATCAGCGCGTAATGCGCCTTGCGGTTTTTCTTGATACGGAAACTGAGCGGGCGCAGGCCCCACTGCTCGACCTTGGTGACCTTGCCGCCGCCGGTTTCGATGACCGATTTCATCTGCTCGGCGAGGGCTTCGACCGCTTGCGGCGAAGCATCCTGACGCACGAGAAATACATGCTCGTAAAGAGCCATCTGGTTCCCTTTCTTTTGGCAATTTCATTCAGGAAATTGCCGTTTCTAAATGTATCCCGGCTATGGAGTCCCCTCAGACCGCAAAGGGCCTGAAACAAGTCTTCAGAGCGGAAGCCTGGACGCAACTTTCGAAATGCAAATCTGCAAAATGAAAGTACCGGAAGTTACCTTCCGGCCCGTCCATCCAGCCCCCGGCCGGGATGTAAGATGCCGTTTTAAGCAGAAACAGGCTGAGATTTCAAGCGATTAATGGATCAGCCTTGCGGCACATTGGTATTCACACCGCTGACAAGGCCACTATCGTCGTAGCTTAAAGTCAAGGTCAGTTCTGTGCCTGACTTGCTTTTCCAAGTTTGGTTTTTGCTGCCATCATCATATAATTCAAATTTACCTTCCAAAGCGGCTTTAACCTGCTCCTTGTTACGGCCTTTAAGAAGAGTGTCATAATCGGCCCAAAAAACGGTTGCGGACGCAGATGCGGCTTCACTGACAGGCGTGGAATGAGAAACACCGGTAACGGTCATCATTATCTCCATAAGTTAGGATTTAAGTACGGCTTCCAACATATTGATAAAGCAGGGATTGTCAAAGGGAAAACGGAACGGGGCTATTGCCCCGCACCATAAAGCGTGTTGCGCAGTTCGGTTCTGGCTTCCTGATAATCCTTCTGGAAGTCGGCGTCCTGCAGCAGAGCATAGGCCACGACACTGCCGCCGATACGGCCGACCTCGACATCGGAGGGATAATGCATGCCGGCAAGCACGCGGTTATCGCCATATTCGCGGTTGCGCACCATAATCGCGGTGCGCTTTTCGGGCAGCATTTCGGAGAGGATAATCGCCATCATCGTGCCGACTGTGGCATGGCCGGAAGGCCATGAACCTGTCGTGCTCGGCGTGACGAGGGTTTTGATTTCCGTATCCGCAATTTGCGGACGCAGACGTTTGAACACATCTTTCGAGGGTCTCACGATCGCAACCGCCGTGGAATGAACGCGATCGAACAGGACCGCGATCTTGGGCAGATTTTCCTTGGTGAATTTTGCATTGTCGACGACATCGGCATAGCGCCAGATCGTTTCCTCGTTATCGGCAATGGCGCGCTCGGCCTGCGCAGGCGTGCGCGTTTTTTGCATGGCTTCCATATCTGCCAATTCCTTTTTGGTGAGTTCGGAATCGGCTAAGGGCGGCGGCGGCAGGATCTTCACCAGATCGACACGGCTGTTATCGAAATACGGCTTTGCCTCGTCCGCGTAAGACGGCAACAGGAACAGATTGAAAAGAATAAGTAATGGAAAAAGAAATTGACGACCGGCGCGCATAGGTTGACTCCTCCTCTTTGCAACTGCCACTGAAGGGACTTAAATACGGTTCCTTATCATTAGACAAGATGTCGGTAGCATGACACTCGCATTCTTATATCCCGGGCAGGGCAGCCAAATTGTCGGCATGGGCAAGGCGCTGTTCGAGGCATTCGCCTGCGCGCGCGAAATATTCGGCGAGGTGGACGAAGCCCTTTCCCAGAATCTCTCCAAAATCATGTTCGAAGGTCCGGCCGAGGATCTCCAGCTTACCGAGAACGCCCAGCCCGCGCTGATGGCCTGCTCGCTTGCCATGCAGAAGGTTCTGATTGATCAGGGCAAATTCCCGGTCGCCAAGGCCAAATTCCTGGCCGGGCATTCGCTGGGTGAATATTCGGCGCTCTGCGCGGGCAAAGCGCTGAGCCTGCCCGAGACGGCAAAACTGCTGAAACTGCGCGGGCAGGCCATGCAAAAAGCCGTGCCTGTGGGGCAGGGCGCCATGGCGGCTCTTATTGGTCTCGATTTCGATACTGCTTCCGCCGTTGCGAGCGAAGCCGCTCAGGCACAGGTCTGCCAGGCCGCAAACGACAATGGCGGCGGACAGGTTGTCGTATCCGGACATAAGGCCGCCGTCGAGCGCGCGATCGAGCTTGCGAAAGCAAAGGGAGCAAAACGGGCGCTGTTACTGCCTGTTTCCGCCCCCTTCCATTGCGCGCTCATGCAGCCTGCGGCAGACGCCATGCAGGTAGCGCTTGCGAAGACGACTATTGAAGAACCCCTTGTACCTATTGTCGCCAATGTCACGGCAAAAGCCGAGATAGAGCCCGATATTATTCGCGACCTGCTGGTGAAACAGGTGACGGGCACCGTGCGTTGGCGCGAGGGCATGGAATTTATGAGCCAGCAAGGCGTCACGACTTTTGTCGAAATCGGCACCGGTAAAGTGCTTGCCGGGCTTGTTAAACGTATCGCGCCCGAAGCCGTTGCTTACAGCCTCGGCGCGCCGCAGGATCTGGATGGGTTTTTAAAGGCGGCGGCTTAGTGCTTTCCGTCATCCTCGGGCTTGACCCGAGGATCTTTTTTAATGAGATGCTCGGATCAAGTCCGAGCATGACGTGTTGAATTAAGAGGAAAATTTATATGTTCTCACTCACAGGAAAAAAAGCACTCGTGACCGGCGCGACCGGCGGTATCGGCGAAGCCATTGCAAAAGCGCTGCACACGCAGGGGGCAAGCCTCGTCATCTCCGGAACGAAGCAGGAGAAGCTCGATGCACTGAAATCCGAGCTGGGCGAGCGCGTACACACGATTGCCTGCAACCTGTCAGATGGTGCGGCAGTGGACGCGCTGCCGGAACAGGCGGTGGACGTGCTGGGCGGGCTCGACATTCTTGTCTCGAATGCGGGCCTAACCAAAGACAACATTTTCATTCGTCTGACCGACGAGGCGTGGGACGAGGTGATCAAGGTGAACCTCACCGCCTATTTCCGCCTCTGCCGGCAGGCGGCGCGCATGATGATGCGCGCGCGCTCCGGCCGCATCATCGGTATTTCTTCGGTGGTGGGGGTTACGGGCAATCCGGGGCAGGGGAATTACTGCGCCTCGAAAGCGGGTATGATCGGCATGAGCAAGTCTCTTGCCATGGAAGTCGCCTCGCGCAATGTGACGGTAAATTGCGTGGCACCCGGCTTTATTTCCAGCGCGATGACGGACGCGCTGAACGACAAGCAAAAAGAACTAATCCTCAGCCGCATTCCGGCAGGGCGCATGGGCCTGCCCGCCGAAATCGCCGCCGCCGTAACTTATCTCGCTTCTAATGAGGCCGCCTACATCACCGGCCAGACGCTGCATGTCAACGGCGGGATGGCAATGGTTTAGTTCTCTGTAACGACCTTACTGCCCAAATCGACATTTATATTGAGCCCGCTCAAATTTGCCGTGCTTATACCCTGATATTCAAACGGCATCAGTTTCAGCTTGCCATTTTCATCGATCTGATATGTCCGGCTGGAAGTAAACACGTTATTGGAACCGAAACTGGTTTGTAATTTCCATATCAGATATTTTTTCCCGCGAGCTTCCTCAACAAAAATTTTACCGTCAACATCTGTTGGCAAAGTCACCTGCGAATTACTTTTTTGTGCAAGTTGAAAGCTTCGTAAAAGCGAAGAATTTGCTCCTACCATGTCTTCGATCAGTTCCTTATGGCTGTTTGCCAGTGCAAGTTTCGCCATTGCCGCTTTCGACCACAGATCAAAAGAGACACTCCTGGTTGCCGACCCAGGCTTTGGATTGGAAAATACCTCTTTTACAAATTGATTTTTATCTTGCTGGATATGACCTAGTTGATTGTATGGTCCCACCAAATAGACGTTTTCAAATACATATTCGTTGTTATTTTCGCCCGGAATATAAAGTCTGCAATGTGCAAGTTTCTGCTGATTATAAGTTGTGAAATATAAATCGCCTTTAAGATTTTTAATTTCTGCAATTTCACCATTTTTCATTATCTCTTGCAAAGTGTCCGAATTGTTCCAATCCGTTCGAAGCAATTCTTCATTTATTTCCCATACAACATTCAACCGGCCCGTTTCCGATATTTCAGTTTTATTCTCTTGTTCTGCTATTACGTTATTTGATTCAGTTTCCTGTTTTTTCTGTTCAGCAAGCGGGCTTTTTATAAACGAAAGAAAGTCCACGCGGTGATTTTTCACAGACACGTCAGGTCCTATTGCAACCATAAAATCCTCCAAATTAAATATCGATTGCACCCTATCGAATTATAAAATGCGCATTATTTTTGCATGCTTATAAAAACCTTGCAAGAAAATACGATTCTTACTTGTGAATAAGCATGCGATAAACGGAGGACGATGCTGATTTAAAGTTGTATCTGTTTTGATCCAGTCAGATACAGAGCCGCCTCATGCCATCGTAAGCTTGATCAAGTTTGGCAATCAGACGGTTATGTCGGACTCACCGTAAAAATTTCAGGTTTGAGAGGAATGTCTCTGTTGGCGCGTAATGTATAAGGCAGCAATTCATTAAAATGGAGATCCTTGCTGCCGATTGGCGGTAGCTGTGTATGTGCGGTCGGCCCATTTGTTTCGACACGCCAACGGGACTCCTTGATACTGCCATCTTTTTTAAAGCTGTAATATCGGCGGATTAAAGCACTGGTGTTGTCGTTATAATTGATGGCCATGCAGGCCAGCACATATTTTTTCTCGCTGATATTCACGAGATATTTGCTCTCCTGCTTTATTCTGGAGCTGACAAGGGAAAGCCTTATCTGCGCATTTTGAATACCGCGCCGCGTGACTTCACCTTTCAGAATATCATTGAGCATAAAGTTCAAAATTTCAGCCTCGTGCTTCTGCCAGAGTTTATCCAGATAAGCCAGATTCTAACGATTCATCAGATTGAACGTTTTTGAGATGTGTAGAGGGGGAGGCAACCCAATTCGTCGCCGCAATATTAAAATTAAACATGACGCCCTCGCAGAATATGCCTGATCAAAATGATCATCAAAACGAATTGCTTAGCGAAGCACCTCAACAACCGATTTGTTGAGCGAACGGAAATTGATTATTTTTGCATGAGGCTCTGCGCCTATATTGGTATTTGGCAACTCGTAATCGTAACTTATGCCATCTACCTCATATTCGTCTTTTTGTTCCTTGCTGTATGTCGCGACTTTCAGCTCGTCCATGTCAACGAGTTTGCCGTCTGTGTAAGGATAATATTTATGCAGAACGATATAACTCCCATCGGCAAGCTCTCCCTTGACTGTCAAGAGTATATATTTTTTGAGCTCTTTATCTTCGCTGGTGCCCAAGGACAGATAACCCTTCGCCTGTTTGAGATCGTTATTGGCAAGGATTGATTTTACTTTTTCGTCGCCAAAGACGTATTTCATGATCATCGAGTTATACGCGCTCCACACGGAGTCCAAAATCATGTTTTGCGCTGCTCTGCTCAGTCGCGGAGGATAGGACCTGTCGACATTAAGCACTTTGCTGGCGATTGTAGTCAGAGGCTTGCCATCGACATTTGCCACGGATATTTCTTTGTTTTTTCTTGTGGCCAGAAATTCGAGCCTCTGCATAGGATCAATAACTTCGGTATATCGGCTGCTGCTACCGCCCAAAGTGCCGTCATCGTTAAGATCGTAGACTTTCTTGTACAGAACGACATGTTCGTCGCGACAGTCGGCAACCAGACCGAAAATCAGATATTTGGTTTTTTTGTCCGGGGATTCAGCGAGAGATAATCTGGCATCCATGTCTTTGGCTACATAAGTATCCATAAAGCCGTTGATGGTCGAATAATGCCCCAATGCATCGATCAGAATTTGTTCGCGGTGCTTGCTCCATAAATCGTCCAGCCTGCCATTATTGTCGGACGCGGGAAGTTGCGGAAAAGGATATGAGGCCGGCTGAAGACCGCCCATGTTCGAGAAAGTGACGCCGGCAACCATCCGATCAGAACCTAAATCTTTAATAATATCAAAATTTTAGTTTGGATATTTCAGCATATCCGAATGATCACGTCAAAGCTAAAAAACAAGCGCCAGAGGTGTTAGCCGCCCCCATTTAAGTCTTGCCTTGTGGGCACAAGTCCTTATAACGGCGAGACAATAGGTTGCTACCAACGTTCAAGAGGGTAAAAAATGAGCGATATTTCCGAACGCGTCAAAAAAATCGTTGTCGAACATCTGGGGGTCGAAGCCGCCAAGGTAAATGATGGCGCGAGCTTCATCGACGATCTCGGCGCGGATAGTCTCGATATCGTGGAACTCGTGATGGCATTCGAGGAAGAATTCAACGTCGAAATCCCGGACGATGCGGCAGAAACCATCCAGACCGTCGGCGACGCCATCAAGTTCCTGGAAAAGAACAAGGCCGCGGCTTAAGGTATTCCGTCATTCCGGCGCAAGCCGGAATCCATATATTCAGAATGTCTGGATCCCGGCTTTCGCCGGGATGACGTTATCTAAGGATCATTCATGCGCCGTGTTGTCGTTACAGGTCTGGGCATCGTTTCGCCGCTCGGCTGCGGCGTCGAACACACATGGAATAATATCAAGGCGGGCAAATCCGGCGCGGTCAAGGTTTCGCATTTCGAAGTGGCCGATCTTGCCTGCCAGGTCGCCTGCCTCATTCCGCGCGGCGACGGCTCAAACGGCACATTCGCTCCCGACCAATGGATGGATCCGAAAGAGCAGCGCCGTGTCGACGATTTCATCATCTATGCCATGGCGGCCGCCAAGCAGGCGCTGAACGATGCGAACTGGTATCCCGCTTCGCCGGAAGACCAGGCGGCAAGCGGCGTGCTGATCGGCTCGGGCATCGGCGGCATCGACGGCATTGCGGAAGCGGCGATCACGCTGAGAGAGCGTGGACCACGCAAGATTTCGCCTTTCTTCATTCCCGGCCGCCTGATCAATCTCGCAGGCGGCTATGTCTCCATCGCGCATGGCCTGAAAGGCCCCAACAGCGCCGTCGTTACGGCATGTTCCACCGGCGCGCATGCGATCGGCGATGCGTCGCGCATCGTCGCATTGGGAGATGCGGATGTGATGGTGGCGGGCGGTGCGGAAAGCCCCATTTCGCGGTTATCGCTTGCCGGTTTTGCCGCCTGCCGCGCGCTTTCCACCGGCTTCAACGATCATCCGACGAAAGCCTCGCGCCCTTACGACAAGGACCGCGACGGTTTCGTGATGGGCGAGGGTGCGGGTATCGTCGTGCTCGAGGAATACGAGCACGCGAAAAAACGCGGCGCCAAAATTTACGCGGAAATCGTCGGCTATGGCATGTCGGGCGATGCCTATCACATCACCGCGCCGTCGGAAGACGGCGACGGCGCTTATCGCTGCATGCAGGCCGCTTTGAAACGCGCGGGCATTTCCGCCGCCGACATCGATTACATCAATGCGCATGGCACATCGACGCCGCTGGGCGACGAGATCGAACTGCGCGCGGTGGAGCGCCTTGTGGGCGAGGCAGCCTCAACCATCCTGATGTCGTCGACCAAATCCTGCACCGGGCATCTGCTGGGTGCCGCGGGTGCGGTGGAAGCGATTTTCACGGTGCTCGCCATCCGCGACCAGATCGCGCCGCCGACGATCAATCTCGATCATCCTTCCGTTCAGACGAAACTGGATCTTGTGCCGAAAACCGCAAAAGCGTGCGAGATTGATATCGCGCTGTCCAATTCGTTCGGTTTCGGCGGCACGAACGCCTCGCTGGTATTCAAGCGGCTTTGAGCAGTCTTTGGATAATAGGTCAATTTCACTCCGCTCATTCCCGCGAAAGCGGGAATCCATTATAAAATGCACAGAAATTTACTTGATGGACCCCTGCTTTCGCAGGGGTGAGCGGAAAGTAACCATAGACCTCTTCTCAACTTTTACCTTATTTTGCCAAGATTCAGTGTTAGGCGATAAATAATGAGCGACCAGGAACCAGACGAGCCCTTACCCTTCGGCCAGAAACCGACATTTGCGCCGCGCAGTGCGCGCGCGCAGATACAACCCGAGCAGCCGCCGCAGCCGCCCGAGCGTTCCGCGCATGCGCGCCGCCGGTGGATAACCGGGCTGAACGCGATTTTCTCGTTTATCCTGATTTGTGCGATCGGCGTATTCGCGGGGATTTATTTTATCAAGAGCCGCCTCGTGGCGCCGGGGCCGCTTTCCTCCGACATGACGCTTGTCGTTCCTGCCCGTTCGTCGCTGACCGATATTTCTACGCAGCTTCACAAGCAGAATGTGATTTCCGAACCGCTGACCTTCCAGGCCGGTGTGGTCATCAACCAGGCGCGCGGCAAGCTGAAGGCGGGAGAATATCTTTTTCCGGCAAGAGCCAGCATGGAGCGCGTGATCGATATTCTGCGCGAGGGGAAATCCATCCTGCACCCGGTATCGGTTCCCGAAGGCCTGACCTCGCAGATGATCGTGCAGCGTCTGCTGAATTACGATTTTTTGACGGGCCAGATCGAGAAAATTCCGCCGGAAGGTTCGCTGTTGCCGGATACTTATAATGTGCAGCGCGGCACCTCGCGCGAAAAAATCCTGGAGCAGATGGCGGCGGCGCAGAAAAAACTTCTCGACGATCTCATGAAGCGCAAACCGAAAGGTGCGCCTTACAAGACGCCGGGCGAGCTTGCGACGCTGGCCTCCATCGTCGAAAAGGAAACCGGCAAGGCCGACGAGCGCCCGCGCGTCGCCGCCGTTTTTCTCAATCGCCTGAAAAAAGGTATGAAGCTGCAATCCGACCCGACGACGATCTACGGCATCGCGGGCGGGAAGGGGACCATGGATCGCCCGCTGACGCATGACGACCTGCTCCGTCCCACGCCTTACAATACCTATGTGATCGACAAGCTACCGCCGACGCCGATCGCCAATCCCGGGCGGCTTGCGCTCGAGGCTGTCGTCAATCCTGCGGAAACGGAGGATCTCTATTTCGTTGCCGACGGCACGGGCGGCCACGCTTTCGCACCGACACTGAAAGAGCATAACGACAATGTCACGAAGTGGCGCCAGCTTCAGCGCGAACGCGGCGAACAGCCGGAACCCGTTTCGACGACACCGCCGACCATGCAGGAACCCGCACCGCCGCAACCGCAGGAGACACCGCCAACACAAGAGCCGGCACCTTCACAACCACCGGCTGGTGAAAAATTGCAGCTAAGGCTTAGTCCGGGGAATTAAATTAGCTTGGTGTACAGCAACGTGAGGTTGCATATGTGTTTATTGATTTGATCTTCCATTATTGCTAGTTTTCCTGCGCTTTTATAATTAATTGATCCAAAAACTTATTTGAGGCGTAGCATGGTATTTGCAGTAAAGAGTTTAAATTCCAGGGCAGAATATTCGAAAAATTTATTTGCCTCCTCAATATTGAACGCGAATACATCGTTGGCCACTTCTTTTTCCGGACCGGATATTGATGCAATTATCGAGAATTTAATAAATGCCATCCGCTTAAGCCTTCGATTAAAAAAGGTCGACCCCGGTCAGACACATTGCAAAGAATTATTGGAAGCTTTTTATAAAGCTTCTCACGAGTTTACTATCATTTGTCATCTTGCGAGGGAACTACATAAATTTTTGGCAGCTCTACCGCCTGGCATGACAGAGTTCTACGATTATTTTATCAATGCACTTGCACCAAAAGTATTTGATGTGGCCAGCTTAGCCAATGCAGCACAAAATGCATATAATGAATGTGCAAGGAAGCATGGTTTGGGACAACTGGAAGATCCGCTGTTGAAAGAATATAGCGATGCGAGAGAGCGAGATGACAAAATAGATCAAGCGGCCAAAAATAGAATTATTTCGCATTTGGCGGCTCTCAGCCCTCCACCCTTACCTGTTCCTACTTCCTGCACCAGCTGGGGGCCGGGAGGCCTGCCAATTGCCTGCGATCATAAAATAAACGGCTGGAAAGAGTTAAAGCAAGAAATATCACTCGCGACGGACGCCGCAAGGAACTTTTTCGACGCGGTAGGAAAAACCCTGAACGTGATAGGTATGCCGGTTACGGTGATGGCCGTTGCAGGCACGCTGGCCTATGTTTATAATGCGCCTGCTCGCGCAGCGAATGTCTTCGGCGGCCTTGTCATGAAAATCATGTATCCGGAAAAAGAGATTTATCTAGCGGGCGGAAAATATAAATTCGACAGATATGTTCAGGTATATGCCGGCGATAAAAAAGGCTCCGCCGCCCTGTTCAAGGATATGAACGGGAGCGGCAAGGAAGCGCTGATACAGGTTGGAGCACCGCATCCGTCGCGCTTTTACAAGGATGAAAAGCAAGTGGAACGATATAACGTAATTTCCATTTGATATAGGAACGAAACTGCATTGCTGAATACAGACTATTCTTCAAACCTTATTGTCATGGCGCTGATAACCAAACAGTCTGGACAAGTTACAATTTTAATTTTGTATCCAAAAAATTAGGTTCTCTTTCGAGGCTTCCAGTTTTCTATGTCCTGTTGATACATCCACTCATTATAGTCGCGCTCACGTTTGCCTTCTTTATAGGGGCTATTGGCATCATTTATGTTACCTTTGTTGCTATCCCGCTCGCGCTTCCGTTCCTGATCCTGCACCTGCTGTTCTGCACGCGGGGAACTTTCCTTGGGCTCGCTTGCCAGCTTGAAGCCTCTGCCTGCTCTGTTATCTGGCCTACTATGCAGTGTTGCTTTTGTTATCTTGTTGCCGGGCATTGGAAATTTCCTATTCGAAATTGTGATATCAGTAATTTAATACGCTTATATGATCTTGTCGATAGGCAACTAGAGTTATCGGCAGTCCAAATAGGGCTTAGCCATGTTGAGCCCCAAGCCCCGGTGCTCTATGCGTAAGGCGATGAACGCCGCACTCAGCAGTATGACAGGTTTCGGCCGCGCCGCCGGCGCATATGAAGGCGTGCACTGGGCCTGGGAGCTGAAAAGCGTGAATTCCCGTGCGCTGGACCTGCGCTTCCGCCTGCCGCCCGGCATGGACGAGCTCGAACTCAAATTACGCGAAAAACTTGGGAAACAGTTTACGCGCGGCGCCATCAACGCATCGCTGACCCTCGATTACCCGCAGCGCGATTACGATGTGCGCATCAACGAGCAGCTTCTTCAGCAGATCGCGCAGCTCGCCAAAAAGGCAAAACTGCCGCCGCCGACGCTGGACGGGCTGCTTGGCCTTAAAGGCGTACTGGAAGTCGTGGAGAAGGAAGAAGCGCCTGCTTTCAGGGACGCTCTTGCCGGGGCCGTGCTGGAGGGTCTCGATATCGCGGTTGCGAATTTGAAAAAGGCGAGGGCGGCCGAGGGCGCCATCATCGTTGCCCTGTTCATTGCGCAGATCGAGACGATCGAGCATGCGACCGAACAGGCGGCGGCGCATCCTTCGCGCAAGGCGGAAGTTATCAAGACGCGGCTTAAGGAGCAAATTCAGCCCTTGCTTGAAAATAAAAGCTTCGACGAGGCGCGTTTGCATCAGGAGGCCGTTCTGCTGGCCACGCGCAACGATATTACCGAAGAGATCGAGCGCCTGCGCGCGCATACGGAGCAATTTCGCACAATGCTGAAGGAGGGCGGGCCCATCGGCCGCCGCCTCGATTTTCTTGCACAGGAATTCAATCGCGAGGCCAATACGCTTTGTTCGAAATCGCACGATCCGGGCTTGACCGCGCTCGGCCTCTCCTTGAAGAACGTGATCGACCAGTTTCGCGAACAGGCGCAGAATATTGAATAGGCAACTTTATTGATTATGACATCGAAACCCGTAAGCCACCGCCGCGGTGTGATGTTGATCCTGGCTTCTCCCTCGGGGGCAGGGAAGACGACATTATCGCGCCTGCTGTTGCAAGACGAGCCGGAGCTGCATTTGTCAGTCTCCGTGACGACGCGGCAGCGCCGCCCTTCCGAGGTGGAGGGCGTGCATTATCATTTCGTAACCCCGCAGCGCTTCGACGGGCTGGTGGCTTCCGGCGAATTGCTGGAATGGGCGGAAGTGCACGGGCACCGCTACGGCACGCCGCGCGAAGCGGTGGAAAAAGCGCTGATACAAGGCCACGACGTTCTTTTCGATATCGACTGGCAAGGCACGCTGCAGATCTACAAGCAGGCGCGCGAGGATGTGGTGAGCGTATTCCTGCTGCCACCATCAATACCGGAATTGAAAGCAAGGCTTGAGCGTCGCGCGGAAGATCAGGCCGATGTGGTGGCAAAGCGGCTCAAGAATGCGAAAACCGAAATCGCACAATGGGAGCATTTCGATTACGTGCTGGTAAACGACGATCTCGACGAAACCTTCGCCTCATTGCGCGCAATTTTGCATGCAGAGCGCCTGCGCCGCTACCGCCAGGTGGAATTGCAGGACAGGGTAGCCAAGCTGCTGCAGGGGTTCTGAAGAGGCCGGCTAGCAAGCAGAAGCGTTTTGATATTCTTTTTTTGTGACCCTGCCGTTCTTATCTCCAAAACCGAATTTTTCGATCTCATCTACGATAAAGCGAGCAACCTGATGCACATCAGTAACTTCGTCTTTTTCGTTGAGGCCCAGATCAATCACCCCGAAAGGCACCCAGATTATTTTGCCAAAGCCGGTCAAAACTTTTTCAAGATCGTTTCTATAAAAACCGGTGTCGGCAAGTTTTTTCCAGAGAAGCGCCTCGACTTCCTTGATACCGAATGACCGCTTGTCATCTTGGTCTGAATTTTTGACCATAGTAGGCTGGGCATTTTTATCAAAAAAATCGTCGAACCTAATCTGGGAACAGGCAGATTTGTCCTGAGCGGAAAAAGAAAGCGGCGCGATCATGAAAAGTTTTTTTGTTTTATAAATTATAACAGGATTAAAGTTTTAACTCGTTCAAACTGCTTAGTTACCGGCACCATGTCAATAAGATTTTGAGGGCGGCTTACATTTTATTGGCGATATCATTCCTATATCAAACGGAAATTACGTTATACTGCGAGCCTTGCTTTTCATCCTTGTAAAAACGCGACGGCTTAAACCCCCGCTTCAAGAACTTCTATAAAGCCGTATTCCTGTGCAGAACCGGCGTTTAAGCCGTTGCGCCGCCTGCGCCTATCCGCTATCTCCAAGCCATCTTCTTCATTCGAAACAAGGATTTCGCGCAATGGAACTCTGGTTGATCATCGCCTGCGGCTTTGCCGCCATCGTTTACGGCCTCGTCACCACCCAACAATTGCTAGCTGCCGATGCGGGTTCTCCGCGCATGCAGGAGATTGCGGGGTTCATTGCCGAGGGCGCGCAAGCCTATCTGCGCCGCCAATACCAGGCTATTGCCATTGTCGGCGTGGTGATTTTCGCGCTGCTTGCCTATCTGCTCGGCTGGCTGGTAGCGGCCGGTTTCGCCATCGGCGCGGTTCTGTCCGGCGCTGCCGGTTTCATCGGCATGAACTTGTCCGTGCGCGCCAATGTGCGCACGGCGCAGGCGGCGCTGAACTCGCTTGCGGCGGGTCTCGATATCGCGTTCAAATCCGGCGCGATCACCGGCCTGCTGGTTGCCGGTCTCGCGCTGCTTGGCGTGACCGTCTATTACACCCTGCTGACGCAAGGCTTAGGCTATGCGCCGAATGATCGCATAGTGATCGATAGTCTCGTCGCGCTTGGTTTCGGCGCCTCGCTGATTTCGATTTTCGCCCGTCTCGGCGGCGGCATCTTCACCAAGGGCGCCGATGTCGGCGCCGATCTCGCCGGCAAGCAGGTGGAAGGCCTGCCGGAAGACGATCCACGCAATCCGGCCGTGATTGCCGATAACGTAGGCGACAATGTCGGCGACTGCGCCGGCATGGCGGCCGACCTGTTCGAGACCTATGCGGTGACGATCGTCGCCACAATGGTGCTTGCTGCCATCTTCTTTACCGCCCGACCGGCGCTGCTGCCTGTGATGATGCTTTATCCGCTGGCCATCGCAGGCTCCTGCATCCTCACCACGATTGCGGGAACTTATTTCGTGAAACTCGGCAGCAATAATTCGATCATGGGCGCGCTCTATCGCGGCATATTGATGACGGGCGCGCTTTCCATCGGTGCGCTGTCGCTCGTGACCTATTACCTGATCGGCTTCGAGCCCATTGCAGGCACGCCCTATGTCGGCAGCGATCTTTATTATTGCGGCATCATCGGTTTTGTCGTGACCGCGCTGATCATCTGGGTGACAGAATATTACACGGGCACCAATTTCCGCCCCGTAAAATCCATCGCCGATGCTTCCGCGCGCGGCCATGGCACTAACGTCATCCAGGGGCTTGCCGTTTCCCTGGAAGCGACCGCGCTGCCGGCGCTGATCATCATCGCAGGCATTATTTCAACCTATCTGCTGGCCGGCCCGTTCGGCACGGCGATTGCCGTGACAAGCATGCTGGCGCTTGCCGGAATGGTGGTTGCGCTCGACGCCTTTGGCCCGGTGACCGACAATGCCGGCGGCATTGCCGAAATGGCGGGCCTGCCTGCCGATGTGAGAAAATCAACCGATGCTCTCGATGCGGTCGGCAATACCACAAAAGCCATCACCAAAGGCTATGCCATCGGCTCGGCCGGTCTCGGCGCGCTGGTGCTGTTTGCGGCCTATACGAACGACCTGCAATATTTCAGCGTCAGCGCCGGTAATTTTCCTTACTTCGAAGGCGTGACGCCGAATTTCTCGCTGCAAAATCCGTTCGTGGTCATCGGTCTCCTGTTCGGCGGCATGATCCCGTACCTTTTCGGCGGCATCGCGATGACGGCCGTGGGCCGCGCCGCGAATGCGGTGATTGACGAAGTGCGCCGCCAGTTCCAGGACAAGGGCGTGCGCGCGGGCACTACACGCCCGGATTACGGCCGCGCCGTCGACATGCTGACGCGCGCCGCGATTAAGGAGATGATCCTGCCGTCGCTGCTGCCGGTCTTGTCGCCGCTGATCTGCTATTTCGGCGTCGTCTTCATCACGACCCTGAAAGGCTTCCCCCCGGAAACCTGCAAGGCACATGGTTTCGCCGCACTCGGCGCCATGCTGCTCGGTGTGATCGTAACCGGTCTGTTCGTCGCCATTTCCATGACCGCAGGGGGCGGCGCGTGGGATAATGCGAAGAAGCTGATCGAGGAAGGCCATCACGGCGGCAAGGGCTCGGATGCCCATAAAGCGGCGGTGACCGGCGACACGGTCGGCGATCCCTACAAGGATACGGCGGGCCCGGCCATCAACCCGGCGATCAAGATCACCAATATCGTGGCGCTGCTGCTGCTGGCGATCCTCGCGCATTTTGGGTGAACGGGAAATTGATTTTCCCTAAAATTTGAACGAATCCGTCAATCCGGATTTTAAGGTTTTCTGCCACAATCCTGACTACGGATTAATCGCGCCTGTGGTTTTTTCATAGTCCTGTTTGAGAAAGATAAACCGATGTTCATACGCCTGATGGTGATTGTTATAAGCCTTTATGCCCTGGGAGATCCCGCTTTCGACCAATACAGGCCGGAAGAAATGACGGCAGTGACGCATACCGTGCGGCAGGTGCTGGAGCCGAGCGTCAACCAGGCCGGACTTATGCTGCAGGAATATCTGACACCCGACACGCGGACAGGGCAGGCCTATAAGGAAAACCCTCTCGTTGCGCTCCGCCGCGGCCTCGAGCGTTAACCAATAACGTTATTCTCTCTTAACGGCGTTCATGATCTGCTGGAGGAAGGTGACCTCGTTACCGCCTGTCGGCGTCTTGCGCGAGATCATGTCGACGATTTTACCGTCTTCCAGCCCGTAATTGGCAATGCGGCCGACACGCTGGTTCTTGTCGAAATAGATCGCCAGCACATGCTGGTCCGTCACCTGCGTACCCATAATGGGTGAGCGCGTCGTCTGCTGGCTGATGTAATAATATACCTCGCCGTCCATGTTCGAGGTGGTCGAGGGCGTGCCGAGCACGAACTGCACCTGGTCCTTGCTTGAGCCGACGGGTACCTGGTCCAGCGCGCCTTCCTGCTGGATATAGCCATGCATCAGGCCACTATCGATATTGCCGCAGGCGGTAAGGGCAGAAAGGCCAAGCGCCGTAATATAAATCCGCATGTTTTTCATAAGCCCTAGCTAGACCGTTTCGAGGCAAATTTGCAATGGCCGCAACACCCTTGCCGCGCGTCTGCCATCTTGCTAGTCCTGAACCCGCAATGGTTGAAAATCTTCCCTTAAGACATTGAAGATGCCCAGAAATTCAAAACCGCTGGCGGCAGGCGCCATTCTTTCCCTTTTTGTGCGCGCAAGCGGCGTGCCGCAGGCGGGGGAGGAAGTTCACATTGAAGCCAGTCAAGAGCAACGCGAAGCTCTCGCAACGCTCAACAAGCTTGCCGCGGTCAACAGTCTGCAAGCCACGCTCACCGTCAAGCCGAGGGGCAAGGAGTTGCATGTGCGCGGCACGATTGCGGCCGAAGTCGTTTATACCTGCGTGGTAACGCTCGAAACTTTTCCGGCAATCATCGCCGAAAAAATAAATGCGATATTCGCACCCAGAGACGACGAAGATGTTCACAAACATGTCGACCTGTCGTTCAACGCCAGCGAACCGGAAATGCTTGTCGACGGACGGGCCGACATTGGCGCGCTGGCGCAGGAATTTTTCCAGCTTGCGCTTGTGCCTTACCCGCGCAAGCCGGGTGTGAATTTCGAAGACCTTTCCTCCCCCTGCAGGGGGGAGAGAACACAATGACACGTCCTCTCACTCTTTCCCTCGATGCGATGGGCGGAGATTACGGTCCGCCCATCGTACTTGCCGGCGCGGAGCTGTCGTCCATCCGCCATCCCGATTTGCGTTTCATATTGGTTGGCAATGAGGCGAAAATCGCGCCCGTTCTTGCGCAGCATTCGCGGCTGCGCGAACGCTGCACGATCATCCATACCGACATCGCCGTGAACATGCACGACAAGCCGAGCCAGGCTTTGCGGGCAGGGCGGTGGAAATCGTCGATGTGGCTTGCGCTCGATGCGGTGAAAACCGGCGCCGCCGATGCCTGCATCTCCGCAGGCAATACCGGTGCGCTGATGGTGATGGCGAAAATCTGCCTCAAGAATTTCGAAGGGATTGAGCGCCCGGCGATTGCCGGCATCTGGCCGACCATGCGCGGCGAAAGCGTGGTGCTCGATCTCGGCGCATCGATCGGCGCCGATGCGAACCAGCTTGTCAACATGGCGGTGCTGGGTGCGGCCATGTCGCGCGCGTTGTTCGGACTGGAGCAGCCGACCGTGGGGCTTCTCAATATCGGCATCGAGGAAGTGAAAGGACTAGATGCCGTGCGCGAGGCGGGGCAGCGCCTGAAAGAGGCCAATCTGCATGGCCTTAGCTATGCCGGTTTTGTCGAGGGCACAGATATCGGCCTTGGCACGGTCGATGTGATCGTGACCGAAGGTTTTGCAGGCAATATCGCGCTCAAGACCGCTGAAGGAACGGCAAAGCAAATTGCCGCCTATTTTAAAGCGGCCATGGGCCGCACGCTGCTGTCGCGTTTAGGTGCGCTGCTTGCTGCCAATGCATTCAAGGCCGTGAAAATGAAAATGGATCCGCGCAAGGCGAATGGCGGCGTATTTTTGGGACTCAACGGCATCGTGATCAAGAGCCATGGCGGCGCCGATGCGTTCGGCTTCGCGAGCGCGATCGACCTTGGCTACGATATGGCGAAAAACGATTTCCTGAGAAAAATTGCCGAAGACGAAGCGGAGCTGCAGGCTAGGACGAATGAATTGCAAAAATTTTCATCATAATAATTTTCCGCTCATTCCCGCGAAAGCGGGAATCCATCATAAAAAGCGGATAAGGTGTGTTTCATGGACCCCCGCTTTCGCGGGGGTGAGCGATTGGTTTTTTATGAGACTCTGCAAATGATGCGTTCGGTTGTCGTCGGTATCGGCTCCTATCTTCCCGAAAACAGGGTCAGCAATTTCGATCTCGAAAAAAAGCTCGACACCTCGGATGCGTGGATTGCACAACGCACAGGTATTCGCGCGCGCCGTATCGCCGCCGACAACGAATTCACATCCGACCTTGCCATAAAGGCGGCACAGAATGCCCTTGACGCGGCAAAACTGACAGCGGACGATATCGACCTTATTGTGCTTGCGACCTCGACGCCCGACAATACTTTTCCCGCCACGGCAACCACAGTGCAGGCAGCGCTCGGTATCACGCAGGGCGCGGCCTTCGATATTCAGGCCGTCTGCACGGGATTTGTCTATGCTCTCAGCATCACCGACGCGCTTTTGAAAACCGGGCAGCACAAGCGCGCGCTCGTGATCGGCGCCGAAACCTATTCGCGCATTCTCGACTGGACGGACCGCGGCACCTGCGTACTGTTCGGCGACGGGGCAGGGGCCATCGTTCTCGAAGCGCAAAACGAAAATACGCAGCGCGGTATCATCGCGAGCAAGCTGCGCGCCGACGGGCGGTATAAATCAAAACTTTATGTCGACGGCGGCCCTTCCTCCACCGGCACGGTCGGGCATGTGCGCATGCAGGGGCGCGACGTTTACAAGCTTGCCGTCGGCATGGTGCCGCAAATCGTCGAGGACATTCTTGCGGAGCATAATATCAAGCCCGGCGACATCGACTGGTTCGTGCCGCATCAGGCCAACAAACGCATTATCGATTCGACCGCCGACAGGCTGGGCATCGCCCGCGAGCGGGTGGTGCTGACGGTGGACGAGCATGCCAATACCTCCGCGGCCTCCATTCCCCTGGCGCTGGCCCAGGCCGCGGCAGACGGGCGGTTGAAGCCCGGCCAGCTCATTTTGCTTGAAGCCATGGGCGGCGGATTTACCTGGGGGGCGGCATTACTACGGTGGTAACCCCGGCCATGGCGTAAAAACATGTTGACGTTCAATGGGTTCTGGGAATATCTTTAAGGGTAGGGCTGGAGGCGGCTTATGACGGCACAGAAACAACCCGGATCGGACAAGACAATTACGCGCGCCGATTTGTGCGAAACCGTATATCAACGCGTCGGTTTGTCGCGCTCGGAAAGCGCCGAACTCGTCGAACAGGTCATCGACGTTATTTCCGAAGCGGTAGAGCAGGGGCAGAACGTCAAGCTCTCGTCCTTCGGCTCGTTCGTCGTACGCTCGAAGGGCGAACGTATCGGCCGCAACCCTAAAACGGGACAGGAAGTGCCGATCGAGCCGCGCCGCGTTCTCGTATTCAAGCCTTCGAACATTCTCAAGGCCTTCATCAACGGCGAGTCGACGGAAGGCCTCAGTGACTGAAGCCGCCTTCGATCGAGGGGATAAGGCCCCCGACGCCTATCGCACGATTTCGGAAGTTGCGCACGAGCTGGGCCTTCCCCAGCATGTCCTGCGTTTTTGGGAATCGCGCTTCGGGCAGATCCGCCCGCTGAAACGCGGCGGCGGACGACGCTATTACAAGCGCGAAGACATCGCCCTTCTGAAGGGTATTCAACATCTTCTCTATAACGAAGGTTACACCATCAAGGGTGTGCAGAAGCTTTTGAAATCGCAGGGCGTGCGCGCGATCCAGGCCCTGAGCGGCGGAGCGGCAAGCGCCGTTCAATTGATCGAGGACAACAATAATGAGCCGGAGGAAAATGTCGTCGAAATCCGTAACGAGACATTTTCCGATTTCGATGACGACTTCGAGGCGGAAGACCCTATCGATACGGCCGAAGAACTGGCGCCACTCCCTTACGAGGAAAGACCGGCACCGGAAATCGCACTACCACTTTTTCACGGACAGGCACCGCCTGCCGCCAACGACATTTCGCAAAATGCCTTGCAGAGCGGATCGCAACTGGCCGATTTCGTCATACGGCTGAAGGCTATTCGTGAAGAGCTGCTTGAGTGCAGAGAGCTTTTGAATAAGGCTTAATTGTCATCCTAAGCGATGTGAAGAATCTTATTTTTCTTCGAGATCCTTCGCTGCGCTCAGGATGACATTATTGTTTTCATGTAATATGAATAAGTCAGTCGGAGTGTAGCGCAGCCTGGTTAGCGCACTTGTCTGGGGGACAAGGGGTCGTGGGTTCAAATCCCGCCACTCCGACCAGCCTTCGCTCGCTAGGCGAGCTACGGTTTGGCAAGCCAACTCTTCTTTTGTGCCAAGCGGTTTTGCCGTACGGCAGAACATTTTGTATTGACGGCTTGCACAGCAAGCCTATGCCCTAGTTGCTTGACCACCGTATCGTTTAAGGAGCCCCACATGCCCACAACCAAAGAATTCATCACCTCCCGCACTTTCGACTGCCCGCGCGAATTCATGTTCAAAGCGTGGACGGAACCGAAATTAATGTCGCAATGGTTCAGCCCGAAAGGTTTTGCGGGCGAAGCAGTGAGACATGAGCTGAAACCCGGCGGCACTTATCTGTACAATCTTACGTCGCCGGATGGCTATAAAATGTGGGGCAAGGCGGTTTACCGCGAAATAGCACCGCCGGCGAAACTCGTATGGGTGAATTCGTTTTCGGACGAGAAGGGCGGCATCACCCGCCATCCCATGAGTGCAAGCTGGCCGCTCGAAATGCTGACGACAGTAAGCTTCGAGGATATCGGCGGTAAAACGAAAGTCACGGTGTGCTGGTCGCCGCTCAATCCCACGCCGGAAGAGCAAAAAACATTCGATGAAAGTTTCGCATCGATGGAGCAGGGCTGGAACGGCACGATGGAGCAACTCACCGAATTCGTAAGCAGAGAGGCAAAAGCCGCCTAGCGCTAAATATGAACTTCTAATCCTCCAGGTTTCCTGCTAATTTCATTATCGAAACGGAGGCACCCATGAAAAAAGCACTTTATACCGCACATGCAACCGCTACGGGCGGGCGCGAAGGGAAGGTCGAGACAGACGACAAGAAAATTTCCACGCAGCTTTCGCGCCCCGGCAGCAACCAGCCCGGCACCAACCCGGAGCAGCTATTCGCCTCCGGCTATTCCGCATGTTTCGGCAGCGCGGTCGAATTCGTGGCGAAGCAGCAAGGCCTGAATTTAAGCAATGTGAATGTACAGGCCGATGTCACGCTTTATCAGGGCGAGGACGGCTTCTCGATCGGCGCCGTGCTCGATGTGGAATTGCCCGGCACGGACAGCCTGACTGCGCAAAAGATCGTGCAGGCCGCGCACCAGATCTGCCCCTATTCGAAAGCAACGCGCGGCAATATCGATGTCACGCTGAAAGCAAACGGGCAAGAACTGACGGCGAAGGCGGCATAGCCTTCGCTTGTAATATCATAAGGAAGTCATTTTATGACGGGCCAAACTGTTCGCAAGCTTGATATGCAATCGCAGCCTCTGATCAAGCTGAATGACGGACGCTCGATACCACAGCTCGGTTTCGGCGTTGCGCAGATCAAAAATGCGGACGCGGCGGAGATCGTCGGCAAGGCAATCGAGATCGGTTACCGCTCTATCGACACGGCTGCGTTTTATAACAATGAGGAAGGTGTGGGCGAGGCCGTAAGAAGATCCGGCCTGCCGCGCGAAAGCCTGTTCGTCACGACCAAACTCTGGAACGACAGGCACGGCTACCACCTGGCGCTTAAAACATTCGACGAAAGCATGCAGCGTTTAAAGCTGGATTATGTCGATCTTTATCTCATTCATTGGCCGCTGACGCGCGGCGATAAATATATCGAAACCTGGCGCGCCTTCATCAAGCTGAAAGAAGAGGGGTGCATCAGGTCCATTGGTGTATCCAATTTCAAAGTCGAACATTTACGGCGGCTGATCGGCGAAACAGGCGTAACGCCTGTTTTGAACCAGATCGAACTGCATCCGGAATTTCAGCAAAAACAATTGCGGGCGTTTCATGCCGAACACGATATCGCAACCGAATCCTGGTCGCCCTTGGGTAAAGGCAAAACCTTGCAAAACCCGGTTCTTGCGGAAATTGCGCAAAAGCGAAAGAAGACACCAGCGCAGATTGCCATACGCTGGCAACTGGATAACGGGCTGATCGTTATTCCAAAATCGAATACGCCTTCGCGCATTGCCGAAAATTTCGACGTGTTCGGCTTCACGCTGAGCGAGGACGAGATCGGTATGATCGAAACGCTCGACCGCCTGAACGGGCGCGTCGGCCCGAACCCTGATACATTCGAATTACCGTAACTCGTTACGCAGTAATACGAGTCGCAGAAGATATATTATGGAACTTTTCTGATAGTCAGTTTGCCGGGTACTCGCAATTTCTGCATTCGACCTTGCCCAGCTTATCGTAATCTGTAGGACCAAGCGCTGTCTTGCCGCTGTAGGCTTGGATCTGGCCGAAAATATCTTTCCAGCTCACTTGCTGAACACGCGCGCAAGAACCTTCGCAATCGGCAGTGATACTGTCGTTGAGATCTTCGACCGTCGATCCCGGCGCACCCAGACTATTCCTGTGAGCCGCAAGGCTAGCCTGAACGGCCATGCGATAGAATTGCACCAACCCCGGAATGCCGGTTTTCTTGCGTAATTCCTTTATTGCCGCATCGTCAAAGGAAGGATGTGTAAAAAACTCATCCTGAAAATTTTTGTCGGCATATTCCATACCAAAACATTTCAAAATGTAATCCGAAAATTCCTCCTCCCCGATCTGCCCACCTCTGGCTATGACATTGAAATCGGCCCATGGTTCCTGGTCTTGCAGAACATCCTGGAATACCGGTTTGCGCACGGTGTCGAAACCGACATGATAGGTAATTTTTGGAACAGACATAGCATTTCTCCCATAAAATAAATTATGCAGGCTTCTTAGAACAAAATATGAAAACCGGCAATACTTATAAAGCGGCTTATAAACCGCATGTCATGCCGTCGAATGCCGGCTCTATGCCTTCGGGAAGCCTTGCTTTCAGCGTCTCGAAATCCATATCGTTGTGCATATTGGTCAACACGGCGCGCTTTGGCTTGAAACGCTCGATTGCAGTCAAGGCATCTGCCAGCGAAAAATGACTGGGATGCGGCTTCTCGCGCAGCGCGTCGATAATCCATAAATCGAGCCCTTCGAAATATTGCTCATATTCCGTATCGATACCGTTCAGATCCGGCGTATAAAGCGTGCTGCCGAAGCGAAACCCCAGGGTGGAAATATTTCCGTGGCGGACCGGCACGGGCAACGCTTCAATTGTACCACCCTCGCCCGCAATCGTAACCGGGCGCAGCGGCTTGATTTCATGTGCATCGAGAATGGGCGGATAATCGCTCTCCGGTGGAGATTCGAAACAATAACCGAAGCGCATGCGCAGCAGGCGGAGAGTCGCCGCATCGGCATAGACATCGATACGCTTGCGTTTGGCCAGATAGAGCCCGCGCAGGTCGTCGATACCGTGCGTGTGATCGGCATGCTCGTGCGTAAACAGCACGCCGTCGAGCCAACTCATACTTGTGGCCAATAATTGCTGGCGCAAGTCTGGCGATGTATCGACCAGAACGCTCGTTACGTTTTCCCCAGTCAGTTTCTGAACGAGGATCGAGCAGCGCAGACGGCGATTTTTCGGATTGCCGGGATCGCATGTGCCCCAGCCCTGCCCCACGCGCGGCACGCCACCGGAAGATCCGCAACCGAGAATTGTTATCCTGATCGTCATAACGATACACGCGGCATTTTCGAAAACAGTGTCAGAGCATTATTCGTAGTTATGCGTGCTATATCCTCGAAACCCGTTTTTCGCAATCCGGCAAGAAAGCGCGCCGTATGTTCGACATAGGCAGGCTCGTTACTTTTTCCGCGATAAGGCACCGGCGCGAGATAAGGCGCATCGGTTTCGACCAGGAGACGATCTTCCGGAGCTTCGACGGCAATGGCCTGAATATCTTTGGCATTCTTGAATGTCAGGATTCCGGAAAAGGAAATATATAATCCAAGCGCGAGCCCGCGCCGCGCCAACTCGATGCCCGACGAGAAACAGTGCAACACGCCGCCGAACGCGCCCTTCCCCATTTCTTCTTCGAGTATATCGCCGATATCCCGGTCCGCCTCGCGCGCATGGATGACGATGGGCAGGCCGGTTTCGCGCGCAGCCTGGATATGTGCGCGAAAACCGCGCGCCTGCGCATCACGCGGGGAGTGATCGTAATGATAATCGAGCCCCGCCTCGCCGATACCGACAACTTTCGGATGCTGTGCAAGTTCGACGATTTCTTCGGCCGAAATTCCGTCTTCCTCCGCAGCATTGTGAGGATGCGTACCGACTGTGCAAAAAACGTTCGGATAGTATTCGACGATTTCAAGCAGTTTGCCGAACTGCCCGATACGCGTGCTGATGGTGATCAGTTGCTGCACATTTGCCGCGCGCGTACGTTGCAAAACACCATCCATATCTGCCGCAAGCTCCGGGAAATCGAGATGGCAATGCGTATCGATGAGCATTAGGCGGGAGCAGTTTCGTAACGCGGGAACAGCGCTGCGGGTGCTGGAAGTTTAGTGCTGCCCTTCAAGGCATATGTCTCGTCAAGATGCGCAAAACTGCGCTGATCGACCGGCACGGCAAGCTGATCGAGCAATTTTGCGGCAGCCTCGGGAATAAAGGGTTGAACCAGAATACCGATACGGCGCAATGTTTCCGCAGTCACCCACATGATCGTGTTAAAACAGGCCGGATCTTCTTTTCGTTTTTTCCACGGTTCGGCAAAGGCAAAATAGCGATTGGCATCGCCGATCGCCGCCCAGATTTCGCCGAGCATGGCATGAAGCGCGTAATCCTTCATATGCTGGCGCAGTTTTTCATAGAGAGCAGCCGTTTTGGCGAAAAGTTCCTTGTCGAGATCGTTCAGCCTGTCGGGCTGCGGCAGAACGCCATCGCAATTCTTGGCGACGATCGATAACGAACGCTGCGCGAGATTGCCGAGATCGTTCGCAAGATCGGCATTCAGGCGCGTGATGATCGTTTCGGGATTATAGCTGCCGTCCTGCCCGAAACTTGTTTCGCGCAGGAAAAAATAACGCACGGCATCGACGCCGAATTCTTTCACGAGTGCGAACGGATCGACGACATTGCCGACCGACTTGCTCATTTTCTCGCCCTTGACCGTCAGAAAACCGTGCGCAAAAACCCGCTTTGGAAGCGGCAGACCGGCCGACATTAAAAATGCGGGCCAGTAAACCGTATGAAAGCGCACGATATCCTTGCCGATGATATGCAAATCGGCAGGCCAGAATTTCGCGCGCGGGCCGCCATCCGGCCAGCCGGTGGCGCTGATATAATTCGTCAGCGCATCCACCCACACATACATGACGTGCTTCTGGTTTCCGGGTACCGGCACGCCCCAGGCGAATGTGGTACGCGACACCGACAAATCCTGCAGGCCGGCTTTGACGAAGCTGACAATTTCATTGCGCTTGAATGGCGGCGATATAAAATCGGGGTTCGCCTCATAATAGGCAAGCAGCTTGTCCTGATAGCCGGAGAGGCGGAAAAAATAGCTCTCCTCCTCCGTCCATGTCACCGGCGTGCCCTGCGGGCCGATGCGCACGCCCTGCCCGTTCAAACTTGTTTCGGATTCGGCGTAGAAAGCTTCGTCGCGAATAGAATACCATCCCGCATAACGGTCGAGATAGATATCGCCGTTCGATTCCATACGTTTCCAGATTTCCTGCGATGCCTTGTAATGGCGCGGCTCTGTGGTGCGGATGAAATCGTCGTTCGATGCGTTGATTATTTTCGTCATCGCCACGAAGCGGGCACCGTTTTTATCGGCAAGCTCGCGCGGCGTTATGCCCTCTTTCTCCGCCTGCTGCTGCATTTTGAGGCCGTGCTCGTCCGTGCCTGTGAGGAAGAACACTTCATATCCGTCGAGCCGCTTGAAACGCGCAATCGCATCGGTGGCGATCAGCTCATAGGCATGGCCGATATGCGGCTCGCCGTTTGGATAGGAAATCGCGGTGGTGATGTAGAAGCGTTCAGCCATGAGCAAATTCCGTCTTCACAAGTCCGCTTAAATTCGAAAGACGCGTCACGAGAAAAGCCTTGCGGTCCAGATTGAAAATATCGACACGGCGTGCATCTTCGTTCAGAGAGGCGCAAAAATTCGCAAACGCGCGGGCGCTGCCGCTTTCAGGTAAATGCATGGCATAAGCATGGCACCACTGTGCGATATGCCGAACGCTCTGCGCAAAAGCATCCTCGCCCTTGCGTGCAATGGCATCGGCGAACTGCTGCAAGGCCTTTAGATCCATACGCGGAAAATTCTCCAGCATGCGATAAAGCGCATCGCGTTCGGCAAGACCGGAACCCGACATAAGATCGAGCGCCGTACGTACGCTGCCGCAGGCATGAGGCGCAACCGCCTCGATCTCGTGCGCCGGCGCGCCCGGCATGACATTACGCACGGCCTGAACGAGCGTGGCATTATCGAGCGGGCCAAGCTGAAGTTTCTGGCAGCGCGAGCGTATCGTCGCCATCACCTGCCCGGGACGGTGCGAAATCAGCAAGAACAGGCAGCGCTGCGGCGGCTCTTCGAGAATCTTCAGCAGCGCATTGGCGGCGCTCTTGTTGAGATCTTCGACCGCATCGACGATCGTAAGCCGCCAGCCGCCAGCCGCGGAGGTTGCCAGCATTTTGTGATTTAGATCGCGCACCTGTTCCACGCCGATCGATTTCCGGCCGCGATTTTTTTCATCGTTATGCTCGAGCACATGGCAATCCGGATGCGTGCCTTGTGCGAGCAGATGAAAAACCTGATGGCTTTCCGGAATAAAAAGATTTTGTGTATCCGCAAGACTATCGCCAATACCATGCACGAGAATGAAACGCGCCATGCGATAGGCCAGCGTCGCCTTGCCGATGCCCTCCATGCCACATAGCAGCCAGGCATGATGCAGGCGCCCGCCGCGGCAGGCTTGAAGGAAAAGCTGCTCGGCCTTTTCATGGCCATGCAATGCTGCCGCACCGCGCGGATGCGGATAGGCAGCCTGCGTCGTTTCCTGGGATTTTTGTGCTCTGGCCATATCGGGGCTTATTTTTGGGCAAAAGCCGGATGCGACGCAAGCACATTCCACGCTTTTTCCAGCACGGCTTCCGAATCCTGCTCGCCGTCGATGACGATACAGCGCGCGGGAAAGCGCTGCGCAATGTCGAAATAGGCGGCACGCAGCTTGCGGTGAAAACTCAAATCCTCGCTTTCGAAGCGATCGGTGCGCCCGGCGCGCGCCTTGATGCGGGCAAGTCCCGTTTCGGCAGGAACATCGATAACAAGGGTGATATCGGGCTGCGTATCGTTAACGACGAGCTTGTCGAGACGTTCGATCACGCTGCGTTCGACGCCGCCGACATAACCCTGATAGGCGCGCGTGGAATCCGAAAAGCGGTCGCAGATGACGATCTGGCCCTTTTCTAGCGCGGGGCGAATGATTTCCTTGATGTGCTCGTCGCGCGCCGAGGCGAACAACAGCGCTTCCGCCGTCGGCCCGAGACGCTGCGCCACACCGGCCAGCAAAACTTTCCTGATATTCTCGCCTTTTTTCGTGCCGCCCGGCTCCCGCGTAAGCAGCACGGAGAGGTCCAGCTTTTCGAACCTGCCCTTGAGCCCCTGCGCCAGCGTGCTTTTTCCTGCCCCCTCTCCGCCCTCGAGCGTAATGAAGAGACCGCGCTTTTTAACCGACATGGACTAGATCAGGCTCCCCAGCAGATCTTTCACGGCGCTGAAGGCTTTTTGCGTCATCGAACCTTCGGCGACATTCTCGCCGGCATAAAGCGGGCGCTCGCTGACAAGGGCGTTGAGGTGATAGATCTGCAGCTTGCCGATTTCCTGCCCCTTATCGACAGGCGCGACCACAGGCCCCCTGTATATAACTTTCGCCGCGATATCGCGCGGCAGAGCCGTACGCGGTACGAGCACGGCAACATCGCTTTGCGCAACAAGCGGCACGCTACTTGTCTCGCCGCCGAAGACCGTCGCCTCGCCTACGGGAGAGTTGGCAAGGAAGAGCTTGCGGCTATCGAAGGCGCGGAAACCCCATTCCAGCAGCTTGCGCGCCTCGGACGCGCGATCTTTCGCCGTTTTTACACCGGCAATGACGAGAATGAGGCGGCGGCCATCGCGCATGACGGAGCCGACGATGCCGTAGCCAGCCTCTTCGGTCCACCCGGTCTTGATGCCGTCGGCGCCATCCATCTCGCGCAAGAGCGGATTACGGTTCTGCTGCGCCGACTTGATCGTCTCCCAGGAGAATTCCTTTTCGGAATACCATTTGTAAAAATCCGGGTAGGTCTGCACGATATGCACGGCAAGCTTCGACAGATCGCGCACGGTGGTGCGCAGTTTCGGGTCGGGCAGGCCGGTGGCATTCGTGAAATTGGAATTGGTGAGGCCGAGCTCTTTCATGCGTCGCGTCACCGCTTCGGCAAACAGCGCCTCGCTGCCCGCAAGATTTTCGGCCAATACGATGCAGGCATCGTTGGCGGAAATGATCATGGCGCCCCGTAGCAAATCCTGCACGCTGATGCTGCTGTTGAGCTGGGCGAACATGGTGGAGCCACCAGAGCCCGCGCCACCGTTCCGCCAGGCGTTTTCGCTGACCGTAAACACATCGTCCAGCGAAACGCGGCCCGATATGATTTCGTTGAAGACATATTCCTGTGTGGCAAGTTTGGCCATGGAAGCCGGCGCCATGGGCGCATCGGCATTCTTTTCGAACAGGATCGTGCCCGTGCCCACATCCACAAGTATGGCAAAAGGGGCCGGCGTTTCGACGCTGGGCCTGCCGACAGGCGCTGCCCGAACTTCATGTGAATTAAGAGAAAATGATATTAAGATACTGATTAATATCGGTAACTTACGCAGGTTTCGAACGTGAAAAACGATCATGGGAACACAAAAGGTTGGAAAAAACGATCTTATCACATCCTTACGAGTTGTGCACCTGTCGCACCCTGAAGCCGGGCCTCGCGGAGCGCGATTTCGGCCTGCGCGGCATCGCCAAAGGGGCCGACCCGGACCTGATACATGGTTATGCCGTCGATCTTGCTCATGGTGATATTGGCCGCCCCGAACCTGTTCAGGGCATTGCGATAACGGACCGCCTGGGCAGCATCCTGAAAGGTACCGACCTGAACCGCCTGACGTAGGGCCGAAGCTGTCCCGCCATTCTGTACGGCCGGCATAGGCATAACGGCAGATGTGGGCAGGAGGGCCAAGGGAGCGCCCGCAGCGGCTGTCTGGATGCTTTGTGTTGCCTGATCTTCCTCAAACGCTTCTGCCCCGATACGTTCATCGGCCGCAACGGTTGGCGGCGCCACATCGCGCAATGAGGCAACGGCATAGGAATTCTGCACTTGGTAATTTTGCACTTGCGGCTTGTCTTCCTGCGGCAAGACATCCTGCAGGGCGACGCGGATATCGTTCTGCCCGGGATCGGCCTGCGCCCATGCGGGCACCGGGGCAAGCATCGCCACCTGCTGGCGCGATAGCTTCACACCGTTTTCCATGACCTGCGCGGACAGCCAGGTATCGTCGCGCCCATGCAGCGGCGCCTTGCCGATATAATTCACTTTTACGCGCCCAAGCCCGTTATCATGCATGCCGAGTAGTGTGGCGGCGCGTTTCGAGAGATCGATCACGCGGTTCGAATGATAGGGACCGCGATCGTTGATGCGAACGACGACGGAACGGCCGTTCGTAGCATTCGTCACCCGCGCGTAAGACGGCAGCGGCAATGTGGGATGCGCGGCGGATAAGGCATACATATTGTAGATTTCGCCATTGGCGGTTTTGCGGCCATGGAAATCGTCGCCATACCAGGACGCGGTGCCCGTGACCGTGTAGCCCGGCCTGTCCTCGGGATAATACCATTTGCCGCGCACCTGATAGGGATTGCCGAGGCGATATATACCGCCGCCCTTCGGCACCGGTTCGCCCATGGCAACGACACGCGCAGAAGCCGCGACACCATATTCGCTCGGCGAGAAACCGCGGCCTGCGATGCGAGTCGTCTCGCCGCAACCCGAAAGCGCAAACGTCAGCGCACAGGCCATCGATAGACCCGAAAGCTTTTTCACGTCGAAATATGGCGCAAGCCCGCGCGCAGTTTGCATGATCCCCACTTCCCCGCTCAAGAACCCCAAACAGACGAAAGCTCAGTTTCGCCTTATTACATCAATTCGCCGTTAAGCCCAGTAATCTATCAAGGCTTTTTTAAGACAAGATTAATATTCAGTGAATTCCCTAACGATCTGACGGACAAACATAAATGTGAGATATAATGCAGTACTGGGCCAAAACTATAAGGGAAATCTCGATGGGTGCACTCCTTTCCTCCGGGCTCGCGCCGATGGACCCTCTCAAATACAAATTCGACAAAAAGGAATTGGCGCTTGCCGCGCTTCTGGGACTGGTCGTGTGCCTGCTGGCGCATAATGCCGTCCTAAATCATTTTTATCTGAATGGCGCCGGCTCGGACTCGGCCTGGTTTTCGGCCATGGAATGGCGCACCTCCTGGCGTCTGCCAATCCCAAACTTTTTGCGCGGCGATAATCCCAGCTATTTCACCAATCATATAAGTCCGATTTTCTGGCTGCCCTTGCTCGCCGGGTTTCTTCTTCCGCTTGACCACATAAGTCTATACGCGTGGTTTATCGGCAGCCTGTACGCGCTGAATGTCGTTGCGTTTCTCCTGCTGTGCCTTAAATCGCTTCAGGCGGCAGGAATGGCCTATGCCAGGTCACTTTCCTGTCTGCTTGCCCTATTGTTTGCGACATGCGGCATATTAGTGCAGCAACTGGTCCTGCCGCATTTCGAAATGGGCATGGCGGCTGCAATTCTGGCATTTTATCTGTTCTATTTTTTAGATAAGCCCGTTTTGGCCATTGGCAGCCTCATTTTCGGCTTCGCTGTGCGCGAAGATTTTGGACTGCATCTGGCTTCCTCTCTCATATTCGTCATGCTTTGGCAGTGGCGGCTGACACGGCAACCGCCCCGCTTCCTGCTTTACGCGCTGCTTGCGGCAATTCTGACAAGTTTTATCCTTTTATCAGTGCCTTCGATGTTGCATGAGGGACAGGGATTGCTCGGCCGCACTTATATGGGCGGCCAAGCCTTCGCTCGTATTACACCCACTTTATTGGAAAATAGATTTTATTTTTTCTTCAGCGAGCATAACCATCTCTGGGTACCGATGCTGATGCTTGTCATCGCAGGTATTGCTGCCCGCAACCCAATGCTGATCTGGGGAGGGCTATTCAGCCTGCCGTGGCTATTGTTCAATATGATTTTCTCAAGCCATGAAGCGGCAGGCAGAATGACGCTCTATTATACATTCCCGCTGCTCGTGAATCTTGCCTGGCCGATGCTCTGCATGCTTTTTCAGGCGCGCATGCCGCCTGCAAGGCAGGTTCGCAGCAGCAGTGCCGGCACATTGGTTGCCCTTCAGGTCGTGCTCTTACTCGCCACTCTCATGCCAGCCAGCAGGCAGCCTTTTACGCAACGTTTTTATTATGTCGATATATGGCCCGATGAAGATGCAGCCGCGGCACCTCATTACGCGCTATGGCGCGAAAGATTTGCAAAACATCAAGATCAGCTTGGAACATTCTGGACCGGCTATGCCGTTGCCGCCTTTGCACCGCAGGACATTCCACGCCGGACTTTATATGAGGCGGAGTATTATGGCCTTGCACAACCGGAGGCAGGGAATTTGCAGCGAGATAGTATTCTTTATTTCCGCTCCCCCTATACCTGCGACTGGGTAACGAACCTGGCCCGACACATGCAGTTTCGCAACAGCTATAGCGTTAGAGGAACGCGACTGGCATTACTGACCAATCGCACGTCCGCGGAACTGGATGGCTTCAAGGATCTTTTGGTGCCGCTGCACTTAAAACCTGGTGAATCTTTATGCCAATTGCCAAAGCGGCACTCTTAATCAACCAGCCGCTAATAAATAAGCAGCGCGAAACTCAACAGCCACAGCCCGATACAGGCTTGAAGCAAACGGTCGCCTTCCAGCAAGGCCACCGGCGATCCCGCTTTCCGGTCGAAATGGCTTAATTGCAGATAACGTAAAACACCGAGGATCACGAAAGGCGCCGTTATATAAAGATGTTCGCTTCCCAGTCTTTCCGCCACCCGCCCATCGGTGACGTAGACAAGATAGAAAGTGGTCAGCGCGCCCAGCAGAACAATACTGGCGACATTCAGGAACTGATGATTGTAACCGCTTAATGCCTGACGTGCCGGAAGTTGAACCTCCTGATATAAATCGTCGCGCCGTTTTTCCAGAGCAAGAAATAATGCCAGCAGAAATGTGCAGATAAGAATGAAGGGCGACGGCACGACATGAATGGCCGCAGCACCCATCAGAACGCGAAGGAGAAAGCCCGTGGCAATACTCGTCACATCCAAGAGCGAATAGCGGCGCAGGCAGAAGCTGTAAGCAATATTGTTGGCAAGATAAGCGGCAAGGCATAACAAGGCGAATAACGACAGCATACCGCCAATCACCAGACTTGCAGCAGTCAGGGTTGCGGCGCATAAAGCGGCGAACCAGTTTGGAATTCTGTCGCTGGCGAGCGGGCGCGTGCTTCTTGACGGAGAGAGTTTATCGTATTCCCGGTCGCACCAATCGTTCAGGATGTAGACGGCACTGGCGGCAAAAGAAAACGCCAGGAAGGCAAGTCCTTCGGATAGCCAGGCGGCTTTTTCTCCCCACAAATCTGGCACGAAGAATAACGGCGCGAAAACGAATCCATTCTTGATCCAGTGCCGGATACGAATAAGCGCAAAAAAATCCAGAAGAGCAGATTTGTTGTCATGATGGGCCTGCATTATGCATTACCCTTCCCGTGGAGTATCAGTCATTTTTCCCCGCGGCTCCTTTAGCGCGAGACCGGGCTTCTTTCCCGTCAAGTCTTGCGGCTCGCTCAACCGCAGCTTATTGATGTGCCCTTCGATCTTGGTGTGATCCGGCATGCGGCCAACAAAATAATGCCGTTGCCAGCCCTGCTTCAACGTTTCCGGATCTTTCGCATGGAATTTTTCCATGAACTTGTCTCGCTCCTGCCGAAACATGTTTTGCTCATATTCCAGCACCGGATCGTCCTTGATGTCATAGATTTCCGGCGTCACATCCGGCAGGTAATTTTTAGGGATCGGCATGATCGTACAGAAAGGTTCGCCTTCCTCGAAGGTCACGCTATCGGTTGATGTCAGCTGCCAGTTCATCGTAAAGGGGTAAGGCAGCCAATCGGTTTCGATTATACCGGTTAAAGGAAAAGCTCCCGGCTTGGGGTGATTGAACATGCCACCTGCCAGCAGGTTCCATCCCGGCGATGTCCGGAACAAAAAGCCGGTATGAAAGGTGACGATACCCCTTGTGAAATTCGACTTAACGACATGCCCCAGCAGATTTTCATATTTCTTTTCCGGCGTGGTAATTTCGATATCCTTGGCATCCGGCCCGCCATTCCAGCGTATGGTGATCTTAAAAGGGCATAAAACGTCCCAGCCATGCGAATTGGCGATGGTCAGCGGCAGGCAGCGATAGGCGTGGCGGTCGGGAAATATATCCATCCACTCCCGGGTTGCGGAAGACGGCACGAGCTTGATATCGATCGAGCCGACGCGGAAACATTCAAGTTTCGGTGGTGTGAACATAAATAGTATCTATCCTATTCGCAGAAATCTGTACATGCCGGCACCACCGCTTAGAACGACATAGGACTTGTTCTGTCCACTGACTTCTGGTTTCTGTCTTCTGATAAGGAAGGGTGGCCGAGTGGTTTAAGGCTCTAGTCTTGAAAACTAGCGTAGGCGAAAGTCTACCGTGAGTTCGAATCTCACCCCTTCCGCCACTACCAAAATGACCTTTGGCCGTTTTGGTAGTGGCGAGGGCGTGGGATGTACGACGCATCGTGGTTCGATTGAGTGTTCGACAACAAGCGAAGCGCAGTTGCAACTTTTGGCGAAGCCAAAAGTAATCTCACCTGAATAAATTTAATAGGAGAAACTATGGCAAAAAAAGCTACATCTCAGGTTGAACTACAGCCTTCAAATTTATCCATTCAGCAAATTAAGGCAGCTTTACCCAAGCTGGAGCGGCGGCTTAAAGAATTGCAAGATTTTAAGCCAGAAGATGCTGTACGTGATGATAGCATTGCTAAAGGCCTAAGAGATAAAATTGATCACACTTTAGTAGAAGTTTATGGTCACGGCACACTAGATTATAAAAGACATAAAATTCATTCGCTTTATGCGGGTGGAGTAATCAGCATGAGTACATGGGGCCCCGGTCCAAGTTTTCAAGAACTAGTCGAGCCCTACATTGAAGGCAAGCAAGACGCTGTATCGAAATTAACAACGGCAATAGCCTTACTAAAGGAAAAACTTCAAGATTTTGAAGTTACACCTGATACAGCTCCCCTTGCTATTGATGGGTATGATTTACATCCTGCATTGCAAGCTGCCTGCGGAGATCTCTACAAGAACGGACATTACGCTCAAGCAATAGAAAGCGCATGCAAAGCTCTGAATGGACTCGTGCAAACTAAATCTGGAAATTACACGCAAAGTGAAACCAGATTAATGGATACAGTATTCAGTCCAAATAAGCCTGTGCTTGCTTTTAATGATCAACAAGATGAATCAGATAAAGATGAACAGCAAGGTATGATGTTCATTTATAAAGGAGCTTTCTTAGCTTTCAGAAACCCGCGTGCACATAAATTAGTTGACGACGATCCGCAAACTGCTTTCGGCGTCATAAGGTTTGTAGATTTTTTGGTGAAAATGTTGGAAAAATCAAAAATAAAATAAACGATGTCCTTCCCCCTACACCCCCATCGACATCACCCACAACCTGGTGATACGTAACACTAAACCTCCCCCTTCCTCCAAACTTCTCTCCTATGCCACAATTTGAAATAATTGTTCCCACCTGTCGAGACGAGATCTTCGATAGACGAGTTTGCCGTTTTATTGCGGATGGCGATTATTTCACCCGACGGCATGATTTTTACAATATTTGCCCGCCCGGTTGCATCCTTATTGATTAAATGAGAATCGCCAAATTCAACCGATTGCCAGTTTTCTGTTTCTGCCAAAACGCGTCCAAACAAATAGGGACCGGTTGGCTCTAGCGGATGGAGACCGTGATATTCTGTGTGAGCGTGTTTGACGATCTCTGAAATTGCCCGCTCCAGAATTTTACTTTTTGGTCTGGCATAAATTATGGCATTGCTGACAGCCCATGACGGATGCTCGAACGGAATATCACGAAAAACAACCAGCTCGGTCTCCGATTTACAAGAGATGGGGCGCAGATGAAGATATGAAATGTCGGAATATAAACCGCCATGCTGATATAAAAAGCAATAGCGGGCCAGATCGGCCTTGAACGCGTGCGGAACCAAAGATCTGTATGCCTGAAGAACATCGAGCGGAAACGAGTCTTTGATGAAATCCTGTATTTCCTCGTCTGAATAAAGGCGATAGTTCGCATGCGGGTAAACATCCTTCAGCGACTGCGTGTTACGCAAAAATTCTGAGCCCAAATCTGACTGATCAAGTTTACGATCCGTGATAAGTATCTGGAAAATGTTTTCAGGAAACACTGATGAATGGCTCGCAGGGCGTTTGGTCAACATTGATCTGAATTGCGTTAAACACTGCGCCAGGCCTATTTCAACCATTGCTGATCCCAGTCGGTGTTTCGTGAAAGATTACCAGACTGCATAGCCAATGCGAATTGTGAATTTATTTTGCCAAAAACGGTCGAGATTAAAATCTTTTGCGCATTTTCAGGCAAAGAATTTATCTCTTCATCTGTCGAACCTCTGTGAACGGCTCGAATATCCATTAAAATCACGTCCCCTGCATTCAATTCAAGTTGTTTTGCATTTTCTAATTGAGTTGAACGCTTCAAATCATCATCATTCAATGGCATTTTTTGTCTGTTAGATTCCTCAATGATACGCAAGCTGCGACCAGGCTGAAGATAAACCAATGCTTTGATGCAAGTATCGTTCTCACTGCGCCAGGGGTCGACATTGTCCAGAAAAGTTGAGTACTTTCCTCTTAGCAGATCGGTGTGCCAATGCTGCGACCGATTGATTGTTATGTCGCTTAATCCGATTGTGTAGTAATTTTCCGCTCCGTAAAACTCATTTATAATTTTGTTTATAACTTCATTTGAAGAAATTTTGGCATGGAGATTTGAAAGTGAGGGATAGCGATGAAACCCCGCCAAATGAAGAGATTGTTTTTGGCTTCTGGTTTTGGCCATGCGATGCGTATTCGCAAGAACGGATTCACGCATGTCGTGAATTTCGGCAGGGTCGAATAAATTTGGCAGGACGCAGTAACCTGACTTCCTGAGTTTCTCAGCCTCTTCCATATGAACCTGGTCCTCAAAATTAGTTTACATAAACATAGCTCTATATACGATAACAGCAAGTAGATTCAGCCCGCAGTCGCACGACGAAAAGCTCCACCCATCATCGCTTGCGATGATGGGTATTAATAATTGCTCAAAACGGCAGGCCGTTTTGAATGGAACTTTTCGAGACAAAGAATGCCAAGCGGCTTTATCGTGCGGCAGATTTAAGCGTCCTTGAACTGCACGAAGCCGAGATAGCAAAGCACGACCGCGAGCGCGACATGCAGCCATTTGTCGGCTTCGTTAATATGCACCATGCCGAGAAGCATATGGTCCTCGCCGACCATAACAAAACCGAGCACGGCGACAAGCGCATAAACCGCGCCGACTGCTTTCAACAGCAACCCGCCATATTGAGGCATGACGAGCGCACCTGCCAGCAGCAATGCACCGCTCGCAATGTGCACCAGATTATGCGCAGGATTGACCGCGAAAATTCCGGTTTCCGAAACCAGCGGATTTGGAAAATAGCCGAGAACGCCGACAAGAACGAAGACGAGACCGAGAACGAGATTTGCGTTTTTCAGGGTAAGCATGGAACCTCCGTTAAGGGCGTTGCGGACCGTACCTTCGCCCTGGCAAGAAAATTATAACCCCGAAAAGGTTAGGTCAATGCGGATTGCGGCCGAATGCACCGCTGATCACGCCGCCATTTTCTTAAGCCATTCCTGCTTGCCTTTTTCCATTTCTTCCGGCGACACATCGCGCACATGTGTGGCAAGCGTCCATTTGATGCCGAAGCTGTCGGTCACCGCGCCCATGCGGTCGCCCCAGAACATATCGGACACCGGCCAGGCTTCGGAGAGACCCGCCTGCTTCGCCTGTTTGAAGCTGGTATCGACATCGTCGACATAGAGATAAAAACTCGAAGACGACGGCGTATTCATTTTTGCAGTGGTGTCGCCCAGAAAAATCTTGCTGTTGCCGATTTCGATGCAGGCATGCATGATTTTTCCGCCCGGCCCATCCATGCGGTAAACCTCTTTCGCACCAAGTGCCTTCTTGTAAAGTTCGATCGCTTTCGCAGCACCATTCAGAAGAAGACTCGGAATAACGCTTTGCGACGTTTCGTCGGTATTTTTGGCCATGACTGCCTCCTGTTAGAGAAGGCAATATACGTTTTTCCCATAAAAAATCTATAAGATTGCAATGAGGACGCACCAAATGGTGAACGAATATCTTATTGATTAATCTCAATAATTTTTATATCCCCTTTGACATACCAGTCCATCGCCCTCAGAGCCGCATCGCCCGCCGCTTCGTCTTTTTTCAGGCGCTGTTTGCCGTCCCGATCGAAGAGCGGGCCCATAAAAATTTTCAACTTGTCGTCGATCAGTTTTTGCCGCGTCTGAATAGCCATGGCGCGTATTTGATCGTCGACATTCCTGAATTCTGTCAGGCCGACCGCGCCTTCGCGAATACCCGCCCAGACATGCACAGGCACCCATTTTCCTTCCAGTACAGATGTAATGCGGCGGATATAATAGCCGCTCCAGTCATGGAGCACCGCGGCGATTTGCTGTTGCGGCGCGAAGGTAATCATATCGGAAGCATCGCCGAACACAGGCACGCCGTTCTGCTCGGCAATTTGCGCGGGAGCCGGGGTGAATGTCTGATAGGACAAGACATCGGCACCCGCATTGATGATGGCACGCGTGGCAGCCGCCTCGTCGCCCGCATCGTGCCGGTTGCCCGCATAAACGATATCGAGCTTGATACCGGGGTTGATGTTTTGTGCGCCAAGCAGGAAAGCATTGATATTGCGGATCGTATCCGGCTCCGGTTTTGTAGCTATATAACCGATCGTGCCGCTTTCCGAGATTTTCGCGGCAAGCTGCCCCAGAATATAACGCGCCTCATAAAAACGGCCGTCATAGGTCGAGATATTTTCGCCTGTGATTTTTCCCTGCGCGATTTCGAAATAAATATCCGGAAAACGTTTTGCCGCTTCCTCCACCGCAGGCGTCAGCTCGGGCGAGGTGATAAAAATAATGCTGTTATTGTTGCGGGCAAGGCCGATGATCACACGCTCGGCATCCGGGCCCGGCTGCAGGTTGTCGACAGTTGTAGCCTCTATTTTGTCGCCGAAGAATTTTTCGGCCGCCTTGCGCGCCAGATCGTGCTGATAAGCCCAGCCCGGCGTATCGACCGTGCCTTGATGTACAAAAGCAACCTTGATCTTTCCGGCGGCATCGGCGGCCTGCGGAAAAATCAGCACCAAACTAAGAAAAACATAGCGAAGAAAGGTCATAGCCTATAGACTCATAATCCTATCACCATCATGCAAGCGGAAAAAATGTCAACCTGCGATATTGCCGTAGTCGGCGGAGGGCCGGCGGGGCTTTTATGCGCACTCCTACTTTGCAAAAACGGTGCAAAACCGCTGCTTATGCGAAAACAGGGCGGAACCTCGCCCGGGCGCACGGTGGCGCTGATGCACAGCTCTATCGATCTGCTGCGACAGGCCGGCGTATGGGAGATATTGCATGCGCGCGCGGCGCCGCTGCGCGCCATCCGGCTGATCGACGATACGGGCAATCTGTTTCGTGCGCCTGTCGTGACATTCGAGGCTCGCGAACTTGGCCTGAATGAATTCGGCTACAATATTGCAAATGACGATTTGCAAGCGGCGCTTGAGGGAGCCGTTCAAAGCCAGGCAATTGAAACGATCGACGGCGAGGTCGATCATATTGTTTTGCACGACTCCCATATCGAAATGGGTGGCAAGAATTTTTCCTGCTTATCGCGCGTTGTTGTTGCGGCCGATGGCCGGCATTCCATTTTGCGCAAACAGGCGGGGTTCGAAAGCAAACAAAATATCTACCCGCAGGCAGCGGTAACGGCATTATTGCAGCACGAAGCGCCGCACCATGGCATTTCGACAGAATTTCACACGCGTAAAGGGCCGATGACTTACGTGCCAATGGCGTGTAATTGCTCCAGCCTCGTGCTCGTCACGTCTCCCGAAGATGCCACGCAACTTATGGCGCTCGACGAGAAAGAGTTTTGCTTCGAATTGCGCCGCCGTTCGCAAAATATGCTCGGTACATTCACGTTGGCAGGAAAGCGCGGGAATTGGCCGCTCGAATTGACGCTGCCAGACCGTTTCGCGCGCAACCGTGTTCTGCTGATCGGCGAAGCGGCGCATGTGCTGCCGCCTATCGGCGCGCAGGGGTTAAATCTCGGCTTTCGCGATGCCGATGTCGCGGCAACAATAATTGCTTCTGCTCTCGGAAAAAAGGAAGATCCCGGCGACGCGGGCGTGCTTGCGGCCTATCACCGATCGCGAAGCCAGGATATCCGCCTGCGCAGCTTTGCCGTCGACCAATTCAACCGCTCCTTGCTGACGTCATTCCTGCCAATACATTTTATGCGTGGGTTTGGGTTATATATGGCGCAAAAAAGCCATTTTTTCAGGCGCAAGATTATGCAGGCCGGTCTCGGTTAATTGGCTCTGTCCATAACTTGAATGCGGCCTTGACTTAAAAAGCCACGCTACCTAACTGATGTGAGTAGGTGCACCATGCATGATCAGATAAAAGCACGCGCCGCGAAGTTTGGAATTGGGGATGCGGTACGGCATCGTCTCTTTCCGTTTCGCGGCATCGTTTTCGACATCGATCCCAGTTTCGATAATACCGAGGAATGGTATAGCTCCATTCCGGAGCCTATCCGCCCGTCCAAGGATCAGCCGTTTTATCATGTGCTGGCCGAGAACGCACAGACGGAATATGTCGCCTATGTTTCGGAGCAGAACTTGCTGCCCGACGAGGATGACGACCCCATTTTTCACTCGCAGCTTAATTATTTCTTCGAAAAGCGGGCAGACGGGCGCTATGTCATGCGCTCGAATTTCCTGAACTGAATGACGAAGCCTTCGCGCGAGGTCGCGGATCTCCTCGCACTCATGGCGCGCTTGCGCAACCCGGAAAACGGCTGCCCCTGGGATCTCAAGCAGAGCTTTTCGACAATCGCGCCTTATACGCTCGAAGAAGCTTATGAAGTCGCCGACGCTGCCGAGCGCAGCGATATGCCCGCCCTGTGCGAGGAATTGGGAGATCTGCTTCTGCAGGTCGTCTTCTTCGCGCAGATGGCGAGAGAGAACAAGGCATTCGAATTTGCCGATGTCGTCGAAAGCATCACGTCGAAACTCGTTCGCCGCCATCCACATGTTTTCGGCGATGCAAAAGCGGCAAGCGCGGAAGACGTAAAGCAAATCTGGGACAAGGTGAAGGCGGGCGAAAAAGCTGCAAGTTCCGCCTTGCTCGATCGGGTTCCCCTCGCCCTGCCCGCGCTGACGCGCGCGCTCAAGATTTCAGCAAAAAGCCGGCGAGATGGGCTTCGACTGGAACGATCCCAAACCCGTGCTCGCGAAAATCCGCGAGGAGCTTGACGAATTCGAAGTGGAACTAGGCAAAAACGACAAGGCCGGCGAAAAAGACGAGCTTGGCGATCTTCTGTTTGCGCTCGTCAATCTTGCGCGGCATCGCAAGATCGATCCCGAACAGGCCCTGCGCGATGCGAATGCGAAATTCGCACGGCGTTTTGGGGCTGTTGAAACGGCCTTGAAAGCACAGGGACGCGAATTTAAAACGGCAAACCTCGATGAAATGGAAGAGCTGTGGCAGGAAGTGAAGCGGAGAGAGGCTTAATTGTCATCCTGAGCATAGCGAAGGATCTCTTTTTTCGTCATTGCCGGACTTGATCCGGCAATCCATCATTATGAAAAGAGGATGGATACGCGGGTCAAGCCTGCGTATGACAATAGACGTATGATAATAAAAGAGATCCTTCGCTATGCTCAGGATGACATTATTATTTTACACCAAACTTCTTCCTCGCCTGCGCGGCGCGGTCCGGCGGCAATCTTATATCGAAGACTATGACTTCGTCGCCCTGCTCAGCGTGCAAAACATCGCCATGGCGATAAAGCCAGGTGATGCCTTCGCCATCGGACGTCGGCACGCTGATGTGCAGGCTCTCTTTTTTGGCGGCAAGGCGTGTCTCGATTTTCTGCAAGAGCCTGTCGCATCCTTCTCCCGTTACGGCAGATACGGGAACGGGTTTTTGCGCCGCATCGTCAAAACTATCGAACGCCTGCTTTTCCTCCGGAGGCAGCAGGTCGATTTTGTTCCACACTTCCAGAATGTCGTAAACATGATTTTCGCCCGGCGCGAGTTCCTTGAGTGTCTTGTGAACTTCCGACGCCTGAAGCTCTTTTTCAGGATGCGCGATATCGCGTACATGCAGGATAAGATCGGCGCTCAGAACTTCTTCCAGCGTGGCGCGGAAGGCGGCAATCAGCTGGGTCGGCAGATCGGCGATAAAACCCACCGTATCGGACAAAATAATTTCGCCACCCGAAGGCAGTTTCAGGCGGCGCATGGTGGGATCGAGCGTGGCGAAAAGCTGGTCCTCCGCTTTCACCTGCGCTTTCGTGAGCCGGTTGAAGAGCGTCGATTTTCCGGCATTGGTATAGCCCACAAGCGCGACAACGGGATAAGGCACGCGCTCACGATTGCGTCGTTGCAAATGTCGCGTGCGCTTCACCTGCTCCAGTTCTTTTTTCAACTTCGTGATACGTTCCTGAATGAGTTGGCGGTCGGTTTCGATCTGCGTTTCGCCTGGGCCGCCGAGAAACCCGAAACCGCCGCGCTGTCGCTCAAGGTGTGTCCAACTACGCACAAGCCGGCTTTTCTGGAAAGAAAGATGCGCAAGTTCGACCTGCAACGCGCCTTCGCGCGTTTGCGCGCGTTCGCCGAAAATTTCCAGAATCAGGCCCGTGCGGTCGATGACCTTGGATTTTGTTTCGGTTTCCAGATTGCGCTGCTGCACGGGCGATAGAGCGCCATCGACATACACAAGGCTGATTTCATTTTCCCTTACTGCGTTCGCGATTTCCTCGACCTTCCCCTTACCAAGCAAGGTAGAAGGCCGCGGCACGGAAATCGGTGCGAAGATCGTTGCCCTCACGTCGAGATCGATCGCATCGGCAAGCCCATGCGCCTCCTCGGCCTGCGCTTCGGGCGGCCGCGCCATGGACAAATTCTTCAGATGCGGAACGACAAGCAGCGTGGGCGTGCGGGACGGTTCGTTATGCTGCTTCATCAGTTGTGAAAACTATTCGGCTTCGTCGCCTTCGAACAGGCTGATGGGCTGGCCGGGCATGATGGTTGAAATGGCATGTTTATAAACGAGCTGGATCTGCCCCTCGCGCCGCAGCAGCACGCAAAAGTTGTCGAACCAGGTGACATTGCCCAACAGTTTGACGCCGTTCACAAGGAAGATGGTGACGGGAATCTTGTTTTTGCGGACATTGTTGAGAAACGTGTCTTGCAGGTTCTGCGTGCGCTCGGTGGCCATTCTCACCCTCTTCTTGACGTAGGTTAGCAGCCCATTGTGATGAAATTTACAATTAATTCAACCCCAAAGATTTCAACTTGCGGTGCAGCGCGGAGCGTTCCATACCGACAAACTCAGCCGTACGCGAGATATTCCCGCCGAAACGGCTGATTTGCGCATGCAGATATTCCTTCTCGAAGGTTTCCCGCGCATCGCGGAGAGGCAGCGCCATGATGTGCTCCGAGCCCGTCGTGTTCGGCATGGCCGGCAGCATGGTGCCGATTTCCGGCGGCAGCATATCCACGGAAACGATCGCATCCCGGTCGGTCTGGGTGAGTATGAGCACGCGCTCCACATTATTGCGAAGCTGGCGGACATTGCCCGGCCAATCATGCGTCTGCAGCAGCGCCATGGCGTCTTCGCCGATGCGTTTCGGGGCAAGGCCGGTGGCCGCGCAGATCTGCTCGACGAAATAATGCACCAGCTCGGGAATGTCCTCGCGATGTTCCGACAGGCAAGGCACGCGCACGGGCACCACGGCCAGGCGGTGAAACAGGTCTTCGCGGAAACGGCCGGACTCGATCTCTGTTTCGGCATCGCGCGATGTGGAGCAGATAATACGCACATCCACTTCCACGCGCGTATTGCCGCCGACGCGCGTAAAAGTCTGGTCGACCAATACGCGCAGGATCTTGTTTTGCGTCTCGCGTGGCATGTCCGTGACTTCGTCGATATAAAGTGTGCCGCCATGCGCTTCCTCGAGCGCGCCGACCCTGCGCACGACACCGGGCTTTTCCTCCTCGCCGAAAAGTGCAAGCTCCATGGTCTCGGGCGTGATCGCAGCCGCATTCAGCGCAATGAAAGGGGAAGCCGCACGTTGCGAACGGTTATGGATCGTGCGCGCCACCAGCTCCTTGCCGGTGCCCGGCGAACCCGTGATTAGCACGCGGCTGTTCGATGGAGAAATCCGGTCGATCATGCCGCGTAATTGATTCATCAGGGTCGAGGAACCGACGATGCGTGTTGCGAAGATGGATTGCTGACGCAATGTTTTCACCTCGCGCCGCAATTGCGAAGACTCGTGTGCGCGCGCGAGAATAAGAAGCAACCTGTCTGCCTTGAACGGTTTTTCGATGAAGTCATAAGCACCGCGCTTGATGGCAGAGACGGCGGTTTCGATATTGCCGTGGCCGGAAATCATCACCACCGGCACTTCCGGATGCTGACGCTTCAGGTAATCGAGGATTTCGAGCCCATCCATGCGGCTGCCCTGCAGCCAAATATCGAGCAGAACCAGCGACGGGCGCCGCTGCGCGATTTGCGCGAAAGCCTCATCGGCATCGCGCGCGGTGCGCGTTGTGTAGCCTTCATCACGCAGAATTCCCCCGATCAGCTCGCGGATATCGCGCTCGTCATCGATGATCAGAATATCATTGGACATAGGGCCTCGTGTCTTCTTTTTCGATGCTAGAATTGAATGTGCCTGTCTGCTGCTTGCGCGGGAAGGTCAGGCGCACCAGCGCGCCGGGGCGTTCCTTTTCGGCATTGCCGTCCAGCAGTTCGATCGTACCGCCATGTTCGTCCATCACCTTGCCGACGATGGCAAGACCGAGGCCGGTGCCTTTTTCGCGCGTCGTCATATAAGGCTCCAGAAGGCGCTGGCGATTTTCCTGCGGCAGACCGATGCCATTGTCTTCCACATCGATAACGATTTGGTCGGACTCGTTCAGCGTGACGCGAACATCGATGCGGCCCTTAGCTCCCGCTCCGTCGACGGCGGCGATAGCCTCGGCGGCATTCTTGATCAGATTGGTCACCGCCTGCGCGATCAGGCGGCGGTCGCATTCGGCGCGGATCATCGTCTGCGGCGGCACATAAACGAATTCGATATCCGGATTGCCGACGCGCATCAAAAAGATGACCTGCCGCACGAGATCGCCAACATCTTCTTCCGAGATCTGCGCTTTCGGCATGCGCGCGAAAGACGAGAACTCGTCGACCATGCGGCCGATATCGCTGACCTGGCGAATGATGGTTTCGGTACATTGATCGAACACATCGCGCTCTTCGGCCGTGATTACCTGCGAATATTTCCGGCGCAAGCGCTCTGCGGAAAGCTGGATGGGTGTCAGGGGATTTTTGATTTCATGCGCGATGCGGCGGGCGACGTCGGCCCATGCGCTTGAGCGCTGCGCGGCAACAAGCCCCGTGATATCGTCGAGCGTCACGACATAGCCATGCTCGGGCCCGGCCGCTTTTTCTCCCGTCACGCGCACGAGCAGATTATATTCCTTATTGCCGCGCCGCAGCAGGATATCGTCTTGCACCAGTTTTTCCTGCACGCTTGCCTCGTTCAGCAGGCCTGCAATTTCCGGCATGATTTCGACCAGAGGGTTGCCGATCACATTTTCCTCGTTCACACCAAGCAAGGCAAGCGCAGTGGGATTTACGAGCGTGACTTTCATCTGCGGATCGATGCCGATAATACCCGCCGTGACGCCGGACAGCACGGCTTCCATGAACAGGCGGCGGGCGTCGAGCTGCTCATTCACCTGCATGAGATCGTCACGCTGCGATTTCAGCTTGCCGGTCATGATATTGAATGTGTGGCCGAGATTGGCAAGGTCGCCCTCGTCTGGCTTCACCGGCACCTGCACATTGAGATTGCCGCGCGAAACGCGGTCGGCCGCGCTAATCAAACGACGGATGGGCGCGACAAGCTTGTTTGCGAAAGCTATGCCGAACCAGATCGCGATCAACAGCAGCATCAGCGCAATACCCGCATAGGTCATGCCGAATGCCGCCTGCACATTAGCGCGGCGCAATTCCATGTTGCGATATTCTTTCGTTGCCGCCTGCGCTTCGTGCACGGCGTGAATTACATTTTGGTCGACCTGTCTGATGACATAAAGATAAATCTCGTCGCTCGTCGTTTGCAGCTTTATGATGGCGCCGACATAATCTGAATCTGCCGGCGTGATTAAAATAGGCTCTACGGAATCTTTTGCCTGCGTAATCAAATCTTTTGTCGGCAACTCGTAATCCCGATTAAGGGTCGAGTGCTGCAATGTGACACCGTCCCCACGCAATAAATAAACGGCAACCACGTTTCGCAGGCTTGCAAGTTGCGTCAACCCAGATTGAAACCGGATTGGATCGAGATACATCATGGGCACACGATTGCTCACATACGGTGACATCGACAAGGCATCGTAACGGACCGTCTGGTTGTGTTCTTCCATATATGCGCGCGCGACGCTGAAGGCATTATCGACGACGGTGCGCGTATGTGCGGAAAACCAGCGGTCGAGGCCGACATCGAGCGTCAGGTTCGCGACAACGGCGACAATGACGGCGGGAATGGCGGCAAGACCGCAGAACATCGCGACCACGCGGCCATGCAACCGCGCCGCTGCCTTACCGGAGCGGCGCGCGGCCCATAATGGCGCGATTTCCCAGATAATCAGCGCCAGCAGCGCCAACACCAGCAGGCCATTGACCACAAGGGCCGTTGCAATGATTTCGCCCGTGGGCTCGATAGGCGTGAAACCGGTCAAAACAGCAAAGGTGCCGATGGCCGATATCAAAGCCATAGCAACAATCAGCGCGGCAATCACCGGCGACAGGCGGCGCCTGCGAGACTTCGCGGTTTTTGGCCCGATCCTCGCCCGGCAAGATGGTTTGGGTTTTGACTATTTTCATCAATACGACTGGCTATAACTGTGACTTTCCAGCCTCATCTGTTGCAGAAATGTGACAAGGTTTGGGTAAAGGTCAAGCGATAAATATTTTATCCCACGAGTTCAACGAGTTAATCGGATCTGTTAAGTGAATGGGTATGAGCGCCATGAGTACAATTGCTGTCATTCTGGCTGCCGGCCATAGCGAGCGCATGGGCGGCGCGGTGCCGAAACAATACAGGCTGCTTGGCGGCATGCCGGTCTTGCGGCACAGCCTGCTTGGCATCATCGAGGCGAATGCGTGCGACAAAATCCTTATCGTCATTCGGCCCGGGCACGAGCTTTTTTATCGGCAGTCCATTGAAGGGTTGCCTTCTACTCTTCTGCTCGAGCCGTCACCAGGTGGAAAAACGCGGCAGGACTCCGTTTATGCTGCACTGCAGGCATTGGCGCCATACCAGCCAAAAAATATTTTGATCCACGATGCGGCACGGCCATTTCTGAATGCGGCACTGATCCGGAATACGCTGGCAGCTCTTGAGAATGCGCCGGGCGCGATTTGTGCCTGCGCAGTTGCCGATACGTTGAAACGTGCCGTTGGCGACCAGATTGCCGAAACGGTGGACCGCAATGCCTTGTATGCGGCGCAAACGCCGCAGGCTTTCGATTTCTCCATTTTATCCGCGGCACATAAAGCAGCACGTAAACAGGGCCGCGCCGATTTCACGGACGATGCCGCGCTGCTCGAATGGCAGGGGCATAAGGTTATGCTTGTTCCAAGTTCAATCGATAATTTCAAACTGACCACGGCCGAGGACTGGAAGCGTGCGGAGAAACAGTTTGTTGCCACATCGCGCAGTGCGCTTGGTTATGATGTGCATGCGTTCGACGAAGGCGATCATGTCATGCTCGGCGGCATCAGAATTGCGCACACATACGGCGTGCAGGCGCATTCCGACGGCGATGTCATCCTGCATGCGCTGACCGATGCACTTCTCGGGCTCGCCGGCGCCGGAGATATCGGCCAGCATTTTCCACCATCCGATCCGCAATGGAAAAACGCAGATTCGAGAATTTTCGTGTCGAAAGCTCTTGAAATCTTGCGGGATCGTAGCGGTAAAATCGCCCATTGCGATATCACGCTGATTGCGCAGGAGCCGAAAATCTCTTCATACAGGGAAAAAATTATTGCATCGCTTGCGCTGATTCTCGCCTTGCCAGTTCAATCGATCGGCCTGAAAGCCACGACATCGGAAGGTTTGGGCTTTATCGGCCGCAATGAAGGCCTTGCAGCCTATGCTATGGTCACGGCTCAATTTTAGGAGAATGCAATGAGCGACCGGGACATGATCGCGGCATTGGCGGAAGAATTGAAAAGCCTTTGCCTGCATAAAAAATTCATGATCGTTACGGCGGAATCCTGCACCGGCGGCCTGCTGGCGGGCGCACTGACTTCTGTTCCTGGCCTCTCCGACGTTTTCGACCGCGGCTATATAACTTATTCGAACAAAGCAAAAGTTGAAGATCTTGGCGTTTCGCAAGAATTGATCGACGAAAAAGGCGCTGTCAGCGCAGAAGTCGCACGCACCATGGCGATAGGCGCGCTTGCAAAATCTGAAGCACAGGTTTCCATCAGCGTGACGGGCATTGCCGGGCCCACGGGAGCAACGGCGGAAAAGCCCATTGGCCGTGTACATATTGCGGTCTGTCTGAACGGCGCGACAATGGATCAAACCTGCGATTTCGGTGATATCGGCCGCGACAATGTCCGCACGAAATCCGTACTCGCAGCCTTGCAGCTTGCACGCGAAATATTGCGTCAGGAATAGACAGACGCTGCGCGACGCTCGAATGCTTCCTCGAAATGTTTGAACATATGCTGGAACGCCTTGCCCATGATCAAATTCAAGGCACGGGAGCGCAATTCATAACTCAAACGAAAATGAATTTTTGTGCCTTTCTCCGCCCGCTCGAAGCGCCAGGTATTAATGAGTTGCTGAAACGGGCCCTCGATCTGCTCGACATCGACGCTTAAAGTTTTTCGATTTAAACAAATGCGGCTCGTATAGCGCTCTTCGAAAATCTTGTATCTCACCGTCATTCTGGCTATCAAAAGTTCCGCTCCATCTTCGGTGGTATCGCGCGACAAGACCGTTAATGCTGTGCAGTGCGGCACGAATTGCGGGTAGGATTTGACATCGGCAACGATAGAAAACATCTGCTCCGGCGTGAAAGGAACGATGTGATGTTTTTCGAAATGCGGCATATAGGCGCAATGACCTGTTTTGAATTATTTGGCTTCGCGCGCCGCCTTCAGCTTCGCGAAATCGTCACCGGCATGATGCGACGAGCGCGTGAGCGGAGAGCTTGAGACCATCAAAAACCCCTTTGCATAGGCAATCGTTTCGTAAGCGCCGAATTCTTCCGGCTTTACATAGCGGATTACGGCGTGATGCTTGCGTGTCGGCTGCAAATACTGCCCGATGGTGATGAAATCGACATCGGCCGAGCGCAGATCGTCCATGAGTTGAATGATTTCATTGCGCTCTTCGCCAAGACCGACCATGATGCCGGATTTCGTGAACATGTTCGGCGCGAGTTCTTTTACGCGCTGCAAAAGGCGAATGGAGTGGAAATAACGTGCGCCAGGCCGCACGGAGAGATATTTCGAAGGCACGGTTTCGAGATTGTGGTTGAAGACGTCAGGCCTTGCCGCAACCACAACCTCAATTGCGCCATCCTTGCGCAAGAAATCCGGGGTCAGTATTTCAATCGTTGTTCCCGGCGCCGCCTTGCGAATGGCAAGAATGGTTTTAGCGAAATGCTCCGCGCCTCCGTCCGGCAGATCGTCGCGATCGACCGAAGTCACGACGACATGTTTCAGTCCAAGCTGGGCAGTGGCGCGCGCGACATTCTCCGGCTCGGCCGGGTCGAGCGGCTGCGGCAGGCCGGTCTTCACATTGCAGAAAGCGCAGGCGCGTGTGCAGGTATCGCCCATGATCATGAAAGTGGCATGTTTCTGCGACCAGCATTCGCCGATATTGGGGCAGCCCGCCTCCTCGCATACCGTGACCAGCCGGTTCTCGCGAACTATACCTAAGGTTGCACCATAGACCGGCGAGGTCGGCGCCTTGACGCGAATCCAGTCCGGCTTGCGCAGCATGGGCTGGTCCGGCCGATGCGCTTTTTCAGGGTGGCGCGCGGGTCTTTTTTCCAACAGGTCGAAAACAACGGGCATAAAACAATATCAACCAGAGCGAGACGTTGAAAGCAATAAATAAATATGCATTCATGCACGCAGGGCAAAGGTTATTTTGATGATTTATACTACTCCTGTATCTAAAAAGTTTTTCAAAAAACCCGTAACAAATTTGTTTTCCGATGCCATACAGCAACAAAACAAAAGCCTCAGGATAAGTCCTCGCACGGCGCCGGAACAAGAATACTTTCTTCTTCAACCCTATGCAGACATCGTCAGCCGCACTTTACTGGATTTCGGCATAGTCCCTAAAAAAGGGGAAATGTCATATGACAAGCTGCCGACCTGGGGTGGCCTCTTGCCGCAAACAAGACATATGCTCGATCCTTTTAAGGAGAACGCAGATCGCGCAGGCTTCTACCGTGTCGATGGCTATGAGAGCAAAGCCTATATTATCGAGGACGCAACCCAGGGATTAGCTGCGTATCGCAATATGGACCCGAAAGACTTGGAGCAGGTAATCGCAGCCGAGCAAATAACGGCTAAAATCATTAACAGAGATCGAGGTCCATCAACTGCTACAGATGAAAGTCACCAGCAAGAAATAGACCTGATTTCGCACGTAGTTTTGGCGAAAGCCAATTCACAATATGCCTATTTAAAAATGCTTCCTTACATGCTCTTGTTCGATACAGACGTCATCAGGCCTAGCCATAATATGCTTGCATACTGCGCCATTACAGCATCGGCGGAAGTATTACAGCAACTAAATATTATCGACCCGAACCATGAGAATCCTCAGTATGAATTCTTAAAGCTTTTGAGAACACATTTTCTCGACGAGGCGGAGCCAAAAACGATCAATACATTGAAAGTTACTTCAAATTGCACGCGCGAGAAAATTGATAGTTTTATCGTCAGCTTGTGCGCAAGCCCGAAAATAAACAGAAAAATGCGGCCCGCAACGATGAAGGAAAACCTGTATGACACTTATCTTTATGAATTAAAAAATAGCGTTAAGCGCATAGAAATTGATACAAATTCAAGCAAATAAAGGTTCTCAAATGTCGAAAGTTTTTTATAGCCCGAAAAATATGCGCGCTCGTTCGCAAAACGGAACAGAATTCTCTACATTTCTCAATTTGCAGGACAAGAAGGCTCCTCCGTTGCAAATCACGGAGAAATCATTGCCTCAGGATTATGTCACGTTGATGGAATCGTACATGGAGGATTATCCGCCTCTGAATTATTCCTATCAAATTGTCGACACGAAGTGGATGGATTTGCCGGAAGCGATCCGAAAGCAGATCGATCCAGCGAATTACGGCAAGGATACTAGCCGCACCTATTGGGGCGGATTTTTAGACGGTAAACCCGTGGCTCTTGTTTTCGCGGATGCAGTGAAAGCAGATGCCAAAGTTTTCGACCTCAAGGAGGATGAAGCGATTGCGCTCGCAGGCATGCAGGCAGTTGTAACGCGCACTTTTGACGAAAGAAAAATCAACAATAACAACCAGAGGAAATCCGATATACAAACGCTGATCACGCAAGCCAATCCGAGGCTCGGCTATTTAAAAATATTCCCTTCTCTGGCAACGCCTTTGAATATGCTGGATGCCAGCACGGCTTTGCATGCCGACAGAGCACTTGCATCTACGCTTCGCATTTTGCTGCAGCTTAAAGTACTTACTGGCAGCGACACCGACAGCCCGAAGCAGGATTTCATTACTCGCTTCAATGAGTATGTTTCCAAAGCCGTCTCAGGAGCGGCCGAGCATGAAGGTTTTAAAATTCCGGAAGATCTTCCGAAAATTCTCACCTCGCAATTTAAACTCAAGACTGCAAAAGGTTTCATTGCCGAATTGGCACAAGCTTCGACAAGCATAAGAATGGGGCAGGCAGGCATGCTGGAAAATCTGGCGCAGGCCTATGCAGAAAGCTTGAGATAATAACTCACTAAATTCTACAGGGAAAACTTTTATGATCACCGTTCTTCAGCGCACAAACTCGCAAACTGCCAATACTATAGGCTGGAATTCCAATTCTTTTGCAGCTTCCTTACAGCAACAGGAAGGTAACCCGGCATCGGCGCCTCGCAGGGACCACCCTTCCGCCACCCAGCAACAGGTTTTGCCGGAAGATTATGCCAAAATCATAAGAAATGCGCTGGAGCCATATAACTTTAAGATAACGGCTGCAGACCTGACTTACGACCGGTTCTCCACGCTTTCTGATAGCAGCCAATTATATTTGGGTTTAAAATATTATAATCCGAAACTTACATCCTTCGTTCGGCCCGACCTGGAAACCCACGAATACAAAGCTTACACGGTCGACGATGGCATTGCCAAACTGGCCGAGAGACTTGGGCTTCCCCTGAGCGATGTAAGCGCAGCGGTTACGATCGGAATTCTCACTGAAAAAATTCTTTCCAGAAACGGGATTTATAGTGTTCCCAGGCAAAGCAATGTGCCGCAACTCGTTACCATGCAGGCTTTCCCCAAATATGCCTTCATGGAAGGTTTAAGTTCCACACTCTTATTGGGAATGCAGGATAAAGAAGGAAAACCTGTTTTATCTCCTGACCAGGAATTTGCAGCTGCAATTATGACGGCCGCCATTTTCGATGTTCTCGAAACTCTTGATTCTATCGATCGTGACACGCTTGAAAAAATCAACAATCCAAAAAACGGCGTATCGCGCAACGTTACAGGACAAAGCTATGCCTTTTTGCAATTGCGGAAACATTTTCTGGCCGATAAACCCGAAGATGAACTCACGCCCGAAAATATAAGAAGCAGTGTAAGCGGAAAAAGTTATAAAGAATTCCTGCAAATTCTGGCCGCAGGGTCGAAATATAAACTTCGCCCCGAAGCCGTCGAGGAAGAGTTGTTCTTTCACTACAAGAGATATTTTAATGCCTTGGTCAAACCATTGTCGGCGGCAGCAATAGAAACCGGCTCGCCGCCATTGATGATGCTGTCGAAGCCGATAATGCCCGGCACGACTGCTACCTCGGCTTCGCAACTGCCGCGCGAAAATAAAAGAAATATAATTCTTAATATTTTAAACCGCTTCAAGCAATTAATCGTGCCACGAAAATCACAATAATGGCGCCGCCAGTAGCGACGAGGAATGAAAATATATAGGCACCTGAACATATCCACATCCTGATCGTAAAATCTATTTGCATTCGGTTTTTAGATATGTTTCTTTTTAACGAGTATCTTGATCGATAACTGAAAAGGTATTTGATATGGTTCGTGTAGTCTCGGCTGCAAATCTTGCGGCATCTTATTCCAATTTCGATAAAGGCTTGTTTTCTTCCACCGTCGATCGCCAGCGCGATCAAAAAGCTGTTGGTAATTTTCAAGAAGAGAATATTTCTGCGATGCAGGAAGACAAGCTGACGCCCGACCAAAAAACCTGGGTAAAGACCTATTTGCGTGAAAGAGGCGTTGAAGTTACCGACGCAGATTTGACGTTGAAAGTGTACGATTTATGGAAGAGTTTCCCTCTCGCAAAAAGAGAGCTTCTCGATAGGGATGATCCTGATACGCTGCGACCCTTTCATATAACTACCGAGAATGGGGAATTCACCTGCTATCTTTTCAGGGATATGGTGCAAGAACATGAGTTTTATAAAACCAACGATGAAGACGCGCTCGCTGCACTCGCGATCGAGATGGCATCGCGGAAAGCTTTGCAAAGAGACAACAGTAAAATAGATCTGGAAAGGCAGATTTTAGCGAAAGCGGCGTCCGCGCATTTCTTCCCGGCTTTCGAATTCATGAAAGTCCTGCCCTATTCTCTTGCAGAGAGCGGAGATCTTCCCCAGTATGCCATAGTGCAACGCACTACCATGCTTTCATCGGCGGCTGGCACTTTAATGAAACTCGGAATTATTCCGTCTCATAAAGTTGACGGCACTCCGGTAAAAATGGATCGCAGCTCGACCGATCCGCGCGTAGTGTTTACCAAAATGTATGGTGAGCATATTGTAGATGAACGCATGAAAGATCCGAACGCCAGCGTGCAGTCAATTAGCGAAAGTTTCATTCAAAAATTGCTGAAGAATGAAAACTTAAACATGAAAACAATGACAGCAACCGGATTAAAAGCGCTTTTCGGCGATGCATATGCGGAAACCCTATCCAAACTTCAAATAAGAACTAGAGCACCCGAAATGACGGCATCGCAGCCCCTTTTGATACCATCGCCTCCCCTACATCCGCAGGATACCAAACCCTCAGATCCTTCACAGTTGCCGCGCGAAAATAAAAGAAATATAATTTTGAATATTTTAAAACGCTTCAAGCAATTAATCGTGCCACGAAAATCACAATGATCGCGCCGCCAGTGGCGACGAGGATCTGCGTCAGCATCGGATTTTCCAAACCGATATTGATGTTGAAATAGTAGACGAGTCCCCAGCCGACGAAGGCGCCGATCAGGCCGGTGATCAGATAGCGGATCAGCCCACCGCCGCCCATCACAAAACTGGCAAGCCAGCCCGCGACGAGGCCGATGAAAAGGGTCATAAGAATGCTCTGGTTCATGGGATGCCTTAATGCTATTAAATTGAGATGTAAGTGACTTAGCATAAATCATAATTCTTGCAAGATAAGAGTTATCCATCCTAGTTTTATTAGAGAAAACTATGGGAGAAATATGTTTAATTTAGATGTTACCAACAACTCGGTTGGTCTCCATATCTTTTTTAATAAGACTTTTGACATTACTTTGTTTCAGTCAAAATTATTTACATCAGTAAAGCAGTCATTAAAATTGCCTCCAAATCTAAAAAAATTGCTTCGGAAATTTTGAGCTGTAATTTTGGAATCACTATGCAGGAAGAAGATTATTCTTACGATAAGTGTAGGAATTGTAGAGCGATTCTATCTGATTGTTTTGAAGATGGACAATTATGTCGGCTTTTCGTTGATGAGCAGACAAATAAAACTAGAGCTTTTATTTTTGATCAAGCCATCAATGTTCAAAGCAAAAAATTGAATGTAAGCGCTGATAAATTAGAAAAATATATAATGCTTAAAATAACAGGAGCAAAAGCTTTAAAAAATGTATTGTCACAAAAGCGCATAAGTTTAGAAAAAGCGGAATTAGTCACTGAAGCCATGTCAGTATCTGCCGATACTGAACTTGGTTACTTAATAGGATATTATATAGCTAGTCGCAAATATGCAAACGATACCCCAGCATATCGATTGATACAAAAGGCATGGGTTGATAGTATTTATGAGGTTATAAAAGAATATAAAATTGCAAGCCAGGATAGTGAGACAGAAAACATATTCAGATCGATCGCGATTCCAACACTGCTTAATTCGAAAGAAGGGTTTAGAGCTCTTGATTCCACAATAGAACAATTAGCTTGCAGAGCCAATGTATCCAAGGATGTAATGTTATATAGACTCCAGCTAGCTTACAAAGATATTTTATTGAGGCGAGCGATCCCAGATTAATAAGGACATTAAATATGGATCGCTCTTCCATACGCATTCAACACGCTTTCGTGCATCATTTCGGAAAGTGTCGGGTGAGGAAAGACGGCGTGCATCAGCTCTTCTTCCGTGGTTTCTAAATTCATGGCGATGACAAAGCCCTGAATGAGCTCGGTCACTTCTGCGCCGATCATATGCGCGCCGAGAAGCTTGCCGGTCTTTGCATCGAAAATGGTTTTGACAAGGCCTTCCTGTTCGCCAAGCGCGATGGCCTTGCCGTTCGCCAGGAACGGAAAGCGGCCGATTTTCACATCCAGTTTCTTTTCCTTCACCGCCTGTTCGGTGAGGCCGACGGAAGCAATCTGCGGGTGGCAATAGATGCAGCCGGGGATTTTCGCTTTATCGAGACCGTGCGGCTTCTTGCCGGCAATCGCTTCGACGCAGATGACGCCTTCATGCTCCGCCTTGTGGGCCAGCATGGGCGGGCCCGCGACATCGCCGATGGCATAGATGCCAGGCACATTCGTTTTGCCGAACGGGCCTGTGATAATAACACCGCGATCGGTTTTCACACCCAGTGTATCTAAACCAAGACCTTCAATATTCCCTATAACTCCAACTGCAGAAATAAGTTTTTCTGCCGAGATCTTTTGTTTTCCCTTGCCGTCGTCAATATGCGCGGTAATGCCGTTCCTGCCTTTTTCGACCTTCTCCACCTTCACACCCGTAATGATCTTGATGCCCTGTTTTTCGAAGCTCTTTCGGGCAAGGGCAGCAATTTCGGCATCCTCCGCCGGCAGGATCTGCGGCAGCAGCTCCACAATCGTCACCTCGGCGCCAAGCGTGCGGTAGAACGAAGCAAATTCGACGCCGATAGCGCCGGAACCCATCACGATAATGGATTTCGGCATGGTTTTTGGCACCATGGCCTCGAAATAGGTCCAGACCTGCTCACCATCCGGCTCGATGCCGGGCAAAACACGCGGGCGGGCACCCGTGGCAACAATAATATGCTTGGCAGAGTACACACCCTCGCCCAGTGCACCTTTCGGCGGCAGCGGATTGTCGCGTGGCGGCTTTACAGGCGCGCCGACCTGTATCTGCCCGGGTTTTACGATTTTCGCCTCGCCGAAAATCACGTCGACCTTGTTCTTCTTCAGCAAATGGCCGACGCCATTGTTAAGCTGGCCGGAAACGCCGCGCGAACGCTTTACGATATCTGCAATGTCGAAATCTGTGCCCTTGATTTTCAGTCCATAATTTTCCGCATGCCGCGCATAATGAAAAACCTCGGCGGAACGCAGCAGCGCTTTCGTGGGGATACAGCCCCAGTTCAGGCAGATGCCGCCCAGATGTGCGCGCTCGACAACCGCGGTTTTCAGCCCAAGCTGTGCCGCGCGAATGGCGGCGACATAACCGCCCGGCCCCCCACCGATAACCATGACATCGTAAGAACTCATATTTTCTTTTCCTGCGTTTCGATCTGCCTGGTCACCAGCACCCATTTACTGCCGGATGGGTAATATACATGGTCGCCCACATCGCGGCGCGCCTTTTCCGCAAAGCCGCGGCGCAGGAAGCTCTCCAGCCATTCGCTATTGTTTTCATGAATGATGCCGAAGGCTTCTTTCATACCTGCGCCTTCCGCCAAATTCATGCACATATCGACGAAGTTGTGCGCGATGCCATAGCCGCGATAATCCGGCTCGACCGCCACAACGGCAATATAAAGCGAACCTTCCGCCAGCCGCCGCAATTCGAGAATGCTGATTTCGCTCGAGGGCAGCGCGGCAAGCATTTCGGGCGGCGGCACCTGCTCCTGCGGAAAAGCGATAAGAAGACCGGCGATCTTGTCGCCCACTTCGGCAATAACGGCGCGAGCAAAATAGGCAATGCTGCTAGGCTCCTTGATATCGCGCGCGAACACGTCGAGCCAGCTTTCGCCCATGCGCGCCTGCCTTGTCCACCACGCTTCGGACAGGCCGTTATTGGCCATATTGTAAAGCTTTGCGATGGCGCGCGCATCGCGCTCCTCGCCCATTCTGTATTTGATATTATGATTGGGTTGCACCTGCGTCATGTCAGCATCATCGAAGGTTGTTCGATATTGGCCTTGAATGCGGTCAACAGTTCGGCGCCGAGAGCGCCATCGACGGCGCGATGGTCGGTCGCCAGCGTCACGCTCATGATATTACGGATGACGACCTGTCCTTTATGGGCGACCGCGCGCTCTTCGCCCGCGCCGACAGCCAGAATTGTCGCATGCGGCGGATTGATGACGGCGGCAAAATTCCTGATGCCGAACATGCCGAGATTGGAAATTGCCGAGGAGCCGCCCTGATATTCGTGCGGCGCGAGCCTACGGGTTTTCGCGCGCGCGGCCAGATCTTTCATCTCCTGTGAAATCTCGCTTAGGGATTTAATTTCCGCCTTGCGGATGATGGGCGTGATCAACCCGCCCTCAATCGCTACCGCCACGCCGACATCGGTGTGTTTGTGCTTCAGCATGACATTTTCCATCCACGTCACATTCGCAGCCGGCACGCGATGCAGCGCCATGGCCATGGCCTTGATGATGAAATCGTTCACCGAAAGCTTGTAGGCGGGATTACCATCTTTATCTTTTGCCACTGCCTCGTTCATCTGCTTGCGCGTTTGCAGCAGCGCTTCGAGATCGCAATCGACCGAAAGATAGAAATGCGGAATGGTCTGCTTCAATTCAGTCAGGCGCTCGGCAATGATCTTGCGCATACTGTCATGCGGAATTTCGGTATAACTGCCCGGCTCATAAAGTTTGCGGATGAATTCATCGGTGACGATGCGCTTCGGGCCTGCATAAGGTTGAGGCGCATTCTGCACATCGCGCTCGACAATACGCCCGTGCGGCCCGGAACCTTGCAAGCGGGAAAGATCGATGCCTTTCTGTCTCGCAATGCGCTTGGCGAGCGGGGATGCAAACATGCGGTCATTGGTTTTCGTTTGCGGCAGGCATCTGCCCTGCCCTGCACCGAAAGCAACCACATTATTTTTTGCAGGAGCGGTGGCAACAACAGTTTTAGGTGCCGGCGCGGATTGATCGATCTTGATGTCTCCTGCCTTTTCGCCCTCGGCCAAAATCACGGCAATCGGCGTATTGACCGCCACATCGTTGGTTCCAGCCTTGACCAGGATCTTGCCGAGCGTGCCTTCGTCCACGGCCTCTACTTCCATCGTCGCCTTGTCGGTTTCGATTTCGGCCAGCACGTCGCCAGACTTGATCTTGTCGCCTTCCTTCTTCAGCCATTTGGCAAGATTGCCTTTTTCCATGGTCGGCGACAGGGCGGGCATGAGGACTGGTGTCGGCATCTAGAAAATCCGGCTCGTTACGAAAAGAACTATCATGAAACCATGCGGTCCGCGCCGAAATCGTCAGATTTCTCGGCCTCGGTCACAAAGCCGTCCAGCACGGCATGCAGGCAGCCTTCATAGCTGACATCGGCATCCGTCTCCGCCTTGGTACGCGCATAATGCCGCGCGATATCGACAAGGAATGTGCCGACGCTGAAGGCGTTCGGAAAACTTTCGGCATCGAGCTCGAAAATGGGGATTTTGTCCGACCCCCGGCGCGCGACCAGGAAGGGCGAAATTTGCTCGAGCTCTTCAGGCGAATATTTCTTTTTTCCGAACATGGTTCAGTCCTTGTATAAAACCTGTTTCACGGCAGCAACGATCTCGGCGACATTCGGCAGCGCAAGCTTTTCGAGATTGGCGGCATAAGGCATCGGCACGTCTTTTCCGGAAACGCGCGCGACAGGTGCATCGAGATAATCGAACGCCTGTTCCATGATACGTGCGGAAATCTCGGCACCGATGCCGTTCTGCTGCCAGCCTTCTTCTATAACCACACAGCGATTGGTCTTCTGAATGGACGCAATGACGGTTTCTGAATCCAGCGGACGCAGCGTGCGCAGGTCGATGATTTCCGCATCGATCCCTTCGGCGGCAAGTTCGGCCTCAGCCTTGATTGCGTAAGTCATGCCGATCGACCAGGCAACGATAGTCACATCGCGGCCTTCTTTATGAATGCGCGCCTTGCCGATGGGCACGAGATAATCGTCGAGCTTCGGCACATCGAAACTCTGGCCGTAAAGAATTTCGTTCTCAAGGCAGACCACCGGGCTGTCGTCGCGAATGGCGGATTTGAGGAGGCCTTTCGCGTCGGAAGCCGTAAAAGGCGCAATTACCTTCAACCCCGGCACATGGCTATACCAGGAAGAATAATCCTGACTATGCTGCGCACCCACGCGCGCGGCAGGGCCGTTCGGTCCGCGAAACACCAGCGGGTTCTTGATCTGCCCGCCGGACATATAAAGCGTTTTCGCAGCAGTGATGATGTGATCGATCGCCTGCATCGAAAAGTTGAACGTCATGAATTCGACGATGGGGCGCAGACCCGCCATGGCCGCACCTGCCGCAAGGCCAGCGAAACCATATTCCGAAATCGGCGTATCCACGACGCGGCGCGCGCCGAATTCCTGCAGCAGGCCTTGCGTGACCTTGTAAGCGCCCTGATATTCGGCAACTTCCTCGCCGATCACGAACACACTCTCATCGCGGCGCATTTCTTCGGCCATGGCATCGCGCAGCGCCTCGCGCACAGTCTGTTTTACGAATTCGGTGCCTTCGGGAACGCTTTCATCGACAAAGACAATGGCCGGCGAGGGTGGCGGTGCACTTTCGGCTTTTTTCTGCGCATCGGCCACAGTGCCGCCAACCTGTTTCTGTTTCGGCGATTGCTTGAGTGCGTTGAGATCTATCTTCTCGCCCTTACCGCCGATCACGGCAATCGGCGTGTTGACGGCGACATCATTCGTGCCCGCATCGACAAGAATGCGCGCGAGCACGCCTTCGTCGACGGCTTCCACTTCCATCGTCGCCTTGTCGGTTTCGATTTCGGCGAGCACGTCGCCGGATTTAACGGCATCGCCTTCCTTCTTCAGCCATTTGGTGAGGTTGCCCTTCTCCATGGTGGGAGACAGCGCGGGCATGAGAACTTCAACGGGCATAAGTACCCCAATAATGCGTCATGCTCGCACTTGTTGCGAGCATCTTGAGAGATCCTCGGGACAAGCCCGAGGATGACGAGTAAATTGATTTAAGCATAAACATCCGTCCATAATTCGCCCGCATCCGGCTCGGGCGAAGCTTGCGAAAACTCGGCGCTATCTTTCACAACTTTCATCACTTCATCGTCGATTTTCTTGATCTCGTCTTCCTTGAATTTGTGCTCGCCTAAAAGGCGCTCGCGCACCATTTCGATGGGATCGTGCTCAAGCCGCACTTTTTCCACCTCATCCTTGCTGCGATATTTCGCCGGGTCGGACATGGAATGGCCGCGATAGCGGTAGGTCAGCATTTCCAGAATATAAGGCCCGTTACCCTTGCGCACGAAATCGAGCGCTTTTTTGCCTGCAGCATAAACCGCGCGCACGTCCATGCCGTCCAGCTGCTCGCCTTCGATATTGAACGAAAGCCCGCGTTTGGAAAAATCCGTCTGCGCGGAAGCGCGCTCAACCGAAGTGCCCATGGCGTATTTGTTGTTCTCGATGATGTAGAGCACCGGCAGGTTCCAGAGCTTCGCCATGTTGAAGGCTTCATACACCTGGCCCTGATTGGCGGCGCCATCGCCAAAATAGCAGACACAGACATCATTGCTGCCGCGATATTTATTGGCAAACGCCAGTCCCGTCCCCAGCGGCACTTGCCCGCCGACAATGCCATGCCCGCCAAAGAATTTCTTTTCCAGCGAGAACATGTGCATGGAACCGCCCTTGCCCTTGGAATAGCCATCGCGGCGGCCTGTCAATTCGGCCATTACACCGTTTGCGGTCATGCCGCAGGCAAGCATATGCCCATGATCGCGATAGCCGGTGATCACCTGATCGCCCTTGCTCTGCGCCTTCTGCATGCCAACGACGACGGCTTCCTGGCCGATATAGAGGTGGCAGAAACCGCCGATCAGCCCCATACCGTAAAGTTGCCCTGCCCGCTCCTCGAAACGGCGGATCAGCAGCATGTCTTTATAAGCCTGCAGATCGTCGTCTTTCGAGAAGGCGGTGTTGTGGCCAATCGCGCCAGTTTTCGCCACGTTTGCTGCCTTATTGGCTGTTTTGGCCATGAGTATCCCTATCGGTTTTGAGCACCCAGCTCGCTCATACCCGCCTAAGCGGGACCCTAAATATCTGGACCCCCGCTTTCGCGGGGGTGAGCGGGATAATGGAGCCCAAATGTGAATTCAAAAAGTGCTCCTGAATTAGCCGAATTGCGGCCAAAAAGCGAGGGGGTTGAAGGGCTTATTTTGGGTCTAATCAAGGGCCGGATTGGGTTTGGATTCTTCTGTAAATACAGAAAGCCCGCCACAATCCTTCAAGACCATACTTAAATAGAAGTAGATCTGGACTACCGCTTCATCACCATCACATCACGCGGGTGGGCTAAATTCAGCGTATCCCGCGCGCGTTCTTCCAGCATATCCGGGTCGAGGCTTTCGGGCTTGAGCAGGGAGATGCGATGCTCAAGCTGTTCGCGCTCGCCTTTCAGCGAGAACAGCTCGGCCTTCAGCTCCGTTACCCGCTCTTCATAGCGCTTGTTAGCAAAGATGCCGTGATCACCGTTGAAGGCATGGAAAGCGAAATAGCCGACGATCAGGGCCGTAAAGGCGCCAAGCACCGCCCGCCGTTTCAGCCGCGTGTATTGGGTATCGAAGACCATGGAAAAGCATTGCCTGAAACTGGTTCATAAAGGGTTTCGATTGATAAAAACCAGAATATAATGCCGAGTATATTTCGTAATAATAATTAAGGCGTTATGGAGTCCATCCTAGTGTAATTCCATTTTTCTTGGGTAACCTATCAGCTATATTCTCTACATTCTTGACGTTGCTATCCAGTTTATTGGCCCAGGGATGATCATAGTTTCCAGAAAATTCCTCTACCATCTTCTTTGCAGACCTTAGATCAGCTGCGAGGAATCGCAAATTTTTCTCGGCAGTTTGCAAGTGCTGCGTATGGATTGGCAAGCTTGTTTCATTACTCGCGCTCTTGAGTGCAGCAACAGCATCATCATATGCCCAGCGAGCACAAGAACATGCATCTTTAAAATTTCGCCAGAATGTAAAAGGACTATAAAAATGAGGAAATCTGAGCCAAAATTGCGGATCGGGCGTCCAACCGGTTCTTGGATTTCTCTTCTCATCAAGAGGAAGATCCAGCTGTTCCAGCTCATGCAATAGCTGCTGGGCTTTTTCTACCGGCGTCGGCTCTTTTTTCTCTGCAGGTGCCGCGTTTGCGGAAGCAGGCTGCTGCCCCGCTGCGTAAACTGAGAACCAGTTTGCCAAATTTGTTTCAGAATAATTTTTGTAACCGGAGATGGATGTCATTTTTGTATCTCCCCAAATATGATGAAGGCAAATTATTAGCCAGACACAACAAGGTCAAGCGCGTTTCAGGCCACCTTTTTCGCCGGATTGCGATTTTTAGCAGCGTTTCTGCTCTTCAACACACCCTCTCCCGCATACTGCGCCTGATTGCCAAGTTGCTCTTCGATCCGCAACAGCTGGTTGTATTTGGCGAGGCGATCGGAGCGCGCGAGCGAGCCTGTCTTGATCTGCCCGCAATTTGTCGCAACCGCGAGATCGGCAATCGTCGCGTCTTCCGTTTCGCCGGAGCGATGCGACATCACGGCGCGGAAGCCTGCCTTGTGTGCCATCTCAACCGCAGCCAAAGTTTCGGTGAGCGTGCCGATCTGGTTCACCTTGATCAGAATGGCGTTGCTGAGTTTTTCCTCGATGCCCATTTTAAGGCGCTCGGTATTGGTGACGTAAAGATCATCGCCGACAAGCTGTACGCTCTCGCCGATCTTTGCGGTCACTTCCGCCCAGCCGGCAAAATCGTCTTCCGCCATACCATCCTCGATGGAGATGATGGGATAGGTTTTGCAAAGTTGCGCCAGATAATCCGCCTGTTGCGACGAGGTGCGCGTTTTCCCCTCGCCTTCATAAACATATTTCCCGCCCTTGAAGAATTCCGTCGAAGCCGGATCGAGCGCGATATAAATATCCGCGCCAGCCTTCAGCCCGGCCTTGGTGATGGACGCCATGATCAGGTCGAGCGCTTCTTCGGCGGTTTTGAGATCTGGCGCGAAACCGCCCTCGTCGCCGACATTCGTATTCATGCCCTGCGCTTTGAGATGCAACTTCAGCGTGTGGAATATTTCCGCGCCCCAGCGCAGGCCTTCCTTGAACGAGGGCGCGCCCACCGGCATGATCATGAATTCCTGAAAATCGATCGGATTGTCGGCATGCGCACCGCCGTTGAGAATGTTCATCATCGGTACCGGCAGCAAGCGCGCGTTCGGCCCGCCGAGATAGCGATAGAGCGGCAGGTTGGCAGCAGCAGCTGCCGCTTTCGCTACGCTGAGCGACACGCCGAGGATTGCGTTGGCACCAAGGCGTTTTTTGTTCGGCGTGCCGTCAAGCTCGATCATCGCTTCATCGATAGCAACCTGATCTTCCGCATCGACGCCGACGAGCTTTTCGAAAATCTCCGTCTGTACATTTTCGACGGCCTTCAGAACGCCCTTGCCGAGATAGCGCTTTTTGTCGCCATCACGCAGCTCCACCGCCTCATGCGCGCCGGTGGAAGCGCCGGAAGGCACCGCAGCACGGCCGAACGAGCCATCCTCCAGCAGCACATCCACTTCAATCGTGGGATTGCCGCGGCTGTCCAGAATTTCGCGGGCTTTGATGTCGATGATGGCGGTCATGATTGGCCTTGTCTAAATGCTCTTGGCAAGCTTATAATGAAAGCATTACCTAACTAAAGGGAATATTACGCGCCATGTCAAATATTCATAATTTACAGATTTCCGGACAGTCCTCGCCAAAGATTGCAGGATATCCAGGCGATATCGCCAAGCCTGAGGATTTTTTCGGCGTGGTGGCGCAATGGGTTCTGAAAGAAAAAGAAGAACGCCTTCAGAATGGGGGGAATTTTCAAAATAATAATTTGTCCGAACCGGCCGCAAAACCCACTAATTACTCCCATGTGCTGAACTGGCTGGATAAGAGCAAGTTTGGAAATAAAAACGACAGATTTGAACTGCGGGAATTGTTCTTTCTTGTTGAAGACCGGCTGGCAGAGGAAGAAACCAGGCATGAAAAACTCAAGCAGGACGAAGCAAGAATCAGGGCCGAACAGGCGCGGGATGAGCAGGCCCTGAGGGATTATGTTTTATGCAAACCGTTTGCCCAGCAAAAAATAGAACAAGAAGGCGGCGATGCCTTTCGTGAGAAGGCCAAAACCGACCCAGCCGCAGGAATGAAAATGACTAAAATCTTTATTGAGACTGTGGCCAGCCTCTCGACTGAGGAAAGAACCGAATATTACAAGCGCGAGAAGGAAACCGACGAACGGTATGAAAATTTGAAAGAGCAACTTCTCGATCCGAACAAACAGCTCTCGAAAGCAGACAGATCGCAGCTATTAATTAATACAATTAGAAATGCGCTTGACCGCGTTGAAACATTTGACTTTAAAAAAATCGACGACCCGGATTCTCTTATTAAAGAGTTAAGCAACAAATAAGAGTTTGATGAAACGCTCTGCTCTCCAGCTCGGCAAGCACGCGCTCGTTCCCAAATCATCCAAAAAAGCACAGCTGGATCGAGTACCGAACCCGCATGCGGATGAAGATTATGTCGCACGGTTCACCTGCCCGGAATTCACCGCGCTCTGCCCTATCACAGGCCAGCCGGATTTCGCACATCTGGTGATCGATTATGTGCCGAACAAATGGCTGCTGGAATCGAAATCGCTGAAGCTGTTTCTGTTCAGCTTTCGCAATGAAGGGCATTTTCACGAAGACTGCACGATCACGATCGGCAAGCGCGTTGTCGAGACCATCAAGCCGCGCTTCCTGCGTATCGGCGGCTACTGGTTCCCGCGCGGCGGCATTCCTATCGATGTGTTCTGGCAGACCGGCAGCTTGCCGAAAAACCTGTGGCTGCCCGAGCAGGGCGTGCCGCCTTACCGGGCGCGCTGATCAACGCTTACGCTTGCGAATGAAAGTTGCTGGCTGAACAGGGGCTGCATTGCAATCGTCCGGCTCGATTTGCGGTGTGCCTGAAGCCTTATTGACTGGCGTACTGACTGGCGGCGCAACGAGCGATTTCAACCCTGCTCCCGGCCCCGCCGAGCAATCCTGATAATCCGGTAACGGTTTTAGCTCCTGCTTTTTGCAGAGACCATCCGGATCACAGACAAGAGGAACTTCTTCTGTGACAGGAGGCTTTTGCGCTCGCGCCAGAATTGCCGCGAAGGTAGGGGCATGAGAGCGGATTGCGTTCCCGTAAATTCTGGAAACAGAATTATCGTTCATAATCATATCCTTATAAATATAGGCTGATAATCTACTTTAAAAGCTCGGGATCATCAAGATCAGTTGCCGGTTTTAGGCGCCGCGCCAGGCTGTCCCTGCTGTTTGAGCAATTCCTCGCGGGCCTTTTCGGCGCGCTTCAGAAGCTCTTCCTGAAGCTTCTTCTGGCTCTCCTGCAGCGCCTGCACATCCATCGCCGGGCCGTCATAGGCCTTGGCGAAGGTCGTCAGCGGCACTGTCAGGTCGAGGGCCGCGCCCTGGATATTGCGCACGGTCACGAAGGCGTTTTTGCCCTTCTTCATGTTGCCGACCATGTCCGTGGTGATGTCGAGGCCGGCAAAACAGCCATTGACGAGGCAGGTGCCGAATTTCGCGGGCAGGACCTTTTCGCTGTCGATACGCACCAGCAGCCCGGCCTGTATAGCCATGCCCAGCGGCGTCGTAATGACCAACTGGCGGCGCGGCTCACCCGTGACCTCCTGAACCGCCATGGAAATCAGGAAGGCGCCGTTTTCGGCCATCACATCCTGCTTGATGCTGCAGCCTTCCCGTTCGGTATCCTTGATCTTCTGGCAGACGCGGACCCAGCCCGTTGTCGTGCCGACAAGCTGTTTCGGTGGCTCCGGCGGCTTTTGCGCCTGAGGCTGCCCCGGCGCCTGCGCCGGAGTTTCAGGGAGGGTGGGAGCCGTGACAGGCGAGGTTGGCTGCTGCTGCGCCATGGCCGGCATAGCCCATAAGCCTGCCAGCAAGGCCAGAGCCAACCCGGATTTCAGCTTCCACCGGAACAAACACACCATTATTAAATCCCCTTCACGATCAAGCGCTGCCTTGTGGTTATCGCGATTTGAAGCGCCTGACAACCTTTCGCAACCTGCCCGATCACCAAAAATTGTAATTGCGGCAAGAAGATGTTGAAGTTTCGGAAATCGGCCCCCTGCGAAAAAAGGCCGAAATCGGCCTAGTCTTGCTGGTTATTCTGCAAAGGTTTCAATGATGCGCCCCTTGCTCCGTGCCGGGCTTTTATTTGCCGTCATGCTGACAGGAACCGCTCCGTCCAGCGCGGAGATGCTGCATGCGCTCGCCATGCACGGCAATCCGGTCGAGCCGGAAACTTTCTCGCATCTTGGCTATGTGAACCCGGACGCGCCGAAAGGCGGGCGCATCACTATCGGCGTGCTCGGCTCTTTCGACAGCCTCAACCCCTACACCGTGCGCGGGCAGGCGATTGTCGGCCTGCGTACTTATGTCTACGCGCCGTTGATGCTGCGCAGCTATGACGAACCCTTCACGCTCTATCCTCTGATCGCCGAAAAAGCGGAGATGCCGGAGGATCGCAGTTCTATCACTTTCTTCATCAATCCGAATGCGAAATTTTCCGACGGCCATAAGCTGACGCCCGAAGATGTGATCTTCTCGTGGTCGTTGTTGAAGGAAAAATCCTGGCCGAACCAGCGTGCGCATTATTCGAAAGTGGAAAGCGTGGAGCAGGTCGGCGAGAACGGCGTCAAATTTTCTTTCCCGAATGCGCATGACCGCGAATTGCCGCTGGTTCTGGCCATCATGGTCGTACTGCCCAAACATGCCATCAATCCGGAAACTTTCGACCAGATGTCGCTGGAGCGGCCGATCGCGGCCGGGCCTTATACCGTCGGCGACTTCAATACGGGAAATTACGCCATGCTGAAGCGCGACCCGAACTGGTGGGCAAAGGATCTGCCGACCGTGCGCGGCATGTATAATTTCGACGAGATCCGCTACGAATTTTACCGCGACCATAACAGCATGTTCGAAGCCCTCAAAAAAGGACTGGTCGACGTGCGTGCCGAAGAAGATCCAGTGAAGTGGGAACGCGATTACGATTTTCCTGCCGTCAAGCAGGAGCTCGTCAAACGCGAAAACATAAAAACCGGCCTGCCCCTGCCGACGCAATCCTATGTCTTCAACACACGCAGGGAGATTTTCTCCGATGTACGCGTGCGCGAAGCACTAGTGACGCTGTTCGATTTCGAATGGATGAATATCAACCTGTTCAACAAGGCCTATGAACGCACGGAGAGTTTTTTCCACGGCTCCGAACTTTCGAGCTTCGAAAGACCGGCGAACGCTCTCGAAAAAACCTATCTTGCCGATGCGAAGGCCGATCTTTCATCGGCCTTTCTCGACGGCACCTACAAATTACCTGTATCGGACGCATCCGGACATGACCGCAAGTTGATCGGCAGGGCGATCGCGCTTTTGAACGATGCGGGCTGGGAGGCGAAAGACGGCAAGCTGGTTTCCAAAAAAACCGGACAGCCTTTTACCTTCGAGGTGATGGTGGAAACGCGCGAGCAGGAGCGCGTGATGCTGTCCTGGAAAAAGACGCTCGATCTTGTTGGTATCGACATGCATATCCGCCAGGTGGACAGTTCGCAGGCCGAACGCCGCCGCCAGACCTATGATTACGACATGATTTTCTGGACCTATATCGGCTCCCTGTCGCCCGGCAACGAGCAGCGCATCAGATTTGGTTCAAAAACCGCGGCACAGCCCGGTTCCGTCAATTTCGCGGGCGTGCACGATCCCGTCGTCGATGCGCTGACGGACAAACTTGTCGCCGCCGTCACGCGCCAAGAGCTTGTTGCCGCCGCGCGTGCGCTCGACCGCACCCTGCTTGCCGGTTACTATATTTTGCCGCTCTACAATCTTCCGGCGCAGCACATTGCGCATTGGGCACGCATAAAAATTCCGGTGAAGCCGTCGCTGTCCGGCTCGATGATCGAAACATGGTGGTATAAGGAGGGGCTATGAACGACCCGTTGAAACTTGGCTCTGACCCGCAGCGCAAAGCCTATCTCGAATCCGGTATCTGGAGCGCGAGCGTGTGCCTCGACCATCTGTTCGCGCGCAATGTAAAGAGAGCGCCGGACAAGATTATATTGTGCGACACGCCCGACAAGCAACAGCTCACCGGCCTGCCGGTACTCGACCTGACCGCGCAGGATGCGGACAGTATCGTCAACAGCATTGCCGCGCGCTTTCAGGAACTCGGCCTGGAAGCGGGGCAAGTCGTCGCGCTGCAAATGCCGAATATCGTCGAACTGCCGCTCACGCTGCTTGCCTGCATGCGGCTCGGCCTTGTTCCGGCCCTGCTGCCGCTTTTATGGATGGAACGCGACGTTCAGGCCGCGCTCGATCTCCTCAAACCCAGAGCCATGGTCAGCATCGCCAAAGCGGGTACGCTTTTTCCTGCGGAGACGTTGCGCTATGCGGCAGCATCGCTCTTTTCCGTGCGTCACCAGATGGCTTTCGGCGAAGAAACGCCGGACGGCGTGATCAGCCTGCAGGAAATATTCGAAACTGCACCGCACGGGAAAAAGGACAACGGCAATTTTTCGGGCAAGGCCGACATGCCCGCGCTCGCCACATTCCGCATGACGGCGCATGGGCCTGCCGCCGTGGTGCGCAGCCATAATCAAGCCATCAGCACCGCCCTGATGCCCATGCTGGAAAGCCATATGGAGCCTGAGGAGGGCGTGATCCTGTCCTGCCTGCAAAGCGCAAGCCTAGCCGGGCTCGCCACCGGCTTCCTGCCATGGCTGCTGAGCGGAGGGCGGCTTATCATGCACCAGGTCGGCAATCCGCAACATCTCGCCCAGCAGATCGCCCATGAGCAGGTGACGCATCTTGCCGTACCGGGCATCGCCCTGCCTCGCATCGCGGCGCAATTCGGCAACCAGAAAAGCAGCATCAAATCCGTTTTCTCGGTTTACGCCAATGCGGGCACCAAATTGCCGCAGCTGTCCGCCGAACCGCCTTTCACGCTGATCGACACTTACATCTTCGACGATCTGGCGCTCGTCACGCGCACGCGCGACGGCAAGGAGCCGCGTCTGCTGCGTCTTGGTCCGCAGGTGGCGCCGAGCGCGGGCGTGGGCCCGGCGCTGGCCGAGCTCGGCATCACCTCGACCTCGCGGCTTGCGGTGCGTGGACCCAGCGTGCCTTACAACGAAGCGCATAAGGAAGGGTTCCAGCACACCGGCTATCTCGCTAAGATCGAAGACGAACATCTGCAAATCACAGGCAGGGCTGATCATCTCGCCTATATCGGCGGCCTTGCCGTATCGCTGAACGAGGTCGCAAGCCTGCTGCAGCAGATGGACGGCGTCGAGGCCGTGCAGGTAAACGCTATTGCCGACGACGTATTCGGCGAAATTCTGGAAGCGCGCATTCACTTCTCGCGCTCGCCGGAGCGGTTGCAGAACCGGCTCGAGCAATTGAAAAAAGAGTTCGAAGCGCGCCAGTTCGCACCTTACAAAATCCCGGCCCGTTTTGTCATCGACCCGGAAGTCGCAAAACAGGAGACGCCGCAAACGCAGAAAAAAGCGGGGTAAGAAAAAATCAGGTTTTTATTTTTACATCAAACCGCGCATTTTTGCTCTTATCCTTATAAACGGGCATGTTCAGACTTCCGGCGCCGAATGTTTTGTCGCGCACGAGAACGCGCTCATTATCCGGACCTTTATAAAGATTAACCGGAGCGGAAATCATCTGGCCATTTTCATGTTCTGCAAAAGCAAATACATTCTTTTCATAAAAATAGGACTTGTTCGCAATTATTATTTCTTTCTCGGGATAAAGAACCCTCATGATAATTCCTGCAAACGCGGCAGGTAAATTTCCGGTTGCCCGATAAACATAGAATCCCCCTAGTATCAGGATGATGGCTGCGGCATATGCGCCGCCTTGCGCTTCAAGCGCACCTATAACGCCATCATAGAAAGAGTCCTTCAATGTTACGCGCGGTTTGTCCGGGACGTCTCCAGGTTCCGGAACCGCCGGTCTCGGAAACTTGGGCTTACAATTTTTTTCCATGATATCCAGGAATAATTCGCGGGCGAGAAGATAGTCCAGGAATTCGACAAGGAGGTCGTTATATACATTACGTTCTGCTTCGTTCGTTTTTAGAAATACGAAAACCGCGCGCTTGATGTTCTTATATGCGGTAGCCTTATCCTCCCCCTTGGGAATAAGCGGCTCCAAACCATCATACGCTTTCTTCAGCGCTGATTTGATCGCCTGCAACACATTTTTATTTTTAAAAACTATTTCTGAAAGCTCATTAATAAGCGGTATTTTGCTCTGATCGAGTGCCCGCAACATTTTATCTGCGCCAGCACATTTGGCGTCATCGCCAACATACGCCGTCTCGATTTTATAAAAATAATCGGACAAATCATAAGGGCTCAAGGCCGTTCGATAACGGAGAGACGCAGGAATCAGACAGATCATTTAATCTCACTTCAAATATGATCTCATTAAATCGCTTGGCGTCTATAAGCTGATTCTCCGCAACGAGAAGAAAGAAAAAATAATAAAAATTTAGTTATGCATCCCGAGAATCCGGGATGAAAAACCGGAAACCGGAGCAAGTTAAAAATATTTTCTAATTTAGGCTGCTTTCACTTTCTTGTCCGCAAGCGCGGCAAGGCGGCTCAAGATCTGCGTGGAACCACGTAGACGGTCGGAGGCTTGCGGCCAGTCGCGCTTTATCACGATGCGCTGATCGGGGCGTAATTTTACACCCGGTTCCTCGTTGGTGATGTAATCGATCAATCCTTGCGGATTCGGAGGCGCATTATTTCTGAACGCAATCACGACGCCTTTCGGGCCTGCCTCGATTTTTTCGACACCGGCGCGGCGGCATAAAAGTTTCAGGCCCACGGTTTTCAAAAGCGCATCGGCTTCCTGCGGCAAGCTGCCAAAACGGTCGACCAGCTCGACGGCGAAGGTTTCGATTTCCTCTTCGGCCTCGAACTGGCCGAGGCGGCGGTATAGCGACAGACGCAGATTGAGATCCGGCACATAGGTTTCCGGAATAAGCACCGCCATGCCGAGCATGATCTGCGGCGACCAGCCCTGATCGGGCAGAGCGGCGCCCGCACCCGCCTGGATTTCGGCAATCGTCTCCTGCAGCATCTGCTGATAAAGCTCGTATCCCACTTCGCGGATATGGCCCGACTGTTCCTCGCCCAGAAGATTGCCTGCGCCGCGGATGTCGAGATCGTGGGAGGCCAGCTGGAATCCGGCGCCGAGACTGTCGAGCGAGTGCAGCACTTTCAGGCGGCGCTCCGCCACGGGATTGAGCGGCTTGTTCGGCTCCGTCGTGAAATAGGCATAGGCACGCAGTTTCGAGCGACCCACCCGGCCCTTTAACTGGTAAAGCTGCGACAGCCCGAACATATCGGCATGATGCACGATCAGCGTGTTCGCTGTCGGAATATCGAGACCGGATTCGACAATGGATGTAGACAACAGCACATCGAATTTGCCGTCGTAGAATTCGTTCATCACCTTGTCGAGCGCGGTTGCCGGCATTTGCCCATGCGCCACGGCCGCTTTCACTTCCGGCACGTGGTTCTGCAAAAATTCCATGCGCTCGGGCAGGTCGGCAATGCGCGGGCAGACATAGAAACTCTGCCCCCCACGATAATGTTCGCGCAGCAACGCCTCGCGAATAATCAGCGGATCGAACGGCGTGACGAAAGAACGCACGGCAAGGCGGTCGACAGGCGGCGTCGAAATCAACGACAGTTCGCGCACGCCGGAAATCGCCAGTTGCAGCGTGCGCGGTATCGGCGTTGCCGTGAGTGTCAACACATGCACGTCGGAGCGCAGTTCCTTCAAACGCTCCTTATGTGCAACGCCGAAATGCTGCTCCTCGTCAACAATGACGAGGCCGAGATCCCTGAACTCCACTTTCTTGCCGAGCAGGGCATGCGTGCCGATGACAATATCGATGGCGCCTTCCGTAAGCCCCTTGCGCAGCTCCGCCAGATCTTTCGTCGCCACCATGCGCGATGCCTGGCCGATACTTACCGGCAGGCCTGCGAAACGATCGCGGAATGTGCGGGCGTGCTGGCGCGCGAGCAGCGTGGTCGGCACGACGACGGCAACCTGCTTGCCTGACATCACGGCAGCGTAAGCCGCGCGCAAGGCGACTTCCGTCTTGCCGAAACCCACATCCCCGCATACCAGCCGGTCCATGGGCTTGCCCGACGCCATGTCGTCGAGCGTGGCATCGATCGCCGTAATCTGGTCTTCCGTTTCGTCATAAGGAAAACGCGCACGAAATTCGTCATAGGCCTCTTGCTGCGGCATCAGGCGCGGTGCCTCACGCAATTCCCTCTCGGCAGCAATGCGGATCAGGCTTTCCGCCATATCGCGCAGACGCTGTTTCATGCGCGCCTTGCGCTGCTGCCAGCCGACGCCGCCCAGTCTGTCGAGCTGCACGCGCGCATCAATCGAGCCATAACGCGAGAGAAGCTCGATATTTTCTACGGGCAGAAAAAGTTTCGCACAGTCGGCGTAATGAATTTCGAGACAATCGTGCGGCGCGCCGGCCGCCTCGATCGTCGTGAGATCGGCAAAGCGGCCGATGCCGTGATCGAGATGCACGACGATATCGCCGGGCTGCAGGCTTGCAGCCTCCGCGATAAAATCCTGCGCGCGGCGTTTTTTACTTTGCGCACGAATCTGCCGTTCGCCGAACACATCCTGCTCGGCGATGATGGCCAGATCTTTCGTTTCGAATCCTTCCTCGAGCGGAAGAACGGCAAGCCCCAATGTTGCAGATTTTAGCACCGCTATCGCATGTGCGGACGGCAGAAGCAGCGTATCGTTCATGCCATGATCGGCCAGAACGGGCGCCAGACGCTCGATCACGCCTTGCGACCAGCAGGCGAATACGGTTTTCTTGCCCTGCGCCTGCAGGAAAGAAATATGCTCCCGCAAAGAATTGAAAACATCCTGCGGCGCGCTTTGGCGCTCGGGCGCGAAAGTACGGCCCGTTTTCGCCCCGGCCGATTGCGCTTGCGGCACGGAGAACGGCGAAAGATCGGCGCGCGCAATCTCGCTTAATTTTTTCTCCCATTCGCTTTTCGAAAAATACAGCCCTTCGGGCGGCAGCGGCCGATAGACGATGTCCTGTTGCTCTTTTTGCGCCTGCACGCGCGCCTGGTAATAATCATCGATAATCGCAAAACGCTCATCCGCCGCCGTTTGCGCCTGATGATCGAAAACGAAAACAGATTTTCCCGTGTAATCGAACAGGCTGTCGAGCCTGCCGTAGAACAGCGGCAGCCAGTGCTCCATACCTTGATAGCGGCGCTTTTCGTTCACGGCATCGAAAAGCGGATCACCTCGTGGCGCGCCGAACGTGCTTGCATAGTTTTTCAGGAAATTCGAAATTGTCGTCGGCGTCAGCGTAACTTCCGAAACCGGCATCAGCGTAATCTGCTTTAGCGTCCTCGTGGTACGCTGGCTTTCGGGATCGAAAACGCGGATGGTTTCGAGCGTATCGCCGAAAAAATCGAGTCGCCACGGTTCTTCGTTGCCAGCCGGAAACAGGTCGATCAGTCCGCCGCGCGCCGCATATTCGCCCGCCTCGCGCACGGTGGACGCGCGCGTATAACCATTCTCCTCCAGCCAGCGAATAATATCTTCCATCTTCAGCGTTTCGCCAATAGCCGCCGAAAAATGCATGGATGCGAACGCATCGCGCGGCGGCACACGCTGAAGCAATGCGTGCACGGTTGTTATGACAAGTGTGGGGCGTTTCTGCGGCCGCAACAGCCCCGCCAGCGCCGCCATGCGCCGCGCGGCAATATCGGCATTCGGCGCCACACGATCATAAGGCAGGCAATCCCAGGCGGGAAAATCGATAACCGAAAGGTCCGGCTCATTGAAAACAAGTTGCCGGAAAAGAAGCGCCGCGCGTTCCGCATCGCGTGCGACATAAACAAGCCGCCGTTCATTTTCCGTTTGCCGCAGCAAATGCGAAAGCAGGAACGGCAGAAAGCCGTCAGGCGTATCGGAAACGGCAAGCGCATGACCTTCCGTCAGGTTATGCAATAATACTGTCATGCTTGCTGGCCATCTTGCAGATTATCTTGCAGACCATGAAATTTACGCAATTTCACCAGAAGCGCTTCCACGCCACGCTTCATATGTGCCACACCCTGCGCGATGAGGCAGTGCAATTCGTCGTCGGCATGATCAAGGAGGTTTTCGAATGCCTCTAATTCATCGGCGTCGAGCGCCGGAAGCCATGCATCGGCGAAAGCCCCGAGCATCAAGTCCATTTCCCTGGTGCCGCGATGCCAGGCGCGATAATGCAATTTCTGCCGGCGCCGATCCTGATCTGCCATTGTCTGTGTCATCGATCGCTTATATGCTTTGCCGGACTTATGATGACAAGCCCATCCCCGTCCACGCTTTCGGCTTTGTTCGCCCCCGTTTCCGTTCTGAACGGCGTGGGGCCGAAAATGCTGCCCCTGTTGTCGCGCCTGCTGAACATGCCCGGCCAGCCGCCGCGCGTTATCGACCTTTTATTCCATCTGCCTACGGCCGTGATCGACCGCGGCCGTCTTCTAAGCGTGGAGCAGGCGGAACCCGGCAAAACCGCTACTGTCGAGATCACCATCGCGGCGCATAAATTTCCGAAAGGCGGCGTGCGCGCGCCGCATCGCATTCTCGGCTATGACGACAGTTCCGAGCTGGCGCTGGTCTATTTCGCGGGCGACGCCCGGCAACTGGCCAAGCAATACCCCATCGGCGAAAAGCGGTTGATTTCGGGGCGCATGGAGGAATTCAACGGGCAAAAACAGATCGTCCACCCCGATTATGTGCTGCCCGTTGCACAGGCGGAAAAACTGCCGGTGATCGAACCTGTCTATGCGCTGACAGAAGGTCTTTACCTCAAAAATATCCACAAATTCATCGATGCGGCGCTGACCAGGCTTGCACTCATGAATGAGTGGGTTGATCCGCATCTTCTGCAAAAAAACGCATGGCCCACTTTCGAACAGGCGTTGCGATCCATCCACCGTCCACAAAAGCCCGGCGATGCCATACCGGAAAATCCCGCGTGGTCGCGGCTTGCCTATGACGAATTGCTGGCGGGGCAGCTCGCACTCAATCTCCTGCGTCGCAACGAAACGCGGCAACAGGGACGCAGTATTTCTGGCGATGGAAAAAAGATCGATGCCATTCTTTCGGCGCTACCTTACCGGCTCACAAACGCACAGCAGCGATGCATCGAGGAAATTCATACTGATATGGCATCGGGCCAATCCATGCTGCGCCTGCTGCAGGGTGATGTCGGCTCGGGCAAAACGATCGTGGCGCTGCTTGCCATGGCACGTGCGGCGGAAGCCGGCCTGCAATCCGTCATGATGGCACCGACAGAAATTCTGGCGCGGCAGCATTTTACGGCACTTTCGCCGCTTGCCGAAAAAGCCGGGATGACGCTTGCCCTGTTGACAGGGCGCGAGAAAGGAAAAGCGCGGGAAACGATTTTGACGGATCTCGCCGCCGGCAGGATCGATGCGCTGATCGGCACACACGCGCTTTTTCAGGAAGATGTGCATTTTTCCGACCTCGCACTGGCCATTGTCGACGAGCAGCACCGTTTCGGCGTCAACCAGCGTCTTGCGCTCAGCAATAAAGGCGAGGCGACCGACCTGCTGGTGATGACGGCGACGCCTATTCCGCGCACGCTGGTGCTAACCTATTACGGCGACATGGATGTCTCGATCCTGGACGAGAAACCGCCGGGCCGTACCAAAATTGATACACGCGCCATTCCCCTGTCGCGCAGCGATGAGCTGATTGACGCTTTGCAGCGCCTGATTGCGCAAGGCGCCCGTGCCTACTGGATTTGTCCGCTGATTTCCGAAACCGAGAAAGCCGATTTTGCCGCCGTGGAGGACCGTTTTGCCTCTTTAAAACAGCATTTCGGCAATCGTGTCGGTCTTCTGCACGGCAAGATGAAATCCACCGACAAGGACGCGGCGATGCATTCTTTCGCTACGGGCGAAACGCAGATACTCGTTGCGACGACCGTGGTCGAGGTTGGTATCGACGTGCGGGAAGCCAGCGTGATCGTCATCGAGCAGGCGGAGCGTTTCGGCCTTGCGCAATTGCACCAGTTGCGCGGACGCGTCGGGCGCGGCGATACACCTTCGACATGCCTGTTGCTGTACGATGCGGACAAGACCGGAGAAGTCGCGCGCGAGCGCCTGAAAGTAATGCGCGATACGGAAGACGGTTTTGTGATCGCGGAGGCGGATCTGCGATTGCGCGGCCAGGGCGATATTCTCGGCACGCGCCAGTCCGGCCTGCCGCCGACAAAAATTGTCGACTGGAGCGCGCACGCACAGCTCGCCCAGATCGCGCGCGACGATGCGCGGGCCGTGCTGGAGCGCGACCCGGATCTCACATCAAAGCGCGGCGAAGCTTTAAGGCTTCTGTTGCGCCTGTTCGATAAAAATGAGCCGATGGCCTTGTTGAAAGCGGGCTAGCGTTCTTTTTTCGCCCGCCGTGCCGTGCGCGCCTTTTTGTTGGCGCGCACTTTCTGCGCCCCGCGCCCGGAAAGACTGACCTGCTCTTTCACGCGGCCGAAAACGAGATGTCCGGCGGGAATATCTTTCGTCACCGTGCTTCCGGCCGCGATCAACACCTCGCTGCCGATATCGAGTGGCGCCACCAGCGTCGCGTTCGAGCCGATAAAGACATCCTTGCCGATCTTCGTCTTGAATTTCGCAGCCCCGTCGAAATTGCAGGTAATGGTGCCCGCGCCAATATTTGTGCCCGCCCCCACATCGGCATCGCCGATATAAGTGAGATGATTGGCGCTGACATGCTCGCCGAGCCGGCTGCGATTGATTTCAACGAAATTGCCGATGCGCACGCCTTCGCCGATCACGCTGCCGGGCCGCAGGCGCGCAAACGGCCCTATGCGCGCGTTATCATGCACCTCAACGCCTTCCAGATGCGTAAAGCTCATGATCTGCACACCCTTGCCGATCTTCACGCCGGGACCAAGCACGACATAAGGCGCAATCACCGTATCTTCGCCGATTATCGTATCGGCGGAAAAAATAACCGTTTCCGGTGCGGCAAGCGTAACGCCGTCTGCCATGGCCTTCTCGCGCAAACGCCGCTGCATGACCTGCTCCGCTTGCGCAAGTTGCGCGCGCGTGTTGATGCCGAGCGTATCCTCTTCGGGAATGAGCGCTATATCGACACGCAAACCCTTTTCATGCGCCAGAGCTACGGTCTCCGTGAGATAAAATTCTTTTGCCCTGTTTTTATTGCCGACGCTTTTGATCAGGCCATAGGCAATCTCCGCACGAAAACCCATAACACCGCCATTGACCAGCGTGATGCGCTTTTCCTTCTCGCTTGCATCCTTGTCCTCGCGGATGTCGTAGACGCGATTGTTCTTGCATAGGATGCGGCCGTAGCCGAAAGGCATCTTCGTCTCGAAAGCACCGATGACGACATCGGCACCCGCGCGTAATTTTTCACGCAGCAACGAAAAAGTTTCCGGCCGCAGCAACGGCGTATCGCCATAAACAATGATCAAATCGCCCTTGGCTTTTTTCAGCAAGCTTTCTGCCTGCAGGGCGGCATGCGCGGTACCGCGCCGATCTTTCTGCACGGCAAGAATGGCCTTTGGCGCAAATTTTGCGGCAAGCGCCCTCACCTCATCGTGATGGGGGCCAATTACCACACCAAGTGACGCCGTTTGCGCCTCAAGCGCGGCTTTCAGCACATGGGCCAGAAGCGGCAAACCCGCCAGTTCATGCATGACCTTGGGCCTGGACGAGCGCATGCGCGTACCTTCGCCGGCCGCCAGGATCAGGGTTGTGAGCGATGTTTTTACCATAGGGTGTTTATAATGAAGAAATTCTCATGATGCGTCACGCTTCAAATCAGGTCATACTCAGAAAAGCAGATAAGTGATTCGCTTCCCAGGTCCGCATCCTATGAAAAAAGCACGAAATACAGATCTCGAAGAGCTTGTTTTCAGCTTTCCCACCCGCCTGGAGCGGCTTTGGGAAGACGTGAAAATTCCCGCCTACTGGTCGCTGGCGGCTATCGCAGCACTAGGCATCCTCGTCAGCTTTTCCGTCACCCGCAAAGGGGGCGAGCGCCTTGCCATGTTGCCATACGAAATGCAGGACATCCTCGAAAAAGGCCAGCCCGGCACCAGCCTGAATGCGGCGCTCGAACAGCATCTCGGCCATCTGCGCGAGGAAAACGTCCAGCTCACAGTTGCGCGCACCAAGCTTGAAGCGCGCGTCGCCCAGCTTGAGGAAAGCATGGGCGATATCACCGCCTCCATCCCCAAGCGCGAAACGGTTCCGGCACAAAGTGCCACCGCCGTGCCGCCCGCGGAAGCAAAAACGGCGCTCGCCTCCACCATCCCTGTTGCTGCGGAAACCGGCGGCGGCGTGACCATGACATCGCGCAGCCAGTTCGGCATCGATCTCGGCACGGAGCAGACGATGGGCGCGCTGCGCATTCGCTGGGTAAAACTGATGGAACAGTTCGGCATGATCATGGCGGGTTATGAGCCCATCATCAGCGTGCGCGATGCGGACAGTGCCGTTGCGCTGCACCTCGTTGTCGGCCCATTTTCGAACGCGGCAGAGGCCGCCGAGATCTGCGCCAAGCTGCGAGCGGCGGGCCTTGGCGCCTGCGCACCCGCGCCCTATGACGGGCAAAGACTGGCCCTGAGCCGGTAAATCTTCATATTTCACACGCCGACGCTTGACCCGCCCGCGCCGTCTCCGTAACAAGGCTTTGGCGCGCCTTGCGCGCTTTTAAGGTGGGCGGGTAGCTCAGTGGTAGAGCACGTGACTTTTAATCATGTGGTCGAGGGTTCGATCCCCTCCCCGCTCACCAAATTTAAGTTTTTCTTGCAAGCAGGTTATTTTCAGGCAGTTTTTTTTCACCGCGGAAAAGCGCTGCCTCATCTGAGCGACGTCTGGCATACCCTCTCAGCACTATTCGTTTGCCTCCCTTTTTGAGTTTAGCAAAATTCCATCTTTTGAATTGGTTTGCTGCTCCTTCAAAATTTCCTTCATTGACCATTCTTAACAAGGTAGATTTCGCAAATCTATTGATACCAGTATTATAGGCGAGACTTCGTCATGGCAGCGATTTGATAATCCTTGAGATCAGGATTTTTCACGAGCGCACTCACCTGCGCCGCAAACAATCTCGCATCATTATTTAAATATTCATCAGCCTTTTCTTTTGTAATTCGATTTAGCGCTTTTTCTTTTCCGATTTGCTGGTGTCCCCAGCCTATGAGGGGAACAGAAGTGATTTTTTTGTTTAGGATCAAGCCTTCGTGGTTCTGGATCACCGGTATTGCGAGTTTTGCAATATTTTCTATTTTTGATGATCTCGATGGTTTTTCAGCTTCAGGGGCATTGAGCATGCCGTCATTTGAGGACATGAACTCAAATCTCGCGCGTATTGGCGTCTTGAAACTGAAGGGATTATCGCCAATGGAACTCGGACCGGGCATAGTTACTCAATAACCTACTGAAATAATTTCACATTTACATACGTTAAATATAAGTTACTTTAGTATTCTCCATAAATATTGCTGATGGTTTAAAAGAAAATCTAAAATTTTATCGAAATGATAAATTAGTTTTCGTTGGCGCAACAAATGAAGAAGCGAGTTTAACGTCTTATGCGCACGTGAAATTTAGACGCATTGTGACGAACATCTGACGACACATGCGGCTTGCTTCAGTCGCCGATCGCCACGCCTTCCTGGCGCGGATCGGAGCCGCCAAGCAGCTTGCCATCCTTGATCTGAATAATATTCAGGCCCGAAGGTGTTGCGGTAACCTTCACCTGATGACCGCGCTTTTCGAGTTCGGGCTGATAGTTGACGGCTTCCGTATTCTGCTCGAGCTCTGTGGGTCCGTTGCGGCTGCCGAAATGGCCGAGATTGGCAACCTCCTGCGGTTGCATGTTCCAGTCAATCAGCCCAACGATTGCTTCCGCGACATAGTTGATGATCTGCGGCCCGCCCGGCGAACCCAGCACTACCGACAGTTTGCCGTCCTTGTCGAAAACGAATGTCGGCGCCATCGAGCTGCGCGGGCGTTTGTTCGCCTCCAGGCGGTTGGCGATAAGCTTGTCGCCGTCTTTCGGCATCATCGAAAAATCGGTGAGCTGATTGTTCAGCATGAAGCCGTTTTTCGTCATCATCTGCGAGCCGAAGCGGTATTCGATGGTCGTCGTCATCGCCACGGCATTGCCATCCTTGTCGACAATGGAAATATGGCTGGTGCCGTGCTCGACACCTGCATAAGGCGCAAGGTTGAAACTCTGCTTGCGCGGCTCGCCCGCCGTCGCCACATTCAGAGATTTATCGGGGCTCATGAGCGCTGCGCGATTGCGCAGATAGGCTTTGTCGAGGAGTTCTTTCGTCGGCACGTCGACGAAATCGGAATCGGCGATGTAAAGATTGCGGTCGGCATAAGCAAGCCGCCCGGCTTCCGAAAACCAGTGCACAGCTTCCGCCTTGCCTTTCAGCGGCGCGAGATCTTTGGTTTCGAGAAGCCCAAGGATCTGCAGCGATGTGATGCCGCCCGATGTCGGCGGGCCGAAACCGCAGACTTTATAAGCACGATAGGGCGCGCACATCACCTGGCTTTCCGCGACATTATAGTTTTGCAGATCGGCAAGCGTCATATCGCCGGGATTGGCGGGCGATTTCGTTACCTTGTCGACGATATCCTGCGCAATTTCACCGGTATAAAACGCAGCCGACCCTTTTTCAGCAAGTATGCGCAGCGTTTTGGCAAAAGCCGGATTTCTCAGAACCGTGCCAACGGCTTTCGGCTGACCGTCTTCGGTATAATAAAAAGCAAGCGCAACCGCATCTTTCTTGAGCGTATCGGCTTCCGTTGTCAGCGCCTTGTTGAGGCGCGGCGAAATCTTGAAACCATCTTCCGCAACCTTGATGGCCGGTTCGAACAATTGTTTCCATGTCAGCTTGCCGTATTTCTTATGCGCGGCTTCAAGCGCCTTCACCGTGCCGGGAACGCCGACGGAAAGCCCGCCCGGATAGGCATCATTCCAGTCGAACGGTTTGCCGTCCGCTTTCAGAAAGCGTTCCGGTTTTGCTGCGGCTGGCGCTTTTTCGCGGCCATCGATGGCGGAAATTTTATTGTCTTTCTTGTCGTAAACCAAAATCAGCGAACCGCCGCCGACACCGGAACTTTGCGGCTCGACCTGATTGAGCACAAGCTGCACGGCGATCGCGGCATCGACCGCGCTGCCGCCCTCGCGCAAGATTTTCAAACCGGCTGCCGCCGCAAGCGGATCGGCTGCCGCGACCATCTGCCTGGCCGGCTGCTGTGCAGGCGGCGACGAGAGAATTTCGGGCGCAAATTGCGGCGTAGGCTTGGCTTCGAAGGCAAGAGAGGATTGAAGCGCCAGCAACAAGGTTGATCCGGCAATAAAATATGAGGAAATGCGCATGAAACCCTCCCTGATTTTTCCTGCCTATAGCATAAGACGAACCGGAAATATAGCGTACACCATTTATTCGAGAGCCTTTATATCGCCGTGCACCCAGCCAGTTTCACATTCGCGCATATAATCGGCAAAACGTGCCTGCTTGATTGCTTCGCGCGCATCGCGCATCAGTTCCTGATAATAATGGAGGTTGATTGCGGTCAGTATCATCGCGCCCAGCATTTCCTCGGCCTTGATCAGATGATGGAGATAGGCGCGGGAATAATCTCGCGCAGCCGCACATGTGCTTTTTTCATCCAGCGGCCGCGGATCGCCCGCATGCCGCGCATTGCGCAGGTTGATCTTGCCTGAGCGCGTGAAGGCAAGGCCGTGACGCGCATTGCGCGTCGGCAACACGCAATCGAACTGATCGACGCCAAGCGCGATACTTTTCAGAAGATCGTCCGGCGTACCGACGCCCATGAGGTAATGTGGCTTATCTTTCGGCAAAAATGGCATTACCTCACGCAGCATGGCCAACATGACATCCTGCGGTTCACCGACGGCGAGGCCGCCAATGCCGTATCCCTGGAAATCCATGCCGACGAGTTCGCGCGCGGATTCCCGGCGCAGCATGATATTGTCGCCACCCTGCACAATTCCGTACAACGCCCTGCCTTGTCCGGACAGTTTATGCGCGGAGAAAGATTGTTTTGCGCGCTCCGCCCAACGCAGAGACAACCGCATTGCACGCGCGATTTCACTTTCTTCCGCCGGCAGCCTTATACATTCATCGAGCTGCATCTGTATATCCGCACCGAGCAGGGACTGGATTTCCACCGCACGCTCGGGCGACAGACGATGCACCGAGCCATCGATATGCGAGCTGAAAATCACGCCCTGCTCATCGATCTCGCGCAGATTGCCGAGCGACATGACCTGATAGCCGCCGGAGTCGGTCAAAATCGGCCCGTTCCAGTTCATGAAACGGTGCAGCCCACCAAGCGCTGCGACTTTTTCGGCGCCCGGCCGCAACATCATATGATAAGTGTTGCACAGTAAAATCTGCGCACCGCTGGCCGCTACCTGCTCCGGGTAAAGCCCCTTCACCGTCGCCGCCGTGCCCACGGGCATGAAGGCTGGCGTATCGATTACGCCATGCGGCGTTGTAATGCGCCCGCAGCGCGCCATGCCGTCTTCGGCCAGCAACACGAAAGAAAAAGTCATACAGTTCTTTTAGGGTAAAGCAGGCAGGCATCGCCATAGGAATAAAAGCGATAATTGTTTTTTATCGCATAACCATAGGCGGCCTGCATGGTTTCCAATCCGGCAAAGGCGCAAACCAGCATGAACAGCGTGGAGCGCGGCAGGTGAAAATTCGTCAGCATGGCATCGGCCGCGCGAAAGCGGTAACCGGGCGTGATAAAAATCGACGTCTCCCCCGAGAAGGCTTTGATGCCGCTATCATCGCTGGCACTTTCCAGCAGACGCAGCGAGGTAGTGCCGACAGGAACGATGCGTCCGCCTTCCTTACGAACATCATTGAGCGCGTTCGCTGTCTCTTCCGGTACGCTGCCCCACTCCGTATGCATGACGTGCTCTTCCGTAGTCTCCGATTTGACAGGAAGAAATGTGCCCGCGCCGACATGCAGCGTGACAAAATGAATGCCGATGCCGTTTTTCTTTAAACTTTCGATCAGCTTCGGCGTAAAATGCAGGCCTGCCGTCGGCGCCGCAACCGAGCCGTCATATTCCGCGAACATGGTTTGATAATCTTCGACATCGCGCGCGTCCGGCTTGCGCTTCGAGGCGATATAAGGCGGCAGCGGCATGGCGCCATGTGCAGCGATTGCCCGATCGAGTTCGGCTCCTGTAAGCGAAAATTGCAGCACGACTTCAGCTTCCTCGCGCGCAATTACTTCAGTAGAAAATTTTTCAAAATGAATATGATCTCCGGCTTGCAGTTTCTTGGCCGGGCGCGCGAAAGCGCGCCAACTGTCCTCACCGAGACGCCGGTGCAAATTCAGGATAACGGCAGCCATGTTTTCGCCGCGCACACGCATGCCCGACAATTGCGCCGGAAAAACTTTCGTATCGTTAAAAACCAGCGCGTCGCCTGCGCGCAGCAATTGCGGCAGATCGTGTACCTGGTGGCCAGAAAAATCGCCATCGATGCACAGAAGCTTCGCCATATCGCGTGGCACTGCCGGGCGGAGAGCAATGCACTCTGATGGTAATTCGAAATCGAACAGGTCGACGCGCATATCGTTCCAACGTCATCCTGAGCGCAGCGAAGGATCTCAACCTTTGTGGAATGAGATTCTTCGCTTCGCCCAGAATGACATTATAATTTAGGCGGCTTTGACGTCGGACAGCACGCGCAAAGTGACGATGCTGTCCGGTTCCTCGACAGGCTCGCCCTGCGCGAACTGATCGACGGCTTCCATGCCTTCGATCACCTCGCCCCAGACCGTATATTGGCCGTTCAGCCACGGCGCCTCGTCATAAACGATAAAGAACTGGCTGTCGGCCGAGTTGGGATCGTTGCTGCGTGCCATGGAGCAGATCCCGCGCACATGCGGCTCGCGCGAAAACTCGCCTTCGAGTTTCTGCCCGGAGCCACCTGTGCCGGTGCCGGTCGGGTCGCCGCCCTGCGCCATGAAACCGTCGATCACGCGGTGGAACACAAGCCCGTCATAGAAACCCTGACGTGCCAGTTCCTTGATGCGTGCGACATGTTTCGGCGCAAGGTCCGGCCGCAACCGGATTACGACGCGGCCTTTGGTTGTTTCCAGAACAAGGGTATTTTCGTGCTCGGCCGCCATGTTTTAGCTATCCTTGCGGGCAGGAACATTCTTGTTCTGCTCGTCAAGCCATTTCTTCAACGGCGCATAATAATCGAGGATGGCGGTTGCATCGAGTTTGTCTTCGCCGGTTGCCTCTTTCAGCGTCTGCTGCCACGGCTGGCTGGCGCCGCGCGCGAGCATGGCCTTCAGCTTCTCGCCCGCTTTTTTGTTGCCGTAGATCGAGCAGCGATGCAGCGGGCCGGTATAGCCGGCTTCGCGGCAGAGCGCACGATGGAACTGGTATTGCAACACGCGAGCCAGGAAATAACGCGCATAAGGCGTATTGCCGGGGATATGATATTTCGCGCCCGCATCGAAATCTTTTTCCGAACGCGGTTCCGGCGGCACGATGCCCTGATATTTCTCGCGCAGCGCCCACCACGACTTGTTATATTCGGACGGCGGCGTCTTGCCCGAGAATACATCCCAGCGCCATTTATCCATCAGATAACCGAACGGCAGGAAGGCGACGCCGCCCTCAAGCGCACGGTGCAGCAGCAAACCCGTATCGGCGCTCTCGTCCGGCACCTTGTCGATCAGGCCGATTTTTTTCAGATAGTCCGGTGTGATGGAGAGCGCGATGGTGTCGCCGATCGCTTCGTGGAAGCCGTCATTGGCGCCGCCGCGATAGAGATAGGGCTGCTTACCGTAGCTGATGTCGTAGAAATCATGGCCGAGTTCGTGGTGGATGGTGACAAAATCTTCTTCAGTGATTTCGGTGCACATTTTAATGCGCACATCCTTACCTTCGTCCATGTCCCAGGCGCTGGCGTGGCATACCACTTCACGATCCTGCGGCTTGACGATCAGGGAGCGCTCCCAGAACGTTTCAGGAAGCTTCGGCATGCCCAACGACACGAAGAAGTTTTCGCCCATCTCAATCATCTGCTTCGGCGTGGTTTTACGCTCGACGAGGATCTTCGTCAGGTCATAACCGCGGTCCGAATTCGGCGGCGCCATAATATCGTAAATATTCTCCCAGCTCTGGGCCCACATATTGCCGAGCAGATGCGCGGGGATAGGCCCATCCGGTTTCACCACGTCGGGGCCGTATTTCTTGACAAGCTGCGCGCGCGTATAGGTGTAGAGAGAATCGTAAAGCGGCTTGAGCTGAAGCCATACGCGTTCCATGTCGGCTGCGAAAGCATCGGGCGACATGTCGTAACCGGAGCGCCACAGCGCGCCGACATCGCTATAGCCGAGCTCTTTCGCACCCTTGTTGGCGAGCGCGACCATCTGTACATATTTATCCTTGTAGGGCCGCGAGATCGTGTGCCAGCCAAGCCAAGCCTTTTTCAGTTCTTTCGGATCGCGGCTTTTCGCAAAGATTTTTCCGTAGTCGCCGATATTGTAGCATTTACCGCCTTCGTCCGGCGGGCAATATTTACCTTTGCCGAAATCGCCGTCGAGGCTGATGGACAATTTCGTCAGCTCCGCGCGGTCGGCATCGTTCGAAGGCGCGGGAATGGTGATGCCGTTCTGGAGCAGTTTCAGCTTGCGTGCCGTATCTTCGGAAAGTTTCAGCTTGTCGAAACGATGCGAAGCAATGGCAAATTCGGTTTGTGCAGCGGAAAGCTGCTCGGAGAAAATACCGGAAAGCTTTTCCGTATCGTCCGTAATGTACGTTGCGCGCACCCATTCCGCCAATTGCGCCTTGCGACCAACCTCATCAAGCTTTTTTGCGGCGTCTGCCACGAACTTCTCGGCTTCCTGCGCGGTCGGCGTACCCTGCGCCGCCGGCTGCGCCTGCACTGGCGCCATGCCGAGGATAAGAGTGAAAATCAAAAATGCAAAATTATTCGCTAAATAACGCGTGGTCATAACCGCCTCCAGTTTCAGCTGTTCTATAACGTTTTTTGCTTGGAAGGAAGAGCTATTGCGCCCTTCGCATCCGCCGCAACCTGCAGGGAAACGATCTTGTCCTGCGGCTTCTGCACAAGGCCCATTTCGCCCACCCCGCGCTTGATCTTGTCGACATGTTCCATGCCCTGCACCACCTCGCCCCAGACCGTATATTTACCGTTCAGGGAAGGCTTCGGCGCAAAGCAGATGAACCATTGCGAATTGGCCGAGTTCGGGTCTTCGGTACGCGCCGCACCCACCGTACCGCGATTGAACGGCGCTTTGCTGAATTCCGCTTTCAGATCGGGAAGTTTGGAGCCACCTTCGCCCGTGCCGGTTGGGTCACCGGTCTGGGCCATGAAACCTTCGATGACTCGATGGAAAACGATGCCGTTATAGAAGCCTTGCCGCGCCAGCTTCTTGACCTGCTCCACATGCTTCGGCGCAAGGTCTGGTCGCAGCTTGATCAGGACCGGCCCATCCTTGAGGGTCAGTATCAGCGTGTTTTCCGGATCAAGACCGGCCGGCAGCGGCGCCGCCCGAACGGAGACCGCAAATAAAGCAACAAAGGCAAGAATGAAAAAGCGCATGATATCTCCTTAGCGTTTGAACCTGACTTTTATTTGTTTGGCGACCGCAGCCGGCACGAAGGCCGAAACGTCGCCACCTAAACCCGCAATCTGCCGCACCAATGTCGCGGCGATATGACGATCGTGCGGCGAGGCTGGCAGGAAAACCGTTTGCACTTCCGGCGCCAGCGCCATATTCATTCCCGCCATCTGCATTTCGTAATCGAGATCCGTGCCGTCGCGCAGGCCGCGAATGAGAAGTTGCGCGCCGCACTCTTTGGCAAAATCGATCACCAGATTATCGAAAGTGCGCGCGACAAGCTGCACACCCGCCGCCCGCGCCAAGGGCTGCGCGACCTCTTCGATCATGCCAAGCCGCTCGTCGGCGGAGAACAGGGGCGATTTATCGGGATGCACGCCGATAGCAATTACAAGCTTGTCGACCAGGCGGAACGACGCCTTCAGCATATCGACATGGCCGTTGGTCAGCGGGTCGAAAGAGCCTGGATAAAGACCGGTGTGCATTTATGACAACTTTGTCTAATTTCCGATTTTTTGTTGTAACAATTCGTAAACCAGTTGATAAGAAAACACAAATTTCCCTGAAATTATTTACCTATTATCAACCCCGATCTCATTACGTTAGGCTATTATGGTGATAAATATGACAGGGCGCGATAGTACGGCTAACGACGTTCCTCCGTCGGATACAACGGATTCCGACAAGCAGCTTATTTCCCAAGAAGCCTATAATATGCTCCTTTTGGAAAAAACGGCGTTTTTGCTGAAGAGCAACAACTATTTCCAGGAAAAAAACGTACCGACAAGAAAGCTGACGGCACGCGATCTGCAAAGATCATTTACCAAGGCCGCGACCCAGGCGAAAATCAACGTCAAGGGCCGGGACGATGTGATCGATGAGGCCTTTGCAAAGGCCATTCACGAAAAATACGGCATTAATATCCGTAGATATCTCGGTCAAAGAATTTGGGATGCGGTGCAACGTATTGCCGAAAATAACCTGCGGAAGAAGCGCCCCGACCAGTCCCCAGATCAACCCGAGCGCCGCAAAAATACCTTTTAACCGGCCGTTTCCCCGTTTGCATCGTCGCCTTCCGTGACGCGCTCGACGCTGACGACACGCTCGCCTTCCGACGTATTGAATACAATGACGCCCTGCGTTGACCGCCCGGCCAGACGAATATCGGAAACCGGCACGCGGATCAGCTGTCCCTTGTCTGTCACCAGCATGATCTGATCGCTGTCCTCGACCGGAAAAGAGGCAATGAGGGGACCGTTGCGCTCGTTCACCATCATGGCGACGATACCTTTGCCGCCGCGGCCGGTAATGCGGTATTCATAAGCACTTGAGCGCTTGCCGAAACCGTTTTGCGATATTGTGAGAATGACCTGTTCGCCCGCGCTCATTTCCGCATATTTTTCTTGCGACAGTACGGAGGCTGTCGCCGTTTCGGCATCGGCTTCCGGCGTATCTTCCCCGCCAACAACGGCGCGCCGCATTTTCAGATAACCCGCACGCTCCTCGGCGCTGGCCGGCGTATGACGCAGGATGGCCATGGATATGACCTTGTCCTTGCCGGCCAGGTTGATGCCGCGCACACCGACCGAGGACCGGCTCTGAAACACACGCACATCCGTAACCGGAAAACGTATTGCCTGCCCTTCCGCAGTGGTGAGCAGCACATCGTCGGCATCCGTGCAAAGCTGCACGTCGACGATCGCCGTGCCGCCATCGAGCTTCATCGCGATTTTTCCGTTGCGATTGATCTGCGCGAAATCCGACAAGTCGTTGCGCCGCACCGTGCCGTCGGTGGTTGCGAACATCACATGATATTTATCCCACGTGCTTTCGTCTTCGGGCAGCGGCATGATGGTGGTGATACGCTCTGCTTCCTGCAGCGGTAGCAGATTCACGAGCGCCTTGCCGCGGCCTTGCGGCGGCGCTTCCGGCAGGCGCCATACTTTCATCTTGTAGACGAGGCCCAATGAAGAGAAGAACAGCACCGGCACATGCGTGTTGGAAATAAAGAGACGCGTGACAAAATCTTCTTCGCGCGTGGTCATGCCCGCGCGCCCTTTACCGCCGCGCCGCTGCGAGCGGTAGGTGGAAAGCGGCACGCGCTTGACATAACCCGCATGCGACACGGTAACGACCACATCCTCGCGCTGGATAAGGTCCTCGACTTCCATCTCGCCTTCCTGCTCGACGATTTCGGTCTTGCGCGGTGTCGCGAACTCGCTCTTGATATCGGCAAGCTCGGTACGCACGATGTTGAGGATTTTTTCGCGCGAACGCAGCGTCGACAGGTAATCCTCGATGCTTTTTGCAAGCTCGTCCAGTTCGCTCGTGATTTCCTCGCGGCCAAGCCCGGTAAGGCGCTGCAGCCTGAGATCGAGAATGGCTTTCGCCTGTTCTTCGGACAGTTTGATCGTGTTATTGTCGCCGAGGCGATGGCGCGGATCGTCGATCAGCTTGATCCATGGCGAGATCGCTCCTGCAGGCCAGGCAATATTCATCAACTGCTCTTTGGCATCCTGCGGATCTTTCGCTGCGCGAATGAGCGCGACGATGCGATCGACATTTTCGACGGCAATCGCAAGACCCACCAAGACATGCGCGCGGTCGCGCGCCTTGCCGAGCAGGAATTTGGTGCGGCGCGAAATGACGTTTTCGCGAAAAGACAAGAAGGCTTGCAGCAGTTCCTTCAGGCCCATCACGGCGGGCCGGCCACCATTCAGCGCCACCATATTGGCGCCGAAAGAGGTTTGCAGCGGCGTAAAGCGATAAAGCTGATTCAGCACGACATCGCTCACCGCATCGCGCTTCAGCTCGATAACGATACGAATGCCTTCGCGGTTGGACTCGTCCCGCACATCTGAAATACCTTCGATCTTCTTGTCGCGCACCAGTTCGGCGATCTTTTCGATCAGCGCCGACTTATTCACCTGATATGGAATTTCGGTGACGACGATCTGCTCGCGCTCCTTGGCTTTTTCCTCGATCGTCGCACGGGCGCGCATGACGATGGAACCGCGGCCCAGATGATGGGCAGAACGAATACCGTTATGGCCGAGAATGAGGCCGCCTGTCGGAAAATCCGGGCCCGGCACGATGGCGTTCAATTCGTCCGGCGATAAGGCCGGGTTGTTAATCAGCGCGATACAGGCATCAATCACTTCGCCGAGATTGTGCGGCGGAATATTGGTGGCCATGCCGACCGCAATGCCGCCCGCACCATTAACGAGTAAATTGGGAAAGCGCGCAGGAAGAACGGAAGGTTCCTTTTCCGAACCATCGTAGTTCGGCTGGAAATCAATAGTGTCTTTATCAAGATCGTCGGTGAGGCCGGAGGCGACTTTTTCAAGTCGCACCTCGGTATAACGCATGGCGGCGGGCGGATCGCCATCGATGGAGCCGAAATTGCCCTGCCCGTCGACCAACGGCAGCCGCATCGAGAAATCCTGCGCCATGCGCGCGAGCGCATCGTAAATCGACTGGTCGCCATGCGGGTGATATTTACCGATGACATCGCCGACTACGCGTGCCGATTTGCGATAGGGCTTGTTCCACTCGTAACCGCTTTCATACATTGAATAGAGAATGCGGCGATGCACGGGTTTCAGCCCGTCGCGCGCATCCGGCAGCGCACGCGAGACGATCACGCTCATCGCGTAATCGAGATAGGAACGGCGCATTTCGTCGACGATCGACACAGGGGCGATGTCGGACGGATCTACGGGTTTCTGGGTATCTTGCGTATCGGTCATATGCTTGAATTTTTAGGGGTTTATGGACGTAAGGTCAATAAAAACAAGGGCAAATTGACAAGGTTTCGGCAAATATCTACGATCTATTGCTGTCGAAAATATTTGATGTGAGAATAAGTTGAACCATATAATTCTAGACCCGCAAAATCGGGGTGATCAGAGCAAGGGCACTATTACGCAGAGCGGGACTTTTGACAAAGTGCTCCAGCAAGTACAGCCCACCGAAAATGAACATTATTACTTCGAGCCAGGCGACCCTTTCGAAGGAAGAAAGGCCTTCGACAGCTTCGAAAAAGCTGCACTGCATGCGGCTAATTTTATCATGAACCTGCCCGCCGCTATAAAACTGGAATATGGCTATCAGATTTATTGCAACAGCAGCGGCAAGAATTGCAAACTGGGCCGGTTGATCCAAGGCACTACGGACAAGGTTGACGAATATTTCACATCCATGACAAAGATTGAAAGCTCGCATCCGGGTGGGCATAGTCATCCGATTGATGAAATTGGCGGCGATCCCCGTTTCAGTCAGGCCGATTTCTATATCCTGTCCATATCAGATCCTATTTATAAGCCACAACGCCCGGATACCGGTGTGCGGCAACATGCATTGCTCGATATAAACGAGGGAAAGGTGATCATTATAAGTATGGATCGTAATCTCCCGTTTCCGCCTTTTGAACATGATTCAGATGTTGTCAGAAGCAAGGATGAAATGAATCAATATATTACCATGTACCTAGGAAATGGACTGGAAATAAATATCTACAAACTCAAGAAAGATTACGCAGAATTGTGCAATGAGAAATGCGCAAACAAAGACAACGTGTATGTTTTGTTCAAACGCTTCAGCAAGCAGCTTAAAGTATCTGAAAATCCAAACCGCTAATTAAAACGGTATTTCGTCGTCGAGATCCGAACCGCCGCCCGAAGCGGTTTTCTTGGCGACATAAGAACCGCCTCCGCTACTCGCGCCGTAATCGTCATTGTTCGCTTCTAGCGATCCGCCGCCCTTGCTGTCGAGCAGCGTCAGTTCGCCGCGGAAGCGCTGTAACACCACTTCGGTGGTGTAGCGATCGTGCCCTTCCTTGTCCTGCCATTTGCGCGTTTGCAGCTGGCCCTCGATGTAAATGCTTGAGCCCTTCTTCAGATATTGCATGGCGATGCGGCCGAGGTTCTCGTTAAAGATAACGATATTATGCCATTCTGTTTTTTCCTTACGCTCGCCAGATGCCTTATCGGTCCAGCGCTCATTCGTGGCCAGGCTGAACGACACCACCTTGCCGCCGTTCGAAAATGTGCGCTCCTCCGGATCCTTGCCCAGATTGCCGACCAGAATGACTTTGTTGACACTACCTGCCATGGGTTTCTCCACTGTTCTAGTTTTGTTCTAGATAGGGAAAGCCTTTATGTCAAATACTTTTCTCACTTATCGACAAGCGGCAATGAAGCGGCGCGTTGTGTGACTGCAAAATATAGAATATAATATATCTACTGTATTTTATGTAATTCAACGATCATATTAGAGACAGATAATGATGAATACTATTAGATTCATTGGCGATAATACTGCAGCCAACTATTCCTCGGATATAAATTTTGAAATCGCCGCAACGGCCAATCTTCAAACGCCAGAGATTTCCAATAAACAATTTAAGTCCATCAACAAAATATTGAGTGCCGTGGAAAAACGTCTGAACCGCCCAATAGAGCGAGACTATTCGTTCTCTTATAGCCCGGTGCCGGATGAGATTATTACGTCGCTTCTAAATTCGAAGATAGCGAGCGATAAATCTTACGGCAGGTTTTTACAAACAGGAAAATATGTTGCCGTAAGTATTGAGAATAATGAGAATAAATTTGATACCTTTATTCTACCTGAGAGGGTTGAAGCAGAAGCACAAGCAGACAACCTTCCTATAGATGATGTATATGGTCAATCCGTTGTTCACGAACTGATTGTCAAAAATCTTTCCATCGCAGGCCTGGGCAAAAATTAAGGCAATTTTATTGAACTCGCGGCCCACACGGCAGGCGCAGATATTTCACCTGTCATCACAGTCCTGCATGCTGTGGGCAGCCATATGAAATTTTACGAGTTTCAAACAAATAATAGAGCGCAGAAGAATTTTCAGGATGATTATGCGCTCATTCGTCAAACTTTACTGCAAGCAACCGATCAAACCTTGCAGCAACATAAAGTGAAAATTATTGGCGGAGAATTCTATCGTCGGCTTTATTTTAAACTTATGAGCGCAGGCAAAAATACTATTCTCCCTCAAGAAATCACAGCTCTGGTTGCAGAGTTGGGCGGAAACAAAACGGAAAATTTCGTCAAGGACCTGGCTAATAATTATAAGCAGGCAATCAATGAAACCTTCCAGCTGGAACTTAATCGCCGCTTTTCATAAATGAACTGCGAGACTTGACAGACTCGCACATTTGTTCTTTCTTTGTTCCTGAAAATGGCCTGAAGCCTGTTATTGAAGGCTTCTTGCACTATATAAGCGAGACATCACCGTAACTGCGGACGTTTGCGGCCGCGATGGAGTTTTATGGCGAAAAAACTAGAAGTCTTGGCGCAAAAACAGATCAGCATTCGCGGTGCGCGCGAGCATAACCTCAAGAATGTCGACATCGACCTGCCGCGCGACAGGCTGATTGTGTTCACGGGCCTTTCCGGCTCGGGCAAAAGCTCGCTCGCTTTCGACACCATCTATGCCGAAGGACAGCGCCGCTATGTGGAGAGCTTGTCTGCCTATGCGCGCCAGTTTTTGGAGATGATGCAGAAGCCGGATGTCGACCAGATCGATGGCCTCTCGCCCGCCATCTCCATCGAGCAGAAAACCACTTCGCGCAATCCGCGCTCCACGGTCGGCACCGTTACCGAAATCTACGATTACATGCGCCTGCTCTGGGCACGCACCGGCATACCTTATTCACCGGCCACCGGCCTGCCTATCGAGAGCCAGACGGTATCGCAGATGGTCGACCGCGTGATGGACCTGCCCGAGGGTACGCGGCTTTATATTCTCGCGCCTGTGGTGCGCGGGCGTAAAGGCGAATACCGCAAGGAACTACTCGAATTCCAGAAGAAAGGTTTCCAGCGCGTCAAGATCGACGGCACATTTTACGAGATCGCGGAAGCACCCGCACTCGACAAGAAAATCAAGCACGATCTTGAAGTGGTGGTTGATCGCGTTGTGGTGAAGGAGGATGTGAAAACCCGCCTCGCCGATTTAATCGAAACCGCGCTGAAGCTGGCGGAAGGGCTGGCGATTGCGGAATTCGCTGATGCCAAAGAAGGCAAGGAAGCAAAGCGCATCCTCTTCTCCGAAAAATTCGCCTGCCCGGTTTCCGGCTTCACAATTTCGGAAATCGAGCCGCGCCTGTTCTCTTTCAATAATCCGCACGGCGCCTGCCCCGCATGTTCGGGCCTCGGCGTGGAAATGAGCGTCGATCCCGCGCTGATTGTGCCGGAAGAGAGTGTCACCCTGCGCAAGGGAGCCATTGCGCCGTGGGCACGCACGCCCTCTCCCTATTCGCTGCAGACGCTTGAAGGCTTGGCAAAACATTACAAATTCGATCTCGATACGCCTTGGGCGAAACTGCCGAAAAAAGCCAGGGACACGATCCTCTACGGCTCCGGCGAGGACAAGATCGCTTTTTCCTTCGACGACGGCATGCGCTCCTACGACACGAAAAAAACCTTCGAAGGTGTCGTCACCAATCTGGAGCGCCGCTGGAAGGAGACCGATTCCGAGTGGATGCGTGAGGAAATCGGCCGCTATATGTCGGAAAAACCGTGCAAGACCTGCAATGGCTATCGCCTGAAACCCGAAGCGCTCTGCGTGAGGATCGGCGAAAAACATATCGGCGAGGCGGCGGAGATGTCTGTCCGCGCTGCGCATGAATGGTTCGAAGCCCTGCCGAAAAAGCTCAATAAAAAGCAGAATGAGATCGCCGCGCGTATTTTGAAAGAAATCCGCGAGCGGCTTCGCTTCCTTGTCGATGTTGGCCTCGATTATCTCACGCTCGCTCGCGCTTCGGGTACATTATCGGGCGGCGAAAGCCAGCGCATTCGGCTTGCTTCGCAGATCGGTTCCGGTCTAACGGGCGTGCTTTATGTGCTGGATGAGCCCAGCATCGGCCTGCACCAGCGCGACAATGCACGGCTGCTCGATACGCTGCGGCGTCTGCGCGATCTCGGCAACACTGTCATCGTGGTCGAGCATGATGAAGACGCTATCCTCACCGCCGATCATGTCGTCGATATCGGGCCGTTTGCCGGTGTGCATGGCGGGCGGATTATTGCGCAGGGCGCGCCGAAAGACATCATGAACTCGCAGGCCTCATTAACCGGCAAATATCTCACCGGCGAGCTTGGCATCGATGTACCCGCAAAGCGGCGTACGCCGCGCCATGCGCGCTGCCTGAAAGTCATCGGCGCTTCCGGCAACAACCTGAAAGACATTTCCGCCGAACTTCCCATCGGCTGTTTCACTGCCGTGACCGGCGTTTCGGGCTCCGGTAAATCCACCTTCCTGCTCGATACATTATATCGCGCGGTGGCGCGCAAGCTGATGAACACGAAAGATCACCCGGAACCTTACAAGGGCATGGAAGGTCTCGAAAATCTCGACAAGGTCATCGATATCGATCAATCCCCCATCGGCCGCACGCCGCGCAGCAATCCCGCCACTTATACCGGTGCGTTCACCCCCATTCGCGAATGGTTCGCGGGTCTGCCAGAGGCGAAAGCGCGTGGCTACGAGCCGGGCCGTTTTTCCTTCAACGTGAAAGGCGGCCGCTGCGAAGCCTGCCAGGGCGACGGCGTCATCAAGATCGAGATGCACTTTTTGCCAGATGTCTACGTCACCTGCGATGTCTGCAACGGCAAGCGTTACAATCGCGAAACGCTGGAGATCCAGTTCAAGGGGAAATCGATTTCCGATGTGCTGGACATGACGGTTGACGAAGGCCTGGAATTTTTCAAGGCGGTGCCCGCCATCCGTAAAATTCTGGAAACGCTGCAGCGCGTAGGTTTGGGCTATATTCACGTCGGCCAGCAGGCCACCACGCTTTCGGGCGGCGAGGCGCAGCGTGTGAAGCTTGCGAAAGAGCTTTCCAAACGCGCCACCGGCCGCACATTATATATACTGGACGAGCCCACCACCGGCCTGCACTTTCACGATGTCGCCAAGCTTTTAGAGGTGCTGCACGAACTGGTGGATGCGGGCAATACCGTCGCCGTGATCGAACATAATTTAGAGGTGATCAAGACCGCCGACTGGATCATCGATATCGGCCCCGAAGGCGGCAACAAGGGTGGCGAAGTTGTGGCGCAGGGCACACCGGAGCAGGTGATGAAAGAAAAACGGAGTTATACGGGCGGCTATCTGCGCGATCTTCTCACGCGCCGCAAATCTTCGCCGAAGCGCAAGCTCATGAGTGCTGCGGAGTAAACTGGACGTTTTTGTGTCAGCTATCGCTGACACCGGCGCTTAACCCACACATCCTCGCTCCCTTCTCCACCAATATTTCTGGAATGCAGTAGAGTCCGGCAACAACATAAGCGAGCGCTACCGCCAGCATCGGCTGCCAGAAGGCGATCGGAATAGCGACTACATAAATAACAAGCGCCAGGGAGTTCTTGCGCCCGGCGGCGCGGGCGATTGCCTGAAACTCCGGCTCATGCCCATGATGCACGGTGATTGCCGTTCGCAGCACCCTGAAACAAAGCAAGGCGCACATCACCACGCATATATAAAACGCTGTCGGAAAAGATGCGAAACCGTTCTCACCCATATAGGCGGTGGCGAACGGCACCAGAGAGACGCAAAACAGCAGTAGATTGTTCGCCCACAACACCGCATTGTCGGCGCGCTTTGCCATGTGCAACAATTTATGGTGATTCATCCAGTAAACGGCAAGCGTGAGGAAGCTCAGCACATAACTCAGGAAGGTTGGCCACAGATCGAGCAGATCTTCAGGCGCCGCGCCGTGCGGTGCTTTCAGCTCCAGCACCATGATGGTGATGATGATGGCGAACAAGGCATCCGAAAACGCCTCCATCCGCGTGGTGCTGGTGATTTTTTCTCCGGCCACGGCTTTCTTCTCGCGGTGAAATAGAAACTAGATTATGAGCAGGAAATCTCGACGGCGCCCGAGCCGTTCGCGTCTGAAGCGCGGTAGCAATGGCGCGAGCCGTCGTCGTTCACGCATTGCTGCCAATAGGTCCCGTCCTGCTGCCACATCCAAGCGGTGCAGGAAGGTGCGGCGTGCACGGCGGCGCTGAAAAGCGTCAGGGCAAGAGCGGCGAAGATAAATATGGCGCGTAGGGTCATGGCATGCTCCTTAAAGTTGAAACGCCTTCGCAGATGCGCCCAAATTCCGGCGCTTGCAAGCGAATTTTCCGTAAATATTGATCCCATACCCCCGCTTGCGCACCCGCCCCTACCTTCATATAATGAACTATATACTCAATATTATTTCAGGAAATCGAAAATGAAAACGGACAATGTTGCTCCCCGCTCATATAAAGAGATTTACGCGAAAATCGTTGCAGACGGCGAGGTTACTCTTAGCGAGTTTCATGAGCTTCTTGAAACTGCCAACAAAAGCTTCATGACCCTCGATGGCATGCAAACTTTCCTCACCGCACACTGTCTGCAGTCCGAAAAGTTCGAAATCGGGCAATTTTTTACCAAGTTCAAGCCGCGCGCCTTTTCGCCATATTTTATCAATGCCGAAAAACAGATACCGCTTTTCGATATCGAATATTACATTTGGGAAAAGATGGAATTGAAGGAAAATTATAAGAAATATTCCCGCTACATAGACGCATCGGCAGAAAAATTCGCTACATTTTTCAAGCCGGAATGATCGGCCGTTATTTTCCAGATCCGACGCTTAACCCGCACACCCGCACCCCTTCCTCCACCCACATTTCCGGCACGAAATACATGCCGGCAACGACATAGGCGAGGACGACCGATGCCATCGGCTGCCAGAAGGCAAGTGCGAGAGCGGCGATATAAATGAGAAATGCCAGATAATTCTTGCGCTGGGCAGCGCGCGCGACCTCCTTGAATTCCGGCTCGTGGCCGTGATGCTTTGAGATCGCCATTCTCAACGCCATATAAGAGAGTGAGCTGCACAAAAGTACGCAAATATACAGCGCGGTCGGAAAAGCAGAAAAATCGTTCTCGCCCATATAGGCGGTTGCGAAAGGCACCAACGATATCCAGAACAGCAGCAGGTTGTTGGCCCACAGCACGGCATTATCGGCACGCGTGGCCTGATGTAGCATCTTGTGGTGGTTCACCCAGTAGATCGCAAGGGTCAGAAAACTCAGCACATAACTTAGAAAAACCGGCCACTGGCCCAGCAGGTCGGCCGCCGTGCTTCCTTTCGGCACTTTCAGCTCCAGCACCATGATTGTTATGATGATGGCAATCACGCCATCCGAAAACGCTTCCATGCGTGCCGTGCTCATGATGGATTTGCTCAAGCTCTTCTCCATATTGCGTTCATGCCGTTAAGTATAAAACGGCCCGGCGGTGTTAACCATACGTATTAATTTATGCGCGCGTTTTGTTTCAAATTGCACGCGCCGCTCCGTATCTTATTGAATTCCCTTCGCAACTGAAAGTGCGTAAAATTATACTTGAGTTTTATTGTTAACTATCTTTTGTTTATACTTTGATAACCAACTGTACTAAGGTTAAAGATAAGTGAACGGAAGTATAAAATCTGTTCATAAAAAGGTAAATACTTAATCAATTTGCGCGGGAGCGTAAGGGAGTAATATTATGGTTGATAATCTTTCTGCATATGGACAAGTCACGAAGGATACTTCGAAGGCTGGTAAGGACGTTACAGCGGAAGAATTTCCGAAATATCTGTGCGGCATTTTTGGCCTGACCTTCGACGAGTTGAAGGCCAAACAGGGCGGCATTATGGTAACGCGCGAAGTCGCCGAAGAGAAGTTCGCGGAAAACGCCGCGGATACTTTTTCTGAAGACGAGCAAAAGCGTATACTTGATGCAGGCTTCAAAGGAGTTGCCGAAGGCGGGTCGATCGGCCTTCCATTGCTTGCAAATCGTCTCTTCAAGGCCATGGGCGTGCCCAGCCATACCAAAATAGAAGATGTCGATAAAAGCGCCACTACCGCAAAAATAATCACAGAGGTCTGCAAGGACAGTGCGGAATGCGCCAAGACGGTGTATCCTGGGAGAAAGGTAGGCAAAGGTCCGGTCATTCATTTTGACCGCAATATGTATAATTCGGAATTCGCAAAATATTTTAAAGATATTCCTTGCGAAACGCCGCCGGAGAAACCTCCTGAGAAACCTCCTGAGAAGCCCCCGGAAAAACCTCCTGAGAAACCGCCGGAGAAGCCGCCGGAGAAACCTCCCGAGAAACCCCCGGAAAAGCCTCCTGAGCAAAAATGCCCGCAACCGGAAAAGCCGTGCCCGCCTCCTCCCTGCCCGCCGGCAGAGACGAAGATCGTCGAAAAGAAGCGTGGCTGGCCATGGTGGGCCACCCTGCTCGTCGCAGGCGGCGCTTTCGCTGGCGGCGTCGGAGTTGGCTACTGGCTGGATGACGACAAGGACAAGAATAAAAACTACAAAAACAAGAACAAGGGCTTCTTCCCCAACAACAACAATTGCTTGCCGCAGCAGATCGATTGCTTCCCGAAGCAAACCAACTGCTTCCCGCAGACGCAGACCCAGTGCTTCCCGATTAACGACAGCTTCAGCAGCAATGTTATTTCGGATTGCTGGGGCAGCAGCCCGACTTTCGACAACCGGCAGCTGTTCAGCGGCGGCGCCAATGACTTCCCCTTCTTCGGACAGGGGCAGGGCATCGTGGACCGCAGCGTAGGTTTGTGGGATAACCGCAATTACGGCGCGGTGAACGGTAACTACAACTACTGGAACAACGGCAATCTGGGCCTGCCTAACAACGGCATCAATTGCTTCGTTCCGGGTTGGAATAACTTCGGCAACGTCAACCCAGGCGGCCAGATCACGCTCGGCAACATCCTTGCCTCGTATCAGCCAGGTTCGGTGGTGGGTGTCAGCCCTCCAAGCTCGACAGGAAATACATATATCGCGGTACAGCGCGAGCCTGGCAGACCTCCGGTGAGAAACGTGGTCGGCCCGCTTTTGCAGCCGGACTATAGATATCCGTCCTTCCCGAACGGATATAACAGCGGCGCAACACATTACAGCGTCTAGGTTCGGATAACGAAACAAGAGCGCGGCGGTTTTCCGCCGCGTTTTTTATTTTCTGCAAAGCCATAGCAGGCGAGCAAGTAGGGATTTTTCACGCCTACCAGTCCGCCTACGTTCCTTTAGAACTACGGCGTGACAGCCTTCGCCCAATTGGCTTGCCAAGCCGTAGCTCGCGCAGCGAGCGAAGGCTGGTGCGGTCGAAAGGACTCGAACCTTCACGGTGTTACCCGCTGCCACCTCAAGGCAGTGCGTCTACCAATTCCGCCACGACCGCATGGAATTGAGCGTGCCTAGCATTATTAGGCAGGCCAGACAAGCCTTTAGAACTTCCATATCAAAAGGGCGCCAAGAATGGGGATTGCGAAATGCACAAGCAGGCCTAAGGGCATCAGGGGGTGAAAATCCCACCCATCGTCGTAATTCTCGACCTTTTTTCTTGTCGCATAAGATAGCCATACGCGCCCCATGGTTTCCAGCGTCGGCTTGTTGTCTTTCGTATAGGGATTGATGCGCATCAGAACCAGCATGTAAACATAAAGGACAGCCTGAAAAAGAATGACCCGCCAATAATATTTTTCGGGAATTTTGATATCGAGATAATCATAGGCGGCAAAACTGGCCTTTTTAAATTTGGGCCCTTTATAAAAAGCTTCCTCGATCTTCGCCAATATCCGATCTGTATCGGCCGAGTTGAGCGAGCCGACTTCCTGTGCAACCAGCGCTTTCAGTTCCTCGTTATTCCAGGCAAGCACATTGACATTGCCGATCGCGCTTCCGTCCGGCGTATAGACGACAACCACAAAATCATTCGCCTTGCCCTGATGCCAGGCATGTTTCAGCTTCTCGAAATAGAGATTGTCTTCGGTGACGATAAGGCCGATCGAAACCTTGTAGGCGGCCGCGCGCGCATTGATCTTTTCAAGTTCCTCTTTTTGCGCATCCGTGGCTTGCGGCGCGATGAGACGTTCCGCGTGATTATAATTGCCGAACTTGAAATAGGGTATCTTGCCCTGATTGTCGTAAACGATATCGTCGCTGGCTTTCACGGGATTGAAATAAGGCAGCCACAAAGCACTCGTGCCGTCGACCTGCGCCCGTCCCCATTTCTTCTTGTCGACAAGAATGGAATAGGCAGCTCCGCTACCTATAACGATATTGGCGCCTTTATAGGGTGCGGGGATCGAGGTCTTGCATTCGCCCCAGCAAGCCTCGATACCGTCTCCGCCATGAATGGAGCGGCCTTTGACATAAGTATATTGATCGCCGCGTTGCGGTTTCTGTTCGATAATGAAGCGTTCCGGCTCGTGGCATCTATGACGGCCGCAATCGTAAGAAAAAGGCGGACGGTAAATAAGCGACGTAACATAACCGCTCACAAGATATTTGTCGGTCGTCACCATTTTGAAAATCTGTTTTTGATGAATAAGGAAAATAAATACGGACAGCGCGAGCAGCATCGCTACTTCGTCGATCGTGATGCCGCGCCAGAAAGTCCAGGCGGTAATGCCGGCGACGAAACCGAATGCGACGACGACAAAAAGCAGCATGGCTTCCGCGCGATCTAGTCGAGATCGAGTTTATTCACCTTGCCGCTGTCGAATATATCCTGCCCGCTTTCGTTTTTGGGCATGTTCAGCTCTTCAGGTGTCCAGTGAAAAAACAATGCGTTATAAATATTGTTCGGGAACTGCCTTTGCAGCCGGTTGAAGTTGACATACATGGGCTTCAACGCGAAATCCACGCGGCCGGTATAGGAATTGCGGCAGGTAACGATCTCGCGCTGAACATTGGCACGCAATGTCGGCGAAAGTTTGGGGATCACCTGCGTGCCCATCAGCGCCAGTAATTGTTTGTTGAATTCCGCCAGACTGCTCCCGGCCTTGTCGGCAAGGGTCATGACATCGTCGCGATAGGCTTTCGCAATCCTGTTGCTTTCGAGAATTTTCACGACGCACTGGCCGTATTCGACCTTGGTGGTTTCGATCTCGGCTTTTTTCATTTCCTGCAGCGAGATCATCTGGTTGTTGAAATTGACGATCTGTCGCGCAACGCCGAAACCAAGAATGATGCAGAAACCGATGGCGGCGGTAACGATCCAACTCTTATTATCCATGCCACTCTCCTAAATACGCCGAAAGAGCAAGAAATACGTAATAACGATTAAGGTTGGTTGAATGAATTTAAGCCGGGGGATTTTCTTCAGGCTTTTCCGGGGCTTGTTCGGCGGCCGGGGCGGCATTTTCAAGGGCCTTTTCTGCGACATCCTGGACGCTCAAAGTCTCGCCGGCACCCGAAGGCCGTTTGCAAAGCTTGGTGATGGAAACGCCGATGCGCCCGTCATTGACCACGATACCGGCCTTGGCGACCACGACATCATTGGCCAGAACCTCGACATCGTCGGCCTCGGTGGTATTCAGCTCGATCACTGCGCCACGGCCCATGCGCAGGATCTGGTGGACCGGCATGCTGGCCTGCCCCAGCACCACCTCGATCTCGACGTCGACATCCTCAAGGGTTTGCTCGATTTCTGACATAACGAATCTCTTTGCCCTTCCAAAAACTTACTTTCCGGCTATCTTCGTTAACAAATGCTTGAGATTTGCCAAAAACCTGCCGATTTCGCCACTTCCGGCCCCCTGAAGCCGGAATGGCTGATGTCTTATGCCCCCGTTCCCTATGAAGAAGCGGTGATGCGCATGGAACAGCGGGTGGGGGCCATTATCGCAGGCCAGGCGCCCGAGGCCGTCTGGCTGCTGGAACACCCACCGCTCTATACGGCGGGCACCTCTGCCAAGGCAGCCGACCTGATCAATCCCAGTCATCTGCCCGTATTCCAGAGCGGGCGCGGCGGGCAATATACCTATCACGGCCCCGGCCAGCGCATTGCCTATGTCATGCTCGATCTCAAAAAACGAAAACCGGATGTACGCGCGCTGGTGCAGACACTCGAGGACTGGCTGATCCTCACCCTGCGCGAATTCGGCATCGACGGAGAGAAGCGTTGCGACCGCATCGGCATATGGGTGCCGCGCGGAAATGGACGCGAGGACAAGATCGCGGCCATCGGCATTCGCCTGCGCAAATGGGTGAGCTATCACGGCATTTCGCTGAATGTATCGCCGGATTTATCGCATTACGGCGGCATCGTTCCCTGCGGCGTGCGCGAGCATGGCGTGACGAGTTTCAGGGATCTTGGCGTCGATGCAAGCATGGAAGATATCGACGCCGCACTTCGCAGGAATTTCGATAAGGTTTTCGGGAAGACGGTTAAACGCGACGAACAATTTTAATAATGAGAAGCCCATTCCTTCTCCGCTCACCCCCGCGAAAGCGGGGGTCCATGAAGGTTACAACGTGAGTTTCTTTATGATGGATTCCCGCTTACACAACCCGGATATATCCGGGTTGTGCATTAGAAATGTTCATATCGGGCAAGCCCGATATGAATGGGAATGAGTGGATAAAATCGGTTATCGTTTCGTTCAAAACAACAATTACGCCTGCTCCAGCTCGATCAGCGTGCCAAGCATATCCTTGGGATGAAGAAACAGCACCGGCTTGCCGTGCGCGCCTAGTTTCGGCTCACCATCGCCGAGTACCTGCACGCCTTTGCTTTTCAGATGGTCGCGCGCCTTGAGGATATCTTCCACCTCATAACAAATATGATGGATGCCGCCCATCGGATTTCGCTTCAAAAAACCCTCGATAGGCGAATTTGCGCCAAGCGGCGTGATCAGCTCAATCTTCGTATTCGGCAGTGTGATGAAAACGACGGTTACGCCATGCTCCGGTTGCGGCAGAGGCTCCGAAACCTCGGCACCCAGCAGGCCGCGATAGGCCGCAATGCCTGCCTGCAAATCCGGCACGGCAATGGCGACATGGTTGAGGCGGCCGAGCATCATATCTCCAGCAAATGAACTTCCACCCAGGGCTTCTTGCCCCATTCCTGCTCCACCGCGCCGCGGATGGAGCGCAGGATTGCCTCGCGCAGCTTCTCGAAATCGCGGCGGCGCGGCTTGGGCAGGCTGTGAAATGTTTCGCGCACGGCGTCTTCCACAATGTCTAACATATCGTCGCCGGATGTGCCGGTTTTCGGAACGCCGGTCAGCGAAATATCGATATCGGAGGCAAGCTCGCCCTTGTTCGTCGCGCAGACGGCAACGCTGATGACACCGCCCCATTGCAGGCGGCGGCGCTCGGCGAGCGTCGAATCTTCTTCCGGCAGCAACAGCCTGCCGTCCTTGTACAACCTGCCGCCCGGTACTTCGTCGATCACCGTCAACGGCCCGGGCGTGAGGCGCACCATCTGCCGGTCGTCGACGATCTTCACATCCTTGATGCCGAGCTTTATGCCGAGTTCGGCATGCTGCTGCAGGTGATAGGGCTCGCCATGCACGGGGATCAGCGCTTTCGGTTTCACGACCTTATACAGCTCGGCAATTTCGTCGACACGCGGGTGGCCTGACACATGCACGAGATGCGTGCGGTCCGTCACGACATGTATTCCTTGCCTCACAAGTCCGTTGACGACAGCCGCCACCGCCTTTTCGTTGCCGGGAATGGTGCGCGAAGAGAAAATCACGAGGTCGCCCTTCGCGAGCGATACATAGGGGTGGTCCTTCCGCGCCACGCGCGCCAGTGCCGAGCGCTCCTCGCCCTGGCTTCCCGTCATGATGGCAACGATATTCTGCCGCGGCAGTTGCTGATACATATCCATGTCGAGAAAAGGCGGCAGATCCTGCAAATAACCGCATTCCTGCGCAACCAGCACATTGCGATGCAAGGAGCGGCCGAACAGCACGACGCTGCGCCCCGCCGCCTGCGCCGCAAGTGCGATCGAATGAATGCGCGCGATATTGGATGCGAACAATGTCACAGCGACCCGGTTTTTTTCCTGCTTGATGATTTTCGTCAGCGCAACGCCCACTTCCGCTTCGGAGGGCGAACGCCCTTCGCGCGGCGCATTCGTGGAATCGCCGATCAGCACATCCACGCCATCCGCCGCAAAACGCGCGAAGGCGCCCATGTCGGTTGCATCGCCAAGCGGGGGCGTGGGATCTATTTTCCAATCGCCGGTATGAATGACACGGCCTGCAGGCGTCACGATACCGAGCGCCTGGCTTTCCGGTATGGAATGGGCAACGGGCAGAAAGGTTACCTCGAATGCACCCAGCTTTATATGTCCGCCGCTTTCCATGACTGTAATTTTTGGAATTTCGTGGCCATCTTCTGCGGCCTTCGCGGCCAACAGTCCCGCCGTGAATTTCGTCGCAAACACCTTGCAGTTGAGCTGCGGATAAAGATCGAGCACCGCGCCGATATGATCTTCGTGCCCATGCGTCAATATCAGGCCCACAAGCGCCTGGCGGTCTTCTGCGATGAAACGGATATCCGGCATGATCAGTTCGATGCCCGGCGATTTCGCGTCGGCGAATGTTACGCCGCAATCCACGATCAGCCATTGCATATTACCGGGCGCGCCATAACCATAGAGCGCGAGGTTCATGCCGATTTCGCCGACACCGCCGAGCGGTACGAAATAAAGCTGCTTGGTCACGCGGAAAACTCCGGCAGGATCACGTCGCCGGCAAGGATGCGTTTCGTATCAAACGGCGTTTTCAACAACAGGCTTCCATCCTCGTCGATAGTTTCGAACACGCCTTCTATTTTTTCCGACGCGCTTGCATGAATAGCGAGCGGCGTGCCCGGCGGTAGCGCGAATTGCAGCCAGACATCCCGGATAGCCGCGAAATTCTTTCCCTTGTCCCATTGCCGGAACCTCTCGATAAAAGCTTTCATCAATTGCTGACGTAAGGTTTCCGTATTCGCCGACGATAAAATCGACTTGAGCGCGATCGTGCGATAAGCGGGATTATTCGGCGCTGTCTCGATATTGACGCCCCACCCGATAACCACGGCGCGCGCATCGTTCTGATGGCGCGTTTCCAGAAGCAGGCCGGCGAGTTTCGCGCCATCCACCAGCACGTCGTTCGGCCACTTCAAATGAAAACATGTGCTGTGCGTGCAGGCGATCAGGGCATCGATCAACGCAACGCCTGCGACAAAGCCGAGCTGGGAAAGCTTGCCGGGCGGCGCCGGATCGGCCAGCAGGCAGGTGAGATAGAGATTGCCCTGCGGCGAATGCCATTCGCGCCCCGAACGGCCGCGGCCGCGCGTCTGCTCTTCCGCCGTCACCCAAAACGGCGCGCGCTTGCCCGCCGCATGAAGACGGAAACCTTCTTCATTCGTTGAATTTGTGCTTTGCAGCCTCACAAGCTGCGGGGTTGCCGTATCTGTTTCCATTAAAAGAACGAGGAAGCGGCCCGCGCCGCAGCATTCACCAAAGCAGATGGCGCAACAATAAACAACAGCGCAAACAGCCCGCCGGCATAAAGAACGAGGCGTTCCTCGATCGCCATCGGTATAAAGTCGTAGGCCGGTTCGTCAAAATACATCAATTTGACGATACGCAGATAATAATAAGCGCCAACCACGCTGCTGACGACGCCGATAACCGCCAGCACGAACAGATGTGCCTTGACCGCCGCCATGAACACGAAATATTTTGCGAAAAATCCGGCCAGCGGCGGAATGCCGGCCAGGGAAAACAGCAGCATCGCGAACATAAAAGCGGCAAGCGGTTGCGCCCGCGCATAACCGGCGAGACTGTCGATATCCTCAACCGCACTACCGTCCTTAGCCCGCATCGCCAGTACCAACGCGAATGCACCAAGCGTCATGACCGCATAAATCGCCATATAGATCAGCACGCCGCGTACGCCTTCTTCGGACGCGCCCGCAAGGCCGAGCAGCATATAGCCGATATGGCCGATCGAGGAGTAGGCAAGCAGGCGTTTGATATTGCGTTGGCCGATGGCCGCAAACGCACCAAGCAGCATCGATGCCACGGAGATAAAGGTAATGATCTGCTGCCACGCTGGCGCGGCATGAGGAAAAGCTTCGAACAGCACGCGCACCAGCATGGCGCTTGCCGCCAGTTTCGGCGCGGAAGCAATGAAGGCCGCAACCGGTGTCGGCGCGCCTTCATACACATCCGGCGCCCACATATGGAACGGCACGGCGGAAAGTTTAAAAGCGAAACCCGCCAGTATGAAAACAAGACCGAACACAAGGCCGGCGGAAAGCGTGTGCCCTTGTATAGTGGCCGCAACGGTCAGGAATTCCGTAGTACCTGTGAAACCGCAAACCAGCGATATTCCGTAAAGCAGAAGGCCGGACGACAAGGCGCCGAGCACGAAATATTTCAACCCCGCTTCCGTGGCGCGCACGCTGTCGCGGCGAATGGCGGTGAGGATATAAATGCTCAGCGATTGCAGTTCAAGGCCGAGATAGAGCATAACGAAATCCCGCGACGAAATCATGATGCCCATGCCGGTTGCGCTCAGCAGCACCAGGACCGCATATTCGAAATGCGGCTCGCCTTCCCGCCTGAAATAGGGCAAGGCGAGAAAAAGGGCGACTGCTGCGGCCGTAAATACGGTGATCTTGAAATAGGCCGCGAAACTGTCGAACACGAAAGCACCGTTGAATGTCGTGAATGCTGTTGCGCCCTTGAACGCTGCGAACTGCTCCCCCTGCCCAAGGTAAAGCGCTGTAATGGCCGCAGCGGCAAGCACGGCAATGCCAAACTTGTTACAAAGCGGTAAGGTTTTTTCGCCCAGGACTGCGCCGCACATCAATAAAGCAAGGGCGCCTAACGCAAGCAGAATTTCCGGTGTGGCAATGACCCAATTGACAAAAAGTACTTCCACTAAAACCCCACAATCTGCATGCCGTCTGCCAGCGCCTGTTTCATATCGCCGAGCAGCGAGGTTACGGCGCCATTCGTGACATCGAACACGGCGCTGGGATAGATACCGTAAAAAATCACCAGAACCGCGAGAGGAACAAGAATTGCAAGCTCGCGACCGCTCAAATCGGCCAGTGCCTGTAGCTGCGACTTTTCGAGTTTTCCAAAAACGACACGGCGATAAAGCCAGAGTGCATAGGCCGCCGACAGGATCACGCCTGTCGTTGCAAATGCCGCAGCCCAGCTATTCGCCCTGAACGCAGCAAGCAGCGACAAAAATTCGCCGACGAAGCCCGATGTGCCGGGCAGGCCCACATTCGCCAGCGTGAAAACGAGAAACAGGACTGCGTAAACCGGCATGCGGTGCACAAGCCCGCCATAAGCCTCGATCTCGCGTGTATGCAGCCTGTCGTAAATCACGCCCACGCAAAGGAAGAGCGCGCCTGAAACAAGCCCGTGCGACAGCATCTGGAAGATCGCACCTTGCACACCCTGCTTGCCCAAGGCGAAAATGCCGATGGTCACAAAACCCATATGCGCAACAGAGGAATAGGCGATCAGCTTCTTGATATCCTCCTGCATCAATGCCACCAGCGACGTGTAGACAATGGCGATCACCGAAAGCGTGAATACGAACGGTGCGAAATAAAGGCTTGCGTCCGGGAACATCGGCAACGAGAAGCGCAAAAATCCATAACCGCCCATTTTTAGTAGAATTCCGGCCAGAATGACCGATCCGGCCGTGGGCGCTTCCACATGCGCATCGGGCAACCAGGTGTGGACCGGCCACATCGGCAATTTCACGGCAAAAGACGCGAAGAAGGCAAGCCAGAGCCAGATCTGTATTTGCGGCGCGAATTTGAAAACCATCAGCGCCGGAATTTCGCTCGTGCCTGCCGCATTGTACATATATATGAGCGCGAGCAGCATCAGCACCGAGCCGAGCAGCGTGTAGAGGAAAAACTTGAAGCTGGCATAGACGCGGCGCTTTCCGCCCCAGATGCCGATGATCAGGAACATCGGGATCAGGCCGGCTTCGAAGAAAACGTAGAACAGCACGATATCGAGCGCCGTGAACACGCCGATCATCAGCGTTTCCAGCACGAGGAACGCGATCATATATTCCTGTACGCGATGCTCGATTGATTTCCATGAAGCAAGAACGCACAGCGGCATCAGAAAAGCGGTGAGCACGACGAAGAGAACCGAAATGCCGTCGACGCCGAGCTGGTAAGTCATCAGCCCGCCGAACCAGGGCGCATGCTCGACGAATTGAAAACCCGGATTGGCATTGTCGAAATGCCACCACATGTAAAATGTGAGTGCCAATGTCAGCAATGTGCTCCAGAGCGCGATCAGGCGCGCGTCGCGTGCGCCCACCTTGTCGTCCGCGTTTCCGTGCAGCAACATGCCGGCAACGATCAGGGTAGCGCCCAGCAGCGGTAAAAAGGTAATGGCTGAAAGAATGGGCCAGTCGATCATAATGCCCCCAGAAACAGATACCAGGTAATCAGCGCGGAAACGCCGAGCAGCATGGCAAAGGCATAATGATAGACATAACCCGTTTGCAGGCGCACGGCGGCCCGCGCGGTAGCAAGCACGCGCGCTGAAATTCCGTCCGGCCCAAAGCCGTCGATCACTAATCCGTCTCCCGCTTTCCAGAGGAAACGGCCAAGCCATTTTGCCGGGCGCACGAAGATGGCGTCATACAACTCGTCGAAATACCATTTATTGAGCAGGAAATCGTAAAGCAGCGCCTGGCTTGCCGCCAGCCGCTCAGGTAGATCGGGCCGCTTGATATAGAACAGCCAGGCAAGCGCGAGACCGAGTGCCATGGCAATCGTCGGCGCGTAGCCTAGAAGTTCCGGTACCTCATGCATCAGGTGCAGCACATGATTATCCGGCGACATATAAAGAGCATTGCGCCAGAATTCAGCGGAAGCTTCGCCATAAAAGAAGGCATGGAAGGCAAGGCCCGTAACGAGCGCGCCGATGCTGAGCAGGATCAGCGGCAGCGTCATCACGCGCGGACTTTCGTGCACATGTTCGAGCGCGTGCCGATCGAGGCGTGAAGTTCCGTGAAATACTTTAAAGACAAGCCGCCACGAATAAAACGAGGTCATGAACGCAGCGATAATCAGCACCGCGCAGGCGGCGCCATTTTCCACGAATGCCGCCTCGATAATCGCATCTTTCGAGAAATAGCCTGCCGTCAGCGGAAAACCCGTCAGCGCAAGCGTGCCGATCAGCATCATCGCATAGGTCAGCGGAATCAGTTTTGCGAGGCCGCCCATCCTGCGAATATCCTGCTCGTTCGATACCGCATGGATCACCGAACCCGCGCCGAGGAAGAGCAACGCCTTGAAGAAGGCATGCGTGAAAAGATGGAAGATGCCGATCGGATAGGCGCCGACACCCATGGCCACGAACATATAGCCGAGCTGCGAGCAGGTGGAATAGGCGATGATGCGCTTGATATCGTTCTGCACGAGGCCGACGCTTGCCGCAAAAAATGCCGTCAGCGCGCCGATAAAGGTGACGATTTCAAGTGCTATCGGCGCATGTTCGAACAAAGGCGAAAGCCGCGCGACCATAAATACGCCCGCCGTCACCATGGTTGCGGCATGGATAAGCGCGGAGACGGGTGTCGGGCCTTCCATCGCATCGGGCAGCCATGTATGCAGCAAAAATTGCGCGCTCTTGCCCATCGCGCCGACGAACAGCAGGCAGCAGATCAGAGTCAACGCATCGGCATCGAACCACAGGAAATGAATGGTCTTGCCGGCGATTTGCGGTGCTGCGGCGAACACCGCATCGAACGAGACCGAGCCGAGCATCCAGAATGCCGCAAAAATGCCGAGCGCGAAACCGAAATCGCCGACGCGGTTGACGATGAACGCCTTGATCGCGGCGGCATTGGCCGAGGGCTTGTCGTACCAGAAACCGATAAGAAGATATGAAGCAAGCCCCACGCCTTCCCAACCGAAGAAAAGCTGCACGAAATTATCGGCCGTCACCAGCATCAGCATGGCGAAGGTAAACAGCGACAGATAGGCGAAAAAGCGCGGGCGGTGCGGATCGTGGCTCATGTAGCCGATGGAATAAAGATGCACCAGCGAGGATACCGTCGTCACGACGACCAGCATCACGGCAGTCAGCGTATCGACGCGCAGGCTCCAGTCGGCAACAAGATCGCCGACACGGATAAAGCGCAGCAATTCGATACGATAATTTTCGCCAATAAAGCCGACACGGTAAAAGACGATCCATGATAGAACCGCAGCCGCCAGCAGCAGGCCCGTCGTCGCAAGCTCCGCCGACTGCGACAATAGTCCGGGATGATCGCCATGATGGCTGATTTTTCCTTTTTCTGAGCGGAAGGCAGGAATATGCGCGGAAATCGCGATTGCGCCGGCAATGAGAAAGCCGATCAACGGGAGGAAGACGATGATCTCGACCATGATCAGCCCTTCATCCTGTTCGCATCGTCGACCTCGATCGAGCCGCGATTGCGATAAAACGCCACGAGAATGGCAAGGCCGATGGCCGCTTCCGCCGCCGCTACGGTGAGAACGAGGAGCGCAAAAATCTGTCCTTTAAGATCGTGCAGGAAACTCGAGAACGCAACAAGGTTGATGTTCACGGCCAGCAGCATCAGTTCGATCGACATCAGGATGACGATGACGTTTTTGCGATTCAGGAAAATGCCGAAAATGCCGAGCGTAAAGAGAATAGCCGCAACGCTGAGGTAATGACCAAGCGTAATGGTGAAAAGACCGCTCATATTTGCCCGATCCCTTCCCCGCTTTTTACTTTCACGACCGCGATTGCATCGTCTTTCTTGCGTGCGTTCTGGCGCGAAATATCCTGCCGTTTGATGCCCGGTTTATGCTGCAGCGTCAGCACGATGGCGCCGATCATTGCCACCAGCAAGATCAGCCCCGCAAGCTGGAAGAGATGAAAATATTGCGTGTAAAGCACGGCGCCGATGGCCTGCGTATTGCTGACTTGCGGCAGGATCGGCATCGGCATTGCTCCCGCCACACCCGGCATCAGGGTCCAGTTGCCGACGACAAGCAGCAATTCGACGAGCAGGATCAGGCCGATTAGCGCGCCGATGGGTAGATATTGCAAAAATCCCTCGCGTAAACGCGTAAAATCGACATCGAGCATCATCACGACGAACAAGAACAGCACTGCCACCGCGCCGACATAAACGATAACCAAAATCATCGCCAGGAATTCCGCGCCAAGCAGCATGAACAATCCCGCCGCATTGAGGAATGCGAGGATCAGAAATAGCACGCAATGCACGGGGTTGCGCAAGATGACGACCATGGCGGCGGCACCAACCAGCACGAAGGAAAAAAGGTAGAAAAAGAGTGCCGGAAAATTCATGGCCTACCTATACGCCGCATCTTTTTTGATATTCGCCGCCAGTTGCGCTTCCCAGCGGTCGCCATTTGCGAGCAGCCGCTCTTTATTATAGAGAAGCTCTTCGCGCGACTCGGTCGAGAATTCGAAATTCGGCCCCTCGACGATGGCATCCACCGGACACGCTTCCTGACAAAGGCCGCAATAGATGCATTTTACCATGTCGATGTCGTAGCGCGTGGCGCGGCGCGTACCGTCGTTGCGGCGCGGACCCGCCTCGATGGTGATGGCCTGCGCCGGGCATATGGCTTCACACAATTTGCAAGCGATGCAGCGCTCTTCGCCGTTTGGATAGCGGCGCAGCGCATGCTCGCCGCGAAAGCGTGGCGAGAGATGGCCTTTTTCGTGCGGATAATTGATTGTCGCCTTCGGGCGGAAAAAATAGCGCATCGAAAGCCAGAACGCCTTGCCGAATTCGAGCAGCAGGAAGGAACGGAGAACATTGAAATAATATTTCATGCGTGTGCCCCGAATTGCAACCACGCGGCTGACGCAACCAGCATGATCAATGTGAGCGGCAGAAACACTTTCCAGCCAAGCCGCATCAACTGATCGTAGCGATAGCGCGGCACGAAGGCCTTCACCATGGCGAACATGAAAAAAACCATCCAGATCTTGATCACGAGCCAAACCACGCCCGGCAGCCATGTGAAGGGCACAACCGGAAACGGCGGCAACCAGCCGCCCAGGAACAAGATCGACGTCATCGCGCACATCAGCGTGATTGCAACATATTCGCCGAGCATGAAAAGAAGATAAGGCGTCGCCGAATATTCGACCATGAAGCCGGCAACCAGTTCGGATTCAGCCTCGGGCAAATCGAAAGGCGGACGGTTCGTTTCGGCCAGCGCCGAAATGAAGAACACGATAAACATCGGAAACAGCAGCGGATTAATGAAATGCCAGTGCAGAAAACCGTAAGACCCGTTCTGCGCTTCCACGACGGCACTTAAATTCAGCGAGCCGACCCAGAGCAGTACGCAAACCAGCACGAAGCCGATAGAAACCTCGTAAGACACCATCTGCGCCGCCGAGCGTAGACTGCCGAGAAACGCATATTTCGAATTCGAGGCCCAGCCGCCCATGATCACGCCATAAACGCCGAGCGAGGAAATGGCGAAAATATATAGAATGCCGACATTGATATCGGCCAGCACCCAGCCCGGCTGCAACGGCACCACCGCCCAGGCTGCGAGCGACAGCGTTCCCGTGATCAAAGGTGCGAGCAGGAACAGCGCCCTGTTCGCACCGGACGGAATGATAGGTTCTTTCAATACGAATTTCAGAAGGTCGGCAAAAGATTGCAGCAGGCCGAACGGGCCCACCACATTCGGCCCCTTACGCATTTGCACCGCCGCCCACACCTTGCGGTCGAACAGCAGCAGAAAGGCAACCATGATCAGCAGGCCCACAAGCAGTGCGAGGCTTTGCAGGGCGATCAGCGATACATTTTCGATCAGGGCCCAGTCGAACATGATCACTCCGCCGCCTGCAATTGCGTGCCAAGCCTCAGCCGCGCGCATTCCGCCATGGTTTTCGAGGCGCGCGCGATGGGATTGGAAAGATAGAAATCGCGCACGAGCGATTTGAACGGTGTTTTCTCGAAATTCGCTCCAATTTTTGCGAGTGCCGCCGCGTTCGCTTCGCCTTCTTTGATACGGTCACGCGCTTCCAGATGCGGATATGCTTTAAACAGGAGCGCGCGCAGCTGCGACAAATTGTCGAACGGCAAAGGCGCCTGCAAATATCCCGACAGTGCGCGGATGATCGACCAATCCTCGCGCGCTTCTCCGGGCGGAAAGGTCGCGCGGTTCGCATACTGAACGCGCCCTTCCGTATTCACATAAATGCCCGGTTTTTCCGTATAGGCCGCGCCCGGCAATATCAGGTCCGCCCGCGCCGCACCCCGGTCGCCATGCGTACCGATATAAACGACGAAGGCGCCAGGCGCGATATCGATCTCGTCGGCGCCAAGATTGAACAAAAGATCGAGCGCACCGGCTTTTGTCATGGCCTGTATATCAAGCGCGCCATTGTCGGGCACGAAACCGATATCGAGCGCGCCCACACGCGATGCCGCCGCATGCAATATATTAACGTTGCCGAACGACATCAGCTTTGCCAGAACGGCCTCGCCATCGGCGCGCGCAAACGCACCGGCACCTGCGATAATCAGGGGCTTTTGCGCCTTGCCGATATGTTTTGCGAGTTCGGCAATGCTTTCCGGCCCGGCGCCCAAATAATTATAGTCATATGTCAGATCCGCGCGTTCGCCGATCAGGGCGATGGGGATCGAGCCTTGCAGCCAGCGCTTGCGGATGCGCGCGTTCAGAACCGGCGCTTCAAGACGCGGATTGGTGCCGACAAGGATGACCGCATCCGCCTCATCTATACCGGCAATCGTCGCGTTGAAGATATAGGAAGCGCGGCCGAATTTCGGATGCAGTTTGCTGCCGTCCTGCCGCGCATCGATATTTTTGACACCGAGCTTTTCCATTAGAAGCTTCAGCGCGAACATATCCTCGACCGAGCAGAGATCGCCCGCAATCGCGCCGGTCTTGTCCAGGGTCGCGCGCTGCACATGCCGGGCGATTTCGTGAAAAGCCTCATGCCATGTCGCTTCGCGCAACTTGCCGTGCTCACGGATATAAGGGCGATCGAGACGCTGTACGCGCAAACCGTCCCAGACGAAACGCGTCTTGTCGGAAATCCATTCCTCGTTGATGTCGTCGTTCACACGCGGCAGGATGCGCATGACCTCACACCCGCGGCTGTCCACGCGAATGGCGGAACCCAGCGCGTCCATCACATCGATGCTGTCGGTTTTGGTAAGCTCCCATGGCCGCGCCTTGAAGGCATAGGGCTTCGAGGTCAGCGCGCCGACGGGGCAAAGATCGATGACGTTGCCCTGCAATTCGGAATTCATCGCCGTCTCTAAATAGGATGTGATTTCCATCTCCTCGCCGCGCCCGGTGGCGCCAAGCTCCGGCACACCGGCCACTTCCTGCGCAAAACGCACACAACGCGTGCAATGAATGCAGCGGTTCATCGAAGTCTTGACGAGCGGGCCGATATATTTGTCTTCCACCGCGCGCTTGTTCTCGGCATAGCGAGACGTATCGACGCCATAAGCCATGGCCTGATCCTGCAGATCGCATTCGCCGCCCTGATCGCAGATGGGACAATCGAGCGGGTGGTTGACGAGCAGGAATTCCATCACGCCTTCGCGCGCTTTTTTCACCATCGGCGTGCGCGTGTTGACGATAGGCGGCGCATTATCCTTGCCGGGGCGCAAATCTTTCACCGAACGCGCGCAGGAAGCGACCGGCTTCGGCTCGCCGACCACTTCAACCAGACACATGCGACAATTACCGGCGATCGACAGCCGTTCATGATAACAGAAACGCGGAATCTCGGCGCCAGCCAGCTCGCATGCCTGCAATAAAGTGTGGGTCGGCGGCACCTCGATTTCCGTGCCGTCGACAATGAGACGAGTTCATGCCACGTGCTTAGCGCCAATTCCTGTGTCGTTCAAGGTATTTAGGCTCAACTTCCAACAAGCCTTTTGCCCGATGGGTGCGATAAATAAGCTATTGTGCTTTGGGCGGCGCGGCGCCTGCTTCCGCCTCCACCTTCACCGCGCTCATCGCGCCCAGGGATTGCGCATAATCGTCGGAGGAAAGAGGCAAGGCGCAGGGGCCGCGCGACAGCGGCGAACCACCGGAAATATAGCGCCGCTCCGTCATCTGCGTACCGCCGCCCTGAACGTTTTGCAGCGTCATGACGACGCGCACCTTGCGGTTGAACCAGCTCGAGCCGCATGCGGCTTCCACTTCGGGCGAGCCTTTACCGAGCAGCGGCCGCTCCAGCACAAGGTCATTGCCGGATGCTTTGATAATGCTGCCCTTCGCCGCGGCGCGTGCGATAACGATATGCTGCACTTTTTCCTTAGGTGCTGCGATAAACATTGACGGCGCTTCGCCGACAATAGTACTTCCGCCAATACCACCGCGGCAACCTGCCAGTGCCAAAGAAAAAATCAATACAAAATACTTACTTTTCATGTTCTCACTCCGCCGCTGCGACATAGGAATGCCGCGCTGTGTATTCGTCAATTCTGCGTTCGATCTCGCCACGGAAATGGCGGATCAGCCCTTGCACCGGCCACGCGGCCGCATCGCCAAGCGCGCAGATGGTATGGCCTTCCACCTGTTTCGTGACATCGAGCAGTTCGTCGATCTCGGATTTATCCGCGCGGCCTTCCGCCATGCGCGAAACCACGCGCCACATCCAGCCGGTGCCTTCGCGGCAAGGTGTACACTGCCCGCAACTTTCATGTTTATAAAAATAAGACAGGCGCGCGATGGCCCGCACGATATCGGTCGATTTATCCATCACAATCACAGCCGCCGTGCCCAAGCCCGATTTCAGATCGCGCAGCGCATCGAAATCCATCGGGCAGTCGATAATTTCATGCGCCGGCACGCAAGGCACGGAAGAGCCGCCGGGAATAACCGCCAGCAGATTATCCCAGCCGCCGCGAATACCGCCGCAATGTTTTTCGATCAGCTCGCGAAACGGAATGCTCATTGCCTCTTCCACCGTACAGGGCGTATTCACATGGCCGGAAATGCAGAAAAGCTTCGTACCTGTATTATTCGCGCGGCCGATGCCCGCAAACCATGCAGCGCCGCGCCGCAGAATCTCCGGTACAACCGCAATCGTCTCCACATTCGTCACAGTTGTGGGGCAGCCATAAAGACCGACATTGGCGGGAAATGGCGGCTTCAGGCGTGGCATCCCCTTTTTGCCTTCCAGACTTTCCAGCAGCGCCGTTTCCTCACCGCAGATATAAGCGCCTGCGCCGTGATGCACAAAAATATCGAAATCCCAGCCGTGTTTGTTGTTCTTGCCGATAAGTTTTGCATCGTATGCTTCATCGATGGCTTGCTGCAGCGCTTCACGTTCGCGAATATATTCACCGCGCACATAGATGTAGCACGCGCGTGCATTCATCGCGCGCCCAGCGATCAGGCAACCTTCGACAAGATGATGCGGGTCGTGCCGCATGATTTCGCGGTCTTTGCAGGTGCCGGGCTCGGATTTCATCTGCGTTGATGACCAGATAATTCGGCCGGCCGTCCGACTCTTTCGGCATGAACGACCACTTCAATCCGGCCGGGAACCCTGCCCCGCCGCGCCCGCGCAGGCCGGAGGCTTTCACTTCGTTGACGATCCACTCATGCCCCTTGTCGATGAATTCTTTCGTGCGGTTATAAGCACCGCGCGATTGCGCGCCTTTCAGGCTTTTGTCGAGCCTGCCATAGAGATTGGTGAATATGCGGTCTTTATCGGAAAGCATCAGTCGCCCTTCTGCTCGCCTTTCGCTTCGGCCTTTTTCACGGCTTCATGCGGTGCAGGTTCGGCTCGCCGATTTGCAGCTTCTGCCGGGCGCTTGGCGCGTGCATCTGTTAATTCCTCACCGCGATTTTTCGGCGATGTAATTTTGTTATCCTGCGTCAACGATGTCGCGCCACCAGAGGGTTCCGAAAATTGCCGGTTAATCTGCGGCCCCGGCTTAAGTGCGCGGCCTGCAGAAATATCGTCGATCAGTTTTTCAAGCCGTTCCGGCGTGAGATCTTCATAAGTATCTTTAGCAATCTGCACCATCGGCGCGTTCACGCAGCCGCCCGCGCATTCCACTTCTTCCCATGACAGATTGCCGTCATTGGAGAGATGAAACTGATCGTGATGGATACGATTCTGGCACACTTTGATCAGATCGCTTGCACCGCGCAACATGCAGGGCGTGGTGCCGCACACCTGAATATGCGCTTTCTTCCCCACAGGCTGCAGCTGGAACATGGTGTAGAACGTCGCCACTTCCAGCGCGCGGATATAAGGCATATCGAGCATTTTTGCGACAACTTCGATCGCCGCGCGCGGCAACCAGCCCACCTGCTCATGTGCGCGCCAGAGCAGCGGGATGATGGCGGACGCTTGCCGTCCTTCAGGATAGTTTTTAATTTGCGCTTGCGTCCATTTCAGGTTTTCCGGCGTGAATGCGAATTCACCAGCTTCCTGTTCCTGAACAGCGAGGCGGCGGTTATATCCACTCATCGATCCACCTCGCCGAATACGATATCGAGTGAACCTAATATGGCGGACACGTCGGCCAGCATATGGCCCTTGCAGAGAAATTCCATGGCCTGCAGATGCGCGAATCCCGGCGCGCGGATGTAACAGCGATAAGGCTTGTTCGACCCATCGGAAACCAGATAAACGCCGAACTCGCCCTTCGGCGCTTCTACGGGCACATAAACTTCACCCGCAGGCACGTGATAGCCTTCGGTGTAAAGCTTGAAATGATGGATCAGTGCTTCCATCGACACTTTCATCTCAGAACGCGTCGGCGGCACGATCTTGTTATCCTCTGCGCTGATCGGTCCTTCCCTTGCGGATGACAACAAAAGTTCGACGCATTGTTTCATCAGCGATGTGCTTTGTCGCATTTCTTCCATGCGGATGAGATAGCGATCGTAATTGTCGCCATTCTTGCCGATAGGGATATCGAATTCCAGCTCGTTATAGCATTCATAGGGCTGGCTCTTGCGCAAATCCCACGCGGCACCGGAGCCGCGCACCATCACGCCCGAAAAGCCCCATGCCAGCGCGTCTTTCAGACTCACAACACCAATATCGACATTACGCTGCTTGAAAATGCGATTATCGGTGAGCAACGTTTCGATATCGTCGCAAACTTTCAGGAACGGCTCGCAGAAATTGCTGATATCCTGCACAAGCTTTTCCGGCAGATCCTGGTGCACGCCGCCGGGGCGCACATAATTCGCGTGCATGCGCGAGCCGGAAGCGCGTTCGTAAAACACCATCAGTTTTTCGCGCTCTTCGAAACCCCAGAGCGGCGGCGTGAGCGCGCCTACGTCCATTGCCTGCGTGGTGACATTAAGCAGATGCGACAGCAACCGCCCGATTTCACAATAAAGCACGCGAATAAGCTGCCCGCGTTTCGGCACCGTAATGTCAAGCAATTTCTCGACCGCAAGCGAAAACGCATGCTCCTGATTTATCGGTGCCACGTAATCGAGCCGGTCGAAATAAGGTATGGCTTGCGTATAGGTTTTATGTTCGATCAGCTTTTCCGTACCGCGATGCAAAAGGCCAATATGCGGATCGACGCGCTCGACGATTTCGCCATCCAGTTCCAGCACAAGCCGCAATACGCCATGCGCGGCCGGGTGTTGCGGACCGAAATTGATAGTGAAATTTCTTTTCTCTGCGGAAGCAGCCATTATTTCTGCCCTTCCCACGGCGAAAGAAAATCGAAATCGCGGAATTCCTGCTGCAGGCGCACAGGCTCATAAACAACGCGCTTTTTTGAATTGTCGTAGCGCACTTCCACAAAACCGGTGAGCGGGAAATCCTTGCGCAGCGGGTAACCTTCGAAATTATAATCGGTCAGCAATCGGCGTAGATCCGGGTGATCGGTAAATTCCACACCATACATGTCATAGGTTTCGCGCTCGAACCACAAAGCGCCGGGAAACACGCCGCAGGCCGAAGGCACCGGCGTATCTTCATTCACCTGCAGCTTGATGCGAATACGCTGGTTCTTTGTCAGCGATTGCAGTTGATAAACCACATCGAAGCGCTGCTCGCGAGCTGGGTAATCGGCACCGCAAATACTGATAAAATTATGAAACTGGCAGCGCGGATCGTCACGCAGGAAAGTAAGCAGGTCGATGATGTGTTCAGGTGTTGTTTGCAGGGTGAGTTCATCAAGTGTTGCGCCGAAAGCAATAACAGCGTCAGGCTGCGCGGCCTCAATCGCCTGTCCAAGCTCGATATAATTCACCATTTCAGCGCTCGATCGTCCCGGTGCGGCGGATTTTCTTTTGCAGCAGCATCACGCCATAAAGCAGCGCCTCGGCAGTCGGCGGGCAACCAGGCACATAAATATCGACAGGCACGATGCGGTCACACCCACGCACTACGGAATAAGAGTAATGATAATACCCCCCTCCATTTGCGCAGCTCCCCATCGAGATCACATAACGCGGCTCGGGCATCTGGTCGTAAACCTTGCGCAGCGCGGGCGCCATTTTATTGGTGAGCGTGCCGGCCACAATCATCACGTCCGACTGGCGCGGAGACGCGCGCGGCGCAAAACCGAAACGCTCGGCATCATAACGCGGCATAGACATCTGCATCATTTCCACCGCGCAACACGCGAGGCCGAAGGTCATCCACATTAATGAGCCCGTACGCGCCCAGGTGATTAGCTGGTCGGCCGTGGTGAGGATATAACCCTTGTCGGAAAGCTCGTTATTCAGGCCCGTAAAAAACGGGTCATTCACGGCGATGGCAGGCTGCGTGGATGGTGTGATCAATCCCATTCCAGCGCCCCTTTCCGCCATTCATAAATAAAACCGATGGTGAGCACGGCCAGAAACAGCATCATCGACCAGAAGCCGAACGCGCCCAGCGTTCCGAAGCTCACGGCCCACGGAAACAGGAATGCCACTTCAAGATCGAAAATGATGAAGAGGATGGAGACGAGATAAAAGCGCACGTCGAATTTCATGCGGCTGTCGTCGAACGCCTCAAAACCGCATTCATAGGTCGACAGCTTTTCCGGGTCCGGCGCTTTATAGGCGACCAGAAACGACGACAGCATCAACCCGCCCGCGATAGCCAGGCTCACGCCAAGGAAAATGACGATGGGTAAATAGGATTGCAGAAGATCTGGGGACATGAGAATCGCGTGAAGAGCATGCAAACATAATGCACGCTTGATGAATAGCCAATTTTAAGGCTGAAAAGCAAGCCCGGCGCTCAAAACGCTTTAGGAGAATTACTTGTAATAATAGCCGCTTAGCTTTGAGAAACCGGTTAATCTCTCTTTAATTGTTCCGTAATCCATAGGCATGCCATCCCGGAACGGATTAAACCATGGAGTACGATAAACATAATCGGCGATTTGCTGGTAAGAAAAATTGACATCGCTGTCGAGCATATCTCTTTTACAACAATCTTTATTGGTTGCGATATTGCAAGCTCCCGCGGCCGTGCCCGCAACAGATGAAATATCGACATTGCTTAATGCCAACAGCTTTTGTATCTCGCCAAGCTGAGGCTTGCCATCGCCGTTGTTATCGACACTCATGATCATTTCCAAGAATTCATCCTTGTTCATGCTTGGGTTGTCATCCCGTGTGGCATAACTCAGAAAATATCTTTCTTGAGGGCTAAGATCCGGCATAAAAAATCCTTATAATTATTTCAAATTATCGTACAAACAGTAGAAGTCAACAAGCTGCACTGCTTTACCTTAATCCTAAAACTTTGATCTATTTTTTCCGCACGCCTACCGAGGCTTTGCCTCTTCCGGCGGCTTTGGCACGGGTTTGCTGGCTGGATCGCTTAAATTGCAGACGACATGAGGGAAATCCGCATCCAGTTTCGAAGCGCCGCGATTTTTAAGTCTACGATTTAATTCGAGCCAGTTTAGTGCCGAATGGCTTCCGTATAATTCATCGATTATTTGATCGATATTTCTGGTGACATCGGCATCTACAGCGGGGCTATTGACCGCTTTGCAGTTCTCCATGCCTCCATGCTGGGTTTTCTCGATAATAGCAATGGAAGAAAGATCGAGGCCTCTTTTTCTGTAACTTTTTAATTCTTGAATATGCAGCCAGCCATCGCCCAACTCCCCGGCTTTTGGAGCACTCAGATCTTTCAGAGGGCTTTTTAGCGTATCGCCTGCGTGAAGCACTCTGCTGAATACTGTTTTGCTTAATGTCCCTCCACGAGCATATTGCTTATAAAACTGATAGGTCATAAACGGTTTGTCGATTTGAAACATAAATCTTCCCACTATGATATATTCAAACTGGCGCGGCTGACGGCTCGAATATTATTGAGGCGTGAGCCGAAAGACTATCAAAAAGTATGAGGCGCCAGCCGAATGACCTCAAAATGCAGCGGGTTTGACCCCCACTATAAGTTCGATATGGCGCGGCTGACGGGGCTCGAACCCGCGACCTCCGGCGTGACAGGCCGGCACTCTAACCAACTGAGCTACAGCCGCAATTTAGAGATAGCGGCTTGAGTTAGGGCAGCGGCGGGTGGGATGTCAAGGTGAGGTTTAATCTTGCTTGGTTTTGCGATTTTGTTCGGCTTTTATCAAAGCGCTTCTGCTGGGAGCGGATTGTGAGCCCGGCTTCTTCGATAATTTGCTTAAATCGGCGGGTATAACGCTCATTGGAATGCCTAAATAGAGACACATTTGAAAACCAATGCTAGTGAGTAGGGGCTTGGCTGCCTCCATGCTTGTGACATTTTTTAGTTCTCCCATAAGATTTGATATTTCGGCTGAAGCTGCACGCGCTTCAGCTAAGGTATTTGAGCCGAAACTTTTGACGGTATTCCATGTCGAACTTATGCCACTAACGCATTCGGAAAGAGCTCCGCCTACTACTTCATTAATAATCCCCAGAACCACTTCCGGTATCAACGCCGTTACCCATACCGGCATGGTTTTGATCACTGGATTAGCTTGCCAGTACATCTGAGATAAAGGCTGCTCGGCAAGCGATGCACGGGCAGACGCCCTTTCACCATCCGACGCTGCGGCAGACTCTTTTTCGCCCCGCTGCTCGAGTTCCCGCGCTTCGTCATCACAGGCAACTAATCTTGCCCTTAATGCATGTTTTTGTTGTGTAAGCTTAATCTTCTCTTGGAGCCATTGATATCCAGTTTTTCCATCAATCAATTGATCTTTGTAACCACCAAATTTTCCCATCAAAGATTTTTCGTTATCTATAGCCAGCCCTTCCTCTACCTCAACTTTTTTCAATAACCTTCTCAGATAAGCACATAAATCCACAGGTCCGGATCTCAATTCATCATCGGGTTCGTTAAGAAGAAATTGCAATAATTTCATAAGTAATTTTACCGGTCCGCTATCATTGCCGTTTAATTCATTTGCGAATGAATATATTGGCTGATTAATTGCCTGTGACGTGACGTGACGTGACGTCTCCAATAGTTTTACTGAATTAGTCATTCTAACTACTTAATCCTCGTATAAAACTTTGCTAAAAACAGACTCTCTTTAATATTTGAAAGACTCTAACATGAAAGCTTGAGTAGCTTCAATATATTTATATTTTCCTATAACGAGCCTCATTATATTCTAGTAAGGTTTTGAATAATCGAAGATTTCCAATAATTTTACATTCTGCTCAAAAGCGAAGTGGTAGGCGATGACGGGATCGAACCGCCGACATCTTCGGTGTAAACGAAGCGCTCTACCGCTGAGCTAATCGCCCGCCTGTTTTATCTTAGGCCGAACAAACGGCAATTTGGCAAGGGTCAGCGGCCCGGCTTGCCGGGAATGTGGTGTTTTTTGAACAAAGGCAGGTATTCGGACAGTAGATTTTCGAATCTCTGTCCCACACCCTTGCCCGCCTTGGAGCCGGAAGAAGCAGTCGAGCCCCGGGAAGCCGATATAGCGGCCTTGGCTTGCGCACTGCTGGTTCTTGCTGTCTGCGTCTGCACTATAATCGCTCCTTAAATTGCATGAAATTATTGCTTAATATCGCAGCTTAGCCAACCATATTGCCGCTAATTATATCGCCCGTATCGAACGCCTCGCGCTCCACCGGATTGCCATAACGATAGTCATCATAGTTATCGGCACCACGGAAATAATGGCTCAGATTTGCTCGCAGCATGGCCGCATCGCCATCATTGCTGTTAGAGGCCTTTTCAACCTGTTCTTTATGCCTCCACTCATGGCCCATAACTTTTCCCAGCGTCCCTACATCTGGTATCAATGCCAAATTGAAAACTGCACTGTCGGAGCCCGGCGCGTAATGGGCAACTTCGCGGCTGTAAGGATTAAAAGTGGCATATATGTTTCTGGGCCGTGAAATATGAAATTTATCTGCCACCGTATCTGCAATACCTATGACCACTTGCTTGAACGAGTCCCAATCAAGATCCCCAAGATATGTTTTCGGATTGAGTGACGGCAAATTTAATTTTTGACTAAGTTCGGCGAGTGTGCCAGGCATTGCACGGACAAGAGCTATTGTACTCGCGGCAATTTCCTGTGCGCGCTCCTTGCTGCGCTCATAGCCGCGGAAGAGGACGCCGAACCAATAGTTCTTGCTGTACGGATCCAGATTAGAATTCGCAATAGTATCGATAGTTTGCGCGCGTGCTTTCGAATTGAGACCGGCAAGCCTGTTATGAATATCGTCCTGATTGCCGGAGGTGGTCGTGGAAGTTCTGCGCACGGGCGGTGCCGCCTCGGCAAGGCTTCTGGCAAAATTTGCGGCAATGCCGTCGCGTGAATTGAAAGAATACGGCCAGTAAGCTTGCGAGCGGGAAACAGGTGAAAGCGGCGCCATAATATGACCTCGTCCAAATCAGGCGCGAACGCGAAATTCAATATGCGCCCGCGCAGCGGATTCTCTACCTAAAAATACATAAAATGCAAATCAAAAAAGGCCCCCTGCGTAAGCAGGGGCCTGTAGCAAATAATCCGTTTGGTTCAGCCTAATGATGCGCTGCCAGACCATCCTCGGTTTCGTCGCCGTTTTTGACAGCAATAGCAGTCACTTCCGGCTCTTCCCAGACAATCGCCTCAGGCTGGCGGACGAGCGCATGTTTGAGCACGTCGTCCACATGCGCGACCGGCACAATCTCAAGGCCGTTTTTCACGTTGTCGGGAATTTCAGCCAGATCCTTGGCGTTTTCTTCCGGGATCAGTACTTTCTTGATGCCGCCACGCATCGCCGCCAGAAGTTTTTCCTTCAGGCCGCCAATGGGCAATACCCGTCCGCGCAGCGTCACCTCGCCGGTCATGGCAATGTCGCGGCGGATGGGAATTTTCGTCATCGCCGAAACAATGGCCGTTGCCATAGCGATGCCGGCCGAGGGCCCGTCTTTCGGCGTCGCCCCCTCGGGCACGTGAACGTGCACGTCGCGCTTATCGAACAAAGGCGGCTTCAGACCGAAATCCACCGCACGTGAACGCACATAAGACGCAGCAGCGGAAATCGATTCCTTCATCACATCGCGCAGATTGCCGGTGACGATCATCTTGCCCTTGCCCGGCATGGGCACGGCTTCGATGGTCAGCAACTCGCCGCCCACTTCCGTCCAGGCAAGGCCGGTGACTACTCCGACCTGATCTTCCAGCTCGGCCTGACCATAGCGATATTTCGTAACACCGAGAAACTCGGATAGATTGTTCTTTGTCACCTCGACAGATTTCGTCTTGCCTTTCGAGGCAACGATCCGCTTAACGCTCTTGCGACAAAGATTAGCGATCTCGCGCTCGAGATTGCGCACACCCGCCTCGCGCGTATAGAGGCGGATGATGCTTTGCAGCGCATCGTCGGTGACCGACCATTCCTTGTCGTTCAGGCCGTGGCGTTTCATCTGCTCCGGAATCAGGTGCCGGCGCGCGATCTGAAGCTTCTCATCCTCGGTGTAACCCGCAATGCGAATGATCTCCATGCGGTCCATCAATGCGGGCGGAATATTCAGTGTATTCGCCGTGGTGATGAACATCACGTTGGAGAGGTCGTAATCGACTTCGAGATAATGGTCGTTGAAGGTGTAGTTCTGCTCAGGATCAAGCACTTCGAGCAGGGCCGAGGCAGGGTCGCCGCGGAAATCCATGCCCATCTTGTCGATCTCGTCGAACAGGAAAAGCGGGTTGACCTTCTTCGCCTTGCGCATCGACTGGATCACCTTGCCCGGCATCGAGCCGATATAGGTGCGCCGGTGGCCGCGGATTTCGGCCTCGTCGCGTACGCCGCCAAGCGCCACGCGCACGAATTCACGCCCTGTCGCTTTCGCAATCGATTTGCCGAGCGAGGTTTTGCCGACACCCGGCGGGCCCACGAGACAAAGGATCGGGCCTTTCAGCTTGTTCGAACGCTGTTGCACTGCGAGATATTCGAGGATTTGTTCCTTGACCTTCTCCAGCCCGTAATGCTCGGCCTCGAGAATTTTCTCGGCGTGATCGATATCCTTCTTGATCTTCGCCTTGTTGCCCCACGGAATGGAAAGCAGCCAGTCGAGATAATTGCGCACGATCGCGGATTCCGCCGACATCGGCGACATCTGCCGCAATTTTTTCAGCTCGTTCTGCGCTTTTTCACGCGCTTCTTTCGAGAGCTTGGTACGACCGACCTTGTCTTCCAGTTCGGTAAGATCGTCTTTCTCCTCGTCGCCGAGTTCTTTCTGAATCGCTTTCATCTGTTCATTGAGATAATATTCGCGCTGCGTTTTCTCCATCTGCCGTTTCACGCGCGTGCGGATGCGCGTCTCCACCTGCAGCACGGAGATTTCGCCTTCCATCACGCCAAGCACGGCCTCGAGCCGCGACTGCACCTTGAAAGTCTCGAGCAGCGCCTGTTTATCTGCGATCTTGATCGAGAGGTTCGAGGCCACCGTATCGGCAAGCTTGGACGCATCCTGCGTCTGCGCGACGGTTGCCACCACTTCGGCGGAAATTTTCTTGTTCAGTTTCACGTAATTTTCGAACTCGGCGACGACCGAGCGCATCAGGGCCTCGATCTCCACCTTGTCGCCTTCGATATCGGCGACAGGCACGGCCTCGGCCTCGTAGAAATCCTCGCGGTCCTTGAACTGCGCAACCTTGGCTCTTGACCGACCCTCGACCAGCACTTTCACCGTACCGTCCGGCAATTTCAGCAATTGCAGGATCTGCGCCAGCGTGCCGATCTCATAGATATCGGTGGAATTCGGCTCATCTTCCGAAGCCGATTTCTGCGTGGCGAGCAGGATCTGCCCGTCGGTCCGCATGACCTCCTCAAGCGCACGAATGGATTTCTCACGGCCGACAAACAGCGGCACGATCATGTGCGGAAAAACGACGATATCGCGCAGCGGCAGAACCGGATATATGCCTTCGTTCACACCGGTCGGTTTCATTTTCGAAATCATGAAAGCTCCTCAAGAACTTGGAAGAAATTATCAAAAATACGCCAAAACAGGCGCCATACTGGACTAAATGGGAAGCGTGCCTATAAACTTCAAGGGCACATACGCAAGGCAAGCAACTACGTATTTATACTCGCAGGACATCGCTGCCGGTCAGGCCGTAGCGCCTTTATCCTGATCCTTTTCGCGCTCGGAATAAATGTAGAGCGGGCGCGAGCCGGCATCCACCACTTCGCCCGAAATCACAACCTCGGAAACCTCTTCGAGACCCGGCAGCTCGAACATGGTTTCGAGCAGGATGCTTTCCATGATCGAGCGCAGGCCGCGCGCTCCCGTCTTGCGCTCGATGGCGCGTTTGGCGATCGCCATTAGCGCATCGTCGTTCACCGTCAGCTTGACGTTTTCCATTTCGAACAGGCGCTGATATTGCTTGACCAGCGCATTTTTGGGCTCGGTGAGAATTTTGATGAGCGTGGCTTCGTCGAGATCGCCCAGCGTCGCGATCACCGGCAGACGACCGACGAATTCGGGGATCAGACCAAATTTGAGCAGATCTTCCGGTTCGACCAGGCTGAACAGTTCGCCGATCTTGCGATCTTCGGGAGAAGCGATTTTAGCGCCGAAACCGATCGAGGTTGCATTCGAACGCTGCGCGATGAGCTTGTCCAGCCCCGCGAACGCACCGCCGCAGATGAAGAGGATGTTCGTCGTATCCACCTGCAGAAATTCCTGCTGCGGATGTTTGCGCCCGCCCTGCGGCGGCACGGAAGCAATGGTGCCTTCCATGATCTTGAGCAACGCCTGCTGCACGCCCTCGCCCGACACGTCGCGGGTGATGGATGGGTTGTCGGCCTTGCGGGAAATCTTGTCGACCTCGTCGATATAGACGATGCCGCGCTGCGCACGCTCGACATTATAGTCGGCCGATTGCAGCAGTTTCAGGATGATGTTCTCCACGTCCTCGCCGACATAACCCGCTTCGGTCAGCGTGGTCGCATCCGACATCGTGAACGGCACGTCGAGAATGCGGGCGAGCGTTTGCGCCAGTAAAGTTTTGCCCGAGCCAGTCGGCCCGATCAGCAGGATGTTCGATTTCGCAAGCTCCACATCGGCGTTTTTCGCCGCGTGGTTGAGGCGCTTATAGTGATTGTGCACGGCAACCGACAAGACGCGCTTTGCCTTGTCCTGGCCGATGACATAGTCGTCGAGCACGCCGCAGATTTCCTTCGGCGCCGGAATTCCCTCGCGCGATTTGACGAGCGAGGATTTGTTCTCCTCGCGGATGATGTCCATGCAAAGCTCGACGCATTCGTCGCAGATGAACACGGTCGGGCCCGCGATGAGCTTGCGCACCTCGTGCTGGCTCTTGCCGCAGAAGGAGCAGTATAGCGTATTCTTCGCTTCGGTATTTTTGCTCACCTGTCACCTCCAACCGAATCTGTGCCAAATACCATGATAAGACTTTGGCATAGTTCCACCACCCTTTTGTGGTTGAATTTTATGTTAGTAATAAGAAGATCACGAAACGTTAATTTGATGGGATGGAAGCCATCTTTTAATTTGATCCCTGTGAGAAAGAAACAGTCCATATCCGCAGCAAATAACGGGTTTAAAGCCCATCCTACCCTTTCCCGCGCAGGGACGGGGATAAGTTATTTAATGGTTTCTTCAGGACGTTTTTCCATAATCGCGTCGATAATTCCGAAATCCCTGGCCGTTTCGGCGGTCATGAAATTATCGCGCTCCAGTGCCGTCTCGATCACTTCGTAATCGCGGCCCGTATGCTTCACATAAATTTCATTGAGTTGGCGCTTCAGGCTTTCCACCTCGCGTGCGTGAATCAGGATGTCGGTCACCTGGCCCTGATAACCCCCCGAAGGCTGATGGACCATGATGCGGGCATTCGGCAGCGCGAAGCGATGCCCTTTTTCGCCTGCCGTCAACAATAGCGAACCCATCGAGGCCGCCTGCCCCGTGCACAGCGTTTGCACGGGAGGCCGGATAAACTGCATCGTATCGTAAATGGAGAGGCCCGCCGTCACCACGCCGCCCGGCGAGTTGATATACATCGAAATTTCTTTTTTCGGATTCTCGGCCTCCAGGAAAAGAAGCTGCGCGACGATCAACATCGCCATGCCGTCCTCGACCGGGCCGGTGACGAAAATGATGCGTTCCTTCAGCAGGCGCGAATAGATATCGAAGGCGCGCTCGCCGCGCGCCGTCTGCTCGACCACCATGGGCACGAGATAGCTGTTCAGGGTATCGATAGGATCGCGCATGGGATTATCTTTCGCTGGGAAATCTGATGGAACGCGATAAGTTAAGCAGACGATTCGTCAAGGAGAGCTTAACATAGGACGGCGGCCTGTGAGGACAAGAGGGGAATTAAAAAATGAAATTATAATTCAACCAAGTGAGAAACCTGCCATCCAGTATATTTAACGTGTAGGGTGGAACTTAAAGTCTTCTGGCTTTATGTTCGGAAACCCGCGTACAAATTCCGTAATAAGATATGGTGCAGCAAATACAGTAAGCACTGTAGCGGCGCTCAAAATTAAAGCTTTATTTGCGCCGCGATTAATTTCCGATCTTAGAACAATTTCACCCGTTTTCGAATTGATGTGGGCGCCATCTGGAATTTTTTGACCTTTCGCCGGAACAACTGCGCTACGCTTCATTAAATCTGCTTCATTCCCTGACTGATATGTGACAGCATCCGCGAAAGCTTGCTGCAGGGATTGCTCATAATTTTGAACGGCTCTTTCCTGAATTCTAGTCATTCCGAACCTCTAAAACATTTCAATGACTTATAGCAGATTAGTAGTGTTGAATACGCCGAGAGTCAATAAATCTGATCCATATGATGTTTGAGTTTAAAACTTATCGCCATGTTCGCACTTGGTACGGGCATCCACGACTCTGATTCTACAGCGCTTTAATTGCGAAGTAATCCAGTTTTTATTCCTTCGCCTTTTTGGCTGCCGGCTTCTTTGCCCCGCCCTTCCCGGCCTTGGCAGCACCTTTGGCAAGCGACTCGCTCTCGTCTTCCGGCTTGAACAGCTCTTCGCGCGAGACCTTGTTTTCGGAAACTTCGGCGAGCTCGAAGATGAAGTCGACCACCTTGTCCTCATATAAAGGCGCACGCAGTTCGCCCAGCGCCTGCGGGTTCTTCTGGTAGAATTCGTAGACCTGCTTTTCCTGCCCCGGATACTGGCGGAGACGCTCGGACAGCGCCCGGCCCAGCTCTTCCTGGCCGACCTCGATCTTGTTGCGCTCGCCCACTTCGGCGAGCAGCAGGCCGAGCCGCACGCGGCGGGCGGCGATGGCGCGATAATTCTCGCGCGCTTCTTCCTCGGTCGTCTTGTGGTCACTGAAGCTTTGCTTGAGCTGTTTCATTTCCGCCTCGATCTGTTTCCAGATCGCGTCGAATTCCTGCTCCACCAGCGACGGCGGCAGTTCGAAATCGTAACCCTCGTCCAGCGCATCGAGCAGGCGGCGCTTGAGCTTGGCGCGCGCCATATGCGCATCCTCGCGCGCGATCTGCTCGCGCACGGCCTCTTTCAGCTTGGCAAGATTTTCGAAGCCCAGATGCTCGGCGAAATGATCGTCGATCACCTCGTGCTTTTCGACGGCGGCCACTTCTTTCACCTGGACCTTGAACTGAGCCTTTTTGCCAGCCAGATGCGGCGCCGGATAAGCATCGGGGAAGGTCACCTCGAGCGTGCGATCCTCGCCCGCTTTCGCGCCGACAAGCTGGTCCTCGAAGCCGGGAATGAACTGGTTGGAGCCCAGGATGAGAGTGGCGTTCTCGCTCTTTCCGCCCTCGAACGGCACGCCGTCGACGCTGCCTTCGTAATCGATCAGCACGCGATCTTCCTTGCCGGCGGCACGCCCTTCCTCGGGATGATAATGGCGATGACCGTCGGCGATACGCGAAATCGCCTTCTCAACGTCTTGTTCAGAAACTTCCGTTACATCCTTGGTCAGCTTGATTTTTTTGAAATCTCCTAGATCGATCTGCGGCAGCACTTCCACCTTCATGGTGAAGGACAGGTCGGCCGTGCCGTCGATGACGGCTTCCATAGCCTTTTCGTCCTGGGGAATATCAATTTTCGGCTGCCCGGCCAACTTGATCTTCTTCTCATTGGCGATCTCGCGCGCAGCAATTCCAAATGTATCGTTCAGCACTTCGGCCATCACCGAGCGGCCATAGAGCTTCTTTAAATGCGCAACCGGCACCTTGCCGGGGCGAAAACCGGGGATGCGGGCGCGGTCCTTCATGGAATTGAGGCGCTCTTCCGCGCGGCTGGCAAGCGTTTTGGCCGACACCACCACCTTGAATTCGTGCTGAAGCCCTTCGTTGCCGATTTCCTCAAATTTCATCGCCTGCGACCCCTGCGCCATAAGTGTTTATCCCTTGATTTGGCGGTGTTGTGACATGATTGAGCTAAATTGCCAAGGGTTTTACAACTTAATCTGCCTCGCTTTTGCGAAAGAACGCGGTCCTGAAAAAAAGCTGGTTTTCATAAAATGAATCCTCCAGCTCAAATTTTTCTCTGAATTGCTCCAGATCTTTCATGGCGAAGTTTTTTGGCAGCCTGAGGATAACTTCTCCAGCAGATTTCAGGCATATATCTAGAAGACTGAGACAATCGACCACAAAATCTGCAAAATGAAATTCCGCCTGCGCTGAATAGGAAGGCCCGCCCCAAGGCGGATCAAGAAAGACAGCTTCCTGTCCGTTCAAGTTTGATAAAACCACACCACAATCGCTTAAACGGAATTCAATTTTATCACAAACGTCGAACAACTCCGCATTATAAAGGGCCATTTGCAGACGGTCTTCATTTATATCGAAAGCTGTGACCAGCTTTCCTTGCCTGGCGAACGCGATTGCGCTTCCGCCAAGGCCACAAAAAGCATCTATGACTCGCCGGGAATTCGTTCGGTCTGCAATTCGTTCGCCATATATTTGAGGCGTGAGACTATAGAGCCCCTCCTCATCCATCTGCATTTTTTGCTCGATGGGACTAAGGCGTTCCCAATATTTCTGCAGATGCGGGCCGAGGGGGCAGATATTTTGCATGGTTGATCCCCTGTTGATCCACCCTCCCCCTAACCAACTTGAATGGTGCGGGCGGAGGGATTTGAACCCCCACGAGTTGCCTCGCCGGAACCTAAATCCGGTGCGTCTGCCAGTTCCGCCACGCCCGCTTGAGACGAGGACATATACGTTATCCGTCATTCCTGCGAAAGCAGGAATCCAGAATAATCGTCATTCTGAGCCGAAGATAAAGAATCTCATTTACGTCATGCCCGGGCTTGATCCGGGCATCCATCTTTTTAAGAAAATGATGGATTGCCGGGTCAAGCCCAGCAATGACGAAAAGAAAGATTTAATTGGCCACGGCCCAAATTTCCTATCGATCTTTTATTCGTTTTATGGCGAGAAAGCCTTTCCCTCAAGATGCGAGGTGCGCCATGACCAAGATCAGCCAAGCCAGGATTCTCATTCTCGCCACCGACGGCTATGAGCGCTCGGAACTGCGCGAACCTTACGACAAGCTGAAAGCCAAGGGCGCCGACGTGAAGATCGCCTCGATCAAGAGCGGCGACATCCGCGCCTGGGCCGATGGCGAATGGGCGGATGCCATCCGCGTCGATCTCCCGATCAAGGATGCAAAAGTGAACGACTACAACGCACTCGTCCTGCCCGGCGGCGTCATCAACCCCGACAAGCTGCGTACAGACGAAACGGCGGTGAAATTCGTGCGCGATTTTGTCGATGCGGGAAAGGTTGTCGCCGCAATCTGCCACGGCCCGTGGATGCTGGTCGAGGCGGACGTGCTCGACGGCCGCGATGCGACATCCTACAAATCGATCAGGACCGATGTCGAAAATGCCGGCGCGAACTGGAGCGACGAGGAAGTCGTGACCGACGACGGCCTGATCACCTCACGCTCGCCGAAAGACCTGCCCGCTTTCATCGCAAAGATAATCGAGGAAATCGAAGAAGGGCGGCATGAAGGAAAGCAGGCGGCTTAAGTACGCCTTTATTCCTGGTCATGCGCGGGCTTGACCCGCGCATCCATCATTTTTGATAAAAGATGGATTGCACAGGAACTTGAGCAAGCTCAAGTTCCGTGTTTTTAGATGCCGCAAGCCGGATATATCCGACTTGTGGTGTCAAGTCCGGCAATGACGAACATATAAACAAAAAGAGCGCCTCCCGGCGCTCTTTTCTTTCACATAAAACGAACTGTCAGCGATAGCATCTTCCGTGACGTACATAGCGGCAACGTGGCGTCGTTTCCGCGCCGATAATCGCACCGCCGATGCCGCCGATCGCAGCACCTGCCAGCGCGCCGCGCCCACCACCTGCCGCACCGCCGATCAGCGCGCCGGCACCGGCGCCGATCAACCCGCCGCCAAGCGCTCGGTCTTCGCGGTTATATTCGGAGCATCCGCCCAAACTCGCCGCCATTAACAGAATTGCCAGTACAGAACCTTTTTTCATGACTGTCTCCTTAACATTGGCCCCCGCCAGCTAAGAAACAAACGCAGGTTACGGGCACTTCACCATGACGGGATTGCCGTTCTGATCGCGCAACGGGCGGCCGCGCGCATCGGTCGCCGTGCAGGCTTCCGGCGTCGTCTCCGCGCCGACCACCGCACCACCGACACCGCCGATGGCTGCACCCGCAAGCGTGCTTGCCGCATTGCCGCCGGACACGGCGCTGCCGATGGCAGCCCCTGTCGCAGCCCCGATCAGTCCGCCACCCACGGCGCGATCGCTCTGCGAATATTCCGAACAGCCGCTCAAGATCAAAGCCACCGCACCTGCCAATACGAACCCTTTGCGCATACCCGTCTCCTCTAAGAATGCATAGGTTGAAAAATTCAGCGGCACGACAAAAGCACGCTTTTTATAAGCAGGCAATGCGGAAAACGGCTTATGCCACGTCGAGGTAAACGATATTCCCCGCTTCGACGTTGAGAGGGGTCATGGCCTCGATAAACCGCAGATAAGCCTTGATCGGCATGGGCTGGGCGAACAGGTAACCCTGCGCGGCCTCGACACCGTGGTTCTTGAGATAGTCGAACTGGGTGATGGTTTCGACGCCTTCGGCGACGATTTCCATGTTCATTTGCCGCGCCATCTCGATCAGGTTGTCGATGATGGGCGACGAGGTAACACCCTGGGTAATGGTATCGACGAACAGCTTGTCGATCTTCACCTGGTCCATGCCCAGTTTTTGCAGATAGGCAAGACCGCCGTGGCCGGTACCCGCGTCGTCGAGCGCCACACGGCAGCCCAATGCCTGCAGCGCGCCGATCGCCGTGAGCGCGCGATTCATATTGGGCAGCGGGTAACGCTCCGTCACTTCGAGCACGATTTGCGAATAGCGAATGCCGCTGTCCTTGAAAATCTCGCGCACATCGTCGACCGTCGACAGATCGGCAAAGTGGCCCGCAAAAAGATTGAATGCCACTTTCAGCTCGGGCCGCTTGGCATAATGCGGGCCGAGATTGTCGCACACCTTTTCCATTAGCTGGCGCGTCATCTCGACGGCAAGGCCGGATTCTTCCGCTTTCTGAATGAAGGCACCCGGCGGAATGACGGTGCCATCCTTCTTGCGCCAGCGGATCAGTACCTCGCAGCCCAAAAGCTCGCCTGTCTGGATATTCATCACGGGCTGGAAGTAGGGAATGAATTCGCGGTTCTTGATACCGAGCGCGATAGCGTCCTGCACCAGCGGCCGCCGTCGCAAGGACTGGATGATGAAGACAATCAGCATCACGGCAAGTAGCGAGCCGCCGACGCCGATCAACATGAACATGGCACGATAAGGCGCCATCACGACATTCTTCTGCGCTGCCAATTGCACCTTTACGGGAAAGCGTGCGGACGTTGCCCTGGCATAGAGAAAATCGTCGTTCGCGGTGAAGACCTGATTATTTTTCTGACCTATCGTAACCAGCTCGCTGCCGTCATCCAGCGTGATCAGCCCGGTGGCCTGGCCCTGCCATTCGCCCGGGAAAAAGTCCGTCTGCAAAATTGTGGGCGTCATAAAGGCATAAAGGGAGTTCATGCCTTCCTGCCAGCGCAGGTGAATAAAGGGCGGCCTGATGCTCGAAGCCGCGGTGAAGGCAACGCCGATAGCCTTGCTCCGCGCCGGACGGAAGGCTTCCACCCGGGTCAAAAGCTTGTTCGTATCGGAGGAACTGCACAAAACCTGCCCACCCGGAGCAACGGCCGTGATATCGCGCAAATAGGCAGATTGCGCGATAAGATTTTGCATATGCTTTTTCGCATCATCGCCGCAGTTCTGGCGTATGAACGGCGCAAGCGAGGCCAGAGCGTCCGTGCCTTCATTGAGAACGGAATCGGCGTGGCTGATAATGCGGACCGCCATATCGTTCAGCGCATTTTTCGCGCGCTGCTTGGCATAGTTGTCGAGCGACCATAACAGCAGCAAAGGCGGCGTAAGCGCCACCAGCATGGCGGTGCACATCACCACCGCGTTGAAAAACAGAGTACGTAAGTTGCTGCCAAACATACCGAAACTGGCCCTTGCGAAGCCTTTGATTCAATCTTCTAGCAAGCCATAAAAACGTGAAAAAACAGCTTAAGAGGAAAGTATTGCAAGATATAAGAAATACTTGATTATTCGTTGATTTTATTGGTTTTTTCTTCCTTCTTCCCCTTTTTGGCACTCTTATGGCTTGATCGAATTGCCGATTTTTGCTTTGCATAAACCTTAAATCCGAAAGGTTTTAGACAAAATATACGGATGCCGGGATGAATACATTCTTTTCTTTTTATTCATTACATCGCTCGAAATCTCTTTTTCTGGCCGTCCTGATCGCGCTCGCCTTCATTCTTCAGAGCAGCGATAATAAAACCTCCAGTGCCCATGCGCATTCCGTAGCTACCGTCATGGTCGGTTCAGAAATGGCGGCGAGCTACAAAACCGACCGCTGGATGTCTCCCTCCATCCGCCCCGGTATTTATGCCACACGGCTTGCACATTTGTGGGACGGAACTTCTGAGTCCGAACTGGTCAAGATGCCGGCACCGAAAGCCGACAGGCTGATGCTCGCCTATGCGCCCGAGATGCTGCCGCAAACCGATGCCGTGCGTGCGCTCGAGCGTTTCGGCAATACGGTCATTCCCCAACCGAAACCGCGCCCTGCCGGCCTCGCCTCGAATAAAAAGGCGGCAGCGCCCATGGAACTGCTGGCCGGATTTCCGAAACCCGTTGCGGTTACGCTTGAACAGCCTCAAGCTACGCAGCCCGATATCAAGATTGCTTCCCTTGGCCCCGTGTCGCTTCCCGCCGATGACAAACCGGGCGGCACTATCACCGCCAGCCTGAACCTGCCATACACCTTGCAAATCCCTTCGGTGCAGACGGGCTGCTTTCCGGAAAAACTTGTCGACCTGATGCAGAAGATCGAGGTCAAGTATCAAAAGAAGGTCGTCGTCACCTCCGGCCTCCGCGATCACGGCCGCAGGGGTTCGCTGCATCTTCACTGCGCGGCGGCCGATATTATCGTGCCCGGCGTACCCAGCACCGAACTTGCAAGATTTGCCAAGACGCTTCCCGGCATCGGCGGTGTCGGCCGCTATTGCCACCCTTACATGATCCATATCGATGTCGGCCGTTCGCGCGACTGGAATTTCGGTTGCGCGAAACCGGCTGAGCACGACGCCTGATAACGGTTGCTTTCCTCTTTTTGTCTGCTAGGACAAATTTAAGTTAACTGAACTAACAGTCAGTGCGTCTTCGCTCACACCGCAATCTATCTATAGCGCGGGCATAACAAACCAGAATTCCAACAAAGAGGCCCCACCCATGTTCACCCGCCTTCTGCTTGCCGCCGCGCTTGTCTTCAATTTCGCAATGCCGCTTCGCGCTGAAAGTTATACGCAAAAGCAGCTCGAATCCTGGGTCGACGGCCTGATGGCGGAAATTCGCATGGCAGGCGCCGACGACGCCAGCCATGGCGCGGTGAGCTATGATGCGGTGAGCGGCAAATTCTCCGTCGCCGATATCAAGATCCCTCTCAAGGCCAAAAGTTTTTCCGACAAGAGCAGCAAGGACAGCAACGGCAACAACACCGTGGAATATGCTGGCAATCCACCGATGCTGACGATTGCGCGCATCAGCGCCGACAGACTGATGCAGAGCAATGGCGAGTGGAGCGCGGACAAGCTGCATATCGAAAACCTGCGCATCGGCAAGGGCAAGGAAGATATCGTACTGATGGTCGACGCTATCGATGTCGATGCGATCACCGCGCCGCAGCTTGCAGCCGCCGATTTCGGTAAAACGCCGGGCGAGCAGATCGCTACCTTCCTGCAACAGGCCAGCATGAAAAGCGTGGTCATGCCGCGCCTGATCGTAACCGACAACGAGACAAGCTCCAAAGCCTCATATTTCAAGCTCGGTGAGGTTCGCATCAGCGATTATGTCAAGGGCAAGTCGAAACAGTTTCTGATGGCGGAAAGCACCGGCTCGATCAAATCCGCAAGTTTCCGCGAGAAAAACCCGGATATGCCGGATTCCATGGACATCAAGATCGGTGCGATGAGCAATACCGATTACGATCTCGGCCTTTTTGCCGATATCCTGCTCGAAAGGCCGAAACGTGCGGGGCAGAAAAACGTGCCGACCTTTACGGCCATGATGATCGAAGGCGGCAGCGTCAAGGCGGGCAGCACATTCGACATTTCATACGGCACCATGAAGGCAACGAACGGCAAGACTAATGTGCCGGAAAAAGGAATAGGCGCCATTTTCACGCTCTTCGCGCGGGAGATAGAAAATATCGAGAAGGGCAATGCTACCGACATGACCGGCCTGCAAAAAGAATATTACAAATATTACGGCGACTGGGGCAGCACCGTCGAAACGCTGGAATGGGCGGGGATGAAAATCAATTCGCCCGACATGCAGGTGGAGTTGAAATCCGCAACCGGCAAGGATGTGGGTTCGAGAAAAGTCGGCGAGATGACGATCAGCGGCTTTTCGCTGAATTCGCCGCAGGCCAAGGCCTCGTTTGAATCGGTCAACCTCAAGAAAATTGACAGCGCCGCTTTCACGCAGGCCATACTCGAAGAAGCGGCAAAAGACGAGGAGGAGCGCGATTACATGCGTCTTGAAGGCAAGCTGCCGGTGTTCGGCCTTGTCGAGGTAAAAAATCTTACCGTGCAGAGCGAGAATGAGCCTCCGCTACTGGTCAAGCGCGTCGCGTTCGGCCTCAATTCATGGGTGAAATTTATCCCGCAACATGTTTTCCTGACTGTCGAGAATGTAGAGATCCCGGCGGACGCGCTGAAAAATATCGAAACGCCGAACCTGAAGGATCTCGGCTATACGAAACTGAATTTCAGCAGCGATACGCAGTTCAACTATGTTGAGAGCGCCAAGACGGCGGCGCTGGCGCCGGTGAAATTCGATTTCGCCGAGGCCGGCAATATTGCTTCCGAATTGCGCCTGAGCGATCTCGACGCCACGAAATTCACCGATATTCCCAACATGACCGCGCAGCTCGGCACGGCCAAATTCGACAAGCTGATGCTGCAGCTCAATTCGGGGAATTTCTTCGAGCGCTATATCGCCTGGAAGGCCAAGGCCGAGAAGAAAAAACCGGAAGCCGTGCGCGAAGAGATTGCATTGACCCTGAAAATGCTTGCAACCACCATTCCCGATCAGGCGCAGAAGAAAAAAGCGAACGACGCCATCGATACTTTCGTCAAACAGCCGAAGAACCTCACTGTCGTCATTACGCCAAAAACCAAGATAACGCTGCTCGATCTGCAACTCGGCGCCATGGCCAATCAGGCCGGGCTGCTGGAGAAAGTGAATTTCGATGTTAATGCCAACCAGGGCGGGATGTAAATGAACGTCGCCGTTCCACTAATTGTAGCTGCCGTATGGATGTTCCTATTCCGGAAAATTCCATCATGGAACTGGTTTGCGCTCGTGTACGAACGGTTCCCCCTCGCTCCTGAAGACTCAATGGGCGGTGTGGACGGATTGCGCTTTTTGCGGCGGCTTCTGGATCGCGCTGCTTGTACGTTACATAACGGGCATGGGCTTTATCGCATTTCAGTTTGAACTATCGCCATTCATCGACTGGCCGCTGGATGCCCTGACAGCCGGGCTTGCGGCTTTATTTGTTATCCGGGCTTTGGACGCTTTGAAAGCAGTTGGTGGCGGTCATTAGGCCGTTTTAAAAAGATCCCCGCTTACGCGGGGATGACGGCAGGTAATTAAGAAGCCTTCCGCTCCGGCTTTTCTTCAACCACGCGGATACTCAGCTCGCGCAACTGTTTCGGCATAGCCGGCGCGGGTGCGCCCATCATCAGGTCTTGTGCCTTCTGGTTCATGGGGAACAGCACCACTTCACGCAGGTTCTGCTCGTTGCACAAAAGCATGACAATGCGGTCGACGCCCGGCGCGATGCCGCCGTGCGGCGGCGCGCCATAATGCAGCGCGCCATACATGCCGCCGAAACGCTCTTTCAAGACAGTTTCGTCGTGCCCCGCGATCTCAAAAGCGCGCTTCATGATATCCGGGCGGTGATTTCTGATGGCTCCCGAAGACAGTTCCACGCCGTTGCAAACAATATCATATTGATAGGCAAGGATATCGAGCGGATCTTTTCCGTTCAGCGCCTCAAGCCCACCCTGCGGCATGGAGAATGGGTTGTGCGAGAAATCGATCTTCTTCTCTTCCTCATTATATTCGTACATCGGGAAATCGACGATCCAGCAGAATTCAAATTTGTTCTCGTCGATCAGGTTCAGTTCACGCCCGATCTTGTCGCGCGCAAGCCCGGCGAATTTCAGCGCTACGGGTTTGCCCGCGACGAAGAAGCAGGCATCGCCTGTTTTCAGATTCATCTGCTTTTTAATCGCCTCGGCACGCTCAGGGCCGATATTCTTGGCGATCGGCCCGGCGCCACCCTCCTCGCCCTCGCGCCAGAAGATATAGCCGAGACCCGGCTGGCCTTCCGTCTGCGCCCAACCGTTCATCTTGTCGCACAACGCGCGCGAGCCGCCGCCGGGGGCAGGAATGGCAACGACCTTCACCTTGTCGTCATTCGCGATCATATTCGCAAATACCTTGAAACCTGAGCCCGCAAAATGTTCTGTGACATTTTGCATGATAAGAGGATTTCGCAGATCCGGCTTGTCGGAGCCGTATTTCGCCATCGCTTCCTTGTAGGGAATGCGCGGAAATTTCTGCGTCACCAGCTTGCCTTGGCTAAATTCCTCGAACACGCCGCGCATCACGGGCTCGACTGCGTTGAACACGTCGTCCTGCGTCACGAAGCTCATCTCGATATCGAGTTGATAAAATTCGCCCGGAGATCTGTCGGCGCGTGCGTCCTCGTCGCGAAAGCACGGCGCGATCTGGAAATAACGATCGAAACCCGCAATCATGATCAGCTGCTTGAAGATCTGCGGCGCCTGCGGCAGCGCATAGAACTGGCCTGGATGAATGCGCGAGGGCACAAGATAGTCGCGCGCGCCTTCAGGGCTCGAGGCCGTGAGAATAGGCGTCTGGAATTCGGAAAAGCCCTGCTCCTTCATGCGGCGGCGCAAGCTGTCGATCACTTTTCCGCGTGTCATGATATTCTGATGCAGCTTGTCGCGGCGCAGATCGAGATAGCGGTATTTGAGACGCGTTTCTTCCGGATAGTCGAGTTCACCGAACACGGGTAGCGGCAACTCGGAGGCTTCGGCAAGAACTTCGAGCCCGTCCACATAAACTTCGATCAGGCCCGTGGCAAGTTCGGCATTTTCCGTGCTCGCGGGGCGCTTCTTCACTTTTCCCTCGGTGCGAATCACCCATTCGGAGCGCAAGCGATTCGCCTCCGCGAAAACCTTCGAATCCGGCGTACAGACGATTTGCGTGAGGCCATAATGATCGCGCAGGTCGATAAAAAGCAGGCCGCCATGGTCGCGCACCCGGTGCACCCAGCCGGAAAGACGGACGGTTTCATCAATATTCCCGGGGCGCAGCGCCCCGCAAGTGTGTGTACGATAGCTGTGCATGCGGGCCCAATGGTTCACAGGAAAGAGCGGCTGCCAAATAGCCCCCGCTCCAAAAAAAGCCTATACAGCATGAATAAGAGCATTACTCAATGATTGTGATTACAACGACGGAGGATTTGGCGGCGGCCTGCAAGCATCTGGGGCAAGAGCGCTATATCACCGTCGATACCGAATTTCTACGCGAAACCACCTATTGGCCAAGGCTTTGCCTGGTGCAGATGGCGGGCGGTTCCGAGACCTATCTGGTCGATGTGCTGGCGCAAAATCTTTCGCTTCAGCCTTTTTTCGAGCTGATGAGCGATGAAAAGGTCCTCAAGGTCTTTCATGCTGCGCGGCAGGATATCGAGACCATCTGGCATTTGGGAAAAATCATCCCCGCCCCGCTTTTCGACACGCAGATCGCGGCCAGCGTGCTCGGCTTCGGCGAACAGGCGGCCTATGACCAGCTCGTGCAGCAGTTGACCGGCCACAGCATCGACAAGACGCAACGCTTCACAGACTGGTCGAAACGGCCGTTGTCGAAAGCCCAACTCGATTATGCCATCGACGACGTGATCTATCTGCGCGAAGTGTTCGAGAAGCTGGAAGCGCAGCTTAACGAAAAAGGCCGGCGGCACTGGGTGGACGACGAAACCGCCTATCTGTGCGATCCCGCCCTTTACGATGTCGACCCCGAGCGCGCATGGCTGCGCCTGCGCGGGCGCGTGCGCAAGGCGCGCGAAATCGCCATCCTGATCGAACTTGCCGCCTGGCGCGAGCGCGAGGCACTGGCGCGCAACGTTCCGCGCGGAAGAATTCTGAAAGACGATGCGCTGACGGATATCGCCATCCGCCCGCCGCAAGATGCGAAAGCGCTTGGTGCGCTTCGCTCCATTCCTCAAGGCTTCGAGCGATCGAAAGATGCCACTGCCGTGCTGGACGCCGTGCAGCGCGGGCTCGAGCGAAATCCAAAAACCCTGCCCGCGGAAGCCTATCCGCCGCGCCGCGCGCAAAATGGCGCGGCCGCGACTGTCGAACTGCTGAAAGTACTCCTCAAGAAAACCGCGGAGGAGACCGGCGTATCGGCCAAGATGCTGGCCACTGTCGACGAACTCGAATCCATCGCGGTGAACGATGAGCCGGACGTGCCTTCGTTGAAAGGCTGGCGTTTCGAGCTTTTCGGCGAAACGGCACTGCGCCTCAAGCGCGGCGAGATCGCGTTGACCGTGCAACGGGGCAAGGTGATCAGCCTGCCGCGTACGACTTAAGACGGAAATTCCAGCCCCACATCGCGATAATGCACGGGATCGTCGGCCCAGTTCTCGCGCGTTTTGACATGCAGGAAGAGATGGATATTCGTTTCCAAGAGTTTCGACAGTTCCGTGCGTGCGGCCATGGAGACGGCTTTTATCATCGAGCCGTCCTTGCCGAGTACGATTTTCTTTTGCCCGTCGCGCTCGACGAACACCGTCTGCTCGATGCGCACGGAGCCGTCCTTGCGCTCTTCCCACTTTTCGGTGGTGACGGTGAGCGCATAGGGCAGCTCGTCGTGCAAACGGTCGAACAGTTTTTCGCGCGTGACTTCCGCCGCCAGCAGCCGCATCGGCAGATCGGAGAGCTGGTCGTCAGGATAAAGCCACGGCCCGGACGGCAGCTTGTCGGCCAGATAACGCGCAATATCGCGCACGCCGTCGCCGTTCAGCGCGGAGATCATGAACACGGATTCGGGCTTTAAGAGATTCTGCCCCTGCTGCGTGAGTTCGAGGAGTTTTTCGCGCGGGATCGTGTCGATCTTGTTGAGAATAAGCAGCTTGGGAGTTTTACGCTCGCCCAGCCTCTGGACGATGGCACGGTTTTCCTCATCGAGACCGCGCTGCGCATCGATCAATAACGCCGCATAGTCCGCATCATGTGCACGATCCCAGGCCGCTTTCACCATGGCGCGGTCGAGACGGCGCTTGGGAGAAAACATTCCCGGCGTATCGACAAAGATGATTTGCGTCTTATTTTCGATCAGCAGGCCACGAATGGAAAAGCGTGTGGTCTGCACCTTGCGGCTAACGATGGACACCTTGGAACCGACCAAGGCGTTTACAAGTGTGGACTTACCTGCGTTCGGCGCGCCGAGCAGCGCGACATAGCCGCAACGTGTCGTGCCGTCTACTTCTGCGGCCATGCATCCTCGCGGCGGAGGAACTGTTCCGCGGCGGCCTGCTCGGCCTGGCGTTTCGATGCGCCCTCGCCTTTTGTCGGCTCGAAATCGGCGACCTTCACCCGGATCATAAATTTCGGCGCGTGATCGGGGCCGGAGCGTTCCATAAGTTCGTATTGCGGCAGCGCATAACCCTGTCCCTGCGCCCATTCCTGAAGAATGGTTTTGGCATCGCGATAGTTCTGCGGATTTTTATCGATATGCGAGCGCCAGTGCTTGAATACGAAATCGCGCGCAGGCGCATAACCGCCGTCGAGAAAAATCGCGCCGATGATAGCCTCGCAGACATCCGACAAAATGGCGGGCTTGTTTTTACCGCCGGTCTGGATTTCGCTCTCGCCCAATATGATATCTTCACCGAGATCGAGTTCGGCTGCGACGGCGGCGCAGGTTTCGGCGCGCACGAGAGATGTCAGGCGCGGCGCAAGCTCGCCTTCCTCCGCTTTCGGAAAAGCATCGAACAGGACTTCAGCAATGGCGAGACCGAGAACACGATCGCCGAGGAATTCCAGACGTTCATAAGTCGCATCGTCGGCCTTGCCGACACTGCTTGAATGCGTCAGCGCTTCCCGCAACAGCGCCGGATTGTTGAAAGCATAATGCAGGCGCTGGTAGAGGCCCGTATAATCGTTCATTGGATAATCTTGAGCAGGCGGTTCCAGCGCACCTCGTAAGGCCATTTCCAGATCATCCACGCCGGTTCGCCTTCATTGATCGAGAAGAAGATAACCTCGGCGCGCCCGACAAGATTTTCGAACGGCACGTAACCTACCTGGTTCAGAACGCGGCTGTCGCTAGAATTGTCGCGGTTGTCGCCCATCATGAAATAATGGCCGGCGGGAACGGTGTAGACTTCCGTGTTGTCGAGATAGCCGTTATCGACCATATCGAGCGTGAGATAGCTTTTGCCCTCCGGCAACGTTTCGCGGAATTGCCGCATGCGCGTCGGCTGGCCGAAAGCATCGGCCGTGACAAAATCCTCGACGCGCTCGCGCTTCATCGCATGGCCGTTGATATGCAGCACGCCGTCGGTTACCTGGATCTTGTCGCCTGGCAGGCCGATGACACGCTTGATATAATCCGTCGAATTGTCCTTGGGCAACTTGAAGACCACCACATCGCCGCGCTGCGGCGGCGCCGCCCAGGCACGCCCTTCGAACAGCGGCAGCGAAAACGGAAACGAATGTTTCGAATAGCCATAGGCGAATTTGGAAACGAACAGATAATCGCCGATCAGCAAATTCGCTTTCATCGAGCCCGAAGGAATATTGAAGGGCTGGTAGAAAAACGTGCGGATCGCGAGCGCAATAAACAGCGCCTCGAGGATGACGATAACGGTTTCGAGAAACGTCGCACTTTTGCTCGCTTTCGACTGGATATTCATTTCCGTGCTGTTCATGGCCATGGCTGTTTCACTGGGATTATTTCGTATAGCGAGGTGTCGAAAAAGAGGCAATGTCAAGGTATTACGGCCGAAATTACCACAAAAGCCAGCGCTTGCGGGTGGTCGTCCGTCAGGCTGACATGAACCTGCGGCACCAACCCCTGAGGCGTCAGTTTCCGCAGCCGCTCCGCAGCACCTCCGGCAAGCTGCAATTCCGGAGGCCCCATGCGAGAGCGTACGACGCCGATATCTTTCCAGCGCACGCCCTGCCCCAGCCCCGTACCCAGTGCCTTGGCGCAGGCTTCCTTGGCGGCGAAGCGCTTTGCCAGCGTGGCGGCGAGCAAACGCGGACGGCGCTGCGCGTAAGCGCGCTCTTCCTCGGTGAACACTTTTTTTAAAAAACGCTCGCCATGACGCGCCAATACGCGCTCGACGCGGCGGATATCGATGATGTCGGTGCCGATACCCAGGATCATGCGATCATTGTCCGTAAGGAGCGGGCTTCGTTCATCAACTGGCACATGCGACGCACCGCTGCATCGAGCCCGACAAAGACCGCGTCCGCAATAAGAAAATGGCCGATATTCAGTTCGGTAAGTTCGGGAATGGACGCAATCGCGCCGACGCTTTTATATGTAATGCCGTGTCCCGCATGTATTTCGAGACCGAGGGCGGCACCTTCAAAGGCGGCTTTTTGTAAAAGCATTAATTCTGTAAACGCTCCCGCCCTATCGTCCACCTCAATCGCGCGACAGAAAGCGCCGGTGTGCAGCTCCACCACCGGTGCGCCGGTATCTTTCGAAGCAGCCAATTGATCTGGATCAGGATCAACGAACAAGGAGACGCGAATGCCCGCACTCTTCAGTTTCAGGACGTAATCGCGCAGATAATTGCCGTTACCCGCGACATCGAGCCCGCCTTCCGTGGTGCGTTCCTCACGCTTTTCGGGAACGAGGCAACAGGCGTGCGGGCGAAGCTTGAGGGCGAGCTCGAGCATATCCTGCGTCGCCGCCATTTCGAAATTAAGCGGTACGCTTATTCCATTTTTGAGTACGATCATATCTTCATCGCGGATATGGCGGCGGTCCTCGCGCAGATGCGCGGTGATACCGTCGGCACCGGCTTTAACCGCGATCTGCGCGGCATGCAGGGGATCCGGATAATTCTCGCCGCGCGCATTGCGCAAGGTTGCGACATGGTCGATATTCACGCCGAGGCGGAGCATGATCTATGCCGCCAAACCGCGACTTCCCGGTTTCACAGGCGGAAGTGCGGCAAGCTCTGGTGGCAATGCATCCGGCTGATAGGTGGGAATATCGAGCGTGGCGAGTGCGATCAACGGCACACCAACATCAGCCTTGCCGTTCGAACGGTCGATGAGACAGGCAGCGCCCAGGATCTTGCCCTTGCTTTCCTTCAGCGCATCGAGGCATTCGCGCGCGGAGAGGCCGGTGGTGGTGATATCTTCCACCATCACCACGCGCGCACCTTCGGGAATTTCGAAGCCGCGGCGCAACGCAAATTTGCCGTTTTCGCGCTCGACGAAAATCGCCTTCGCATTCAGGTGCCGCGCCGTTTCGTAACCCGGAATAATGCCGCCGACGGCCGGCGACACGACCATATCCACTTTGCCGAATTTTTCGGTGATTTTTGCAGCCAGCGCCTTGCACAACCGTTCGGTGCGCGCGGGCTCCATGAATACGAACATTTTCTGCAAAAAGACCGGCGAGCGCAGGCCCGAGCTTAAAATGAAATGCCCTTCCAGCAGCGCGCCGGCGTCCTTGAATTCCTTGATGACATCTTCGGTGTTCATGGGGATAGCGAATAGCGAATGGCGAATGGAAAGTCGAGGAAATATAGTGTCATTCCCGGCCGAGCTGATGCTTTAGCATCAGCGAGGGGAAGGGAATCTAGAAATTTATAGATCCCCTTCCCTCGGCGCTAATGCGCCTCGCCGGGGATGACAAATCTCTACTTACCATCCGCTCACCCATTCACCCTCACCACCTGGCTCACATTCGGGCGGAGACGGAGCTGGGCCATAATGTCGTTGAGATGCCTCAAGTTCCAGACCTCGAGATCGATGGTCAGCTCCGAGAAATCGGGCGAGCGGCGCATCAGCTTGATATTGTCGATATTGCCGTCGTTTTCGGCAATCACGCCCGCCACCTGCGCCAGCGATCCCGGCTCGTTGATCGTGTGGACCTGCACGCGTGCGGGAAAGCGGCGGCTTTGCGCCTCGTCGATCTCCCAGCGCACGTCGATCCAGCGCTCCGGCTGGTTTTCATAAGCCGCCAGCGCCGGCGAATGGATGGGATAAACCGTAATCCCCTCCCCCGGCGTCATGATGCCGACGATCTTGTCGCCCGGCACGGCGCCGCCATCCGGCGCGAAGCGGACCGGCATGTCGTCGTTGGAGCCGCGAATGGGAATGAAATCGTCGCGCACCGTCTTGCGCTTCGGCGCGTTCTTGCTCGGCACTTTGAACGTAATGCCCCTGCCTGCCTTGACTTCCACCCAGCCCTGCTGGCTATCGTCGTCGGCGCTTCTGCGTTTCGCACGCGGGTCGTTCCAGTCGGGCTGAAGGGCCTTGACGATATCCTCGGGCGCAAGTTCGCCGCGGCCCACCGCCGCCAGCGCTTCTTCCACATTGGGACGCGCGAGTTTTTTCAAAACGCCCTCAAGCTTGCTCTGGCTGAATTTGAAACCGAAGCGATCGAAGGCACTTGCCAGCACACTTTTCCCCAGCGCTGCATATTGCTTGCGCGAGGCGGCGCGCGTCGCTTTACGAATTTCATAGCGTGCCTTGCCCGTGGCGACGATGCTTTCCCATGCCGGCGGCGGCATATGACCTTTCGACGTTACGATTTCCACTTCGTCGCCATTGATCAGTTCCGAGGCGAGCGGTGCGACACGGCCATTCACTTTCACCCCCACGCATGTATTCCCGACATCCGTGTGCACGGCATAGGCAAAGTCGATGGGCGTTGCGCCGCGCGGCAACGCGATCAGCTGACCTTTGGGCGTAAAGCAGAACACCTGGTCGTGGAACAATTCCATCTTGGTATTTTCGAGGAATTCTTCAGGGTTAGAGCCCTCGCTGAGCGATTCCACCGTGCGGCGCAGCCATTGATAGGCATGGCTGTCGGAGGCAAGCTGCATATGCCCTTCCGTATCGGCACGCACGAAGGCACCGTCCTTGTATAGTGCGTGCGCGGCGAAACCATATTCCGCCACCTCATGCATTTCGGCGGTACGGATTTGCAGTTCGGCGCGCTGGCGACCGGGGCCGATCACGGTCGTCTGGATTGAGCGGTAACCGTTCGCCTTCGGCGTCGAAATATGATCCTTGAAGCGCCCCGGCACCACCTGCCATGCCGTGTGCACGCAGCCCAACGCCCGGTAACAATCTTCCACCGTCGGCACGATAATGCGAAAGCCGTAAATATCGGAGAGCTGCTCGAAGGCGATCGACGTGCGCTCCATCTTCTTCCAGATCGAATAGGGCTGCTTGCGGCGGCCCTTGACGGAGGCCTTGATGCCGACATCTTCGAGCCGTTTCGTCAGCACCGTTTCGATTTCCGCGATGATATCGGCACTGCGCGTCTGCAGTGCGTGCAGCCGTTCCTCGATCATCGCATAGCCTTTCGGCTGAAGCGTGGCGAACGCAAGATCCTCGAGCTCGTCGCGAATGCGCTGCAAGCCCATGCGCCCGGCGAGCGGGGCGTAGATATCCAGCGTGTCCTGCGCAATGCGCTCGCGCTTTTCCAGCGGCGTATAAGCCAGGGTACGCATATTGTGCAGGCGGTCTGCAAGCTTGACGAGCAGCACGCGGATATCGGTTGCGATGGCCAGCAACAGCTTGCGCAGGTTTTCCGCCTGCGTTGCCTTGGTGGAAACGAGATCGAGCTTGTTCAGCTTGGTCAATCCGTCGACCAGGCTTGCGATGAGATCGCCGAAAATTTCACGGATCTCATCGAGGGTATTTTCCGTATCCTCGACGACATCGTGCAGCAGGGCTGCGATGATGGTGATGTCGTCCACCTTGTAATCGGTGAGAATGGCGGCGACTTCGAGGGGGTGGGAAAAATACGGATCGCCCGAGGCGCGCAACGTATTGCCGTGGGCCCTCATCGCATAGACATAGGCCTTGTTCAGCAGGTCCTCATTGGCATGAGGATTATAGCGGGTGACCCGCTCGACAAGCTCGAACTGGCGCATCATGTGCGGTGGACCTTCATGAACCGGCCACTATGGCAGCTAATTATGAAATCAGGATTTATAGGGAATGCAAATGATTTGTCATACCCGGGCTTGACACCACAAGTCGGATATATCCGACTTGTGGTATTCTGTAGTATTAATAAAAACGGAACTTGGCTTTGCCAAGTTCCTATGCAATCCATCTTTTATCAAAATGATGGATGCCCGGGTTTAACCCGGGCATGACAATGGGTTCTATTCCCTATCGTCGTCGTCCGCAGAAGCACTAGGCTCCGGCGGGGTCATGTTTTCGAGGCCGCGGAGCAAGTCTTCTTCAGACATGCGGTCGAAAACGATATCGTCATCGCCGCCGGCGGCGCCGATCATCGGCACGACTTCGGGTTCAGGCTCGTCGACCTCGACATATTTCTGCAGGGAGTGGATCAACTGCTCGCGCAGGTCCTTCGGCATGATGCAGACATCGGCGATCTCGCGCAGGGCGACGACCGGGTTCTTGTCGTTATCCCGCGGAACCAGAATTTCGCCACCGGCCGAAATCATCCGGGCCCGGTGGGCGGCCAGCAAAACCAGCTCGAAACGGCTGTCGACCTTGTCGATGCAATCTTCAACGGTAACCCGCGCCATCTGGGCAAAACTCCTGTTCCTATTAGGGGAGATTATGGGTCATAAAGCAGGCTTGTCCAACTTGCAAGCATAAATAATTTAAATATATTCCATCAGAATATTTGTCTATAGACATACAACAAATAGTTGCATAATGGGGTTGCCGGTAACGCGGAAATCCCGCTTCGAGTTATTTCAAAGGAGAGTCATTTTGACGAAGAAAATTGAACAAGAAAAAGCTTTTTCCTGCATGCGGTTTCACCCTAACGAGCGTATTGCGGTTTTCATCGATGGTGCGAATCTTTACGCAACGGCCAAGGCGCTTGGCTTCGATATCGATTACAAAAAGCTGCTGAACAAGTTCCAGAGCAATTATAACATTCTCCGCGCCTATTATTATACGGCGCTGTCCGAGAGCGAGGAATATTCGTCCGTCCGCCCGCTGATCGACTGGCTCGATTACAACGGCTATTCCATCGTCACCAAGCCCATCAAGGAATTCTACGACAGCCTCGGCCGACGAAAAGTCAAAGGCTCGATGGATATCGAACTGGCTATCGACGCGTTGTCCATGGCCGACCATATCGACCATATGGTGCTTTTTTCCGGCGATGGCGACTTCAGACGCCTTGCCGATGCCATGCAGCGCAAGGGCAGGAAGGTTACCGTCGTTTCCACCGTCACCACACAACCGCCGATGGTCGCAGACGATCTGCGCCGGGCTGCGGACCAGTTCGTCGATCTTGCCGATCTTTCCGAAGAAATCGGCCGTCCGGCCTCCGAACGCCCCGCCCCGCGCGAAAATGCCACCCGCCGCCCCTACGTCTCGGCCGGCAGCGAAGAAGTGGTGGATACGTAATTCTTTTATGAAGAGCCCGAAAAAATTCCCTCCTCCTAAAAAGAGGAGGAATTAGATGCGTTCTCTCCAAAAAAATTGCCCCCCTCATTCTGCATCCGAACCCTCCCCCAACTGCCCGCTTTGTCCGCGCCTTATGGCGTTCCGCGAAGCGGCACGGGAAAAATATCCAGACTGGTTCAATGCGCCTGTACCCTCTTTCGGGCCTACCAATGCGCGCCTGCTGATTGTCGGTCTGGCGCCGGGGCTGAAAGGTGCGAACCGCACCGGCCGTCCCTTCACCGGCGATTATGCGGGAGATCTGCTTTACGACACATTGCGCGAATTCGATTTCGCCCGCGGCGATTACGATCGTGACGGCAACGACAATCTGGCACTGATCGACGCGCGTATCACCAATGCCGCGCGTTGCGTGCCGCCGGAAAACAAACCGACGCCGGAAGAGATCTCGACCTGCCGTCCGTTTTTGATCGCGACAATTGCGGAAATGCCGCGCTTGGAATGTTTTCTCGTTCTGGGACGCATCGCACATGAAACATTGCTGCGTACATTTGAGCTGAAGCTGAAAGATTTTCCCTTCAAACATGGTGCAGCGCACACCCTGCCCGATGGCCGCAAGCTTTTCGACAGCTACCACTGCTCGCGCTACAACACGCAGACGGGAAGGCTGACGGTGGAGATGTTTAGGGGGGTGTTTGGGAAGATAAGAAAGCAGATTAGTTAACTCTCCGCTCACCCCCGCGAAAGCGGGAATTTAAATCTCCAAGTTTAGCCTGATCCTGATATTTAGACTCCCGCCTTCGCGGGGGTGAGCGGTTAAAATTAACGCGCCCGCATCAACCTCGCCTTATCGCGCTGCCAGTCGCGCTTTTTGATAGTGGCGCGTTTGTCCTGCGCTTTCTTGCCCTTGCCGAGCGCGATCTCGAGTTTTGCCCGCCCGCGCTTGTTGAAATAAAGCTGCATGGGAACAATGGTCATGCCGTCGCGCTGCACTGCGCCGATCAGCTTGGCGATCTCGCGCAGGGACAGCAATAGTTTGCGCGGGCGTTTGCGCTCATGGCTGCTCTGGCTCGATTTGGCATATTCGGGAATGTCGGCATTGATCAGCCAGATCTCGCCGTCTTTCGGCGCGGCATAACTTTCCGCGATCGTCACCCGGTTCAGGCGCAGCGATTTGACCTCAGGCCCTGTGAGTACAAGCCCGGCCTCGAACCGCTCGCCGATTTCATAATTGAAGCGCGCCTTGCGATTATCGGCGACAAGGCGGCGCGGTTCCGGCTTATCGGCCTTCTTTTTCGCCTTGGTCGGCGGCGGTTTCGTGGGCGTCGGCTTTTTCATTTCAATAAACCAATATTGTCATTCCCGGCCGAGCGAAGCGAGGGGAAGGGAATTTAGATCCCCTTCCCTCGACGCTCATTACATTCGCGTCTCGCCGGGGATGACAATTAAGATTATTTTTCATATCAACCCCGCACTCGCCATCGCCGCGCGTACCTGCTCCTTCGTTCCCGCACCCGGCGGCACCAGCGGCAGGCGGATTTCTTCCGAACATTTGCCCAATAATGAGAGCGCGTATTTGGCCGGCGCCGGGCTGGTTTCAGTGAACAGGGCTTTTATGAGCGGCGTGAGGCGCTGCAAGATCTCCAGAGCCTTTGCGGTATTTCCTTCCAGACTGGCCTTCTGCATCTCGGCGCACAGGCGCGGCGCGACATTGGAGAGCACCGAAATGCACCCCACGCCGCCCTGGGCGTTGAAGGCGACTGCCGTACCATCCTCGCCTGACAGCTGGATGAAATCTTTCCCGCACGCCGCGCACTGCTCAACCACGCGGGCAAGATTTGCAGTGGCATCTTTCACGCCGACAATGTTCTTGATCTCGGATAGCCGCTTCATGGTCTCGACCGACATATCCACCGCCGAGCGCCCTGGTATATTATAAATAATCAAAGGTAAATCAGCAGCTTGTGCAACTACTTTAAAGTGTTGGTAGAGACCCTCCTGGGTCGGCTTATTATAATAAGGACAGACAACCAGCGTAGCATCGGCCCCGGCGTTCGAGGCAATTTTAGCCAGATGGACGGCATGAGCGGTGTTGTTCGAGCCGGCCCCGGCAATAACTGGCACGCGCCCTTTTGCGGTCTTTACCGCCAACGAGACAACTTTCGCATGCTCTTCTTCACTTAAAACCGGGCTTTCGCCTGTCGTGCCGCAGGGCACGAGGCCGTTCGTACCCTCCGCGATCTGCCAGTCGCACAGGGCAAGAAAAGCCTCCTCGTCGAGCCTATTGCCCTTAAAAGGCGTCACGAGGGCCGTTATAGAGCCGTAAAACCTTCCCCTATCCACACTTATGCTCCCTTATCGTCGCGCATGGTGATGCATGTGAATGCTTATGCATCACAATACATTTACAATCCGCACTTCTCAACAAATTGCCGCATTTGCGCGCGTTAAGAGATCGGTATGAACCATTTATTAAACTTTCTTAACGAATTTAAGCTTAAGAGTTGGCTTGATCGGGGAATCTGTTGAAAGACCATAAAGTTTTCGGAACTTTCGCCTTATCGGCGCTGATGGGCTTTCTGGCCGTGGCCGGTGCGCTTTACGCCTTCCCTGTCGGCGTCACTCATGCAGGTGCCGTACCCGCTGCCGTTATCGGCAAGCCGCCGCTAAAGCCTTTCCGTACAAGCGCGCCCCAACCGCCGGCCGACATGCGCGAGCTCAAGGACAATGCTTCACTGACGCTTTTGCGCGAAAGCCTGAATGCCGCCGAAAAAGGGGATGCCGTCCGCGTCGACAGTTTAAAGCCGCAGCTCACCAGTGCGGCGGCGCGCGCCTTGATCGAATGGACCTTGCTGCGTTCGGAAAATTATACGCCTTCCTTTGCGCGCCTGCAGGCTTTCCTGCGCGAGCACGATTGGCCGGGCGAAAAGTTTCTGCGTTTCAGGACCGAGCAGGCGCTCTATTTCGGCAGCTTTTCCGCGCAGGATATCATTTCCTATTTCGGCGACAGGCAGCCGGAATGGCCGCAGGGGCGTATTGCGCTGGCGCTGGCATTGCAGAAAACCGGCAAGATCGAGCGCGCGAACGCCCTTGTCCGCGACACATGGCGCAACATGGCGCTCGGCCCCGCGCAGGAAAAACAGATCAACGACCGTTTTCCGGGCGCGATTACGCGCGCCGACAATAAATACAGGATGGATCGCAATTTCTATTCTGAAAATACGAAAGAGGGATTGCGTCTTGCGCAGATCCTCGGCGGCGACGATCTGGTGATTGCGCAGGCGCGCGCCGCCGTCATCAACAAGGCAGGCAATACGCAAAAATTGCTCGATGCCGCGGCCATGGCCGGGCGCAACGATGCGGGATATCTGTTCAGCAAGATCCAGTGGCTGCGCCGCGAAAAGAAATATGCCGAAGCGATCGCCCTCATAGTCAAGGCGCCACGCGACGAAAAAACAATCATCGACGGCGATGCCTGGTGGGTGGAGCGCCGCCTGCTCGCGCGCGCCGCGCTCGATCTCAACGATCCGAAAACAGCTTATCTGATCGCCTCGCAACATGGTTCGGAAAGCGAGCAGGAGCGCATGGAGGCCGAATTCCATGCCGGCTGGATTGCCTTACGCTTCCTTCACGATGCGCGCACCGCCGACAGGCACTTCAAAGCATTACAGGACGATGCGGAGCGGCCGATTTCTGTTTCGCGCGGCGCTTACTGGCGCGCGCGCGCCGCCGAAATTATGGGCCACGCGGCGGAAGCGCAAAATTTCTATCGCATTGCCGCCCGGCAGCCAACGACTTATTACGGCCTGCTTGCGCATGCCAAGCTGGGCGAAAATACTTTTTCGCTGCGTGCCGCACCGAAAGCAAGTGCTGCCGCACGTCTTCGTTTCGAGCAGCGCGATGCTACACGCGCGCTTCGCTGGCTGATCGCCTTGAACGAAAATGCCCTTGCGCGCGTCTTCATCGAGGATATGTCGAAAACGCTGAAAGATCCGGAGGAAATGTCCATTCTCGCCGAAATTACCGGGGAGATGAACGATATCCGCTTTGCAATTTTTGTCGGCAAGCAGGCGCTTTACCGCAACCTGCCGCTCGAAACCTACGCCTTCCCGACGCACGGTCTGCCGGATGCCGTTCATGCCAGCGATGTGGAGCGCGCACTCGCGCTGGCGATCGCACGGCAGGAAAGCGTATTCGATCCGAATGTGAAAAGTTCCGCCGGTGCGACAGGCCTTTTCCAGCTATTGCCGAAAACCGCCGCCGCGGTCGCCAAACAGTTCGACATTCCCTGGCAGCCCAAGAAGATCAACGAGCCTGCTTATAATACGCAGCTCGGTACGGCCTATTTAAGCAAGCTGATGGGCGATTTGCGCGGCTCCTACATTCTCACTTTTGCCGCCTATAATGCCGGCCCTACCCGCGTGAAGGAATGGATCGAAAAATTCGGCGACCCGCGCGATCCGAAAGTCGATCCTGTCGACTGGGTTGAGCGAATACCTTTCACCGAAACGCGCAACTATGTCATGCGCGTGATGGAAAATCTGCAGGTCTATCGTGCGCGCATGTCCGGCGGCCTCAGCGCTTCGCTTGCCATCGAGCAGGATCTGCGGCGCGGACAGATACGATGACAGCTTGGCTATTTTACTGAACCCTGTTTTTCAGGGATAAAGAAAGGCCAGGTCTCCCGCGCATGTATTCGACCCTTTCTTACGGCAATTCCGGAGATTGAATTTCGATTTTGCCGGGTGATTGTTTTTCTTGATAACAAGACTGCTGGGCTGCGCATCGCTATTATCGGCAAGTTCTGAGTCACCGGAATTGTCGAGTATATCGGAATCGAAGAGGAATCCGGCCGCTTTTCCCCACTCAAAAAGCATGGCCAGGAACCGTTTACGTCTTTCGATATCGTCAAGATTATACGATCCGTGCGATCCGGACGATAGTGCCATTGGCGTTGAAGCCTGTCCTCCGGCATTCGGTGCGCCGCCCTGCGCCGGATTCGGAGGCGTATTGTTGTTGCCCGCACCAGTGCCAGTATTGCCTGTACCGAACCAGAATGGCGGCCATACGCCCGGCGGAGTTTGAATCCCGGTTATCACCGTGCTCGGCACTGTTGAGGCAGGCGTTGCCGTGATTGTCAGCACGCCATTGGCAAAGGTAATGCTGTAATTGGAAGCCACAGCATTGCTGGGAACGATCGCATACGGGCCCGGCACAGAATTTGCGTTCGCAGCGCTCGCAATGATCAATCCGTTCAGGACAGACGAGCTATCGTTGAACTGATATCCGCTATAATAAGCAGTGAATACAGGGTTTGGCTGCCCGAACATACGGGAAGCACTCTGGGCCGTAATAGTGAGGGGCGCCGGTGTAATCGTCAGGCTGCCGCCGGAATAGGCCAAATTATAATCGCCACCGGCATTGCCATCGTTAATCGCAAGGCTGCCCTGCTGGATCGCATAGGGACCGCCCACCACATTTTCGCCCGCCGCACGCGTCAGGCCGCCGGTCAGACTATCCGAACCATAAAGCTGGCCCGCACTGATCTGATAGGTTAACCCAGGATCTGCCGCGCCATAGACCTTGCTCTTGTTCGCCGCAGCAACCGTCAGCAATGCAGGCGTAATATCTGCCGCCAGATCGGTAGCCGCGCCAGCTATTGCATCAAAGCTGTAGTTGGCGGCATCGGCGCCAGCCAGCGTACCGCCCGTAATAGTAACCGTCTTGTTCGTTCCTGCATGCCTGTTAGTGAAAGTAGCGGCAGCATTGATGACCGACAGATCGTCATTGATAACGGCATTATCGAATGTATAGCCGGCCAGCGTTGCGGCATTCATTCCGTCATAGACTTTATTGTTCGCCGTAATGCTTGCCAGCGTCAGCGCCCGCTGGTTCACCTGCAAGCTGCCCGGAGCATAGACAATGGCATAGTTCGATGCCGTAAACGTGCCGCCCGCAGCGTTCGTTATCGTAATCGTCCAGGGCATCGACCGGTATTGCCAATTGCCCGTGCTCGAGGGAGTTGCATTCGTGCTGAAGTCGACATTGCCGATCGTTTCGCCATTCTGCAAGCCGACCGGCGTGAAGCCGTTAAACGTGTTGCCCGCTCCATAAGTCATCGTTTTATTATTGGCGGTAATCGTTAGGCCGCGCGGCGTAATCGTCAAGTCTGCAGAATTAAAGGTCAGCGTATAATCATTGCCTCCGTTGCCATCATTGATGACAAGACTACCCTGCAGGATTGCATAGGGTCCACCGGCCACGCTTTCACCGGCCACACGTGTCAGACCGCCCGAGAAGGCATCCGAACCGTAAAGCTGGCCCGCACCAACACTGTAAGTCAGAGCCGGATCCGACGCCCCGTACACTTTCAATTTCG